>JAAUZC010000034.1 GCA_014804795.1 Lachnospiraceae bacterium | reverse complement strand
GGTAATGGCCTGCGAAACCTTTACCATTTTAGCACAGGAGGTTTTAATACTCTATGCAACACTTCCGCTCATTCCGTTCGCCCCAGCTCTGCTGGGGGTTTAATAGACTGGATCAATTAACATTGCCATCACATTACTTATATGGTACAATCATACTATAATATCATTAGAGGTGCAATATGGCTACATTACAAATCCGTATCGATGATACATTAAAAAAGCAAGCAGATAAATTATTCTCCAGTCTTGGATTGGACACATCAACAGCAATCCGCATTTTTTTAAATGCGTCTATAGAAAATGACGGAATTCCGTTTTCCATACAACATAAGACCATTCCTCATGCACTGCAGGAAGCAATTTATGATAGTAGATTTCAAAAAAATCTTCATGGACCTTTCGAGAATGCGGAAGATGCAGTTGCTTCTATGCTGGAGGATTAATGGATGTATAAAATTGTATATACCAACCGCATGAAAAAAGATGTCAAATTAATAAAAAAAGAGAAGATACTCTGATTCTTTCCGCTACCGCAACCGGCAGTCATGCGGATTTATTTGGAAAATAAAATTTGTTTCTTTTCTCGCTAACACTCATTACATCATAAAATTTTCTTCTCCCCATATACTGTATTAAAATAACAGTATGCAAGGCACCGGTATTTCTACCCATTCATAGCTGCAGACCATGATGCCTTCTCCTTCCTGATATGACACAAATAAAATCAAAACTTTTTCCCGCCATACAGCTTCTTTTTCTGCTTTTGCTTACAGCTTCCATTCTCGGCGCCCCGGGCACAGCCTGTTCTTACGCTGCATTAGCCCTGCAGCTGTGGTTTGAAAAAATGATACCCTCTCTGTTCCCGTTTATGATCCTCTCCGGCCTGATCGTCAGATTAGACTTCAGCCGACTGATCTCTGCTCCGGTCTATCCGCTACTTGGGCGCATCTATAAGATCAGCAAAACAATGTGTACCACAATGCTCCTCGGGTTTCTCTTCGGTTTCCCTTTGGGAGCCAAAACCATAGCCGAACAATACAGCTTCGGACAGTTGTCAAAATCTCAGGCGCAGTATCTGCTTTCTTTCTGCAACAATATCGGTCCGGTTTATCTGCTCAGCTTTGCCCTGCCGCTTCTGAGCCTGTCAGACGATCCCGAAAATTCTTTTCTCAAATATGCTGTTATATTTATTTATTTCGGCATCCCCCTGCTCTATGGACTGGTACTTCGATATACTGCCTGCCGCAATGCTGATTTTTCATTAGAATATACACCGGCTTCTATTGCCGCAAGCCGTTTGAATGCAAAGATTGTTTCTACAAAACAATCCGGATACGCGCCTTTATCCGCCGCATCTTCGAGTGCCGTTTTGGCTCCCAAACATCAAATCATATCCGCATCCGAAAATCAGTCTTTCATCTCCGCCTTAGACGCTTCCGTGACTTCCGCCTGCGCAGCCATTACGCGGCTGGGCGGCTACATGATATTTTTCATAGTCTGTAACCTGCTTTTTGAAAAGGCTCCTTCCTTTGTAAAAATTTTGCCGGTAAATCCTGCCGCCTTCCTTTCTCCTGTTCTGGAAATCACCAGCGGCCTTGCCCTCTCAAAAGATATTCTGCCCCCGGCTCTTTTGATGACCATGATCACTTTTGGCGGTCTGTCCTGCTTTGCTCAGACCTATACCTGTATCAGGGACACCGACCTGTCTTTCGGAAACTACTGTCACCATAAAATACTGCAAAGCATTATCGCCTTCTTCCTCTACGCCGTGCTTTTTTCTGGTTTTTCTGCCAGATCGCTTTGACTATCATAAGAAAGATCAGCAGAGACACCAGAAATCCCAGGATCATCAGCCATAAAAACCGGGAGACATCATCGCTGTCCATCAGTATTTTCTCTTTTTCTTTTTCCGCATCCTGCCTTTCATACACACTCATATCAATCTGATGGACAATGCCGGAAGCCTCTAGTGCCTCTTCGTTTTCATCAGTCTTCTGTCCCAAACTCTCTGTTTCTTCAAATGTATCGTCAGATGTATTTTCCATCGCATCTTCCGCATTTCCCTGCAAAGCCGGAATCTCGATCACGCCAGATTCCGTGTAGAGATCATACCCGTTATAGACACGGCACTTCAGGGCAATATCCTGATCAACGGGCACTTTTATCGTGCATTCCAGCTCGTTTCCCGACACTTCCCATTTCTGCAGTCCACTGTAAGATGTCCCGCCGTTTACGCTGTAATCATAGTATAACAGACCGCTGTCCTCATCTTTTCCGGTCAACAGAATATTTACTTCGCCGGTTTCTTCCTTTATGCGAAGACAGGTTATCGAAACATCCACTGGTTCTGTAGTATCCGGCTTCATCACACTGTCCGGCACTTCCACTTTAGGTTTTCCGTATTGACGATAGTCCACTCCCAATGTCGGTGAGTACAGGCCGTAATATTTTGCCACCGCTGTTGCATCCAACACCCCAAGCTTTTTCATGGCCTCCGTCGTTTCATAACGTCCCGCATCCTCCCTGTGATCCAGGTGACAATGCTCAATAATAGCAGAAGGAATCCCGTATTCCTCACAGTGCTGGATAATACCATAATAATCGATACCGTCTTTATTAAGCCTTGTTTTCACTCCTCTGCTGTAAAGATCTAACGTACACAGCTCATTTAAACACAGATCCCCAAAGCTCTTTCCCTCCGCATAACAGTTTCCGAAAGCCGACACCCATACCTCCGTCCCGTACAGCGTATGGTTCTCCGACATATTAAAATGCAGACAGAATAAAAAGTCCGCATCCACCTCTTTCGCATAGTCTGCTCGCTGCTGCAAAGAAAGTTTTACATCATCCGTCCTTGTCAGATAAACTTCTATTCCCTCATATTTTTCCAGTTCCTCCGCCATCGCATTGGCTACCACCATAGTCATATACTTTTCTGTATAGCCTCCATGCTGTGCGCCGAGATTATCCCCGCCATGTCCCGGGTCAATTACGATCTTAACAGGTTCCGCATACACTTTCCCCGCCGGAAATAAAGCAAGAAAAACCGCCGTTACAAAACCGGTAAAAAGAACTCTGGCAGTTATACAGAACATATGCCGCAAAACAGAAAGCCTGTTTATTCCCCTATTCCCATCCAAAAAAGGCCGACTTCCTTGGAAACCGGCCATCTTCCACTCTATTTTCATTACATCAACTCCAAATCTTCTTTTTGTCCTGACACACTGCCGGAAGTTCCAACACCGGATCCCGTACCTTCCAATTCCTCAGGCATGGGTATGAGCTCCCTTCTGTTGGAAGCAATGATCTCCTGATACTGTTTCATATGGCCGATCAGATTTTCATAATCGGCGGAAGCAGTCTGAATAGAACCTGTGACAATACTCTCCACCTGCGCCAACAGGTCATCTGTGTATTGCATGGCGGAAAGACGCATTTCATTCGCTTCCATCACCGCCCGGTCCAACAGTTCCTGTGCCTGTCTGTGAGCCGCTGTCACAACTTCATCCGCCTGTGCGTAAGCCTGCTGCATGATCTGATGTTCACTGATCAGTTCTGTCCGCTGAATCGTAGTATCTTTGATCAGCTGTTCCGCCCTCGCCTTGGCATCATTCAATATTTCTTCTTTATTCTGAATGATGCGCTGATACCGCTTGATCTCATCCGGCGTTTTTACACGGAGTTCACGGATCAGTTCTTCAATTTCATCTTTGTTTACCAGTATCTTACTGTTACTGAACGCCTGATATTTACAACTGTCAATATATTCTTCTATCTCATCGATTAACTGCTCTATTCTACTGCTCATGCCCGCTCCTTATAAAACTTTTCAATGCCCGTACTTCTCATACATCATATCCCGTACGAAATCGGGCACACACTTAGAGATATCTCCTTTAAACATTGCTATTTCCTTCACCGTGGAAGAACTCAAATACGCATATTCCAGACTTGTTGTCAAAAACATTGTATCCAAATGTCCGTCAGACAAAACCCTGTTCGTCTGGGCAATCTGCAGTTCATATTCAAAGTCCGTAATGGCCCGCAGTCCTCTGATCGACACTCCAATATTATTTTTTCTCGTATAGTCTACTAAAAGCCCGCTGAAAGAATCCACCTTCACGTTCGGATACTCTTTCGTCGCCTCTTTTAGCATTTTAACACGTTCCTCAACAGAAAACAATGGTGTCTTCATTTTGTTATCCAAAATACTGACCGTTAATTCATCAAAAATTTCTGCGGAACGCTTGATGATATCCAGATGTCCGTAAGTCACCGGGTCAAAACTGCCGGGATAAACTGCTGATTTCATACTAATAACTGTGCCCTTTCTACTTAATTTACCATGTCTTTCAGACATGATATCTTTTATGGCTACTCCGCTTCGCTCCGAGCCGGTATAATATCTGACGATATTATACCATATTTTTCCTTAGAAAGACATGCTTGTTTGTTTTATAACATTTCTCTTTCTCGACCAGAAATCCGTAATTTTCCACAAATCCAAAATCCCGTCTTTTATCCGCTTCAAATACAAGCAACGTATCTTCCGTAATATAACTCCTGTCCTGTAAAACCGATAACATTTTTTCATAATGCCCTTCTTCGTACGGGGGATCCGCAAAAACAATATCCACTTCCTTTTCGTGGATGCCGTACAATGCGGTATAAACATCCTGTTTTAAAAGGACAGCCTCTTCCGTCATCTTCGCGAATTTTACATTGTCTGTCATACAGGCGAAAGCTTCTCGCCCGTTTTCCACAAAATAGGACTTTTTTGCCCCTCTGCTGATTGCTTCGATGCCGATCTGGCCGCTGCCCGCAAAAAGATCTACAAATACACATCCCGGTAAATCCGGCATCAGCATATTGAAAAGCGTCTCTTTTATTCTGTCCGTAGTCGGCCTTGTATCTGACCCTGCCGGCGTCTTGAGAGGCAGACTTCTTGCTCTTCCAGCTATAATCCTCATATTCGATACTCTCCTTTTTACCTTTACCAGAGCTCACGAAAAATCAATAACAAAAGGGGCGACTGTAACCACGCGGAGCCCCGTTATTATTGATTTTTCATGGGCTCGTCCGGTATATAATCGTCCGGTATACAATAAAACTCAGACTCTCACTTTCACACCTTTTCCCGCTCTTGCGCCGGATTTCAGTTTTCCGAGTTCTATCTTCTTCCCTTTATATTCTATCTTCTGCTCTACGCCCGGCCTTGTATAGTAAACCGCTTCTACCTCATCGCCGCTTTCCAGCTTCATACCCTTTGTACCTACTGCCGCCTTTTTCATGGCGGAGATCTCCTCCACCGCAAACCGCAGAAAATAGCCGTTTTTTGACTGTAATACAACGCTCTTCTGATCTTTGAGCGGTTCCACACTCAAAACTTCATCTCCGTCAGTAAGCTTCGTGGAAGCCACGGTACGTTTCATCACATCAAACTCTCCGCCATCCACAATTTTCACCATGGACTGCTTTGTGACAAATATTACCCTGAACAGATTCAGTTCCGTCTGGCTTGTGGCATAGACCAGATTTTCCTTTTCAATATTGAAGTTGCTGATATTGTCTATCGGCACACCCTTATCCCGGAATTTTCCAAAGGGCACATCCATTACTTTTAATGTATGAAGCTGCCCGCCTGAGGTAAACAGGCAGACTCTTCCCGTATTCTTACAGGAGAACACAAACCTGTTTTCCGCATCCGCCGCCTCTTTATTGCGTTCGTAGGTTGCGTTATCCACGGTTCTGCAGTAACCGAAACGATCCATCAGGAAGATCACTTCCATCTCTTCTATCTTCTTTTCCTCAAAGACGGCTGCTTCCCCGTTTTCAATAACGGTTTTCCGCTTTTTCCCGTAGGACTTTTTAAACTTCTCAAGTTCCTGCACGATCACCTGAGACATGGAATCCCGTCTGTCCAGAATATCCTCATAGCGATAGATATTCGCCATCGTCTCCTCATGCTCTTTGATGAGCGCCTGCAGTTCCAGACCGATCAGCTTATACAGCCGCATCTCCAAAATCGCGTTTGCCTGTCTGTCCGTAAACCGAAGCTGCGCTGCCATAGCCTCAGATGCTTTGGAACGGAACTTGATACCATCCGTTTTCCCCTCCACCAGACAGGCTTTCGCCATAGGTCTGTCTTTCGATCCCCTGAGAATTTCAATGACAAGATCGATCACATTGCAGGCCTTAATAAGCCCTTCCTGAATTTCCTTTTTCTCTTGCTCTTTTTCCAAAAGATTGGTGTATTTTCTTGTGGCCACCTCATACTGAAAATCCACACACTCTTTGATGATTGCTTTCAATCCCAGCGTTTCCGGTCTTCCGTGGCTGATTGCAAGCATATTCACACCAAATGTATCTTCCAGTCTGGTCTTTTTGTAGAGCATATTGATAAAATTCTGCACATCCGCATCCCGGCGCAACTCAATCACGATCCGGATGCCTTCTTTGGAGGACTGGTTTGTGATATCCACAATATCCTGTGTCTTCTTTGTCTCCGCAAGAGCCGCCACATCAGATAAAAACTTGCCGATGCCCATGCCGATCATCGTATAGGGGATTTCGGTGATCACCACATTGGTTCTCCCTCCTTTTCCCTTTTCCGTCTCCACTTTGCCCCGCAGTTTGATTTTTCCGACACCGGTCTCATAGATCGCAGACAGTTCATCCTTATTGATCACGATACCGCCCGTAGGAAAATCCGGTCCCTTCACATACCGCATCAGTTCCCTTGTGGTAATATTGTTATCATTCATATAGGCTTTGACCGCATCGATCACTTCACCGAGATTGTGGGGCGGGATGCTGGTCGCCATACCGACAGCAATGCCTTCCGAACCGTTAATCAGAAGATTCGGTACTTTCACGGGCAGCACAGAGGGCTCTTTCTCCGTCTCATCAAAGTTGGGCACAAAATCTACCACATCTTTGTCAAGATCCGCCAGAAAAGCTTCTTCCGTAATTTTTTGCAGACGTGCCTCTGTGTAACGCATGGCAGCCGCGCCGTCGCCCTCGATATTGCCGAAATTGCCGTGCCCGTCCACAAGCGGCAGTCCCTTTTTAAACTCCTGTGCCATCACTACCAGTGCATCATAAATAGATGAGTCACCGTGGGGATGATATTTACCCATCGTATCGCCCACGATTCTGGCACACTTCCTGTAAGGCCTGTCCGAGCGGATTCCCAGTTCATGCATATCATAGAGCACACGCCTCTGT
This sequence comes from Lachnospiraceae bacterium, assembly GCA_014804795.1. Taxonomy (GTDB): domain Bacteria; phylum Bacillota; class Clostridia; order Lachnospirales; family Lachnospiraceae; genus 1XD8-76. The sequence continues at coordinate 60,464 of JAAUZC010000034.1, read as the reverse complement.
ACCGGCTTTAATCCGTCCCGCACATCCGGCAGCGCCCTCGCCACGATAACACTCATCGCGTAATCTATGTAAGACTTCTGCATTACCTCAGAATATTCTGTTTTTATGATTCTGTCCTGTATCATCATTCCCTCACGTGTTATATATCATTTTAAAAATCATAAACGATAACCGTACCATGTTCAAGCGAAAATTCAAACCAGAAGTTGACGGTTTATTTCACCGTATTTGCTAACAGAGACATAAAGTCCTCTTTTGTGCCCTCTCTGAATCCTTTTTTATCAAGAGAAATCGTCATACTTCCCTTTATGAAAAGAACAATCAGATTTCTGGTCTCAAGATAGTTTTCAACATCCGAAAATTGAATACGTCTATTCCCCTTTAAAGAAGTAAAAGAAATATCCTCGCCAACCTCCACACGACAAAACAAATCCGTGCCACGGAACAGGATGTCGATTCGTTCCTGTTCTATTTGAATCGATTTCTTTTTCTTGAACCTGAATAACACTACGACGAACAGAGGGACAAGCTCCGCAACCAAAAAGACAGGCCGTTTCATAACGATTGACAGCACTGCGATCAGAATGAATACCGCCAACATGGAGCGGTATCCGTCCTTGTACTTGTAATCCCACCATGCCCCTATGCTTTCTTGGAGGATATCCGGCGTATATTCATATTCATTGACAAAATGCTGCATATCATTCCCTCCATATTAGCAACATGCGTACTTCTTTACTTTGATTAAGGATAAAAGTTATCGTCGTAATATGATCATTTGTTTCTTGTATAAGAACTTGTTCTCCTTTTTTTGTTCTCCCGGGCAATTCTCCACCATATTCTCCCGCTATTAAAATCTTTCTCCCTTTTCGAAAAAGCGTTCCTCTTAACAATGCAAAGCTCAATCATTAAATTGCTTAACGCGAAAGTCCATGCCACCAATCTGCTCTCTGCGTTCGGTTGCAAAGGGTTGCATATCCTTCCGCACGGTAACGATGCTTAACCGATCATAGCCAAGGCGGTGATAGAGCCGCAGCGCAGGAATATTGTCCGGAACTACGTCCATACAGATTCCTTCCACGCCCCGCTTTTGCAATACTTCTTCCACAAGGCCAATGGCTTTGGAGGCAATACCCTGCCTGCGCATACTTTCTTCCACAAAGATATCCTCGATCCAGCAGACCGTTGCCCCACGCCAGTTGAGATGGACAAAGCCCACAGGGGTCCCATCGCCGATAATGTCATAAAGTTCGTGATCTTCTTTTGTCCAGCTGGCAAGGTCTTTCCGAGCCTGTGCCTCATCGACCTGTGAATGATGCACACGGAAAAAAGCACTTATGGAGCGAAGCATTGTTTTTTCACTGGTGCCGTCATACGGCTTGAGTATAATTTCCATTTGATATACCTCTTCAAATCCCTCATATTCCTGTACCACTGTTATTAGCGACGCAGGGGGAATCCAGCTATACATCCAGCTCCGCTTCCGTCGCATTCTGATAGATAAACTTCTTCCGCGGCGGCACTTCCGTCCCCATCAGCATCTGCGTTATCTCAGAAGCCATGCGCCCGTCCTCGATCTCCACTTTTTTAAGCAGCCTTGTCTCCGGATCCAATGTCGTCTCCCAAAGCTGTTCGGCATCCATCTCACCGAGACCTTTGTAGCGCTGCAGCGTAAAAGGCCCCTTGTGGCGCTTCCTGTATTTTTCAAGCGCCGCGTCATCATAAAGATACTCTTCTTTCCCCTTGGACGGCATTGCCTTATAAAGCGGCGGCATCGCGATATACACATGCCCCTGATAGATCAGTTCCGGCATAAACCGGTAAAACAGTGTCAGAAGCAATGTGGAAATATGAGCCCCGTCTACATCCGCATCCGCCATAATAATGATCTTGTCATAGCGGAGTTTGCTGATATCGAAATCGTTTCCGTACCCTTCCGAGAACCCACAGCCAAAAGCGTAGATCATGGTCTTAATCTCCGCATTGGCAAGCACCTTGTCAATACTTGCCTTCTCCACATTTAAAATCTTACCCCGAATCGGCAGAATCGCCTGATACATCCGGTTTCTTGCAGTCTTTGCAGATCCTCCGGCGGAGTCCCCCTCCACGATAAAGATCTCGCATTTGGAAGGATCCTTGCTCTCACAGTTGGCAAGCTTTCCGTTGGAATCAAAGGAAAATTTCTGCTTTGTCAGCATATTGGTCTTTGCCCGCTCTTCCGCCTTCCGGATTTTAGCGGCTTTCTCCGCACAGCTGATAATACTTTTTAACGTCTCCAGATTCCGGTCAAAATAAAGTACAGTCTTCTCCCCTGTCACTTTGCTGACCACCTTGGCCGCATCCTGATTGTCAAGCTTCGTCTTCGTCTGTCCTTCAAACCGCGGATCGGGATGCTTGATGGAAATCACTGCCGTCATGCCGTTGCGGACATCCGTCCCGGTAAAATTCACGTCTTTTTCCTTTAAAATACCGAGTTCTCTGGCATATGTATTGATGACGTTGGTAAACATGGTTTTAAAGCCGGTGATATGGGTACCGCCCTCGGCATTGTAAATATTATTGCAAAAGCCCAGAATATCCTCGTGGAACTCATTCACATACTGGAATGCCGCCTGCACCTGCACTCCCTCGGCTTCCCCCTCAAAATAGATCACCTCGTGGATCGTGTCTTTATTGGCATTCATATCTTTCACAAAACCGGTAATGCCGTCCGGCTCGTGAAACTCCAGATGTTCAACCTCTTCCTTCCGTCTGTCCTCAAAGATGATCGTCAATTCGGGATTTAAGTAAGCAGTTTCATGAAGCCTGCTCTTGACCTCTTCCTCTCTGAATCTTGTCTTCTCAAAGATCTCTCCGTCAGGCAGGAAATTGATGATCGTACCGGTCTCTTTCGTCTTTCCCACAACAGGCAGCAGACCGTCCTCCAACTCTGTCGTCGGAATGCCCTGTTCATAAGTATCTTCGTAGATATGTCCGCCGTTCTTGACTCTTACAGTCAATTTTTTAGACAGCGCATTGACCACCGATGAACCTACTCCATGCAGTCCGCCGCTGGTCTTATATGCATCATTATCAAATTTTCCGCCCGCATGCAGTGTCGTAAATACAAGCCGCTCCGCGCTGACGCCTTTTTCATGCATGCCTACGGGAATGCCCCGCCCGTTATCGGAAACGGTGGCGGAACCGTCCGCTTCCAGTATCACTTCTATCCTGTCACAAAATCCGGCCAGATGCTCGTCCACAGAGTTATCCACGATCTCATAGATCAGATGATTTAACCCCTTCGTGGATACGCTTCCTATATACATGCCCGGACGCCGTCTGACTGCCTCAAGTCCCTCTAGAACAGTGATATTTGAAGCATCGTAATTACTGCTGTTTGCCATACAAAAGTTTTAACTCCTGCCTTCCATAAAGTTTTTTAATCTCTCAGTTTTTTACAGCACGTAAGTGCAAGAGAACCCGGTCCGATATGGCAGCTCACCACTAGAGACAGCGGATCTACCGCCTTTATCTCAAATCCCGGAATTGCCTCCTCCACTTCTGCCTTAAACTGCATTGCCGCCTCTCTGTTATTCGTGTAGGCGATACACAGTTCACAGTTATCGGGCGATATCCCGCCGAACCTGTTTTCCATATCGCTTTTCACTGCACCTATCATGATCGTTTTTGCCTGATTGATGGTTCTTGCTTTCGCAAAAGCATCAAGCAGTGCTCCCTGTATCTGCAAAACGGGTTTTAACCGGAGTATTGTCCCGATTGCCGCCGCTGCCGGTGTGATCCGGCCGCCCTTTTTCAGATAGTATAAAGTATCTAACATAATATAAATACTGGAATTATCGCCGTCCGCTTCCAATATGTCTTTTATTTCTTTCGCGCTCTTTCCCTGCTTTACAAGCCGTATCGCATCATAGACAGCGGATTTCTGAGTGACGGAAATACGACGGTTATCCACCACCTGTACTCTTCCGTTATAATCTTTCGCTAACGCAGCCGCACTCTGACAGGACGCAGAAAGACCGCTGCTCATCGGAATATGGACTAACTCTTCATATTCCTCAAGCACTTTATCCCAGAGCGCCATAACGTCTCCCGGCGCAGGCTGACTTGTAGAAATAGATTTGTTTTCACTCATCATCTGATAGAATACTTCTTCTGTCAGATCCACATTTTCCAGATAATTTTTCCCGTCGATCATAAAAGGCATGGGAAGTATAAAAATCCCCTTTTGCGCCGCTTCATCCGGAAGTATTACTGCATTAGAATCTGTTATAATTGCTGTTTTTTTCATGGTCGCCTCATCCTTTTTTTATTATCACTTTAACATTTTACTTTCAGATGCCGGGAAAGTCAATGTTATTTCTGACACTTCGAAAGAGAAGCAACGAAAGCTCCCTGTATTCCTCCCTTTCCTGCCAGTCGGTGTCTGCCGTGATCCGGCCGCAGATTTTATCCGCAGACATCAGCATGTCTGCGTCCTGGTAGATATCTGCAATCTTAAAATTCAAAATACCGCTCTGCCGCACACCGAACATATCTCCCGGCCCCCGCAGCTTTAAGTCCTGTTCCGCAATATAAAATCCGTCATTGGAATGATTTAACACTTCCAGACGTTCCTTCGCTTTATCCGAATCCGAACCGTTCATAAAAATACAGTAAGACTGATGATCTCCTCTGCCGACCCGGCCTCTTAACTGATGCAGCTGCGCAAGACCGAACCGCTCCGCGTTCTCGATCATCATCACTGTGGCATTGGGGATATTGACACCCACCTCTATCACCGTGGTGGAAACCAGAATATCGATCATACCTCTCTCAAAAGCATCCATCAGACGGTTTTTCTCTGCCGGTTTCATCTTCCCGTGAAGCATATCAATATGCAGCGTATCAGGCAGCGCCATGCGAAGCTTTTCGGTATACTCTTCCACATTTTCCAGATCCGACTCCTCCGACGGCTCGATCATCGGGCAGACCACAAAAGACTGCCTGCCGGCCTGCACTTCTTTTTCTATAAACTTCCAGGAACGTTCCCTCCAGTCTGTACCGACCACACAGTTTTTGATGCTCTGTCGGCCTGCCGGAAGCTGCTTTATCACAGAGACATGCAGATCGCCATACAGAATCATCGCCAGTGTTCTCGGAATCGGCGTAGCGCTCATCACCATCACATGGGGAATGAGACTGTCGTCCTCTCCCGCGCCTTTCCTCGAAAAACTCTCTCTCTGTCTGACCCCAAATCTGTGCTGTTCATCCGTGATCACAAGCGCCAGATTATGATAAGTTACCTTTTCCTGAATCAGCGCATGAGTTCCGATGATCAGATTATACGAGCCGTTTTCTATGCGCTCATAGGCTTCCCGCTTTTCTTTTGCACTCAGAGAACCGGTTAAAAGCACCGGCCGAAACGGCAGATGATACTTATCGGTATATCCGTTTAACGTCTGGAAATGCTGCAGGGCCAATACTTCCGTAGGCGCCATCATCGCCCCCTGATAACCATTCGACACAGCGAGCAAAAGTGCAAGCGCCGCCAAAATCGTCTTTCCCGAACCCACATCCCCCTGTATCAGACGGTTCATCGTATACTCCCCTGTCAAATCCGCTGAAATTTCCTGCCAGACTGATGCCTGATCCTCTGTCAGCCGAAAAGGAAGCCCCTCCAGAAAACGACGGGTATCCGCCGTCTCTAACATGGGAAAACGATTCGGCACTGCCTGCGCAGAATCTTTCATCTTCCTGACAAGCAGCAGAAATACAAGAAACTCCTCAAATGCCAGCCGCTTTTTCGCCTGTATCAGTTCCTCCTGTTTATCCGGAAAATGAATGCCAGAAAGCGCCTCCAATACACCACAAAGCTTTTGCTCCGCCAGAATCCAGGCCGGAAGCACTTCCGGCAGCAGATTTTTCTGCTTCCCCGCCGCCTCCAATACCTGCGTCACCGCTTTCCTGACAGTCTTTTGACTCAACCCCGTCGTCAGCGGATATACTGGTAAAAGCTTCCCCCTCTGCTTCTCATATTCCGCAGGCGACAGCAATACGGGCTGTTCCATCGTAAAGCTGTTTCCTCTTTGATGGACTTTTCCCCGAAGATAATAAACAGCTCCCTTCTTTAACATCTTCTTCATATAAGGCATATTGAAAAAAGAAAGCTGCATCTTCCCGCTCTCATCGGCCGCCTGCGCAAAACTGATCGTCAGCCGCCCGGCTTTTCTCTCCGAAACGCCGCTGCAGATCGTTCCCCGCACCACCGCACGACTGTTATCTTTTAACTCCGCAATCCTCGATACTTCCTCGATCCTGTCATAGTCCCTCGGATAAAAGCGCAGAAGTTCCTCCACTGTCTCCACGCCCATGCGCCGAAACAACGCCGCCGTCTTATCGCCGATTCCTTTTAAAACTGTAATCTTATCTTCTAAGCAAAGTTCCATTTATCTTCCTCACCTGTCAGCACACTCCCAGACTACATAAGGCTTCCTGTCCTGTTTTCTCCCCCGGACATAGAGAAGAATGCACACTGCTATCAGCAACACATTCGCCGTCACAGTGCCCTCCACACCGAAACCGACATTGTAGGCAAAACTGTTTTTTGCCGTGGATGCCTCCAGTTTAAACAGGGAAAAGGGCGTAACTAATCCACTGTTCGGCAGCCCGAAAATGATATTCTGCATAAAATTCCACGCGGTATGCAATCCTATAGCACACCAGAGACTGTCCATATAATAAACTATAAGAGAAAATCCGATTCCTATCACCAAAATATTCAATATGGATAAAAAAGTAACGCCGTCATTCATCAGATGCAATATGGCAAACAGAGCGGCATTCCCTATTATCGCCACCCACGGACTCCGGCCGCCTTTGAGCAGCCTCTGAAAAACAAAGCCTCTGCAGATAAACTCCTCCGCCGAAGACTGAATGAGAACTGCTATAAAAATAAGCACCAGCAAAACCGGGTGAAGGGAATCATAATACAGCACAATATCTCCATGCAGCCATGCCGTCAGAATACAAATCCCGTTTAACCCAAAACCGGCGGCCATCCCGGCCAGCAAAAAAACCGGACGATTCCCCCAGGGGTCCCTGCCCAACACCTGTAAAATGGGTCTGTTCTTCTTTGTAAGGCGCAGATACAGCCAAAAGACAATCCAGACACCGCCAAATATCAAATACTGGGAAATCGTCAATCCGAAATCTGTGTCTGACATAAAGGGAATCAAAAAAACAAACGATCCCAACATCTGCCCGACAAGAGTAAGCACAGTTGCAATAAGCCATATAACAATGATGTTGTCTGTCAAGCCGCGCTTTTTCTTTTTCCCCTTCTCTCCATCCTGGTTTTCTATTATTTCCTGTCTGTCTTCCATCTTCGTTTCTCCTTTTCCACACAGCGCTCTATCGAAAACAACGGGCAGTAAGCCCGTTGTTTTGATAAGATTCTATGAAACTTCCTCATTCCGCCGAAACCACATAATAGTAAATCGGCTGTCCGCCATACTGCAGTTCAATATCACAGTCCGGATAAAGGTTTCCTACTTCCTTTCCGAAAGCTTCCGCTTCCGCTTCCGGTACATCTTCACCATAATAAATACTGATCAGTTCCGCCTCATCGTCCATCATTTCTTTTACCATCTGAAGCGCAACCGCGTCCTTATCTTCTCCCACAGACAAAATGCCGTGGTCGCCGATTCCCATATAATCCCCCTGTTTAATTTCTTTATCGTCTATGGAAGTATCCCTGACCGCATAGGTGACCTGACCGGTCTTCACCCTGCCTATCTCCTCCTCCATAACCGATACATTTTCTTCCACAGAAAGATCCGGCACATAGTTGATCACAGCCGTGATTCCCTGAGGCACAGTCGTTGTCGGAATAACAAAGATTTCTTTATCCTCCACCATTGACTTCGCCTGATTTGCCGCCAGAATGATATTTTTATTATTCGGCAGAATGATCACATGGTCCGCGTTCACCTTATCAATGGCATTTAACATATCCTCCGTGCTGGGGTTCATCGTCTGGCCGCCCTCAATAATATAGTCTACGCCCAATTCCTTAAATATCTCATTCAAACCCTCACCGATGGAAACTGCAATAAACGCTGTATCTTTCTTCTCCATCACAGGCTCTTCCACAGGCTTTTCACTTTCCTGTTCCGACATCTTGAACAGTTTTTCCTGATGCTCCAGACGCATATTATCAATCTTCAGATTGGAAAGTGCGCCATATTTCAATGCCCTCTGAATCGCAAAGCCTGGATCATTCGTATGCACATGTACTTTTACAATGTCGTCATCGGCCACAACCACAATAGAATCGCCAATGGACTCCAGATATGCCTTAAAATCCATCTCCATCTTAATATTGAACGTCTTGTTCAGCATAATGATGAATTCCGTGCAATATCCGAATTTGATATCTGCCTCCGCCTGCGCCTGATAGCTGCTGTGATCTTTTGAAGATGCACTGCCGCCCGACATGGTAACCGCCTGCGTAAGATCGATCTCTTTTCCCTGGAATGCTTCATAGGCGCCTCTTACCACTTCCACCAGACCCTGTCCGCCGGAATCCACAACTCCGGCCTGCTTTAAAACAGGAAGCAGTTCCGGTGTCTGTGCAAGCACTTCCTCCATATGGCGCAGCACTTCTCCGATAAAGTCATCCAGTCCCGTCCTGCCTTCTTCCAAAAGTTCGCCCGCTTTCGCTGCGGCGCCTTTTGCGACAGTCAGGATTGTTCCTTCTTTCGGCTTCATAACCGCCTTATACGCCGTCTCCACTGCTTTATCAAGCGCCACGCACAGATCTGCCGCATTCAATTCCTTTTTATCGGCAACAGATTTTGTAAAGCCTCTGAAAAGCTGAGACAAAATAACGCCGGAATTTCCTCTTGCACCTCTGAGGGAGCCGGAGGAAATAGCCTTACATATTGCCGCCATATTTCCCGTATCCACAGCCGCTACTTCTTTCGCAGCGGACATGATCGTCATTGTCATATTGGTTCCCGTATCTCCATCCGGCACCGGAAACACATTCAATTCATTGATCCATTCTTTTTTACTGTCAAGATTTTTCGCACCAGCTAAGAACATTCTGGAAAGCATCTTAGCATCGATCGTTTTTAAAGCCACCGACATTTCCTCCTTAATCAATCACTCTGACACCTTCAACATAGATGTTTACTCTTTCGATTTCAAACCCCGTAAATTCTCCCACTTTATACTTTACGCTGCTGATCAGGTTATCTGCCACTGCCATAATACTGACCCCATAGGACACAATAATATGAAAGTCCAATATCAGTTTATTATTTTTCATCGACACAGAGATACCTCTCGTGATATTGTCCTTTTTTAACAAAGACACGATACCGTCTTTTACGTTAACGCCCGCCATTCCCACAACGCCGTAACTTTCCGTTGCAACACTGCCGGCATACTGAGCGATCACTTCACTATCAATACAAATATTTCCTAAATGGGTATTCATAGATGAATTGCTTTTCATGAAAATCCTCCTTCTTTTTCCTTGACTCCAGTTCTTGCGACTGTCGACAAGCTACATTACTCACAGCTATGCTGTTCGTCAGCTTGCGAAGTTCACTTTTGCAAGCAAGTGAACTTCCTGCAAGCTACATTATAACCTGTTTTTCCAAAAAATGGAATATAAAAATAATATCTTTCTAAAAAATACCTTGCAATTTTATACTTAATCTGCTATTATACTACTGTTGCGAATCTATTTCAGTTCGTTAGGAGGTGCGAAGATGGCTAAATGTGATGTTTGTGGCAAAGGCGTTCATTTCGGTAACAACGTAAGCCATTCTCATAGAATATCCAATAAAATTTGGAGATCTAATATCAAGAATGTAAAATGCAAAGTGAACGGAGCTTCCAAAACTATGCATGTATGCACAAGATGCTTACGTTCAGGCGCTGTTGAAAGAGCATAGCCTATAATAAACAAGAATGACCCATCTGTCAGAAAACGGCAGGTGGGTTTTTTACATCATTTTTTTCAAATGTTCATACTCTTTACTGATCTCCTGCATCATCGCTTTATCTCCCGCCAGATTATCAGGATGGTATATCTTCAATAAATCTTTGTACCGCTTTTTTAAAGCGAGCTGATTTTTCACCCCGGCAAAAAAGAGTCCCACATTTTCCGGCAAAAAGCGCGGACTGCTCTTCCGCTCAGCCTCCTCTTTTCTGATCCGAAAATCTTCTTTTTCTCTCTCAAATGCTTTTCGGTCTGCATCAAGCTGAGAAAATCCGCTTTTCAATATCTCCATCTTTTTTTCAAAGAACTGCTCGTCCTGCCTGAGACGCTGCCTTGATGCCGTTACCTTCTGATTCAGCATCTTTATTTCTTCCTGAAGCAGAACCCTTTCCTTCAGAAAACGGTTCTGCATTTCCAGCAATTTTTTCTGCTCTGCCTGTATGCGGATATTCTCACCAAACAGCCATAGTTTTAAAGCCTGTAATTCCTTTTCCGCCATTGCATTCAAGTCTTTACCGGATGTTTTCCTGTATTCTTCCGTTTCATATCCCGCACTGTTTTTTGCGGTCACAGATTCTATTTTGATATTTTGAACATCCATACCTTTGTATCTCCGGGCAGCAGCCTCCATAAAAATTTCTATAAACAAAACAGATTATAGCCGATGATCAGACAACAGGCGACCAGAATGATCCCTACGATCGTATTACCGATCAGCATCATTAACAGCATACCTATCGCAATCCAGAACAAAATAAGCCCAAGAACCCGTCTCACGCTTTCTCTCCTAAAACTGTTTGTAACAGTATATGCGGTAAACGCCTTTTATATTATTATTTTTCTTCCGGGAAAGCGATATCAACAACTTCCTCATCTTTCAGGCCGTCGTCTTTTTTCGCTGTAAATCTATCCACGATATCCGGCACCATATCTAAAATCTTCGTCATGGTATCCTGGTTTTTCACGTTCACAAGCTTTGTGTAGCCGTCTTTGATCACCAGTACCGCGCTGGGCGTCATTTTTCCGCCAAGTCCGCCGCCGCCGGAATTTTTCTTATCACTGCTCCCGGCGCCTGCGCCCACACCGAACGTCACGTCCACAAGCGGCAAAATGATCGTATCTCCTATCTGTGTCGCTTCTCCTACCACGGTCTTTGTGGAAAGTACGGTATCCATTCCTTTCAAAAGAGATTCCACAACACCCGGAAAATTATTATTCTGCATAATCCTACTCCGTTTCCGCACAAAACTGTGCTGTTATTTTAAAGTTTTTTTACATCCTTTATGACATCACGTACATCTTTTGAAAAAATCAACCTGAGCGCCACCCGCACAAAATGCCACGCCCTGATCTTTCCCTTTATCAAAATATGGCAATCCAGTATCTGCTTTTCAAAATCGGGCTCCACCGAAAGCTTCGGGCTCCACAACGGATACAGTATCCCGTATAGTGCCATCGCATAACCGGTCGTCGCCGGATCTTCAAACCCGAATCGAAGATACCCTTCCAGTTTTTTCGGCCTTGTATGTTTAAGCAGATAGCCAAGTTGCTTTCCCAAAAGGCTTCTGCTTCGTATCATATGATCGGAAATCCAGAGTTCCTCTATCTTCTCTGCCTTTTGTTTTATCCCTTTTAGTTTATCACAGAAATCTCTGATTGTCTGTAGAATATTGTAAATTCGAGATTTTATGCCGTTTTTTTCTTGTTCCTGATCCTCTTTTTGACAGCTGCTTTCATTGTTTCCGTCTTTCGGATCATCTTCCGCATCCGCCCTGTTGCCGTCCGGCTCCGGTTTACTTTTTTCAGCTCTTTCACCGGCATCTGCTTTTGCTTCTTCGCTTTTTATTTCTTCATCTGCCTTATTTTCTTCCTGTTTTTGCTCCTTTTCAACCTCATCTTCCAGAGCTTTCTTTTTCCTTATTTTCCGCTCTTTCGCCGTATCCATCAAAGTGAAAAATAAAAGTTTCACCCGCACTCTGATCGATTCTTCATAGGAGACATACACACGCACAAGCCTGAGAAACCAGGCGGCTCGAAGCAAAACCCCGATATCTTTTCCTTTGCCCTGCGCCGCATCAGATACGGAAAAATCGCCCCTGTATCTTACGGGAACAAGCAAAACAACACAGGCCGCTACTATCAGAATGCCCAAAATTACAGCTAATATGATTCCTGCTATTTTCAAAACCAATAAAACTACTTCCAGCATATCCCCTCTTTATTCTATGGACAGCTCTTTAAGATATTCTATTCTGTCCGCATTGCCAGATATTTTTTCAAATCCGCATTTTTGTTTTTTGCATAGCAGTCCGCAGCAATCTGTGTCACTATTTCCACTGCTCCGGCATAATCTGCCGCGATTCCAACGATCAGTTTGGAATTTTCACGAAAGTAAGACTGCAAAAACACCAGACTGTTATAAATATCAAGCTGATCTTCCCCCTCGTTTAATGTCAGCACATAGCAGGGAAAATCCCGTTTGGAAACTTTCAGCCTCCATTTTATCCGCTCTCTCTTCTTCTCCGGAATCTTTTCATCCCAGTAAAGATATTTGTAAAATTTGTGCATAACCGATCCCTGCCTGTTCTATGACGAAAAGGAACCCCGCCTGAAGCAGGATTCCTCATCTGTGACGGATTATTTTCTTCTACCTTTTGAACCATCTGCTTGCCTTTTTGAGTTCCAGATACTCTGCATATGCTTTTTCCAAAATCTGTTTTTCATTGGCAAATTTTAACAGGTGATACGCTTCATGATACTTATAATATCCTGAATCGACAAAATATTCTTCCCGCTGCGGTTTGCTGTAATAGCTGTCAGCCATCATCAAATACCAATGAACATCCTTGTCCACCACATCATCGGGAATATTAAAAGTATACTCGCTCTTCCCGATATATTTCATGATCGTTGCTCTGGCTCCGGATTCCTCAAGCACCTCGCGAAGAGCCGTTTCCTTGTACTCTTCCCCTTCTTCCACAGTTCCTTTCGGCAATACCCAGCCCTCATACTTATTTTTAAAATTCTTATAAAGCAGAAGTATTTTGCCTCGAAATATAACCACACCGCCACAACTGGTTGCCTCAACCATTGCAAATCCTCCTGTTTCTGGTGTGTCTTACTCTATCTTTACACAGTATAAAACAAAGTTTGGAAAGATGCAAGATATTTTGTATATATAAGGAGACAACGCGAACGCTAAAAAGAAAAATTCTCACCCAAATGTTTTTTTGCGTCTTTTTCCAAACGCAGCCGATTGCAGTCATCTCCGACCGATTTATAAAGATAGTAGGCACATTTGTAGTATTCCTTACATTTTTCAAGGTCCTCTTTATGGAAATAACATACTCCCAGAAGATGTTGAAAACCGGGCAGAAACTGATAATGCGCATACTCCACGCAGGCTTTCCGACCTGATCTTGCTATTTCAATCGCATCATCATAGTACCCTGCCCTGAGAAGCAGATTGGCATAATTATGAGAGATTAAAGTCAACTTTCCGGCATATCGGGATATTCCCTCACAATAATGTTTCTGCACATACTTAAGCAATTGACGGTAAATGTCGATTGCCTTTTTCAGTGATCCCAATTCAGCGTAGGCGTTTGCAATCTTATTGAGCAGTGTGGTTTCATCCATACTGTAAAGGCCCAGATTGATTTCTTCCAGGTCAAGGTTTGGAACCGTAATGCGCAAAGCATCCAACAGAATGTTCAGCCGTTCTTCCGTAGTGTAGGATCCCTCCGGCCTGCCAAAGACAGCCCGCTCGCTCATAATGTACTGCCGGACGACCCTGTCATCCTGCTCCGCAATTTTTTCAAGTTCCTCCAGTTTTTGCAGTCCTGCCGCCCGTATGCGAGGGCGTTCTTCCAAAGCCGCCCGCTCAAATCGTATACTGTCGGCACGAATCTCATCCTGCAAAGCCTTGACCTCCAGTTCGTTTTTGCTCAACAGGGCAAAATAGCGCTCATCCGGCAGACCCAGACGCTGGAGAAAAGCGCGGATACGGCTATAGGACGGAAACTGTTTACCATTCTCCATACGAGAAACTGTGATGGGTTCGCAGATACCCTCACACAACTGCTCCTGAGTGATTCCCTGTTTCAACCGCTCCTGTCTGATATACTCGCCAAGAAACAATTCCCTCATAAAAGTCCCTCCTTCGGATGTAATAGAATCATATGTTACTATGAAACTTTTTTTCTATCAAGTCAACCGACCTATCGTTCCCTGTTATTTTCAAATAACCGGGAACGATATGGGCTTCCCAGGCGTGAAATGGTATCTTATAAACACTCAAACGAAAAGGAGGTCTTACCATGTCCTACTATCTCAAAAAATTCTGGAAGATCAACCTGCTCGCCATTATATTCCAAGTCCTGATGTACGCGCTCAATGCCTGCGTCCGGCTGATTCTCATGCGGGAATTGCAGGGGATCATCCAAGGTAATCTGAGGCGTTTTCTGCTCTGGACGTTGGCGGAGGTGGCCGGGTGGGCGCTATATTTTGTGTGCTATGGCTTGCACACCTGTTTTCGAAGCCGGGCGATCCGCGGGATGAACAACGCCGTCCGGCGGGACTTGGCTGTGACGCTGCTTGGTAAGTCCCACAAAGATTATCACACTCAGGACACCGGCGCGTACCTCTCCTGGTTCACAAACGGAGTCGAACAGATTGAGAACAGCGCATGGGACTCCTTCTTCGCTCTCACCGGCTGTATTGCACAGATTGCCACAGGACTGGCCGCACTGGCATCTCTCCACTGGAGCCTTGTCCTGGTCAGCTTGTTTTCCTCAGCCCTGATGATTGCTGCACCAAAGCTGTTTGAACAGCAACTGGAGCAGTTGGGCAGTGCCTGTGCTCAAGCTCAGGCATCTGTGTCTGCCAAGCTTAAAGACCTGCTTGGCGGGTACGATGTGCTGTGCTTCTTTGACCGCGGCGCCCGGTTTTTGGAGGGTATCGACAATGCGGGACAGGAGATCGAGGCTCCACGATACCGAAAATCCTGTCGCCAAGGTGTGATCTACAGCGGCACGGGGTTAGTTAACCTCGTTGCCCAAACCGTGGTAACCTGTGCCATTGCGGTGCTGTCTATCAATGGCGTTATCATCCAGACGGCCCTTTTGGGCGGCAGCGGCCTGTGCAGCGATATCGCCGACGGCCTGAACAGGCTCAGTGACCATCGACTGTCCTTTGCCTCCGCCAAACCGTACTTTGCGCGAATCACGGATCATGATCGGTGCGAACCGGGCCGGACAAAGCAGGTTCCTGCGGCTTCACCGGAAAACATTCATATTGAAAATCTCAGTTTCCGATACGGTGCCAAACCCGTGCTGCGAGATTTAACGCTTCAATTTCAAAGAGGCGGCAAATATGCCATCACCGGTCCCTCCGGCTGTGGGAAGTCCACATTGCTCAAACTCTTGCTGGGCTGGCTGCCGGACTATGAGGGAACCATCCGTTTTGATGAAAAGAACGCAAAAGACTTCACCTCCGAACAGCTTCAACAGCAAATGAGTTGCATTGAACAGAATGTATTTTTGTTTAACTCTACTATCCGGGACAACATTACCCTGGGCGAGACATTCACCGATGAACAGATGAACAAGGCTCTCCGGGACAGTGCCCTGATCGGCGATCTCGCCGCCATGCCGGATGGCCTGGACACCATGGCAGGCGAGGAGGGCGGAAATCTCTCCGGCGGACAGAAGCAGCGGGTAGCCATTGCCCGTGCGCTGATCCATAACCGCTCCATCCTTCTGGTGGACGAAGGCACCAGTGCTTTGGATCAAAAAAATGCAGACATTGTGGAGAAAAGCCTACTGGCCAATCCAGACTTAACGCTAATCCTGATCAGCCACCATCTAACCCCGGAGCGTAAGGAGCAATTTACTCATGTGTACGATTTGCATCCGGCGACAACTTAAAAAGAAGCTGTTCAAGTAACTGCTGTACTTTTCCGATAAATTATATACTGCCAAACGACTCCTTTCCCAGCACTTCCTTCAACCGGCGGACATCCGCCGGTTCCGGAACCTCATGCATCTTTCTGTGACAGTTCGGACACAGCGCCACGACATTATCAATACTGTCTGCCCCTCCATCGGACAGCCACTCGACATGGTGGCTTTCCAGATAGGGATTTCCATACTTATCCAGAAAAGGCGCCTTCATCCCGCATAACTCACAACATCCGCCGGCCCGCCTTTTGGCATGGGCCGCAACAATCCTGTTTCTTCCATACTGTTTTGTTTTCGCTTTATTTAATATGGGATTCTTTTCAGAATATTTTTCTGCCAGTTTTTTTAATTCCTGCATCGGCATCTTCTGCAATAATTCTGTCAGTTTCTCTTCCGAATTCTGCAGCTCATCTATCTTATGAATATAATCTGCCAACGCAGATCCATAACTCTCAACTCTGCTTGGGCTCTGCATATTTCCGCGATAACCGTGTTTCTTGAGATGTCCTAAAGAAAACAGTTCCCAATGAGGATACTCACATATCCGTTCCAATTCAAGATATGGGGGATTTTCCACTTCCCCTGAGTCGGAATACGCCGAATCATCGATCATTTTCTTCTCTCTCCCCACATCCGTCACCATGCATTTCCAACGGATTGCCTGCACAGGAATCGCCTGATATAAATAAGCACTATCTCCGACATCAATATTCTTTATTGTCTGTGCCCACTCGATCCTGTCGAGATCATGAAGCGCATCGTTTACTCTGAACTTTATCCTTTTCTCATTATAGGGTAATATCCACTCTGTCATACTTTAGTCTTCCGTTCCGCCTGTTTATTCTCCCATTTGTTTCATTCTTTTGCATCAAAGTCAATACCAATGTGTCTTTTGGACATATTGATATTGACTCTCGCGGCATTCGCCAACTGTCCGTGCAAGCACGGCCGCCTGGCTCATTGCTCGCGGAAATATGCGTCAAACACCCTCCTTGCCATCGGCACGGCATAATCGCCGCCGGATCCTGCCCCCTCAATAATAACCGTAACACATATCTCCGGATCTTCCACCGGTGCAAAGCCTGTAAACCAGGCGTGGGAGTCGCGTTCACTGTTGTATTCCGCGGAGCCTGTCTTTCCCGCCGCCGTGTAGGGCTGCTCAAGCAGCTTTGTGCCGGTTCCTGTCTCTACAACCTCCCGCATCAGCCCCTGTAAAATAGCGGCTTCCTGTTCCGACATCATCTTAGTTCTACCGGAAGACGAATAGCGTTTTATGACCGCACCATTTGCATTTTCCACATGGTCCACTACATAGGGATGCTGCAGAACACCGTCATTGGCAATGGCGCAGGTGATCAAATTCATGTGTAACGGCGACACCAGTGTTTCCCCCTGCCCGATAGCAGTCTGCATCTGATCCCGCACCGTCAAATCCTCTCCCGCTTTCACCGTGCTGATGGCAGAATCCAGTTCAAAAGGCAGTGATTTCCCGAATAATAACGTATCCAGAGTCCCGTTAAAACTGTTCCAGTCCACTTTCGTTCCCATATTGGCAAAAGAAGAGTTACAGGATTTTGCAAAAGATTTCTCAAAATCCACTTTTCCGTGTTTAACACCGTGATAACACTGTATTCTGGAACCGTCTATTTTAATCGAACCGTTACAGGTGAAGCCGTAATTTGTGTAAGCAGACGGATTTTCATGAATATACTCAAGTGCTGTCACAATTTTAAACGTAGAACCCGGCGGATATAAACCCTGAGAAGCTCTGTTTAACAAAACACCGGACTCATCATCCGCAAGCACTTCCTCCCAGATCTCCGAAATCTCATTGGGATTAAAATCCGGCTTCGATACCATTGCCAGCACTTCCCCTGTCTTTGGAGCTGTTACAATGATAGCGCCTTCATAAATCCCCAGCGCCCTGTTTGCCGCTTCCTGCAGTTCCACATCCAATGTCGTATATACATTGTCCCCGGGGTTTTTCTTATCCTGCACACCGTTTTCCATCTTTTCGGTGATCGGTATATTGGACTGTATCAGATAATAATTCATCTTACTCTCAATGCCCGTTTTTCCTTTTGTGGAATAACCCACCGCATGGGCAAAAAGACTGTCATAGGGATACTTTCTTGTCTCGGATCCATCCGCCTGAACCACCGTCTCGGCAAGCACTTCGCCGCCTCTCGCCATGATGCTGCCCCGTCTGTTCTGTACTGCCAGAATCTGCTGTTCGGCATTGTAACTGTTGTTGAACATCTCTTCTTTATTTTGATAAGCATATACACAGATATAGGACATCATGCCCAAAAACAGGAAAACAAAGAAGTAAGACACCAACAGGATCTCTCTGTTTTTATGAGGTTTCTTTTTCTTCTTTGCCTGTTTCTCTTCTGGCTTTTTGGCCGGTACTCTCTCCGCCTGTACTTCCTTTATTTTGTTTCTCTCGAGCTTTTCGCCGCTTACCGGCATGTCTGTTTCTTTTTCCAACATGTACCGCTCCTTCGTCTTTCCTGATGATATACAGCCCCTCAATAATAGAAAACATGAATAATGTTGTCATGATCGAACTGCCCCCGTAACTGACAAGCGGCAGCGTCACCCCGGTAAGCGGAATGAACTTTGTGTCTCCGCCGATCGTCAGAAACACCTGAAAAATATATACGACTCCTATACCAAACGCCGCCAGTTGATAAAATTTATCTTTCATCCGCATGGAGATATTCATAAACATAATAAAGCAGCTCAATGACACCATGATCACACAAAGCGCTGTGATCAATCCCATCTCCTCCGAGATCGCGGAAAAAATAAAGTCTCTCTCCACTTTTGGAATATCCTCCGGTGCCCCCTGGAAAAGTCCCAGTCCGAAAAGCCCTCCTCTGCTCAGAGAAAACAGTGACTGTGTGACCTGATATCCTTCTCCGTCAATAACGCTCCAGGGATCTTTCCATGCCTGCAGCCTCACCTGCACATGACTAAAAAGCCGATAGGCGATCACGGAAGCGGCGCTGCCTCCCGCTGCTCCCAAAAGCAGATACCAGTAATTTTTTGTCGCCAAAAACACCATCAGCACATAAGTCACAAAGAAAATAAGCGCTCCGCCCAGATCCTTTGAGGCTGCGAGAATCAGCACATGGATTCCCGCCACAGCCGTCACATAAACCACCTGCAGTAACTTTGTACTTTTGCAGAGTGCGCTCGCTATAAAAAAGACAAAGATGATCTTGATAAATTCGGAGGGCTGGAAGCTGAAACCAAATATGGAATAAGACAGTTTTGAACCATAAGTGGTGTTTCCCAAGATCAGCACTATGCCAAGCGGCAAAATGCCAAGCAAAGCATAAACCAGGCTAAAGTCCCTTATTTCTTTGAAACGTCTGATCAGGTAAGGCACACACATAGCCAATGCAACAGATACCAACACAATAATAAACTGCCTGACGGCAAGTCCCATATTCAATCTTGTCAGAATAACAAAACCGATCACAAGCAGCATACACATATTGTTGATCACAAGCCTGTTAAGCTCCGGATAGATCATTTCAAACAATACTAATATCGTAAATACCGCAAGCTGCTGAAAAGCATAGAAAAACAGATACTGAAAATCTCCGGTCTTGATGCAGATCGTCAGGAAACTTGTAAAATGCACAAAAAACAGCAGGATTATCTGTCTTGTGTAAATCCCTTTTCGCTGTTTTTCCTCCCGAAACCGAAAGACCGAAAAACTCTCATACGTATAAATTGCCATACAGATCGCCACAAAATATTTTGACAGCGCAACAACATATTGTTCCATAACTTCTATTCCACACTCCGGCGAAAACGCCCCTGTGTTATCTCCATACCGGCTATTCTGCCATTTTCCCGAAAGGCGGCTTTCCTGACCTCTGTTAATTCAGATGCAAAAAGCGCCTGAAAAGTTTGCAGAACCGCTCTTGTCTCTGCTCCGCTTTCTGTGGTAAATTCTACCCTGAATGCCCGGATTCCGTCCTGCATGAGCATCCACAAGCCATCCTGATAGGAAGTGGGCAGACAATTATAAATAATATTATAACAATGGCTGCAGTTTGTATAGACCGGAAAAATATTGCCCAGTCTGTCCTTCAACTCTGTATACCGTTGTCTGTTTTTATCGCATTTCCCGGCGGAAAGTTTGATACAGTTTGCCGCTACCATAAAAGGTGCTCTGCCATAGACCGGCGCTTCCAGTTTGTCTGACAGTCCTTTTGTTTTTTCCGCCTCTCTAACCTCTCCTTTGCATTGACCAGTCCGGTCGATTTTATCTGTTGCAATACAGAGTTCTCTGATTTCCTTACTCTCCAGTTCCAACGGAATGCTGATACGGTCAAGCGTTTCTCCCCAATGGAAAACCGCTTCTTTGTTCCATGCATAGAGAGATGCCTCTCCCGCAATCTTCCCTGTATAAGAAATACTTTTTACCCAGGCAAGCGTATCTATCGCAGCGCAGTACACGATTTCCGGCTTTCTCTCCTCTATGATTTCCTGCAGCTTTTGAAGAAACTTTTCATCGCTTTTCCGCAGAATCACCGGACATTTTATGCCCCAATGCACTTTGCTCTCAGAAAGCTTCTTTTGTATTTCGGTATCTTCCATCAACAGGTCAGCGTCCACGATCAGGTATTCTTTTCCTTTTCCCACCGCTCTCTGTCCGGCTCCATTTATTCCGGCAGACAGGACAGCTTCAAACTGCTCTCTTGTCTGCACCAGAACGGTCAGAGTGTACTCTTTCCTTTCCTTCCGTTTATCCGATTCTGCTATATCATGGTGTTTCTTATTGCCGGTTTCTGCTGTTTCCCCTTTCCCTTCTAAATTCCGTGCGCCATAATATTCATATATTTTCTGCAGAAGCTCCCGCCGCAGCGCCTTGATCCGGCTCATCGGCACAAAGGTATTATCCCCCAATTCTACTATACACTCTTTTACCGCAAAAGGTGTTCCGCCGGTTTTTACCAACTGCCCGCTTATCTCTTCTTTACTTACCGCCCGATTATCTGCTTTTACTGCCAAAGCTCCCGAAACCGACAGGCAGATTTCCTTTTCCGATATCGGGTCTGCAAAACGAACTTCTCCATACAGCTGCTCATCCGCCCTGCATCTTGCATACAGTCTTATCTCTTTCTGAGGCAGTTCACAAATATACTTTTCCTGCAGTTCTTTTAAAAGCACTTTATCCGCTTCATTGTAACCGGGCTTATGCAAGGTCAGCATATCCCGTCCATTTTTCTTTTCATAGTAGCCATTCCCTGTCTCGCTGCGGATATAGAGATTTGAAAGCATTCTCATATCTGTCTGTTCAACAGGAAAAGCACATGCTGTTTCATAGTACCGGTCAATATATTTCCGATAGACGGAAACCACACCCGCCACATATTCCGGCTTTTTCATGCGTCCTTCGATTTTAAAAGAATCAATCCCCGCTTCTATGAGCTGTGGTATATGCTCTAATGTATTCATATCTTTCAGACTCAGGTAATATGCTTCTTTCCCCGCTACCTGATAAGGCAGCCTGCAAGGTCCCGCGCAGCGTCCTCTATTGCCGCTCCTGCCGCCGATCATACTGCTCATCAGGCACTGTCCCGAATAACAATAACACATCGCGCCATGAATAAACGCTTCTATTTCAATAGAAACTTTACTTTTTATCTCTTTGATCTCCTGCAAAGACAACTCCCTTGCCGGTACGATCCGCTCACAGCCCATCTCCTTCAGATAAGCCGCCCCATAAGCGCCTGTGATCGTCATCTGCGTGCTGGCATGAAGTTTCAAGTCCGGAAAATTTCGTTTTAAAAAGCAAAACACTCCCATATCCTGCACGATCACGCCGTCTAAACCCGCCTCATACAACGGCAGCAGATAATCATAGAGTCCCGAAAACTCTTTCTCTTTCACAAGCGTATTGACCGTCAGATATACTTTCACTCCGGACAGATGAGCTTTTCCGATAACACTTACCAGTTCATCCTCCAAAAAATTTTCCGCATAAGCTCTTGCCCCAAACTGTCTGCCCCCCAGATAAACCGCATCCGCCCCGGCATTTACCGCTGCAAGAAAGCTTTCATAACTGCCGCAGGGCGCAAGCAGCTCCACCCGCTTTGTCATAATTCCTCCCATGTTTTTCGCATCAGCATCGGTATAAAACAAAGAGTAGGAGAAATGTTCCCCTACTCGTCTTTTCCGTTTTTCCCTTTTAGCTCTGTCTCCAAACGCACAATTTTTTTTGCATTCTCCTGCAATTCCTTATTCAGATTCTGCACATTTTTTTCTGAATTTTCCAGTTTGATCTGATAGGAAATGAGTTCATGCTTCAGATCATACAGTTCCTTTTCTTTTGTCTTTACTTTTTCTTCCAGAAGACCGATCTGCTTTTTGGCTTTAAAGTAATCGTCAGCAATATTAATCTGCATCAGAACGCTCTGCATGTCCATCGGCAGTTTTTTAAAGCTGTCAACCTTTCCATACTCCGCCATTTTATTGTTTATATAGCTCGCCACTTTCTGAAAATATTCTTCGCTTTCGTAGCCGCTCAACGTATATACTTTGCCGCCGATCAAAACCTCGGCATCCACTTTGGATCCCATGCCGTTTCCCTCATCTATAAAGTACAAAATATGCCGTTTTTCTTTCAAAAAATATACCATATTTATTATACATGATATTATGGTATAATTGCAAGCCCAAAATGGGAATATCCAAGCGGCGTCACAACACGTCCTCTGGGCGTGCGGTTGATCAACCCGTTCTTGATCAGATACGGTTCATAAACCTCTTCGATCGTACCGGAATCCTCTCCGATAGCTGCCGCCAGCGTCTCAAGCCCCACCGGACCGCCGTCAAATTTCTCTATCATAGTAAGGAGCATATTTCTGTCAATATGGTCAAGCCCCATCTTGTCCACATCCATCAGATCAAGGGCTGTTTTTGCCACTTCTTCAGTAATCACACCGTCATATTTGACCTGCGCAAAATCCCGCACCCGCTTTAAGATCCGGTTGGCAAGTCTCGGCGTCCCTCTGCTTCTTTTCGCTATCTCCACCGCTCCGGCTTTTTCTGTTTCCACTCCCAGAATTTCCGCGGAATGCAGGATCACTTTCGTCAGTTCCTCCACCGTATAAAACTCCAGCCTGTGAATGACACCAAACCGATCCCGCAGAGGCGCTGTCAAAAGTCCCGCCCTTGTAGTCGCGCCGACTAGTGTAAATTTCGGCAGATCCAACCGGATAGAGCGCGCGGTCGGTCCTTTGCCGATCATGATATCGATCACATAGTCTTCCATAGCGGGATAAAGCACTTCCTCCACCTGTCTGTTCAGACGATGAATCTCATCCACAAACAGTAAATCTCCCTCCGCCAGGTTATTCAAAATAGCGGCCATATCACCGGGCTTTTCGATAGCCGGACCGGAAGTCACTTTCATGTGCACCCCCATTTCATTGGCAATGACGCCTGCAAGCGTCGTTTTGCCAAGTCCCGGAGGCCCGTATAAAAGCACATGGTCTAACGCATCATGTCTTTTCTTTGCCGCCTGAATATAGACCTTCAGGTTTTCTTTGATCTTCTCCTGTCCGATATAATCCTGCAATGTCTGGGGGCGCAGCGTCCCTTCTATTTTGCTGTCTTCTTCCGTAAAATTTGTTTCTATTGTTCTCGCCATTGGTTTCTCCGGTTTTGCTCTTATTCTATTGCCCATAGCGCAAAGCTGCTTTATCATCTTCCGCCTATACAGGGTATCCGACTGTTATATGAGGTGTTTCAGGGATGCTTTCAAAATATCCTCCACGCTCATCTGCTCTGCATCTTTCACTTCTCTCACCGCCCGGGTCGCTTCCGTCACACCATACCCTAACGCTGTCAACGCTTCCACTGCTTCTCTCGCACTGTCTGAAACAGATGAATCGATCCTTACCTCTCCGCCATCCGTATGTAACGTATCTTCCAGCGAAACCTTATCTTTCATATCCAGTATGATGCGCTGGGCGGTTTTGCTGCCGATTCCCGGCGCCTTCGCGATCATCTTTGCATCGCCTGAAAGTATGGCAAACCGCAGATCATCCGGACTCATCACAGATAAAATACTCTGTCCGCCCTTTGGTCCGATGCCGTTTACGCCGATGAGCAGTTTGAACATATCCAGATCATCCTTCGTCAGAAAGCCGTACAGCGCTATGGCATCCTCCCGCACGGATGTATAGGTATAGAGTTTTGCCTCCTCCCCCACAGGCGGCAAAAGAGAAGCCGTTCCCGCAGAGATCCGTATATTGTAGCCGATGCCGTTTACTTCAATGATCACCAGATCCGGCTCTTTCGCCGCTATTTTCCCCTTAAAATATGCGTACATATGTTATGCCTTTCTTCCGCTCACACTTTTGGAAGCCGCCGCAGCAGTTCCTTTCCTAAAACGCCAATCACAAGCCCTGTCACCAGCCCCGCAATCAACAGAAACGGTGCATAATAGCCTACCTCCACCGTCTGTACCAAAAAAGCCGCTATCACAAGCTGTCCGATATTATGAAACACACCGCCTGCCATGCTGACGCCATACAGAGAAAGTCCTGTTTTTTTTGCCGCTGTCATACAGACAAAACTGATAAACGCCCCGCCCAGACTGAATAAAACGGAAAACATATTTCCGAATAAAAGTCCCGAAAGTATGATCCGCAGAACATTCACCGCAAGAGCTTCCCGCCAACCGTAAAAATACAGGGCTATCACCACCGCCAGATTCGCCAACCCGAGTTTCATGCCCGGTACGCCAAAAAAGAACGGAAAAAGCGACTCAATATAGGAAAGCATCAGCGCTGTTGTCACAAAAAACGCCATCGTAACTAACTTCTTATTCTTCATGGACTTATCTTTCGGCCTCCACTTTCCACTATAACAATATAAATAGGAAGATGCAAGTATGAAAAATGCATCTTCCCATTCCTATCAGTCTGACACTGTCTCTATCACCCTTCCTCAAAAAGTGATTCGTAAAATGCACTTTCTTCTTCCGACATCTCATAATAAAATGTCAAAAGTTCTTCCGGCAGGGCGATACTTTTAACATTCCCCGCATCCAGCACCATTTTTGCGACATTTGTATCCTGATATAACATGATCGTCGTATACTTTTTCGGTTCCTTATTCCCGAATTTTGCCGCCGGATATTTGTAGGCCACAATATAATAAGACGCTCCGGCATTTTCTGCCGCTTCTTTCAAATCTTTTTCTTTCTGTTCCCAATCTTCCGCAAAGACATAAACAGAATCCTTTGCCGCCTGATTATACTGATACAGGATTTCCTCATCCTCTATTGTCCGAAGAAGTTCATCGCTCCCCGCGTCATACACTTCAAGTCTTGCCAGATTATCAAGTTCTTCCCTTGTATATCCCTTATCTGTCGTAAAAATGCTGCACCCGGTCAACAGTATTCCCGTGAAAATACATAGCACACATACGATTTTTTTCATTTCGATTCCCCCCTTTCCAGAAGTAATTTGCACACTGTAACAAGCAGCGCACAAAATAACACAATGATCGGCGCCATCGGACTCCATATATTCGACACAAACCCGATGAGAACTGCCAATGCCGTAACCGGGACTGCCCAGTAGATCCAGGCAAATCTTTTTGCAGCATTTTTAGGAACACCTTCGGTATTTTTTACAATCGTATTTTCGGCCATAACGGACATTGCCGCCCACAGAATAAAGGAGAGAGCCGTCGCATCCGAAATCCACCCCAGCGCCCCTGCAGAAACGCCGAATATCCGTAACCGCATAGTATATTCTAAATAATCGATCAGCTCTGTTCCCCCTATCAACAGCACTATACCGGCAATAGCCATGCATGCGCACCGTTTCCGCTCTTTTTCCCGCCTCATCTTAAAAGCCTCATATATTTTACTGTCAAAGATCAGTTTTTCTCTTTTAATCTCCTGATATTTCTTTGACTGGAAGCAGTGCCAGATAAGCAATGCCAACCCTGCCAGCGTGACGATCCAGTACAATCCCTCCATCACACTGTTTCCCGGGGAGCCAATCTCAGCAAAAATATTTGCCACCATAAAAAGTCCCAGTCCGCCAATAATCCGTTTCCTGTTCTGTCTATGGTAGGCCAGATATCCCTCCAGCATCTCTCCGCTGACATAATAACCGCCCTCGGCGATATCGTTTCCCGCGCTATCCTCTTTTAATAAGTAATCAAGAGATACGCCAAACATATTGCTGATCTGTATCAACTTATTCACTTCCGGAATGCCCTTGTCATTCACCCATTTCCCTACAGCCTGCCTCGATACATCGAGCTGCTCCGCAAACTCTTCCTGCGTCATATTCTTTTCTCTGAGCAGTATTTTTAATTTCTGTCCTAATGTCATATGCTTTCTCCTTTTTCCTGTTTTTGAAACCACCGCCGGCCTGTAGTTTCTGGTGCTATCCTAACAAAACTGCCCCGTCTTCTCCACCAATCTGTGGTTTCCTTTTGTCAACTTTACCTTTCCAAACAGAAAAAATGGAAGATTTTTTTAATTTTCGTCTTCTATTTCATTAACTTCTTTCTCTGTCATAAACGCTTTAGGATACATCCAATCAGGCAATATTGTATCTCTTAACACCGGATATACAGGATACCACTCAACTATATAATAAGAATCTATTTCATTTTCAAAGGCATCATGTTCTATTTTTCCTTTGTATTCTACTTTGCATAAAAATGTGTTTACGTAATCTTCATCATACATACCCATCTGCGGTAATACAGTTCTATTTACTAAATCTATATCGACATATGTTTCCGGTGAAAAATAACCATTTTCATTTCCTACCTGTACCCAGCCAGTTCCTGTATAATGCACTTCTTGAACCAATATATATGGCTCATACTTTATAAAATCATTCTCTTTTATTGCATATTTTCCCGGAATCCAATTCATTATAATAAATAATGCAATTATCAATATTATTAAGATCAATACAATTATAGTAACCTGTATTTTTTTCACTTTTTGACTCTCCCAAATAATTTGATCAATACCTATTGACAACCTTACAGATCAGTGCCGTGATACCTCCCGAAGCAAGTATGATCAGCAGATCAACAGGGGCAAGTATGAGTCCTCCGATTCCATCAAAAAAGAATCCTGACCCAAACCGATATAAGTTTCCGCTCAAAAGGATCATTTCGCCGATATACATGGCAAGTGTCGTCAAAATCGATGTGGCCGCCGGGAGCAGCATTGACATTCCGGTATTCTTCCCCAGTGTGAAGGAACCGACAAAAACTCCCATCGTAATGCCCATCAAGGCAAAGAATGTGGCCATCAAAACCGTTGATATAACAGATACGGTAATCTCTCCCGTTCGATAAAAGGACGTAAAGCAGGCCCAGATACACATGCCGAGAAAGGCAAGACTTGCAACTGTCTGTATGACCAATACCTTTTTCTTTGTGTAATCCTCGAAGCGAATCATTTTGGCGAAGCCGTAAAAACAGTTAAGCAGGGACACGATGAGAACCACTGAAATCAGATAAAAGTGGAGTTTAAATGCAGGACTGTATCCCCCCAGCAAAACATCTACCGCTTCCCATGTTCTGGTCTGATACGCTTCGGGCGGAACGTAACACAATGACATCTGCCAGCTTTCCAGAACAACGGCCTCTGTTCCCAGAACAAGAATTTTTGTCTCCATCAATCTTTCCGCCACGAAAAAAATCACCGTCGAAAAAACTGCGCTGCAAAGGAAATCCAGCTTTTCAGACATCCTATGAAAGACAGGCATAAACAGCACTCCCAAAATAACCGCTATTGCAATCGGCGTATATGGGATGACATATTTCGGATAGTCTTCCAGAAAAACAGCTCCGTTTCGCAGCATTTCTCCCACGACCCGAACGCCCATGTATATCGGATAAGAAGAGGCTATTATAATGGCTGTTAATGAGAAAATATAGAATTTACGAAGATTTTTTCCATTCATTTACATATCTCCTGTCATTGACACAAGAGTTATCAACACCTGATATCCAGAAACTGAAATTTTCCGTGCATGCGTATCTCTACCGAATCCGCCGGCACAAAAATGCAGTCTCCTTTATATATTTCCATCACCGTATCCTCAAATGTCAGAATACCGCATCCGTCTATACAGAGCAATACCCGAAAGCTCAGTTCATCCGCCCTGAAGCATACTACCTGTCTTTTTTCTGTGTTTACCAACATGCGGTACACTTCAAAATACCGGCATCTGCCGAGCAGTTCACGGGCACACCCCGGCGTATAACGGAGCACCCGGATCGGCTGTCTCGGCTCCGGGGCTGTTTTCAGACTTGCGGTCTCCAGTCCTTTTTCTATATGCAGCGGCCTTTTCTCTCCGCTTTTATCGACCCTGTCATAATCATATAAGCGATAGGTCAGATTGGAGTTTTCCTGTATTTCCGCAATCAGGCAGCCTGCGCCGACAGCATGGATCGTTCCTGCCTCCACAAAGAAAACCTGATCTTTTTCTACCGGCACTTTTTGCAGATACTTCTCCAATGTTCCATCCTGTATCGCTTCCCTGAGCGTATCCTTTTCTGTACTATACCGCAGGCCGTATACGATCTTTGCATCTTTTGCCGCATCCAGAATATACCACAATTCGCTTTTGCCGGACTGTCCGTTTTCAAATTCTCTCGCATAGTCGTCCGTAGGATGAACCTGTACGGACAGATCCTGTTTTGCATCAATAAATTTCACCAAAACAGGAAGCTGTCCCACCCCCTCATCACCTGTCTTTCTGACATGGCTTCCCAGATATTCCGGGTGCAATGTCAGTATCTCGGTCAGTTCCATTCCGGCGTAAATGCCGTCCGCCGCCATGGAAGGCCCGTCAGGATGGGTGGAACACTCCCAGCTCTCCGCCAGAGGAGAAAGTTCTGTTTCTTTTCCCATTTCCTCCTGCAGACGTCTTCCGCCCCAAAGATAATCTTTTCCATATGGCTTACATAAAAACGGTTTATTCATTCCATTATTCCAGTTCATGTTTCTCTTTATCCTGTACGGAAATATCTTCCCCGATCTGCACTTCGATCAGCTTCAGTTCTGTTTCCGCAATTACGGTATGCCGGCAGCCTGCGCTCATCGTCACCACATCGCCGGGTCCCACTTTCTGTTCCATGCCGTCCACGATCGTTCTTCCGCTGCCCGAGATCACAGTCCATATCTCATCCCTGTTTTTATGGGAGTGATAATTCATGGAATGTCCTGCGTGCAGTGTCACTTTTATCGTCATACTGCCTGTTTCCACATCGACTACCCGATAACTTCCCCAGCTTTTTTCCGCAAACATAACCTGTCCGTCCATTTGATCCACAAACGGCTTCATATAGGAACTCTGTTCTTTATCTGCCACAAAGATTCCTTCCGGAGAAGCGGAAATCACCACGTTCTGCACCCCCATAGCGAGGATCGGCACATCCATTTCATTGATGATATGGACATCCTTACACGTCTCATCCATCATTCCCTTTCCGACAATTGCTTCCTCCATCGCCTCCGTCATCGTATTCCATGTCCCGATATCTTTCCACTGCCCTGCAAAGCGC
The DNA here is from genome assembly GCA_014804795.1 of Lachnospiraceae bacterium. Taxonomy (GTDB): domain Bacteria; phylum Bacillota; class Clostridia; order Lachnospirales; family Lachnospiraceae; genus 1XD8-76. The sequence goes on along the minus strand of JAAUZC010000034.1, from coordinate 30,920 downwards.
ATCACCTGAATTCTTGGTTCTTTTTCCACCACCGCATAATCGAAGGAAATCTTCGTCATGGCATCATACTTTTCATACAGATCCTGATAGTCTGTAAAATCCATCAGTTCATGCGCTTTTCTTAAAAGATACTCCAGTTTGCAGGCAAAGACACCTCCGTTCCAAAGCGCTCCCTGCTTTATATAGTCTTTTGCTTTTTCCGCCGTCGGTTTTTCCTGAAAGGTTTTTACAAAAGTAATCTTATCTGCTTTCTCCGGTATGATATAGCCGTATTTCTCACTGGGGTATGTCGGTGCCATACCGAGCAGCACCAGATTTGCTTCTCCCTTTTCCGCCTGTATGGAGAGCTCTTTCAGCGCTTCAAAATAATCTTTTTCTACATAGGGATCCACCGGACAGACGACAACACTCTCGCCCGGATCAATCCCCTGTATGTCCGTTAAATGCGCTGCCGCCAGCGCCATAGCCGGAAATGTATCACGCCTGCATGGCTCCGGAGAAATGCACACCGCTTCTCCCAGCTGGTTATGAATGGCGGATATCTGCGCCTTGCTTGTCGCTACCGTCACCTTTGCATTTTCGTCCGTTTCTTTGATCTGCCTGTAGACGCGCTGCACCATGGATTCATAGGCGCCGTCCTCTTTTTTAAAAATTTTGATAAATTGTTTAGAGCGGATATCGTTGGAAAGAGGCCAAAGCCTTTTCCCGGAACCGCCTGACAGTAAAATAATATTCATATGCTGATAACCATGTCCTTTCCCACAGCCTGTAATCTCTTGCGTTCCCTGTTTCAGCGTTCCGCCCGCATCGGATTATGCAGAAAATCCTCATAGCTTAACCTGATGCCTTCTTCCAGCTCTGTCCGGTATTTCCAGCCCAATTTTTCCGCTTTGCTGACATCAAGAAGCTTTCTCGGTGTGCCGTTGGGCTTGGATGTATCCCATGTAATCTCCCCGTCGAAGCCTACCACTTTCGCCACAAGCTCCGTCAGTTCTTTGATCGTAAGCTCCTTTCCTGTTCCCGCATTCACTGTCTCGTCTCCGCTGTAATGGTTCATTAAAAAGACGCACAGATTCGCCAGATCATCCACATAAAGAAACTCTCGAAGCGGAGAACCGTCGCCCCAGCAGGTAACAGACCGCTGGCCGCTTTCTTTCGCCTCATGGAAACGCCGTATCAACGCAGGCAGTACATGTGAGTGCGTCGGATGATAGTTATCGCCCGGTCCGTACAGGTTTGTCGGCATGACAGAAATATAGTCCGTCCCATACTGCCTGTTTAAATAGGCACAATATTTCAGCCCTGAAATTTTTGCCAACGCATAAGCTTCATTTGTCTCTTCCAATGCCGAAGTAAGAAGACAACTCTCCGGCATCGGCTGCGGAGCAAGTCTCGGATAAATACAGGATGATCCCAGAAATTCCAGCTTTTTGCAGCCATTCTGCCATGCCGCATGGATCACATTCATCTCTAACATCATATTGTCCCACATGAAATCCGCCGGTGCTTCGCTGTTTGCCACGATTCCCCCTACTTTTGCCGCCGCCAGAAAAACATATTCCGGTTTTTCTTTTGCAAAAAATTCCTCCACTTCATTTTGCCTGCAGAGATCCAGTTCCTTGTGGGTTCTTGTTATAATATTGGTATACCCCTGTCTTTCCAGTTCCCTGACAATGGCGCCTCCGACCATACCTCTATGACCCGCCACATATATCTTCGCATTTTTTTCCATGTTATTTCACCACTCCTTTTTCCAGATACTCTGCCAGATTCATCCTGATATGTTCTTCGGCGCGCTCTACCGCCACTTTTTCCATATCATACTTCACCATGATCTCAACTAACTTCTCAAAACTGGTGCTGGTGGGGTTCCAGCCAAGCTCCGTTTTCGCTTTCGTGGGATCGCCCCAGAGATTCACGACGTCTGTAGGACGGTAGAAATCCGGCGACACTTCCACAAGCACCCTGCCTGTTTCTTTGTCGATTCCTTTCTCTTCCATGCCTTCCCCCTGCCACATCAGTTCAATGCCCGCATAGTGGAATGCCAACGTTGCAAACTCCCTGACGGAATGCTGCACTCCGGTCGCGATCACAAAGTCATCCGGTTTTTCCTGCTGCAAAATTAACCACATACATTCCACATAATCCTTCGCATAGCCCCAATCCCGCAGAGAGGAAAGATTCCCCAGATACAGCTTGTCCTGTTTACCCTGTGCAATGCGGGATGCCGCCAGTGTGATCTTTCTTGTCACAAACGTTTCCCCGCGGCGCTCCGATTCATGATTGAATAAAATGCCTGAACAGCAGTACATCCGGTACGCCTCCCTGTACTCTTTCACGATCCAAAAACCGTACTGCTTCGCTACCGCATAGGGTGAATACGGGTGGAAAGGTGTTGTTTCCTTCTGGGGAACCTCCTCCACTTTACCGAACAGCTCCGAAGTGGAAGCCTGATAGATCCTGCATGTTTTTTCCAGGCCGCAGATCCGCACTGCCTCCAATACTCTGAGTACGCCAACCGCGACTACATCCGCTGTGTACTCCGGCACATCGAAAGATACCTGCACATGGCTCTGCGCTGCCAGATTATAGATTTCATCCGGCCTGATCTCGCCGACCAGTTTGACAAGGCTCATCGAATCTCCCAGATCCCCATATTTTAAATGAAAATTTTCGCATCCCTCCAAATGTGCAATCCGTTCTCTGTAATCAACAGAACTGCGCCGTATCATGCCATATACTTCATATCCCTTTTCCAGCAAAAATTCTGCAAGATAGGAGCCGTCCTGTCCTGTTATTCCTGTGATCAAAGCTCTTTTTTTCATAGTTTTCGTCCTTTTCTTCCTTTTTTCTGATGAGTTTTGCATTTATCATTTACCACTATACTGCTTTATTCTTCTTAATATTATAAAAATTATTGGATTAAATTTGCATTATATTGACTTTTTGATTGCCTTTCTATATTATAAATGATGAGCGCTGATTCAAAAGAAATATAGCAATTCCCTATTTGGAATTGACCGGACTGAAAGTGAGAGTTACAGAAGTACAATGCCTGCGCTGCAGGCACGAACAAAGCGTTTGCGAGTCTGTCTTAAGTTAATAAGCAAATCGGAATGGAGGAACTGGTGATGATAAAAGGGATACATCACATTTCTTTGAAATGTGGAACAAAATGTGATTTTGACAGAGCTGTCAACTTCTATGTTGGTATTTTGGGGTTATCTATATATCGAAAGTGGCCAGAAGGTGTCATGTTGGATACCGGCAATGGGTTTATAGAAATATTCTGTACTGGTAAAGGTGAATTGACAAAAGGGGCCATTCGGCATGTGGCTTTACTTACTGATTATGTAGATGAACTATCTGACCGAATTAAAGCGGCCGGATATAAAGTTTTTATAGAACCAACTGATACAGTAATTGCCTCCACACCATTATACCCAATCAGAATGGCGTTCTGTATTGGTCCGCTCGGTGAAGAGATCGAGTTATTTTGCGAGCGATAACTTCCGGTTTACAGAGTAGTTCACTCGAAACACTTTCCCAAAAAGGAAGTATATCAACACTCCTGAATCCTTTATCATACAAAAAACGGCAAAACACAGAGGTTCCTTTATATCATGAAAAAAACAAATTACGACGGCACATACGTCAATTCCAACCGCATACTGTATACCCCTTCCGAATTTGCCAGGGAAAATCTTTTATATCTTCAGGAAATCGGTCAGGTTCATGCCAGACAGCCTCATGTCAGCACTCACCCCGATCTTGCCTCCTATCTTTTTATCATGGTGCTCTCCGGCAGCGGCACGCTCTTCTATCTTGGAGAAAAATATACACTCTCCCGTGGGGACTGTGCATTTATCAATTGTAAAAATGACTACTACCATGAAAGTTCCGACGATCTCTGGACGATCCGCTGGATTCACTTTTATGGTCCCACAGCTTCCGGCATTTATCAAAAATATATGGAACGGGGCGGAGAAATCATATTCCATCCGGGTAATATAGAAAATTTCACAAATTGCTGGGAAAAGGTATTTGAACTGGCCTCCTCTGACGACCACATAAAAGATATGAAGATCAATGAAAACCTCTCCTCCTTCTGCTGTCTTTTGATGGCGGAAAGCTGGCATCCGGAATCACGGACCATATCAGGCGGGCGGCAATCCATGCTTGAAATACAGGAATATTTAAGAAATCATCTGTCTGAAAAAATCACTCTTACCATGCTGTCAGAAAAGTTTTATGTGAACAAATATTATCTGACCCGTCTTTTCAAAAACGAATACGGCATTACGATCAGCGAATATCTGCTGCAGGTCAGAATTTCCCATGCCAAGGAACTTCTGCGCTTTTCCGGACTCTCCGTGGAAGAGATCGGTGAAAGCTGCGGCATCACACCGCTCTACTACTTCTCCAGAATCTTTAAACAGGTGGAGGGCATCAGCCCGAGAGATTACCGGAAGAAATGGCAGTAATTTTCTTTCCGCGAGCTGCACATCCCCGAAGGGTTTTGCCATACAGGAGACGAAGTTTTCTATGTGGCAAAAACAAGGACGCAAACTGCACATACAGCAGTCATGCGTCCTGTCTTTTTACGATCAATCATTCATCGTATCTTTGTTCTCTTCATATAGCTCAGTTAAGTCGCCATCATAAATCTCAATATGTGCCGGATCTCCCGGATAATATACGACCATTACTCCATCATCACAGTCATAAATTCTCCAGTTATTTTCAAACTGTACTCTATCGACGTATGAATAATACCGGGAAAGACCGTCAACCGCAAATTCCAGCATCCCCTCATCATTAAAAAATACTTCCAGGTAATGTCCGTTATCGCTTTTATAAACGCTGCCCTTCATATACCAGTTATCATCGGCAGGATCCGGTTCTATCTGGTCAAGATGGCTTTCCTCCTGTGCCTGATCAAGATCGTTCTCTTCTGCCGTATCAGACGCTGTCTGTGAAACATCTGCCTCTGTGCTGCTTTCCTCCACAGTTTCATGATCCGTTTCTTCGGTTTCTTCCGGTATCTTGCCGGATGTAATATCCTCCTGCAGACTCTCTATCTCAGTCACCTGTCCTGTATTCCCGCTGCCGCATCCGCACAGACTGCCCAATATAACTCCGGCCGCCAAAACTCCTAACACATATTTTGCCTTCATCTTCCTATTCATCACCTTTCTCTTTTTCTCAGCCTGAAGCATCAAAAACAACAATATTGCGGATACCCGGGCACAAAAATTCTCAGCTTCTTCCTGTACTTTGTTCTGCAAACCTCAATGCCGTGGCAATCGGAAGAATCAAGATTCCGCAAAAGAAATTGCTGACACCATGGATATAATCCCACGGAAGTCCCGCAATGATCCATGCAACCATTCCCCGAAAGCTCAGACCAAACAGCAGCGCCTGCGCGGGCGCATACAGTGTCCCAAACAGAAACCCGTGTGCCGCGCAGACCGCCATATATACAATGGGTTGAAGCTTTTTAGGCATTTTCTTCGGAAGAATCATCACAATTCCCCATAGAATTGTCCATATATACAAATAGGGAATCCACCATGCCGCAAAACCGCAGAAAATACCGTTTAAAATCACGTATGTATAAATCGGATATAACGCTTTTTTTCTGTAAACGATCGTATATGCGATAGTAAATACGCCGAGCAGGTGAATATTCGGAAAAAGTTCCATGAGCATCTTGGAAAGATACATAACGGTTCCGAGCATTCCGAATACAGCAATCTCTTTGATCGTAAGCTTCATATCTTATTCAATGCGGAAGGAATAGCGGTCACCTTCCGTTATGTTTGTGGAATCAACACCTGTCAGCGCATATTCATCATTGATATAAAATGCCCAATATACACCGTCCGTATCGTAATCCGCCGTAATACCGTCTACGGTTTTGACATAAAGTCCATATTCACTCTCGTCTCCGTCAATCATTCCAAGTTCCAGTAAAGCCTCTCCTACGGTTTCCTTGTCCGTATGGACTTCATACTGTGTTTCATTTCCGTCCTGATCCGCTACGGTAAAAGAAAATACCGTACTGCCCTCTCCGATCTGACCGGAATCGGCCTGTAAATCACTTTCATTAAAAGTGCCTGAGGTCCAACCCTCTTTGCTGCCATTACAACCGGTTGTAAACAGTGCCATAGCCACAATAAGCACAATACAAAGGATGAATGACAAACGTTTTTTGCCTTGTTTCGTTTGCATGTTTTCAATCTCCTTTTTCTTTTTATTTCCTCCATCAGCCGGTGCTCGCGGCTTTATTCACAGAGGATCTTTTCGTTGCCCGGATATTTCGACTTGGCACTCTATTAACCTGCCTTCTCAGAGATCACTCCAATGACTTTCCCAAACTGTGGCATTTGGTTGGTTAATCGTATATATATACCTTACGGCGACGGGCTCGTACAGGATTTGCACCTGTTTCCCCGGACAAACTATTTTCTATCATAACGTTTTAGTGCTATTTCGTCAAGTCTGCCGCATTTCATTTCACTCACCCATTAACATCTCCTCAATAAATATCCCATACCCTTTCTCCGGTGCGTTTACAAGTACATGAGTCACCGCACCGACCACTTTTCCATCCTGCAAGATGGGGCTGCCGCTCATGCCCTGCACAATACCTCCTGTCAGGTTTAACAGTTCTTCATCCGTTACAAGAATCTCAAGTCCTTTGCTTCCGCCGTCATTTCCCATATGAATTGCCGTAATTTCAATATTGTACTCATGCATTTCATCATTGACAGATGAGATCATGGTAGCCGGCCCAATATAAATATCCTGTTTAAACCCGATTTTCTGTGTCTTTAAATCAATGCCGTTTTCATTGAGTTTTTCCAGATTGATCCTGCCAAAGATACCATAAGATGTATTTTTTGTAATTTCGCCGATCACATTCTCATCATCATATTCAATCATACCGGTCAGCTCTCCCGGCACGCCGTCCGTCCCCTTGCGTACTGCAATGATTTTCGTTCCGTAAAGAGAACCTCTCCCCAGTTCCATCAGTTCACCGGTATCGGAATCTGTAATGCCATGTCCAAGAGCGCCGAAGTTTCCGTTTTCATCCACAAATGTCAGCGTCCCTACCCCCTGGGCATTGTCCCTGATCCATATTCCCATTTTATATTCTCCGCTCTGATTCTGCGCGGGCGTCACCCGCTCCTCTAAGTACGTACCGTCCCGCTCGACACCAAGTATTATTTCCGTCCCCCGGTTCTCTGCAAGCAAACTCATAAAGTGTTTTTTCCCGGTTATTTCCACGCCGTTATAGCTGAGTATATAATCCCCTTCGGCCAAATGAGCTTTTGACGGTTCATGGTTTACTCCGTTTGCATCCTGAAAACTGCCAATGCCTACTACCATAACGCCCTTTGTCTTCAAAAAGATTCCCACCGGAAACCCCGCAGCGGAAATGCTTCTCTCACTCATCACCTGAATTTCCACGCTTTTCAGTGGAATTAACCCCAACAGCTTTACATCCATCTGATAAGTGGCTTCCTCTGCTCCTGTCACCATTGTCACCGGCCGGTACAGTCCCGTCTGAAATGTGCCCTGCTCCGTTTCAATGCTGGCACTGGCCGGAATCTTAAAATTCATCCGCTGCTCTCTCTGTGTCGCCAGCTTCACTTGAGAAGGCACAGAGTCATAGCATGTATACCAGCCGGCCACAAGCAGTCCTGCCACCGCACAAAAAAGGATTCCTTTATATAAATTTCTGATTACCTTCTTCATATTGCTCTCCTCCGGATATTGTCATCGAGTAAGGAAGAATATCTTCCCGCCCGCCGCAAAGCGTATGCTGCAGCGCAGCATATTTGCTTATACGTCCCGTGCATATAAAAAGGACACAAACAGCTGTTTATGCTGCGGTGTCCTTTTTAGTATGCGTAGGTAATCAAAATTCACTCACTCATTTTTTGTTTTATATGGAATTTTTTGCCATTTTGATCAGTTCTTTTGCATTTTCAATCGCTGCGGCCGAGATTTCCTCCCCGCCAAGCATTCTCGCAATTTCCGGAATCCTCTGCTCCTCCTCCAACAGGGAAATTGTAGTCCTCGTCACACTGTTTTCTACATTTTTTTCTATATAAAAATGTGCATCCGCCATCGCCGCAATCTGCGGGAGATGAGTTATGCAGATAACCTGCCATTTTTTTGAGAGCATTTCCAGTTTTTCCGAAACTTTCCATGCTGTCCTTCCGCTGATGCCCGCATCTATCTCATCAAAGATCAACGTCTCCACCGCATCCTTATCGGCCAATACCGTTTTCAGCCCCAGCATAATACGTGACAGCTCGCCGCCGCTTGCCACCATGGAAAGCGGGCGCACTTTTTCACCTTTATTGGTGGAGATCATAAATTCCACATCATCAAAGCCAAGTTCCCCTCTCAACTCTTCGCCGCTTTTTACTTCCACCTGAAATACCACATGCATAAAATTCAGGTCAGACAACGCCGCTTCCAGTTCCTTTTCCAACGCTTTTGCGGCTTTTTTCCGTATACCGGATGCCTTTTCGCAGAGTCCGTCAAACTCCTCCTCCGCCTTTTTCAATTTCTTTTTTAAGCCTTCCTGATAAGCGTCAAAGTCAGACAGTCTCTGCCTTTCTTCTTCCCGCTTTTCCAGATAGGCCAAAACCTCTTCCAGTGTTTTTCCATACTTGCTTTTCAGATGATTTAATGTATTTAGCCGCTCCTCCGTCTCCGCAAAATCCGCTTCCGAAAACTCCAGGCTCTCCTGATAGTCTGCCAGATCTCTGTTAAAATCATGCAGAAGCTGATCGATTTCTTCAAGCTGTGATGTGATGGCAGACAGTTCTTCATCAATGCCTGACACCGATACAAGTTCCCTGAGTGCATGTCCGATCAGATCGGCCGCTCCCTCATCATTCCCTATGCCCGTCAGACGGCCGCCCACGGAAATGCTTTCCATAATTCGACGGCTGTGTGTCATCTTTCGATAAACTTTTTCCAGTTCCTCATCTTCTCCGGGTTTTAAATTTGCCGCTTCAATTTCCTGTACTTCGAATTCCGCAAGGGAAAGTTCTCTGAGCCTTTGCTCCTCATCCAGTTTCGCTTCTCTCAGTTCTTTCTTCAACTCGGAAAGTTTTCGCCAGTTTTCGGATAGATCAGGCAAAAGTTTCTTAAGCTTCTCTCCCGCATACTCATCCAGTATTTCCCGATGTTTCTTTTTATGCAAAAGCGACTGATGTTCATGCTGACCATGAATATCCAGCAAAAATTCCGAAAGCTGCTTTACCTGCTTTGTTGTTACTGTTTCCCCGTTAATGCGAAAAATACTTCTCGCCGGCTGGATTTTTCTGGAAATTAAAATGGATCCGTCTTCCCAGGGCAGTTCCATTTCTTCCATCAGTTTCTTCACCCGCTCCGATTTTTCTTCAAACAACAGCTCGATCAGAGCATACTCTGCCCCTGTCCGGATTACTTCTTTTCCCGCACGCTCCCCAAGAGCAAGGTTTACGGATCCGATCAGTACAGACTTCCCGGCGCCTGTCTCGCCGGAAAGAATATTCAGCCCCTCTCTAAATTCCACTTCTTCCGCATCAATGAGTGCCAGATTTTTTACATTCAGACTTATTAACATACTTTTCTCCTATTCCAGTTCCGTCTCTGCACTATAACCAGTGCCTGCTGTTTTTATTTCACTCTCCGGACAAAAGTATTATTTTTTTCCTGACAGTTTCTGCTTCCTCCGCAGAACGCACCGCCAGCATGATCGTATCGTCCCCGGCAATCGTGCCCACGATCTCTTTCAGATGCATCGCATCCAGTGCCGCCGCAACGGCCATCGCCATTCCCGGAACGGTCTTTATTACCAGAAGGCTCTGAGCCATCCCCACACTGCTCATCCCCTCCTGCAATATCCGGGTATATTTATCACTCATTTCCCCCTGATGCTCTTTTAGCAGCGCATATTTCTGCCTGCCGTCTCCAAGCTGTACTTTGGTCAGTTTTAGTTCACGGATATCTCTCGAAACCGTTGCCTGAGTCACATCATACCCATTCTGCCGCAGTTTTTCCGCCAATTCCTCCTGTGTCTCCAGGTTATACTTCTCAATCAGCTCCACAATTTTCGCATGACGGTCTTTCTTCATCTCTCAACACCTTCACTTCTCACACTCTATTTCTATTCCACATCCATTTTTTTGTGCAGTACTTCCACAAAACTGTCCTGACTTAATTTTAACATTTCCGTGACTTTTTCCGCTTTTTTTATCTCCATTTTGTCACCCGTATGCATCGCTATTTTCACGCTGCCGTCAAAACAGGCTTCCACGTCCTGCCGCTCGCCCTTTTTGTTCTCCCCGATCTCGATCACCACTGCATCTTCAGCGGAAAGCACGATCGTACGGGCATTCATGGAATGAGGGCAGACAGGCGTCAATAAAATCAGCTCTGCATGCGGCTCCACAATAGGACCTCCTGCAGACAGATTATAACCGGTGGAACCGGTCGGCGTTGCCACCAGAATGCCGTCCGCATGACAGGTATACAATAGCTGCCCGTTGACATAGATGTGAAAAACGATGATCTGCAGGGAACCTTTTCTTGTGATGGCAATATCATTTAAAGCGCAGCTGCTATTTTGCTGCCCGCTGTCTTTTCTCTTCCCCCACACCACTTCACCAAAGAGCATCATACGCTTCTCTTTTTTAAAGTCGTCTTTGATCAGCTGCCCCAGCGCTTCTTCCAGATTATCACTGTTTACCTCCGCCAGGTATCCCAATGTCCCAAGATTCACGCCGATCAAAGGGACACCCACATCCGCCGCAGACCTCGCTGCCCGAAGCAGAGTCCCGTCCCCGCCCAGTACGATCACGCACTCGGTATCCGGCGGAATATCCGTTTCAGCAGTCTCTCCGGTTCTTATATGACACTGCTTTCCATGCCTCTCCAGATAACCGCGTATGCGGTTTGTGCAGGTGAAGGTCGGGTCTTTATGTTTATTTGTTACCACAAGAAAATGATTCATTGGACTCCTCACTTTTATGTGCACAGTTTTTCATGGGCACTTTCTACTGCATCTGCTGTCAGGTGTTTCATTTCAGCTGTTTCGGAAATTCCCTCCCCCGCTGTCTGCAGCAAAGAAAGCCTTGTCTCCGCCTCTTTTTCTGTCAGGTCAGCCAGACTCTCCGCTTTTTCAGCATCTTTCTGTAAATACAGAAGATATTCTATATTGCCCTCCGGTCCTCTGATCGGAGAAAAAGACAGTCCCAGTATCTGAAAGCCGATATCCGCCGCAAAATCCATGACCTTACAGATCACTTCAAGGTGCACCGCCCGGTCTTTCACGACCCCTTTTTTACCGACTTTCTCCCGTCCCGCCTCAAACTGCGGTTTAATGAGACAGACCATCTCTCCTTTATCCTGCAGCAGATTTCTGGCCGGGAGCAATATCTTTGTCAGAGAAATGAAGGACACATCACAGGAGGCAAAACCAATCTTCTCAGAAATATCTTCTTCCGTTATATAACGGAAATTTGTCCGCTCCATGCAGACAACCCGCTCATCATTTCTGAGCTGCCAGGCAAGCTGTCCATGTCCCACATCCACGGCATAGACTTTTTTCGCACCGTTTTGCAGCATACAGTCCGTGAAACCACCGGTGGAAGCCCCGATATCCATACAAACTTTTCCTGCCACAGATAATGGAAACACCTGCAGCGCTTTTTCAAGCTTCAGCCCGCCGCGGCTCACATAGGGAATGGATGCCCCCTTCACTTCAAGCGTCTTTATCTTCTCTTCATCAAATGCTGCGCCCGCCTTATCCTCCCGCTGGCCGTTGATAAAAACACTGCCCGCCATAATGATGGCTTTTGCCTTTTCCCTGGATGCGGCATAACCCTGTTCCACAAGCAGCACATCGAGACGCATTTTCTTCGGTTTTTCTTTTTTGCCGTTTATCTGTTCCATCTTCTTTCCAAATCACTTCACATTATACGGTCTGCTCCGTATGCTCCATCGCCGCCCACTCTGTAACGATCTTTTTCGCGATACAGCCATCCGTCAGCCCCAGTTCTTCCATCAGCACATCCACACTGCCATGCTCCACATACATATCCGGCAGAGCGACGGAAAGTACTTTCACTTTACGATCAGATAACGAACCCACAAAATTTCTGACGCTCTCGCCAAATCCGCCTTTTGCCACATTCTCTTCCAATGTCACAAACAATTTGTGGCTGCCCGCAAATTCTTCTATCAGCTCCTCATCAATCGGTTTGACAAACCGGGCGTTGACAAGAGAGCAGGCATAACCGATATCTTTTAACATTTTCCTGACGGATACTGCTGTTTTCACCATACTGCCCACCGCCATAATGCAGATATCTTCTTCCTCATACAGCACTTCGCTCTTTCCGTAAACAATCTGCGCCCTGAACTCCTGCAGACCGTCATAAGCCTCTCCACGGGGATACCGGATCGCAACAGGCCCCTCAAACTGCAGGGCAAATTTCATCATATCCGACATTTCCCACTTGTTTTTCGGCGCGAGCACATGCATGTTCGGTATACTTGATAAGTAGGATAAATCAAAAATCCCCTGATGGGTCTCCCCGTCGCTTCCCACAAGCCCGGCTCTGTCGATGGCAAAGATCACCGGCAGATTCTGGATGCAGACATCATGAATGATCTGATCATAAGCCCGCTGCAAAAAGGAAGAATAGATCGCCACCACCGGGCGAAGCCCGCCGGCCGCCAGTCCTGCCGCAAAAGTCACCGCATGTTCTTCCGCGATACCAACGTCAAAGAAACGATCGGGATAAATGTTGCGGAAGCGTTTTAATCCCGTTCCGTCCGCCATCGCCGCCGTAATTGCCACAACCCGCTTATCTCTTGCAGCCAGCTTGATCATAACTGTAGAAAAAATATCGGTATAATTTGCTTTTTTGCGGGGATGTGCGGGAAGTCCTGTCTCAATCTCAAAAGGTTCCGCGCCGTGAAACCGCGCAGGATGCTTTTCTGCGGGTAAATAGCCTTTTCCCTTGGTCGTCAGCATATGTATCAAAACAGGTCCTTTTACCTTCTTTGCCTCTTTGATAAACCTCGTCATTTTCTGGATATCATGTCCGTCCACCGGACCCATGTAAGTGACGCCCAGATCCTCAAAATACATTCCCGGCACGACAAGCCGCTTCACATCATTTTTCACACGGCGGATGCCTTTTACCATTGTTTCGCCGTGCTGTAAGCCGATCAGCGCATTGTAAACCGTATTTTTCAGATCCAGATAATTCTCCGTTGTGCGTATCGCGTTCAGATACTTTGATACACCTCCCACATTCTCGGAAATGGACATATTGTTGTCATTTAGAATAATAATGAAATTTGTATCAAGCTTGCTCGCATTGTTGAGCGCCTCATACGCCATGCCGCCGGTCAGCGCGCCGTCCCCGATGACCGAAACAACTGTAAAATCCTGCTTCTGCAGATCTCTTGCCTGTACCATGCCGAGCCCCGCCGAAATGGAAGTGGAGCTGTGCCCGGTGTCAAAGCTGTCGCAGTCGCTCTCTTTGCGCTTCGGAAAACCACTCATACCGCCGTATTTTCGCAACATATCGAAACCTGCTGATCTGCCGGTCAGAAGTTTATGTGTATAAGCCTGATGTCCCACATCCCAGATGATCTTATCTTTTGGCAGATCAAGCGCCAGATGTAATGCCATCGTCAGCTCCACGCATCCGAGATTCGAACCCAAATGTCCTCCTGTGACGGAGATTTTCTGAATCAGAAAATCCCGTATCTCCTGTGCCAGATCGCCCAGATGTTCTTTTTCGATTTTTTTGATATCATTTGCTTTCTTTATCTTTTCCAAGTACATAACGGCTATGCCCCAATCTTTTATTTTCTTCTCGTGATCAGACTGATCACAAGTTCTTCCAGAAATTCATTTCTCTTTTCATGACCTCTCAATATTGTAAGCGCATCCTGCGAAAGTCTCTCCACATCTTCTTTCGATTTTTCCAGACCATAAACCGACACATATGTCAGTTTATCATTCTTTTCATCGCTGCCTACGGGCTTTCCAAGCTCTTCCAGTGTACTTGTAATATCCAGAATATCGTCCTGAATCTGGAATGCCACCCCGACAGCATACCCCGCTTTCTCCATCTTTTTTACGTTTTCCTCATCTGCTCCCGCAAGATAGGCGCCGATCATCATGGCCGACTGGATAAGCGCCGCAGTTTTATGTTCATGGATAAAGAGAAGTTTTTCTCCATCCAGCCTGAGTTTCCTTTTCTCCGCTTCCACATCAACAGCCTGTCCGCCGATCATTCCGTAAATCCCGGCCTTTTCCGCCAAGATCGTCAAAGCGCCGCCGATCCTTCCCGTCTCTTCCCCGGAAATCCCTTTTAAAGAAAACGCTTTACAGGCCGTCTCAAAGGCAAAGTTTAAAAGCCCGTCCCCGGCAAGAATTGCCATCGCCTCGCCATAGACCGCATGGGTTGTCTTTTTTCCTCTGCGGTACAGATCGTTGTCCATTGCAGGAAGATCGTCATGCACAAGAGAATAAGTGTGAATCATTTCCTGCGCCGCCATAAAAGGTTCTATCAGCTCGCTTTCTCCACCGAACATCCTGTAACATTCCAGCATCAAAAGAGGCCGAAGCCTTTTTCCGCCGGCTAAAAAACTGTAATTCATGGCCTCCAAAAGGCTTTTTTGGTAGCCTTCTTCTTTCGGCAGATATTTTTTAATAGTTTCCTCTACATAAGAAACTCTTGTTTGCAGCTCATCATGAAAATTCATGGTTTAAACTCCTCTAACTCTCCATTCTCGTTCAGCTTCAGCACGCTCTTTTCCACTCTGTCGATAATCTCATTGCACTGCTTCAGAAGCTTCATGCCCTCCTGATAGACCTGAAACGATTCCTCCAGTGAGATATCGGGAGATTCCAGCTCACTTAACATCTCATCCAGTTTTTCAAAAGCTTCTTCCAGTTTCACTTCTTTTTTCTGCTCTTCCATATCTATTACTCTCTCTTACTCTGCATCCCACATCTGCTTTCCGGATGCTGCTTCTTTATGGAGCACACCCGCTTCCACATACCCGTCCGTCACATATATTTTCAGCCTGTCGCCGTTTTTTACCTGTTCCACAGAAAGTAAAGTTCGTCCATCCGCCATGCTGACATAGGAATATCCCTGCCGCAGTTTCTCAAGCGGAGAAAGTCCTTTCATTTTCTCAATATAGAGAAGCAGCAACTGCTTCCTTTCCGCTATTTTCCGATCCATTGCCGCCTGCAGATCTTCCTCCAGTCTCACGGCAAAATGCCGCTTCTCCCGTATCCGGGATAAAGGGCTCAGGTAATTCAGTCTTGTCTTTCTGTTCTCAAGCTGTGAATAGACTTCTCGCAGTTTCCGCTCCATACTGCGTCCATATATTTCCCGTACTGCCTGCATGCGCTCCAAAAGTTCCCTGACATCGTAGACTGCCAGTTCCGCCGCCGCAGACGGAGTCGGCGCCCGAAGATCAGCCACATAGTCTGTTATCGTAAAATCCGTCTCATGTCCCACTGCAGATATGACAGGCACACTGCATTCAAAGACAGCTCTTGCAACCTCTTCTTCATTAAAAGCCCACAAATCTTCGATAGAGCCGCCGCCCCTTCCCACAATAATCACATCCACGCCAAACGTTTCCAATGCATGGATCCCATTTATGATACTGGCGACGGCCGCCTCGCCCTGCACAATGGCCGGATATAATATGATCTGCACATAAGGATTTCTGCGGCTCGCAATATTGATAATATCCCGCACCGCCGCGCCCGTTTCGGCCGTCACCACGCCAAGGTTCCTTATATACCTCGGAATTTTCCGCTTATACTGCGCCGCAAACATGCCCTGTTCTTCCAGCTCCTTTTTCAGCTGCTCAAACCTGACATACAGATCTCCGATTCCCTGCTTTGTGATATTCTGCGCATAAAGCTGATACTTCCCGTCCCGCTCATACACATCAATCCTGCCGTTTACAATGACCTGCTGTCCGTCTGCCAGCCTAAACGCAAGACCGGAACGACTGCCCGCAAACATAACACAGGCAATCGTCCCGGAACGATCTTTCAGCGTAAAATAAATATGTCCCGAAGTATGGTATTTACAATTACTGATCTCACCTTTTACAGAAATGGACGAAAGAAAATAGTCCTGAATGAACATATTTTTTATATAAGAATTTACCTGGGCAACTGTATAAACGTTCCGCATCATAACTCCTCAACAACTTTTTCAGTCCGCGAATTTTGCCAAAACCCCGTTTACAAAAGCAGCCGAACCATCCTGCCCATATTTCTTCGCCAGTTCCACAGCCTCATTGATCGCAACACCCGTAGGAATCTGCTCGTCAAAACAAATCTCATAAACAGCAAGACGTATGATCGTAAGATCCACTTTCCCCATACGCCTGCTGCTCCACCCCGTGGCCTTTTCATCTATCATCGCATCAATCTCAGTAAGCTTTTCCGCAATGGCATCATACTTTTTTGTGATCTCTTCTTTATTTTTTTCGGTCACACCTTCCGGGAAATCTTCTGCATCTTCCAAAAACAGTTCTTTCTGCTCTTCCATTTCCCCTTCTTTATAAAATTCCACACGAAACAGCAGTTTAAAAATGCGTTCCCTTATCTCCCGTCTGCTCATCATAATAACCATGCCTTTTCATACTAGTTCCGGTCGTTTCTTTTGTAACGCGGGCTTGCCCACTGCTTTATTTGGCTGTCTTTATCATATTGACACCGGCAATCCTGATATTTACATCAGTTACTTGAAGCCCTGTCATACTCTCGATTGCCGCCTGCACTTTTGTCTGAATCTTCTGTCCTGTAGCAGGGATATTGTAGCCGTATTCGATATTGACGGAAATATCCACTTTTACTTTCTTATTAAAAACTTCTACTTTCACACCTCTGGCAATATTTTTATA
Organism: Lachnospiraceae bacterium; assembly: GCA_014804795.1. Taxonomy (GTDB): domain Bacteria; phylum Bacillota; class Clostridia; order Lachnospirales; family Lachnospiraceae; genus 1XD8-76. The sequence goes on along the minus strand of JAAUZC010000034.1, from coordinate 13,946 downwards.
GCCCATCTTATTCATAAGCTCATGGGTAATATTACCGACCATAGAGGATACACCCTCCACCTCTGTTGCCGCTAACGCTGCGATCATTGCCACTACGTCGTCCGCAATTTTTACGGAACCCATGCTGTCATCTTCTCTCAACTCAAGACTCTGTCTTTCCACTTCTTTGCTCATTTTCTTTTCTCCTGTTTTATTGTTATTGGCTGTTTTACAAAACCTGAATTTCCGTTTTCGAGTTTACAAAGCAACTCTCATGAGCGAACTTTGCTCATACTTATATCAGTATACCAAAAATATCCGGTTTTGCAAAGCATATCTTCAACCAGTTACTCCCAGAAACTGATCGTATATAGTTCTTCATTGCCCGAATATGCAATTTTATACTCGCCGTTACTTTGATAAACACCAAAATAATCAAATATTTTCTGCTCGTTTATCAGATTATCATAAATCTCATTATATGCCTGACGATCGCATGCCTTAATGATCACAGTATTTTTCCCCTGGCTTTTTGCCGCATCAAAAATTTCTTCCATGCGTCCCTCATCATAACCATACAGATAAATCCCCTCTCTGACAAAATAGTTATCCCTGTCAAAACTGCACTCCGGAATTCTGAACTCCGTACTGATCGTGTGATTTCTGCTGATTTCCTCCGTTGTCACAAGGAGATAACTGTAATCAATACTTGGCGCTCCGTTTTTTTCTTCTGCTTCCTCCGCGTAATAGGAAGGATCTCCCCAGGTAACATCCATATGATAATATGCCCCGTCAATCTCCACAATATTCCATGCATGGGCGGCGCCCAACGCAGTTCCGTTTACAATGATACACGGAATCCCCAGATAATTGAGCAGATACTGGGCCGCTTTGGCATATCCGTTACAGACGGATTTTCTGTCGAGAAAAACGGAGCATATATTCTGATTGTCCGGAGAATCCATGCTGTAGTCCGTAGATAATATCAAATCTTCATAGACATTTTTCACCGTCTCGTAATCGTCAATGCCGACCAGAGTTCCAGCCTTCTCCTCCACCACTGCATCAATTCTTTCCTGCCGTCTTGCCACCTCATCGGCATCATAAATATATCTTCCCGAAAAAGTGATATACTGTATTTCGTCCTGTCTTGTATACTGCGTATAAGTATAACCATTCATATAGAAAAATTCCGGATGATCGTTGATCACACACTGATATACCCGCGGCAGAAGCTCCGCATCCAATGTAGAAACAAGAATTTCCTCCGCCTGTATCTCCAGAATCCGATAAAGCTCCACATAAAGCCGTCTCTCACTGCTTGTAAGCTGCTCAAAATAATAATTCCCAAACTGAATCTCCTGAAGCCCCACGATATCCGCTTCCGAAAGCCCGATTTCCTCCCGTCTCTTCTCCTGATCTTCTTTGGAGAGGCTGCTCGTGCCCTCTTCCACCTGATTTTCCTCAATCTCAGGATACTCCTGCGCCTTCGGCACTTTTTCCGAAACCTCTTTCGATGATGCGGCTTCAGTCTCTTCCGCCTCTTCTTTTGTCTCTTCCTCCACAATATTATCTATTATTTCTTCCACATCGGGCAGCGACTCATGAAAATCCGATATTCTCCCACAGCCGGATAATCCAAAAATACACACACAAACATACGCTGCCATCACCAACGTCTGTTTTTTCTTTCTTCTGTTTTTCAAATTTATCACTTTTTTATTCAAAAAACACATGTTATTATATTTCCCGGCCTTTCTATATGAGTATTCCTATTGGTTTTGTGCATGATCAAAGAATAATGCGCTAAATTAAATCAAGTTTTAATTTCTTCCAAATTCAGACAACTGTAATCCTTTATTACGCTCACAGGTCATCCGAATGCTCCACTCATTCACAAATAGCAGCAGAGGATTTCCTTTCAGATCCTGAATCTTTTTCATATCCGAAGTGCCCTGTAATCTCTGAATATCAATTTCCTCTTTGTTTTCGATCCAACGGATATATTCATAGGGAAGCTGTTCCAGCCCGATATCTACACGGTACTCATTCTCCAGCCGGTATTTCAACACTTCAAACTGCAAAACGCCTACCACGCCCACAATAATTTCTTCCATACCGCCCGCCAGTTCCTGAAAAACCTGGATCGCACCTTCCTGCGCTATCTGACTGATACCTTTGATAAACTGTTTCCGCTTCATTGTATCTATCTGCCGCACCCTCGCAAAGTGCTCCGGTGCAAAAGTGGGAATTCCCTCATACCGAAAACTTTCTTTCGGCATACAAAGCGTATCACCGATTGAAAAAATTCCCGGATCAAAGACACCGATAATGTCTCCGGCATATGCCTCCGACAAAATTTTTCTCTCATCCGCCATAATCTGCTGAGGCTGTGAAAGCCGCATTACTCTGCCGCTCTGCACATGCCGCACTTCTTTTGCCGCATCATATTTTCCGGAACAGATGCGCATAAAGGCGATTCTGTCCCGATGCGCCTTGTTCATATTTGCCTGTATCTTAAATACAAAAGCAGAAAACTCATGTTCTGCGGGCTCAAGCAGTCCGATATCCGCTTTTCTCGGCAAAGGTGTTGTCGCCATCTCCAAAAAATGCTGTAAAAAAATCTCTACACCAAAATTTGTGAGGGCGGATCCGAAAAATACCGGCGTCAGATCACCGCTTCTGACATCAGCCAGATCAAATTCCGCTCCGGCTCCATCTAAAAGCTCCAGCTCATCGAACAGCTTGTCCGCCGCCTCCTGTCCTATATTTTCAATAAGTTCCTCCCTGTTTTCCAGAGGAATTTCTTTGGAAATACCTTCTTTTGTCCCCTTCTCCGTGTCGGAATAGGTGATGACTTTCGCTCCTTCTCTGTCAAAAACGCCCTTAAATCCTTTTCCTGAACCGATGGGCCAGTTGACCGGGCAGGTAGCAATGCCCAACTCTTTTTCCACCTCATCTAAAAGATCAAATGTATCGTTTGCATCCCTGTCCATCTTATTGATAAAGGTAAAGATCGGAATATGCCGCATCGCACAGACTTTAAAAAGTTTTCTTGTCTGTGCCTCCACACCCTTTGACGCGTCGATGACCATCACCGCGGAATCAGCCGCCATAAGCGTCCGATAGGTATCCTCCGAAAAGTCCTGATGCCCGGGTGTATCCAGAATATTGATACAAAATCCGTCATATTCAAACTGAAGCACCGATGAAGTAACGGAAATTCCCCTCTCTTTTTCGATTTCCATCCAGTCTGACACCGCATGTCTTGCTGTCGCTTTTCCCTTGACGCTGCCCGCCAGATTTATAGCGCCTCCATATAACAGAAATTTTTCTGTCAACGTTGTCTTTCCCGCATCAGGATGGGATATGATCGCGAAAGTTCTTCTTCTATTAATTTCCTTTGTATAATCTGTCACTTATGTTTCCTCCGATTTTAAACGTATGCCCTCCGGCAATATCATGATAAGACAGGGAGCAGGCTGCCGGCTCCCTGTTTTACTTTCCTGAAACACTGTCCCGCAAGGCAGGACACGTTTATTAGTATAACACATATCGTTCCTAATTCAAAGTAGTACTGATCACAATATTTTCAATGGATACACCGGTTTTTCTCATCACAATGTCCTCAATCTGGGCTCTCTGACTGTCCGTAAGATCTGTACTGTATACTACCACATCCACTGTATCCCCGGTAATGCTGACTACCGCATCCTCAAAGCCCCTCGCATCTAACAGAATCTCCGCTGACATTTCCTTTTCCGCTGTCTCTGTCAATCCGACAATACTGTTTAGAGCGATCTGTTTCTGATCGTTGGCTATCGTGTCACTGTTGATGATCTCCATAAGCGCTGCTTTATTTTCTGCTCTGGTCTGCTCTTTCATCAGTCTTGCGCCCTGTAAACTATTGACGTTTACCGTGGATGTAAACACCGCTTCCCCGGGTACTTCACCATCCTGCACATCGGAGCTTTCCGCCAGCATGGCTTCTATAGAAGAAAGTTCATCCTCATAACCGTCATCCAAATCCACCACTTCACTGTCCAGACTTTCAATATCCACAAGTCCGTCTTCTTCAGAAATATCAAGAGATGCCATATCTCCGTCTATAGCGCTCAGATCACCGGCTGTTTCAAGCTCTGCCAGTTCATCCGCTGTATATGTATCTTCCACCGTGTATTCTATCATAGTCGCCGCTTCGGATGCGGTATTCTCTGCCTGTTCCTCGCCATCCCCTTCTGATATCGTAATCTGATCCGATACGTCACCGGAAAAATGCAGATAACCGGCAACTGCGATCATCAGGGCCAAAGCCGTTATCATAAGCTGATTCTTTTTAAATATTTTTTTCAAACCTCTCTCCCCTTTTAAGATTTCATTCTGATTACTTTTATTCTATGCTCGTTCAAATTAAATAATACGCCAACTGCTCCAATTATATTTTCTTTTACTTTTGTATTTCCCGCTCCCTCGGCAACCACCACAACACCGGTCACTTCCGGCAGCTTTTTCTGCACAACATAAGGTACTTCACTTCCGTCAGCATCTTTTCTGTAAATCACTTCTTCCCGCTGCTCACTCTGTGTATTTTTCCGGCTTCCTCCGGCATTGTCCGTCTCCTCAAGATCGCTTGCCGATATTTCCCTGTCCCTTTCCAGTATTTCCGTACCCATATCCGATACGGTGATCATCACCTGTACTTTTCCCGCGCCTTCTATGCCGGAAAGCACTTCTTCCAATCGTTTTTCAAGGTCTTCCACATACGTATCCAAACCATATGATTTGCTGCTGTTAAAATTCCCGACCTCCACTGCCGATGGTTCCTGCGTTTCTTTCTCACTTCCCAAAAAGTCTGTAATAGTTCTGCCCTCCTGTGTCTTTTCCTGTTCTGAAAGTCCTGCGTCTTTTTTTTCTTCTTTCTCTTTTTCCGTTGGCAGAGAGATGATCAAAAGTAATATGCCGATCAACAGCAGAACAATATAATCCTCTTTTTTCATATCATGGATTTTTTGCTTCCATTTATTCATTACCTTGTCAGTCAATCAAGATCACCTCCAATTTCTCTTCTTCCATTGCAAAAATAAGCGCAAGCTGTCTTCTGAAAACTTCCAGATTCTTTTTTTTGTTCTCTGTTCCTCTTATGTTTTTCCCTTCACCTTCTGCCTTTGTTCCGCTCTTTTCACTTTCATTTAATATGATCTCCCCGATTTCTATCTGATCGATCTCAGCAATTTTTGCGGAGTTGTCTGCATCTGCTGTCTCTTCCTCTATCTCTCTTTTCTCCCCTCCTTCTTCACCGATATCTGTTCCGATATCTACTTCTTTTAAAAATACCCGCAATTTTTCCCCGTTTTGTTCTACTCTCTGTATTTCCATTCCGTATTGCTGTGCAAAATAGTTATATCTTGTTTTAATTTCTTCTGATGTATATTTTTCCACAAGATTCTCGAAAACATTCCCAGATAAAAAATCTTCTTCCTCTCCCACTTCCCCCAATTGCTTTGAAAGTGCTTGTTCCATACTCCTCTGCATCCCGGCTACCGCTCCGCCGGCCGCCGCCATCTCGCCTTTCTGGAAACCAAGGGATTGTAAAAAGTTCAGTATCATCCCTATGATTCCTGCCAAAACAAGAAGTTCCAATATCATTTTGCAAATTTTTTCATATTTCTTTCCGCTCTGAAAATAGAGCAGCGTCTGCCCGCAGATCATAAAAATGCAAAGGTCTTTTATCTGTTTCAACATTTGCTATCTCCCTGTTTTATTACCTTTTGGCTGCTCACATGCTGCGATTCACTGCCAAAACAGAAATTGCAATACACAAAAGAAACAGCCCCATCCCTGTCAGCAGCACTTTGCAAAGTAAAAACGATGCCTCCCCCACTTTATCTGCGCAGGACGTCAGTTTAGAATGGTTTACTACCGCGCCAAGTGTAGAAGAAAATTTCAGGCAGCCTGCCACCACAAAAATTTTGCAGAGTGGAGCAAGACACATAAACAGCAATACTACAGTAAAAAAAATACCGATTCCATTTCTGATTAAAATAGCGGATCCTACAAATATTTCAGATATACCCTCTGAAATATTTCCTACACCGGGAACCATTCCGGCCACTTTTTTAGCTGTATTCCACTTCAAAGAATCAATAACTGGTGTTATCATTGCCTGCAAAATTCCTATACTGCCAACGACCCATAGTATCGCTTTCATCAAAAATTCTATTGCCTGTTTCACACTTTGCAGTATCCCCGTCAGTCTCTCACCGGTCCAGATACCGTCCATAACCGCTAACAGCATATATAACTCTATGCCCGGCAGCACAACGCGGCAAAGCACCTCTTCCACGCACCAGATCACAAGCAGCACTCCCTCATAATATATCGTTGCCGTAGCGCTCCCGCTTGTCATGCCAAGCGCTGCCGTATAAGCAGGAATCAATATTTTTACAAAATCGGTCATCGATAATAAGATTTCTTCCGCCTCACTATAGATACTTCCGAACACTCTGCTTAACATAATACAAAGCAGTAAATACAAAAAATAAAACCCCAGATGCGACACCTGCTTATTTTCTACAATATCCATAACTACTGTAAAAAGAGAGGACAGCACTGCCAGCAGCAGAATATTCATAAAAATTTCCCGCCCCGCCGAAAACTCAAAAAAGAAATTATCAATTGCCTCCGCCGCAAATTCCTTTATCCCGTTTTCCAGATTTCCGCTCAAAATCTCTTTCCACAGTTTTTCGGTATCCACCCCTGTCTTTCCATAGGAATCATTCAGGTAGTCTGTTATTTCCTGCATATAATTTTCATTCCAGAGCTGATTCAGCTCTTCCGAGATATTACTTAACATATCATTTTCTTCTGTTTCAACTTCTAATTCCTCTCCATCTATGAAAGATGCCTTGCATTTTATGTCAAAAAACGACAAAAAAAGAATGAAATATATGCAATTAATTAATAACATATCTTTTTTCATACAAAACTTCCTATTGTCTGCAAGAGAGAAATGACTATGGGCAAACCAAATAATAAAATACACACCTTTCCAAATACTTCTATCTGTCCTGCTATCGTCTGGAATCCTGCATCACGGCAGATACCGGCACTGAATTCACAAATATATGTAATACCTATCATTTTAAGAAGAATATTCAAATATTCCCGGTTTGCCGACACATATTGCTGCAGCTGTCCGAATTCTTTAAACACTCTGGCAAGATACTCCACGATAAACACGCAGATCAGCCCGCCGCAGGCTACACCGATATAAGCTGCATACTCCGGACGCAGTATTTTAAATTGAAGCGCAAGTAATACTGCCAAAACACCAAGCAGAGCAATTTTAATAACGATCATCTCTTATTCCTCAAAGTGAAAACAGATTTTGAATAGACATGAACAGGTCATATATGTATGGCATGATCCAGGTCAGCACTAAGATCAGACCGGCCAGAGAGACTAAAAATGCCTGTTCCTCTCTGCCGCTGTGTTTTAAAACCTGTCCCAATATTGTAACCAGTATACCTACCGCCGCTATCCTGAAAATCACACTAACTGTCATGTCTTTTCTCCTATTTTAGTTCCGCATATCCCCTCCCAGTGCACGAAGGACGGAGGACTAATTTTCAGCTGCTTTGCATCTGCAAATTGTCCTGTGCACTGTACGGGCATATGCTGTTTTTTAGTTCCGCATATTCCCTGCCAGTGCACAAGAGATATGCTGTTTTTTAGTTCCGCATATGCTTATATGAGTAATATCGTCAGAAGAAGCCCTCCCATCACACCGGCGCAAAGCGTCAGCTTATCTCTCTCTTTATTCAGCTTCACCTGCTCTTCCTCATGCCTGCTCATATATCTCTCCATATCAAGCAACATTTTTCTCTGCATATCACTGTCCTCAAAACACAGCCTCTCTCCAAGTCCTTCCACCTCCTTTTCCACCTCCTTTTTCAGGGGTTCCTCCTCAAATAGTCTTTTCACTTCCCTCCGCCACATCTCCCCCAATGTATCGCCGCTTCCCTCGCCGAATGTCTGCCCTATACGATTTAAAAACAGCTTTTTATTTCCCGATAAACGAGTACTCACCCTGCAGCAGATTTCGGGCAGTGAAGACTTCTGAAACATTATTTCATTTTCCATCAGAGAAAACAGCTCCTTCCACGCTCTGCATCGCTCCACATATTCCTTGTGCTCTTTTACAATTCCATATGCAAAGCCGCTGCTTCCCACTATCACGATCAGACACCCCACCAACCGCAGCATAACGCATCTACTCCTCCAAAAAACAAATACAATTCATCTACTTGTCCGATTCTCTGCCTGTCTGCTCATCCACTCCTCATTTCATCCAAATCCTCACATTTATATATCTTTTTCACCACACAGTTGCCGTTTTCTTTTGCCAGTACAATAAATCTCTGGAAAGCTCTTTCCTGCAGCAAATCCCTCATAAATGATTTCTGCTTCAATTCCTCCATATTCTCTGCATGGATCGTCGCCAGTATTTTGCAGCCGCACCGCAGTACTTTCTCCACCGCCTGCGCATCCTCCGGGCTCCCCAGTTCATCTACAGCGATTACCCCCGGTGCCATAGAGCGGATCAACAGCATCATCCCCATCGCTTTCGGGCATCCGTCCAATATATCTGTCCGTATCCCCAGATCATTCTGTGCTACCCCCAGATAACTTCCTCCCAGTTCTGATCTTTCATCTACCACACTTACAAACATGCCGTCTCCCCACTCATTTCCATTGGAAACCTCCCTCACAAGATCGCGCAGCAATGTGGTTTTTCCGCAGCCCGGCGGTGACAAGATCAACGTATTACAAAGCCTCCCTCCCCTATAAACTTCCGAAACCACCGTTTTTGCGGCTCCTCTCACCTGATGCGCTATCCGGATATTTAAATAACGTATGTTTTTTATTGTCCTGATGCTGTTCTCGCTCTCCAACACCACTTGTCCGGCTATTCCCACTCTATGACCGCCCGGCAATGTCAGATATCCCTGCCTGATCTCATCGGTATAAGCGTAAATCGAATACTTACATATATGCTGCATGACCTGCTCCAGTTCTTTTGCATCCATACATCTTGCCGCGCTTAACTGCTTTGTAAACTGCCCCTCTTTCGTCAGAAAGTATTCCTGTTGCTTTCTGATCAGAATCACCGGTTTTTCAGCCCGCAGCCTTATTTCCTGCAGGTTCTTTGCCGCAGACGCCGTTTTGTCAAAAAGCTCCCGAAGGGAACCCGGAAACATATGCAGTATTTCTTCCTTTTCCATAGAATACCGTAGCCTTTCATTCACTACATCTTGACAGTACATGTTCTCATATCCCTATATATATGTACCTGTCCTTCTTTTCAGCACATTTTTTTGTGAGGAAAATCATAAAAGTTCTCTTCTGCTAAAAGCGTAAACGAAAACTGCTGTTGCGGGAATGGACGTTCTTACAACAGCAGTTTGGATAGGTATATATGATTTTTAAAGATGTCTGAATTATCGGCCTGTTTGAAAAAGCTCTACACTGTATTTGGCAGGATTATCTTTGTCGATATAAACATTCGCATATAAATCTTCTTTTCGCTTAAATGGTGTCAAAACATAATAGTTACTTACTGCTTTGTATTCCTTGCCCTCATAAATAAACCGGCAGACAATTCTGCAACTGGTGTAATTTCCCACTCTGATCCAGGCTGCCGGAATCATGTCCTCTATTTCGGAGTCTATACAATCACCTGAATGCTTCAGGTTTTTCAATTTTTTTCTGTCATATACCAGCTTGCTCATGGAAGCCAAAAACAATATCAGCCATACAGAAACATTGATCAACATGGGTTTTAATATAGTTGAACTAAAAAAATTCCCGACAAGACCAACAGCTAATTCAATCACTGCTACAAGCAAAGCAGCATTAGCACATATGGAAAATAAGTATTTTACAGGCTTAAGATTGGCAATTTGTTTTTCTTTAAAAAGTTTGGAAATATTTTCCTCCGCTTTTCCTTTGTATTCTTCCGCTGATATCTTTTCTCCCGAAAAAAGCTCATTCAAACTAATGCCCAGAACATCGCACAAAGGCTGTAAAAGCGATACATCCGGCATTCCTCTTCCGTTTTCCCATTTAGAAACTGCCTGACTGGTAACTCCTAATAGTTCGGCGAGCTGCATTTGTGTCAGATTCTTTTCTTTTCTGCACTGTGCAATAAAGGCACCTATTTTTTTCTGATCCATACAATAAATCTCCTTTGCTATATTTATGACCGCAGTATATCAAAAAGAGAATATATTTAGAACATATTAAGCGTTGACTTAATACTAAACGTTTAGTTGAGTGTCAAAAATTCAGTTATTTTCTGCTATTTCTTTTCCCCATTTCCGGAAAGCCTCGCTTTCAGCTCAGTCAATTCCAATTTTATCTTTCTAATTTATTTACTATTTCACATATGGAAGCCCTGTAGTCGTCCATATTGTCAAGCATCGTAAGATGACCGGCATTTTTTATGAGATACAGCCCTTTATCCGGGGCAGCAATTTCTTCAAAATAAGAAATGCCTATCTCAACCGGTGTCTGTTGGTCATTCTCACCAAGTACATAATACACCGGAACCTGATATTCGGTCCCTTTGTCCCGTAAGTCAAATGACATAAGTTCACGCATAACCTTTATATTGACGACCATGCCCGTAAGAAACGGAAGAATATCCGCTATTCCCATAACAGGAGAATGTATAAACATTTTTATCATATTCTTATCCATATCTACTGCCAAATGATACTTTCCCTGCAGCCTACGAACCTGTCCCATTTTTCGATAATACTTCATATCAAATTTTCCTGCAGCAGGATACTCACCGATTTTCATCAGCTTTCTTCTGTCACTTTTACTGCCGGACGCTTCTATCGCAGCTTTTAATTTTTTAAAGCCTGTACGCTCATTTTCGATAAGGTCTACTACCTGTCCGCATCCGATATAACACAATGTATGCTCCGGATGTTCCAACGCAAATATGCTTCCTAAAACGCTTCCCCATGAATGTCCGATGATGCCAATTTTTGCTTTCTGATACAGCTTCTTCAAATACAACACAATCTCCAACAAATCATTTTTTAACAGTTCCGTGTCAGGTCTTTCCTTTTTATTTTTCAAATAGGTCTTACCTGCTCCCCGTTGGTCATAATAGACAATGTTATAGTTCCGGCCTTCGTATTCCTCCAGAATGTATGCCATCATAGTTTCCGATTGCCCCGGACCTCCATGAATAAAAAGCAAAACAGGCGCTTCTTTCCTTGCTTTATAATGTAAAAGATAATGTTCTATTCCGTTGATCCTTACATACTCTTCTTCATATTTCTTTATTTTCTTCATCTTTTATTCCTCTCCGATCAGATATTTTACCGTTCGGGCAAGAGTCTTAAGCTGAATCTCAGGCTGAAACAATTCGTTAAAAGGATTCTGTTCATGCTTATAGCAGTTGTTCACAATACACTCTGTCTGAATTCCTGTGTATGCAGATGCGATATACGACAGCAATTCTTTCACACTCACCCGTGGATGAATTCTGCCTAACGATACCTGTTGTGAAAAAAATTCCATGGTACGCATTGTAAGGTATTCCATATTTCCTGCGTCTGGAATATTTCTCAGAATTTTATCGACTCTCGCCGGATCGTTCATTGCAAGTACCGACAGTTCAAAATCTATTTTTTCAATCCCCATCAATTCTCTTTTCATAAAATCTGCAAGCATAGCAAAAATCAAATCTGTAATTTCGCTTGGTGATAGTTCATTCTCCTTGGCTAAAATCTCATCTGTCTTTTCTTTTATACTCTCTTTCTTTCGCAGATATAGAATCATATCGCTAAAAATATCGTCAATGTCTTTGTAAAACCGATAAATACCGCCTTGGCTAAATCCTGTTTCGTTGATGATGTCCTGCATCGTGACTGTACTCACTGTCTTTTTCAGGCACAATGTATAAGCGGCATCAATTATTTTGGATTTCTTGTTCTGTATGTATTCGTCCGTTACTTTTGGCATGACATCACGCCTCCTTAATGTCAAATCTACAAATCGTTCAAGTATTTGGGCATAAAAATGAATGTGGTTTCATTTTATCTGGTGGTATATGAAATGTCAACACAAAAATGAAACTATATTCATTTAATTCCCAACTGCTTCCTTCAAAAAGCCATTCCCTGAATGGCTTATATACTTACACGCAAAAAGCATTTCATCAGTTCCGATTGCCCCAGCGCAACGCAGTTGCGTTTGTGAGTGGAAACTTATGGAAAAAGCCTACAAACTGGAATTTGCTATTCTTCCGTTTTGACTGATTTAACGAATAGTATCATCGCACATATAATAAATGGCAATCCCGCAAGAAGCCCCACTGGCGCAGGCCCCAGCAGGATCACCGAGCCCGTATTTGCTATGCAGATGGCTATAGTAACTGTACCCACAGCGTTGATCGCCCCGTGAAAGATCGACGGGATCCAGATACAATTGGTTTTCTCATACAGCCAGTCACACAGAACTCCCGCCGCAGTCGTAAAGATACAGAAAATCAGCATTCCCACAATGGGAAATCCCACATAATCCGTGCCATACTCATATCCGATCAGCCATATTAACGGCCAGTGCCACATCCCCCAGATGACGCCGCCAATCAGTAAACCCTGCCTTTTGCCGAATTTTGCCTTCAGCTGAGGATACAAAAATCCCCGCCATCCGGCTTCTTCGCCAACAGCAAGAAACATATTGACAAACGGAGCGTATGTCAGACAGCCAATGACAGAATTCAGGACATACATGGGATATGTCAGCCCTTGTGACTGCAGCTGTTCAAGCACCTCGGCTCCGGCGGCTGCCGCAAGAGCATCTCCGCTCATATCAAAGTGCCCCGGAAAGACAGCAAAATACAAAGCCGCACCGATCGCGGTCAATAACGCGGGGAGAAACCATGCTGCAAGAAGCGACTTGATTTTCCCCCTGAGACAGGGTTTCCACCCCATGCCCGAAAGCGACTGTCCGGAGAGGAGCACTCCCAGCAGCGGCACAAACATCATGATCTCCATAATCAACTGCCAGACTATAGCAATCCCGTTTCGGTACAAAACAGCTACGACGACCTGCATGATCCACGCGATCAGGAAAGTCCAGACCAGATATTTTATCGTTCCTTTTTTATTGAAAGTCACATTATTCATGGATATCCTCCTCTCCTGCCACCTCCACGCAGAATCCGTGATGACCACAGGAAGGGCAAGTGAGTTTTCGAGCGGAGTACGTATGCCTTGCCCATAACCCCTCTTTAATGGAAGGCCGGAAGACCGAATGGCACTGTGGGCAGATATAGGCCGTCTTTCTGAAATACCAGCGCGAGAACCAAAGGACATAGGGAATCGCAACAATCACCCAGACCGGGAACAGCCACCAGATCCCTTTTGTGATCCACAGGATGATAGATGTCCACTGGAGCACACTGATCGGAATACCGGTCATCAGCATGGTCATGTGGATCTTTTTCAGTTTCTTCTTGTTCGTCATTGTGTATGCTATGTCACTGATGGAGTCGACAGAGACCGTCTCTACGCTTTTCAACTCCCGCCTGAGCGTTTCCAGTTTGTCCAGTTTCTCCTGGCGCTCGGTGATCTCCTCTTTTAGCGCCTGCTCCTGCTGCTGTAGAAGCAGCGAGATCACGCTGCCCGGATCGGATTCGGAAAGCAGCTGGGAAATGGAATCAATGGGAAGACCCAGCCCTCTGAGGAAGCAGATGATCCTCATGCGCTTCAGGTCGTCTTCCGAGTACAGCCGTCTGCCGCCTTCCGTCAGCTCCGTGGGAATAAGGATGCCGCGGGTATCATAATACTGCACCGTTCTGACCGTCACACCGCAGAGCTTTGCGATCTCTCCTGTCGTGTATTTTGACATAGCTTTTCACCTCCTTCACGCCAAGAATAGCT
>JAAUZC010000033.1 GCA_014804795.1 Lachnospiraceae bacterium | reverse complement strand
GGCCCAGTGGCTCAGTTGGTTAGAGCGTCGCCCTGTCACGGCGAAGGTCGTCGGTTCGAGTCCGATCTGGGTCGTTTTGTACTATCAGTACAAAAGTTTTTATCGCATTTGGGATCTTAGCTCAGCTGGGAGAGCATCTGCCTTACAAGCAGAGGGTCACAGGTTCGAGCCCTGTAGGTCCCATTATCTGTTTAAAAATAAGAAATAGTCTTTTGTTATGCTGGTGTGGCGGAATAGGCAGACGCAAGGGACTTAAAATCCCTCGGTGGCAACACCGTGCCGGTTCAAGTCCGGCCACCAGCATTATAAAAAGAATCCATCTTATCAGTTATTGATCAAGATAGATTCTTTTTGCGTTAGAGGAGGTAAAATGAACAAAGACTTGACGCAGGGGCCGGTAATGCGCTCCATGCTGCTGTTTGCGATTCCGATGATTTTAGGGAATCTGCTGCAGCAGTGTTATAACGTGGCGGATACTCTGATAGTCGGACAATTTCTGGGAAGGAATGCGTTGGCAGCAGTGGGATCTTCTTTTTCGCTGATGACCTTTTTGACCTCTATTTTATTGGGATTATGCATGGGCAGCGGAGCATTGTTCTCCATCCGTTTCGGCAGGCGGGATGAAGAGGGGCTGCGGGAAAGTATACGGGCATCTTTTGCGCTGATCACGGCGGCAGCGATATTGTTAAACATCCTTGCCTTTGCCTGTCTGGATTTCATCAGGGTTTTCCTTCAGGTGCCGGATGAAGTATGGGAATCCATGCGGGAGTATCTGTCAGTTATTTTTTGCGGGATTGCCGCTACATTTTTGTATAACTATTTTGCTTCATTTCTTCGGGCGGTGGGAAATTCGGTCGTGCCGTTATTGTTTTTAGGCATTTCCGCAGTGGGGAATATTTTGTTGGATCTCTTGTTTGTGCTGGGATTGCAGCGGGGCGTGGCCGGAGCGGCAGAGGCCACAGTCATCGCCCAGTATGTATCGGGTATCGGTATTGCCGTATACGCTCTGGCGCGATGCCCCGAGCTTCGGGCTATTTACCGGGGGAGCCGTATCCGATGGAGCTGTATTCGGGAGGTTGCCGGTTTTTCTGTTCTGACCTGTGTTCAACAGTCTGTCATGAATCTTGGAATCCTGATGGTGCAGGGGTTGGTCAACAGTTTCGGCCCAACCGTTATGGCGGCGTTTGCGGCGGCGGTGAAGATCGATGCTTTCGCTTATATGCCGGTGCAGGATTTCGGCAACGCTTTTTCTACTTTTATCGCTCAGAATTACGGCGCAAAACAGGAGATGCGCATTCGCACCGGATTAAAGGACGCGGTGTCGGCTTCTATGGGATTTTGTATTATAGTATCAGGATTGGTATGGATATTTGCACGCCCGTTGATGGCGTTATTTGTGGAGGCGGGTGAGACAGAGATTATTCGGGAAGGCGTTCGCTATCTGAGGATTGAAGGCGCATTCTACTGCGGTATCGGCTGTCTGTTTTTGCTGTACGGTCTGTATCGGGCTCTCGGAAAACCGGGAATGAGTGTGGTTCTCACGGTGATTTCTCTGGGCACAAGAGTGTTGTTGGCCTATGTGCTATCGGCAGTGCCGTTCTTCGGCGTTTGCGGAATCTGGTGGTCAGTGCCAATCGGCTGGTTTTTGGCAGATATGACAGGAATCTTATATTACATAGCCCGCAGGAAGAAAATGCTTTCCTGGGGATAATAAAGTTTTACAATGTTTGTGCGGACGCTTGCATGATCATGGAATGTCATGATAAGCTTTAAAGAAATGAAATTTTATACGGAAGATATGGTGAATGGAAAAGGATACAGCTATGAAACTTTTTGTGTATGCGATGCGGGAATTTGATGAACTGAAGTATTTTGAGGAATGCCGGGAAAAGTACGGGATCACTTTTGATCATACAACGGCATATCCGAATATGGAAAATATTGCTCTTGCGAGAGGAAGTGATGCGGTTTCAGTGATTACCAATCCGATCGGGAAAGAACTGCTTGGGGCTTTGGCGGATATGGGCGTAAAGTATCTGGCGACAAGAAGCATCGGTTATGAGCATATCGATGTAGAGGAGGCCCGCCGCCTTGGCATCAGGGTATGTCATGCTTCCTATTCTCCCAACAGCGTGGCGAATTATACGATCATGCTGATGTTAATGGCGTGCAGGAATATCAATTATATTCTGGAAAAGTCAAGGCTTCAGGACTATAGTCTGGGTGGAAAGATCGGAAAGGAGCTCTCCCTTTGCACGGTGGGAGTGATCGGTACCGGAAAAATAGGAGAGACCGTGATAGAGCATCTGAGCGGTTTCGGCTGTAAGATGTTGGCGTATGATCTGTATGAAAAAGATTCTGTGAAGAGATATGCGGAATATGTGGATCTGGAGCAGTTATACAGAGAGAGCGATATCATAACGCTTCATATCCCCGGCATGGAGGAAAACTATCACATGTTGGATAAAAAGGCATTTGAAAAGATGAAAGACGGCGTAACGCTGGTGAATGCCGCCCGCGGCATGCTTGTAGATACAGATGCGCTGATCGCGGCGTTAGAATCCGGAAAAGTCGGTTTCGCGGCGTTGGATACGGTGGAAGAAGAAAACGGGCTTTATTATCTGAACAGAGAGGGAGATATTATCTCTAACCGCCACAGAGCAGTGTTGGGTGCGTTTCCGAATGTGATCTTATCGCCGCATATGGCATTTTACACAGAACAGGCTGTGTCCGATATGGTGGGAAAGACTGTGGAAGCGATGGTACAGCTCTCAAAAGGGGAAGAGACGCTTCTTGAAGTCGGGCAGTAAGAGAGAAAAAGCGGTCTTTGAGTTTAGAGGCCGGGTGAAAGAAGAGACAGCAGAAGAAGGTGCATAATATAAATGGAGAATACGGAAAAAAGAGTTTTGTTTGAACAGACGCCTGTCCCGCAGGCGGCAAGACGTTTGATGATTCCGACGATTCTAAGTTCCCTCGTGATGGTTATCTATTCTATGGCGGATACCTATTTTGTGGGAAAACTGAATGACCCGATCCAAAATTCGGCGGTGACATTGGCGGCGCCCATGTTACTTGCTTTTAATGCGGTGAATAACCTGTTTGGTGTGGGGAGTTCCAGCATGATGAGCCGGGCACTCGGCGAGCAGGATATAGAAAAAGTGCAAAAAAGTTCTGCATTTGGTTTCTATTGCGCGCTCTTTTGTGGTATTATGATGTCATTAGTCTGTACTGTTTTTTTCAATCCGCTTTTGCATTTGCTTGGGGCGGAGAGTGCAACAATAACTGCTACGGCGGCTTATATGAAGTGGACTGTACTGCTTGGGGCTTCGCCTTCTATATTAAATGTGGTGATGGCTTATATGGTACGGTCGGAAGGTGCGGCACTGCATGCCAGCATCGGAACGATGAGCGGCTGTATTTTAAATATGATCCTGGACCCGATATTTATTATGCCCCGGGGGCTTGGCATGGGCGCTTCGGGCGCGGGATGCGCAACATTTGTATCCAACTGTGTGGCCTGTACTTATTTCTTTGTTCTTCTTTATGTAAAGCGGAAGAATACTTATGTCAGCATCAGGCCGAGAGACTTTAAACTGCAAAAACAGATCATAACAGGAGTGTTCGCTGTGGGAATTCCTGCTTCTATTCAGAATCTTCTGAATGTGACAGGTATGACGATCTTAAATAATTTTGCGGCTGTCTATGGACCGGACGCGGTGGCGGCAATCGGCATCGTGCAGAAAATTTATATGGTGCCGATGCAGATTGCTATGGGTTCAAGTCAGGGAGTGATGCCGCTTGTGGGCTATTCTTATTCTGCAAAGAATTATAAACGGATGAAGGAAACGGTGTTTTTTATTGCGAAAGTCATGGTGCCGATCATGGTAGTTTCCAGCGTTTTTTGTCATTTTCGTTCAGAGTGGCTTGTGAGTTTGTTTATGAAAAAAGAAGAGATCGTCCACTATGGCGGGATATTTTTGCGGGCGGATTCCCTTGCCATGACATTTCTCGCGGTAGATTTTCTTGCAGTGGGCGTATTTCAGGCGATCGGTATGGGGAAGAAATCTTTGCTGTTTGCAGTGCTTCGGAAGATTGTGTTTGAAATTCCGGCGTTGATCCTGTTAAACAGAGTGTTCGGCGTAAACGGCATTGCCTATGCGGCGTTTGTGGCGGAATTTATGCTTGCAATCTGCGCGGTGTGTATGCTGCGGCGGATATTTAAGGGGTTGGAAAAAGTGCCCGTATAAGAGTGAAATAAGGAAAGACGGGGTGGAGGTAAAGTATGAAATATAACACCGTTATTTTTGATCTGGACGGAACTTTAATGGATACATTGGAAGATTTGGCGAATGCGGTCAATGAGATTTTAAGGAGGAACGGTTATCCGGTGAGAACAATACAAGAGGTGCGGCGTATCGTGGGGAATGGGCTGAGGCAGACGTTAACGCTCTGTCTGCCGGAGGGGACAGATACGGTGGTGATAGATAAACTTCTGCCGGAATTTGCTTCTTATTATCAGGAGAATTGCCGTATTAAGACAAAACCCTACGACGGGATTACGGATACTCTGCGCGAACTCTGTGCAAGAGGATATAAGCTTGCGATCGTGTCCAATAAAAGGGATGAGGCGGTAAAAACATTGAATGAGGAGTGGTTTCAGGCGTATGTGAAAGTTGCCATCGGGGAAAATGAGAGTGCCGGTATCAGGAAAAAGCCGGCTCCGGATACGGTTTATCAGGCACTTACAGAACTTGGAAGCGAGAAAGAAGATGCTGTTTATGTGGGGGATTCGGAAGTGGATAAAATGACCGCGGACAATGCGGGACTGCCCTGCATATCTGTAGATTGGGGATTTAGAGACCGGGATGAACTGATAAAGTTAGAACCGGCTTATCTGATCAGCAGACCGGAGGAATTGTTAGAGATTTTATGTTGATTTTTAATGGGATCGTATTTTTTATTACAGCAAATTTGTATGCTCTGACGGGACTGTTTGGAAAGTATCGTACAGCAGCCTGCGTAGTTTTTTCCGTTTTGTTTGTGATCGGGAATGTGGAACCAAACCCGTTCGGCAGAGTACATTTTTCGGGGAGAGCGAGGCGGCTTCGAATCTGTATGCAGGGAAGCAATCTGTTACTCCTGTTTTGTTTCAGTACGGCGGCGTCTACGCTTTATCTGCTTTTTAAAATAGGACAGCTTATGCATGGAGAAGCCAAAATGTGGCTGTTTCATTTACTCAATGTGTTTCTGGTGGAGGCAGTCTGCTTTTGGAACGGCATGATACGAGTCTATCTGACATCGAAACAGCTTGCCGTAAAATGGCGCGTGTTAGGTTTGATATGCGGTTTTGTGCCGATTGCCAATCTGGTGGTGTTATATCATATCATTAAAATAACGGGGTATGAAGCAAAGCTCGAGGGAGAGAAACTGTTATTAAACGAGGAACGGGCGGACCGGAAGATCTGTGCGACGAAATATCCGATTCTATTGGTACACGGCGTGTTTTTCCGGGATTTTAAGTATCTGAATTACTGGGGGCGGATACCCGGGGAACTTGAAAAAAACGGAGCGACCATTTATTATGGAAATCATCAGTCGGCAGATTCCGTGAAAGGTTCTGCGGCGGAACTTGCAGAGAGGATCAGACAGATCACAGCGGAAACAGGCTGCGGGAAAGTAAATATTATTGCACATTCCAAAGGCGGCCTGGACTGCAGGTACGCACTTGCGGAATTGGGAATCGGTGATCAGGTGGCGTCTCTTACCACGATCAATACGCCGCACAGAGGCTGTCTTTTTGCGGATTATCTTTTGGAGAAAATTCCGAAGGCGGCCCAGGATAAGGCGGCGGATACCTATAATAAAGCGGTAAAAGTGTTGGGGGACGAAAATCCGGATTTTATGGAGGCGGTGAGAGATTTGACTGCGGATGCCTGTGAGGAGCGAAACCGGTATATCAAAGATGTTCCGGGGGTATACTATCAGAGTATAGGTTCCAAATGTAATCGTGCGGTAAACGGACGTTTTCCTTTAAATGTCACCTATCATCTGGTAAAATATTTTGATGGGGAAAATGACGGGCTGGTTTCGGTGGATTCATTTCCCTGGGGTGAAAATTACCGGCTTGTGACCGTGAAAGGAAAGCGGGGGATATCCCATGGCGATATGATAGATTTGAACAGGGAAAACATACCGGGATTTGATGTGCGGGAATTTTATGTAAGTTTAGCGGCACAGTTAAAACAGAAAGGATTTTAAAAACAGCAACTGAAAAACAGGAGGATAGGAACAGTATGGCAGCATTACATTTAACAACGGAAAATTTCAGGAAAGAAGTATTGGAGTATGAAGGGACAGCGATGGTGGATTTCTGGGCATCGTGGTGCGGTCCCTGTCAGATGGTGGGCCCGATCATTGAAGAAATTGCAAAAGAGAGAACAGACGTGAAAGTCTGCAAGGTAAATGTGGATGAGCAGCCGGATATCGCAGGAAAATATAATGTGATGTCCATCCCGACGATTATTGTTTTTAAAAACGGAGAGCCTGCGACAGTATCAGTGGGAGCCAAGCCAAAGGGAGAGCTGTTAGCGCTTTTATAAAAAATAAGATAGATGCGGGAAATGAAAAACTATGAAAGATGTCATTATTATCGGCGCCGGGACTGCTGGGCTGACCGCTGCGGTTTATGCCCTGCGGGCGGGAAAAAGCGTTTTGGTATTGGAACAGGGAACTTACGGCGGTCAGATCATTAATACGCCCAAAGTGGAAAATTATCCGGGGATCGAGCAGATATCGGGGTATGAGTTTGCCTCCGGTCTGTTTCGTCAGGCTGAAAAGCTGGGGATGGAATACCGCAGTGAAAAGGTGACGGATGTCAGGCTGGAAAACGATGGTGCAGACGCTGTGAAAGAAATTTCTTCGGCTGAAATGAAAACGAGTGGAAAAATCGTGGAAACCGCGGAGGGAGCTTATCACGCAAAGACCGTCATTCTTGCTACCGGAGCAAAAAACCGTCTGCTTGGAATTGAAAAAGAGACAGAATATACAGGCCGGGGTATTTCTTATTGCGCCACCTGTGACGGTATGTTTTTCAGAGGAAAGAAAGTGGCGGTAGTGGGAGGCGGAAATACGGCGCTGGAGGATGCGGCATTTCTTTCCAATTATTGCGAAAAGGTATATGTGATCCACAGAAGAGATACTTTCCGCGGCGAGGAAAAACAGGTAAAAGAACTGCAGACGAAGGAGAATGTGGAGTTTTTGCTCCATAAAACCGTGCAGGCGCTGGAGGGCGGCCTGACTTTGCAGGCGGTAGTTTTAAATGACAGGGAAAGCGGCGAAGCAAGCAGACTGGAAGTAGAGGGACTGTTTGTTGCAATCGGACGGATACCGGACACGGAAGTTTTTGCAAAGCTGATAGAACTGGATGAGAACGGTTATGTGCTGGCGGGCGAGGACTGCCGCACCAACGTGGACGGAATTTTTGCGGCGGGCGACTGCAGAAAAAAGACGGTAAGACAGCTTACTACGGCGGCGGCAGACGGTGCTGTGGCGGCGCTTTCGGCCGCGCAGATATAAAAAATAACAGAGTATTGCGGAACTGGAATCGAGGTACTAATGAAAAAGATTTTTGCATTATATAAAAAGTATGAGGAACTTGTCAATTATCTGGTGGTCGGTGTAATGACGACTGTGGTCAGCTGGGCGGCTTATGCAGTCTGCAAGCTGATCATGGATGTGGACAATGCCGTCATGATGCAGATTGCGGTTGTGGTGCGCTGGGTTGCGGGCGTGGTATTCGGGTATTTTACAAATCGCAGATTTGTATTTAAGAGTAAAAATCCCAATATGCTGCGGGAAGGTATCGATTTTGCGGCATCCAGGCTTGTCACGCTGTTTTTGGATATGTTCGTCATGTGGCTGCTCCCCACTGTGTTCTCGGTAAACGACTGGATCGCTACATTTGTTTCCGCGGTGCTCGTTACAGTAATGAATTACATTTTCAGTAAGTTTATTGTGTTCCGGAAGAAAAAAGGATAATTTTTAGTACTTGACAAGATTATAAATGGTATGTAAAATGGAAAAGTACGGATGAGATTGATCCGTAGACATGAGTACGTGTAGCTCAGCTGGATAGAGCGTCTGGCTACGGACCAGAAGGTCGTGGGTTCGAATCCTGTCACGTACGTGGAAAGCCTTGTAAGCTGTATAGTTTATAGGGCTTTTTGTCGATTAGAACAGGAGAGGAAAATAGTCGTGGCAAAGTTACTGGGAAATTTAAAAAAACTGATATTCAGCCGTTTGGTGATCACGGTCGTTTTGGTAGCGGCACAGGTTTTTTTTCTGGTTGAAACATTTTACTGGCTCAGCAGCTATATGCCGATCATATCAATCCTGCTGACAGCGCTTAGCGGTGTTTTGCTGATTTATATAGTAAACAGGGATATCGATCCGGCCTTTAAACTGACCTGGGTGATTCCTCTCTGTTTGTTTCCGCTGCTCGGAGGGCTTTTGTATTTATATGTGGAGGGCGATTTTATTACAATTGCTTTTAAAAAGGCGGTCAACCACAGAATAGAAGAGGGCAGGCCTTATCTGGAACAGAATAAGGAGATACGGAAGAGGTTAGATGAAAAGACATGTTCCATGTCGGCAATCTCCCGTTATGTGGAGCATACAGGCGGTTTTCCTACTTACTCCAACACAAAAGTCACCTATTTTTCCTGCGGGGAGGATAAATTTGCGGATCTGCTGCCGGAGCTTGAAAAAGCGGAGCATTTTATTCTGATGGAATACTTTATTATTTATGAAGGAACCATCTGGGACAGTATACTGGAAATACTGAAGCGAAAAGCGGCACAGGGTGTGGAAGTAAAGCTGATGTATGACGGTACCTGCGCAATTAACGGGCTGCCGAGAAAATATGAGGAGAAGCTGAAAGCGGCGGGAATTGATGTGAGAGTTTTTCTGCCAGCGGTTCCGTTTTTCTCCACTTACCAGAACAGCCGCGACCATCGAAAAATATTAGTGATAGACGGAAAGATCGCGTATAACGGCGGCATCAATCTGGCGGACGAATATGCCAACAGGCGCCATCCCTACGGACACTGGAAAGATACGGCAGTGAAATTGGAAGGAGATGCGGTAAGAAGTTATACAGTGATGTTTTTGGGACTCTGGTACAGCATAGGGCCGGAAAGCGGCAAAAATTACGTTCCCGGAGATTATCTGAAATATCTGCCGGAAAATATTTATGAAAAGAAGAAAGAACTTCCGCTTCAGAAAAACGGAGAGGATATGCCAAAAGACGGCTATGTGATGCCCTATGGAGACGGACCGAATTCCAGACATGCGCTTGCAGAAAATGTTTATCTGGACATGATGAACCGTGCCAACAGCTATATTCATATTATGACGCCTTATTTTATCAATGATAATGCGACAATGCGCGCTTTTAAATATGCGGCGGAGAGAGGAACGGAAGTAAAACTGATCGTACCCCATATTCCGGATAAAAAAGCGGTTTATGATGTGACAAGAAGCTATTACCCCGTGCTGTTGCGGGCGGGGGTAAAAGTCTATGAATATACCCCCGGTTTTGTGCACGCGAAAATGCTCATATCGGATGACAATAAGGCGGTGGTGGGCACGATCAATTTTGATTTCCGAAGCCTCTATCATCACTTTGAATGCGCTGCCTATCTATACAGGAATCCTGCAGTGGCCGAAATTGAGGCGGATTTCCAGAAAACACTGGAATCCTGTCAGGAGGTGACGATGGAATATTATCAGGCAATCCCGTGGTATCATCGTCTGACCGGCAAGGTACTTAATTTCTTTGCGCCGCTGTTATAATTAACTTTATGTATTTTTTATATTCGTTTTATAGAAATGACCGGTAATATGTGGTACACTTTTATTATCATAAGGGAGTTGGCGAAGCGGCAAAGAGGAATGGAAATATTTCATGGACAGGTATGAATTTATAAGTGCACTGCGGGCAGCACTTAACGGAAAGGTTCCGGCGACAACGGTAGAAGATAACGTTCAATATTATGAAGAATATATTGAAGTGCAGCTCAGACAGGGTAAGAGCGAGGAAGAAGTGTTGTCAGCGCTTGGAGACCCGAGACTTCTTGCAAAAACAATCATTGAGGCGAATAAATACGCCGAAGGCACTGAGACATATGGCGGGGAGGACTATGGAGAGATTCCGGCAGGAGGTACCGGTAAGAGTTTCAGGCAGTGGTATCAGGAAAGACCGCAGTGGCTGCGCGTCGTTATGTCGGTGTTGATCGCATTGTTTGTACTGTTTTTTGTTGTTACCGTATTTCAGGTATTTTTTCCGGTTATTGTGATGATTTTGCTGATCATGGGAATTTACCGCCTGATCAGGCTGCTGCGTTAAATTTTTGGAAAAATTTTAAAATAAAATGTATAAACGATAAATATGTGAGACATACTACTGAATGTAAGGTTCCCGCAATCTTATATGGCGGGAAAGAGCACACTAAAAATTCAGGAGGTATGCATATGTCTAAGAATGACACAAACAAAACAGGAAATTCTCAGAACGAATCTCAGAAGAACCAGAATCAGAACAGCAACAAGAATTCTTCTGAAAACAGCAAGAACAGCAACAACTACTAAGACGAAAAAGAAAGGGGAAAGCGTATGCTTTCCTCTTTTTATGTTGACAGAGCAAATTTACTACTTTAATATATGTGTATGAGAAAATTTGAATTGATCGCGCCCTGTCATTTTGGACTGGAGGCGGTATTGAAAAAAGAAATTACGCAGTTAGGTTATGAAATCCTGCAGGTAGAGGACGGCAGGGTTCTTTTTGCGGGCGATGAAGAGGCTGTCTGCAGGGCGAATCTTTATTTACGAACAGCAGAAAGGATTCTCATTAGGATAGGAAGCTTCCCGGCAGCTACGTTTGAGGAGCTGTTTCAGGGGACGAAAGCTCTGCCCTGGGAGAGTTATATTCCGAAAGACGGAAAATTCTGGGTAGCGAAGGCTGCCAGCGTGGGGAGCAAACTGTTCAGTCCTTCCGATATTCAATCGATTATGAAAAAAGCAATCGTGGAGCGGCTGAAAGGAGTATACCATATCAACTGGTTTGCGGAAGAGGGTGAAAGATTTCCAATCAGGGTGTTTATCAGAAAAGATATTGTAACAGTGGGACTTGATACGACAGGAGAGTCGCTACATAAACGGGGTTACCGGAAACTGACCTCAAAAGCGCCCATTGCGGAAAATCTGGCAGCAGCTCTGATCATGCTGACACCCTGGCGGGGAGACAGGATTCTGGTAGATCCGTTTTGCGGCAGCGGTACTTTCCCGATTGAGGCAGCGATGATGGCCGCTAATATGGCGCCGGGACTTTCCCGCAACTTCCTGTCTGAGAGTTGGGAGCATCTGATTCCTGAAAAAGAGTGGCAGGATGTACTGGAAGAAGCGGAAGATACCGTGGATCTGTCGGTGGATGTGGACATTCAGGGATATGATATAGATGATCAGATGGTGGCGGTTTCCAGAGAAAATGCAAAACGTGCCGGAGTGGAGCATCTGATTCATTTTCAGAGACGGCCGATGTCGGAACTCAGCCATCCGAAGAAATACGGTTTTCTGATCACGAATCCGCCTTATGGGGAAAGGATGGAGGAGAAAGAAAATCTGCCGAAACTTTACCGGACCTTGGGAGAGCGTTACAGGAATCTGGACAGCTGGTCCATGTATCTGATAACGGCCTATGATAAGGTACAGGAAGATATCGGGCGAAAAGCGGACAAAAACAGGAAAATCTATAACGGAATGATGAAGACATACTTTTACCAGTATATGGGGCCTAAACCACCAGCAAGAAAGAGAACCGGGGAGAGCACAGAATGAAAAAGCTGATGATATGGAGCGCTTTTCTCGGAGGGAGCCTGCTTGCTGTTGCGCTTTCGGTTGTAATCTGGTTTGGCATGAACAGGGTAGTGGTCATTGCAGATACCGGAAGCGTATCAGATCTGACAGGGGTTATGGATTTTGAGGAACTTTCAGGGCATGAACTGCCGGGGCGTGAATTGTCCCTGCAGAAGGGCATATACAACTCCGGCGATGAGGAAGATAAGTCCATTAGAATCCCGATGGAAAGTGCCATAGGGCCGGAGAACATCACAATGGAAAACCAGTATATGGACAGGCGGCTTGTGATGTATATCCGGGGAGCCACGGGATTTTTTTATGACAATAATATAATAACAGGGTACGTGGATCCGGTGCAGGCTGCGTCCTATACGGTGCAGAGTGAGGGCGTAACATTATATCTGCAGTTATCGGAGTTATATGAGTATGAAAGTATTTTGGATAAAGGTTATCTGCAGATCAATCTCTATAAGCCGTCAGAGAGATATGAAAAAGTTGTTGTATTGGATACAGAAGTTTCCGATGATCTGGATGAGCAGGAGAAAGCAGCGCTTTATAAAATAGAGGAAAAATTACAGGCGTTATTAGAAGCGGAAGGTATTCGGGTATACAGTACTTCCAATCAAAGTAAGGATACGGGGACGGAAAGCAAACTGGCATTGATCGAACAGACGAAAGCAAAACTGTATGTGGGACTGATGTTTGACAAAGATGAAGATTCGGAGAAGTTTGGCAGTTATGTCTGTTACAACAGCTTGTATTTTCGGCCGTGGATGACGAATGGCAGCTTTGCGGACTGTATGGAGAAAGAACTGGTGACAGCGATAAGCGGCAAGGCGGCAGGGCTTGTGGAACTGGAGGACGGACTTTTAGAAGAACTTTCGATTCCGGCGGTGATCGTCTGCCCCGGTTATGTAAGCCATGAGACAGAGGGAAGGCTTTTACTGAAAGAGAGCTATCAGGATAAAATTGCGGAAGGACTCTTTGCGGGCATAAACAAGACATTTGCGGAACTGGAAAAAAATCAACAGTAGTCGAGGGCGAAAGCGAAACTGGAATGAATATGAAAATAATAGTGGCGACAGGAAATAAGGATAAAGTGAAAGAAATACGGGAAATCCTGCAGGATACGGACGCCAGTGTGGTGACAATGGCTGAGGCGGGAGTTTTTGCGGATGCGGAAGAAAACGGCTCCACTTTTCTGGAAAATGCGCTGATCAAAGCGAAAGCAGTACACGATCGGGCGGCAGAAAGCGACGAATGGAGAGATGCCTTCGTGATAGCGGATGATTC
The DNA here is from genome assembly GCA_014804795.1 of Lachnospiraceae bacterium. Lineage (GTDB taxonomy): Bacteria > Bacillota > Clostridia > Lachnospirales > Lachnospiraceae > 1XD8-76. Next base: position 1,350 of record JAAUZC010000033.1, on the reverse strand, counting down.
CGGGCTGGTGATCGATGCCCTGAACGGCGAGCCCGGGATTTATTCCGCCCGTTATCTGGGATATGATACTTCCTACAGGGAGAAGAATGCCGATTTGATCAGACGGTTAAACGGTGTTCCGGATGAAGAAAGAAGCGCCCGGTTTATCTGTGCGATTGCGGCGGTCTGTCCGGATGGAAGGGTGCTCAAGGCAGAAGCGGCGATGGAAGGACGGATCGGCTATGAAGAGCGGGGGGAAAACGGTTTTGGGTACGACCCGATCTTTTATTTGCAGGAATATGACTGCACATCCGCAGAACTTTCAAGGGAAGAGAAAAATAAAATAAGCCATCGTGGCAAAGCATTGCGCATTATGCGGGAAAAATTGATGGGGCAGGGGGAAACCGCGAAAGCGGCATACAGAGGAGAATAGATGAGAGTATTGATCGTGAGCGATACGCACAGGCAGGGACAAAATTTTTACAGAGCGTTGGAAAAGGCCGGTTCGGTGTCACTGGTGATACATTGCGGGGATGTGGAAGGACAGGAGTATGAGTTTGAAGAAGCAGTGCGGGAAAAATACAACTGTCCCTTTGTGATAGCGGCGGGGAATAATGATTTTTTCTCCGGCCTAAAGAATGATGTGGAAGTTCAGATTGGCCCTTATAAGGCGCTTGTGACGCACGGGCACAATTATTATATTTCCGTAAGCAATGAGTTTTTAAAACAGGAAGCCAGAGCGCGGGGATATCAGATGGTGTTTTACGGGCATACACACCGTCCTGTGGTAGACGATAAAAGCGGGATTCTGGCCGTCAATCCGGGAAGTCTTTCCTATCCGAGGCAGGAGGGGAGAAAACCGTCCTATGCGATTATGGAAATTGATGAGCAGGGAAAGGTGGAGGTTACGGTGGAGTATATGGAAAGGGAATAGATTCCCGGATTAAGTTTTTACCTTGGCGAAAAAAATGAAAAAATAGCCTTGACATACAGGGAATGCTATTATATAATAATCCTTGCGTCACGGTTAGGGGCGTTATAAATCAGGGAATCTTCTGAGACTTAGGAAAGTACCGGGGTGTGGCTCAGCTTGGCTAGAGCGCCTGGTTTGGGACCAGGAGGTCGCAGGTTCGAATCCTGTCACCCCGATTTATAAAAATATAAATGATATGCGGGTGTAGTTCAATGGTAGAACACCAGCCTTCCAAGCTGGACACGTGGGTTCGATTCCCATCACCCGCTTATGGTATGGTCTCAATGGGGATCGTACTGCGTCGAACGAAGCAGATGTGCATCGTGGAGCGCATCATGTCGAAGACGTGACTGTGTGTTCGTAGCTCAGCTGGATAGAGCAACGGCCTTCTAAGCCGT
>JAAUZC010000032.1 GCA_014804795.1 Lachnospiraceae bacterium | reverse complement strand
CCCGGCAGGGATAAACGCTGAAGGCATCTAAGCGTGAAGCCCCCCTCAAGATGAGATATCCGCCCATTAGGGAAAGGCCCCTTCTAGACGAGGAGGTAGATAGGCGGGAGGTGTAAGTGCAGCGATGCATGTGCTGGCCCGTACTAATAGGCCGGAAGCTTGACCAGGAAGGTATAAGCGGAAGAGATAAGGATGTAGGTTCAGTGTTCGGTTTTGAGGGTGCAGACCTTCAAACTTTTTACAAAAGAGTTGGGAAAAAGTACATAAAGTGGAAATAATAAGATACAAAAGATAAAAAAAGAAGCGAATCGCTTCTTTTTTTTTATCTTTTATGGTATGCAATTTTGAAATGCTGTGATATAATTGTGTTAAGACTTGCGGGTTAACTCTAGGACAGCCGCTATTAATGTGAGGTGGAATATGGATACAAAGATTTTATTAGAAAACGGGACAAACGAGCTTGAAGTTTTGGAATTTATTTTAGATGGGAATTCTTATGGAATCAATGTGGCAAAGGTAAAAGAAATTATTCCATATCAGCCGGTGACGCCGGTACCCAATGCTCATCCGAGTATAGAGGGAATCTTTATGCCGCGTGAAACAATGATTACAGCGATTGATTTAAAGAACTGTCTTCAAAGAGGAGAATTCCACGCTTCCGGTTTGTTTATTATAACAAATTTTAATAAATTGGATATTGCTTTCCACGTAGATAATGTAGTAGGTATACATAGGGTTTCCTGGAGAGATATTATTAAGCCGGATGCTACAGTCAGCACGACGGAAGAAGGCATTTCAACAGGTATTATTAAATATAATGATAAGTTGATCATTATTTTGGATTTTGAAAAGATAGTTTCTGATATCAATCCTGAGACCGGTTTGAAGATTGCGGAAATTGATGAACTGGGAGAGAGAGAGAGAAGAGATGTGCCGGTTCTGATCGCGGAAGATTCCGTATTGTTGAATAAACTGATCGTAGATTCTCTTAAGAAAGCCGGTTATCAGAATCTGATTCATACAAAGAACGGGCAGGAAGCTTATGATATCATTCAGAAGTGTAAGGAAGAGGGTACTTTAAAAGAGCATGTCCAGTGCATTATTACGGATATTGAAATGCCTCTTATGGATGGGCACCGCCTGACAAAACTTGTGAAAGATGATCCGGAGACGGCAGATATTCCCATTGTTATTTTCTCATCTCTGGTGAATGATGAAATGAAAAGAAAAGGTGCGGCGCTTGGTGCAAATGCTCAGTTGTCAAAGCCGGAAATCGGTAATCTGGTAAAGATCGTTGATGAACTGACCAGATAAATGTTATAGAAGTACAGGAGGAGTGTACCGGTTTCAGGTATACTCTTCTTTTTACTGTAAAAGCTCTTATGCAGAGCTGAAATAGGAGAAGTTATGCTGAGCCGGGATATAAAGGATGCGGAATTGGTGCTGGTTGGTATTGGCAGTGAAATGCAGGTGAAGCTTCAGACTTTGAAACAAATTCCTGTTTTTAATGAAAAATTTTCTGTATTGAATAAAGAACAGGATAAAGAGTGGCTGATTCCGTTTTTGATACGATATTACTTAAAGAGAGAATATCATCAGAAAATTGTAGAAGCATATGAAAATTTATGTAGGATGCTGGCGGGAAAGAATTATTTTATTGTTTCTCTGAGTACGGATGATCTGATCAAGGATATCGGTTTTAAAGAAGATCGGATTGTGTTGCCCTGCGGTACTTATCGTATGCAGCAGTGTGCGGAAAATTGCAGTGGGAAACTCTTTCCTGTAGAAGGCAGTTTTTGGGATAAGGTGTGTGCCTGGATCGAAGACAGGGAATCGCTTGAAAAGTTACGGGAACCTGTCTGTCCGGATTGCGGTGCTCCTCTTGTCATGAATCAGTATGGGCAGCCAAAGTACAACGAGGGCGGTTATCTGGAAAATTGGAATAGATATACAAAATGGCTGACAGGAACTGTAAACAGAAAATTGTGTATTCTGGAATTAGGGGTTGGCATGGAATTTCCGTCTATTGTCAGATGGCCGTTTGAGAAGGTTTGTTTTTATAATCAGAAATCCAGCTTTTGGAGAGTGCACAGTAGTTTATATCAATTGTCAGAAGAAATAAAGCAGCGGGGACATTCAATCAAGAGTGATCCGTTAGATTTTTTATGTTAACAATGGAGCCGCTTTTTTGAAGCAGCGATACGAGCAAAGCGTTTGTGCGCTAATATTTGTTAATTTGGAGGAATGTAAAAAATGAATTCTGATGAAGAACGCTTAGAGGAAATGTTGAAAGCTGTCATGGAAACAGAAAGTGCTATAGCGGCGGAGCAGGAAGAGGAGATAGATATCCCTGAAATGTCGGATCTGATGGATGAGATGCCGGAACTGTCGGAGGATGAACTGAAAGATTTATCGTTGGATGAGCTGCCGGAGGATGAACTGTTAGATTTGTCGTTGGATGAAATGCCGGAGGATGAGCTGTTGGAATTGTCGAAGGATAAGATGTCGGATGCATCATTGGATGAAATGCCGGAGCAGGCCGCAGATGAATCTTTGGATGCGGTAGTGGACGAAATGCCGGAACAGGCTGAGGATGGGTCGTCAGATTTGCTGCAGGGTGAGATATCGGAGCAGGCTGAGGATGGGGTATCAGAATTACCGCAGGAAGGGATACCGGAACAGGCGCCTGCAGATAAGCAGTCAGATGTGTCGATGGAGATGCCGGAAGTACCGTCAGAAGAGCCGCATAAACAGGCAGAAGATGAAATGATGGTAGATCCTTTGGATTTTCTCACTATGTCAGAGGAGGAAATAGATCAGGTTCTGGAAAAAGAAACTGCGTTGGAAGAAGAGGCTTCCGGAAAGAAAGATGTAGTGGCGCAGGAAAATAAAGATGTTAGAGAACCGTCAAATGTGGAGGATGATCTGTCCGATATAGAGCAATTGCTTCAAATGGCGGAAAACCATGAACAAGTTGCGGAAAGTGCGCCTAAAACCGGGCGGAAACTGCCGGATATACCGGAGGAAGAGGATTCCGAGGAAGAGCCGAAGAAATCCGAAAAGAAGAAAAAAGAGAAGAAAGAAAAAAAGAAAAAGGAAAAGAAAAAAGATAAAAATAAAGATGGCGGCAGTGAAAAAGAGGGTGGATTAGGAAAAAAGCTTGCGGCAATTTTCTTTGGTTCAGACGAGGATGAATTGGATGAGGAGAATCAGGCGGCAATAGCAGGCGGCGAACAGAGCAATGCGGCGGCAGATGAAAAGAAAGGTGCAAGCGCGAAGGAAAAGAAGAAAAAAGAGAAAAAGCAGCCGAAAAAGAGTGGGCCGGATCCTAAAAAAGCGGAGAAAGAAAAGCTAAAGAAAGCAAAGAACGCTGAAAAAGCGAAGAAAAAAGCCGAAAAAGCACTGAAGGCGGAAGCGGCTGCAAAAGAAAAGAGAGCAGAGAAAAAGCTCCCGAAAAAGAAAGTTATTGTGTGGGTCATTTTATGTGCTTCCGTCGGAATAGGGATATTGCTGATAAATACTATCGGAATGACTACTTTACAGCTTACGGAGGCAAGAAATTCTTTTGATAATAAAGATTTTGAGACGGCCTATCGTTTGTTGAACGGAAAAGAGCTTTCGGAGGAAGATCAGCTGCTGTTTGTGCAGGCCTCTGCCGTACTGCATCTGCAGCATGCGGAAGAAGCTTATGAGAATCATCTGAAACTGGAAAAACTGACTATGGCACTGGATGACCTGTTACGTGGTGTTGATAAATATCAGGAACTTTTACAGCTGGGGAACAGTGATATGATTACCCCGGAGGCCACACAGCATTATCAGAACATTTTACGGATTTTGCAGGAAAATTACAGTTTATCAGAGGCAGGGGCTTTGGAAATCAATGCTATAGAGAGTGACTATGAATATAGCTTACGGATAGAAGCTCTGGTAAGCGGAGAGATTTATCAAAGCCAGACGGAAATAGAAGAACAGCAGGAAGATGAGGCGGCGAAGTATCCGGAGTTGGAGGATATGCTTCCGGAGGAAGAGGAATATTTTAATGATAGCAGTGATTGATTATGATGCCGGGAATATAAAAAGCGTGCAGAAAGCGCTTGATTTTCTCGGTGAGCGGGCAGTCGTTACAAGAGATAAAAGTGAGATTCTTGCTGCTGAGAGAGTGATTTTGCCGGGAGTTGGAAGTTTTGGCGATGCCATGGCAAAGTTAGAAAGTTTTGGATTGGTTTCTGTGATAAAAGAAGTGGCGGAGAGAAAGACGCCCTTTTTGGGGATATGTCTCGGTTTACAGCTTTTATTTGAGGAGAGCGAGGAAAGTCCCGGTGTGGAAGGGCTTGGAATACTCCCCGGGAAAATTGTCCGGATTCCGAAAGAAGAAGGACTTAAAATTCCGCAGATCGGGTGGAATGCTCTCAAATACCCGATGGAGGGGAGATTGTTTCGGAATGTGCCGGAAGGCTCGTATGTTTATTTCGTACATTCCTACTATCTTCAGGCGCAGGAGAAAGAAATCGTGAAAGCGACTGTAGAGTATGGAGTGACAGTCGAGGCTTCGGTGGAGAAAGACAATATTTTTGCCTGTCAGTTCCATCCGGAGAAGAGTTCGGAAGTGGGATTGCAGATTTTAAAAAATTTTCTGTCGGTATAGTGAAAGTGAGAATATATGCATACAAAAAGGATCATCCCCTGTCTGGATGTCAATAATGGCAGGGTAGTAAAAGGTGTCAATTTTGTGAACCTGCAGGATGCCGGGGATCCGGTGGAGATTGCGGCGGCCTATGATAAGGCGGGGGCGGACGAAGTGGTCTTTTTAGATATTACAGCTTCTTCCGATGCCAGAAAGACCGTAGTGGATATGGTGCGCAAAGTGGCGGAGCGGGTGTTTATTCCGTTCACAGTGGGCGGTGGTATCCGTACGGTGGAGGACTTCCGGGAACTGCTTCGTGAGGGGGCAGACAAGATTTCCGTGAATTCTGCGGCCATAGACAGACCGGAACTGATCAGTGAGGCGGCGGACAAATTCGGAAGCCAGTGTGTTGTACTGGCGGTGGATGCCAAGAGACGTGCGGATGGCAGCGGCTGGAATATTTATAAGCATGGCGGCCGTATTGATGTGGGAATAGACGCTGTGGAATGGGCAGTACAGGCGGAGAAACTGGGAGCGGGCGAGATATTACTGACCAGCATGGACTGTGACGGTACAAAGGCCGGTTATGATATTGAACTTACAAGACAGGTGGCGCAGGCGGTATCAGTGCCGGTGATCGCATCGGGAGGAGCCGGAACATTAGAGCATTTTTATGATGCACTGACAGCAGGAAAAGCGGAGGCGGCGCTTGCGGCTTCTTTATTCCACTATAAGGAGTTGGAGATCTGTCAGGTGAAAAAATATCTGGCAGAAAAAGGCGTGGCAGTACGGCTGTGAGATGACAGGAAATGTAAAAAGGAGAGAACGAAAGATGGCAGCGATCGATAATGACTGGTTAGAACCTTTAAAACCGGAATTTCAGAAACCGTATTATAGAACATTGTTTCAGAAAGTAAGCGAGGAATACAATACAAAAAAAATATTTCCGGCATCGGAAGACATTTTTAATGCGTTTCATTTAACACCTCTCGCGGATGTGAAAGTAGTCATTTTGGGGCAGGATCCGTATCACAACGACGGGCAGGCACACGGGCTTTGTTTTTCCGTAAAACCGGATGTGGAAATTCCGCCTTCTCTTGTCAATATTTATCAGGAACTGCATGATGATCTGGGCTGCTATATTCCGAATAACGGGTATCTTGTGAAATGGGCAAAGCAGGGTGTATTGATGTTAAATACAGTGCTTACGGTGCGTGCCCATGCTGCAAATTCCCACCGTGGCATCGGCTGGGAAGAGTTTACGGACGCCTGCATTCGAATCTGCAGCGAGCAGGATCGGCCCATGGTATTCATTTTATGGGGCAGACCTGCCCAGATGAAAAAATCCATGCTGCATAATCCGAAACATCTGATCCTGGAGGCGCCGCATCCCAGTCCGTTATCGGCATACAGGGGGTTTTTCGGCAGCAAACCGTTCAGCAGGACGAATGAGTATCTGCAGGAAAACGGGCTTGCGCCAATCGACTGGCAGATTGAGAATGTGTGAGCATAAAGAGGGAAAGATGAAAGACCCGGACAGAATGCACAGGTGCCATAAGGTAACACACTAATAAAATGCAGACAGCCATACCTCTATTCCGTATAAAATGGCGTATGTGGCATTTCAAATATGTGGTTTAGAAGCATTACAGAAACTG
>JAAUZC010000031.1 GCA_014804795.1 Lachnospiraceae bacterium | reverse complement strand
CTTTTCATTAGGTGGCCTCCTTTTGTATGCGGTAATCCCTGTTACCATTGTTTTTCCAAAACTTAGTATACAGGTAAATCCACGTTGCTACAAATGTGAGGTCACTTCATATTGTCCTAAAATCAAATACACCCAATAATCCTTTGATCCAGGGGGCACGAAACATAAAATTCTTTGCTGAAACAGATGGCAGTACCATACCGGCTCCATCAGTATGAGAAATTGGCACATAATCAGTTTTCCTTGTAATGGAATAATCAGTTTCATCTACAAAGTCAAAAGTTCCATATACATTTGTTTCGAAATCATCAATAACAATGGATTTGTCTATGTCAAATTCCTTCCACTCGTTAGTAGCAGAATTTGTCAGTGCCATATAAGCTAAATACTTATTGACGTTATTGCCGCCCTTTGAATTGATCTTATCGATTGTTAGACCACACATAACCGTTTTTTCAATATTATTCCATACGGATTCTTTAATAAATACTGCTTTCTTCTTACGGATCTGTCCGGCTGAGGAAGTAAAATACTTATACTTTTCATCTTTATATGTAAACCCATAAAAGGAAATATCTTTAAACACATCAAAATAATATACTTGTACTACCATCAAAGCATCGGTCAATTCATCCTGCTTGATTCTGATAGTTCTGCTTAGAGCAGAGTCAAATATAGATATTATGTTGGTATCATTTAAACTCTCTTCTTTGATAGTGCGAATATGATCTTTCCCGGCTGTCAATTCATTTTGATTGATTTTATTTGACAGGAGGGCAAGAAGCTTCTCTTTTGATTGTTTTGCCTTTTCTCGTTTATGTCTGATCAGTTCTGTCCAATGCAGATATTCCGAAACAGTATCATATGAAGCATCAATCATATCTATTTCTTCTGGTTTATTGTTTTTGAGATTTTTGATATCATCATCTGTATATCCAAACTGTTTCAGTTTCTTTTCAATTTCAGGTAATTTGTTTTGGACATAATTGCGCTCTCTACGATATTTACAGTTCATGTCATGTAAATATTTTTCGTGATTGCTGTAGAAATGTCCAGTATCAACAGAATATAAATTGTATTGCTTATCTAGCAACTTATCGGCCTCCCCTCATATATATCCCAGGAATCTTCCATAGTTTTCACCTCATATCCAATAATATTTCCTTGGTAAACTGCCATACATCCAATATATGTTTTATAATAATCAGATATTATGGCAGCTTGTCTTATTTTGTTGAAATATTTATAATCATTATTTGTTATCATTTGCCTGATTTAACCGTTCCTGTTCTAACAACTCATTACCTCTGTCAAAGCAGTCTAATTCATATTCATATCTGTTGACATAATAATCAAAATGTCCTTCGAGATACATTTGATGAACGACTCTGCAGATATTTTCTACAATAGTTTCTCTGGTTCCGGATATGTATTGTGTGTCAATCCCTTTAGAAGATATCTTCATTCTGTCCTCAAGATCATTTCTGTTCAGATATAATGAGAGAGAATATTTTCCTTTTTTTTTATGAAAATAGTAGCAGCATTCCACATAATAATTTTTGTAGCCGAATTTGGACAAATCAATTGCAAGCATATTTCCTTTAAAGTTTGGTTTCATCATTGGTTTAAGTGTTCCATTAATCATTTCTCATTTCCTCCGTTTTGTCTTATAAATGAATTCTGTCTACAATACTCGTCAAATTTTTGATTGCTAATAATGCGTTTGGCAATAGGTGAACCATCTGTATTATTTTTACCTCTATAGTCTGTATTAAAATCTGAGAGATAAATAATTCCTCCAAATGTAGAATGATCTACTTCACGAATCCCGTATGGTTTAAATTTTTCTGTCATTAGTTACTGAAATGTCTCCTTTCCTGTTTAGTAAAATCTTGTTAATAAATTTAATTGTCGTAGTTTTGTTCCTCCTTTTGAGATAGAGTAATGGTTGGTAGTGTGGTGGTTGTAATATATATTTCTACATTTGGTTCATGGTTGATGTGATAATTTCAATTGCTTCTAAATGTTGCATCTATACACCAGAAACAGGCTAAAGATTTACAGATGAAAAGATTTGCAATATGGAATTTGGGGAAAATAACGATTGGAGGGAAATTCCGATTAGAAAAAAGGAATGAATCCGATTGTTAAAAAACATTGAGAAAGGATGTAAAAAATTGTATAATAATGTCAAAAGAAATCGGATAAAGGAGATAATATATATGAAACCGAGAATTTTCATTAGCTCAACATTTTATGATCTAAAATACATCAGAGAAGATTTAGCAAATTTTGTACGTTCCTATGGATATGAACCGGTTTTATTTGAAGATGGAGATATCGGTTACACGCCTGGAAAACCATTAGATTCGTCGTGTTATGAATCAATGCGAAATTCAGATATGGTTATTCTCATTATTGGTGGTGAATATGGAAGTGCTGCCAGTGGAGAAAAGAAAGATGAATTCACGGAATATATGTCAGTTACAAGGAAGGAATTCAGGACGGCAGTGGAATCCGGTATTCCTATTTTTGTGATGATTGATAAGAAAGTTATGGCTGAATATGGTGTATATGAAGCTAACTATAATGATATAGAGAAAGAAAACAGAATGATGACATTCCCTACGACTAAAAATATAAATGTTTTTAGATTTATAAGGGAAATAAAAGGAATTGTGACTCTGCCCATTCAAGAATTTGAAAGATCAGCAGATATAAAAGGATTTATTAGTAAACAGTGGGCTGATATGTTCAAAAATTACTTGAGCTCTTGGCGAAATGAAAAAGAAAATAGAAAAATTGAGAATTCTGTAAATGAAATGAAATCATTAATTAAAAAAAATGGATATTATGCTGGATAGTGTTGGCAGAAATGTACTATCAAAGGAAAATTCTAACGAATATGAAGAGGTTATTAATCAACAGGAAATTTTGGCATTTTGTGACGCTGTAGCAGAAAGTTTTCAACTTTTAGTGGCAGACATAATTCAGAGTGATGACCGTAAAATGATTCTATCAATTATTTTGAATTATTTTAAAGAGAAATCCTCAATAGATGATATTAATTGTGATGATTTAGAGGAATTATTAGAAAGAAATGGGTATGAGATTTTTGACATAAGTTTAAACATAAATGAATATTTTCGGAGTCATTTTGACTTATTGCACAATTCACAGAAATTTGAAAAGGTAATAGAAATTTTATCTCAGGATAAATATGAAGATATGATACTATAAAGCGATAATAAATTTTACAAAAACCAAGCCTGTGCAGAAAAAGACGCCATATGATTATATTGAATAAGGTGGGAAATATGGGAAATTTAGATAAATTGAGTAAATTCATAAGTTTGGTGTTGAGACATCAGCCAGATGCAGCACATATTACATTAGATGAACATGGATGGGCTAATGTGGAAGAGCTATTGACCGGTATTAATGAAACCGGAAGAAAAATTGATATGGAAACTTTAGAAGGAATTGTGGCAACTGATAATAAACAGAGGTACAGTTTTAATCAGGATAAAACGCTGATCCGGGCAAATCAGGGCCATAGTATTCCTGTGGATGTGGAATTGAAGGAGCAGGAACCACCGGAGTTTTTATATCATGGAACCGCCACGAGATTTCTTGACAGCATTATGAATGAGGGTTTAAAACCGATGAGCCGGTTATATGTTCATTTATCAAAAGATATTGAGACCGCTCTAAAAGTAGGAAAGCGGCATGGTGAACCTGTAATTTTGAAGATACATAGTGGAGTTATGTATAAAGATGGATACAAGTTTTACTTATCAGAAAATGGTGTATGGTTGACTAAGAAAGTTGATGCGAAATATTTTGAAGCAATTAGGGATTGATTTTATTGGGTGAAAGGAGGTACGGTTTTGAAGGCGAGAGAAGATAAAAATACAACTTGTATTGAAAATACACTGTTTTTAGGAAACGGATTTCCAAGAGTCATTTTTAATAATATTCCATCATGGGGTGATTTGTTTAAAAAGAATGATAGCAATATTAATAACTATACATTTTTGTATGAAAAATATGTTCTAAATTATAGTGATAAACTGCAAGATAATTTTGTTAAAAACAATATTTTAAAGGAAATAGATACAACATTATCGAAAGACAATATTAATACAAATATTTTCGATATAAATAAATTTGGTGAATATCTTATCGAAAATAATGTACATAATATAATTACAACAAATTATGATAACGGAATAGAATGTATTCTGTGTGATATTTGTTTATATAAGAAAGAGGATGTCGAAGAATTAAGAAAAGAAGAAATATATAATATTCGTACATACAATAAATTTGTAAATCATTTAACGGGACATGAAGTAAAATTATGGAAGATACACGGAGATGTTTCAAGAATAAAATCAATAACTCTTGGATTCGATCAGTATTGTGGGTTTTTATCAAAACTTTCGAGTTATATAAAAGGAGAATACAGCTCAAAGAGAGGATATGAATGTAAAGTTCCGATTCTTGAAAAGTGTAAAACAGGAAATTTTGATAATCTTTCATGGGCCGAGTTATTTTTTAATACAAATGTGTATATTGTGGGGTTTGGGATGGATTTTTCAGAAATTGATGTTTGGTGGTTGCTTAATAAACATGCAAGAAGTGTCAAAGTAATGCCAATCATATCAAATAATATTTATTATTTATTTGATGAACAGTATGATGACAAAGTAGAAAAGGCAAGTATATTTGAGGCATTAAAGGCTTTTAATGTTGAATGCAGAGGAATACAATCTGATGAAAACTATATAAGAAATATATTTAAGAAAATGCAACAATAATGAGAACTTGATTTTATGAGTATTATTGGGGATTAAATGATAAAGAAAATTTGGGTAAGTAGAAAAGTAATAAAAGATTGCTTTTATAGCATAACTTTTATTGACTTGTGTACTTGGTCAGTCAAAACATATGATGAAATAAAGTGTGCTCCAGAAATATTATGGGAAATGACATATCATGGAACAGCGGACAAGATAAGAAAAGAGCCATTGAAAGATATTTCATAATATTGAAGCGATAAAAGGTTGGTTTTATGAAGGATCTGGCAGCAGTATACTATAATAAGTCCATTTTAATGGACAGTAAAAGCGATATTATCTATTCAGATGTATCGCTTTTACTTATTTTATATATATTTGACATCCATATATTTTCTGATGTCAGCCAATCATTTTTGAAAAATAGTAAGTCTTTTGTGTTTCTTGATGAGATTTGGTTAAAACAAATGCAAACAAATGTTCGAAACACATGTTGACAAAATCGAACATGTGTTCTATACTTATCATTACTAAGAAAAATTGAATACAAAAAGACCTCTCCTAAAACGCTGTTGGCGCAGCATTGGACAGGTCTTATTCAGGAAACTTTAGTGCGGAAAACGGAAAAAGGCAGAAACAGATAATATACAAATTTTTAGAGAGGTGCACCAATATGGAACAGATAGTAATTACATATTATGAGAACAATGCTAAAAAACTTCATAAAATAGTTGACAGGATCTTATCAAAATTTGGCGGTTTATCTGACAAGGATTTAGATGATTTTTATTCGCTTGCAAACGAAGTATTTGTAGATGTGATGAGAAGATATGATGATTCACAGTCATTTGACACATTTCTGTATTCCTGCTTGCTAAATAAGATCAAGACAGAAATGGCACGAAGAAATCGTGAAAAGCGTAAAGCGGATAGAATGTCGATTTCAATTGATATGCCTATTGAAGATGATGAAGATTCTACGATAGGAGATATGATTACCGACGGATTTACTATTGAGAAAATATTATTTGAAGATAATGAAGAAGGTTTCAGCAAAAGAATGCTGTCATATCTTAGCAGACTTTCAAATCTACAGAAAGAAGTATTAAGACTTAATATAGCCGGTTATCTTCCGGGAGAAATCAGAGAAGAATTGCATATAAACGAAAAACAATATGCGGACTGCTATGCAGCTATCCATTCATATAGAAACATTTCAGCATTGTTTTGAGTATATTACTTAAAACTTAGAATAATTGGAGGAATTAAAAATGGCAAGACCGAGAAAACAGACCTATACATTAGAAATGTATTTAAAGAAAAATATGAAAGGCGATATTGATAACAAAGCGGATGTCCAGAGAAATTTCGCCTGGAATAATGAACAAGTTAATGAATTGGTGGTAACTGTTCTTACAGACGATTATATTCCTCCTATTATTCTTGGGGAGGAAGAAAATTCAAAATTGCATATAGTTGATGGCGGGTGCAGAACAGCTGCACTTATCAAATTCAGACATATGAATTATAAAATAACACCATCTATTGAAAATTCTATGATCTCATATAAGAAAAAAGTTAGAGATAAAAATGGAAATATTTCATATGAAGATACTTTGTTTAATATAAAGAATAAAACTTATGAAAAGCTTCCGGAAGAATTAAAAGAGAGATTTGATGAATATCAGATCGAAACGGTGATACATGAAAGCTGTGATAGTTATAAGATTTCAAGATATATTAAACGTTACAATAATCATGTGGCAATGAGCACAGATCAGAAAGCATTTACATATATTGATAAATTTGCAAATCGTATCAGAAAGATTGTGGATAGTAAATTTTTTGTGGAATGTTGTGAGTGTTCTGAGAAGGACAAAACGAAGGGTGTTATTGAGAGAATTATCGTGGAAACATTAATGTGCATGAATCATTTTGATAATTGGAAAACACAGGCAAAATCAGCTTTTAAATATCTTAATGAACATGCAAAAGAGGAGGAATTTGATTCTTTTGCCAATTATTTGCATAGATTGGAAAATGTTATAACAGATGACATTAAAAATATTTTCAATAAAAAGGATTCCTTTGTGTTTCTTACATTATTTGATAAATTTGCTAAGTTAGAAATGGAAGACAGCAATTTTGCTGAATTTCTCAAAGAGTTTAATGAAAATATGCGGACCAATAAAAAGAACAAAAAGGGATTGTTGTTTGACGAAATTGACAAAGATCTAAGTACCAAAGACAAACAGGTTATCACAGATAAATTAGAGTTGCTTGAAAACCTGATGTTAGAGTTTTTAAGAGATAAGCAAACGGATGATGAAACATTCATCGCAGAAAATCTTAATATAGATGTAGAAACATTGCGGAATGAAATGGATTATTATACTGAAACATTGAACAAGTTAGAGGAAAAGACAATTAAACTTGGTTCAAAGTTACTGGAAAAAGAAAATCGGAAATCATTACTGGCAATGGTAGTCTATTCCTTTAGAGAAGATATTGATTTGGATGATTGGCTTGCTGAATATGCTCAAAATACTGATACATATATAATAGATCAGAAACAAAATTTCTTACATATGAAAGCGGATTTTGAACAGTATTACAGAACACATAAGAAGAGCGCGTAGAGATGCTGTTTTTTGGAACGATTTTCCTTTAACACCAGATAAAAAATTATTATCTATCTGGTGATAAATTAACAGTCGAAAGTTTTATTCGGAGATGATATAATTATCATGAGATATAGGATTTGTAAAGTATGTAATCCATAATTTACTTTAAAATAAATTCAAACAGATACAGGGAGAGAAAAATGATCGCAAATTACCATACTCATACATGGAGATGTAAACATGCATGGGGGGAAGAAAGGGAATATGTGGAAAACGCCATTGCCGGCGGGCTGAAGATATTGGGATTTTCCGACCACACGCCGATGCCCTACGCAGACGGGTATGTGAGTAATGTGAAAATGGATATGGAGCAGCTGGAAGATTACGTGGATACGGTTTTGAAACTGAAAGAGGAGTATCAAAAGGACATTGAGATTCATCTCGGACTTGAAGTGGAATATTATCCGCGCTACTTTGATGAACTGATCCGGATAACAGAACAGTATCCGATAGAGTATTTCCTGCTTGCACAGCATTATCTTGGAAATGAAACAGACGATTTTTTCTGCGGGCGGCCGACAGATGATGAAATGCGCCTCATAAAATATTGCAGTCAGTCAGAAGAAGCACTGATGACAGGGAGATTTGCGTATTTTGCCCATCCGGACATTCTGCATTTTACCGGAGATACGGAAGTCTATGACAGACAGGTTAGAGAGCTTTGTCTTTTTGCGAAAAAGCAGGATATTCCGCTTGAAATCAATTTTCTTGGTCTGTGGAGCAAAAGACATTATCCAAACAGGAGATTCTGGAAGATAGCGGGGGAGGTGGGCAATACTGTGATTTTTGGTGCGGATGCCCACCGTCCCGAAGAAGTATGGAATCCCGAAGCGCTTTTAGCGGCGGAGCAGATTGTAAGAGATTACAAACTGCAGTTAGTGGATATGATTGAACTGCCTTAATTATCTAGTAAGTGACGCTATTTTAGAGTACTTTCTTCTTATACCAATGTTCGGTAAGCTGCAATCCAAGATAAAGCAGCATGGCAATCACGCACAGAATCACAATAGAAGTGATCACCATGGACATTTTAAAAGTCTGGCTGCCATAGATGATTAGATATCCAAGGCCTTGTTTTGCAGCAAGAAATTCGCCGATAATAACACCCACAAGGGATAGTCCGATATTGACTTTCATCGTACTTAAGATCAGAAGGATGTTGGAGGGCAGAACGACCTTGTGAAAAATCTGTTTTCTGCTGCCGCCGAGTGTAGTGATCAGCATGCATTTTTCCGGCTCTGTCAGCGAGAAACCGGTGTAAAGGTTTATGACGGCGCCAAAGATAGCGACGGAAATACCTGCCACGATAATGGTCTTGATGCCGGTGCCCAGCCAGACAATGAAAAGCGGTGCAAGGGCAGACTTCGGCAGGGAGTTTAAGACCACAAGGTAGGGTTCTAAAACAGCGGAAACTTTCGCAGAGTACCATAACAGAGTGGCGGCGGCCATACTGATACCGAAAACCAGCAAAAAGCTGAGAATCGTTTCAAGGAGCGTGATGCCGATATGTGCCGGCAGATTGTAATCCCGATACAGTGTGACAAGACTTTTACATACTCTGGACGGGCTGGAAAAAAAGAACGGATCGATCAGCCCTGTATTTGCAGATATTTCCCAGACAAGAAGGAATATTACAATAATGCATAGTCTGGCAAGGGAAATCATTCTGTGATAACGTTTATGCTTTCTGATATATTGTTCCTGCAGTGTCATCGTGCAATTCCTCCCATAACAAATTGAAATATGAACTGAATTCCGGCGCATTCCTTGCCGCAAGCATACTGTCATCCGGCAGAGTCAGACGGATCGGAATCTGTATTTTTACAGTGGCAGGGCGGCTTGAGAAAACGATCACTCTGTCTGCAATGGAGATGGCTTCCGACAGATCGTGGGTGATTAAAAGCGCCGTCTTTTTTTCCGCGCGGATAATGCGGCTGATGTCGGCTGAAACCTGCAGCCTGGTCTGATAATCCAAAGCGCTGAAAGGTTCATCCAGCAAAAGCAGTTCGGGCTCTAGGGCAAGCGTTCTGATCAGGGCGGCCCGCTGCTTCATGCCGCCGGACAGTTCACTGGGACGTTTGTCGCGAAATTCCCAGAGTCCGTAGTCTTTCAGGTAAGTTTCTACTTTGGCAAGTTTTTCAGGTGTGCAGAGATGATTGATTTCCAATCCTAAAATCACATTTTGATAGATGGTTCTCCACTCAAACAGATGGTCGTGCTGCAGCATATAGCCGATCTTCGGACTCTCATCTGCCGCAAGCATCGGAAAAAGAACCTTGCCGGATTCCGGCGTGAGCAATCCGGCAATCAGGGACAGCAGAGTGGATTTACCGCAGCCGCTGGGGCCAACAATGGCGATGAACTCGCCTTTTTTTACGGAAAAAGATATATCGGTAAGCGCACAGGTTTCCCCGTGCATACCATGATAAGCATAAGATAAATGGTCAAGGGAAAGATACGAGGTTTCCACAAAAAGCGCTCCTTTATTTGGAAGATTATATAATATTCTATGAGAAACGACAGAAAAGGTGCGGGTGTTGTCATAGTTTGTTGATTAAGAAAGCGCAAAAAGAGGATGTGGTAAAATGTGCCCGGAAATTTTTCACAGAATTTCGGGATGAAAAATGAGACGGATATCTTCAGGGACGGGAGCCGTCACCTGAATCTCTTTTTCCGTAAAGGGCTGCAGAAAATGTATCATCTGAGCGTGCAGCGCAGTCCGTTTTATTTCTGACACCGTCTTGTTCCCATACAGAGGATCACCCAAAAGCGGACAGCCTATGGATGCCATGTGTATCCGTATTTGATGCATTCTGCCTGTTTCAAGGCGCAGACGGATCAGAGCATGATCATTATTGACAGCAACGGTTTCATAACAGGTAACGGCAGGTTTACCGTTCGGGTCTGCACACACCTGCTTTCTGTTTTGCGGGTCAGGTGATAAAGGAATATTGATCCTTCCCTTCGCCGGAGACGGTATGCCCTGCACAACTGCCAGATAGTTTTTGAAAAGAATGTGTTTTTCTCTTTGTAATTCCAGACGGGTGGCCGCCGCCCGGTTTTTTACGGCCAGGACGACCCCGGAGGTATCTTTATCCAATCGCCCAAAGATGCGGATTACGGAATCCTCCCCTTTGTTTCGCAGATAATAAGCCAGACGATTCGCCAGGGTATCTGAATCATTTTTCCCTGCCGGATGAACGGAGATGCCGGCAGGTTTGTTCACCACGATCACATCTGTGTCCTCATAGAGTACAGAAATGCTTTTGCTTGAATCCCGCAGATTTTGGGAGGTTTCGTGTTTGGTTTCCAACAATACTTCTACCAGATCACCGGATTTTACGCGCGTGTCGATTTTTTGGCGTTTTCCATTTACGCAGATGCCGTTTTCAAGAAACTTCGCGCGGCTGATCTCATTTTTGGTCAGGTGGAGTCTGGTCTTCAGGAAGGTTTCCAGTTTGAGATTGTTATCTTCCTGTGAAACTCTGCCGCTTACTTTCTTTTCCAATTTTAGGTCCTCGTCTGTAAGAATTGAATTGATATTTGATTGCCTGGTTAAGGGGAGTATAGCGGAAAGAAGGGGAGGAGTCAATGGGGAAGGGTATGAAGGAGATATTTTTAATATAACTTTTTGAACACAAAAAATTATATTTGTTGTTGATTTGTTATATAATGGGATGTATATTATTTTTGACAGCAACAGTTTCGTGACAGGTAACGGCAGATTTACTTTCCAGGTCTGCACACATCTGCTTTCTATTCTTCAGATTCGATGATAAAGGAATATTGATTTTTCCTTTTGCCGAGGACGGTATAGCCCCACAACTGCCAGATAGCTTTTGAAAAGAATGTAGGGGTAACGATGCTACCTTAGTATCTTTTTCAATTTAAGAGCTTAGCTTTAAGGGTTAAAATAATATTTGATTGTCCAATTAAGGGAAGTATAGAGGAAGGGGATGATTTATCAGTTAATGCCAATATATATATTTGTATATATGATTTTTCCCAGAACTTGTATATTTCGAGATTTTGTAATATAATTTTAAATGTAAATGTAAATCCTAATCTCCCAGCTATGCTGGGGAGAATGGAGTAAACGGAAGCGATAAGGATAATATTAAAAAACTTCCTGTGATATGATGAAAATGGTGTCGCAAGCCAGATTCAAAATCATAGGAGATGGTCCAAATGGACAGCAAAAGTTTATCACATGTTAGGTGGAAATGCCAATACCGCATAGTTATTTATAACCCAAATACTGAAAAAAGGTATTGTATGGACAGGTAAAAGCGGATATATGGGAAATTATAAAAACGCTGTGTAGATATAAAAATGTAGAGATAATAGACGGAGCAGTATGTGAGGATTATATTCACTTAAGTGTAGTAATTCCCCCGAAGTACAGTATATCGAATTTTATGGGATATCTGAAAGGGAAGAGTACACTGATGATATATGACAGGCATCCATATCTGCAGAGCAAATGGGGCAAAGCGTTCCGGGCAAGAGGATACTACGTGTCAACAATTGGTAATATAACAGAAGAAGCAATAAAGAAATACATAAGAGAGCAGGCAGAAGAGTCAAGGAAAGAAGACTCAGGAAGTACCATTTTATAGCGGCTTGATAATAATGCTTGTGACACCGCCCTTTTGGGCGAGCAGTAATAATAGCCCTTTTGAGGGCTTCTGCCAAACCACCGGCAACTGGTGGTTTGTGACTTGGAATTTCAGGTGCTGAAAGGTTAAAGAAATAAAGATACCATACAATGGTCTATGGAAAATACTTATAGACAAAAATATGTAGAAGAAAGATCTGATTGACAAGACAGGAATCAGTTCAACAACCATTGCAAAAATGAGGAAAGGAGAGAAGGTCTCTCTTGATGTTATAGAACGAATATGCAGTTATTTTGACTGTGACATAGAGGATATAATTAGTTTTGACAGATATGGTCGGAATGACCAGACAATATATAAAAAATAAACCGGAAAGGATATTAAAATGAGCAAAACAGGGTATATTCAAAATCTTGCTTTTGTAGATGGATTAGATGTGGAAGAAAAGTACGCTTTGGCAAGTCATTGTATTCAATTAGGTGACAGGACTGAGGCTGAAAAATATAGGGAATTGTTAAAAGAAGCAGGATTTGGAATTAACAATCTGCCGACTAAAGAGGAATTTAATAAGCAACATAGTATAACGCTGGAACCAGATAAGTCGAAGTTTTCGTTTGTTGATTTATTTGCCGGAATCGGTGGTTTTCGTATTGCTATGCAATCTCTTGGGGGACAATGTGTATTTTCAAGTGAGTGGGATGAAGCAGCTAAAGAAACATACTTTAAGAATTATGGAGAGGTTCCTTTTGGAGATATTACGAAACCGGAAATAAAAGCACTTATTCCAGATCAATTTGATGTGCTTTGTGCAGGTTTTCCCTGCCAACCGTTCAGCAATGCCGGATTAAAAAGAGGCATCGAAGATACGAGAGGAACCTTGTTTTACCATATAGCTGAGATATTACATGTTCATCAACCAAAGGCAGTGCTTTTGGAAAATGTCAGAGGATTGATCAGTAATGATAAAGGTAATACTATTCAGACAGTATTAAGAACGATTACGGGAATGGGCTACAAATGCAATGTACCCCAAGAGTTGATAGAGAATGGACCAATAAGTAAACTGAAAGAAGAATGTGTAAAGATGGTTCTTAGTGCGAAAGATTATGGTGTGCCGCAAAACAGACCAAGGATATATATTGTATTGTGGAGAAAAGACGTTGGTATTGAGAGGTTTGTGTATCCGGAACCAGAAAAAATAAAGACATCCGTTGGGAGCATTCTGGAGAAAAATGTTGCTGATGGTTATACCATTTCAGATAAGTTATGGGCTGGACATAAAAGAAGACGTGTTGAAAATGCTGAAAAAGGTAACGGGTTCGGATATTGTCTTTTTAGTGAGAACTCAGAATACACGAGTACGATTTCCAGAAGATATTATAAAGATGGAAGTGAAATACTGATTGAGCAGAAAGGAAAAAATCCACGTAAAATAACTCCGAGAGAGGCTGCTAATCTGCAAGGATTTCCGCAGGAATTTAAGTTGCCGGAATCAAATACAAAATCATATCAGCAATTTGGAAATAGTGTGGCAGTCCCAGTGGTTACCAAAGTTTCGGAACAGATAGTAAAACAGGTATTGGAGGTATGATGTGATGTTTGCTGATTTAATGGACAAAGAAATTCAACCTAAAAGTATTGATGTTCGCCATTTGCCTGAAATTGAAATTTCTGACGGCTTGAAGAATGAGATACAGGAGGTACTGGAAAAAGAAGAGAGCAATTATGCTCATGTCTTTGGACGAACTGCTGTTGTTCAAACTGACAAAAATTATGTTTTTTTCTCAAACCAGTGGTTATATCTTGCTGTTCTCTGTAAAAAATATGCTGAGGCACTTAAGCCATATGGCGATTTTTTTGATAACGAAATACGGGGAAAACAAGACAGATTGAAAATTTTCTTTTCCAAGGATTATGAATCATCACAGTTTAAGGAACTCATACCGGATGAGACTGATAGAGAAAGAATGATAAAGTTTGTGACCAGTGATCCTCAATTCAGACCTGGAAAATCGCTTATAAACGGAGAAAGTGCAAGGTCAACGAAAGATATTTTCGGTTCGTGTGTTCTGAAGAAAATAGCTGTACCGGACGCATCATCTGCATACTTGGGAAATCTTATCTATTATTTATCGAAAAGACCAGAACTGTACAGTACAATAGAAGCGGAAGTGCTTCAACAATTGGGGGATACTGAAAATACTTCAAAGTTGCCTTCTGTGGTTAAGGACTGTGCAAAAGCCATAGTTGACAATATATATAAAATCGATCGATTTGAGAGAATAAGTAAACGCTTTGAAGTGATGGATCAGAATATCAAAATCAATACGTCAAATACAGATGGTTTGCTGCCTGATGGAAACTGGTTGCGTTATATGTTTGCAAGACCATCTTCCGGTATGTATAGTCCGAAATCTTCTGATGGAAAAACAAGGGTATTTGAAAACGAATATGTATTATCTTTCAAAGGGGAAAAACTAAAATGTAAGCTGACCACAGAATGGGTCGGTGGCGAAGTGGTGGAAGGTGCACAGGGTAATAATTACCTACAGGCGTTAATCAAACTTGTTAACAGATACTATTCAGATGTTTTTGAAATAAAAGAGGAATCAGGGGAGTATTACTTGTATTTTTTGAAAAAAGAATTTCTTCTTGAGGAATTGCCAAACTCATTTGATTCTTCTTTTTCAAGAAGATATATCACATCTCTTTTGGCAAAGCCTTTTGTCATTCTGACCGGAAACAGTGGTACAGGAAAGACTCGCATATCCAAACAGTTTGCAGAGTATTTGGAGGTCATTGATATAAACGGTGAGAAAAACTGGTTGATTGTATCGGTTGGTGCTGACTGGACAGATAATGCGAGAGTTCTGGGCTTTTACAATCCGCTAGCTGATAATGGTATTGGGAAATATGAAAAAACAGGAATCATTAAACTTATTGAAAGAGCTAATGATAATCCGGAGATTCCATATTTCTTGATATTAGATGAAATGAATCTAAGCCATGTAGAGAGATACTTCTCAGATTTTTTAAGCCATATGGAGACTCCGGACAATCCTTTTGAACTTGACGGTTACAGAAACAAGGATGATGAAAATGGAGTGACAGGAAAATTGCCTTATCCTGAGAATTTATTTGTAATCGGCACAGTTAATATTGATGAAACGACATATATGTTTAGTCCAAAAGTACTTGACAGGGCCAATGTTGTAGAATTCAAACCTGGTAAAGATGATGTTTTGAATATGTTCGGTTCTGCCAGCCGGGAAGTGAAAATTACACCTGCGAAATCAGGTGTGGCAGAAGCATTTCTTCGTCTTGCGAAAGAGATAAGAAGTGGGAAAAGCAGAGTTGATGAGCAGCAGATGGAAGAGGTACGTAATATGTTTACAGCAATATATGATATTACGGAGAAGAATGGATATGAATTTGCGTATAGAACTGTGAAAGAAATAAAACAATATATTAGTGCAGCTCATGAGCTTTCCGGTCAGTGGGCTGATGCTGAGATATATCGTGCGATAGATGAGCAGCTTCTGCAGAAAGTACTGCCAAAGATTCATGGAAACAGAAAAGAAATTGGGACTATGCTGGATGAGCTGGAAGCAGTATGTAAGCAAAATGGAAAAGAACTTGAATTAAGTGGAAGAAAGATTGAACAGATGAAAGGAAAGCTTGCAGCTGTCCAGTACGCAAGTTTTATTTAAACTATGATTGGCGCGATTTGCTTAAGACTTAATGAAAAATGCAGAGCAAAATTATATCCTGTGGGTACATATAGCCACATAGATTGGGATACCGAGTGTTCTACGGAGCTGGGAGATGAATTTGTTGGATATAAATATATTGAAGAATCCGGACAACAGCCGGTTATTAGTATTGCCCAGAGTCTGGACAGTGAATATATTCTTCGTTTAATAGAGACAAAAAGATATATAATTAAAATGGAGAACGATGATGGCGTTGAACCAGATCTGCCTCATTTTCAGAACGAAGGAAATAAGTTCTTAAAATGCGACAAAGACAGGGATTCCGTTACTTTTCAGTTTATAAACTATCTTGGCAGATCTAAAATTCATTTTAATGAAACGGATATGACCCTTTCGTTTGAAGTAATTCCGGATAAAATGAATTATGAAGAAGATTATATCAGGCTGACTGAAGCACTTGCTGAGGTGTGTTCAGAGTTATTACTTGATTACTCAGGATCTACGTCAAACGTGTACAGACAGTCAGAAGATAGTAAGAAAACTTTGTTGGAGCAGTTCATTTTTCTTCGGAAGTTTTGTTATGGGGAAAACCTTCAGGGATTAGTTGAGGCAATAAAAAGAAATCCTGATAGAGTGCTGGATCAAGAGGAAGAGTTAAAACCTATTGGTAGCGGAATGCCATCAAAAAAATTTTTTCAAAAGCCTTTTTCATATAGTAGGGGATGGGTAAATTTAGCTGAACAAAATACAGAAAGGGGAATATATATTCCTCAAATGGTGTCTGTTACCCGTAAGTTTGACAGACTGGATACTCCGGCAAATCGGTTTGTAAAGTTTGCTCTGCATAAATTTGATTCGATATGTGTTGAGCTTGTTCAAGTTCTGGAAGCAGATGGACAGACTATGCAGGCAGAGTGTGTAGAAGAGGCAAAAGCGATTCACAAAATCATTGAAAATATTTTTAGAGATACCTTTTTTGATGAAGTTGGAATGCTGGATATTATGCCTCAAAACAATCAGATACTTCAAAAACGTGAGGGATATTCTCAGATTTTTGCTGCATATGCCATGCTGGATCTGGCACTTCAGCTTGACTGGAAAGGTAAGGATGAAGTCTATGAAGGAGAGTCTAAGAATGTATCCCTTCTTTACGAATACTGGCTTTTCTTTGAACTGTACAAGATTATCAAATCAATAGAAGGATGTACAGCTGTCAAAACGGAAGAGAATCCATTTCTTTTGGTGGAAGATGGTATAAAGATTTCGCTTGAAGAAGGAAAGAAGTCATGCCAGTCGTTTGAAATAAAAAAGTATGGGGTTAAAATAAACCTTTACTACAACAGAGCTTTTTCAAGGACGGAATTCAAGACAACTAAATATGAGGGATCATACTCGAGACCATTCCGTCCGGATTATACTCTGGCAATCTTTCCAGTTTTATTTGAAAAGGGAAAATACAATGGAGAAGAAGAGGCGATTGCCAATGGGGCTGTAAGCTATATCCATTTTGATGCAAAATATCGCATATCAGATTTAACGTCTCTTATTGGTGATAATAAAGAGTCAGAATTGGATGAAACGCAGTTTGTTGATGACAAGATAGAATCTGTGGTTAATACATATAAACGTGGCGATCTTCTGAAAATGCACACATATAATGATGCTATACGTCGCACTATAGGCAGCTATGTGTTGTATCCGGGATCATATAGCATGAATAGTGCCGGTAATGAGACCTTCCGTTTATATGATGAAATTTTGCCGGGAGTAGGAGCCTTTTCGATAAAACCCAGCATAGGTGTTTTAGGTGAAAACGAGCTTAAATCCTTTATTGTATCACTGATTGAATGCAAGGAAGCCAATAATTCCCGTCTGAACCGTTTGAAGTATTACACAGAAATGATATTAAGTGAACCATCAATGTTCAGGGAGCAGTCCGTGAAATCTGAAATTGAACCAATGAAAAAAGGTGATATGTATGTGATGGGATATATTCGGGCTGATTCAAAAAATGATTATTATTACTTTTTGAAAGAAAATGGTTTTCTGCATACAGGATCAGAATTTCTTTTCTATTTTTATGCAATTAAGGGCAAGGATGTATATTCACATCACAAAGATATTTTTAAAGCAACTCATTTTAGATTCTATATAAATCAGATACATGAAACCAACACATATATGTTGGAACCAACGGTTTGTAAGATAGTTTCTAATGAGCTTATATCAAAGAGTGAATTGGTAAGTAATCTTTGCAGCATGGGGGTTGGAACCGATGAAAATAGTCATCATGCAGATTTCTATTATGTTCTGAAAGTAAAAGTAGAAGCCGAAGACTACCAGCGTGAAGAAATTAAAATAACGGAAGTAAACAATCAAAATGGAAATGATACATTTAGTCCACATTCTCCGAAAGTGATGTTTTATTAAAGAGGTGATTCGCTGTGGCAGATGTTCTTACAAAAGAACAACGAAAAAGGAATATGCAAAGTATCAGATCTAAGGATACAAAAATAGAGATGATCTTAAGGAAGGCACTATGGAGCAGTGGGATAAGATACAGAAAAAACTATTCAAAGATTCCGGGAAAACCTGATATAGCGATAACAAAGTACAAGATTGCGATTTTTTGTGATAGTGAGTTCTTTCACGGGAAAGACTGGGAACAGCTGAAGCCCCGTTTGCAGAAAGGGGATAATGGGGAGTTTTGGGTAAATAAAATAGGCAAAAACCGTGAACATGATGAACAGGTGAATAAGGAGCTTGCTTTTATGGGGTGGACTGTTATCCGGTTTTGGGGTGATGACATTAAGAAGAATGCAGACGATTGCATAAAAGTTATAGAAGAAACGATTTTTGATATTAAAATCGAAGAAAACGAATCAGGCGATTGAAGAAAGGGTGCCGCAGAATGAAGAAGATATGTTGGGGAGACTAACAAATGCCGGAGACAGTGAGCGAAGTACAAAAATAGAAAACTCCGCTATATAATGGATGTAGGTCTGGCAAACTGCATCATATACAACGGAGATGTCCTATGGACGATTTAAGTTTAGCACATAGCAGATATAATTGCACGTATCATATTGTATTTATTCTGAAATATCGAAGAAAAGTGATGCTTGGGGCATTGCGGAGGAAAGTAGGAGAAATTCTCAGCAAAGTTTGCAGGATGGAAGAGGTTACAACCATAAAGGCAGCAACGCTGCCAGACCATGTACACATGTATGTGTCGATTCCCCCGAAAATATGTGTGTCAAAAGTGATAGGAAGAATCAAAGGGAAAAGTGCGCTGATGATATTTGACAGGCATCCAGAATACCGTGAGAAGTACAATAAACATTTTGGGGCAAGAGGATATTACTGCGAAACGGCAGGTAATGTAAATGAAGAAATGATCAAGAAGTATATAGGGGAACAATATGAAAGGGATCGAATGGAAGGTGATTCCAGGAAGTAACAGAGAGCCGCTTTTAGGCGGAAAAGTAATATTTGCCCGTAGGGCTAACAGCAAACCACCAGCAGAGCTGGTGGTTCGTGACTTTATTATATTATATTAAATTTCAAAAGGGGTATCATGCCATCAACGGAGATTTTGTTCAGGAGATATAAATGGGAGACATATTCAGGATTTTAGCTAGATTCAAGATAGACGAAAGAGGAATTATATATACAATTGAAAATAGCAATAAAGCAAATATTCGAATTGGAGACATTCTATTTGACCTGAGAAATAATGGGTTTAGGGTCAAAGGTATGGAAATGCTTCGCAGACTTCTTGGAGATACTCCAATGGATGAGATACCCGTAGGGATTCTGCTCGAGCCGCTCAGCGGAGCTGAAGTCATGGGGAATATATTAGTCAGGGAACTGAAAAATATCAATTTTCTTTTCTGCAATCATCCGCTATATCAAAAAAGGGTAGATGAAGACTACAAGGGGGAATATCAGGCCGCGGGTCTTGATCATGCATGTGCCCTATTCAGTTTTGAAGACATGGAAACAGGAACGCTATCTCTGTATGGTGAAGAGATATCCGGCTTGACCATTTACCGCGGTTGGATGATGAAGCCGGAAATGTACCGTGATTTCTATTCCAAACTGGAGGAGAGAGGGATTATCTTAATAAATACACCGAAAGAGTATGAGAAATATCATCTGCTGCCCGGATGGTATGATGATTTTAAGGAAGAAACAACTGCGACGGTCTGGGAGAAGCAGGGGAATGTGAAGAGTGCCCTTCTGGCGGCAGCGTCATGGGAAGGTGCCTGTATTGTGAAGGATTATGTGAAGAGCAGAAAGCATGAATGGTACGATGCCTGCTTTATTCCTGAAATATCAGATGCGGTAAATGCGGCTAAAGTCATCGGCAATTTTATTGACAGGCAGGGAGAGGGACTTGTAGGCGGTGTTGTTTTGAGGCAGTTTGAGAGATTGAAACAGATTGGTTTTCACGAACGCAGCGGAATGCCATTGTCGGAGGAGTACAGGGTTTTTATTTATGCAGGAAAGGTTTTTGCCGTAGATGACTATTGGACAGAGAATATCGGTGCCGGTATTTCCGATGAAGAATATCAGTGGATAGAGTCAATTGCGAAACGGGTAAAGAGTAATTTTGTCACAGTGGATCTGGCGAGAAAGGAAGACGGGACGCTGATCATAATGGAATTTGGAGACGGGCAGGTGTCAGGTCTCCAACAGCTAAAACCGGAAAAGTTTTATGGCATGTTCAGACAGCGGAGAGAAAGACAAAAACGCGGCTAATTATTCTGATGAGTAAATAGAAGAAAGATTGTTATTGCGTTTTTTGTGAATAAGGAAGTGGTTGAATGAGAATTGTCCTCACAGATACGGGGAATATATGGAATTATGATGATCCAATCCTGGAGCAATTTAAGGATATTGTATTGGTTATTTGCTTAAATGGCGAAAAAATAACAGATAAGTATCAATGCTTTGTATCTCCATATAAACAGGACGAAACAGGCATAGATAAATATGGTGTGGAGGATCAAAAGCTGCAGACATTAGCTTCTGTTGCAGATAAACTTAATTTAGAATTGAGATATCATGACAATATAGTTTTTCTTGCCGATAATGAGCCAAGCACTCTATATCCATATTATGTGCTTAAAGATTTGAATAAATATAATCATATGCATCTTGTTACAATGTCACCCTGGAAATTTGAAAGGAATCGAAAAGCTGATGCATGTGATCAGATGTTGTCTGATCTTAGTGCATTAGATTCCATTTTATATTATGACAGTAATACCGTTTTGAATGCTTTGGAGCAGAAAAGTACGGTGATGGAAGCTTTTGATTATGCAAGAGAGTATCTGGTTGGATTAATGCCGAAATTTTTGAACGGTATTTATGAAATGAAAGGAAGACCATGTTTTTTTGACTTTGCTTCCATGACATATATTCCATTGGAGAGCGGTTTTAACAAAATTAATTTAAGCAAAAAAGATAAGCCGGATATGGAAATAAAATTCCCTGTAAACCGAAAATTTTTTACGCTTGGAATGGTGTGCCAACCTTCTTATCCGGAAGATGATGCATATGTCAAGAAAGAAGTAGAAAGACCCGTTGCAAGGCTCGACGGTAAAAAAGTGTGCAATATTCTTAGAGAACAGAGAATTCGCTTAGCGGAGGCAAACAACATACCATTTAGGAGTGAAGAATGTCCATCTATTGGTCCATGTGCAGGAACTTGTGAAAAATGTGATATGGAATCAAAATACTTAAGCAAGCAGCTTCAAAAAATACCGAAAGAGCAACGTGTGTATCCGGTATTTAATCCTGAAAAGGAGGTGGGGCATGATTGGTGATATTATGACGATATCCAGATTAAGAATGGGGACTGATGGCAGGGGAGTGACCACACTTGTGACTTTTTTTGACTGCCCGCTTCACTGTAAGTTTTGTATCAATGATTTTTGCCATGAGGAAGATACATATGGTGAAAGTGTTCCAAGAGGAGCATATACTCCCGCACAACTGATTAAGATTCTTAGAAAAGATGAAATTTATTATCGTATGTCAGGTGGAGGAGTTACTTTTGGCGGAGGCGAGCCTTTGCTTCAATCTGCTTTCATTCATGAGGTTTGCAAACTTGCGGATCCGGCCTGGCAAATGAGAATAGAAACGTCTCTTAATGTTCCGTGGAGATATGTGGAGCCGATTATCAATGATATGGATGAATGGATCATTGATATTAAGGATATGGATAGACGGATATATGAAGAATATACAGGTGTAAGCAACAAAAATCTGATTGATAATATTTTTAGGATCAAGGATTTAGTGGATTCCTCAAAACTTCATATAAGGGTTCCACATATTCCGGGGATAAACAATGAGAAAAATATTGCAGAATCGGTTAAGTGGATAAAAGATATTTTGAGGGTAGAGCCTGAGGTGTTTGATTATCTCAAACCGGCAAAAATTGATTAAACTCCAAATGAAAATTCACTATGCGATTCGCGATGATCTGCTGCGTTATTTGCAGAGCAGTATCGAAATCTAAGGGGAAAAGAAGAGATGAAAACAGTAAGAGTAGTTGCAGCCGTGATAAAGGCAGTGAACGAAAAAGGAGAACCTGTCATATTCGCAACGCAGAGAGGATACGGAGAATTCAAAGATGGCTGGGAATTTCCGGGCGGAAAGATTGAAGCAGGTGAAAGTCCGAAGCAGGCGCTGAAAAGAGAAATTGCGGAGGAACTTGATACGGAAATTCTGGTCGGGGATTTGCTTGACACGATAGAGTATGATTATCCCACGTTTCATCTTTCTATGGACTGTTTCTGGGGAGAGCTTGTATCCGGTGAATTTGTGCTCAAAGAGCATGAAGCGGCAAGGTGGCTGACGAGAGAGGAACTTAATTCGGTGGAGTGGCTGCCGGCGGATGTGACATTGGTGGATAGAATACGGGAGGAAATTTGAAAAATTGAAACTATAGTCGCTATCCCGATACGCCAAAGATAAATTATAGTTTAAACAACAGGAAAAATAAAATTTCTGGCTAATTAACGGAAAATTTAACAACTTTGATACAATTGAAGCCTATATTGTATTTCAGATAAAATCGGCGGAGGACTCGATGCGGTCAGGATGCCGAAAGAAAACACAATGAGGTGAGGGGAATGCAGGCGCAGGAAAACAGGGCGGTGCAGAGAAAACAAAGTCTTGATGTGATCAGTGTAAAGAGAAATCCCTATCTGGTGGATTATGAGGAGCAGCGGAGACTGCGAAAGGCAGTAAATGAAAGTTCTCGTGGCTCCCGGGAAGCAGTGAGAGGAAGAAGCCGACGACCGGCAGAAGCGATGAATGTAAGAAGCCGCAGATCACCGGAAGTGAGAAACGCAGGAAACCGCAGACCGGCAGGAGTAAAAAACGAAAGATCAAATAGATCGTTGGATATAATAGATATAAGAAGCAGGCAGCCGGTGACAGGAGCAGAAACGCATCGGCGGCCGCGTTCCGTACAGGCTGATAGACAGCGGAATTTGGCAGCAGCTAAAAAACGCCGCAGAAAGCAGGTGTTTCGTCGAAAAATGACAGTTGCTGCATGGATGCTTTGCATCTTTATGGTCAGCTGGCTGGTTTTATTGAAAAAAGGAAATGCTTCAGAGCTGAAACAGAATGACAGCTCACAGGAGATGCAGACGGTTGAAGAAGAATCCCTGGATGATTCTTCGGCTATCATACAGGGGCTTTCAGCGAAAAAGTTCAAAGAACATCCGGCCTGGACAGAAGATTTTCTGCCTGTCAACGAGTATTCCCGGCCTGGGGAAACGTTGCCGGAGGTAAGAGATATTTTTGTGCACTATACGGCTAATCCGGGAACCAGTGCGGCACAGAACCGCAGTTACTTTGAGCAGCAGAAAGACATGCATGAGGCCAGTGTCAGCGCCCACTTTATCATAGGGTACGAGGGGGAGATCATCCAGTGTGTCCCACTGAATGAGATTGCGTATGCGGTGCAGACAAGAAATTATGACTCTATTTCCATTGAGTGTTGTTATAAGGCGGAGGACGGTTCCTTCACACAGGAAACCTATGATTCCCTGATTTCCCTTTTGGCGTGGCTGACGGATGCCTATAATCTGGATATAAACCATATCCTGCGCCACTATGACTGCGGGGGCAAAAAATGCCCCATTTATTATACGGAGCATGAAGATGCATGGGAAAACTTAAAACAGGATGTGGCGGCCGGGAAGAAGGAGTAATTACTGTTGCAGATTGTCTTCCTGAGCAGGCTGTATTTCATCGGCTTTCGGAAAGTATTTCCGACAGGTAAATATAAACAGCGTAATGGCAAGAGCAGTGGCCAGATAGTCTGTGATCGGCTGCGCCGCTGCGAGCATAACCGCAGAGTCAAAAATATTCCGGAACAAAAATAATACCGGCAGATAAATGATTCCCTGTCGGCTGATGGAAAGGATCAGGGCAGGCAGTGCGGCTCCGGTGGACTGAATTGCGTTAATAAATACAAACAGTATTCCCATGACAGGCCCGGAATAAATATAGATGCGGGCAAATGACATGCCATAAGCGAATGCATCCGAATCTTCCAGAAACGCATGGACAAGCGGGCCGGCTCCGCAGTAGCATATAACGGTCATGACAGCGCTCAACCCGAAAGCAAGGAGCAGTGAGAATTTAAGGACGGCCATATAACGCTTTTTGTTTCCGGCACCGAAACAGTAGCCCAGAACCGGCTGGATGCCGGTGCCGAGTCCGATTAAGAGCATTACAACAATCATATTGACTTTCATTGCCACGCCAAGCCCTGCAACGGCCATGTCACCGTAGTGGAACATGATATTGTTTACAATGATATTGGAACAGCTCATCAGGATGCTGTTTAGTGATGCCGGAATGCCGATGGCAAAAACGCCGACAGCGATTCCCTTTCCGACCCGATATTGTCCGGGGTGGATGGAAAGCATCGAATTTTTGGAAAGCAGATGCCAGATATAGAAAGCAGCTGCAAAAACATTGCCAAGAACGGTTGCAACTGCCGCTCCGGCCACATCCCATCCAAACCCGAGGATCATGACGGGGTCCAGTACAATATTGATCAGATTTCCAATCAGCATGCCCATCATGGCAATGTTTGCCTTACCCTCTGCACGGATGATGTTGCTGAAACAGTTGCTGATGATTAGAAAGGGAATGGCTGTGGAAACGATGCGCAGATATTGCGAGGCATAACCTACGGTGTCGTCGCTGGCGCCAATGGCACGACTTACCGGCACGGCAAAGATAAATATAATGATCATTGCAATGATACCAATGCAAAGTCCGGTCCAGAAGCAGAAGGCGGAAGTGGTCCTTGCCTTTTCTGTTTTGCCTTCGCCGAGTGACCTCGATATCAGGGAGGTACCGCCTATGCCGAAGAGCATGCCCACGGCCATGAATAAAAGGAACGCCGGGGTCGCAACGGAAATAGCGGCGACCATATAGGCATTTTTAGTCTGACCTATAAAGAAAGTATCAGCCAGATTATAAATTAAAACCATGATCATACTGATAATGGATGGCACTACATTGCTGATAACCGCTTTTGGTACCGGTGCATCCCGGAATATTTCTGTTGTTTTATTCTGCATAATAAATTCTTCCTTTCCCCGCTTTTACATATTTTTGAACGCATCGGATTCCAGATTTCTATAAATCTGTCGTAGCATTTTTTTCAGATACTGTCTGTCATTTTCTGATAAACCGGCAAACATAATTTCGTCCAGCAAAGGACTTTCCTGCTGCATTTTTGAAATGAGCCGGTTGCAGAGCTGCATGCCGTCTCCTGTCAGCAGAATAGGTTTGGTGCGGCTGCCCTGAACTGTACTTTTACAGATAAGGCCTTTCTTTTCTAAAAGCTTCAGTACATGGATGACGCTGGTGTGTTTAACGCCGAAATGTGCGGCGATATCGGTGAGAGTGTTTTCCATACAGGATTCCTGCGAAAGATATATCAATACATCAAGCTGTGTGCTGGTCAGTCCGTATTTTTTGTATGTTTTGTTGAAACCGGCCTCCAACTGATTATGTATTTTTTTGAAATAGCATTTTAGTTCATCCATGTTTATGCCTCCGCACTACATATGTAGCAAGCTACATAATATACCAGATTTGAAAAATTGTCAATGCAGAAAGAGTTTGAGTTTGCTCCATTTTTTCCACATAAATAAAAATGCAAAAACACAGAACCTTTGTTATAATTGAATCACCACAAAACAACAAACAAAGGAGCGCTTTTGCATGATTAATTATAACAGATTAGGTTACGAAAGTAAAAGGGATTTGACAAACTTTTATTTTAAAAATGGGGAAACTGATAAATATAAAACTGCATCCCGACGCTTATCGTGATGTGGTCTTAAATAATAGTGGTTTCCTTGGGAGAGATCCGGCGGAGGATTGTATTGGTGGAAAGCTGTGGTAAAATCGGAGCGATGATTTAGGACGGCAGATAGAAGTAAATGAAACATAAAATTCAAATAGAGGCGCGGTAAGAGGATATGAAAAGATGGTTGTAAACGGAAAAGAATATGAAATATTGAAATTATTGGGAAAAGGAAAAGGCGGATATTCCTATCTTGCGAAAGATGGCGAAAAAAAGTATGTTTTGAAACAGATACACCATGAACCATGTGATTATTACCAGTTTGGAAATAAGATCGAGGCAGAAATAAACGACTATGAGCGATTACGAAAAACAGGGATAAAAATGCCGGTCATGATTGATGTTGATATAGAAAATGAGCGTATTCTGAAAGAATTTATTGAGGGAGATACCATTTACGAACTGGTTTTGCAGGACAGGATGAAACCCGATTATGTCGAGCAGGTGCGGCATATGTGTGCGCTGTTGTATGACGCACATTTGAACATAGATTACTTTCCAACCAATTTTGCAGTACAAAATGGAGAAATCTATTATATTGACTTTGAGTGCAATGAGTATATGGAGGAGTGGAGCTTTGAAAACTGGGGAATAAAATACTGGTCGAAAACGCTGGAATTTTTGCAGTATGTGAAGGAACATTCATGAGCGGCAATAAATGCCTTTTATCTTTGGCATTATAATAAAAATTCTCTCTTTTCGGAATTGTGTACCCATAAAAGATAGCTTATAATAACGGTAACAAATCGGTGTTTGTGAGGGATAATTATGAACAGCACAGGAAATTTAATTTTGGCAATTATATGGATTCTTGCATCGCCATTATGGTTTTGGGCAGAAAATACTGTAATGGGTATTATATGGTTATGTGTGGGAATTATTGAACTAATCATTGGATTGATAAGACGCAATAAAGAGAAGAAAAGCAAGTAAATTCACGTTTGTGGAGTAGCTAATAGGAACACTTTTGTGAAAAGGGAGTAAAAATTTAAAAAATGCATGGAACAATATGTAAAAGAATAGGGATTTTATGAAAAAGAAGATACGGATCATAGTT
The DNA here is from genome assembly GCA_014804795.1 of Lachnospiraceae bacterium. Classification (GTDB taxonomy): domain Bacteria; phylum Bacillota; class Clostridia; order Lachnospirales; family Lachnospiraceae; genus 1XD8-76. Next base: position 19,711 of record JAAUZC010000031.1, on the reverse strand, counting down.
ATCATATGTTTGGGAATCAAGTGCTGTGCCTGTGTTTATCAGGCCCTTCGTTATCAGCATACTTCCGCGAAGCGTCTGCCCGACCGGTATGAGATTACAATAGAGCAGATGCACAGTTCTGTTGACAAAGACGGGGATGGTATGGATGACCAGACGGATATTCTTCAGGGGGCGCTAAATTATATTGCCACAGAACCCAAATATAAAAGTAAATATTATCAGACAGGATATCCGGATGATGAGTATGGAGTCTGTACAGATGTTGTCGCGAATGCACTAAAAAATGCGGGATATGATCTGATGGAACTGGTTTGGGAAGATATATCAAAGAATCCGGCTGACTATCCTTTAGAGGAGCCGGATATTAATATTGATTTTCGGCGTGTGAAAAATCTGAAAGTGTTTTTCACGCATACGGCAGTAAGCCTGACTACGGATGTAACTGATATAGAAGCATGGCAGGGAGGAGATATCGTTATTTTTCAGAGCCATATCGGCATTGTTTCAGACCGCAGGAATGAAAATGGCGTTCCCTATGTCATTCATCATAATGACCCAATGCAGCGTTCCTATGAACAGGATATTTTGGAGAGCAGATCGGATATCGTTGGGCATTACAGGATAACGGAGTGAATTCTTGTGTCAGACAGGCTGTTATGCTAAAATAATGACGTACATTCGGAAAAGGCTGGACAAAAGATGATTATTCTAATAACGGGAGCATCTCATACAGGCAAGACAACACTTGCGCAAAAACTTCTTGAAAAGTACAGGTATCCTTATCTCTCCATAGATCATTTGAAGATGGGACTTATTCGCAGCGGCAATACAACGCTTACACCTGTAAGTGACGACAGGCTGCTGACAGACTATCTATGGCCGATTGTGCGCGAAATGATCAAGACGGCTATAGAAAACCATCAAAATCTTGTTGTGGAAGGATGCTATATTCCTTTGGACTGGGAGAAAGATTTTGAGAAGAAGTATTTGGATGAAATCAGGTTTTATTGTCTGATCATGAGCGAGAAATATATTGAGAACCATTTCGATGATATCAGGAGATTTGCAAATGTGATTGAAAATCGTGGGGAAGACGAAGACTGCACTTTGGAGATGGTACGTCGGGATAATGGCAAAATGCTGGAACAGTGCATCAGACATGGGGCAAACTATATATTGATTGATGAAGAATATCAGGTTGATATTGATTTAGTTGAAAAATTGCTGAATAATTTGGGTAAACTGCATACGACGGAATTGGGCGTAGTGCGGATAAAAAGAAATCTGTTATTAGATACAGATGATGTAGTTGCATGGTGTAAAGAAAAAATAGAATCTGATGATGCGATTATCACAAGAGCGGGAAAGAATTGGTATATAAATATAGATAATTGCCGCATAACAGTAAATGCGTACAGTTATACCATTATCACAGCCCACAGGGAGAGAAAATAAATTTGAAGGCAAGCAGGAGGTAGAGATATTATGTTCTGGGATAAAGTGTCCGGTTTATATGATTTTTTTGAGACGGTATACAATGGAAAAGTATATCTGGGTGTTGGGAAAAGGGTAGCGGAAGAGATCGTGGAAGATGATATTGTATTGGAGTGCGCCTGTGGAACAGGAGCGATCAGCAAATACATTGCGCCCAAATGCAGACAGTTGATCGCAACGGATTTTTCCAAAGGAATGTTAAAACAGACATTGAAAAACTGTCGGAAATACAGCAATATAAAGGTAAAACGTGCGGACATGACACAGTTAAAATGCCGTGGTAACAGATTTGACAAGGTGGTTGCGGGAAATGTGTTACATCTGTTGGAAAACCCGTATACTGCGATAAAAGAATTGGAAAGGGTATGTAAAACCGGAGGAAAAATAATTATTCCGACCTATATTAACGCGTCTGAGGGAGTGAATAAAAAGGCAGTCCGTTTGCTGGAAGCTGCCGGAGCAAATTTCAAGCGGCAATTTGATATCAGTTCCTATCAGAAATTTTTTGCGGATGCAGGGTATGAAAATGTTGAGTATCACGTTGTTGAAGGAAGAATGCCCTGTGCCATAGCGGTTATCACAAAGATCTAAAACGCTGGCTACAGTCGGGAGGAGGTATGAATGAGTATAGAAAGTCAATTTAATTTAATTGCGAAAGAGTATGACGTTAATCGAAAGAAGTTTATCCCCTGTTTTGATGACTTTTATGCAAATACAACAGAATTTATCGTTTCGAATATAGCAGAGCCCAAACGAATTATCGATCTGGGTGCCGGAACAGGATTGTTGACTTATTTCTGGTATCGGCAATGGCCGAATGCCGAATATGTGCTTGTGGATATCGCTGATGAAATGCTGAATATTGCCAGAAAAAGATTTGCCGGTATAAAAACTATTTCATATCAAACCGGGGATTACGTTCAAAATCTGCCGGATATTTCCTTTGACACGGTTATCTCTGCCTTATCTATTCATCATTTGGAAGACAACGAAAAGATAAAACTGTTTAAGAAAATATATGAAAGTTTGCCGGAAAGTGGTCTGTTTGTAAACTATGACCAGTTTTGTGCCGGACAGCCGGAAATGAATAAATGGTTTGATTCATACTGGGAAAGTTGTCTGGCAAATGCAGAGTTAACAGATACGGATATAGCGTTGTGGAAAGAACGAAGAAAATTAGACAGAGAATGTTCTGTTGAACAGGAAATAGAGATGTTGAAGGAGTGTGGATTTAAAGTTGTGAAATGCGTCTATTTGTATCAAAAATTTTCAGTGATTGCAGCAATATCACAATAAGCTATGAGGAACAATAATGATTGAGATTCGATATTTAACATATTCAGATAAAGCATTCTGGTACAGGCTCGATAAACATTTGCCGGAAACAGAATTTGATAATAAGGTAAGAACCAAAAGAGGCTATGTTCTATTGGTGGATGATAAGCCGACAGGAATATTGAGGTACAATCTTTTTTGGGATAATACGCCATTCTGTACGATGCTTTTCATAGATAAAAAATATCAGGGGAAAGGCTATGGAAAGCAACTGATGGAGTGTTGGGAAAACGATATGAAAACGCAGGGGTATGGGATGTTGTTGACTTCAACTCAGGTGGATGAACCGGCACAGCATTTTTACCGGAAACTCGGCTACAAAGATTGTGGTGGTTTTGTCATGGATATTCCCGATCATGCACAGCCTATGGAGCTGTTTCTTATGAAGGGTATTTAACTTTTCTTGTCAGATAAATAAATATGTGGTAAGATTATGCGGGTAAAAAAGGAATGTTTTGAGAGAAAGGATACGATGAAAAATGGCGCAGCTATGGGGCGGAAGATTTACAAAAGAGACAGATAAGCTGGTCTATGCGTTCAATGCTTCCATCGGATTTGACAAAAGACTTTTGAAGCAGGATATCGAGGGCAGTATGGCTCATGCAGCTATGCTTGGAAAGCAGGGTATTTTAACCGATCAGGAGACAAAGAAAATTTCAGAGGGGCTCAAAGCGATTGAAAAGGACGTGGAAAGCGGGGCACTTGTAATAGATGAGAGTTATGAAGATGTGCACAGCTTTGTGGAGGCGGTGCTGACAGAGAGAATCGGGGAAGCGGGGAAAAAGCTTCACACGGGGCGAAGCAGAAATGATCAGGTGGCGCTTGATATGCGGCTCTATACAAGGATTCAGGTGCTGACAGTGGACGAACTGCTAAAAGGGCTGTTGGAAGTGATTCTCCGGATCATGGAGGAAAATCTGGATACCTGTATGCCGGGATTTACCCATCTGCAGAAAGCGCAGCCGTTGACGTTAGCGCATCACCTGGGCGCTTATTTTGAGATGTTTAAAAGGGACAGGCTCAGGATGCATGATATTTATGTAAGGATGAACTATTGTCCGCTGGGGGCAGGAGCATTGGCAGGGACGACCTATCCGCTTAACCGGGATTATACAGCAGAACTTATGGGATTTGACGGACCGACACTGAACAGTATGGATTCCGTATCGGACAGAGATTATCTGTTGGAATTTTTGTCGGCACTCAGTATTGTGATGATGCATCTGTCAAGGTTTTCCGAGGAAATCATTATCTGGAACAGCGACGAGTATAAATTTATTGAAATAGACGATGCCTATTCTACCGGTTCTTCCATTATGCCGCAGAAAAAGAATCCTGATATTGCGGAACTGGTGCGCGGGAAAACAGGAAGGGTATACGGGGATTTAATTGCCTTGCTGACTGTAATGAAAGGACTGCCTCTTGCTTATAATAAGGATATGCAGGAAGATAAGGAGGCGGCTTTTGATGCTTTTGATACAGTGAAGGATTGCATCATTTTGTTTACCGGTATGTTGGATACTATAAAATTCCGGAAAGACCGGATGGCAGAGAGTGCAATGAAGGGTTTTACGAATGCGACAGATGCGGCGGATTATCTGGTGGGCAAGGGAGTGCCTTTCAGGGAGGCACACAGTATTGTGGGAAAACTGGTGCTGTATTGTATTGAAAAAAATACATCCATTGATGCGCTGCCGTTAGCCGAGATGCATAAGATCAGCAATAAATTTGAAGATGATATCTATGATGCAGTCTCGCTAAAGACCTGTGTGGAGAAACGATTGACGATCGGGGCGCCCGGCAGGGAAGCGATGGAGAAGGTGCTGGAGGTCTACAGAGATTATTTAAAGTAAAAAGCTAAAAACAGCGGCAATCCGGAAATTAATTCCGGTTAATGTGTACTGGGAGGATTGCCGCGGAACTAAAATATGAGGAGAAATATTATGAGCGAAAAATTGCGTGTAGGAATTTTAGGCGGAACCGGTATGGTTGGGCAGCGGTTTATTTCCCTGTTGGAAGATCATCCCTGGTTTGAGGTGACAACCATTGCGGCAAGTCCCCGTTCGGCGGGAAAGACTTATGAGGAGGCGGTAGGCGGCAGATGGAAAATGACAGCGCCGATGCCGGAGAGAGTGAAAAAACTTGTTGTGATGAATGTGAACGAGGTGGAGAAGGTAGCGGCCGAAGTGGATTTTGTTTTCTCCGCGGTGGATATGAGCAAAGAGGAGATCAAAGCCATTGAGGAAGCTTACGCAAAGACGGAAACTCCTGTTGTCTCCAATAACAGCGCACATAGATGGACGCCGGACGTGCCGATGGTAGTGCCGGAGATCAACACAGAGCATTTTGAGGTGATTAAAGCGCAGAGAAAGCGTCTTGGGACGGAGAGAGGTTTTGTAGCAGTAAAGCCCAACTGTTCCATCCAGAGTTATGCGCCTGTACTGACTGCATGGATGGAGTATGAGCCATATGAAGTGGTGGCGACAACTTATCAGGCAATTTCCGGTGCGGGTAAGACTTTTAAGGACTGGCCGGAGATGGTGGAGAATGTGATTCCTTATATTGGCGGCGAGGAGGAAAAGAGTGAAAAAGAGCCGCTTCGTATCTGGGGCAAGGTGGAAGACGGCGTGATCGTGCCTGCCGAAAGCCCGGTGATTACCTGTCAGTGTGTCCGCGTTCCCGTTCTGAATGGGCATACGGCGGCCGTATTTGTGAAATTCAGAAAAAAACCGACAAAAGAGGAGCTGATCGAAAAACTTCAAAAGTTTTCCGGAGAACCTCAAAAGCTCAGTCTGCCCAGCGCGCCGAAGCAGTTTATTCAGTATCTGGAGGAGGATAACAGACCTCAGGTTAAGGCGGATGTGGATTTTGAAAACGGTATGGGTGTCAGTGTGGGACGTCTTAGGGAAGACAGCGTATATGACTGGAAATTTATCGGTCTTTCCCACAACACGGTAAGAGGTGCGGCAGGAGGTGCGATACTCTGTGCGGAAATGCTGAAAGTGAAAGGATATATTGCAAAGAAATGTTGACAGGGCGCAGCAAAGAAATACAGTATTTGCAGAAATTTTATGAAAAGACCGGAAGTCAGTTTGTAGTATTGTATGGCCAAAGAGGTGTAGGAAAGACAAGGCTGGTACGGGAGTTTTCAGAGGGGATTCCCTGTTTTTACTATGCCTGCCGGGATGCGGCCGAGAGGGAGCAGCAGTTTCTGTGGGGAAAAGAATTATCTGAAACAGGGACGGTTATGGAGGATTTTCCGGCATGGCCGGAACTTTTTGCCGGAAGTCTGCAGAGCCTGCCGGAAAAACAGCTTCTTGTACTGGATGAGTTTCAGTATCTGTTGAAAAGCGGCAGCGGTTTCATGGACAATCTGGTATCTTTCGTGGAAGAACGCGCCCCAAAACAGGAGCTGTTGGTTGTTTTGATCAGTTCATCCATATCCTGGGTGGAGAACAGCATGGTCAAAAAGATGGGGAGAGCGGCCTATAAGCTTTCCGGATTATTAAAGATCAAACCGCTTGGTTTTTTTGAACTGCGGGAGGTTTTTCCGGATTATTCCGCAGAGCAGGCATTTGGCCTGTATGCCATATTAGGCGGAAATCCGGGCTTATGGCAGTGTATGTCGTCATCAAAAAGTCTGAAAGAGAATATTTGTGAGGCGATTCTTTCACCGACGGGGGCTTTGTTCGGAGAATGCAAACGGATTTTATCGGAAGAACTCAGAGAGCTTGGCGTTTATCAGACTATTTTGTCAGCGCTTGCAGGCGGACATCATAAACTCAATGATATATATGACTATACCGGGTTTCCCCGGGCAAAAATCAGTGTTTATTTAAAAAATCTAATGGAACTTGAACTGATTGAAAAAGTATTTTCTTATGATACGGAAGGGCGGGAAAATATGCAGAAAGGCCTGTACCGTATCTGTAATCATTTTCTGCACTTTGCGTTTACTTATCTGCATCCGAATGCCAGCAGGCTGGAAATGGCATCAGCGGAAAATTTTTATGAAAAAGAGATCAGGCCGACTTTTCGCACATATATGTCCGCTGCATTTAAAGAAGTGTGCAGGGACTTTGTGCTGAGAGAAGCGGCAAAAGGGCGGTTCCCGTTTGAAATTTCGTCTCTGGGGGAATGGGCAGGGAAAGCCGGGAATATTGATATTATTGCACAGAGCAAAGAAGGAGAGACACTTCTTGCCATATGCCAGTGTGAGAGAGAAAAATTCCCTTATGAAGATTATGAATGGCTGCTGTTTTTGGCAGGGCAGGCAAAACTGGAAGCAGATCATATATGGCTGTTTACAGACAGAGAGTTTGATGAAAGACTGATAGCGGAGGCAAAAGAGAACGAAAAGCTGTCGTTGATTTTATGTTAGAAAGTATGAAAAGTTTATTTATTGCGGAAAAACCGAGTGTGGCGCAGGAATTTGCAAAAGCACTGAAACTGAATATGGTAAAAAAGGACGGTTATCTGGAATCGGAATCGGCCGTAGTGACTTGGTGTGTCGGGCATCTGGTGACAATGAGTTATCCTGATGCATACGACGAGAAATATAAGCGTTGGTCCCTGGATACGATACCGTTTATTCCGGATACTTTTTTGTACGAAGTGATTCCGGGAGTGTCAAAGCAGTTCAAGATCGTCAGCGGGCTCCTTAATCGAAAAGACATTGCAACGATCTATGTCTGCACAGACTCCGGGCGGGAGGGAGAATACATATACCGTCTGGTGGAACAGCAGGCGGGAGTGAAGGGAAAGACAAGAAAGCGGGTCTGGATCGATTCACAGACAGAGGAAGAGATTCTGCGGGGAATCAAGGAAGCGAAAGATCTGTCGGAATATGATAATCTTTCGGATTCCGCCTATCTGCGTGCCAAAGAAGATTATCTGATGGGAATAAACTTTTCGCGGGCACTGACATTGAAATTCGCATATCCGGTGAAAAACTATATGCACACGGACAAATGTGTGGTGTCCGTAGGGCGTGTGATGACTTGTGTGCTTGGCATGGTGGTGAGCAGGGAGCGGGAAATCAGGGATTTTGTAAAAACGCCTTTTTACCGGGTGCTTTCGGATATCGCGCTTACCGGGGAGTCATTTTCGGGAGAGTGGAGAGTCTGGGAAGAGTCAAAATATGCGGGTTTCCCCAGATTATATAAGGAAAACGGCTTCCTAAAACAGGAAGATGCACAGAATCTTATCAGCTATTTGGACGGCGCAGAGGGAATTGTGCATTCTATCGAGCGGAAAAAGGAAGTGAAAAATCCGCCGCTTTTATATAATCTGGCTGAACTGCAGAATGACTGCTCCAGGTATTTCAAGATCAGTCCGGATCAGACACTGCAGGTGGTACAGGAATTATATGAGAAAAAACTGGTGACTTATCCGAGGACGGATGCCAGAGTATTATCCAGTGCCGTGGCGAAAGAGATCGGAAAGAATATTGCAGGATTGAAAAATTATAGCGTATGCGGCAGGCTTGCGGATGAGGTGCTGTCAAAAGGAAGTTTTCGTAAGATCGGTTCTACCAGATATACAAACGATAAACAGATCACCGACCATTATGCAATCATTCCGACAGGACAGGGACTCCCTGCTCTTTCAGGGCTTTCACCGGTCTCCCGGAGGGTGTATGAGATCATTGTAAGACGGTTTCTTGCCATATTTTATCCGCCGGCTGTCTATCAGAAAGTGACGCTTATAACAGAGGCAAAAAAGGAGCGGTTTCACAGCAGTTTTAAAGTGTTGAAGGAGGAAGGCTATCTGCCTGTGACAAAGTTTTCGTTTTGGAAAGACGGGAAATCGGCAGGACAGGGAGAGGGAAAGTCAGAGCTCAAAGGAAGCGATGTGAGAGGCAAGGCATCGGAGGAGGGCACAGAACAGGAGGAAGCCTGTGATGAGGCGCTTCTTAATGCTCTTTCCAGGCTGAAAAAGGGAGATAAAATTGTCTACAACGGATTCTCTATCAAAGCGGGGGAGACAACACCGCCCAAACGTTATAATTCCGGCAGCATGATCCTTGCAATGGAAAATGCGGGGCAGCTGATCGAGGATGAAGAGCTGCGCGCTCAGATCAAGGGATCGGGAATCGGTACTTCCGCTACAAGAGCAGAGATTTTGAAGAAACTGGTCAATATCAAATACCTTGCTCTAAATAAAAAAACGCAGATCATTACCCCTACTTTTTTGGGGGAGATCATCTATGAGGTGGTGGCTTGTTCCATGAAGCCGTTGTTGGATCCGCGGCTTACCGCGAGTTGGGAAAAAGGACTGACACAAGTGTCAGAAGGGAAGATCACATCGGAGGAGTATATGCAGAAGCTGGATGATTTTGTGACAAGGCGGACGAATCTGGTAAAGCAGGTCACAAACCAGACAGCACTTTATCCGGCGTTTGATAAATTTGCGGGGTACTACAAAGGGTAGTGGTGTCATATATGGTGTTGGTGCGGCGCCCGGAGAGAAATATCCCTTACGCAACTCGCTCTCGCTCCGAGCTAAACGCAGCGGATGCTAAGCTCGAAACTACCTCGCTAAGCACCGGCGTTTAGCAGGGTTGCTACAGAGATATTTCTCTCCGGGCTGGCAGAGATAACATTGATTTTGACATAGAATGAGAAAGTGTATCATAAATTTAAAAGAAAGAAGGATAAAAGAGAATGGTAAAGATGGAACAGGCAACAATAGCAGCGCTTTATACGTTGGATGAAACGATCGCAAAAGAGCTTTTTAACGGGCTGACGTATCCCTGGGAGGCATTGCCGCTTATCAAAGATTTTATTATCAGACTGGGACAGAGTCTGCCGGAAGATAAGTATGAGCAGGTGAAAGAAAACGTATGGATCGCAAAGTCGGCTACAGTTTTTCCGAGCGCTTACATAAATGGTCCGGCTATTATCGATGAGGAAGCGGAGGTGCGTCAGTGTGCGTTTATCCGCGGTAACGCTATTGTCGGCAAAAAAGCTGTAGTGGGCAATTCTACAGAGTTAAAAAATGTAGTGCTTTTCAATAATGTGCAGGTTCCTCATTACAATTATGTCGGAGACAGTGTTTTGGGCTATAAGGCGCATATGGGAGCGGGCTCCATCACTTCCAACGTGAAGAGTGATAAGACATTGGTTGTCGTGAAAGACGGAAAAGAGCAGATTGAGACAGGGCTCAAAAAATTTGGTGCTATGTTGGGCGACAATGTGGAAGTGGGCTGCAACAGTGTGTTAAATCCGGGCAGCGTCATCGGGAAAGAGACAAATATTTATCCGACTTCCATGGTGAGAGGTTATATTCCGGCGCACAGTATTTTCAAAAATGCAGAGAATATTGTAGAGAAACAGTGATGACAAAGGCGGCCGGCAGACGACAATAAAAATCTGACAATATTTGTAAAGTGGGACTGGATTTTTTGTCAGATATGTGAGAAAATAGTAAAAATGGTTATAACAGGGGACAAGCATACCTCCTGTTACAAATATTATATATTATGGAAGGAGTTTTCACATGATAATCTATTCTAAAGAAGTTGAAGAAATGTGTACCGTGGCACAGGGCGTTCACCATGGCTGTGCTCCCATCCCGGAAGAGGCAAAATGGGTGCAGGCAAAAAAAGTGGAAGATATTTCCGGTCTGACACATGGTGTGGGCTGGTGTGCACCGCAGCAGGGCGCATGTAAGCTGACTCTGAATGTTAAAGAAGGCATCATTCAGGAAGCGCTGGTTGAGACCATCGGCTGTTCCGGTATGACCCATTCCGCAGCTATGGCATCCGAGATCCTGCCGGGCCTGACAGTAATGGAAGCACTGAATACTGACCTTGTATGTGACGCGATCAACACTGCTATGAGAGAACTGTTCTTACAGATCGTGTACGGCCGTTCCCAGAGTGCATTCTCTGAAGATGGTCTGCCTGTAGGCGCCGGTCTGGAAGATCTGGGTAAAGGTTTAAGAAGCCAGGTTGGTACAATGTACGGCACACTGAAGAAAGGTCCCCGTTATCTGGAAATGGCAGAGGGCTATGTAACAGGTATCGCACTGGATGCAAATGATGAGATTATCGGTTACAAGTTCGTCAGCCTTGGCAAGATGACTGACTTCATTAAGAAGGGTGATGACCCGAATACAGCATGGGAAAAGGCAAGCGGACAGTACGGACGTGTGGATGACGCTGTGAAGATCATTGACCCGAGAAAAGAATAAGGAATAGGAGGAATGTAAAAATGGCATTATTTGAATCTTATGAAAGAAGAATTGATAAAATCAATTCCGTTTTAAATGAGTACGGCATTTCTTCTATCGAAGAAGCTGAAAAAATTACAAAAGACGCCGGACTGGATGTTTATGATCAGGTTAAAAAGATACAGCCTATCTGTTTTGAAAATGCATGCTGGGCTTACACGGTAGGCGCTGCTATCGCTATTAAGAAAGGCTGCCGTAAGGCTGCAGATGCAGCAGCAGCTATCGGTGAAGGTCTGCAGGCTTTCTGTATCCCCGGTTCCGTTGCTGATACCCGTAAAGTAGGTCTTGGACATGGTAACCTTGGTAAGATGCTTTTGGAAGAAGACACAGATTGTTTCGCATTTCTTGCAGGCCATGAGTCTTTTGCGGCGGCAGAAGGCGCTATCGGTATTGCTGAGAAAGCAAACAAAGTTCGTCAGAAACCTCTCCGTGTTATCTTAAACGGTCTTGGAAAAGATGCTGCAAAGATCATCTCCAGAATCAACGGCTTTACTTTCGTTGAGACAGAGTATGACCCTTACACAAACGAAGTAAAAGAACTGTATAGAACACCTTATTCCGAAGGTCTTCGTGCAAAAGTAAACTGCTATGGTGCAAACTCTGTTCCGGAAGGTGTTGCTATCATGTGGAAAGAAAACGTTGACGTTTCCATCACAGGTAACTCCACCAACCCGACAAGATTCCAGCATCCTGTAGCAGGTACATACAAGAAAGAAAGAACAGAAGCAGGGAAGAAATACTTCTCCGTAGCTTCCGGCGGCGGCACAGGCCGTACACTGCATCCTGATAACATGGCAGCAGGTCCTGCTTCCTACGGTTTCACGGATACACTTGGCCGTATGCACTCCGATGCACAGTTCGCAGGTTCTTCTTCCGTACCGGCTCACGTTGAAATGATGGGTCTGATCGGTATGGGTAATAACCCGATGGTAGGCGCTACGGTGGCTGTTGCGGTTTCAATCGAGGAGGCTGCTAAGGAAGGCAAGTTCTAAAGAATACTGATTTTTCGAGGGTTTGACAAGTCGTTATGTGGCTTGTTAAGCCCTCTTTTTTTTATGGGATTTAGCCTGTTGAGCATGATATAGTTTTTCGAGTTTCGAAAAATGGAATCATGTGAAACAATAATGTGCCTATAAAGGAGTAGAGATAATCGAGGGGCATCTGATGGCGGACCATATCCACATGCTGGTAAGCATACCGCCGAAATACAGTGTATCGTCGTTTATGGGATATCTGAAAGGAAAAAGTGCCCTGATGATATTCGACAGACATGCAAACTTGAAGCATAAGTTTGGAAACAGACATTTCTGGTCAGAAGGATATTATGTGAGTACAGTGGGACTGAATGAAGCGACAATAAAGAAATATATCGAAGAACAAGAAAAACACGATATCATGCAGGATAAATTGAGCGCGAAAGAATACGAAGACCCTTTTAAGGGTTGAGAGTCGAAGTAGTACAAAAGCCCCTTAAGGGGCGGCAACGAGTCAAAAGAGAAAGCCAGCATCTCGAGGCGCGGCAGGTAGAGCGGGCTTATAGCCCGCATCCCGAACCACCCGTTTTACGGGTGGCGGCGATTCGCTTTTTTCTCTGGAAATTGATGATTTCCTCTTTTCGCTCATTGATTGCGGTTATTTCTTCTTCTGTTGCAGTAAATTGCAGTATGTCCTCTACTTTGCAATTTAAAATCAAACAGAGATCATTGAGAGTATTTGAGCTAATGGGCTCTCCGTGCCCCATCCTTCTAAGTGTGTTAGATGATATTCCCCAATGATAGATAAGCTGATATTTTGTAATGCCGCACTTTTTCATAGTGCTCCATAAATTTTCATATGAAATCATGCATAAACTCCTTTTCTGATAGAGTTCCCAATGTATATATGTTCATTCTAATATCTGTATTAAATATTGAACATTCATTATATTTGATAGGGGTTATATGTTGAATATAAACCTTGCACAGGGGAGGGAAGTACGCTATAATATAGAAGAAATAGGGGCAATATGTAACTCTTAATAAGCGGATTTCCGAGTATTTATGATTAAAAACACAGCCCACACAAAATACAATATTATAGGATAAGGTGATTATCTTGTAAATGAGGAGGAAGAGGAATGAAAAACAGAGTGTTAGGAATTTTAGTGACAGTATTGATCATGGTATCCCTTGCAGGTTGCGGGACACAGGCAAAGGCTACAGATGATGAGGTAGTAGATGGAGAGACAATCATTGTTGCAGAAGAAGATACTGAAAATGAAGCAATAATTGAAGAGGAGGAAATTACCGAAACGGAAGTTATTGAAGAGCCACAGGAAGAGGCAACATACACAGAATACGAATTATTCTATATGAGAGATTCATTAGATATGACGGATGCAACAGAAATGGATATGAATGCTCTAAGTGTTGATGGAAATACCTATACTTTAAATAAATCCATCAATATTTATGCTCCTACAGTAGGTGCATTGATGAGCTATACAAAACCCAATATTGAGGTGTATGTAAATTCCTGTAATGAAGAATGGTATTGTCTGCGATTTGATGTAGATGGAGATGAAAAATTTGTTCTTGCAAAGGCAGATGATTTTATTGCTGCTACAGGAATAGAACCTAAAGAAGAAATTGCTGTAACCGCTGATGATGTAAAACAGGTATTTACAGAACTTGTTACTAAATTAGAAATAGAGTATGAATTATTGGATTCACCTTCTGGAGATATGGAATATATTGAATTTTCTATTCCAAAAGATTGTGAGAACTTAGAGGACTGGATTGGACAGATGTATATTTCAAACGAAATGTCTCATTATGCTACTTATTGTATTGTACTTGAAGATAAAGACTATGGCGATGGTTATCTAAATTTTAAATTTTATTATAAAAATTTAAAAGAATTACCACAGTAAAATTAGCACAAAAGCAATCTGCCGAGACAGATTGCTTTTGTGTTAAAGGAAATTTGTTAATTTGATAGGAGAATGTATATGAAGAAAAAGATTATGAGTGTGATTTTAGCTACAGTATTTATGTTTTCCCTTATTGGTTGTGGAAATGATGAGCAGGAAAAACCTGTCATTCAGGAAATTACACAAGATAATGTTGTAGAAGGAGTAGAGCAGCCTGAGAGTACGAAAGAGGGTATCTTAGATGAACCTGATGCGGAAGAGGCTTCTGTAAATGAAAACGAAGATGAAGATGAATATATCGAGCAAAGAGATATTTTCGTTTGCAAAGAAATTGATACTGGAGATGGAACGGAGATAGATTTTAGTAATAAAGAAACAATTCGTGGTCCATTTATCTTTACCGAAAGCACAGATATTTATTCTTATTACTTTACCTATGCGGGATATACAAAACCTGATATTGAAATTCATTCTGTTGGAAAGGTCGGAGATTGGATTGTCGTACCTTTTGCACAATCTTCTTTTTTAGTAAAAGCAGAAGACTTCGAGAAAGTAGCTGTATTAAAAGATGATAATAGTGGAAATACAGATGTTCAGGAAGTTGCAGATAATCAGACAGTTGCAAATGAAGCACCTGTGGAAAATACATCTACCGAAGAGACACCTGTAGAAACAGTTTCTTCCAGTGATAAATATACTCCTGAGGAAGCGATTGCAGTGTATCGTTCTTTGATGGAAGCAGGTGGAATGACTTGGGATCCTTCTTTAAAGAATGGTGGCAGTTGGGGTACAGGATGGATATACCTTGAGAAAGGTCAGCCTGAGCGTAGTGCTGCCGCTAATTTGGAATCTGCCGCAATGGGAGATAGTGTTGGTAATCCTTGGACGAACTTTTATCTTGAAATAACAGGTAGTGATGAAAATGCTGTCTATATTACAGAATGGGCAGATTGAACAACATAGAAAAGGTCTTGGAAAATTCCAAGACCTTAACTTATATTTTTACCGATAAACTGAAATCAAAAAAGATTATCTATCCGATTAAGAAGTAGATAATTTTTTTTAATGCAGATATGAGGGCATATTCTTATGATTCCAGTTCATATTAGAAAACTTTTTTGGAATGGGAGTATCGTAGAAAATACAGCTTTCTCTCAGCTTCTGGATAAAGGCATATAAGCAACAGGAAAAGGCATCCAGTTCCTCTTTGAAAAACTTGGATAAAAATATTGAATGGTTAAAATCCAATAAATACTGGACAGAGTCACGAAAATATTATCTTACTAAGAAAAACCGTAACAATAATCCTGATAAACATTCCAGATCAATTTTGACTGAATCTGTAAATGAAATGTATCAGAAGAAGCAGAACCGCAGGTAAACATTAACTAATACGAAAATAGAGTCACCAAAGCGGCGGCTCTATCTTTTTTGATTGATCGGCTGTATGCCTTCTTTTATGGAATTGTGTGTCTGCTTCTGATTCTCTGGTGTAACCTTTTGGGTTATGCTATTAAATTTATCATGATTTTCTTGTTCTTGGATCTGTTCCTGAGTCTTCTTATCCATAATCTCACGTAAAATCCAATCATGTTAGAAAGTGATTGGATTTTACTTTCTCCCAGATTCTACTGGGTAATTCACCTCAAGAGTATTATGTGCAAAATGTGATAAGTTATTCAATATAAGGTAATATACTGATTATTGAAAGAAAGTAAGTTATAATTTGAACTTGCTTTCTTTTTTACTTGAAAGTATCATGTCTTTATTTGCTGTATAAAAGAATTATACAAGTAAAATTGCATTTCATTTATTGGAAAGAGAGAAAAAATTTATGGATATGAGAGCAAAAGCGATGGATGATAGACAGAGTTAATTATTGATGCAGCATGTTATGCTGTATTAAATCAGGAAGCGAGCAAAGAATAAAAATCAATTTGGGAATTAGCAGAAGCAATTCATTCTGCAAGAATTAACTGGATGGTGATGATAAAATGACAGCTAAAAAATTCTTTGCAAGAATGATTACACAGTTGACTCAAATTAGATATAATCTTTGAAATCTACCTTTCAAGTCCTGATTATTGGACACAAATAGTGATATAGTAACAATAACAACAACGGAATCAAAGTCCTACATAGTAGGCAGAAAGGTGAAAATATGGAAATTATTCTTACTGTAATTTTTCTTTTTTGTGTATTTGTTTTACCTGGAATCATTACAGATCATAAATTTAGTAACGGTCTTCCCCCAGAGAGATATGAGACAGATTAGGCAGCAATGAATCGAGATTTCGCAAGTGGAAAATCTAAAATGGATGTAATGCGGAAATCAAATAATGGCGGATATTATGTTAAAAAGAAATAAAAAAGTAAATGGAAATAGGTAAAGGCCACTGGAGAATAATCCGGTGGCTTTTATAGTGGAAAAAATAAGAAAAGAAGGATGAAATTATGAACAAGAATACATACAAACTGATTAATGAATTTGAATGTTGCGGAAGGGTGATGGCAACTGTTATAATGAATAAAACAACATGTGTTATGCCTGAGGTAGAATATAATAAGATTATTGAGACAGAGAGGAAATTTATACAAAAAAATAAATTAAGAAGATTGGCTTAAATATAACAGGATTATTTTATTGGGAGGAAAATAGAATGGAAAATAATTGCAAATTGTGAGGAAGTGGGTTTGATTTTAGAAAAGTTTTGATTACAAATAATTTTGGCGAATATGGAATCAGTCTTGCTGGACATTTAAGTCAGTGTAATGCTGAAAATAGGTTTAAACATTGTCCTGAATGTGGAAGAAAATTGACAAAGGAAAACTTTGGTGGTAAGAAAATTTAAAGTGTTGAAATAATTGTTTCAATAAGGAAATAAAGCTTATAGTATTTTTCAAAAAGTGAGTAAGTACTAAAGATAGAACCGTTAATGATCCTGGTTAAGCAAGGAGAATTGAGGGATATGAATACAATGGGATTTTTGTTTAGTTTGCCTACATGGTTGAGTTGGCTTTTAGTTATTATTCAAATTTTAATTATAATACATCTTTTAAAAAAAGCATTTAAACATAAAAACAGAAAACGTGATGATATTTGGGGGCTGATAAAAGATATTTTAGGAATCCTTGTAACTATTATTTCTTTATACCCGACATTGCCAATTACAAAATACATATTTCCATTTGCACCTGTTGAGTATAAGCCAACTCCATATGTAGAAGGATATTACTATGGCTTTTGGAAGGATGGCATGCCACAGGGGTATGGAAGATTAACATATTATGGATTTGCAGACGGACAATATTATTCCCTGAATGTAGAAGGGCAGGCCTATAAGGCACTTTATTATGAGGGCGGATTTAATCGTGGAAGTCGGAGTGGTGAAGGTGTGGTGGTATATGAGTCTGGCTTTAAAGATGAAGGTATATTTAGTGGTCCATGGGCAGACGGAGTGATTGTTTTTCAGGGCAAAAGATGGTTTATTAATGATACTTATAATGGATACTATGATGTTGTTGTAACGGCAACTAGCGGAATTACATCTGATACAGATTATGGTGAATGGCATTCGGTGGATATAGATGAGTGAAATTGAATTAAGTGGGAAAGTGATGGGAATTATAATTTTAATTGAAATGTTGACTGAAAATTATCAATGAAGAATAAAATTATATTTATAAATGAAATCTAAGTTTTATTGGCTGATAAATTTTGTGGAAAATAATCCTCTTATGAGATATAATGTATGCAAATATTTGATGGGAGGATTTTGTTATGCCGTTAGTAGCAGCGAAATGTACTCAGTGTGGAGTAAATATTGAGGTAGACGATACAAAAGAAGCAGGTATATGTAAATATTGTGGTACTGCTTTTATAACAGAAAAGGCAATAAGCAACTATGGTGTCACTAATAACATATCGGCTCAAACAGTTAATATAATTGGATTATCTGCAACAAATGATTTTGAAACAAAAGGGCAGAGACTTATTGTATAAAGGTACTGCGGAAATAGTAGAAGTACCTAGTTATATAGATACCATTTGCTATGGTGCATTTAAAGATAACAATTATATTAAAAAGATTATCATCTCTAATGTAATGTTAATAGAGGACAATGCATTTTCACGATGTACGAACCTTTCAGAAGTGGTATTCAGCAACAAAGGTGTTATTATACATAATGGTGCTTTTTGTGGTTGTATATCACTAAAAGAAATTAGGCTTCCAGAAGGGACACCTTATATTATGCCACAAGTATTTAGTGGATGTAAAAGTCTGGAATATGTTGAAATACCATCAAGCGTATCGTGGATAGGTGAATTGGCATTTAAAGGATGTATTTTGCTAAAATATGTAAATTTTCATTCAAATACAACACGTATTAATTAAAATACATTTTTAGGTTGTGCAATTTTAGACAGTTCCGATATGTCTCATAGATATAATACAGCAAAAAATGGCTGTTACATAGCCACTTGCGTGTATGGTCTGAAAATGGGGTGTGGTTGACTAAGAAAGTTGATGTGAAGTATTTGAGGCAATTAAAGATTGATTTTATTGGGAATATTTACTGGTGGAGATTGTGATGAAAATACAATTTTTTGAAAATATTAGAGGATTAGATAATAGGGCTATAAATGGTGGTATATATTTAATAGAACTATTACAGGATAATTGCGAAGATTCAATACGATTATATATTGGAGAATCTGGATGTATGATAGAAAGATGTAGTGAACATCTTTATGAACTATTTAAAGATACAAGTTATTTTGGATTGTATCCAAACGATATTACAAGGGATGATTTGACTCTACGCTTTAGTATTTTAGAGCGAATTGAAAAGAAACGGGAAGGTAAACGAGATTTATATTACGAAGGTATAGAGAAAAAATATATAAGTGCCATGAATCCACTTACACAGAAAAAAGATAATGATGATATGGTTGATATAAATGAAAAAATTGATAAAATTCAAAATGAAATGAAGAAATTAGGTTTTAATTAACATCTTGATACATAGCATTGAAAACTTGATTTTATGGAGGTGCAAAATGAGTAAATTAACTATTAGTAATCCTAAAGTTTTTATTTCTTATGCCTGGTCTTCGAAAGAATATCAAGAAAAGGTGTTATCTTTAGCAGCAGATTTAGTAAATGATGGGATACAGGTTGAAATAGATAAATGGTCATTAAAAGAAGGAAATGATACATATGCTTTTATGGAGCAAAGTGTGACAGATCCAAGTATTACCAATGTGTTAATTTTACTTGATCCGCAATATGAAAAAAAATCTAATGACCGAAGTGGTGGAGTTGGAACAGAAACGCAAATCATTTCTCCAGAAATATATAATCAAGTTAAGCAAGAAAAATTTTTGCCAGTTATCTTTGAAAGAGGAAAAAATGGAGAAATACCCAAGCCAATTTATTTGAAGGGGTTACTTCATTTCGATTTATCTAAACCAGAAAATTATGATGAAGAGTATCAAAGGTTGGTCAAAAGACTATATGGCATTGAAATAATGAAAAACCAGAATTAGGGAACAAACCTGCATGGTTAGAATCAGAAAATGTTATTAGTACAAAAACTAGAAGTTCTTTTGATATATTAAAAAGTAATATTCCTGCTGAGGAGAAGAAAAGAAAATTTGATGGATTTTTGTCTAATATATATGAACAAATAATTAGCTTTAAAGAAAATAAATTTATTCAACAAATAGAGTAT
>JAAUZC010000030.1 GCA_014804795.1 Lachnospiraceae bacterium | reverse complement strand
TTGCCACCGGACAGATTGAAACTGTACTTGCAGGTGGGGAAAATTATTTAGGTTCAAGGCCGCTTCACTATGAATGGGTAAAAAAAGTGCATGATGCCTGTGCAAAATATAATGTGCAGTTCATTTTTGGTCAGACAGGTAATATCTTCATCAAAGACGGTAAAGAATACAAAATCCATAATCGTACAGACCAAATGATACAGGCATTAAGAAGTGGTCTGCATTATCCGCCAAAGGATATTGAGGTGGAAGTCGAAGCAATCCATGCAAGAAAAGCTGCCATGAAAGAAAAAATGGAAGCCCGAAAAACAAAATCTGAAACCAAGGCATCTTGCTGATATAACATACCTATTTACGAGATTTACATAATCTTCATTTTAATTGTATTGTTTCATTAGATTCTTAATTTCCTAAACATTTGTAAACATACTGCTAGTACAAATGTTTTTCGTCATTTGCTGAATAACGGTTCTGTACTGTTATCAATTCCATGATTTCTTTCATAGTTTCTATTTTACAAATAAAGAGAGAACTGGTTTATATTTTGGCCAGTTCTCTGTAAAAAGAAAGATATGTTACCACAATTCTAATGAATCTTCCGCATCCACCCATATCTGCATACCGCCCTCAAGATATAGCCTTGCATATTCAAGAGGCTTATCTATTGCCAAAGCATTTAAGGCACATTCGGAACATGGCGTTGTTTTTAATCCTTCTTCCGCTTTTTCGCAGTCTATCCTTAAAACATATCCGTCAAAAGTGGTTACGTCAATACAGTTATGGAGCATATTATATGTTGCATAAATAAACCTCATATCTCTTTTGTCCTTTCTTCTTGTGTTTTGGAGAAATTTGTGAAAGCATTCCAATCAGTTCTTCCTGTCCTGTTCATTTCATGTTATAATTTGTTACAGGTTTTTCTTTCCCTTATTTTTGCCCTTATGAGGGTTCGTAACATGAGGGAAAAGGATATAACACAAGGGAAAGTCTAAGGGCAAACTCACATGCTATAAATTTAGCAATTTCAAGGGTTTGCGAACTTTTTGGAGATAAGATATAACAGTTATTAAATGTTATAAATTAGGTCTTATCAGAATTCCGGTTTGTGGTGTAGATAATGGTAACATTTTTCCGTAAACAGGAGGAAACAGCGGGGGCCGACGGGGATAATTATTTTGGGCGTATATGCAGATGATAAACAGGGCAAGGAGGGGAGATTCTTGAATAATATAGATGATTTGGAATACCGGATTTGGCGGCTTCAGGGGGAAGTAAATCAGACCATATTAAATTTTAATCAGTCGGACCATATCAATTTAAACAGATTAAATCATATGGAAGCCGAGATCTCTTATCTGCAAAGTCAGGTAGCCGAGCTGAAAAGTCTTGGGCAGAAGAGGGCACTGTCATCCATGCAGCCTCAGCCAATGGGTCAGCCGCTGCCAACTGTGGGAACTCAGTCCTTCGGTCAGCCGTTTGCGCAGGGAGAACCGTTATCGCCCGGCAGGCCGCTGCCAACTGTGGGGACTCAGTCCTTCGGCCAGCCGTTTGCGCAGGGAGAACCGTTATCGCCCGGCAGGCCGCTGCCAACCGGAGAGTTAAAGAAAAAGGATCTGGAAAAAACATTGGGTACGGGTATAATGGGAATAGTAGCTTCCATTCTGATATTTATCAGTATTATTATTTTTGGCGGTCTCCTGCTTCCCTATCTGACCGATGCCGTCATGACAGCTATGATGTTTTTACTGAGCTTTATTTTGTTTGGCGTGGGTTGTCTGCTTCTTCGGAAAAATCCGAAAAACAAATTTCATATTTCACTGTGTGCCTGTGGAGCAACAGCTCTGTGCGTGTCTCTTTTTGTGACAAGGCTCTATTTTGCACTGATAAACGATAGTGTATTTCTTTTACTGATCGCTGTATGGCTGGCATTGATGGCGTACGTAGGCCGAAAATATCAAAACTATATTTTCAGGATCATCGGGGAGATTGGTGTATTTCTCACTGTTTGTCTGGGGACGGTCAGACTGACTGCAGACGATATGGCTGATGGCGGTTTTTTTATGTTCAGCATGCTTTTGCTTGTATTCGGATGCAGTACATTTATATTGCATTATATCATTCCACGCATAAGCTATGAAAAAAATGCTTTTTCACATAGTATCAGGACACTGGTCTTATTGCTCACGTTACTTGTTTTTGCAGGGAAAACAGAAATAAGTATGGGCGCCTATGCGGGTTTTGCTGTTGTGACTGCTTTTTTGTTATGTGAAATTTATGTGAGCTGCAGGGATATATTGAATGACGGTTGTTTATTCTATAGTCTGATGAGTATTGACAGTCTGATATATTGTGCGATATTTTGTACAGTATTCCGACTGGAGAGTTTTTTACCCTACTATATAACCGCTGTTCTGGCTGCAGGATTATTCGAGATAAAGCGAAGTAAAAACAGTTATGTGGGAAATATTATTGCAAGTTTGCTTTTCTTATGGAGCGGATGGGCATGGCTGCATGGAGGCGTTTTTTATGCGGTGCTTGTGGTACTTCCGTTGTTTGCATACGGTTATGTAAAGAAAAATGCCGCGTTCCGGTATATCGGGCTGTTTGGTATGGTCGGCATATTCGGCGCAGAGATTACAATTCCTGCCGCCCTGCTGTTATGGGTAATACCGTTTGCGGGTTTTGTGATTCTGGCAAGGATTGTGAAAGATCAGATTTTTACCGCTGTCGGATATCCGTTGTTTATGGTTTGCGGTGCGGGTGTGTTTTGGGAATTACTGCATGAATTTGGTTTTCCGGCCAGTGAGAATATTATTATTGTTTTTCTGGTATCGGCAGTGCTTCATATATTGTTGATCAAGTTAAGAATCTTTGATGAAGACAGGAGCGGATTTGAAATAGTCGCTGCGGTCATGACGGTATCTATGATGCTGTTCGCTTCCTATGCGGTTTATCAGGAATACTTGAATATTTTCACCATGTTGGTGATGGCGGCGCTCTATACGATGAATACGGTAAACCTGTTAAAAAGGTCGGAAAACTTTGGTTATTATATAGGGTTTAAATATACAGTATGCATGATACTTCTTGTGGATGCACATTTTGAGTTATCTATGCTGATCAGTGTATTGATGTTATTATTTGCGGCCGGCAGCATTGTATTTGGCTTTTACAAGAGTTATAAATCATTCAGGATATACGGACTTATCCTTTCTATGGTGAGCGTTTTCAAATTGATATTGTTTGATGTATCTAATAAGAGTACTGTTTACAATGCGGTTGGATTCCTGATTTGCGGCCTGATCTGTTTTGGAATCAGTTTTCTGTATAATAAAATAGAAAATAAAGTGAAGAAAAAAAATAATGGGTAGTAAAAATTCGAAACAGGCATTATAATAAAGAATAGTTTCACTGTTTGAAACTTTTCGCTGCTTCTCAATTTACGGAGGAAATTGAGAAGATTCCCTTAAGTGGAGGTACTAAGATGAAGTGCAGGAAGTGTGGAGCAGTTTTGCTGGATACGGATACATTTTGTGTGAAGTGCGGGCAGAGAGTGGACCAGCCGATGTTCTGTTCCAGCTGCGGAGAACAGCTTCGGGAGGAGGAACGATTCTGTCATAAATGCGGTTCACCGGTGATATTTGCAATGGAAGATGATGAAATTCCGTTGAGCAAACAGAGGACCATTGATATTCCTTTTGATGAGATAGAGCAGGGTATCCTGATGGAGGCCGAGCAGGCCATTGTAAAGCGTCCAAAAGCCGCGCAAACAGAGCAGAGAAGTCCGGAAGGATATGGCCGCCCCGGAGCAGAAGAAACCATAGATGACGGGCAGCGGGCTGTGAGAGAACCGGAATATTTTGAAGAGATCGAGGATGAGGACGACGAGAGATACGAGGTTCCGGTGAGGAAGAAAAGGCGTACACCGCCGCCGCGTCCCCGCTATGAGGAAGAGTATGATGACTATGAAGAGGATGAGGACGATGAGGATTCCGGCGATTCCAGGATGAAAATTGTTACGGTCATTCTGGGAATCGTGGTTGTGGCAATTGCTCTGGCGATAGGATTTATTCTCTGGCAGCGTAATAGTACATCTCAGTATGAAAGGCCGGAGGAAGAAGTGGAGCAGGGAGAAGAATCGGATGGAGAGGAAAATGAGATTTCCGCCGACACACAGGGGCGGCTTCAGATTCTTTCCAATGTCAATGTCCGCAATAAACCGACGACGGAAGGCTCGGAAGTTATGATGGTGGCGAAAGCCGGTGAGACATATGAGTATTATGAGCTGGTGGATGGCGCATGGTATCATATTAAACTGGAGGATGGCAGAGACGGATATGTTTCCGAAAAATATGTGGAAGAACTAAATTAAATAAAAGTAGAAGAGGAGAGAAAAAATGAGTAAGAAACCTGTTGTTTTAATGATTCTTGACGGCTACGGCCTGAATGACAAGAAAGAACACAATGCGGTAGCAGAGGCAAAGACGCCGATAATGGATAAGCTGATGGCCGAGTATCCGTTTGTAAAAGGGAACGCAAGCGGTATGGCGGTAGGGCTTCCGGACGGTCAGATGGGAAATTCCGAGGTAGGCCATTTGAATATGGGCGCAGGCCGTATTGTGTATCAGGAGCTGACAAGGATCACAAAAGAGATTCAGGATGGAACATTTTTTGAGAACAAAGCGTTGCTTAACGCTGTAAATAACTGCAAAAAGAATGACAGTGCGCTGCATCTCTTCGGACTGTTGTCAGACGGGGGCGTACACAGTCATAATACGCATCTTTACGGACTGTTGGAGCTGGCAAAGAGAAACGGACTTGAAAAGGTATATGTGCACTGCTTCTTAGACGGCCGTGATACACCGCCGGAAAGCGGAAAAGGCTATGCGGAGGATCTGGAAGCGGAAATGGCAAAGATCGGTGCAGGCAAGATCGCTTCCGTGACAGGCCGTTACTATGCAATGGACAGGGATAACAACTATGACAGAGTGCAGAAGGCTTATATTGCGCTGACAAAGGGTGAGGGTTTAACTGCTGAGAGCGGCTCTGCCGGCATTCAGGCTTCTTATGACAGGGGCGAGACGGACGAGTTTGTAAAGCCCACCGTAGTAGTGGAAAACGGTGCGCCGGTGGCAACGATTAAAGACGGGGATTCCGTAGTGTTCTTCAACTTCCGTCCCGACAGGGCGAGAGAGATCACCAGATCTTTCTGTGATGATGATTTCAAGGGATTTGAGAGAGGAAAACGTCTTGATCTGACCTATGTATGTTTCTCCGATTATGATCCGACGATCCCGAATAAGCAGGTCGCTTTTGAAAAAATCGCAGTGACAAACACCTTTGGCGAATGGCTTGCGGCAAACGGCATGAAGCAGGCGAGAATCGCGGAGACAGAGAAGTATGCCCATGTAACATTCTTCTTTAACGGTGGTGTGGAGAAACCCAATGAGGGCGAGGACAGAATACTTGTCAACTCTCCGAAAGAGGTGGCTACCTATGATCTGAAGCCGGAGATGAGCGCATACGAAGTATGCGACAGACTCTGTGAGGCGATCACAAGTGACAAATATGATGTGGTGATCATCAACTTTGCAAACCCGGATATGGTAGGCCATACCGGTGTAGAGGAAGCGGCGATCAAGGCAGTGGAAGCAGTGGATTCCTGTGTGGGAAGAGCGGTGGAAGCGGTGAAATCCGTGGATGGCGTATTGTTTATCTGTGCGGATCACGGCAATGCGGAGCAGCTTATAGATTATGAGACAGGCGCGCCGTTTACGGCTCATACCACCAATCAGGTGCCCTTCATTCTTGTGAATTATGACGGAAAATATACACTGAGAGAAGGCGGATGTCTTGCGGATATCGTACCGACTCTGATCCAGATCATGGGAAAAGAGCAGCCTGCCGAAATGACAGGGAAATCTTTGCTTGTTGAGAAATAATAAAAAAGTCTGTCACGTTTATCTGTGAAAATTTTCCGGATGAGCGGTGTCGGAATAAAATATGGATAAACAAACCTCCATTGGAGATACTAAACGAAAACAGTATTTCCAGGGAGGTTTATTTTATGTCTTTAACAATACGTATTATGGATGTGCATGCAAGAGAGATTTTGGATTCCAGAGGAAATCCGACAGTGGAAGCGGAAGTGACAGTGATCGCCGGGGATAAAGCGTTCGGCGGTGCCTGCATCAATGGAAGGAATATGGCACAGGCTGCCGGCAATCATAAAGAATCGGTGGGTGAAGAGGCCTGCATCGGGCCTGTGGGAGCACCCTACCCGCTTTCAGGAAAGTTATATACCGGAAGGGCTTCTGTTCCATCCGGTGCCAGCACCGGCAGATTTGAGGCGGTGGAACTGCGGGACAAAGAGAGCAGATATCAGGGAAAAGGCGTGCAGAAAGCGGTTCAGAATGTCAATACGGTGCTGCGGGAAGCACTGCTTGGACGAAACGCACTCTGTCAGGAGGAGATCGATAAAATACTGATTGAAGTGGACGGTACGGAGAATAAGGAAAAGCTTGGAGCCAACGCCACGCTCAGCGTTTCCATGGCAGTTGCGAGAGCCGCGGCGGCTGCACTTGATATGCCGCTTTTCCGGTATCTGGGCGGTATTTCTTCAAGAAAAATGCCGGTGCCAATGATGAATATTTTAAACGGCGGTAAGCATGCGGACAATACGGTGGATTTTCAGGAGTTTATGATCATGCCGGTTTCTGCAACAAGTTTTAAAGAAGGGCTTCGCATCTGTGCCGAAGTTTACCAGAAGCTAAAGCAGCTTCTGGTAAAAGACGGGCTTTCCACGGGAGTGGGCGACGAGGGAGGTTTTGCACCTTCATTAAAAAATCCGGAGGAAGTGTTGGATTATATTGTGAAAGCTGTGCTGGCGGCAGGCTATCAGCCCGGAGGAGATATAAAGATTGCGTTAGATGTAGCGGCCAGCGAACTTTATCAGGAAGATGCCGGTATGTACTATTTTCCGGGAGAGACGAAAGCGCTGCATGGCAGCAGGGGAGAAGCGGTGAGCGCTGCCGACACAAAAGAGGCAAGCGTTTTGCGCAGTACCAATGAAATGATTGCGCTCTACGAGGAACTCTGTGAGAAATATCCAATCATATCCATTGAGGATGGTTTGCATGAAGCTGACTGGGACGGCTGGCGGAAACTGACAGAGAGACTGGGAGACAAGATCCAGCTTGTGGGAGATGATCTTTTTGTGACAAATACAGGGCGGCTTTCAGCGGGAATACGTCTGCACACGGCAAATGCAGTTTTAGTGAAAGTCAATCAGATCGGTACGCTGTCTGAGGCCTTTGCAGCGATAGAAATGGCCCATAAAAACGGGTACAAGGCGGTCATCTCCCACCGTTCAGGGGAGACGGAGGATACGATCATCGCGGATATTGCGGTGGCCGTGAACGCCGGACAGATCAAAACCGGAGCACCCTGCCGGACAGACCGTGTCAGCAAATATAATCAGCTTTTGCGGATCGAGGAGGAACTGGAGGGCGTTTCGTTGTACGAAGATCCGTTTCAGGCTTGAAGAATGGAAATTATCTGATCACGCAGGCGGGGATATATTACCCCCGCCCGGATGCGGAGCGGTCAAGGATAGATCACGACAAACGCATGAATGTTTCCATCCCTTTCAACCTGTCTGAACCATGTTTTTAAAAAGATAATACTTCTTCCAAATATTTGATCGGATGAAGACTGATCGCAAATCGTTTCTTCTT
>JAAUZC010000029.1 GCA_014804795.1 Lachnospiraceae bacterium | reverse complement strand
GATCTTGTACTTTCTTGGTCTTGCCATAGGAAATCACCGCCGTTTCTTTTATTATATAACAAAACGGTTGTAATTTCCATAATTATTTATTTAAATATCAATATGTCAATTCACTAGTTGTAAAATCAATTAAATTTGTATATAATCCATGATGCTGGGAAAATGCCAAAAAATTATGTAATTCTATTTCACTTAGTCTTGAAGCAATTTCGCTATAATAATCATTAATCAATTCTTCATAGAATAATACATTTGATTTTTCATGTTTAATTTTATTCCTCAATAAAGAAGAATCTATATTTCCATAATTGCAATTCTGTCCTCTAAAATAATAATTGCTAAAATCATTTTTATTTGTTAGTGTTATGAATTCTGATAAATTATTAATAACATAATTCACTATTTTCACCTCAAAATCATAAAACAATCACTTCATTATCAAAGTCAAATTCAACGCATTTTTATTATCATACTACACCTCTAATTCAATTTCCATATTCTAACAAAAATCGCAAAAAAAATAAGGCATACCAGATTCTACATCCGATATGCCTTTAAATATCCACACCACAATTTTAATATGGTCTCACTTCAAATCTCAATAACGCATCATATACTTTCTTTGGCACTTTGTTCTTATATTTATCTGCCATGATCAATATATCTGCTTGTTTATGCCTTTTATATTCCTCAAATGCTTCTTCAGGTGTATTCCAATAAGATAAGCGGATCACTTCATCATGTCCAAATGGTTTCATCTCACCATAATACATCTTCATATTACCATCGAATCTTACTCCTAAAGGCAGATTCATTTTAGCTGTTTTCCATTTAGGTAGCTTATGTTTCTTACAATTGGATAACATAGTATTTAATGTTTGAGGAATAATGCAGCATTTATCAGGTGCATATTCTTTATTACCAGGAATCAGCAAATCTTTATCTACTGCCATAGATTCACCGTCACACTCATAATATTCAGAACTCCACCACTCAGCAAAAGAATCCTTATCATATCTCCATAAATCGCACATAAATGAACCATCATAGGCTTCATCACCTTTATAGCACCGATTATAAATACCATTCCAGATGGAATATGCCGCATTGGATTTCAGCGTGATATATGGTATGTATTCCTGCTGTCTGCCTAATTCCTCTACAAACACAATCTCACGTTCCAAATCAATATACTCTTCATTATTTACCCAGATAAGATTCCTGTAATAGCAGTTATTCTTATCTCTGTCAATGTGCCATATCTTATTATATTTATCAGATTTTTCAAGAAAATGTTCTGCTACTAATTTATCTGTATAGGTTTCAATCTTTTTATTTATTCCACTGAGAGTAAAATGTGCATACCCCGTTTTATGCATATGAAAATCACTACGCAGATTATTTACTAATCTTCCATGATTACTGATCCAATAATTATTTGTACCATTCACTAATACAAACACTTCATCATCAGCAATCAATTCTATGCCAGATTTCTTGATATCCAATACTCTTTTATCTGTTATTGACAGATATTCTTTAAATTCTTTTCGCTGTTCTAATTTCTTTTTACTACTCATTATTACTTACTCTTAAAAATTCCTTTCGATTTGATAATAGATAGCATTCGTTTAAATGCGAACACTAAAAAGAGAACCCAGAACAGGTTCCCTGATGTAATTCAATATTTAGTTGTAAAGTTTCTCACTTGTGGAAAATATAGAAATATAAATCTGTCGATTAGTCCAATATGAGTATCGCTTTTGCAAGGTTCAATCAAAACTCACAAAAGTTATCTGTCAGGGTGGGTTCAGTTTGAACCTCACCTATTACCACCATATCAATCATATCTTCTATGGTGAAATCAATGACATCTCACAATTTTCAAATATTCAGTTTCATCTTCATTTAATGGAATTATTGTGTAGAATCACACAATTGAAACAGTTGATAGTTATTAGAATTTCTTGAGTTTCGGACTTTACAGTTTATTTTACTTGCTCTGTAATAGCAATTATCTTAACAGTAATATCTATATGGCAGCAGTCTTCTAATAACAATTTTCTGCTACCAGATAATCAATCGCTTTTTTAATCCTTACTATCTCTTTGCAGCTCTTCTATCTTATCAGCCAGCACTTCACTTACACAAAACTTCATTTTTTTATGTTCCGGTACAATGTAATCTGTACCATTAAAAGAATTCTTGCCCTTTCTCTCTTTAAAAGTCTTCATCTCGAATCTTCCAAACCCTTTTATCATTACTTTTTCATCTTCATACATAAAATCTGTAAGCGTTTCAATGAACAATTCTATGCCTCTTTTTGCTTCTTTCTTTGTAATACCGCCTATCTCTGCCATCCTGTCTATAAATTCTTTCTTCAATACTGCCATGATATTTCTCCCTTCTTATCCTCTTACTGGTATTCCCTGCGCTCTTAGATATTCCACAGCCAATCTTAACAGTTCCCCATTATTAACAGTCTCATCCATCGTGTCCTGCCATACATGGGGCTTATGCTCTACTTCTATACCCCCGTGTTTACCTTCGTTAGCCCACTTTACTACCTGAAAGCCTGTTACACCGTTATAACTATTCAAGGAATCATAATCAATATATACACTTGCTTTCACACCACCTTTATATGGTTTGGCATCTACTTTTACAGCGGAATAAAGCAGATCTTTTGTCCTCTGATAATTTGACGGATTATAACCTGAATAATAATCCTGTAGAAAATAATTCAACGTCTCATGCACTCTGTCTGCTAATTTATCAACTACCTTTTGCATCACTGGCTGTAATGCTCTTGCCAGTTCATCCATATTACTTACATGCTTTGCCATATTTTCTTTTCCTTTCTGGTGCTTCGATCACCATAATATTTTTTGCATTGTAATCGCTTCTGTCATTCTGGAAGGATTTGAAAAACACATAATATCCTTTGTCTATACGTTCTCCATTGAGTTTCGAGTGATGAATGAAATATGTATTGCCATCCTCGCCTCTGATAAATCCAAATCCTCTGTCATGCAGATATTTTGTTACACGTCCATACAATACTATCAGTCCTCCTTTATGTTTTACTATTACTATGAAATTGTTGTTTTATGTTACGTGGGTTTGTGGTTTTAGAATGCCCCTGTGACGTTCCGTGAGGCTCATACGGGCGTTTTAGATTTAAATGTGTGATAGCCTCACTTAATACATTTAGCAACTAAAATAACCCTACTATCGATTTACTCATTGCAAATGATAATAGAGTTATTTATGTTTCCAAACGCAGTGATTACACTTGTGATTACACTTTTTGATGATGTGCTCTAACCTCCTTGATTTTGCGGCATTCCTGAATCTGGTCACGGGTTCGATTCCCGTCATCAGCTTTATTCAATCGACTCTAAAGCATTCGCTATATCTCAACACTAATATATTATTATCTTATCAAATCAACCAACCCACAACTAAAAGTACCTTGATAATTAAATAGACTTTACACGTTATTTGTGATATACTTTAAACACTTAGTTAACCAACAACTACAATGAAAGCGGTGATAATATGACAGATGGCGAAAAACTTGATCTGATTCTTTCCAGGCTTGATAAAATGGATTCACTTGAAAGTGAAATACAGGATATGAAAAAAGAAATACAGGATATGAAGAAAGACATAAGTGCAGTAAAACGTCAAGTCATGAAATCTACAGCAGAATTAAAGGCTATGGATGAGATTATACTTGATGAAGTCGAAAGAGTACATTTGATTTTAGATAAACATAAAAAAGATAAATCAACGCATACAGCATAACAATTATATATCGCATGAAAATGAAGTGTAAAGTCTATTGATATACCAATAACTTTACACTTTTTAATTCCATATACTATTCTGACTGGCGATTTGGCATATTTCTTTCATAGAGCCATAATCTGATATCTGCTCTCTCCATATCTCATATAACACACAATAATCTTTTATTTTCTGTTGGAACCATTTCCTTTCACTCCGCCCTTTTTATCATTTACCCAAATGCTGCATTTCATCTTTTATGATCAGTTTGACAAGTATAGTCTCGATATCTGGTATATCCAGCTGCATTTTTGTAAACCATAATGAGGAAAAGGAGTAGAAACAATGATAAGCTATAAACCTCTATGGGAAACAATGCGGCAAAAAGGGATTACCACATATGCCCTGATCAATAAACATGGAATACCTTCAAGCACAGTACATGGCCTGAAGCACAATAAAAATATTACAATGTACACGCTTGAAAGGCTCTGTAAAATTTTGAATTGTACCGCTGACAATATTGTCACATTTGAAGATGATGATACAATTTAAAAAAGTGAGACAGGAATGCCTCACTTTTTTAAATTCTCAGTTCGATACTTCTCTTACTATACCGTTCTCGTCGATCATAAGTTCCACAGAAAGTCCTTCCAGATAATCAAAAAGCCTCTCTGCTTCCTCTCCTTCCAGAATCTTTGTTTCGCAGTTTTCCTGTTTTGCCGGAACAATCTGCACTTCCACATTGCCGGAAGTTATTTCCGAAGTCCTATCCTCACCCGAAAGCTTCACCTGCAGCAGCATCGTATCGAGAGACTTGTCATTAAACCAAAAATTCCCCAGACTGTAAATAATAGGTTTCCCATGATAAAATTCCATGCCTTGCAGACAGTGAGGGTGCGCTCCGATCACAATATCGGCTCCGGCATCAATATACTCTCTTCCTGTGGTCATCTGCACTTCTTCTAACTCCGTACTGTATTCTGTCCCCCAGTGAACAAGGGCGATCACATAATCCGCCTGCCCGCGTGCCTGTCTGATTTCCTGCAAGAACAGTTCCGTATCATAACAGCGCAGGATCCCGGCCGCACTTTCCGTCGCCTGAGGCGTCATTTTATATTTTTCAGCCCGGGAAGCCGCCACATAGGCGATTTTTATACCGTCTATCTCCCGGTAAACCGGCGTCATTGCCTCCTCCAGATTCTTTCCTGCCCCGACATAGTCGATATCGGCCTGATGCAGTGTATTCAGTGTATCTTCCATGGCTTCCGCCCCGAAATCATATACATGATTATTGGCAAGACCCGCAATATCCACGCCCATCTCCTGCAGCATTGCCACTCTCCCCGGAGTCGCTCTGAATGTATACATTTTATTCTCAAGAGGCGCGCCCCTGTCGCTGTAGGCAAACTCATTGTTAATCCAGCACACATCGGCTTCCTTCATCAGCCGGAGCAGTTCAGGCGAAAAATTATTTTCCAGCTTTTCGCCCTGCTTCATATAATTCTGCATCACGGCGCAGGTATCGTCAAAGCAGATATCCCCCGCAAAGGAAAGCACAAGGTCATACCCTTCCGGTTCTGTGGATAATTCCTCTCCCTGATCATCTTCCTGTTCCATGCTTGTGCCTTCATCCGGGGCAAAGGCCGGTTCCTTATCTGCCTCCGCAGCCGTTCTGCCATCCTGAGAGTTCTGTTCTTCTTCCCACAGCGTCCCCTCTTTGGCCGATACCAAAAACTCCCTCTCATCATCAGAATTCGCTGCAAACTTCACATAAAAATACAGCGCAGCAACAAATATTGCAGCCGGCACCGCTATTTTCAGGAAACGTCCTTTCGCTTTTCTCCCCTTCATTCTCTCTGTATCTTTCATCTTCTCATTCCTTCCCGCTTTCCCGGTAAAGCTTTCTATACTGTCCCGGTGTGCAATCCATGCACTTTTTAAATATCTTTCCAAAATAGCTGGTTCCGAAAAAGCCGCAGGCAAAAGCAATCTCCGTTATACTTCTGTCCGTCTCCCGAATCAGGCTTGCCGCCTGCCTGATGCGGAAATCCATCAGGTAAGTGAAAGGCGTTGTCTTCAGCATATCCTGAAAACAGCGCAGACTCTCCCGCTCACTGATGTTCGCTGCCGCCGCAATCTGTTCCAGGGAAATCTTTTCGCTGTAGTGATCCCTGATATAAAGCATCATCTTTTTAATACGCTCCTCTCCTTGGGAACTCACTGATTTTTTGGCTTTGAGCACAGGCTCTGCTTCTTTGCATAACAGACACCAGACAGATGAAAGATCATTGCGCACCGTAAACTCATAGCCGTACTCTCCCTGTTCCGCCGCATCGTAGGAATGGCGCAGCAGTTCAATGATCTTTCTCTGTCTTGCCACCGACGGACGAAAAATCAGCGCCTCCAGCTCCCGACATTCAATAACCGGTGTGATGTATTTCTGTTCAAAAATATTTTTATATCCGCCGGCCAGAAGCTGCACATCAAAAAGCTGATTCAACGACATTGGAGATACCCCCGGCAGCGGTTCCTTATAATGCAGTATATTGGAATTGACAAAAGCCGCCTCCCCGGTATGGAGCGTATAGGAATGATTGCTCGTATCTAACCTCATGCTTCCCTGCATAACCCACATGAATTCCACATCCGCATGCCAGTGCCAGGGGACAAGTCCGCCGGGATGGCGGACAATCTCATCACAGTCATACATATGCGGAAAACCTTCCACCGGATGTAATACATCTTCTTCCAGATTTTCATTCAGTCTCAGCCCATATATCATTATATCGCCACCTCAATTCTTATATTGGCTGTATAGTACTATTTTTTGTCTGTTTTTTCATTTTTTTCCGATATTTTATTCTATATAATTATATCATAAACAAATGGCAGATAACCAAACATACTTTCACAAATCCAAGGAGGCCCATTATGAAACTCTATAACATCGATAACACCGGTAAATTTTTTGAAAAACTGGCAGCCTGCCAGGGCGAAATAGAATTTGTGGACCAAAATAACGGGTGCCGCACATTTCTCCCAAAACAGGGCATTCAGGAAATTCTTTCTCCGCTCTCTCTGATCCATGGCCGCATAAACCAGATTGAACTGCTTTTCCATGATCACCGGGATTTTGACAATATTTTCCGTTGGGTTATAAACAAGGGCGGGATCAGCGCTTAAATCTCAAAAGACAACAGAAGGCCAAACTTTCTTTTTAAAAAGAGCGGTCGATTTACGTCGCCGCTCTTTTTGCTGTATTCTTACAGATCATAATACATCGCAAACTCCGCCGGTGTCGGAATCTCGCTGACCTGCCTTGCCTCCGCGCGCTTTCTGGAAATCCAGACATCGATGAGCCTCTGCGGGAATACACCGCCCTTTGTCAGATACTCATGGTCCGTCTCCAGTGCATCCAGAGCCTCCTCCAGACTCTTCGGCAATCCCTTGATCTTTTTCTGTTCTTCCGCGGAAAGCGTATACAGATTAAAGTCGTAAGGTCCCCATCCCATAGCTGCGGGATCAATCTGTTTTTCGATGCCGTCAAGCCCGGCCATCAAAATTGCCGCATAGGCATAGTAAGGATTTGCCGTTGCATCCGGATTGCGCAGCTCAAACCGCTTTGTGTCAGGCGATTTCGCATAGGCCGGAATACGGATCACAGCACTTCTGTTGGAAGTCGCATACCCGATCGTCACAGGTGCTTCATAGCCCGGAACCAGCCGTTTGAAAGAGTTTGTTGAGGGATTGGTAAAGGCACACAGCGAAGCGATATGCGTCAGCAGTCCGCCAATAAAGTAATGAGCGGTTTTACTCAGACCGGAATACCCGTTCTCATCATAAAACAGCGGTTTCCCGTCTTTCGTAAGCAGCATATGCACATGCATGCCGCTGCCCGCCTCCTGATAGATGGGTTTCGGCAGAAACGTTGCGGTCTTTCCTTCCTTCGCCGCCATATTTTTAATGATATATTTAATGATCATCGTGTTATCAGCCATCTGCGGCATGTCCGCAAGTTCTACCTCGATCTCCATCTGACCGGGTCCCCCGACCTCATGATGATGATATTTCACTTTGATGCCCCAGTTCTCCATCTCCATACAGATGCGGCTTCTCAGATCATATCCCACATCCTGGGGCGCCGCCACATGATAACCGCCCTGGTGCGGTACTTCATAACCGTTGTTTCCGGGGTTATCCAGACTTCTGTTCCATACCGCCTGTCTTGTATCAATTCGATAAGCACACTGCTTCGGCGATACTTCATAACGCGCCGAATCAAACAGATAAAATTCAAACTCCGGCCCGATGATCATGGAATCCGCAATGCCGCTCTCTTTCATGTACTCTACCGCCCGCAGTGAAACATTTTTCGGATACTGATCAAAAGGCTTATTTTCCTCTTTCCCGATCACGCAGACATTTCCGCACATCGTCAGTGTCGGCACTTCCGCAAACGGATCCACATAAGCCGTATCCGGATCCGGCAAAAATACCATATCACTCTTCTCAACCGGCGCATATCCATAATTGGAACCGTCAAAACCGATACCATATATAAACGTATTCTCATCAAACCGTTCCACCGGTATCGTAATGTGGCGCCACCGCCCGTCAATATCCGTCATTTTGAAATCGATCATGCGAATCTGCTTTTCTTCGCACAGTTTCCTGATTTCTACACTTTTGTCCATAACCTGATCTCTCTCCTTCTCTCTCAGACTTTTCTATAGTGTATCGCATTCTTTTTCAGTATAACACAGGAAGAAAGGCTGTGCATTTATTTTATGAAAATTTATTTTAAGTATTTTGGATCCTGATTCCCGTCTTCTCATTGATCACATTAAATTACTTCCAACTTGATAATCTCCGGAGTATTATGTTTATTGCGCACCTTATCACGAATTTATTTATACATCTCATTTCTCCAGCAGCCATTCTGCAATATCACATATTTCAATCCCTTCATATGTGTATTTCGGATGCCTTGTCCTGGCAATTACTTTCTTAGGATATGCGTCCCATATGCTCAAAAGAGGAGCGGTCTCCCGCCTGAACGTGTCTTCACCAGTAATATTATCACTGACTTGAATATATATTTTTTCACTTCCGCACTGCGCTACAAAATCTATTTCTTTCTGATACAGCTTTCCCACATAGACTTCAAAACCTCTTCTCAGGAGTTCGATGCAGACAATATTTTCATATATACGTCCATAGTCCATATTTCTGCTGCCCAGCACTGCATAGCGGATGCCTGTATCGCACAGATACCTGATATACTTTCCAATCGTCATATGATTGGTTGCAATCAGATTTGCGGACAGGATATTGCTCACCTTATTGGGGGAAGTTAAATTGCTGACATTATCCATCAGAAATTCACTGAGCCGCTGCAGTACCATGGTATCCGAAAGATGATACTTCTGTACGAGATCCCCGGTTACAATTGTTTCATAAACTTCTTTAATATAATTTGTCCGGTCTGTCTCTGTTCGATATACATAAGAACCTGCCAGTCCACCGTTCACAGAATAATCTTCAAAAAGCCGCTCTCTATCCTTTATGTCACTATAGTATTCACAATATTCCGCAAAGCTAAAAGGGAATACGGGAACCGCAATATATCTTCCGGTAAAAAGCGTTGCCAGATCCGCACATAATAAAAAGGCATTTGATCCTGTAAGGTAAATATCATATTTTCCTTTTGCATACAGGCTGTTAATAGCCTTTTGAAATCAATATAATCATATCACTAATACCTCAAAATATACAATCTGTTTGTTTTCAAAACTCGAGTTATTTTTATTTTTTGAAAGCGACCATGTTTTCACTGCAGATCATTCAGAAACACACTTCTCCAAAATCTCTCCGATATCCCCATCAATACAAATGGACCGCTTTTCAATCTCATGCGGACATACTGCTTCTCCGTAGTTGATACAAGCATAGATTGCTTTCGGATTCTTTGCCGTCATCTGCCAGAACGGATACTTGATAATCCCCGGAGTGTTGTACCCCACCCCAAGTTCCAAAAACAATACTCTTTTCTTCCTGTGCTGCTCAAGAAATGCACTGTAACGCCCCGCGGCTTTATGCCATCCGTCATCCTCCACAAAAGTATTATCGGCCCGCAGGTTCATCGTCATCGGCTTATGGCAGACAGGACAATGCGGAACCATCTCTGCCGGAATCGCCATTTTCAGCTCCGTTTTCTCCGGCACATATGGTGTGCCGTCCTCCGCCAATATATACCCCTGTGCTTCCACCATCTTTTTTATCACTTCACCATTATCATATACGCTGTGGTGGCAGGGCACAGAACACTGAAACAGCCCGTAATCCCCCTGGGTATAAAACAGCCTCTCTTTATCAAAGCCGGCTTTTTGAAAACAATGATCCACATTCGTGGTCAGCACAAAGTAATCCTTATCCTTCACTAACTCATACAAATTATGATAGACCGGTTTCGGTGCATCCATATAGCGGTTGATGTAAATGTACCGGCTCCAATACGCCCAATGCTCTTCCAACGTATCGTAGGGATAGAAACCGCCTGAATACATATCTTTAAAATGATACTTTTCGGCAAAATCCCCGAAATACTTATCAAAGCGCTCTCCTGTATAAACAAACCCGGCAGATGTGGAGAGACCTGCTCCCGCACCGACAATTACGGCCTGCGCCATATTCAATGCCTCTTTCAGCTTATTCAAACCGTCAGGCGTATCGCTCGTTTTTAAAACTTTTCTTCTGATCATCACATACATCCCTTTCTTTTTCCTAAATTCTAGCAGAAAACATAAGCCGGGAAAAGTACGCACTTTTTTGTAACCTTACTTTTTCTATTGTTTTATCGTGCATGCTGTTCTATAATAAATCTGTAAGTTTCAAAAAGTAACCTTTGAAAGGAATATTATTATGCCAAATATTACAATAATCGGTATGGGCGCTTTAGGCATTTTATACGGAGATATCATGACCGCTTCTCTGGGACGGGATGCCGTTACATTCCTTGCAGATGAGAGGCGGATTCAAAAATACAGGCAGGATGGTGTTTACTGCAATGGAGTGAAATGCGATTTTAAGATGAGCTCTCAGGCCGAGCCGTCGGACCTGCTGATTTTTGCGGTAAAAGGAAACGCCTTAAACGACGCCATACAGGCCGCTGAAAACGCAGTCGGAGAAAATACCATTATTTTGTCTCTGTTAAACGGCATAAGCAGTGAGGAAATACTGGCAAAACATTTTCAAAAAGGGCATATCGTTCATTGTATCGCCCAGGGAATGGACGCCGTGAAACTGGGAAATAAACTGACTTATTCTCACAAAGGCGAACTGCGGATCGGAACGCCGGATCCTGCACTTGCGCCCTTTGTCACACGGACAGCAGAAATTTTGAAAAGCGCAAACGTCCCCTATGTGATAGAAAAAGATATTATGCACAGACTCTGGAGCAAATGGATGTTAAATGTCGGTGTGAATCAGGTTGTTATGGTTACTGAGGGAACTTACGGAACTGTTCAAAAACCCGGAGAAGCAAGGGATACCATGGTCGCCGCCATGAGAGAAGTCATAAAACTTTCCGAATATGCGAAAACCGGCGTGACACAGGAGGATCTTGTCTCTTATATAAAACTTACAGACAGTCTGAATCCCGACGGTATGCCCTCCATGCGACAGGACGGTGTATCCCGCAGATATTCCGAAGTGGAGCTTTTTTCCGGAACAGTGATCAGAAAAGCGGCGGAATACGGTCTGTCTGTGCCCGTCAATCAAATGCTTTATAAAAAAATAAAAGAAATAGAAGCGGGTTACTAAAATTTTCATCACCCGCATCATATACGGGTGATGAAAATTTTAATTTCCCCTTCAGGATCTTCTTTCTCCAAATACCGTATCTGCTGCATCAGGGAATCTACCAGTTCCTCTTTTTGTTCCTCACTCCGCCTGTTTAATGGATGATTTGTAAAATTCACAAATACCCTCTCCATTTATTTTTTCTCCCCTCTTTCAGGTTTCTGCTGTTTCAAAAGCGCAACACCCAATTGTTCTCATTGAAGTACTATCCCCCGGGACATGAGAGTATTCTCACAGCTGGTGTAGTAGATATGACTATCGCTTCTCCTTTTTGACAACGATATAAACTGTTTTTATAATTGGTATGCACATACATCAGTTCACCGTCAAATAAAAGGAGATTTACCTTGTTTTCCGGTGTGATCTCACACAGAATTTCATCTATCAGTCCGTCTGTCCCTGTTGGCAATGCACAAAAGGATGTGTGTTTTCGTAACTGAGATTACCTCTTATAGCAAGCCGTATATGCCCGATCGTTTTATCCGCCTCTAATTTAAACTGCAGCCTGCGCTTCAGATAAGATCTTTTATGTGAACTTTCCGGCTCCTTTTCCAAAGATACCGTATTACCATAAAAAAATGCCATTCCCCGTCCGTTGGGATGTTCTATGTCGTGTGAGAAAAATTCCCGTTTTATCGTAAACAGATCCACCAACTCAACAAGTAAAGATTCTTGAAAAAAAGGGCAAATTTTGGTATAATTACCCCACCATAATTTGAGAGGTGAGTTTATGAACCGGACAAAAAAAGCCATCTGCGAAGTATTCTGGCAGCTCCTGGAAGAAAAACCCTACAATAAAATTACGGTGCAGGATATCGTAAATCGTTGTCAAGTAAACAGAAATACGTTTTACTATCATTTTCAGGACATCCCTGCTCTTACTGAGTATTCCATTAAGGCTTTTTCAGAGGATATAATCGAAAAAAACTACTATTTTGAATCGCCTGTTGATTGTATACTTCCTCTTGCACAGGAATTAATAACACGGAAGCGTGCCTTTATTCATATTTATCATTCTGCTTGCGGCGAGACGCTTATACAATATTTCAATAAAGTCTGTTACGATATTGTAGCGTCTTATGTCAACAATACACCTCAAAATGTCAATGTCTCTGAAGAGGACAAAAAATTTTATATCCATTATCATAAATGCATATGGGCAGGTATTATTTTAGACTGGATTTCTTCAGGAGCATCTTATGACCTGCTTGAATTTTGCAGAAAAGTCTGCCATTCTTTTGAGGGGTTTGGCAATATAGCTTTCTTTAAGCTTGTAATGGACCAATATGCACCTACAACAATGCAATAAATTATTCAAAAGGCAGCGCAACAAGTCTTGCACTGCCTTTTCGGTGTCTGCCTACAGTTGTCTGCTTAATCTGCCCGGCGGCTTTCTACAATGTGCTGTTTTTATTTTCTGGCACTCTTTTCCCATAAATCGTCTGCGACAGGTTTCCATTCCTCTGCGTAGCGGTCACATTTTGCACAGAGGTGTTCAGCGCTTTCCGGAGACTGTAGGTCTGTAGAGTGCGCTCCCGTACAGTCCACCATTTCGCGGAGTTTTTCCGGGTTTTCAAGCATCGGGCAGGGCCGCATCATATTTTCATTGAAGGGCTGCCTGTCATGGTATGCCATCATCATGGGAGAACGGAGGGCTTCCAAAAGAGTCTTTTCCCGGATATTGGAATCGGAATAATGAATAAATACGCAAGGATCGATATCTCCGTTTGCATTGATATGAAGATATCGGCGACCACCGGCAATACATCCCCCAACATATTCTGCATCATTCTGGAAATCCATAGCAAAAAGAGGTTTCTCGGCACGGTAACGACGTATCCTGTCATAAGTGCCCCTGCGCTGGTCAGGGGTAGGCAATAGCTGTGGGGCAGCATCATTTCCCACAGGCATATAGTGGAAATACCAGACAAAATATGCCCCCATCTCTATCAGCTTGTCAAAATATTCTTCAGAAGTAATCGATTCATAATTGGCACTGGTATAGCAGGAAGAAATCCCGTATATCAGCTTTTTATCCCGCAAAAGCTCCATTGCTTTCAAGACTTTCCGATAGACACCATTTCCGCGTCTCCCGTCCGTTGCATCTTCAAAGCCTTCCAGAGAGATGGAAGGAACAAAATTACCAACCCGGAGCATTTCGTCAGCAAATTCTTCATCAATCAGTGTTGCATTTGTAAAGCACAGGAATACACAGTCAGAATGCGCTTCACACAGCCGGATCAAATCCTTCTTGCGAACCAAAGGCTCTCCACCAGTATAGATGTATAAATACACTCCAAGCTCTTTGCCCTGACAGATGATATTGTCAATTTCTTCATAGGACAGATTCAACTTGTTCCCGTATTCTGCCGCCCAACAGCCGGTGCAGTGAAGATTGCAAGCGGAAGTCGGGTCCAGAAGAATTGCCCATGGTATATTGCAATTATATTTTTTACGAAGTTCTTCTTCCTTCGGCCAGCAGACTGAATCCCGCTATGGTCTGTGCGCTTGTCACAATCACAACAACACCTAATGTTCCTGACAAAATGGAAAAAAACAAAATCACGATCCAGGAGGAAAGCCCAAATTTTTTTGCATCAATAGAAGTCTGTATACATAACAGGCCGTCCAATAAAACCAGAGCCCCGAGTCCCGGCAATAGCTGTCCTTCAAATTTTCTTCCTATGGCCAACACTACAATACCAAGTACGATTAGAAATATTCCACAGGCAAGGTCATATTGAAATGCAAGGCAATAGAGATCTTTGGAAAGATATCCTATTATTTTGATAATGCCATAGGCAACCAAAACCATACCCGCTACTATGGCAGCCGCCCTTGCATCAATGCCCGGCAGGATTATACAGACAATACCTGATATGTAAAATAGGATCGAGACCAGTATATATCCTGCCCGAGCCATTTTTACCTGTTTCAACATCCCTACCTCCTTTTAAAGCCTGCGCCTGAAAATTTACTCTTTTGATTCATGTTCCATACCGCAGGCATCTTCCAGCTTTTTCAGAACTTTTCCTGCAAACTCCCGGCCTCCTATACCAAAGGAAATGGCAAATGCTATAGCCAAGGCAGCAACAATCAGGATAAATGACGTGTTGACAATTTCTTTTGCAATACCAAGCTCATTCAGCACCATAAAGATACCGATGGTATAAATGGCAATTTTGCTGACCAGAGCCATAACCGTGTGATTGTTTCTTAACAGTGCTTTGCCAGCCAGTCCATCGCACACATAACATACAAGCAGGATCAAAGTAGATGCCAATACATAGGGCATATAACCGATGACAGCATTTCCAATACCCGTAAGGACATCCAGATGCAATACGCCGAAGCTCTCCACGATAAAGAATATCACCATAATGATATTTACAATCCTGCCAGCGACTTTTGATAAGACAAAGTCTTTCCCCTTATCTTCCAGCCGCTCTGAAAGCTTTGCGTCAAAACCTGCAGAGGCTATCAGACTTTCCACAATATTTCCTGAGAACCTTGCTACCATACATCCGATGATAATAATGATCAGGGATGCCAGTATGTTAGGGATGAACTCAAAAATCGTGTCAAGCATCCTGATTGCAGGATCCGAAACAGCCTGAATATTCAATACCTGCAGGGCGGCTATGATTACCGGAATCAGAATCAATACATATACAATGTATGCCAGTGTATCAGAGAGCCGGGCTGTATCAGCAACCTGAATTCCCGCCTTTTTCTGTAAAGCGTTTACTTTCAGCCGGGCAAATACCGGAACCAAAAGTTCTCGCACCAGCCGGGCAATGAAGGAACCTACCCATAAGACAAGCACCGCAGCAAGAATATTCGGCAGACATCCCCACATGGTGTCCAGAAAGTTTAAAATCGGCATGGATATTTCATGCATTCCCAAACTCTCAAAAATGCCGGGAACAAAGAGCAGGAATACCAATAGATACACCAGCTTCCCAATATGCTCCAGCATCCGTTTTCCCCCATCAGGGGAAGCATCTGTCTTTCCAAGCAGGACACTGAGTTTTGTCTTCGTCAACAACTTTACCACCAGTGATTTCACAATTGCCGCTGCAATAAATGCGAGGAGCAGAAACAATACAGCTTTTATAAGAGCCCATACCCCATCGCTGAAAAGAGACATTAACATTTCGTTCATAATAGACCTCCTTGTTGATAAATGATTTTATGCTGATACAGTACACCCAATTGCTCCGG
Organism: Lachnospiraceae bacterium; assembly: GCA_014804795.1. Taxonomy (GTDB): domain Bacteria; phylum Bacillota; class Clostridia; order Lachnospirales; family Lachnospiraceae; genus 1XD8-76. The sequence continues at coordinate 12,685 of JAAUZC010000029.1, read as the reverse complement.
CTTAAAATAGACAAACAAAGTGTAAATATCCAAAAATCAGGCAAAGGGACAGAGTTTGTCTAATTTTTAAACATTTCACCCCATCTGCCTATTGAGCAATATAATTAAAAATCATATAATGAAGTAAATTACATATAGAGGAGGAAATCTCAATGAAAGAAATGTGGAGACAGTTCCGAAAGGGAGCTATAGCAGTAAGTTGTTGTATGTTGGCGCTGGGTATCCTGATGGTACTGTGGCCGGATATATCCGCACTGACTATCTGTATTATTCTTGGAATCTTCTGTATAGCGGCAGGGGTGTATGCCATGGTACGATATTTTAAACTGGGAGTGGCAGGGCTCTTTTTCCGCTCAGATCTGTCATTTGGGATCTGTAGTATTCTGTTAGGGGTATTGCTGTTGCTTCATCCTTATGGAGCCATGATATTTCTCCCAATTGCAGCAGGTTTTTTCATGATTATAGGAAGTGTTCTGGATATACAGGTTTCCATAGAAATGCGCCGACTCCATTTTGGAAATTGGGGCGTTATGTTAATCCTTGGAATCATAAACATAATATTTGCGTTCCTGCTATTGATGAACCCTTTTCAAGGTGCCTCAGTTTTAGTTATCTTTGTTGGTATATCGCTGGTAGTTGACAGTATTCAGAATTTTTATTCCATCTATTGTATTTCAAAGGCAATAAAAGCCAGCAAAAGCAACCAGATTATAGATGTGGAGTGGTATCCTGCCGATTAACAGCGGCAGAAATTATAGCCCTGAAAGACTTTTCTATGAACAATGTTCCATAGGCCATGAAATAAAGAAGGAAAAGAGAGGATGACACTTCCGATGCATTGATTGCTACCTCTGCCTTTATCGGTGCCGCCTATCTTACAACAAGGTTTCTTGTAAAGACAGCGCTCAACCGTGAAAGCCCTAAAATCATGGAGAAAGTCGGGAACCTGATTTCAGGATGCCTTATAAATGAGGAAATACTCAGACACCGGAAAGAAGCCGCATCTTGCTCACCACCTGCGGAGGACAGTTGCCAGAAGCATTTACGAACGGAGCAACGAAGCCCGCAAAATAAGCCCTTTTTCAAGCATTGCAGAAAAATAGTCCTCCAAAACAGGAAGGCTTATGCTGTATAAAAGTTTGCTATATGAGACATCCGTCTGCCACATTTACCATACATGATTCTGTGTAGTTATCGGGCTTCCTTCAGATTCCATCTCACGATGGACACTCCTGCCTTCGGCTATATCTTTTCCACTACCGGGCGGATTTCGAACTTGCACCGGTCAGAAATGTGCACTGCCGGACGCACTACACAAAAACAGACTATGAAGTCTGATGAACGGCTTACATAGTCTGTTTCTATCATCTGATTTGTTTCACTGGAATAAATTATACTTTTTAATTTCTATGCATCTGTTTCCATCAAAGGAAAACCTGACAATCCAGGGCATTAAGTTTTTAATTTGATCATATTCATTGTAGCCAAAAGAAGGATCGAAGTAATGGATAATTGTGCTTATGGCCGTTCCATGACTGCCAATTACTATGTTTTTGTCTGCATATGTTTCCAATACTTGATTAAGTGCACAAATATTTCGTTCCTGCACTTCCCGCAAAGACTCCCCCGCTGAAAGTTTGAAATCAAAGTCCTCCCACTGTTCTTTGCAAAATTTATCAAAATTCTCTATCCATGCATTCCCTATTTTTCGTTCTCTAAAATCATGGATTACTGTTATCGCCATTTTTTGAGCATCAGCAAATTCTTCTATCGTATCCACCGCTCTTTTATATGGACTTGAGAAAATGAAATCAATTTCTTTATCCTGTAAAAATGCAGTTACCAACTCTCTGTCTTTCATCCCCTGTGTCGTTAATTCGCGGGTCAGATCATCGTGATTATTAAAATTTGGCGTCGCATGGCGCACAAAATAAACTGTTGTCATTTTATATTCCTCTTTATCATCACTTTATTTTTTCTCACTCTTATTCTTCATCCGGTGCCTGACCAACATGGGCAAGCCATTTGCAATCGGTCATTTCCATATGTGTGAAAGTTGCCTTAAAAGAAGAATCCTCCGGGCTGCATGCATAAATGCCAAACTGGATCTCATTATCTGCCTTCCACATATGACAGATTCTCATCTGGGAATAGTGAACACCATCCTCAGAGCATTCGATGCAATAATCATCCTCCCGCCTGCTGAAGCGGTACCACATGGATTTTATATCCGCCGAAATGGCCGTTGTTGCCCAATCGGAATATCCCATATTGGTTGCAACACTTCCCAAATGCTGAAACTCTTCATTTTCATATTCAATGGAACCTTTCAGCCAGTTCTCACTGTCAAGATACATAACAACACCGCACTGGTCAAAACGATGTTTGCTTTCAAATTCTGTTTTAACAATAAATGAAAAATATTTCTCTGATGTCTTTATCTGAAGAACCGGCGCGTTATCATTCCTGAAATGATAATACGTTCTCTGCCATAGATCAGTGTGGGGGTTCGTAATAATCTCTATCTTATCCTCACTGACCGCATAATCTTTTGGCTTTCTGGTCCATGACCAGCTGCTTCTATTTATTTTCATACAATTATACCTCCATCGTTATCCTTATAATTTTAATTTTTCCGCTGACAGTCTTGTCCATAGCAGCGGTCTTTATATTCCTCTATACACTTTGCCACAACAGCATACTATCCTGAAACATAACCGACAGTTTCCCATTATCTTTCAACCAGGACAGATAAGAGCGCACTGTGCTGCCTGCCAACACATACTGCTCAAAATTCATGGTAAGTCCATAACCTTTGAATATTTCCTGCAAAACCTTCTCAAAATTAACAGGCTCCTCACAGATAGACAGAATCCTATCTGCAATGCTCTGCACCTTATCTCTGTTGCAGCGGATAAGTTCCTTAATATCGGCAGACGCTTCCGCATGAGCCGGAACGAACATGGCGGCCTCCATACTCTCCACCATATCCAGTGTTTCCAGATAAGCTCCCACATCATAAATGAAAGAAACAGCATACTTCTCCAGCGTTTCCCTGCTGCTGATGCAGTCTGCAAGAAATACCACTCCGTCCGGCATACGGAAGCCGACCATGTCAAAGAAATGCCCCGGCAGCGGTATCATCTCAATCTCCTTCGGGAAACTTACATCTGAAAAATCCGTCACATCACTTTCCTGTGCCATCAGGAATTTATGCCGCAAGTCCTTACACGGATAGCCGCCGTAAAGGAAGGACGGCTCCAACACCGGGTATTTTGTAAAGGCCGCCTCAATGCCGCCGGAATAAACCTTGCACCCCGTCAGCCCCTGCAGATAACGGTTACCGCCGATATGGTCTGCATTGGAATGGGTATTCAGTATAGCAGTCAGATGCCAGCCGTTCTTATCCAGAATCTGCCTTACCTTCCTCCCTGCATCCTTATCATTCCCGCTGTCGACCAGATAGACATTATCCTTGTTCGGGGCGTAGACACCTATCTTTGCCGGACAGTTTATGTAATAGCATTTCTCACTGACCTGTACCAATTCATACATTTTACAATCCTCCTTGTTTTCCGAAGAAAAATGTGACTGCCCATGCAGGAGCAGAGGATTTTTTCTCCTTTAATTGTTCAGATAAAATATCACATTATAAACGCTGCAGGTTTTATCTGAAACATTATGGTATCCGTGGGAAACATCTGCCCTGAACCGTATGAACTGCCTTTCCTGCAACATCGCTTCCTTCCTGCCTATTACCATTTTCAGCCTCCCCTGCATCAAAAATATATATTCTTCCACGCCCGCTACATGAGGAAGTGATTCATGACGCACACCTGCATCAAACTCAATATTAAAAACTTCCACATTCCTTACCGGGTCAAATGAAAACAGCGGGTATGCCCTAACATCGGCTTGCTGACACCCATCAGTTCCACAACATCGTCCAGTATGAGCTGCCTTGTGTTCCGGATTTCTTTCAGCCGCTCTCCTATCTTTAATGAAACCTGCTCCACGGTTCCTCCTTGTGTTTATTTTAACATATAAAATATATTATAACATACACATCTGCAAAATGAAAAAGCCTGCAGGCTCCTTTCGTTATATTTTCATTTATGAATTCAGTTTTTACCCTTTTACTTAATATGTCAATTATTTATCTAAATCGGCAATCTGCTCAATAACATCATCCAGTCCAAGAGAATGAAACCTTGCCCCCATTTCCTTACTCAACACATATCCTGCAATCATCCCAATTTCCAGATAAATTTCACTATATGCAGAAATAAAATGTATTATTTTATCATCCAGTGCAGTTATATTAACATCTGGACATTGTTCCTTTATAAATTTCAAAAAATCATTACAAGAATTTTCAAGTACTGAATCATAATCGTAAGTACGTTCTTCAGACAGTTTTGTACCATATAATGCATAAAATGCCAGTTTTTCAGGCTTGATACTATCTAATATTCTTTCAAGTTCGCTCATTATCACATATCTCTTTTCATATTTTCCGGCAAAGTATAGCATATTTTTCGCTATTATGCAATATAATAATTTGCAATTGCTCATATTTATATTGTTTATGCAAACAATAATATTCCTTATACTCTTCTTGGGTGGATAAAAGTATGGATAAAAAAACGAAACATTCTGAAAAATATATACGAATTGGATTAAATATTGCTTATTACAGAAAACTACGTGGTATGACACAATTACAACTAGCGGAGGCTGTAAACATCAGCAGAACACATATAAGTAATATTGAAGCTCCCAATGTCCCCACTTCCATATCTTTGGATACTCTTTTTGAAATAGCTGAAGTATTAGAAGTTGACATTACTTCTCTATTTGATATCAAAAAATAGTTACTTATTTTGCTCGTCTAACAAAATGCAAAGCAGTGGTAACATCGCTATGCTTCTCACTGCTTTTCATGTTCCTCAAATTTCTCCGTAGATCGATTCATATATTGTGCAAATAATATCTTAAAATCCCTGTCAATCATTGGTATTATATCGATCTCTCCAATTTTACTCTCAATTTCCTTTTCATTACACAGCAATAAAAATGTACCACGGATTACATAATAAAGCATGATTGAAATTTCAAAGTAATGTAATAATGGATATACAGCCATCTGTACATTTCCATGAGTATAAGCATGACACGATTTATATAAATGTTCAAGCCGCTCTAACTCCGAAATTTTATCTATATGCTTGTTTTTAAGAAAAGTAATAAGTCCATAAACAGAATATGGTGCTTTCTTTACTACAGAATGATAATCATCAATAAAATCTACCCAACCAAAATGAAGATAGTCATTCTTACTTTTAGAGTTCTTGCAATTACGAGCTTTAAATAATACATAAAACTCCTTTGGATATTTTTGACTACAACAAGACTGCTCAATCTCGTACATTCTGTATTTTTCATAGTCTTCAAAAAGTGCTGTCTGCCTGTTCAAGATTAAAAGTTTCACATATATCTCAATTGCCCCCCGGCATAAAGGATAGGCACCACCAAGCAAATTATCTTCCATAAGTACCAAAGCAGAAAGTCCATTATGTACTATTCCATAATAAAGCTGCCAATACTTAAGTTGATAATCACCCTTCAGTATTTCACCTATCTTAACAGATATTGCAAAAAGACCATACGGCAATGGGTAGTATAAAAATTCTTCTCCAGAAAACAATATCTGTTTTCTGAAATATTTACTGGCATATAAATGAAGCTTGATTTTCTCTATTGTTTCAGTAACAATACATTTCCTGTATCTCTCATCTTTTTCATTCTTTCGTATTTCCTGTTTTGAAAGAAAAATGGAATATGCCCGATGTATTCCAACAATCATCCTACACACATCATATTCCAAGGCCTCCCCTATACCTTTGATCATTCTCATGTCTGACCAATGAAGATCATAGTATTTCATCAAATTTTCCGGTCCCAATTCTCTCAAAACCTGATCCTTCATTATTATCAGAAAATTACTTCGTATTCTTCCTTCAAACACATGTCTTAACGCAATATCGTTCTGCTCAGAAATATTTTTTAGCATGGTATAAGGATCCATAAAAGGCGGCACAATAAAATCTTGATTTTTCAAAATATACTATATAACCTCCAAAAGCAGTTGACCGGGATGACTCCCGGCAACTGCTTTTAATTAACTATAATTTACATATTTGTTCTTGCGGAAGTTCTTTTGTCCTTTTGCAGATTATAAATTATCCTCTTCCTTTCCTTCCTCTTCCCAAATAATCACCTAAAATTTATCGAAATACTATCCCATTCTCTCCCATTGCTCCCCCATACCCCACAAATCTTCCGATAAAAAGAAGGAAATTCCTCTTCCTTTCTTTCCCCTCACCCCATATCTCCCTAATCCTGCATACCCTCTCTGCTCTCCCATCAGTGCCATATCAGAGCCATTTCAGTGCCACCAATCGCCTCTCTACCCCTTACTCTCAGCCTATCTCCCTGTGCTGCCAATCATCCCTCTAACCCCATAAACAGCGACACTCCTACACCTACGACCATCTCCCAATCCTTACTCCCTCATATTCTTTTGAAGTAATCTCTATGCACTGTATACCTAAATAACTGCTATATATGAGTTAATACTATATACAACCACACACCCCTATATAACAGTATCCCTTACATATACACTCTATAAGGTATGTCCCTAACCACTCACCTTATATTTAAGCCAATAAGCCCCTTATATAGCCTATATAAAGATTTCCTTAATTAATCCCTTATATTGCTTATATAGAGCCAATAAAGCATCTTCTAAGGCAGTATACACCCTCTTCTTTTCCTTCTCCTTCCCCCACCCTCCCCATATATAAAGACCTGCCAATTCCTCTTTTTTCACCAGAAAGACTATCGAAAAGGGAAAGAAAGGAAGAGGATACGGATATGGTAAAACCTTTTGTTTTCAAGGCTTTAAGGTTACAACTCTCCTCTTCCGCTCCTTCTCCCCTCATTACACTTTCCAGCGAAAAAACTATGAATTATTATGGGAGATTTAAAGGCTCTCTGACAACCAAAAATCTAATGGAAGAAGAAGGAAAGGGAAGACATCTGATATACCTGAAACATCAGTGTTTTCGCCACTTTCAGAGTTTTGGAAGGGATACTGGAAAGAGAAAGAAAGGAAGAGGATTCTGTGTGCTGTTTCGGTGTCGAACCACTGAAATTAAGGGGATTTCGGTACTTTTATGAGATTGGATAGGATGAAGGGGGAAGAAAGGAAGAAGTTCTTATCATAAAGACGCTTCTCGGCAGCAAGCATTTTTCCTTTAGATATGCCGAGAATGCTAGGTTTTTGGGACTTTTAGGGGTTTGGAGAGGATGAAGGGAGGGGAAAGAAAGGAAGAGGTTCTGAAGCCGAAATGCACTGATGAGAGTATGATGGCAGCAGGATTCATCATTTTAGATATATGGGAAATGTCAGTGTTTTCGAGGTTTTATGGGAATGGATGAGGGGGGATAGAGGGAAAGGAAGAGGACCCTGTAAAAACGAATCCCACAAGGTCCTGAATTTGACTTTTTTATTCGGTTGTTTCTGATGCTTTCAGCCAAAAATAAAATCTGCATTCGGCAAAAAGATGTTCTGCAAGAATATAATAATAAGCTTTAAGCAACTCAGCTATTCTAAATAAATCCAATAAATGACATCTAACATTTTATTAATGAACTAAATTACAAATTAACTGTTTGTCAGAAATCATTTATAGCTTTCCATTAGTTGATGAATTTTTTCTTTTTTGATTTCTATTATCTTTTTTGCCAAAGTTACTTTTACTCTTTTCTACTTTGTCTCCCTCTACTTTTCTCTTATCTTGAAAAACTATATCATAGTCCTTTTGAATTTTCTCAGTTAGCTCTTGTATATTTTTCTGTTCAAATTCTACTATACCCTTCTTTAAAGTGACCGCACCTTGAAACATTTCATACACTTCTTCAAATACTTCAATTGCAACCGATGGATAAAAACATATTATATTTTGTTGTAACTCATTTTTTCTAATTAAGAAAATATTTTGATTTTTAATACTTTTTTCTTTCAATTTTATCAATTCATTTTCTATACCACGTTCTTTTTGATCATATATTATATATATTTCTTTATTTTTTGATATATTTTTTAGTTCGTTCCAGATACTCCTATCTAAAATTTTTCTCAATCTCCCGCTCACAATTATTAACTTGTCCCATAAAAAATCATTATTATATACAAAATAATTTTTATATTCATTATCGGTAACTATATATCTTTTTCTCAGAAATTTCATAAGTAAACTTTCATCTATTTGATCTGAATGTTGTCCTAATGTCTTACTTAATGTCATTGTCCTTTCAAGTAATTTTTCATCCATTAATATTTTATTTTTATGCGACTTTGCAAAGGAAAAATCTCTCTCAAAAAAATTTTCTAAACAAGGAGGTACGGAGTCTTTTACTTGCCTATAGAAACAATTAATATATTGTTCATTTATGTCCTTGTCAAAAGCAAATTGATATTCCTCGGCATCCGAACTTTTATATATGTATAACTGATTTTTTACATATACTAACCTTTCATATGCAATATCTAATATTTTATATAATTCTCTTGTTATACTTTGAATTCCAAACGCATTATCTTCCATCTGGTATTTTTGAAAAATATCATTAATGATATTATGATGGTTCTCTAAATATTCCTTATTGACTTTCTGTTCTTCGTTCAAACAAATATCGTTTTTTTCTACTTTTGTTGTTATAATCCCATCACCACTAATAATTTCACCAGTAATCAAATTAACTAACAGCTGATTAATAAATCGCTTCTGTATAGTCACCGATTTACGGGTTTCTAATGCCATTCGTCCTTTAGGAGTCATAATTATTCTATTCTCTGTTGTTACAAGATATTTTTGATCTATCATATCCACAATAACTTCTTTAATAATATTATAATTCACTCCCAGAATTTGTGATATTTCAATTATGTCATCGACACCTATCTCAATAAATTTTAAAATACTTTCAAAAACAAATTTATCTCTGTAACTTCTTTTGTCAAACATTCAACCCCAACTTCTTTATATGGAATAAATATTTCTGTATTTTTTACTACATATAAACCTTTTACATTTTTCGGCATGGTACGTATTATCGACTGAATAACTTTATCCATATATACTCCTTAATATTCTACTATTCTACAATTATCATGACTTCTAATATACTCAACAATTTCAGCAAATTTCTTAGGACGAATTTTATCATTATCTAAAAACTTTAAGTCACCGACAATAATCAACAAACATCTCGCTCTTGAAAACGCGACATTTAAACGTGCAGCTGACTTTAAAAAACCTATTTTATACGGATTATCACTACTCCTGACAGTTGAATAGATTATTATGTCCTTTTGGCTTCCTTGAAATGCATCAACAGTATCGACTTCCACAACTAGATTTTGAAACGATAGCTGTTTGACCATAGTGCTTATCATATATTTCTGTGGACTATACGCACTTATAACAGCAACCTTCGTTTTTTCTTTTAGTTGTCCGTCCAACTCTAGCAATTTCTCTTTAATAATTTTTCTCTCTAAATCATTTTTATACGATTTTTTCCCTCCACTATTATATTCCTTCTCATATCGTTCTTTATCAGATCTACCAGATGTGCTTATCCATTCAATCGCAATATCTTCGTACCCTGAAATATTAAGTTGCCTCTCAGATGCCTCTATACCATTTTGAATTTCATCTTCATAAAATACATGACTAATTAAAGTTCCTATGGTTGGATGCATACGATATTGAATTGTCAGTCTATGCTTATTTTCATCTGGGAACATCTCATATAATTTTTCAAAAATACCATGAGCTAATTTTCCTTCATCCAGTTTATCACAGTTTGCAGATATGATATCTGTATCTAAGACAGGGGGTAATTGTTGATGATCTCCTACTAATATAATTTTATGAGCTTTATTTAATGACACTGCCAACTCAGGAAAAGTTGCTTTTGCCGCTTCATCAACAATTACATAATCAAAATCCGCACTTTTAATAATCTTATTAGAAATAAACCCTGTGCATGTTCCAGCAATAATGATTGTACTTTTAATTATGTATAACTCTGTTTCTTCGCATCTTGCAATCTGTTCAGTCCATTCTTTTTGAATTTCTAATATCTTTCTAATTCTTTCAGACTTTATTCCAGCTGTTTTTTTCTCAAATTTTTTTATAAAATTCTCATCAATATTCGCTTTCTCTTCATTTACAATCCTTGCCTTCTCTTTTTCTTGATAATACTTATCAAATTCGGTTTTTTCAATTCCAATTTCCGATAAAAGGACATTTGAATATTGTTCACAGCTCTCCCTTACTTTTTTTACCCATTTTTCTTTTACATATGAAAGAGCATAATCTTCCTTAATCTCTTCATTTAATTTTTCATCTCGACCAATCCTTAACAGATCAGGTTGTTTTTTGCAATCTCTAATTAAATCCTCTATCATCTTATCTACAGCAGGATGCGATTGAGAAACTAATAAAATTTTTTTAGGTTCCAATTCTAAATTTCTATCATTTTCTTTTAATATTTGACGAATTATCTCTATTATTACATTCGTTTTTCCTGTTCCGGGTGGACCTTGTATTATAGCAATCGACTCTGCATTCAATGCTTTTTGTACAGCTGTTGTTTGCGGAAAATCCAACTTTTTATTATACGGATGAATTTCCTTTGTAATTTGCTGCACAGTCGGTTTTTCTACACCTGATATAACACGTTTCAAGCTAAAAGGACATTGATAATCTTCTTTTTCTAACACATTTAAAGCATCTAACTGCCTATCTACGTTCACCATATCTTTGGTATAATCTAAACAAATATATCCTTTGGGAGGTAAATTAATAGTACCCTGCTTTTTTATTTCCAATATAACATTTTCTTTTTCAAAAGTATCACTTTCATAATTTCCTATAAGTAATGCTTTGACTTTATCTCCTTTACCTCTAAGTTTTTTTTCATAAACAAAACTTTGTTCCTTTGTCAATCTATTTTCGTCAATAAATATACCAGCATGTAACACAAATCGAATAACATCGCCATTTTGTTGATACGAATCATAGGGCAATCTTACTATATTCTTTTCTATATTTTCCTTTATTAGTGTTAAAAGTTCTCTCCATACACCATAATTATTTTTATATTCATAATCAACATTATTTTTTGATAGATATTCCTTATAATAATCCATAATTACATTATGAATTTCAAGACTGTCATTCTTTTGCTGTCTATGCGCATATTTTTTGTCAATAAATAATACCTTAGCTCCTATCGAAGTATATCTTCTCTTTAATGTTTCTCGAATATAGGGAACAATTTTTTGAAAATCTTTAACACAAAAAATATTTAACATTTCGTCATAGACACAATCCATTGCATAGTTATATCCTACAAATGTAAAAATTATTTCGCCGCTATCACTGCCGCCTTCCTCTTTACAAAATGCATACAACTCAGCAAAATTACTAGGCAAATATTCATCTGACGCTTCTTTAATACTAATACTATTAGGTATCAATCTTTGATATTTTAATTTATTATAGCTTTCATATTCCATTGAAAAAATAATAGTTTTTTGTATATCTAAAAACCTAATAAAAAGATTTGTAAATGCACTTCTTACTTCATAAACATCTTCATATCTTTCGTCAACTCTTTCGGCCACTAACTTCCTTATAATTGGTTTAAGTTCAATATCTATACCTGAAGTATTATCAATTGTTTCTTGGAATTCATATGCCAATGGTGGTTGCTTCCCTGTGAATAAAAAATAAATTACCGCCCCTAAAGAATACAAATCGCTTTTTTCTGATGCGTTTTCGCTATGCAAATGTACCTCTGGGGCTGAATAAGCGTTAGTACCTAGAGCATACACGGTTGTGGCATTAATCATATCTTTAATTTTGCAAATTCCATAATCAATAACTTTAATAGATTTATCCTCTGAAAGCATTATATTATTAGGGTTAATATCCCTATGAATAATACCATTTGAATGAGAAATAGTAATTGCTTCAATAATTTGCTTTACTATTATAAATTTTTCTTTTGATGATAAATTTTGGATTACAGCCTTGCTCAATGGCACACCAGTAATATTCTCTAAATATATTACCCCTACCTTTTCTCCAGTTTTTATAACCTTTAAATTATCATGCCCCAAAATCCTTACTATGCTTTCACATTTATTTAACTTATATAAAGCACGCACTTCTCTCATAAATATAGCCTGATACAACGGGACATCAATACCGTAAATTGTTTTTCTGACTATAAAATTATCTGTTCCTTCTTCTTGTAATAAATCAACTTGAGAGTTTGTATCTCCCCGCTCACTTAAATTCTTCACAAATTTTAACTCACGAAACGTCGCCATAATCTCTCCTCATTGTTTTTACATTATTTTTAACATACATTTATATTTTACCATAAAATAACTATGTTTGCCATTCAAACCTTTAAATCCACACGACAAACGCATGAATGTTTCCATCCCTTTCAACCTGTCTGAACCATGTTTTTAAAAAGATAATACTTCTTCCAAATATTTGATCGGATGAAGACTGATCGCAAATCGTTTCTTCTT
>JAAUZC010000028.1 GCA_014804795.1 Lachnospiraceae bacterium | reverse complement strand
TAGAAAATGAACCAGTTTCAGATGATGAACATTGCGGATAAAATCACGCAAGATGTTCTGATTGTGGGGGCAAACAAAGACCATTTCATTCCCTATACGATGGTCGGAGAAGAGATTAACGCCCTGAAAAATGTCCGTTCCCTTACCTTCCGTTTATTCACGGATAAGGAAGATGCCTGCAACCATTGTAACTGCGGGAATGTAAAACTGACTTTTGATACTTTTATGAACTGGATCATGCAGATAAAAGAAGACGGCAGATATGAGAAAAGTTTACAAACACACTTGACAACATTTCTCTGAAGAGACAAAAGAGATTTTTGAGACCAGACCGGTTCCCCGCGAACTGGCGAAGATGGCGATTCCGACCATTGTAAGCCGGCTCATAACGCTCATCTATAAAGTGGCGGACACAGTGCGGTTTGGGACGAGGTTTCTCCAATCGCGCTGCTTTGCCACACCCTTTATGTTCCTGAGTTAGCGGACGCTGTCAATGTGGTGATTTCCTATGTGATCTACGCGCGTCTGATCAGTGATATTGCTTCATAGGGAAGAATCGTGATGGGGGTTTACATATGTTTGTAAACAATGAAGGTAAAAGAGGCACCCTACAGCGCCTCCTCTAATTCTTCCAGAATATGCAGCATATCCCGGATGGATTTCCCCTGCCGCAGCATTTCCTGTAATTTGCGCTGCACTTGAAGATAACCGATTTTCTCCGGTATTAGTCCAACTACCGCACCGGGAAAAAATTCTTTAATATTATCGATCATGATTTTCACAATCTGCTTATTTAAAATGTCGGCATAATTTTCCTGACATTTAGCCGAAACGTTGTCAATCATTTTCCTGTAGGCATCTTCATCCCCTTCATTCAGTTTTTCCTCATATAGCACTTTATCGTAGGAAAGTATCCGGTAAGTGTTTTTTTCAAGTTCTAAATTATCTTTTATACGCAAAACCGGCATCAGAATGCCTGTGCTCTCAGCCAGTCTTTTTCTCTGTTGATTTATATAACCCGTTTCCAGACCAGCTTTCACATAATCAATCAGTCCTTCCCCCAACTCCAGCAAAAACGGCTCAGCAAACATATTGTTTTTAATTTCCTGCTCCATAGCCGCATTATCATTTTCAACCACTTCGCTGGCAGCAATTCCAAGCAGTGAGTTGGCACTGATATCCAGTATTTGGCAGATGCCCTTTACAAGCGATATATCCGGCAGCCCATTTCCACGCTCCCACTTGCTTACCGCTTGCGGTGTTACTCCCAGCCGGAAGGCAAATTCTTCCTGCGTCATTTTCCTGTTCTGCCTATACTGGCAGATTAATTCTCCAATGTTTTCTTTCATACTGTTTTCAGCTCCTTATCTATTATTTTTAGGTATTTGTTTTCGTTTATTTTATCAGGCATTGGCATATCTGAAAAGCAACGGATTGTTTAGCAGACGCACAACAGAGCGCTTTTTATAACTTCCTGTAATATTTTGAAAAATCGTAATATAACTTGACAAAACCATCGCAGTGCGATATATTATATATTGTACTGCGATATAACGCGGTGCAATAGATTGGAGGTGGATGTATGGATGCCCACATTAAAAAGGTTTATGTACCTATGACAGAGACAGGATTTTACATACTTCTGTGTCTGCGCAAACCGAATCATGGATATGGAATTGTTCAAACGGTAAAAGAACTGACGAATCATGAGATCGTTCTGAGCCCGGGAACGATGTACGGCAGTCTTTCCAAAATGGAGAAAGACGGGCTGATCATGTTTATCCGTGAAGAGGAAAAACGTAAGATTTATCATATCACGGAACTCGGACTTGAGATTTTGAATCTGGAGCTGAAAAGGATTGAGCGGCTTTATCAAAACGCAAAGGAGATGACATTATGAAAAATACAAAGACAGAAATTCGTTTTTTTAGTGTGGCAGACCATGAAGCGGAGCAGGAATATTTAAGGCAGATGCATCAGACGGGGTGGGAGATCATCCATGTCGGTCTGCCCTGTTTTTATCATTTTAAGGCCTGCAGTCCTGAGGATATGGTCTATCAGCTGGATTATTATCAGGAAGGTAAATTCCAGAGGGAAGAGTATCTTAAAATGTTTCAGGACTGCGGCTGGGAGTATCTGTTTGATTTTATGGACTACCACTATTTTCGGAAGCCGGCAGCCCAAATGGAGGGAGATGAGGAGATTTTCTGTGATGACGAGTCGCGTCTGAATATGCTGCAGCGTGTGTTCAAAGGGAGAATACTATGGCTTCTTATCATATTTTTCATTACTGTTATGCCCAATTTAATCATGATATTTACGGATTTTGTATCCGGCAAGCCGAGCAGGGGTGGTATTTTGGTGATGTGGATTGTTTTGTTTGCAGTGTATGCCGTTTTGCTTATCCGTTTTGCACTGAAATATTATGCCTTTAAAAAGAAAGCAAACAGATGATTTTTGTGAATAACAACGGAGCGGGAAAGGCTGAAATTTTGCGGTTTTTAGGCCTTGGACGGAACGAAAGGGGGATATCTATGTCAGGAATCCTTACGGAAGATTTGATTTATGAAATATTATCGGTGGTAGAAGAGATACCGGCGGGAAAAGTTGCTTCCTACGGACAGATTGCGAAGCTGATCGGCAGGGATAAGAACGCAAGGCTTGTGGGAAAAGTCCTCAGTATGGCGGAGTACTACGGGAAATATCCCTGCCACCGTGTTGTGAATCATGCGGGACGATTAGCGCCGTTCTTTTATGAGCAAAGAGGGCTGCTCCTGGAGGAGGGTGTGAAATTTAAGGATAATGATCATGTGGATATGAAGAAATGCGGGTGGGATTGTTGAAGAGGCCGTCCGTATGGAAATGATAAACAGTTTACAATGTAGACACAGTATGCTATACTATCTACATTGTAAACTGTTTTGCGTTATAAAAGATTTGAAGGCTGTGCGGCGGGTTGTGTGAAAAAGTTTGCAGGTCGTGGAAGGAGTGGGGATTAACATGCAGCAGATCATATTGACACAGGCAGAGTGGAATATTATGGAAAGCCTCTGGAAAAAGGCACCGAAGATTGGAAGTGAAATCGTAGCGGATGTGAAGGAGATTGCGGGATACAGCAGGAGTACCACGCTGACAATGCTCTCAAGGATGACAAAGAAAGGGTATCTGGAATGTGCGGAAGATGAAAAAGGTATCAAAACATACTGTCCGCTGATCGACAGGCAGGAAGCCGTATGTCAGGAGACGGATCATTTCCTGAACAGGGTATATCACGGGAGCCTTTCTCTGTTGGTCAGTACTTTTACGGAAAGACAGAAGCTTTCCAGAGAGGAAATAAACAGTTTATATGAAATACTGAAAAAAGCGGAGGAGGAGCATGAGTAACTGGATTTTGACATCTTCCGCATTGATCATTGTAATACTGCTGATACGAAAACTGTTCGGAGAAAAGCTGGTGCCCGGTCTGCAGTACGGGCTCTGGCTTCTTGTGGTTGTACGGCTTTCAATTCCCGTAAGCTTCTGGAACAGCAGCTATTCGCTGCCGGCATTAGCGGATAAAGTGATCGAATGGACGAAGGAAACGGAAACTGAAGAAGACGGAATATATACGGAGGATAGCGCGTCGGAGGATGCAGAATATATAAAAGTTATACCGACAGATGCAGGAATGACAGCAGATTACACTGATGCCACGGATGAAAGGGAATATGGTGCTGAAAGATCGTATTTCGGTAATTTTACGTATTTTTATGTGGTATGGATCATCGGTATGGCGGTGACGGGCGGGGTTTTCCTGTTGTCAAATTTATTTTTCCGCATCCGTATTTACAGTGACAGGGAAGAAGTAGATGAGGAACTGGAAAAGAGAGAATTGTTTTCCAAAGTCCCGGTTTATGTTTCAAAATTTGTGACAACGCCCTGTCTGGCGGGATTAAGGACGCCGGCGGTCTATATTCCGCTGCAGATCTGGAGGGAAAATACAGAGAGCGGATCCGGCAGCGAAAAAAATAACAGGGAGCTGAAAACGATGCTTTGTCATGAGAATGTGCATTACCGGCATGGGGATCAACTCTGGAGCTTTCTGCGGCTGCTCTGCCTGATCATACATTGGTATAATCCCCTTGCCTGGGCAGCGGCGCTTGCCAGCAAACAGGATGCGGAACTGTTTTGTGATGCCGGTACGGTGCGGGAACTGGGGGAAGAAAACCGCTATGAGTATGGCAGGACACTTCTTAAGATGACAACGAAAGAGGGGCATTTCGGAGAATTGTCGGATGTTCTGAGGCATGCAGGATTCTGTAATACGGAAATGGCAGATACAAAGAAGCATATGGAGAGGCGTATCAGAAAGCTGGCCGCAATGCCGGATAAAAGAGCCGTCGCGGTTGCGATGTCCACATTGCTTCTTGGTCTGACGGCATTCGCTTATCTGTTTACCGGAAGGACAGAACAGGATAGCCTTTTCCGGAAAATATTGACGGGAAATGAGACGGAGCAGGGGGAAGTGATAATAACACAATCTGCTTCACAGGATGAAGAGTCGGAGGAAACTTTTTACCCCCTTGAAGAGGAAGTGGAGGAGGTCAGAAAAACAGCACTTACAGGTATGGATGAAGAGGAAATTGACAGGCTCACTACTTATGTAAAGGATTATCATAACTGGCTGGAAGCGCGTCTGCTGTATGATAACTGGGAGAGAAAGCTTTCCGATCAGAACAATGTGGCATGGAATTTTATCGACCGGACGGGAGTGGTGCAGGCCGGCTTCAGACTGGAAGAGGATCCGGATTCTTTTGTGAGAGTAGAGGAAGAGGAGTTGAATTATCTGCAGGAAAAATATCCGGAGTATGGAACAGTATCCCTGGAGGAGTTGAGGGAAAAATACGGAGAGCCTTACTATGAAGAAAGCCGGTACGGAGCAGAAACCGTAATACAGAGAATAAAAGAGCTCACTGCTTCCGCGGAAAACGAAACTTTTCGGTCAGATGTTGAAAAATTCTGCAGTACCCTGCAGCAGGCGAAGGATACCCATGAAGTGAGTTATGTGATGCAGGCTCATGAAATACTGCATGATATGGAATATTTTCTGTTGCGCTACAGTCCCAGAGACGTGGCTCCCTTTACGCAGGATAAATCTCTGTCCGGCAAATATTACGGTGCACTGGAAGTGTGGAAAGCCTGGCGGGAAGGACAGCTTTGAATACTGTTATGCTTCTAAAAAAAGATGCTTTCTCATATCCTGTTAAAAAGGACAAAGCCAGAACTGGAAACGGCAGGAGCCCGGACAGTGCCTCAGAGAAAATATTGGATGCGAAGCAGACAAGATTTTCTCTGCCGGTATCAGGTGCTGGGAGGGCGAGTGCAGAACTGGAATGGAGGGGAAAGATGGAGGATTTATACGCAAAAAGCTCAGGCAGGGGACAGGAGAGACAGGGGCTTTCGGTGGAACAGAAGTTAGAACTGTCCCATATGCTCAGACAGGAAGAAGATTACAACAGGCTGCAGATGGACAAACGGGAGATGTTGGTTTACGGGAGATCTGCAGTCAGAGGAAAAAAGAAGAGATATAACGATACGCTGAAAAGCGGCTATGGGAGGACATCCATGCTGCAGGCAGCGGAGAATGAAGAGGCAGAAGCGGAAGCCGCGTGGCAGAAGATGCAGAAAAAAAACAGGGCATCTTTTGTGGCACGCAGCTTTCTTTCTGCACTTTTATTTATGATCGTGCTTTTGATGCGGTTTGCCGGATTAAAAATCGGCAGCGTAGATTATCAGAATGTGGTGGATTCTTTAAGCAGTGAAGAGTTTATAAATGGAATTGATTTTGAAGAGTTAATCCCGTATACTGATAGTGAGCAGGTATCGCCGGAGAAAGATACAGTGCCCTCTGCAGAGGATGACAACGCTGTGAATACCGGTGATAAATCAGACGGCTTAGGAGAAAACCTTGAGTGAATTAATGCTTTCAGATGAGATATTGATGCAGGTGGAAAAACCGGCAAGGTATATCGGAAAAGAAATAAACAGTATAGTAAAGCGCCCGGAGGATGTGGATATCCGCATGGCAATGTGCTTTCCCGACGTGTATGAGATCGGCATGTCCCATCTGGGGCTGCAGATTTTATATGATATGTTCAACGGCTACGAAGATGTGTGGTGCGAGAGAGTTTACTCCCCGTGGCCGGATCTCGATAAGATCATGCGGGAAAAAGAAATTCCGTTATTTGGTTTAGAGAGTCAGGAACCGGTAAAATATCTGGATTTTCTGGGGATCACATTACAGTATGAGATGTGTTATACCAATATTTTGCAGGTGCTTGACCTGGCACAGATCCCTCTTTCGGCGAAAGACCGTTCAGAGAGTGATCCGATCGTGATAGGAGGAGGACCCTGTTCCTACAATCCGGAACCGATAGCGGACTTTTTTGACTTCTTTTATATCGGGGAGGGAGAGACGAGATACCGGGAGATTTTGGATATTTATAAGGAAAACAAAAGGGCAGGGGGAAGCCGCAGGGAGTTTTTGCAGAAGATCTGCTGTTTACAGGGTATCTATGTGCCGCAGTTTTATGATGTTTCCTATTATGAGGACGGCAGGATCGCTTCGATGAGGCCGAATATTCCCGAAGCGCCTGAACACATCACAAAAAATATAGTCACTGATTTTGACGGCGTGCCGTATCCGGTGAAGCCGGTGGTGCCGTTTATCAAGTGTACGCAGGACAGGGTAGTGCTGGAGATCCAGCGGGGCTGCATCAGAGGCTGCCGGTTTTGTCAGGCGGGACAGCTTTACAGACCTGTGCGGGAGAAGAACGTGGACAGGCTGAAACAGTATGCGGTGGAAATGTTAAAAAATACCGGCCATGAGGAGATTTCTTTAAGTTCTCTGAGTTCCAGCGATTATTCCGGGTTGAAAGAACTGGTAGATTTTCTGATCAGGGACTGCAATGAGAAAAAAGTGAATATTTCCCTGCCGAGTCTGCGTATTGATTCTTTTGCATTGGATGTCATGAGCAAGGTGCAGGATGTGAAGAAAAGTTCCTTAACCTTTGCACCGGAGGCCGGTTCCCAGAGGCTTCGAAACGTGATCAATAAGGGCCTTACAGAAGAAGATATTTTGCGGGGCGCAAAACTTGCTTTCGAGGGCGGTTGGACAAGGGTGAAACTGTACTTTATGCTGGGACTGCCCACGGAGACAAAGGAGGATGTGCAGGGAATCGGAGATCTTGCGAACAAGATCGCGGCGGAGTTTTTTGAGACGGTGCCGAAAGAAAAAAGGAGAGAGCCGGTGCAGATTGTGGCGAGCACTTCTTTCTTTATACCGAAGCCGTTTACGCCTTTTCAATGGGCGCCCATGTGCAGCGCGGAGGAATTTCTGGACAAGGCTCATGAGACTAAGAAAGGAATCATGTCCCAGCTTAATCAGAAGCGGATCAAATACAACTGGCATGAGGCGGATGTCAGCGTGTTGGAGGGCGTGTTTGCAAGAGGAGACCGGAAGATCGCGCAGGTGATCAGGAAAGCCTATGAAAAAGGCTGTATGTTTGATGCATGGAGCGAATACTACAAGAATGACCTTTGGCTGGAAGCATTTGCGGAGTGTGGTGTTTCCATTGATTTTTATAATACAAGAAAGCGGGAAAAAGATGAGATATTCCCGTGGGATATTTTGGACTGCGGCGTTTCCAGAGAACATTTATGGAAAGAATGGGAGAAGGCGCAGGAAGAGATCGTTTCGCCTAACTGTAAAAAAGCCTGCAACGGCTGCGGGGCGGCAAAATACGGCTGCGGAGTCTGCGTGGAGGAGAGAGTATGAGTGAACGGATCAAAGTGCGCATCAAATTTTCGAAACACGGCGCGTTAAAATTTATCGGACATCTGGACATTATGCGGTATTTCCAGAAAGTGTTCCGCAGATCCGGTATCGACATTGCCTATACCGGAGGATTTTCGCCTCATCAGGTCATGTCTTTTGCGGCACCGCTCGGCATCGGGCTTGAGAGCGACGGGGAATATATGGATGTGGAACTTAATTCTTTAGATAGTACAGAAGACATCAAAGCGAGACTGAATGAACAGATGGCGGAGGGTATGGAAGTGCTTTCCGTGACCGTACTGCCGGAGAAATCGGGCAGCGCAATGGCAGCTGTGGCCGCAGCAGGCTATTATATTGCTTTTAAAAATGAGTTTGTGCCCCCTCAGGGATGGAGGAGTGCAATCGAAGCTTTTCTTTCCGAAGAGCAGATTCTGGTGGAAAAACAGACGAAAAAAAGCATTCTGGAAATCGATTTAAAGCCTGCCATCTATGATTTCAGAGTTTCCTCCTATCAGGGAAAGGACTGCTTGTATCTGATGGTAAATGCGTCAAGTTCCGGGAATATTAAACCTGCTATGGTGATAGAGGCGCTTTGTGACAGGCTTAAGCTGCCGTATGATGCATCTGCTTTGATGATCACCAGAGAGGACACGTATTTGAATCGGGGGACGGAAGAAAGTCCGGTGTTTGTGCCGATGGATGAGTGAGAATCTGTATAGTTGGTGAAAACTTTTTCTCAGATATTGAGGAACTTCGGATATCTGCGGAACGGAAGTATGGAGGTGCACCATAGATAACAAGATTAAGATTACGGAAATGAAATGTCCCGGCTGCGGCAGCACGCTGAAAATGCCATCCGACGGGGGCAGATTTGTGAAATGTGAGTACTGCGGCGGCGAGTATGCCATAGAAGGGGTGCAGGGAAGCACTGTTCCAAGAAAGACACCGGACTGGAAGCCTGCGCCGGTGGTGAAACCGAAAGAACAGGAAGTATCCAAAGCCACCACAATATTCTATCGCTGTCTGGTGATAGTGCTGTTTGCGGCCGGCATATGGTATATAGTGTCTTCTGAAAAATCGAAGAAAGAGGAGGCGGAAAAGCAGGAACTCTACACGGCGATTGAACAGAATACTTATGCCGGGTACGGGCAGAGCGATGGGGCGGAGGAAAAATTTCCCGGTCTGCTGGGCGAGTTGATTTCGGCTGCCTTTGGCAAAGATGCGGAAGACGTAACGGCGCAGGAACTTTCGCAGATCAAGTGGGTTGCCGATAAAGCTGATTTTGACTATACTTATATCGGATACAGTTTTGACGATCCTCTTGAAAATCCTGATGCCGAAATCACATGGCTTACATATCCGAAGGGGATTGGTATCCGCTATGAGAACGGTTATGAAAGACTGAACATGTTGGAGGGGCTTAAGAAGTTTGAGACGATAAATTCCATCTCTGAATGCAATCTGGAGGGACTGAAACTGGAGAGTCTTACCGCGTCCGTTTCTTCTCCGGAAGCGGCGGCAGCGGCGGTGGATGATCCGTCCTTGATCTGTGAGCTCGGAATCCGCAACAATATTCAGAGTCTGGAGGGAATCGAACTGTTTCCAAATGTGGAAAAACTTTCCGTATCGGCTTCCTCGCTAAACGATGTCAGTGCAGTGACGGCGATAGCGCATCTGAAAAGCCTGACGTTGGAAGATGCAGATGCCTTAAATGATTTTGCCGTATTCGGTTCCATTGAGAATCTGGAAGAGCTTATCATTGAGTCCGAAAATATAAAAGTGCTGAACTTTTTAAACCGGATGCCGCAGTTAAAAAGCCTGGGGATTTCGGACGCAAAACTGCTTGATCTAAATGGAATAGAGGTGTTGGAAAAACTGGAGAAGCTTTCTGTGACAGACTGCGGCGAATTGAAAGATATGAAAGCAGTGGAGAGCCTTACCGGATTAAAGGAACTGACGTTAGAGCGGCCTTACGACTGTGAGGAACCGTCTCTTGCAGGGCTGACAGGTCTGGAAAGTCTGTCGTTAAAGAGTTTCCGTTCCTGCGATTTTTTGCAGAATATGACAAACTTAAAAAAGCTTTCTCTGCAAAGCTGCGGTCTGCCGGAGGGGATTGATCTGTCGGGGCTGACACAGCTCAAGGAGTTTCAATGTACCTCCTCGCTGGACAAGGGTTCCTTTGCTTTTATCAGCGGCATAACATCGTTAGAATCGGTGAATATGAAAGGCATAACAACTTATGAGGATATCTCGGGGATATTTATGCTGCCGAATTTAGAGAAGCTTGATATCAGCGGTGCAGAGTGCGAGATAGACTTTGATAAAGTGACAGAAAATCCGTCTTTGGAATCTTTGGAAATGGCAGGGATGACGCTCTATGAAAATGTGAGAGTATCCGGCGGTGGCGGCATTTTATATGTGCAGCAGGATGACGTGTTTCTGTCGGACCATCTGGATTTTCTGACAGCGTTTCCGAATTTAAAGCATTTAAATATAGCCGGTAATGAGATAAAGGATGTTGATTTTGCGGAGAACCTCGGAAAACTGGAAGAGATGGATTTTTCGGATAACTATGTGACGGAGCTTCGGCCGCTTGCGGCGATTCCGTCTCTGCGGCTGGTGAACTGCAAGGGAAATCCGATTGGCAATCTGCAGGCTTTGGATGATAAGGTCATTATCATAAGCGACTAGAAAGTAATATATGAGATGTGCCTGCGCACACCGGGCCAAAAATGTGTGCAGAAAAGAGGAAAGAATATGAAAACAGGAATGACAAAGGATGTGCAGAAACTGGTGAACAAGCATGGCGGCGTGCTAAAGGCATACAGGTCACAGGGCGGCGGCGGTGCGGGATTAGCGGCAGGAGGCTGGGTATTGCTCATATTTGGTGTTTTTCTTGGATTGATCTGTGTACTGGCGCTGGGTTCCCGGGGACTGCTGATTGGGGCATTTATGGCTGTACCGGGGCTTTTGATGGTTTTAGGCGGACGTGGTATGCATAAAAAACGGATACGGACTTATCTTGATTACTATCAGAAAGAAACCGGATACAGTGCAGAAGAACTGCAGCAGGCGGACAGGGAACTGATGAGTCCTGATGCAGTGTGCGTTGTCGGAAGAACAAACAGGGCGAAGGCAGAACTTCTGTTTATGATCACGGAACACTATTTTCTGTCGGTATGGCCGGTGAAGGGATGTTATCTTGTAAAACTGGATGACATTGTTGCCGTGTTCCATTCCGCCCAGATTCCGGGAATCGGCGGCTACAGAGAGGGTCTGTGGGTCATCTCAAGAGCGGATACAAAGAAAGCCGGTGTGAAGAATCCTTTTACCAAAAAAGAGTACGGGGGATTTGAAAACTCTCTGATGGGCGAACAGAGAGATGCACAGACAATCTGTCTGGAGGCGGTGGAAGAGATCGCAAGGAGAGCGCCGCATGTGATCACATACCAGAATATTGTAGTGAATGGCATTCAGTATAACCTGATGAGCATGAACAACTGGCAGGCAGATTGGGCAAGGATTTTGGGAGAGTAAATGATTCTTCCGGAAAAGTGTATGAGATGAAAAGAGGGATAACAAAGGAGCTAGCGTGAGCAGATATATACAGGGAGCCGCTCATCTGGATAAAGAGGATGAACTTTATCAGAAGAGTTCGCATTCTAATAAAATACTGATTCTGCGGAACAGAGGAATCCTATACAGCTTTCTGATCCGGGATGGCCGGATTTATAAGGCGGCAAGAGAAGAAAAGGAAGAGTTTCCGATCGGGACTGTTTTGCTCGGAAAAGTGCTTAATGTGGCAAAGCAGTTTCAGGGAGCCTTTTTCTCTCTGGATGCAGTGAAAGGCGGAAAAGGAAAGACCGGTTTTTTGCAGATAAAGGATCATGCCTGTTATAAACCCGTAAACCGGGAAGCAGACGGGCGGATCTTATGCGGTGATGAGATGCCGGTGCAGATCATCAAGCAGGCAAAGGGAACAAAACCGCCGGGGCTCACCACAGAATATTCTCTTGCGGGACAGTTTGTTGTTGTGAAAAGAGGAAGAGGCAAAGTCGTTTATTCGGCTAAACTGGCGGAAGCAGATAAGGGGCAGCTTGAAGAGAACTTTGAACAGTGGAAAGAAAAACTGTTATCGGAAAATCCCTCAAAAACCTCTTGTTTTGCGGGAGTTGATATTACGTTTCGCACCAATGCGCCGTCCGTAAAAGCTGAAGTATGGCGGGACGAACTCCTTGACCTAGTCAGTCAACTGGAAGACATTGACCAACTGAGTCGGACCAGAACAGTCTACAGTAAACTGTATGAACCGGAAGCTTTTTATCTGGATTTTATCAAAGATCAAAGGATAGACACCACTACGGAGATCGTGACGGACGAAAAGGATGTATATGAAACGCTGATGGGGCACGCATATACGCGCTCTCTTCCGGTGAGATTTTATGAAGACGGGCGTATTTCTCTGGCGAGCATCTATGCTCTGGATACGCACCTGAAAGAGCTTTTATCGCCGAAAGTATACATGAAATCCGGCGCTTATCTGATGATAGAGCCTACGGAGGCTTTCATTGCGGTGGATGTAAATTCCGGCAAGGCGGAAAAGAAAACGGAGTCGGAAGAGTTTTATTTCAGGACAAATCTGGAAGCGGTAAAGGAAGTCTGTTATCAGATGTCGGCGCGGAATTTAAGCGGTATGATCCTGGTGGACTTTATCAATATGAAAGAAAAAGAGCATGAAAGAGCGCTGATTGAGACGCTGAAAAAAGAGACTGCGAAAGATCAGGTGCCGACGCGCTTTATTGATCTGACAAGGTTGGGAATCGGCGAGATCACCAGAAAGAAAACTTCACGTACGCTGCAATATATGCTGCGGGACTGGGAGTGGAAAAATCTCTGAGGAAAGGGTACGGCTATTGTGATGAAACTACAGGAAATAAAAAAAGTCCGGGAAGGAAAATATTTAAAAAATTACGAGCTTGTATACGAAAACAGAGCCGGCCGCGAGAAAAAGTATGAGATTGTAAGCCATCATGAGATTGCCGGTGTTTCTGAACTGGGCAGTAAGGTCAGCGGAGTTTCTATTGTGGCGATTCATCAGGGAAAGATGCTTCTTCTGCGGGAGTTTCGGATGGGAGTGAACCGATTTGTCTACAATCTTTGCGCCGGGATGAAAGAGGAGGAAGAGACGTTAGAGGAATGCATCAGGCGGGAACTCTACGAGGAAACCGGCCTGTCTTTAAAAAAGATACACAAAATTTTAAATCCTGCTTTTGCCGCAGTCTCGATCTGCGATATTTTGAATCAGGTAGCATTTGTGGAGGCGGAAGGAGAAATCAACGACACTCACATGTCGGAGAACGAATGGATTCAGGCAGCCTTTTATACAAAGGAAGAGATGGCACATCTGCTGGAAACAGAGCAGTTCAGCTCGAGAGCGCAGATCGCAGCCTGGTTTTTCTCTGTTGGCGGGTTCGATGATCTGTGAGAATACTGGAATTTACGGAGGAATTTATACGATCGGGCAGGATAATAACGTAAGTGCCTGTAATTTTATCTTGATGGATAGTCAGTCGATCTGACAGAAATCTACATTGCTTTCCGGTAATTTAAATGCTATACTTGAAAAAGTACTTTAATAAAGTATAGGAGCCGATATGGATAAAAAGAAAATTACCAACATGGAAGTGAAGCGGAAAAACAGGAATGATGTATTCCGCTATATATGCAGGCAGGGGACGGTATCAAATCCGGATATTTCTTATGCCCTGAAACTGAGCCTGCCGACAGCAACACAGATAACGAAGGAGCTGATAGAGAAAGGGCTGGTGGAAGAAAAGGGGGAATTACAGTCAACCGGAGGAAGACGGGCGAAGGCATTGGCGGTATCTGACAGTGCAGGGCAGGCAGTGGGACTGGACATCACCAAAAATCATATCAGTCTGGTGCTTACCGATCTGGGGGGCAGCATTTTAAAATACAAACGCATTTATCATCCTTTCGCTGTGGAAGATAATTACTATGTTGAGGTGAATCGGAAGCTGGAGCATTTTCTGGAAGAAGGCGGATTCAAGCGGG
Organism: Lachnospiraceae bacterium; assembly: GCA_014804795.1. GTDB lineage: Bacteria > Bacillota > Clostridia > Lachnospirales > Lachnospiraceae > 1XD8-76. Next base: position 24,527 of record JAAUZC010000028.1, on the reverse strand, counting down.
AAAATATTCTGGGAATCGGTGTATCTTTTCCGGGGATCATCGATTTAAAAGAAAAAATGATCGCCGATTCACATATACTCGGAGTAAAGTCTCTTCCATTCGCGTATGTAAGCCGTTTTTTTTCTTACCCCTGTCATTTTTTGAATGACGCAAATGCAGGAGCTTATGCGGAAGGGAGACGGCCTGAAAGCCCGGAACGCTTTTTTTATCTGTCTTTAAGTAATACGGTTGGAGGAGCATTTTACAGAAACGGCGAACTGGAACAGGGAAAAAATTTCCGCTGTGGAGAAGTTGGACATATGACCATTGTTCCAGATGGAGAGAAATGCTATTGCGGCAAACGGGGATGTCTGGATGCCTATTGCTGTGCAAAACGTCTGGCCGATGCGGCAGACGGGAAACTGGAAAGTTTTTTCAAAAAACTGGAGCAGTGGGAAAAAGAAGCCGTTAATATTTGGGACAGCTATACCTCCTGTCTGGCGACAGCGGTCAATAATATTCACATGGTGCTGGACTGCGATATCGTTTTAGGCGGATATGTAGGAAGTTGTATGGGAGAGCGTATCCGGGATGTTCGAGATAAGGTATCTGAAAGAAATACGTTCGGGGAGGAAAGTGCATTTATAAAGCTTTGCGGGCATAAGACAGAGGCGGCAGCGTTAGGGGCGTCTCTGAAAGTAATAGAGACGTTTATGGAGCAGGTATAAGGATAAAGAGCTTATGAACAGGAGATCTCAAAGAAGAGGTCTCCTTTTTTGATGCAGTTTTACTAAAAAAGGTATGTGGTTTTTGGATGAAGTGACGAAAAGCATTGATGTTCCTGATTTTGTATTGACAAAATACTGTGTTGTTAATAAAATAAAATACATAATAAAACTATTTAATAAAGTATAAAATAAAGAAAGGGAAGGTATTTATCATGAAAGGAACCATGAAAACAGCGGTTATGCTGGGAATTGGAAAGATGGGATTTGAGGAGCGTGAGATTCCTGTGCCGAAGGATGACGAGGTGCTTGTAAAACTGGAATATGTGGGGATCTGCGGCAGTGATCTGCATTATTATGAGACAGGAGCGATCGGAGATTATGTGGTAAAGCCGCCCTTTGTTCTGGGGCATGAACCGGGGGGTACGGTCGTTGAAATCGGAAAAAACGTGAAACACCTGAAAGTGGGGGACAGGGTGGCATTGGAGCCCGGAAAGACCTGTGGACATTGTGAATTTTGTAAGACCGGACGTTATAATCTCTGCCCGGATGTGGTATTTTTTGCAACACCGCCGGTAGACGGAGTATTTCAGGAGTATGTAGCGCATGAAGCGGATCTGTGTTTTAAACTGCCGGACAATGTGGACACAATGGAAGGGGCGCTGATCGAGCCTCTGGCTGTGGGATTCCATGCAGCGATGCAGGGTGGCGCAAAAGCGGGACAGACAGCGGTAGTGATGGGAGCCGGATGTATCGGCCTGGTGACGATGATGGCGTTAAAGGCGATGGGAGTTTCCAGAGTGTATGTGGTTGACATTATGGAAAAACGTCTGGAAAAAGCAATGGAACTCGGGGCCGATGGTGTGATCAATGGGGCACAAACCGATGCGGTGGAAGAAGTGAAGAAACTGACGGATGGACGGGGCTGTGATCTGGCGATAGAAACCGCAGGAACACAGGTTACAACAGTGCAGACGATACATATGACAAAGAAAGGGGCGACTATTGTACTGGTAGGATACAGTAAAAGCGGTGAGATGACGCTGCCGATGAGCCTTGCGTTGGATAAGGAGCTGACATTTAAAACCGTATTCCGTTATCGCCATATTTATCCGATGGCAATCGATGCGGTTGCAGCCGGAAAGGTTAATTTAAAAGGAATCGTAACGGATATATTTGATCTTGATGATGTCCAGAAAGCGATGGATCACAGTGTAAACAACAAGGCGGATATTGTGAAAGCGGTGATCCGCATCTGAAAGGAATATATAAGAACAGTATAAAAAGGAAATAGCCGGTATATACAGGAGGGTATCATGGAGCAGAAAAAAACAGATGTAAAGGTGCCGTTGATCAGCAAGATCGCTTACGGCATGGGGATGTGGGATGTAATTTCAGTTGGATGTTTGTCGGAAATTTTCTGATGATATTTTATACGGATGTATTTGGAATCGGAATGGGAGCTGTGGCGGGGCTGATGCTTTTTTCCCGGTTCTGGGATGCGGTGAATGATCCGATCATTGGCAGTTTGACAGATAAAACGCACACACGTTGGGGAAGATACCGTCCCTGGCTGTTAATTGCGGCGCCGCTTACAGCAATTGTACTGATGCTGACTTTTTGGGCACATCCTGACTGGTCATCCGGCGTAAAAATTGTTTATATGGCAGTTACCTATTGTATCCTGGTGCTTGGGTATACCTGTGTTAATATCCCGTACGGGACTTTGTGCGGTGCAATGACCCAGAATATTGAGGAAAGGGCAAAAATCAATACCTTCCGTTCGGTCAGCGCCATGATCGCAATCGGTATCATCAATATTGTGACGGTTCCTCTGATCACGGCTCTCGGTAACGGAAACGACAAGCGGGGATATCTGTTGATCGCTGTTTTATATGGAGGTATTTTTGCGGCATGTCACATTTTCTGTTTTGCAAAAACAAAAGAAGTGGTTGATGTACCGGAAAAAGAGAAGACCAGCTTGAAAGTGCAGCTGACTTCCGTGGCAAAGAACAGACCGTATATGATCGCTGTGGCAGGGCAGTTTCTGTTCGGAGTGACACTTTACGGGAGAAATGCGGATGCATTGTATTATTTTACTTATGTAGAGGGAAATAAAGCATTATTCAGTACATATTCACTTTTCATCATCATTCCGTCCATCATAGGTGCGGCCTGCTTTCCGGTAGTGTTCAGGCTGACCAATAATAAAGGGCGGGCAGCCTCCATATTTGCACTGTTGACGGGAATCAGCATGTTCTGTATGTACTTCTTCACAGTAGGTGAATCGGCAGTTCCATTTTACCTGTTTTCCTGTCTGTCACAGTTCTTCTTCTCCGGTTTTAATACAGCAATCTATGCAATCGTGCCGGACTGTGTGGAATACGGAGAATGGAAAACGGGTCTGCGCAACGACGGCTTCCAGTATGCCTTTATCTCATTGGGAAATAAGATCGGGATGGCCATCGGAACTTCCGTTCTGGCAGGAATACTCGGTGCATTCGGCTATGTGGCAAACGTGCAGCAGAATCCGGCTGTCCTTGCAGTGATCAAACATTCTTTCACGACTGTGCCGGGGATATTGTGGATCGTAACAGCAGTTGTTTTATATTTTTACCGCCTGAATAAGAAAGTATATAATCAGATCGTAAAGGAGATACAGGAGAAAAAGGAACAAAAAGGTACAGTATAGAGATATGTTTGTGCAGTCTTTATAAATAATAGTATAGAAATTTTGTATAAAAAGACATTTGAAATATTGTGCAAAATGCTTTATAATATAAAAAACGTGTTGCAGATACTGCGTAAATCCAGTTATCTGCAAGGCGTTTTTTTGTTTAAGGGGGGTAAGAAATGGAATCAAATAATAATGCTTTTTTAATGGAAGAACCGGTGGGGAAGCTGATGCGGAAATATGCCGTTCCCTGTATCATCTCTCTGCTTGTAGCTGCTTTGTATAATATCGTGGATCAGATATTCATCGCCAACGCAACGTATCTTGGTTCTTACGGAAATGCGGCCAATACTGTGGTATTTCCGCTGACTGTGATCGCACTGGCGATCGCGGTTATGGTAGGGGACGGATGCTGTGCCTTTGTAAGCCTTTCACTCGGTAAAAATAAGCCGGAGGAGGCTGGCAAGAGCATGGGAAATGCCATTACGCTGACAGTGCTGTTCAGTCTGGTGCTGTGCGCAATATACCTTATTTTCAGCAATCGGATCATTGCAATGTTCGGAGGGACTGTGAACGAAGAAACCTTCCGTTACTCAAAAGAGTACTTTTTCTGGATATCCCTGGGCATTCCGTTCTATATGTTCGGGCAGGCCATGAATCCGGTGATCAGGGCGGACGGAAGTCCGAAGTTTGCAATGATATCCACACTGGCAGGCGCAGTCATCAATATGATTCTTGATCCGGTCTTTATTTTTCTGTTTGGCTGGGGCATGATGGGAGCGGCAGTGGCCACGGTGATCGGACAGATTGCGACAGCGGCATTGGCGATCTGGTATCTTATGCATACAAAGATCATCCATTTAACAGGAAAAGATTTTAAACTTGTGAAAGAAATTGTGGGGCGGACGCTGGTTCTCGGTATCTGCAGCTTTTTATCCCAGATATCTCTCGTGGCATCTATGGCGGCGATCAATAACATGGTAAGAAAATACGGTGCGCTGGATGAAATATTCAGCCGGGTGCAGTATGCCCAGATACCGATGGCGGTTGTAGGTATCGTTATGAAGTTCTTTCAGATCGTGATTTCTATCGTAGTAGGCATGGCGGCGGGATGCATTCCAATCGTCGGATATAACATGGGCGCCGGTCAAAGCGGAAGGGTAAAAGAGATATTTGCAAAGCTTCTGATAGCGGAAGCCTGTGTCGGTGCGGTATCACTGTTGATTGTTGAATTTCTTCCGAAACAGCTCATCGGCATTTTCGGAGCTGCCAACGAGAGTGTTTACTATACGGAGTTTGCAATCAGGGCATTCAGAGTCTATTTGTGCATGGTGATTTTCGCCTGTGTGAATAAAGCGACGTTCATCTTTTTACAGGCCATGGGAAAAGCGGCGACATCGACAATGCTATCCATGGTCAGGGAGATTGTGTTCGGTGTCGGTTTTGCGCTTCTTCTGCCTTTGTTTTACGGGTTGGACGGGGTTTTATATTCGATGCCGGTATCGGATGTATTGACATTTATCATCTCGGCCCTTATTATCATATTGACATACAGACAGTTAAACGGTATGCAGTCAGAAAACCAAAAATTTTCTTGACAGTTTTCCTGTCGAATGTTATTATATCAACGTATGCCGCATGGCGAGGCAGAAAAGGGAAATTCCCCTGAAAAGATGCATGATAATGCCGCCGAAGCCAGCGAGTAATTGAACAGGAGGTACGGTATGTACGCAATTATTGCAACAGGTGGAAAGCAGTACAAAGTTTCCGAAGGTGATGTCATCCGCGTGGAAAAGCTGGATGTGGAAGAAGGAAGCTCTGTAACATTTGACCAGGTAGTAGCAGTAAGCGATAACGGTCTGAAAGTCGGCGCGGATGTAGCAGGCGCAACTGTAACCGGCACTGTTGAAAAACAGGGCAAAGGTAAAAAGATCATCGTTTACAAGTATAAGAGAAAATCCGGCTACCACAAGAAAAACGGTCACAGACAAGCATACACACAGGTTAAGATTGACAAGATCAACGGCTAACGTTTTATGACGACAGTGATTTTTCGCAAAACCAGGCAGGGAGAATACAGAGGATTAAAATGCAGCGGACATGCAGAGTATGCAGAGCAGGGCAGCGATATTGTCTGTGCGGCATTGTCCGTTCTTGTGATTAACACGCTCAATTCTCTGGAAGAACTTTGCAGGATTGCGATAAAACCGGATACCGATGAAGAGAGCGGGTTCATTGCCTGTGATTTTCCGGAAGGTATGGATGAAAAAGCGGTTTTATTGTTAGATTCCCTGGCTCTGGGCTGTGTGAGTATTGAAAAACAGTACGGCAAAAAGTATTGTAAAGTAAAATTTGAGGAGGTGTAAGACCATGATGAAGTTAAACCTTCAGTTTTTTGCGCATAAGAAGGGTGTCGGCTCCACGAAGAACGGCAGAGATTCCGAGTCGAAGAGATTAGGCGCAAAAAGAGCAGACGGACAGTTTGTAAAAGCTGGCAATATTTTATACAGACAGCGTGGAACGAAGATTCATCCCGGTAATAACGTAGGAATCGGGGGAGATGATACATTATTTGCACTGGTGGACGGTGTTCTGAGATTTGAGAGAAAAGGAAGAGACAAAAAGCAGGCTTCCGTTTATCCGGTAGAAAGAAAAGAGGATTAATCTTCTCTCAGAGTGTGCGGCTTAATGGATATATAGTATATTCGCTTGAGCCTTGCAGGCAAATAGGAATTATCCGGGGCTTCAAACGATGGTTTGAAGCCCTGTTCCATTTTATTGAAAAAGAAAATATGGGCAGGAAAATATATGTTTGCAGACAGAGCAAAAATTTATGTAAAAAGCGGTAAAGGCGGCGATGGACATGTTTCCTTTCGGCGCGAAAAATATGTGCCGAACGGCGGACCGGACGGCGGAGACGGCGGTAATGGCGGCAGCGTGATCTTTGTGGTAGATGAGGGCTTAAATACGCTGACGGATTTCAGACATATCCGGAAGTACCAGGCCGAAAACGGTGAGGAGGGCGGCAAGAAAAACTGCCACGGAAAAAACGGGAAGGATATCGTGATCAAAGTGCCGGCAGGGACGGTTATTAGGGATGCGGAGAGCGGGAAAGTGATCACCGACATGTCCGGTGAAAATACCCGTTTTGTGCTGCTTACAGGCGGCAGAGGAGGCAACGGAAACCAGCACTATGCCACCTCCACCATGCAGGCACCCAAGTATGCCCAGCCGGGGCAGCCGGCAAGGGAGCTGGAACTGGTATTGGAGCTTAAGGTGATTGCGGACGTCGGGCTTGTGGGTTTTCCGAATGTGGGAAAATCTACCTTTTTATCCAGAGTGACGAATGCGAAACCAAAGATTGCCAACTATCATTTTACAACTTTAAATCCCAATCTCGGTGTTGTTGATCTGGATGATGACGGGTTTGTGATTGCGGATATTCCGGGACTCATTGAGGGTGCATCGGAGGGCGTGGGACTGGGACATGAGTTCTTACGTCATATTGAGCGGACAAAGATGCTGATCCACATCGTGGATGCCGCATCTACCGAGGGGAGAGATCCGATTGAGGACATCTATGCAATCCGGAAAGAGCTGGAAAACTATCAAAAAGATATCGCAATGCGTCCGCAGGTGATCGCCGCAAATAAAATAGACTGCATTTTCGGAGATGATGACCCGGTGGGCAGGATCCGTGCGGAGTTTGAGCCGGAAGGTATCCCTGTGTTTGCTATTTCTGCCGTGACAGGCGAAGGAGTAAAGGAATTGCTTTACGCCGTGAAAAGAAAACTTTCCGAGATTGAGGATAAACCGGTTATTTTTGAGCAGGAATATGACCCGGAGACAGCGCTCTATCAGGAACAGGAGCCGCATACGGTTACTTACGATGCCGAGGAGGATGAGTATGTGGTAGAAGGTCCCAGAATTGAGAAAATGCTTGGCTATACGAATCTGGAATCGGAAAAGGGATTTGCTTTCTTCCAACGGTTTTTGCGGGAAAATGGTATTTTGGACGAGCTCAAAGCATTGGGGATCAAAGAAGGCGATACGGTCAGATTGTACGGTCTGTCGTTTGACTATTATCCGGAATGATGAAAGGGAGAAATTATGACGAGTAAACAAAGAGCCTATTTAAAAGGGCTTGCTATGGATTTAGAGCCCACATTTCAGGTGGGGAAGGCTTCTCTGACACCGGAATTTACGGAAAGTATTGCAGAGGGTTTTCATAAAAAGGAACTGCTCAAGATCAGTGTACTGAAAAACTGCATGGATGATCCGCGGGAGATTGCGGATATGCTGGCAGAGCGTACACATTCTCAGGTTGTGCAGGTCATCGGCAAAAAAATTGTATTATATAAGGAAAATAAGGATCATAAAAAGATTGAATTACCGAAATAGAAAATTAGAGTGAGGGGAATTGTATTATGAAAAAAATAGGTATTCTTGGAGGTACTTTTAATCCCGTTCATACGGCGCATCTGATCATTGCCGAGGCGGCAAGGGAGGACGCCGGGCTTGATGATATTTTGTTTGTTCCCTCGGGATATTCCTATTTGAAGGATTCTTCAGAAATTGTTCCGGCAAAAGACCGGATCAATATGACAGGACTCGCGATTGAGGACAATCCTCATTTTGCACTTTCCACGGCCGAGATAGACAGGGGTGGAAATTCCTATACCTGTGATACACTGATGGAGTTGAAAGAGCGTTATCCCAATCAGGAATACTATCTGATCGTAGGGGCTGATAATCTTTTTACGATGGAAGAATGGAAAAATCCGGAAGTAATCTTTCAAAATGCAAAAATCCTGGCGGCAGTGCGGGGCAGTAAAAAGCGCGCTGATATGGAAGAGAAAATTGCGGAATTAAAAGAAAAATATGATGCGGATATCACACTTCTCAACGTCCGGCATGTAGATATTTCCTCCTCCATGATCAGGGAAAAGATCGCGAAAGGCCGCTCTATCCGCTATATGCTGCCGGAAAAGGTAAGGGAGTATATCATCAAAAATCATCTTTATGAAAAGAAAGAAGAGTGAAGTCACACATAAAAGGTTACAGGCTTTGGAAAGGGCATGGTTATTGGTATGGCGAGAACGGATATTGCAGAATTACAGGCAAGGGTCAAGAAAACACAGGACAAAAAACGTTTTGAGCATACGCTTGGTGTCACTTATACAGCAGCCTGTCTGGCGATGTGTTATGATATTGATACAGAACGGGCGGAAACAGCAGGACTTTTGCATGACTGTGCAAAATGTCTGAGTAATGACAAAAAGGTCTCTCTCTGTAAAAAGCAGTCTATTGAGATCAATATGACAGAGGCAAAAAATCCGTTTTTGCTCCATGCAAAAGCAGGTGCTTATCTGGCAGAGCACAAATACGGTATCAGAGATGAGGACATTTTAAATGCCGTCAGGTATCATACTACCGGACGGCCCGGGATGAGTACCCTTGAGAAGATTGTATTTATTGCAGATTATATTGAGCCGGGAAGGACGCATTCTGCGAGATTGCCGGAACTGAGAAAGTTAGCCTTTCAGGATCTTGATAAAGCGCTGATAGAGATTTTAAAAGATACACTCTCTTATTTGGATGGGGCACAAAATGATATTGACCCGATGACACAGAAAACTTATGATTATTACAGGAAGATGCAAAATGAGCAGCATACGGACTGACTACATACGGACAGCAGCTTGTACTCTGCTGTAGAAAGGAGAAGACTTATGGAAGCGAAAGAGATGGCAAAACTGGCAATTCAGGCTTTGGAAGATAAAAAGGCCGAGGACGTAAAAGTGATCGATATCAGTGATATTTCTACAATTGCCGATTATTTTATTATTGCAAGCGGAAAAAATCACAGCCAGATCCAGGCGATGTGCGACAATGTGGATGAGATGCTTGGAAGAGCCGGTGTTACAATGAAGCAGACGGAAGGTTATAAAAGTGCCAACTGGATTCTGATGGATTACGGCGATATCATCGTGCATATCTTTGATACGGAAAACAGGCTGTTTTATGATCTGGAAAGAATCTGGCGGGACGGAAAAGAAATAGAAGCGAACGAACTGTAAAAAAGCGAGCTCGAAAATCCGGAGCACTTTCCTATGGCATGAAAAGGGGATAGAAGTCTTTAAACAGATTTCTATCCCGTTTTTCATGTAATACTTACGTGAAACCGAGATAACAAAAGATAAGTTTTGCGACAGCTATAAAAATAGCTTGTCAAAGGATTCGGAATACACCGAACACTTTCCCCAGAATCGTACAGTCTGTGACAAGAATAGGTTCCATGGAATCATTTTCCGGCTGCAGTCTGATATGATCTTTCTCTTTATAAAAAGTCTTGACGGTGGCAGAGTCATCCACCAGAGCGACTACAATATCACCGTTTGAAGCGGTATTACAACATTTCACAAAAATCTGATCTCCGTCAAAGATTCCGGCATTTATCATGGAATCTCCCTTCACCCTTAACACAAAGGATTCACCGCCCGGTACAAACTCGGCGGGAACCGGGAAATAGCTGTCGATATTCTGCTGGGCGAGGAGAGGCTGACCGGCAGCAACAGTGCCGACTACCGGGAGGCTGACCATCTCTTTTCGAACCATCTGGAAACTGTCATCGCAGATCTCAATAGCGCGGGGCTTTGTCGGGTCACGTTCGATATAACCGAGCTTTTCGAGAGACTCCAGATGAGCATGGACAGAAGAGGTTGATTTTAAATTCACAGCCTGACAAATTTCCCGCACAGTGGGCGGATAACCTTTCTTTAAAATTTCTTCTTTCATATATTCCAGAATTTCCTGCTGTTTTGCGGTGATTTTTCCTTTTGCCATATTGTCCTCGTTTCTGTGTGTATTTTATGTCAGCAGTGCCGCCCGATTCCGCTTTGCGACATCTCGCTCACGGGCTTCGCTCGGCGCTGGTATAATATCTGTCGATATTATACCATACCTTATCCCAAAAAGCAAACATATATTCCGAACAAATGTTTGAAAATATATTGACAAACATTTGTTCGGAATGCTATTATAAATAAAATAAGAACATTTGTTCAGAATATATGTTCTGTAAAATATCAGAATGGAAAGATAACAGTAAGATCAAACCATTTCCGGCATCAAATTTTTTTACAGCAAATAAATTGGAATTCAGGAAAGCTGTCCATTTTAAGGGACACTATATGGGATATACTAAGCTCATCACAGGTTCCTGAGCGAAAACACAGCACAGGGCATGTGAGTATCCGAAAAAATTATTACAGAAGAGAGGGACATATTTATGAAGAGTATGACAGCAAATAATAACTACAGTACATTGCCGGTCAGCAAATGGGATATGAGAATCCGTGATAATAAGAGAAGAAGAAATGCAGAAATAAGAAAGCATATTTTTCTGTTGATTTTCGCATTGGTATTCATTTGCATTGTTCTTTTTTACATAAACGGTATGATCTCCAAAGCCGGAGATGCAAAAGAAGAGGAGTTCTCCTTTAAATATTATAAAAATATTTGTGTGGAACAGGGAGAGACATTGACTTCCATCGCCAGAATCTATGCAGATGAAGCACATTATGAAACGCTTGATTCATATATACGGGAAGTAGTATATATGAATCATTTGAAAAATGCAGACGATATCTGTGCCGGCTACTGCCTGATCATTCCTTATTATTCCAATGAATTGTTATAGCGGCAGTTTACCAAAATCATTTTGATAAACTGTCACAAATATCCTGATAGACTGCATATCCGTTACGCCCATGCTCTTTTACATAATAAAGTGCTTTGTCAGCCAGAACATAAAGGTCGTCTGTAAAGCCCTGGTCAGAAAAGGCGGCACCGATACTGAGTGTCACAACAGGTAAGCCGTCATCGGAGTTGGAAAGAAATTCATTAATAGAAGTTATTTTTTGTTCGAGAGCAGAACTTTGCTCCGGCGTAATGTGTGTGACAACAGCAGAAAATTCATCTCCGCCTATTCTCATGACGAAGTCCTCAGAACGAAAACTTTTTTGTAGTGCTTCAGCGACTTTTTGCAGTACCTGATCACCAACTTTATGTCCGTAAGTATCATTGACAGATTTGAAGTTGTCTACATCCATTAAAAACAGGACTAAGGAAACATCGCTTTTTAAAACATGCTGCAATTTTTCAAAGGCCGCACGATTGGCGAGACCGGTTAAGGGATCCTGCTCTGCTTTCTGCTGCAGTACAGATTCATTGACCTTTTTAAGATTATAGATATCATTGTAAGTAAGGGCAAGATATTTAAATTCATATGCCCCCATAATAGATAGCATTTTTTCCTCTTTCATACAATTTACATATATTTTCAGAGGCTTGACAATTAATATAATTATCATAATAAAAGTGATAATATTGAGAAAAAATAAAATACTGATATAAATGCGCTGCTTGGAAAGGGACTGGTGCATAGCGTCAACACTTAATTCCTGAGCATTTAAAGTGTCGGATATAATGGAATCCAAGCAGGAAGAAATATCTGAATTGATCAGCTCTTTCATATGCAGATATTCTGAATCAAATACCAGAGTTTGAGCCTTTTGCAGTTTGGCATCAGGAGAGAGAGCAATATCCGCATCTGATAATGTTATATTCTTTACACAATCAGGAAATGCATCGGAAGAATAGCCTTTGGCTTCTCCAACAAGGCGTATGGCATAGAGCTCTGTTGCCGCGAGTTCATTGGATTTATCAAGCGCCTGCTGCAGGTAAGACAGAGATTCGATACTGTTATTACTATTCTGTAAATCCTCCAGAGCATGTTCTCTGCGCATGGAAACATAAAGTTCATCAATATAGGCATCCATATATTTGGAATCTGTAGTTATGACATAAAGGCGGACCTGTTCCGTGAGATAGTCCGAGGCCTGTTTCAGAGTACTCGCATCCTGATTGCATGCGGTGTAGGCATTTATATTCTGGATCAGGGTATCATAACGGTTGGACATCTGAATGATGATACACAGAATAAAGATGTAAAAAACGCAGGATATGACTATCATAAAATAACTTATTGACTGTATTCGGATGCCTTTGATATTTTTTGTCTGTTTCTCATTAGATTCTGTATTATATGTATCCATGAAACCCCCACTCAGATAGTTTTCACAATAAAATTCACTCGGTATTTCTATAACAATTGTAGTTTATTGAGAGGAAATATGCAAGAAAAATCTGTTGTGATATGCAATTGTGAAAAAATCATAAAAATTTATTGTGCTTTGCAAAATGGATGTTTTGTACTATAATGAACAACGGATGCCACGTTTTGCGAGACATCCCTATTTAAAAACAAATATAGAGTCGGGATAGGGAAAAAGCGATGCAGAGAGAAATGACTTATGAAGAAAAGTATAAGATGATGATAGAAACGCCGGTCAATAAACTGATACCGCGTCTTGCGGTACCTACAATTATCAGTATGCTGATCACTTCTATCTATAATATGGCTGATACTTTTTTTGTAAGTCAGTTGAGCACGTCGGCCTCCGGAGCGGTAGGCGTTAATTTTTCCCTGATGGCAATGATTCAGGCTATCGGGTTTACGCTGGGGATGGGAAGCGGAAATTTTATGTCCCGTATGCTGGGAGAAAAGAAAGATGAAAAGGCGCAGAGAGCCTGTTCAACAGCGGTTTATACAGCAGTCGTCTTTGGGCTTTTGCTGGCGGTATTCGGTATTGCGAACATTGACAGTCTGGTTCGGAGGCTTGGGGCAACGGAAACGATTGCACCTTATGCGAAAGACTACGGGAAATATATTCTGATTGCGGCTCCCTATATGACAGTTTCTTTTGTATTCAATAATCATCTGCGGGCGCAGGGGAACGCAACGCTTTCCATGCTGGGAATCACAGCCGGCGGTGTATTGAATGTGATTCTGGACCCGGTTCTGATCTTCGGGTTTAAGATGGGAATATCCGGTGCGGCGATTGCAACGATATTCAGCCAGTTTGTCAGCTTTGTAATTTTGCTGGTTCTGGTGATTCGTTCCGGAAATGTGCTGAAACCGCATCCAAGATTTTTCACGATGAAATGGTGGGTATATAAAGAAATATTATCTGCAGGTATGCCGACATTAGGGCGTCAGGGACTTGCCAGTGTCGCTTCGGTACTATTGAATGTGGCGGCATCAGGGTTCGGTGACGCGGCGGTGGCGGCTATGTCTATTGTGACAAGGATCATGATGTTTATCAACTCGGCATTGATCGGATTCGGGCAGGGATTTCAGCCGGTGTGCGGCTTTAATTTTGGCGCAAAAAAATATGACCGTGTACTGGATGCCTATTATTTTTGCAGGAAAGTGGCGTTTGTATTCCTGTTAGTTATGGCAGTGATCATGTTTGCGGTATCTACGCCGATTATGCGTCTGTTCCGGAGAGAAGATGCAGAGGTGATCAGGATCGGAGCAAAGGCACTGAAAATGCAGTGTGTTATTTTGCCTGTACAGGCCTTTTCCATTATCGGTAATATGTTGGTACAGTCTATCGGATACAGTTTCCGCGCTACGCTTACGGCAATCGGGAAACAGGGCTTGTTTTTCGTCCCTGCAATATTGATACTGCCGGGAATGTTCGATGTTTTAGGTCTGCAGCTTGCACAGCCTGTGGCGGATATTCTGACGTTTATCCTGACGCAGATCATTGTAGTGATGGTGGCAAGAGAGTTGAAAGAATTGAACACAGAGAGCGCAGAACTGCCAAAAAGCTGAAAGAAATAAGGCAGGCTTTGCAGCCCGCCTGAATTTGGGAATATCATTTTTGTTATTTTTTCTTTCTGTCTGCGATATTCGTATATTTTTTATCATATCCGACCGGTTTATAAGCAGGACGGATAATCTTTCCGTTATTGGCAAGTTCTTCCATCCGGTGAGCGCTCCATCCGACGATACGTGCGATCGCAAAGATCGGGGTAAACAGCTCCTGGGGCAGTCCCAACATCTTATATACAAAGCCGGAGTAGAAGTCAACATTGACGCTGACGCCCTTGTAAATCTGGCGTTCTTCTGCAATAACCTGCGGGGCAAGTTTCTCTACTAAAGAATATAAATTAAATTCTTTTTCCAGTCCTTTCTCCACGGAAAGTTTTTCTACGAAGTTTTTGAAGATTACAGCTCTCGGGTCGGATTTGGAATATACCGCATGTCCTACACCGTAAATCAGTCCTGCGTGGTCAAAAGCTTCTTTATGTAGTAACTTTTTCAGATAAACAGCGACTTCCTCTTCATCGTTCCAGTCGTTTAAGACTTTCATCATTTCATCAAACATCTGCACAACTTTAATATTGGCACCGCCGTGACGAGGCCCTTTTAAGGAACCGATAGCCGCCGCAATAACAGAATAGGTGTCCGCGAGAGAGGAAGTCACGACATGAGTCGTAAAGGTGGAGTTATTACCACCGCCGTGCTCCATATGCAGTACAAGCGCAACATCAAGAATCCTTGCTTCAAGCTCCGTATAATGGCTGTCGGGGCGCAGAATATGTAATATGTTTTCCGCAGTGGAAAGATGGGGCTGCGGCTGATGGATATAGAGACTATTGCCGTCATGATAGTGACTGTACGCCTGATAGCCATAAATGGATAACAGCGGGAAAATACTGATCAACTGCAGGCACTGTCTTAAGACATTCGGCAGAGAAGTATCATCCGCCCTGTCATCATAAGAGTACATGGTGAGTACGCTTCTTGCCAGTGTATTCATCATATCTCTGCTGGGAGCTTTCATAATAATGTCGCGTACAAAGCTTGTAGGGAGGGTCCTATAAGCGGAGAGCAGTTCCTGAAATTCAGCAAGTTCCTGTTTGTTGGGCAGCTTGTTGAAAAGAAGAAGATAAGTCACTTCTTCAAAACCAAAACGATTTTCTTTGCTAAATCCATGTACTAAGTCTTCGACATCATAGCCTCTGTAAAACAGGCGGCCGTGGGCAGGAACGGATTCTCCATTGATAATTTCGGTGGCTCTTACATCGGAAATGGTTGTCAGTCCCGCAAGAACACCTTTACCGTTTAAGTCACGAAGTCCCCGTTTTACGTCATATCTTGTAAAAAGGGAGGAATCAATAATGTTGGATTCTTCACTGAGTTTTGCGAGTCGGATCAGTTCCGGTGTGATTTCTGAAAAATTCTGATGTTCCATATAAAAACTCCTTTCTTTGAGTAGTGTACTAAAGCATATATCTTACCTGTGTAAATGAGCAGCATCAAATTATGTGTTGCCAGGAATTGATCAAATCCGTTGAAAATGTAAGTGGCAAATTATGCTAAGACTAGCTGCGACAATACTATAAAATAGATATAATCCAAATAAGATCAGAATCAATAATAAGTCGAAATGTATTTATATCATAACATAAAAAAAATGTTGAATACAAGTTTATTCTGTCAATTCATAAAAAATTTACAAATGATATAGGAAAAATTTGGTTTTTTATGTATAATGGATAAAGACTGTTTTGCAAAAGACTGTTGCAAAAGGACGAGCTCCGGTAAAATAAATAACAACGGGGTTCCGCGTGGTTACAGTCACCCCTTTTGTTATTTATTTTACCGGAGCTCTGGTTGTGGAGGTAGTAAGTTGGTTCGAGAAGCAATAAAAATGAATGTAAGACCATACGCATTCATAGAAAATGTTGTTACACATAAAGACTACAGGGGAAAAGGATATAACAGCACTGATAAAACAGCTTTTATTCAGTGAATAGATATATAAACAACTTCCGGGTTATGAAGTAGATAATGGGAACACTAAAAAATTCAGAAGAGACGAATAGGAGGATTAAAATGGAAAATAAAGTGGTTTTAGAAAGGCTTTCGGCGCTTAGAGGCGCAATGAAAGAGAATGGGATCAATTATTATATGATCACATCGGCGGATTGTCATGGTTCAGAGTATGTCCATGAGCATTTCCGGGCGAGAGCGTATTTCAGCGGTTTTACCGGTTCAAACGGTACGCTGCTTGTCGGGGAAAAGAGTGCGGCGCTCTGGACAGACGGGCGTTATTTCCTTCAGGCAGGTGAGCAGCTTGCAGGAACGGGCATAGAGCTGATGCGTATGCAGGAAAAGGGCGTTCCCACGATCGAAGCATATTTAAAGGAAAACCTGCAGGCAGGAGAAGTATTGGGATTCGACGGCAACTGTGTCAGTGCAGAACAGGGAGAAAGGTTAGAAAAAGTATGTCAGGAAAAAAAGGCGGCAATTTATTATGAGAAAGACCTTTCTGATCTTGCCTGGAAAGACAGACCTTTGCTGCCCGCAGAACCCATCTGGGAACTTTCCGAGGAATATGCCGGGATGTCCTGTGGAGATAAGCTGAAAGAAGTAAGGTGTGTGTTGGAAAAAGAGGGGATGGATTGCCTGTTTTTGAGCAGTCTCGATGATATTATGTGGCTGTTTAATCTGCGGGGAGCGGATATTGCCTGCAATCCGGTGGCGCTTTCCTATGCTTTTGTGGGAAAAGAAGACTGTACTTTGTTTTTACAGAAAAAAGCGGCCCACGGACTTTCTCTGGAGCGCTTTGGCGTAACCATTGAAGAGTATGAAACACTTTTTACGTGGCTTGAAAAGAAGCTCGGGACAAAAGAAGAAAACGCTCTAAAAATTTCATCTTCGGGAGAATATTTAAGTTACCGTCTGATGAAAGTTCTCTCCGGAAAGAGCAAGCTGGTTTTGCAGGAATCGCCTACAGAACTGTTAAAAGCCATCAAAAACGAGAAAGAACTCACATGCAGCAGAGAGGCCTATCTGAAGGACAGCGCAGCACTGTGTAAGTTTATTTACTGGTTAAAAAACCATGTGGAGGGAGAGGAGATCACAGAAATCTCCGCGGCGGAAAAACTGGAAGAATTTCGTCGAAAGGTTCCGGGTTTTCTGGATATTTCGTTTACAACGATCTGCGGTTATGCGGATAACGGCGCCATTGTTCATTATTCGGCTACAGAGGAAACAGATCGCAGACTGGAGGCAAAGGGAATGGTGCTTGTTGACTCTGGAGGTCAATACATGGGCGGCACAACGGATGTGACAAGAACGATCGTGCTCGGTGAAACAAGCGAAGAAGAGAAGAAAATATTTTCTCTTGTAGCCGCCGCTATGCTGCAGCTTGCTGACGCCGTATTCCTGGAGGGGGCTACAGGGCGGAATCTGGATATTATGGCAAGACAGAATCTGTGGAAAGAGCATCTGGATTACAAACACGGAACAGGACATGGCATAGGATATATTTTGAATGTCCATGAAGGACCCCACCGGATCGCCTGGCAGTACCGGAAAGATGCAAAAGAATATGCGCTGCGGGAAGGGATGTTGACCAGTGACGAGCCCGGCATGTATTTTGCGGGGAAATTCGGCGTTCGCACTGAGAATATACTGGAAGTTGTAAAAGAAGAAGAAAATGAATATGGGACGTTCCTTGGTTTCAGGCATTTAACCTGGGTGCCCATAGACAGAGAGGCGCTTGACAAACGTTTCCTTACAGTCCGGGATGTGGAGAGGATCAATGCTTACCATAAGGAAGTGAGAGAGCGGATAACACCGTTTCTTGACAAAGAGGAGCAGGAATGGCTGCTTGAGGCGACGAGGGAACTTTAACTCTATTTTCGTAAAAGAACAGGAACAAAACAGGTATGTAATGGTCTTTATCATGGAACCGTTACATACCTGTTATTCGTTACTGATCACTTATAAACTTACAGACATTGTTTTTTATAACTGAGGACCCGCTGCAACTAAAGCTTTACCTGCATCATTGCCTTCATATTTCGCAAAGTTCTTTACAAATCTCTGTGCCAGATCTTTTGCTTTTGTCTCCCATTCGGAAGCATCTGCATAAGTATCACGAGGATCAAGAATATTTGTATCTACACCCGGAAGCTCTGTCGGTACTTCAAAGTTGAAGTAAGGAATCTTCTTTGTAGGAGCGTTCAGAATGTCGCCGTTCAGGATCGCATCGATGATACCACGGGTATCTTTGATGGTGATACGTTTGCCTGTGCCGTTCCAGCCTGTATTTACCAGATATGCTTTCGCACCGTTCTGTTCCATCTTCTTAACAAGCTCTTCGCCGTATTTTGTCGGGTGAAGCTCTAAGAATGCCTGACCGAAGCAAGCGGAGAAAGTAGGTGTAGGCTCTGTGATGCCGCGCTCTGTACCGGCAAGTTTTGCTGTGAAGCCGGACAGGAAGTAGTACTGTGTCTGTTCCGGTGTCAGAATAGATACAGGAGGAAGTACGCCGAAAGCATCTGCGGACAGGAAAATCACGTTCTTAGCTGCCGGTGCTGTGGATACAGGACGTACAATATTTTCAATGTGGTCGATCGGATAAGATACACGTGTGTTTTCCGTTACGCTCTTATCTTTGAAATCGATCTTGCCCTCTTCATCCAGAGTTACGTTCTCAAGAAGTGCGTTGCGCTTAATTGCATTGTAAATATCGGGCTCGGATTCTTTGTCGAGATCAATAACTTTTGCATAGCAGCCGCCTTCAAAGTTGAATACGCCGTTGTCATCCCAGCCGTGCTCGTCATCACCGATCAGGAGACGCTTGGGATCTGTGGACAGAGTAGTTTTACCTGTACCGGAAAGACCGAAGAAGATAGCGGTATTCTCACCGTTCATATCTGTGTTGGCAGAGCAGTGCATGGAAGCGATGCCCTTTAACGGCAGATAGTAATTCATCATGGAGAACATACCTTTCTTCATTTCTCCGCCGTACCATGTATTTAAGATAACCTGCTCGCGGCTTGTGATATTGAACACAACAGCAGTTTCGGAATTCAGACCTAACTCTTTATAATTTTCTACTTTTGCCTTGGAAGCGTTGTAAACAACGAAATCGGGCTCAAAGTTCTCAAGCTCTTCGTCGGAAGGGATGATGAACATATTTTTTACGAAATGAGCCTGCCAGGCCACTTCCATGATGAAACGGATAGCCATACGTGTGTCATGGTTTGCACCGCAGAACGCATCTACAACAAAGAGTCTCTTGTTGGAAAGCTCATTGAGAGCCAGTTCCTTTACGGCATTCCAGGTTTCTTCTGAAGCCGGATGGTTATCGTTCTTGTATTCGTCGGAAGTCCACCATACGGTATCTTTTGAATTTTCATCCATTACGATAAACTTATCTTTGGGGGAACGGCCTGTATAGATACCGGTCATTACGTTTACAGCGCCGAGTTCACTCACCTGTCCCTTTTCATAACCGGTCAGATCAGATTTTGTCTCTTCCTCAAACAACATTTCAAAAGAAGGATTGTAAACAATTTCTGTGGTTCCGGTAATGCCATACTTGCTTAAATTGATTTCTGCCATTTTACATTTAACCTCTTTTCTTTAATATTTGTCTGTTTATGGAGAAAAATGAAATTTTTCCACATAATGGACATATTGAATACCAATATCATATTATACATAATTAAAGGATAAAATCAATAAAAATCATCTAAAATTTTCTGTGTTTTTGAGATTGATTGCAATTATAGTAACTTTATTATATAATGAAGAAAAATAAAAAGGAGGATTTCAGAATTTATGGGAAACAGTATTAAAAGATCGATCAACATCCGTGTTGCCTATGCTGTTATTATGATCGTTCTTTTCAGCTGCATAACAACATTCAATATATTGCGTATCGAATCACTGCAGAAGAATAGTGTCAGTGCTTCCGCCACATTAAATCGGATCCAAAGCGCTGAAACGGCTCATTATAAATGGGCGGCCAACCTGAGTAATGCACTGTATGCCGACACGGAATTTACAGGCAGCCTGGATCATACGGCCTGTGTACTGGGACAGTGGGTGTACGGAGATATGGAATTGGAAGATGCGGAGATTAAGAAATTGCGCGACCGGATTGAGCCGTTGCATAAAGAACTTCATGCCTCTGCGGGCACTGTGTTAGAAATATACGGGAATGACAAAGAGCAGGCAGGACAGTATTATCAGGAGACGATTCTCCCGAATTTGAGTACATTGGTGGGGCTTTTAGGGGAAGTGGTGGAGCGGAGTGAAACGCTCACTGACGAATATGCTGCCAGAATAAGCAAAACGATTATTTTCAT
Organism: Lachnospiraceae bacterium; assembly: GCA_014804795.1. Classification (GTDB taxonomy): domain Bacteria; phylum Bacillota; class Clostridia; order Lachnospirales; family Lachnospiraceae; genus 1XD8-76. The sequence continues at coordinate 4,061 of JAAUZC010000028.1, read as the reverse complement.
GCATATTTCCACCTGTGTATGTCTGGTATTGGCGCTTGGCGGCCTGATCAGTCTGGTGATGTATGTAAAACGGCACGTAGTCGGGCCGTTGATCGGTATTACCGAGAAGACCCGTCCTTTGCATGATGGCAATCTTTCTCTGCATCTGGACTATCATTCTGAAAACGAGCTGGGCGAACTGGCACAGACACTGGAGGAGGCCATGAGCCGTATTCAGGAGTATGTGGCGGATATAGACCGTATTATGAGCGAACTGGCACAGGGCAATTTTGATGTTTCTGTTTCTGCGCGGTATATCGGTGATTTTCAGTCCATTGAAGAGGCACTGGGACGTTTTACGGGTTCTGTTTCGGATACAATACGGGGGATCGTTCAGGCGGAGCAGCAAGTGGCTTCTTATGCGGGGCAGCTTTCCGGCGGCTCCCAGTCTCTGGCACAGGGGGTTACGGAGCAGGCAAGCGCGGTACAGGAACTGTATGCCACAATGGATGAATTATCCGGAAGCGCTGCCAGGAATGTGAAAGCGATCGCGGATGCCAGCCGCAGTGCCCAGCTTACCAGTGAACAGGTTACGATCAGCAGCAGACAGATGGAGAAGATGGTAGCTGCTATGGGAGATATTACGGAGGCTTCCAGCCAGATCAGTAAGATCATCAATACGATTGAGGATATCGCTTCCCAGACCAACCTTCTGGCGTTAAATGCGGCAGTGGAGGCCGCCCGCGTCGGAGAACTCGGTAAGGGATTTGCCGTTGTTGCAAGTGAAGTACAGGTTCTGGCATCAAAGTCCGATGAAGCCGTGAAAGCAACCAGACAGCTGATTGAAAACTCTGTGCAGGCGACTGACCGGGGCAGCCGGATCGTAGAGGAAGTATCCCAATCTTTGAGACAGGCACACGAACTTGTGATGCGTTCCGATGAGGCGATCAGTTCCATTACGGAAGCAATTCATCAGGAAGCTGAAGCGTTATCTCAGGTCTCTGTCGGTATCGGACAGATAAACTCCGTGGTGCAGAATAATTCTGCAAACAGTGAGGAGTCTGCGGCAGTCAGCAATGAGTTGTTTGAACAGGTGCATCTGCTGGAGGAGAAGACGAGGAAATTCCGCTTGAAGAGATAGAATTTAGAAAAAATCCGCTTGACATATTGGGGGGGATTTTCTATAATGATAAAAAATTTCAAAATATAAAGGAAAGGATTACTATTATGAAAAAAATCAAAAAATTAGGTGCATTGGCTTTAGCAGTAGCGTTATTAGTCAGCATGGGAATGATGTCCTTTGCAGCAGCAGGCGATAATGATGGTATTGCGACTCTTTCAGGACAGGTTGAGACACCGAGCACACCAGGAGATGGGACTGAGACAACAACTCCGTCTCAGACACCGGGCTCAACAGTAACTCAGACACCGAGCACATCAGTTGGTGGCGGTTCTTGTACTCCTTGTTCCCCTTGTTCCACTAATTCATTTGCAGCTCTGGAAGCAGTTGAAAAAGCGATCAGCCTGAAGATTGATCAGGCAGTTGAGGCAGCTGTTGCAGCAGGCGATGAGGCTGGCGTGGTTGAAATTGACGGCGTGGAACTCGGCATTTCCACTTTCTCCAGCGATGTTATGCAGAAACTGAATGATGCTAATGTTGATGCAGTAATTACATACGATTATGATGGAAATCACTATGTGATCACAATCCCTGCAGGAATGGCTCCCGTTGAGGAAGATGTTCCCTGGTGCGGACCTCTGTATCTGTATGCTAAGTTCTTTGATACAGCTGTAGTAACTCCGATTGAATAATGAGCAAAATAGAATAAGCTGAAAAAATTCCAGAGAGATTAATCTCTGGAATTTTTTTCTGAAGAATTTTAATAATTTCTGTTGTAAAACAAATCGAAAGAGGTTATAATACTTATTAACCTGAAATGCAAAAGAATTCCTGTTATTTTGAACCTACATTTACTTTAAACGGGACACCTACATTATCACATGGATGTCAGGCCTCCGGGCGACAGCCTAAGCAGTGGAAGGCAGAAGTGTGTTTGCGGTAACCCACCTGGCGTTCGCTAGGAGTCAACTTACAGGATTCCGCATTTTGGGGGTTCAGATTTTTTAATAATATAAAAAATAAGAACAGAAAAGACGAGTGAAGGTGATACTTTTTACTCGTCTTTTGTTATGCACAGACCCGCGCAAAGAAAGTATTCCGCTAAAGCGGCGCGCGAATATAGGAAGAAATCCTCCACTCTCGATTGCAATGCATGAAAGTTTCCCTGATAGAATAAAATGGAATATGAAAAACAGGAAACCTTATATTTTTTTAATAACATATTTTCTGGTGATTTTTTTATGGCTCTTATTTTGCTACAGACAGGTACAGAAGGCCTGTAGTGCTGCTGGGCATACAGTGAGCGAGAGTGCATTTAAAATATTGCCAGGGTCAGAGGAAAATGAATTTTTGGACAACTTCGGGAAAGAATATCTGTTCCAGGGCAATAGGGATAATAATACGGATGTTGAAGAGGCAGAAAAAATGCCGGAGAATGAACAAGAAAAACAGATGACCGGAGAACAGTCGGCAGAAGAACAGGAAACGGTTTCGGAGAAAGGGAAAGCAGGGGAAGAGAACGGAACCGTGGAAAAAGCTGATACAGAAAAAATTCGGGTAGTACTTCTTGGGACAGGCGGTGTTTTTCATAAAGAAATCATATTGGAGGCAGGAGGGGAGACGTTGACCATTACGGCGGACAGCCCCTATTTTGAGAAAACGGATATTATCAGAGTACGTATCGCCAAAGGAAACGACCCTTTACAGGTGAAAAGTCTTGACAGAGCCTGCGGACATCCTTTTTATGATGGTGTACTGGAAGTCAGGAAGACAGGAGAAGGACTCGTGCTGATCAATGAAATATCATTGGAAGACTATGTAAAAGGGGTGCTTCCCAGTGAGATGCCATCTTCCTATCCGTTGGAAGCTTTGAAAGCACAGGCTGTCTGTGCCAGAACCTATGCAAAAATGAAGCAGGAAAATAAGGCTTATCCACAGTATGATGCGGCGGTGGATGACAGTACTGCCTGTCAGGTCTACCGCAATCTGGAAACTTCCATGCAGGGAGATCAGGCGGTGGCAGAGACAGCAGGAGAAGTTTTGCAGAAGAAAGACGGCAGCTATACGGAATGCTACTATTACTCCACTTCCTGCGGGAGAGGGACGCAGATATCTGTCTGGCATGGCGGGGAGACAGAACGGCCGGAAGTTTCCGGAAGTGCGGAAGATATCGTTTTGATGAATCAGGAATTTTTTGATTATATCAGAGAGATATATGATGATCATGTGGAAGCGGAAGAAGCATTTTACCGATGGGAATATAAATGCGAAGAGACAAAGGATCAGAATATATTTGACCGATGCCGGAAACGTCAGCAGATAAACGGCAGGCTTGTCTGGGCGGAAGGCGCAGAAAATGGAGAGGAACGGGAAATAAGTAAAGGTGAACTTGGCAATATTAAAGAGATGAGTGTAGTGGAAAGACAGGAGGGCGGTGTGGCAGATTGTATAAAAATTTCCTGTGAAAAAGGGACTGTGTATGTATGGGGAGAATACAATATCCGTTATGTACTGGCACAGGGAGGAACGGTAAAACTGCAGAATGATACCACATATGCGGCAACAGAATTACTGCCCAGTGCATTTATTTCTTTGCAAAGTATTTGTAACGAGAAAGGAAATATGGTAGGATATATTGTAGTTGGAGGCGGTTTTGGGCATGGTGTCGGAATGTCCCAGAATGGGGCGAAGAATATGGCGCTTGCCGGGAATACCTATCAGGAGATTTTAGAAACATATTATGGAAAATGAGAGCGTTTTCCATAATCGTGTACTACTGAAAATAAGAATATTTTCTGTAATAATGTATTACCGGGAGAGGGAACTTTGAAGAAACAGGGAAAATTTTCCATGATCAAAAAAATATATCAGATTTTCTACAACTTTAACAGGCAGATGTCAATGAAAAACATCGGTTCCTTTGCTGCAAGTACGGCTTTTTTTCTGTTTATATTCCTGATTC
>JAAUZC010000027.1 GCA_014804795.1 Lachnospiraceae bacterium | reverse complement strand
TAATGGTGACTTATATATTCTTTGTTCTTTTAATGTATTGGATGGAAAGAAAAGAAATAAAAAAATTATTTGGAGACTTGAATGGTTTTCGATTGTAAAAAGTATTTAAGCCGTAACTTCCTGAGTTTAGGCAACTTACCAATGATTTCTTTTACAACCTGTGTACTTTGCTAAAATCTGATGCGGATGCTGTTATTGAAAAACACACGGTCGGAAATGTAAATATCTAAGAATTTCAATTAGATATAGCCATTTAAATAAAAAGTATGTTAAAAGAGCGAGCGATGGGATTTAAATTTCATGAAAAAGATATCACTATAATTTTAAATGCCATTGTGGCAGTCACGTTCTTGGGAGTAGTGGGATTTTTCTTTTCTATCGGCTTTTCTGTAATATTTTAATTGCAGTGACCATGTTAATTGTATTTTTGTTGTCTAATAAATATTTTAAATTCAATATTGCACTTGAATAAGCGCCTGCTTACCAGGTGCATAGTTAAAATCTGTATGCGGGGTTTGAGTAAAAAGAAAAATACAGGGCAGGTGGCATATATGTGTGGAATTTGGGGTGTATCCGATACAGGAGCAAGTTTAGACAGAAGATTACTTCTAAAGATAATTAAAGAATTAATGATTCTTTCTGAAACCAGAGGAAAAGATGCTTCGGGAATTGCTGTAATGCATGACGGGGAGCTTAATGTCTTGAGGAAAGCTATGTCGTCTCATGAGCTTCTAAATGAGTTACATTTTGTAAAATATGCAGAAAAAAATATCCTCAATACAGGATCCAAAAATATCTGGGTTACCGGTCATTCAAGACTTGTGACTAATGGAACACAATATAATCCAAACAATAATCAGCCGATAGCGAAAAAGCATATAGCCTTAGTCCATAATGGAATTATAGTAAATGAGAATAAACTCTGGGAGAATATGCCAGATGCATCTAAGGACTATGAAGTGGATTCGGAAGCGATATTAGAGACTTTTAACCATAAGCTTAGTCGGTGTGGGAATGTTGAGATGGCAATTCGGGAGACGTATCATGATCTTAAAGGTATGTCATCCACTATTATGCTTGTACAAAAAGGGCATTACATGATTGCCACATCGAATAATGGTTCCCTTTATTATGTGAGAAGTAAAGACGAAAAACTGGTCATATTTGCATCAGAAAGCTTAATGTTAGAAAAACTGATTTCAGAGATTCAAGTATTAAGGGATATGATTTCGACAAACCCAATCAGGCAATTGAAGTCTGGGGAAAGTATAATAATAAGTGATAGATATAATAGTGAGATTAAGGATATAGAGATTATTCAGGACGAGAAAAAGGATTTTGTATTGCCGAATTTGAATGACTTTAACTTTAGCAAATATGAAATTGATTTTGATAAGATACAAAAAATTCGCAGATGCACAAAATGTGTCCTTCCTGAGACTATGCCGTTTATCGAATTTGATAATAAGGGAGTTTGCAACTATTGCCATGGATACCATAAAGCAGAGTACAAAGGGATAGGTCGATTAAGAGAATGGAATAAAGAGTACACGAAAAAAGGTGGCAAAGCAATGGTTTCTTTCAGTGGAGGGCGGGACAGCAGTTACGGCCTCCACTATTTTGTAAAAGAAATGGGAATAAAGCCGATAGCATACTGTTATGACTGGGGAATGGTCACAGATATTGCAAGAAGAAATCAGTCGCGCATGTGCGAACAACTGGGCATTGAATTTATTCTTGTTTCAGCTGACATAAAAAAGAAGAGGAAGAACATAAGAAAGAATGTGTCCGCATGGCTGAAGAAGCCGTCCCTTGGTATGGTTCCACTCTTTATGGCTGGGGACAAGCATTATTTTTATTATGCAAACAAGGTGAGGACGGATTATAACCTTGACACAATATTGCTCGCAACCAATCCGTTTGAAAAGACATACTTTAAGTCGGGCTTTTGCGGAGTGATGCCGGACATTCTGAAACGAGAGTATAAGAAGATGGATTTGGAACGCTTGCCGATAGGGGATGTGTTGAGAATGTCAGGATATTATGCGGGACAGTTTGTCAAGAACCCTTCTTATGTGAACTCGTCGGTAATAGATACCTTTACGGCGGCCATAAGCTTTTACGTGATACCGCATAACTACTTCCGCCTTTTTGACTATATTCCATGGAATGAAAAAACAGTAGATGAAGTGCTGATGGACGAATATGGTTGGGAGTGTGCGGAAGATTCAAAGAGTACCTGGCGGATAGGGGACGGAACGGCCCCGTTTTATAATTACATTTACTGTATGGTGGCTGGATTGACAGAGAATGACACACTTCGCAGCAACCAAGTGCGGGAAGGAATGCTGACAAGGGAAGAAGCCTTGGGGCTGGTATATCGGGATAACCAGCCCCGTTTTGATTCCATGAAATGGTACTTTGACGCAATATCCATGGATATGGCTGACGCACTTTCAGTTATCAATCGGATACCAAAACTATATGGGAGGAATTAGCAAATGCTGTGCGGAAAAACAATTGCGGTAACTGTGCCTGCGTACAATGAGGAGAACCAGATAGGGATGGTGATTGAAACCATGCCTGATTTTGTGGACAGGATAGTTATTGTAAATGATGGTTCGAAGGACAATACCGCAGAAGTTGTAAAAAAATATATTGTTGCTGATAAGAAAGCCGGGGGGGTACGAATCCAAAAGAATGAGACAGAACCGGAACCCAATATATATAATCGGGCAGATATAATCCTTCGTGAATTAAGAAAGCAGGAAGAGACAAAATATCCCTCCCATGAGATATACAACGACAACGATCATGACAGGATTGTGCTGATCACGCAGAAAAATTCCGGTGTGGGGTCAGCGGTTGCAATGGGATATAAATGGTGCCGAGACCATCAGATAGATTGTGCGGCTGTTATGGATGGAGACGGGCAGATGGATCCAGGTGAGCTGGAGAGCATAGTGAGACCCGTGATAGAAAGAGGCATTGATTATGTGAAGGGCAACCGGCTCTCCCATCCTGCGGCGAAGGTCATCATGCCACAGATAAGATATTTTGGCAATAATGTACTCAGTCTCATGACAAAGATAGCATCCGGTTACTGGTCAATCTCAGACACACAGACGGGGTATAATGCCATATCACTGGAGGCACTCAACAAGATAGAACTTTATGACGTATATCATACTTACGGCTATCCCAATGACATTCTGGTAAAGATGAATATAGCCGGATGTACGTTGTTAGAGGTTCCCATAAAGCCGGTATATAACGTTGGCGAGAAGTCGAAGATGAAGATTATGAAAGTGGTGCCGAGGCTTTCAGGGCTATTGATTAAATGCTTTTTCAAACGGCTGTGGAATAAGTATCTGGTAGACAGCTTTCATCCGCTGTTTTTGATGTATATATGTGGGATGGTCATGGGACTTATAAACGTGCCGGTTGTTATCAAGCTGATCATAGACGTGCTTGTGCTCGGCGGCAGCGTTCCCACCGGATGGTATATTACATTCCTGCTGTTGACACTGTTCTCTTTCCAGAGCATAGGTTTTGCCATGTGGATGGATATGCAGGACAATGCAAAATTGGAGAAAACACAAAAATGAAGGCAGCCATAAGTATCGAACATCCGGCATGGGCGCATCAATTTAAAAATATAATAAAAAAAATCAATGCAGAAGGAGAAACGCTGGTTCTGAGTGTTGATAAGGACGGTGATATAGAACTGCTTGATTCTTTCAATATCCGGCATAAGAAACTGGCGGATTCGACGGGAAGAAATATAATTGAAAAGGGCTTACTTTTTGTAAAACTTTGCATTGATTATACCAGAGAAATAAAGGAATTTGATCCGGACATACTGATTGGCAGGGCATCACCTATGATGGCGGTTGCTGCCCTTCTGACAGGAAAGCCGCATGTTATTTTTGAAGACACAGAGGTTTCAAGATTTTCGCTGGGAATTTGCAAAAGATTTTCCATTTGCATTATTACGCCCCAAACTTTCCTTTCAGATTTGGGAAGGAAACAGTTGAGGATGCCGGTATATAAAGAATTGTTTTATTTAAACAGACAATTTCAACCTGATTTAAATGTATTGAAAGAAAGCGGAATCAATCTGGAACAAAGATATGCTGTGGTTCGTTTCGTTGCATGGAATGCAAGCCATGACGTGGGTAAGACAGGGCTGAATGAGGAAGCAAAGATAGATTTTATCACTCAGCTACAAGAGCAGATTCAAGTGTATATTTCTTCCGAGGATGAGTTGCCGGAAGAACTTAAAAAATATCAGTTAAAAGTGCCTTTTGATAAAATACATCACGTTTTGTATTATGCAGCGTTGGTTATCAGCGAAGGGGCAAGTATGGCTTCCGAAGCGGCAGTATTGGGAACACATGCGTTTTACCTTAATGAAATAGCATCCGGAACGACAGAGGAGCAGGAGAAAAGATTTCATATATTGAAAGTTTTACATGATCCTGTTACGAGATATAGGCAGACCTTGATAGAAACAAAAAATATGTTGAAAAATGAAAACCTTTGGAAAGAAGGAAAAGAAATAAGAGAACAGATGTTGAGAGAGATGCCGGATCCTAATATGATTTTTTGGGAGAAAATGATGGAGGTGTGTTCCCGGAATGAAGTGGAAAAATGACGCTCCATATGTATTATGCCTCTCACACGATGTGGATCGTATTAAAAAGCAATGGTATCATTATTGTTTTTATGGATTGAAGCACCCGATCATACAAATCAGGAGTTTGGTATCCAAATTAAAGGGGAGAGAGCCATACTGGAATTTTAAGGAACTAATGGAACTGGAAGAAAGTTATGGCGTGAGATCCACTTTCTTTTTCCTTAATGAGAGTCATAAAGAACTGTCAGCAAACTTTATGGGAAGATATAATATAAAATCTCCAAAGGTTATGCACGTTATCAAAGAGCTTGACTCCAGAGGGTTTGAAATAGGGCTTCATGGGTCTTTTTACTCATATAATGATGAGGGGTTGCTAAAAGGTGAAAAAGATGAACTTGAAAGGATATTAGGGCATGAAGTCATAAGCACTCGGCAACACCATCTGAACTTTGATAAGAGCAAGACCTGGCAAATTCATAAGAAAATCGGTATAAAGTATGATTCGACAATGGGATATACAGACCGAGTTGGAAGTGAACAGGCAGTGAGGACAGAATGTGGGATTATAGAAATTCCGATAACGTTAATGGATACTGTAGCATTGACAGAGTCGGTGTATGAAGAATGCTGCAATGTTGCTGATGGTGGGGAAATTATCATGATTAATTTCCATCAGTGTCATTTTAATGAGATAGAGTACCCAAATAATATTGAAATGTATAAGCGTTTTTTGAGTATGGCACAAGAAAACGGCGCATGGATTACAAATGTCAGGGAATTGGGGGAATGGCTTGATGAGCGAATATAAGGAAAGGGTGCATAGGTCAGAATGCCGCCCTAAACTATATAAAATTGAGGAATTAAAATGAAAACATTAATCGCGATTTTAAGAAAAATTTCTGCAAATAGGGACAAAAATAAGCTTATGCAATTACTTGATTGCATTATATCAGGATTGATTCATTTGAAGCAATATTTTTTTAGTTGGTGGTTTTATAGAAATCCAACACAGGAAATGGAAAAAGAAAAGAGATTTTTCTCGGAGCATAGCCAAGAATTAAAAGCGGTATACGATTTTTTAGAAGATGATAGATCAAGATTTGTATTTGAAAATATATTGAAATATCGGGTTACGCGTGATTGGGTGTATTTAAAACAGAGCAAATCTGGGGATAATCAAAAAAATCAATATTTTGTATCAGAACTTCAATTTTGCGATCACGAAATTATTGTAGATTGTGGTGCATATGTCGGAGATACGGCTAAGTTTTTTATTAAGAATATTCCCGGCTGTAGAGTAATCGCACTTGAACCGGATGAAAAAAATATTGAAGCATTACAGAAACTCAAATTAGAGGGATTGGAAATTATTCAAGCGGGTGCGTGGAGTGAAGATACGTCTCTGTACTTTTTGGAGGACATCGGTGGTACATCAACTGGAGCAATATCTGATTCAGGAGTTTCTAAAATAGAGGCCAAAGCCTTAGATTATCTATTAGAATGTCAATTAGCCACATACATAAAAATGGATATTGAAGGAGCTGAACTGGAGGCCTTAAAAGGTGCGGAAAAAATTATAAAAGAGCGGAAACCAAAACTGGCAATTTGCCTTTATCATAAGCCACAGGATTTTTTTGAAATACCAATTTATATAAAAAGGTTAAATCCGGATTATAAGCTTTTTATTCACCATCATTGTAACAGTATCTCTGAAACAGTGCTTTATGCGGTTTAGAAGTCAGGAAGTTACCATATGTAGAATAGAAGGAAGGAAATTCTTGTGGATGAAAATATAGGATGAACTGGAAAATGTAAGTGACTTTGTCGTATGTTGATATTGAAGGTTATAGATAATGGGAAAAATTCTTAAAAACATAAAAATAAGGCTGGTTGTAACGCTGCATAATATACTAAGCCGTTCGAAAATACTACGTTTTATAGCTGTAAATTTATATGACACAATTAATTTATGCCTATTTGGTGTTATGCGGCGAAGGCATTATATAAAGGATGATAAAAGAAAAGTTATATATATGATTAATGGTAAAGTGGCATCATCTTCAATAGAGGAAAGTTTTATATCACAAAAGATGGAAAAGGAGGATGATATTGATATAGAAATGGAAAAGAGAGGATTGGTTTACTATGGAAGTCCATCCGCAGATACAGCAGATTATTATAAGTTTTCTGTTGTTAGAAACCCCTTTCCGCGGCTTGTGAGTTGCTATGAATACAGATATCACAAGAAAAAATATGTTAATGGAAGATGTGTACGTGAGTATGATTCATATTTATGGGGGAGCTTCAAAAGGGATAAAGGCTTCAGGGAGTTCGCACATAAAGTGTGTAAAACGCCTGATAGCCGTTCAGATCAAACATTTATATCCCAAACGTATATTTTGTACAAAAACGGCAGGCCACTTGTTGATTTTATTGGAAAAATTGAAAATATAAATGAGGATTTTGCGATAATTCGTGAAAAGAGCAAATTGGATGAAATAAGACATGCAAATTCAACCGATAAGCATAAAAAAAATTGGCAGGACTATTACGATGAAGAGACTGCTTATAAGGTGTATGAGCGGTATAAAAATGATTTTGAGCTTCTGGGATATAATGAAGAATTAGAAGCATTATTGTCTTATATAAGGAAAGATATGAAGGAAAAATGAAAAATTATTCTTTTATAAAGAAAACAGGCGTGGCCTTTTTGTGTCAAGGCATAGGGCTGTTATATGAGTTTTTCATTATGATATTAGCCGGGCGCTTATTGGGCGCCAATGATTATGGAACGGTTCTGTACGCTTATACCATCCTCTCTATTTGCATGATTGCTACTAAATTTGGGTTTGAAAGCAGTATTGTATCATTGATGGCCAGAAATGATATCGTTATTGAGAAGAAAAGATGGATTGTTGTGTTCTGCTTAAAGGTATCATTAATCTTATCAATTATAATGGTTTTTGCTCTAAATGTTTTTAAGCCGGCATTGCTTATGCTAATGGGATCGGGAAGTGGCAATTACAATATCTTGAGACAGATGTCACCAATTATCATCCTTGAAACGGCGGGAATACTTTTTTCCGCCGTTTTACGAGGAAGAAAAGAAACATTTAAATATTATATTGTTTATATGCATATGCAATATGGCATCAGGTTAGCTTCTTTTGCTACCATATGGTATTTATTGAACATTAAAACCATTTACGCATTGATTATAAGCTATTATATAAGCTGCCTTTTTATGATATTTATGGCAATGTTTTTTTTAAATGACATGCATCTATTCAAGGGGATTAAAAAGAGGGAGTCATTGCCTTTTTTATTCTCACTTTCCGTTCCTTTGATGCTGTCTGGCGCCATAACGGTTGTAAATTCCCAGATAGATCAATACATGATTGGGTATTATCTTAATGATGCCCGGCTTGCTATCTATTCTATGGCATTAAATATTGGAAAAGTTTCAAGCTTTGCTTTAGTCGCAATAAATAGTATATTTGCGCCTCTGATTTCAGAATATTATTATTCCGGCATGATGGAAAAGATAAAGCTATTATATAGCAGAACAACAAAATGGGTAACATGTTTTAATGCGGTAGTTATGGGGGTTGTATCCATATGTGCCAAAGATGTTTTATTTCTTGTAGGTGAAGAGTATGTTGCGGGTGCCGAGGTTCTTGTTATCATATTGATTGGTGAAACGGTCAATGCTATGGTGGGATCTGTCGGGTATCTTAATTCAATGACCGGTAAGGCAGGATACGTTTTGATTGCTAATTTAATTGCGGTAGTTGTTAATGTTTTTTTAAATGTGCAGATGATTCCGACATATGGCATAGCAGGGGCGGCCATAGCCTCTTCAGCATCGATGATAATCAGCAATCTGCTTTTATTTGCTTTGATGTTTGGACATTTAAGAATACAGCCTTATACATTTAGTTATATAGGAATCATAATTGCGTTTGTAACTGCTTTTGTCCCTACACTTGCTGTTCACAGCATATGGCGTCAGGGGAATGTATCTGCAATTATGATATGCGGTCTGATGTTTTGCTTTATATTTGGCATTATGGCGTATTTGTTGGTGTGCGAGAAAAATGAAAAAGAATTTGTGAAATCATATATAAGGGGGGCTTGTTTTGAAAAATGATTTGAATCATTTAGATGTGTTAGAGGCGGAAGCGATTTATATTATGCGTGAAGTGGCTTCGGAATGCGAGAAACCGGTGATGCTGTATTCTATTGGCAAAGACTCCTCCGTGATGCTTCATCTTGCGATGAAGGCTTTCTATCCTGATAAACCGCCGTTCCCTTTTCTTCATGTAAACACAACATGGAAGTTTAAGGAGATGATAGAGTTTCGAGACAGGCGGACAAAGGAACTTGGCATAGAAATGCTGGAGTATATCAATGAAGATGGAGTAGTACAGGGCATTAATCCATTTGATCATGGAGCGGCATATACTGACATTATGAAGACGCAGGCACTGAAACAGGCCTTGGATAAGTATGGTTTTACGGCTGCATTTGGCGGTGGCAGGCGTGATGAGGAGAAAAGCCGGGCAAAGGAACGTATTTTTTCCTTCCGAAACGCATCGCATGCATGGGAACCAAAGAATCAGCGGCCGGAGATGTGGAAATGCTTTAATACCGAAATTAAGAAAGGTGAGAGCATTCGTGTGTTCCCTATATCTAACTGGACAGAAAGCGATATCTGGCAGTATATAAAGCGTGAGGAGATTCCTATAGTTCCACTATATTTTGCGGCAGAGCGTCCTGTTGTGGAGCGTGACGGCAACCTTATCATGGTAGATGATGAAAGGATGAGGCTGAATCTGGGAGAAAAGCCACAAATAAAGAGGGTAAGGTTTCGCACATTGGGTTGCTATCCACTGTCCGGCGGAGTGGAGTCAAATGCTTCAACTATTGATGAGGTCATAGAAGAGACGCTTTCTGCTTCGGAGTCAGAGCGCACAAGCCGCGTGATAGACAAGGATGGAGGGACTGCCAGTATGGAGAAGAGAAAGCGGGAGGGATATTTTTAAGATGAAGAGCTTGCTTAAATTTATAACCTGTGGAAGCGTTGATGATGGAAAATCCACGTTAATTGGTCACATGCTCTATGATGCGAAACTTCTGTTTGCCGATCAGGAACAGGCATTAAGGCTTGACAGCAAGGTCGGGAGCAGAGGAGGAAAGATAGATTACTCCCTTCTGCTGGATGGACTTATGGCAGAACGTGAGCAGGGAATTACAATAGATGTTGCGTACCGCTACTTCACCACGGAGTATCGTTCCTTCATTGTTGCGGATACGCCGGGACACGAGGAATATACGCGTAATATGGCGGTGGGTGCATCTTTTGCCGACCTTGCTGTCATACTTACCGATGCATCTCAGGGGATATTGATCCAGACAAAGCGTCATGCAAGGATCTGCGCGCTGATGGGAATTCGCCACTTTGTTTTCGCACTCAACAAAATGGATCTCATCAATTACGATAAGCAGAAGTATGACAGGCTTGAAAAGGAAGTCAAAAAGCTGGCTGTGGAGCTTGAGCTTGCAAATGTAAAAGTGATTCCGGTTTCTGCAACGGAAGGGGATAATGTGACGCAAAGTTCTGCCAACATGTATTGGTATAAAGGAGGGACGCTTCTTGAATATCTGGAAAGCGTGGAGATTTCCGATAATCATGAGACAGGCTTTGTCATGCCGGTACAGAGGGTCTGCCGGCCGGATCATACATATAGAGGATTTGAGGGACAGGTAGAAAACGGGTCTGTATCAGTGGGAGATGAGCTTACGGTACTTCCAAGCGGGGAGAAGGCGAACGTTAAATTTATCCTGCATACGGATAATGATGCCAGTTGTGTTTCTGCAGGAATGCCCGCCACGATCCAGCTTGACAGAGAGATAGATGTTTCGAGGGGATGCGTGTTCGTAAAGGATACGAGACTTTACGTTTCATCAATGTTTACTGCGTCTATTCTCTGGATGGATGATGATAAGCTGGTGGAAGGAAAAAGCTTTCTGCTGAAACTTGCTACGCAGAAAGTGCCGGCTACTGTGATGCGGGTAAAATATAAGGTTGATGTTAATACGGGAGAGCACATTCCTGCGCGAAATCTATATAAAAATGAGATTGCAGTCTGTGACATAGCGCTGTCAAAGAAAGCTGTCTTTGATGCATTTTCATCCCACCGGACAATGGGAGAGTTCATCATGATTGACAGGATAACAAATATGACATCTGCCTGCGGCGTGATTGAACATCCGCTTCGAAGGTCGGACAATCTCAAATGGCAGCAGATGGATATTAACCGCAATACGCGAATGGCGAAGATGAACCAGAAGCCGGTTACCCTGTGGTTTACCGGTTTGTCCGGAGCAGGTAAATCCTCGCTTGCAAATGCGATAGAAAAGATGTTGTCAGTGCAGGGCAATTATACAATGCTTCTGGACGGAGATAACATTCGAATGGGGCTCAATAAGGATCTGGGGTTTGAGGAGTACGACCGCATTGAAAATATACGCAGGGTAGCGGAAGTCTCCAAACTCATGAATGATGCCGGGTTGATTGTCCTGACATCCTTTATTTCCCCGTTCCGCAGTGACCGCAGAAATGCTGCGGAAATCATAGGAAAAGAAAGTTTTGTGGAGATTTATGTCAGCACTCCCTTGGAAGAGTGTGAGAAGCGGGATGTAAAGGGGCTATATAGGAGAGCAAGGGAAGGAGAGATTCCGAATTTTACAGGAATTAACAGCCCATATGAAATGCCGGAGAATCCTGATATTGTGATTGATACAAGCAAATGCGAGCTGGATGAGGCGGTCGAATATGTGATGAAAGAACTGGAGAGGTATTTGCATGTGGAGTAAGGAGCTTGAAATAGCAATGAAAGCTGCGGTGGAAGCCGGAAGGGAAATCATGAAGGTTTATGAATCCGATTTTTCGAATACCGTGGAATACAAGACGGATAATTCTCCCCTTACAAGAGCGGATAAAGCGTCGAATGATGTTATTGTTTCCGTTCTAAGAGGTGCATTTCCCACTTATGCAATACTCTCAGAAGAAGAGAAGGATGATAAGGAGAGGCTGAACAACCCCTTTTGTTTCATCGTGGATCCTCTGGATGGAACGAAGGAATTCATTAAGAGAAACGGGCAGTTTACAGTAAATATTGCCTTAGCATATAAGAATAGGCCAGTCATGGGCGTCATCTATGTTCCGGCAACAGGAGATTTGTTTTACGCCTCTCAAAATGAGGGGGCGTATCTTGCAAAGCCAAGCGGGGAGAAGGAGAAACTACATGTATCCGACAATATAGATCGGCGTAGATTGAGGGCGGTGGTAAGCAGCTCTCATTCCTGCGAAGAAATGGAGCGGATGATAGAAGAGTACCAGATTAAGGATCTTCTGCGGATAGGCAGTTCGTTGAAAGGGTGCCTTGTGGCAAAGGGCGATGTGGATATCTATTTCCGTCATAATCCCACTATGGAGTGGGATACTGCTGCCATGCAGTGTATTGTGGAGGAAGCAGGCGGAATATTCCGTCAGATGGATGACAGTGAGATGACATACAACAGGGAAAATTCTCTGAATGGAAAGGGTTTCTATGCCATCAACAGGATTAAGAACAGGCTTTATTGAAATAGATTCTTGATCAATGCTGAAGGAGAAAATTTTATGACAACAATACTCTTAGCTATGATTTTGTATATGGTCAGAATCGGACTCGTCGGAACAGCCATCGGTGTGCTTTTTATACGGACAGCTCTTTTTTGTAAGATGCGAAATGGACAGTTAATGGTACTTGGAATTGTTTCGACGCCGATGATTGTAAGTCTTGCGGATTATCTGCTCGGTTTCGTGTTTATAGGCTGGTCAAGCTGGTTTTATTATCTTGTACCTGTTGTGATTTCTGGAGTATGGATGCTGTTTCACCACAACTATAAAGTGGCTTTGTCTGCATTTTCGGAAATTGGACAGTATGCTGTAAAAGTCATTAAGAGGGCCGGGAACTGGATTCTTTTAGATCTGGTAATAGCATCAGGGTTTGTTTTTTTAGAGAGCCTGTTGTATAACAATTCCTGTTCTTTCAGAAGATTTCTGTCTGCTTATGTCAAGCCTGTACTCCAATCGTTTAACATGCTTGGTATAGTAGCGGGTATTGTGTTTTTGACTGTCATTGCCGCTTCATTTGTTTATGTCATCATGCGGATGCAGAAGGATGGAAGCTTAAGAATAAATGTATTTCTTTCAGTTTTCATGATTCTGACGGGATGTGGTATATTCTTTGGAATGTCCTTTAATTCACGGCCGGATTATGACTCTGACAGGTCACATTATCAGCTTGATGCAAGATATTTCTGTGAAGATAAGAATTCATGGGAGATAGATAATTATACGGATGAGAGATACGGTTCTTCGATTCGAGATGATCATGGTCCTTTATGGATTATGAACCTGGCGGATGCACAGATGCTTGCGGATGCGGCTGGACTGGATGATCCGGTAAGAGTCGTCAATTTTGCGATTTTTTGGACGTATTGCTGTTTCTATATTATTTTATTTTTGACTGCATCATTTATTTCAGGCAAATATTCAACAGGGATAGTGTCGCTGCTGTTGTTTAATCTGTACCAATATGAAGTGTTGATGATAATGGGCTCGAGAGATGCCTTTCGTTTTGTTGGACTGCTGCTCTTGTATTTGTATGTGAGTAATATTCTTACTGAAATCATAGGAAGAAAGGCACGATGGCATCATTATGCATTTATGGCTCTGTTCTGCTATCTTTCTATAAATGGACATGAAGGCAACGTGTATGTTATGCTGGGGATGTTCATAGTAGTGGCAGTTTTGTTGCTTGCAAACAGGACAAGGTTAAAAGAGCTTCTTTTGTTCGGCAGTGCATTTTTTTGTGGTACGCTGCTGGGAGTTTCAAAAACAATCTCAATTTATTTGGAGACGGGACGTATCAAGAGTTTGACAACTCTGCCATTTCATGATACGCCTGTCATTCAACAAATAGCGGAAATCAATAAAAAACGGGCAGACTGGGAGACAATCTGGGAAACATATTCACGGCCTGTCCTTTTCATGATGGTACTTGGGATTACTGCGTTAATTGTCATGATTGCTGTTTCAGCGGTCAAAAAGGATAAAAATCTGCTTATATATGGGATTCTCATTGCAGGAATGCTTCTGCCTATGACGGGGACTATGGACTGGATAGGGTATGAGTGTTCGAGATGGTTTGCCGAACAGCCAAGATACAGGATGTACTTCCTGATGCTGCTTGCGATAATGGGAGGATGGATGCTGACAAGACAATGGACAGCAAAACTCTTACGGTATCTATGCGGTTTCACGGCGGTAATCGTATTCGGACTGTGGCTTTCAGCGGAGAATAATAGGGTATCAGATTATAACAAGGGCTATTTAACAAGGTGCATTACAGATATTGAAAGCTACAAGGAACTGGCAGATACTGCTGCTTCTGTAACTGATGGGAACGTTTTTACGCGTAATCAGGTAATACTCTATTATCTGCATGGAACTCCTAAGCTTTTGGACCATATATATACGGAGGATCTGATTCAGGCTAAGACGGATACAGAGATTGAGGCAGCCCTTGAAAAATTGGATGTTGGCGCAATACTACTGCCAGGGAATGGGGTGGATTATCATGACTATTCTCTGCTTCCGTTCTGGGATTACATCCATGAAAATGAGAATTTTGGTCAGATAAAAAACGAAAAAAACGGATATGTCATTTTTTATCGGAATTAGCCGGATAGCATATTTATAGTCACTATCTTCACAGGCTTTATACAGGACGGCGGCACAGTTGTCCCCAAAAGACGCTGCTGATAGATGAATAGATTTGTTGGGTATAACTTGAAATTTATTGCAGATTACAGTGTAGACAAACGGTATTCTGAGCTTTTGGAAAAAGATATTCTGATTCTTAAAATAGATGAAGGTATGAATTTCGTAATTGGTTTTATGTGGAACTATATTGAATCAAAGTATAATGCTCCATTAATACAAACTAACAGGTAGTATCGATCATTTCAAATTATAATTTTGCACCTACAAAGATGGACTTTGAGAACTTTGGAGACCCAATGTACCACATGTTCCGTGCAATCAGGTGTGTATTGGATGAGTATGATGATGTGAAAGCAATTTGTCCAATCCATTTAAATGTGGTTGTCTGCCAAGCAGTGGAAGATGTATTTTGGGGGATCATTCCCGAGAGGAAAGGAAGAGCGGCCGCATCTGATTGGGGCATTAGATGTTCTGGATTTCCACAACTTTATGAAGCACTTCTACCTCATTATTACGGATTTTGGATGGTTCCAGGAAGAATAAGGTAGGAGTGCTTGTTATGCGTGATACAACGGAGAGGCCAGAGGGCATTGAGGCAGGTACACTAAAGTTGGTAGGAACAGATGAAGAGATAATTTACAGGACATTTACGGAACTTCTGGAGAAGAGGAAGAGTATAAAAAATGGCTCATGTGCCGAACCTGTATGGGGATGGTTATGCATCAGTCCGTATTGCAAATATTTTGCAGGGATTGCCATTGAATTAAGGGACAGGAAAAACGGAATAGAGATGACGGAAATCCCGGGATAAGTTATTGTAGATGCGTTTACTGCTTGTCCCGGGATTTTGTTGATAGATGCCGGAATTTTGGGTTAAATATGCATAAAAAATGATAAGATGAAAGCGATGATTGATGAGAAGCTGACGGGAAGTAAACTATTTCCGGTTAGAATTGCAGCTTGGACAGCGCAGGTGGTGGTTGAAGAGGTCAGAATACTGCTGTCGGAAAAAAGTCCAATGTTTGAATCATTGATAGGGAAAGTTCAGGATTATCCTTAATTAATGTCTGCTCATTAATAAAAAATAGGCTTAAATTTGTTGAAAATACGAAGTTTTCTTACCAGATATAGTATAATAGAGTGCAGGAAAAATAGTCAGATCCTTACAAAAACCTTGCACTCAGGAGAAAGCTCATGTATAAATTCGAACGATACCGTCAGCTTGGACTTGCAGATCTCAACCAGCCGGCAGGCTTAAAAATGAACCCGGAAAACCGCTGGGTAAAAAAAGCGGAAACTATCCCATGGGACGCCATAGAGGAAAAATATGCGCAGCTTTTTCCAGGTAAGATCGGTATGCCTACAAAACCTCTCAGGACAGCCCCTGGTTCCCTTCTGATCCAGAAGCAAGGAAACTGGTGGAACAGATCACGGAAAATCCGTATTACCAGTATTTTATCGGGTTCCCAGGTTTTTCCAATAAAGCCCCTATGTCCCTTCGCTGTTAGTTGGGTTCAGGAAGCACCTTGACGATGAGATATTGGCACAGATCAATGAAATGATCATCGCATACAACACGTCTGCCGGTTCCGGCAGCGGCGGGGGAACGTCCGGCGGATCATCGGAAGGATCCGGGAACAGCGGGACGATCATTCTGGATGCCACCTGCGCGCCCCAGAACATCAGTTATCCGCAGGATGTAAATCTTCTGAACGAGGCAGGAGAAAACCTTGAAAACCTGATAGACAGGATCTGTCATGACTATGGTTATTATAAACCCCGCATGTACCGCAGGAATGCCAGAAGAGATTACCTGAATCTTGCAAAGTGTAAAAAATGTACAGCAAAAAGATACGTAGAGCGGTCAAACAGCAGCTGCAATACATCCGCAGGGACATGGGATATGTGGAAGCATTTGTGTCAGACGGCATGGAATTAACGCCGAAACAGGCAACCGGGTTATCAGTGCTGTGTCAGGTCTATGAACAGCAGCAGTATATGTATGGGAACAACACACATACCGTGCCTGGCCGGATCGTGAGCATCGGCCAGCCGTACATCAGGCCGATCGTCAGGGGGAAAGCTGCAGCGCCCATGGAGTTTGGGGCAAAGCCTGACCTGAGCATCGATGAGAACGGAATGGCACGTCTGGAAAGACTTTCGTTTGATGCCTACAATGAATCCGATGTATTGACCAGCGCTATCGAAAGATATAAGGAACGGACCGGCCATTATCAGCAGAGAGTGCTTGCGGATAAGATCTACCGGAACAGGGAGAACCTTTCGTTCTGCAGGCAGCATGGCATCCGGTTATCCGGACCGGCGCTGGGGAGACCGAAAAAGGATGCCATGGCTGACAAAAAAACAGAATATACTGACAATGCAGAGCGTGTGGAGATTGAACGGGCATTCAGTCTGGCCAAGCGGTGTTATGGACTTGGGAAGATCATGACAAAACTCGACACCACAACCAGAGGTTCGATAGCATTATCGATCCTGGCAATGAATGTAGACCGCCTTGCTTCGCTTTCATTATTTGGATTTTTGATATCGTTATTTTCAAGGTACAAACAGCATGGATTTATGCTGATACATACGCAAAATAACCACTGTGAAATTTTAGTTGGTTAATGAGCAGACATTAATTAAAAAAATATGTATGATATGTTGCCCGGTGATGAAAAGGCCATAAAAAATAAAATATTGTATTGTTGAAACCCCAAAATCATGATAAACTAAACAGGTAATTCGAATTTCCATATGAGAATTGCAAATGAAAAAAGATGGAGTATAAGCATATGAAAGAAAGAGAAATTAGCATCGTTGATTTAATGGTAGATATTTTATTGCATTGGCGGATGTTTATTATCTGGATGGTAATAGGTGCAGTATTACTTGGGGCGTTCAGTTATGCCCGTTCCCGCAATGCCGTAAAACAGCAGAGTACAAAAACAGAAGCAGAACTGGAATCGGAAGAAGATCTTTTAAAGGGAGAACTTTCTGAGATAGAACTGGAAAATGTAAATTATATATTGGATTATGAGGATGCGTATGTATACCAAAAAGCCTATGAGGAGAATCGGGCACTGCTGCAGATGGATCCTGAGCACATCGGCAAGTCAGAAGCAACCATTGCAGTGGATGGCGGAGAAGGCCATAAAAGTTATGATATTGAAACAATATATGAAGATATTGTAGTGAGCGGTGAGATGGCCGAAAAAGTTGCAGCTGCGACCGGAATGAAAACTTCAGATATTAGTGAGATGCTTTTTCTGGCTAAAGGAAGATCAAGCACCATGTTAGGAGAAACGGAGAGTATTGTTACTTTCAGAGTATGGACGATACACAGTGATGAGACAGAAAGTAAAAAGATGTTGGATACTGTCATTGCATTTCTGAAAGAAAAGAAGCCGGGTGTGGAAAATATGCTTGGGGAGCACGAACTCACGGTGGTAAACGAGTCATTTGCCGTAGTGACCGATATGCAGATAGCGGATAAGAAGCTGACATCCATGACCGATCTGGCCGCTATGAGGAAAACGCTTGCAGATGCGAGAGAAAAATTATCTGAGACAGAAAGGCCATATTATGATTATTTAATAAGCGAAGAGCTTGCAGAGGAAGAAGAGGGGACATTACTGCCGGCACAGGCATCTTCGCCGAGAGTAAGCAAAAAGTATGTTTTCCTCGGCGCAGTTATGGCGGTATTCCTCTATGCATTTGTACTTTTGCTTCTATATATTTTTAATACAAAGCTACGTCCCGAGGATAATTTACAGGAACTGTATGATATTCCGCAGCTCGGGACGGTTCTGGGAGAGAAAAAACGTAAAAAGGTTTTGGGGATAGTGGATGAATGGATTTTATCTCTCCGGAATCGTAATAAGAGACAGTTTATGCCGGAAGAGGCATTGGAGCTTGCCGGAGTTGCAGTAAAGATGGCAGCAGGGAAAGAAGAGCTGCATGAGATATGTCTGATTGGCTGCGGCCTGAAGGGGCAGCCGCTTGATGCATGTGAAAAAATGAAAGCATGGTTGGAAAAAGAGGGTATTCAGGTAAAGATATTAAATAATGTATTGTATGACGCACGGATGATGGAGGAGCTGGAAAAGGCCAAAGGTGCAGTATTGATAGGGGGTGCCGGTACTACATTATATAATGAAATAGTGGAGGAACTGGGACTTCTGGGAAGACAGGGAATAAAAGTGCTTGGCGGAATTCTGGTAGAATAGCAGGTGAAGAACGATAAGAGATCCGATTACCAACTCTATATAGACATATTACGCGTCATAGCATGTTTCAGTGTTGTCATGCTGCACGCTTCCGCGCAGGCATGGTATGATCTGCCGGTGGAAAGTGTCAGTTTTAAGATCTGCAATTCATATGACGCCCTGTTTCGCTTCGGCGTTCCGGTGTTTGTAATGATCAGTGGGGCATTGTTTTTGGCACCGGAAAAAGAGCTGAATGTAAAAAAATTGTATGGTCACAACATTTTGCGGCTGGCAGTTATCTATATCCTCTGGTCCTGTGCATATGGACTGAAGGACTGCAGAACGTTCATAATTTCACAGGTTGGATGGAAAGACATTGTAAAAGAGATGATTATGGGGAGATACCATTTGTGGTATCTTCCGATGCTCATTGGAATCTATATGCTGCTGCCTGTTTTAAAAGTGTGGATTACCCATGCATCGAAAAAAAATATAGAGTATTTTTTATGTTTATTTTTTGTTTTTCAGATTTTGAGTGAGACGATTAGTGCGTTTCATTTTTCTGATACATTGGGGTATGTGTTAACACTTATAAAACCGGAGATGGTGTGCAGTTATATAGGATATTTTGTGTTGGGATATTATCTGGTGCACATCGGTATTCCCGGGAAGTGCCATAAATTTCTTTATATAGCCGCGGTTCTCAGCTGTGTTTTAAATGTTGTTCTGGGGAATTATCTGGCGGTCAGAGCCGGAGAACCTACAGGGGCTATCTATGACAGCTTTGGTCTGTTTACAATGTTGATTTCCATGGGACTTGTCATCTGGGTGAAAGAAACTTTTGCGGGAATGATATGGAACGGAAAGACAAAAAAAGTTATTCGGGAAATTTCGGATGCAACTCTGGGCATTTATGTGATGCATGTAGGATTAATAGAAATTTTAGAAGAGCATGGGGTCCATAGCCGAATGATGCCGCTTATATTTGGAATACCGTTTCTGGCAGTACTCTCTTTTGTGGTCTGTTTTGTGTTGAGTGCGGTAATGCGGCGAATTCCGGTTATAGGAAAATATATCTGCTGATATTATCCTATTCCACCACATACACATAAATATGATACCAACTATCTTCTGTCTCAAAAGGGGCTTCCTGCAAGAGTGAAAGCCCTTTTTCTTCTGCATTCATCACATAAGCGGCTGAGAAGATATACCGGCAGTTCAAATCTTTCAGTACATTCGTATCCAAATCAAGATCATAGATCACATTATTCCATTTCTTTTCAAAAGTATAATAATTAGAGTACTCCGCTGTAGTGATATAGCAGCGGTTGCCCCAGTCGTCAAAAAGAGTACGGACATAGTCATTCTTGTTTAACTCACCCTCTATAATCTGACGGAAGATATGCTTGTAGTTAAGTGGATAATTATTAGAATAACCATCCAGGCAATAAAATCCATTATAGGCAGCAGCGGCCGGATAAATACCGACACTGACAACATGGTAACTTTCTTTTGGCTCTCCGATGACTTCCTCAATCTGGCAGAAAATATCTTCTGCAAAAAAGCGATTCCAGTCAAGTTCATAATAATCGCCGCCCTTGGCCAGCTTGGAAAGATTGAGGCGAAGAGGACTATGGAGCAATGCTGTTATACCCCAGATACCAAGCACAGCAAAGATAATGCCCTGCCTTAGACAGAATTTCAGAGACGGCATAGAGGAAGAAATATTTTTCCCGGAACCGGCGATATAACTGAGCAGATATCCGGCCAGAATGCACCATACCGTCGGCAGCAGCCAGCAGATTCTGTCCAGATTAAAAGTCTTTAGAATACCATCAGAAGTATTTCTGATATCAGTCATAAAGTTTCCGTGATAGAAAGCCGTGAACAGGCAGACCATAAAAATAAACAGAAAAGTCCATGCTGCTTTGATAAGCGGATTCTCAGAATGAAAAGGTTTTCGGATTTGTGAAAGAAATCCCGCAAGCAAACGCAGTAAACACAGGGCGATTAAAAAGAACAGAACGGTATGGTAGCTTTGAGCGTAGGGGACGCCGGTTCCAAAGACCTCTTTCAGGCATTGCAAAGGATCCTGAGAAGAAAGCAGCAGCTCTGTTTTATGACTGACATACGTAGATTCCGGAAAAAGTACCTGTCGAATCAGCCCCAAATTAGTGATGATATAGGAGGCAAGCAAAACACCGAGAGAAAACCAGGGTGAAAAAGGAATTCTTTTCTTTTGGCGCAGTGCCGTAATACTTTTTATAACTGCAAAAAGCCCCAAAACAAGCAGGCAGGCAAAGCCCACCAGTACCAATGAAGAGGAAATACCATAAAACAGAACCAGAAAATAATAGAAAATAGTACGGTATTTTTGAAAAGAAAATTTGGAATTATGGGGGGACAGGTCTGTCCGGGCAGCCATAGATAAAGATTCCTCGTGAAACAGAGAAAGCACCGCATAGAAAAGAAGCGGCTGTCCCGGAATACAGAGCCCATACACCGGATAAAAAGGCAGCAGCATAAAAATAACAGAAATTCCAAAGGAAATAAACTCCCGGTCTGTGAGTTTTAGTAAAAGCAAATACATTCCGGTAAAGGCGATGAGATATATGATCCACTGAGAAAGCATAAAAGCGGTAAAGGGCTTAAAGAAAACATAAAGCATTATGAATAACGGAGCAGGAGGAACAGCGCCTGCTGCCGGAAGTCCGTTCATAATCTCCGGATAAATACGGATATTTGTAAATAAATATTTAGCAGCCAGTATATAATTAAAAAGTTCTCCATCCAGTTGATCGTGATAGGTAATAATACTGCCCGTTCCGAGTAGTAAAAATGGAACCATAAGAAAGCAGGCAAGAACAAGTCCCACTGTAAGATAGAAGTTTTTCTTATGTGTATTATAGAAAAAAAGCAAAGTTTTCATAAGAAATATAATAATAAGAAAAACAGTGCCTGTCAACTGCCTCTTGCCCATCCGGCCGGCCTATGTTAGAATAATGAGCGTGAAAGTATTGAAAAATGATGGTAGAAATAATGAAACTTTTTATACCTGTTAATCATCAAAACTAATAAAGAAGATGAAAAAGGAGACAGTTATGTTAAATAATAAAACAGTTTTGATCACCGGAGGGACCGGAACTTTTGGAAAGGCTTTTGTGAGCTATGTATTGGAACACTATGATCCGAAAAAACTGATCATTTATTCAAGAGATGAATTTAAGCAGTTTGTGATGCAAAATGAATTCAGGCAGTATAAGGACAAGCTGCGCTTTTTCATCGGGGATGTGCGGGACAGAGAACGCTTAAACAGAGCCTTTGAGGGGGTGGATTATGTGATCCATGCCGCAGCGATGAAACAGGTGCCTGCCTGTGAGTATAATCCCGATGAAGCGATCAAGACAAATATCCATGGTGCCCAGAATGTGACAGCGGCGGCTTTAGATGCGGGCGTAAAAAAGGTCGTTGCATTATCTACGGATAAGGCGGTGAATCCGGTCAATCTATACGGCGGAACAAAGCTGGTTTCCGATAAATTGTTTATTGCAGCAAATGCTTACGCGGGAGCTAAAGAGACCTGTTTTTCCATCGTTCGTTACGGAAACGTGGCGGGCAGCAGAGGCTCTGTTATTCCGTTCTTTAAAGATATTCTGGAAAAAGGCGGAAAAGAACTGCCAATCACAGACTACAGGATGACCCGCTTCTGGATCAGCATTACCCAAGGTGTAGAGTTAGTGATCAAGGCGTTAGAAGAATCTAACGGCGGCGAGACATTCATTTCAAAGATTCCTTCGTTTAAGATTACAGATCTGGCGCAGGCTATGCTGCCGGGGTGTGAGATGCCGGAAGTTGGTATCCGGGAAGGTGAAAAACTGCATGAGATCATGGTGACGGAAGAAGATGCACCGTACACGTATGAATACGACAAACATTTTATTATTTTCCCGCAGATGACCTGGAATAAGAAGCAGATGGCGAATCCCGACGGCCTGGGAAAGAAAGTGGCTGACGGATTTTCCTACAGTTCCGGTAATAATACGCAGTGGCTGTCAGTGGAAGAGATTCGCGAGCGTTTAACACATTTGGAGGAACATTAACGATAATGTCCACGGCACAAATAGACAGACAGAATAATAACAGGATCGGGAAAGCAGTGTTGCACGTCATCATTGCTCTTTATGGCCTGAGTATGGTCTTTTTGTTTTATAAACAGGCCGGATGGAGCGGCGGAGCAGTATATGAGTCCGATTTGCCTGCGCATATCAAAATGATCGTGGAGGACGGTTGGTATTACAGTTTGACTGCCCTCATTTATCAGGCATTTTATCGGATACCGTTTACGCTGTCTGACGGGGCGCCTTTTGGGAATCTGGGCATTGCGGTTTTTCTTGCTTTGTGCGGCCTGCTTTCCGTTTATCTGACAGCCTTTCTGTTAAGGGAGATTCAGGGCAGGTCCGGGGAACTTACCGCGCTGCATCTTTTGGGTGGGCTGGTTTTGAATTTTGTGATGCCCTGTTATGTACGCGGTATTGCGGACGGCAGATACATCGGTATGGAATCGGCATCTATCTGGCATAATTCCACTTATATTGTGATGAAGATGACAGGGCTTTTGTGCGTGTTGTATTATGGAAAACTGGCAGGGAAATACAGTCGGGGAATATCCGGAAAGCAGTGGCTTTGCTTTACTTTGCTGCTTTCTGTATGTACCGGAGTAAAACCCAGTTTTCTTATGGTATTTGCACCGGTGATGGCTGTGTTTCTGCTGGTTGATCTTTTTCGGAAAACGCCTTTTTCGAAAATATTTGTCTTTGGCGCTTCCGTGTTTTTGCCGTTACTCGTTGTGTTGGTTCAAAATGTGGTTTTATTTGGCGCAGAAACCGGAAACGGATGGGAAATACGTCCGGGTTACATGCTTTCTCTCCACAGCGGTTATCCGCTTTTTTCAGCGATACTATCTGTTTTTTTCCCCTGTATCCTGCTGCCGTTTTTCCGGAAAGATTTTCTGGAAGACAGGTGGTTTTCCGGCGCCTGGCTGATGGCGGCGTTTGGTTTTTTAGAGGTATTTCTGTTTACGGAGACAGGCAGCAGAGCCGGCGACGGAAATTTTATGTGGGGATATAGTTTTTCCATCTTGATGATCTTTGCGGTTACGCTGGTAAAGTGGTTTGAAAAGGGAAAGAAGATATTAAAGGGTAAAAAGGACAAAAAGTATTATTGGAATATGGGTGTATTAGGTGTTTCCGGACTGATACTTTGCTGGCATTTATACTGTGGGATATATTTTTATATAAATCTTTTGAAGGGCGTTTCCTACTGGATGTGGGATTAAAGACAGATCGTATTATCATGGCATTTGACCATATTTGACAATATATTTCAAACTGGCTATAATATAGCAGAACAATATTCAAATTCTGAAAGACAGTGAGAAATATCATGAGCAAAAGTGATTTATCCGAGGAGACGGAATTAAAAAAATCCGGTAAAATACGGTGGATTGTCACAGGGACAATTCTTCTGATTCTGGCAATATCTGCCACTGTTTTCCTATTGTACGAAAATAACAGAGTTTACGGCGAATGCTATGTGGAGGCCGGTGTGGAAGTAACCGTGCAGGATTTTTTGCGTGAGCCGGATGAGCAGGCTTCTTTTACAGGGGACAGCGATACGATTGACTGCGCTGTTCCGGGCGAATATCATGTCAGAGTAAAGACCGGTTTCTTTCCGCATAAAAGCATACTATATATCATAGATTCTATTGCACCGACGGCAGAAGCGGTGAAAGTGAATCTGGAGATCGGGAAAGAATGTGAAGCAGATTTATTTGTGGAACAGATTACGGATGCTACGGCAGTGACGGTATCGTATGTGCAGGAGCCGGACTTTTCAAAGTCGGGCATACAGGAAGTGAAAGTTATGCTGACCGATGCGGGAGGCAATCAGACAGAGATAACATCAGAACTTTTTGTGTCCCAGGTTGTGGAGGAACTGACGGTGGAAGCAGGCAGCGCGCCCCCTGCATTAAAGGAATTTGTAATAGAAGGAGAAAATGCGTCATTTATTACAAAAATCGATGGTTTTGATTATACGGTACCGGCGGATAAACAGGTGAAATTACGCGTAGACGGAACGGATTATACTGTGACGATGCATATTGTGGATACAGTTCCGCCCAAGATGAATGTGAAAGATATACAAAGCTTTACGAAAGTTCCCAGAACGCCGGAAGATTTTGTGGTATCTGTGGAGGATGTGACAGAAGTAGCATTGTCTTTCAGAGAAGAGCCTGATATCACGGCGGAAGGCGAACAGACAGTGACAGTGGTGGCGACGGACAAAGGCGGCAACGAGACAGTGAAAGAAGCGAGGCTGACACTGGCGGTGGATACGGAAGCGCCGGTGATCACCGGAGTGGCAGACCTGACTGTATTGGCGGGAAGCACTGTTTCCTATAAGAAAAATGTTACGGTTACAGATAACTGCCCGGAAGGGCTGGAATTTACGGTGGATAATAGTGCGGTTAATCTGAGCGCGGAAGGAGAATATCCTGTCGTTTATATTGCAAGGGATGCGTCCGGAAACGAGACGGTTGAGACCGCCACGGTGATCGTTCAACCGCTGGTATATGACGAGAGGGAGGTCTATGCGTTGGCGGACAGTGTGTTGGCGCAGATCATAACGCCTGAAATGTCTCAGCTTGAGAAAGTGAGAGCGATTTATCAGTATAATATAACGCATATTGCTTATATTAATCATTCGGAAAAAGAAAGCTGGGTGCGGGCTGCTTATGAAGGGCTGGTGCAGAAAAAAGGTGACTGTTATGTATACGCCTGTACCGCGAAGGTACTTCTTGACCGCGCAGGCATTCACAATATGGATATTGCAAAGATTCCGACCAGCAGGAATCATTACTGGAATCTCGTGAATCTGGGGGATGGGTGGTATCATTTCGATACAACGCCGCGGACAGACCATCCGACGATTTTTATGTGGACAGAGGAACAGTTGATGGCATATTCGGCGCAGCACCATAATTCCCATAATTATGACCATACACTTTACCCGGAGGTGAACTGATAAGTGACAGGAACAAAGAGACTGGGCGTGATCGGGGGCCTTGGTCCGATGGCAACTGCATATTTTATGGAATTGCTGACGCAGATGACCGATGCGGAAACGGATCAGGAACATATAGAAGTTCTGATTTACAGTAAGCCGTCTATACCTGATCGGACAAAGTATATTCTGGGCGAGAGTGATAAAAATCCATTGCCCGATATGATATATGCAGGCGGGAAACTGAAAGAGGCCGGAGCGGAACTGTTGGCTATTCCATGTATTACAGCGCACTACTTCCATAATGATATAGAGCAAAAGCTGGAAATTCCTGTGATCAACGGGCCTTCAGAAACGGCATCTTATCTTGCAAAGGAAAAGAAAACCTGTGCCGGGATTTTGGCAACAGACGGAACGTTACAGAGTAAGCTTCTGCAAAATGCCTTGAATAACTGCGGGATACAGAGCGTTTTGCCAGGAAAGGAATCACAGAAAAAAGTGATGTCCATGGTCTATGAAGAGCTAAAGGCCGGGAAAAGAGTGGATATGGAGAAATTCACACAGGTGTCGGCAGAACTTTTTGAAAAGGGAGCACAGGTAATCCTGTTGGCGTGCACGGAATTATCGTTGATCAAGAAAGAGCATAAACTGCCTGCCGGGTATCTGGATGTGATGGAAGTGATGGCGAGAGCTGCGGTGGAGCGGTGCCACCATGTCCGGAAAGAATTTGATGAGTTGATCACGGAACCTTAAACAGTTACGGAACTGGAATAGGAGAAGACACAGTATGCAGACACATGTTTTAGATTATTTGATACAGGCAGCGGCGAAAGCACCTGAAAAGATGGCTTATTCCAATGGAAAAGAGCAGCTGACTTTTAAGGAGGTTTATGACCAGAGCCGCTCTGTCGGGACATTTCTTCACGGGAATGGTATCTATAAAGAGCCGGTAATCATTTTTATGGAGAAGCATCCGAAAACGATCGCCGCTTTTTACGGTGTGATTGCAGGCGGTAATTATTATATTCCGATTGATGTGGAAATGCCGCAGAACAGGATCGGGCTTATTTTAGAAAACGTAAAGTCCAAAGTGATGATCTGCAACGATGATACAATAGAACATGCAAAAGACTTTTCGTTTGACGGACAGATCGTGAACTATGACGAGATATGCCATACGGATATCGACGAAGATATATTAAATAAGATTTACGAAAGAGCCATTGACACAGATCCGATCTATATCGTGTTTACTTCCGGTTCCACAGGAATTCCGAAAGGTGTGACGGCATGTCACAGATCGGTGATCGATTATGTAGAGCATCTGTCGGAAGCACTTGGATTTGATGAAAATACAGTGTTTGGAAGTCAGGCACCGCTCTATGTGGATGCCTGCTTAAAAGAACTCTATCCGACGCTGAAATTTTGCGGCACAACATATTTGATTCCGAAAGAACTGTTTATGTTCCCGATCAAACTGGTAGAGTTTCTCAATGAGCATAAAGTTAATACGATCTGCTGGGTTGTATCGGCATTGACAATGATATCGGCTTTTGGAACTTTTAAAACAGTGACCCCGAAATATCTGCGGTTGGTTGCTTTTGTCAGCGAGGTATTTCCAATCAAGGAATTCAATAAATGGCGTGAGGCGGCGCCCGATGCAACGTTCGTAAATCTCTACGGGCCGACAGAGGGAACCGGTGTCTGTTGTTATTATATCGTGGACAGGGAATTTGCACCGGGAGATGTGATACCGGCGGGCAGGCCATTTAAAAATACAGATATTATATTGTTAAATGATAAAAATGAACTTGCGGGACAGGGCGAAGGCGGTGAGATCTGTATCAGGGGAACTTCTCTTTCTCTGGGATATTATAATGCACCGGAAAAAACAAAGGAAGTTTTTGTGCAGAATCCGCTTAATTCGTTTTATCCGGAACTGATCTACAGGACAGGGGATATGGGACGATGGAATGAGCGGGGCGAGCTGGAATTTATTTCCCGCAAGGACTACCAGATCAAGCATATGGGACACCGGATTGAACTGGGCGAGATTGAGATGAATGTGAATCTGCTTAACGAGGTCAAAATGACCGGCTGTATCTATGACAGAGTGAAAAATAAAATTGTGCTTTATTATGTCGGGGAGACAGATGAGAAGAATCTTGTGGCGGCGTTGAAGGAGAAGCTGCCGCGGTATATGATTCCTAACAGGATCATCCGGCTTGAGCAGATACCGCTTACGTTAAATGGGAAGATTGACAGAGTTGCACTGAAAGAGATGTATGAAAACAGCAGATAATCTGCGGAACTGGAAAAATCAGCAGGTACCGGCAGGGCGGATGCGGAACTGGAATAGGAGGATAATGAATGAACGAGCTGTTAGAGATTTTAAATGGTTTACATCCCGAAGTAGATTTTGAAACTTGTGAGAGGCTGATCGACGACAAAATATTGGATTCTTTTGATATCGTATCCATTATAGCGGAAGTCAATGAGGCGTTTGATGTGACGATTTCTGCAGAATACATTGTTCCGGAAAACTTTAATTCTGCAAAAGCGTTATATGCCCTGATACAAAAACTGGAGGATGAGGACTAAGTATGCTGTTTACATCATATGGATTCCTGGGCTTTCTCCTGGTTTTATTTTTGCTTTATTATCTGATCCCGAAAAAGTATCAGTGGATGCTTCTTTTGGCCGCAAGTTATATCTTTTATTTTATGGCCGGGGCTTACTGCCTGATTTACATACTTGTCACAACGGTGACGGTGTATCTGCTTGGTTGTAAGATAGAAAATCTGCGGGAAGAACAGAGCCGTTTTCTAAAGGAACATAAAGCAGAACTTGGAAAAGAGGAGAAAAAGGCTTATAAGAGCGGTATAAAAAAACGGCAGTGGCGGGCACTGCTTATTGGTCTTTTCATCAATCTGGGCATTCTGGCGGCTGTAAAATATACGAATTTTGCAATTTACAATGTGAATATGGTGCTGGGTCTTTTGGGAAGTGAAAGACAGTTTGGTTTTTTAGATATTGCGCTGCCCATGGGAATTTCCTTTTATACCTTTCAGGCGCTGGGATATATCATAGATGTGTACCGCGGGACTTCGAAAGCGGAGAGGAATCCGTTTAAGTTTGCGTTGTTTGTTTCGTTTTTTCCTCAGCTTGTGCAGGGGCCTATCAGCAGATTTGAAGATCTGTCGAAAACGCTGTATGCGGAGCATGCATTTAATGCAAAAACGGTCAGTTTCGGTTTACAGAGAATTTTATGGGGCTTTTTTAAGAAGTTAGTGATCGCGGACCGGATTCTTGTGGGTGTGAATGAGATCGTCAAAAATCCGGAGAGTTATGGCGGAGCCTATGTGTTTGTCGGTATGATGTTTTATGCGCTGGAGTTATATGCGGATTTTACCGGCGGAATAGATATTACGATCGGTGTGGCACAGGTTCTGGGCATTACAGTCACGGAAAACTTTGATCGTCCGTATTTTTCAAAATCAATCAAAGAATACTGGCGCAGATGGCATATCACGATGGGAACGTGGTTTACCGACTATATTTTTTATCCCATTTCGGTCTGCAAACCGATGTTAAAGTTTTCCAAGTTTTCGAGAGAACATTTCGGTGAAGCTGTCGGTAAGCGAATGCCGGTGTATCTGTCGTCCTTTGCAGTGTGGCTTGCCACGGGAATCTGGCATGGGGCGAGCTGGAATTTTGTCGTATGGGGACTGGGAAACTGGGTAGTGATCATGATATCCCAGGAATTGACGCCGTTATATCAGAAATTCCATGCGAAAGTGAACGGCATGGTAAACCGGAAAAGAGGGGCGGATAAGCAGTTTGTGCTGGAAAACAACGGCGCTTACCGGCTGTTCCAGATCATCAGAACAATATTGCTTATGAGCTGTCTGCGCTCCTTTGACTGCTACCGCGATGTGCCGCTGACGTTTCGGATGTTCGGCTCAATGATTACCGGCGGGAACTGGCATGTTTTATGGGATGGCTCTTTACTTGGACTGGGACTTGGCGCGGTGGATTATGCGATACTGGCAGTGGGACTTTTGCTGCTTATTTCGGTAAGTCTTATCCAGAGAAGCGGCAGTGTGCGGGAAAAGATTGCTGCAAAGCCATACCCGGTGCGTTTTGCAGTATGGTATGGATTGTTTTTAATTGTACTTTTGATGGGGGCTTATGGTATCGGGTACGATGCAAGCCAGTTTATATATAATCAATTTTAAGGTGTGGAAATGAGTAAGAAAAAGGCTGTTAAATATATCGTTTCAGCGGTATTTGTTGTGGGAAGCCTGTTTTTGCTACAAAGACTGCTGATGCCGAAATATGTCAGCGATGTGGTAGAGGGCGGGCTGATCGCCGAATATTATGAAGAAGAAAAAGATCATGATGTGGTTTTTATCGGGGACTGTGAAGTTTACGAAAATTTTTCGCCGAAAGTACTCTGGGAGGATTACGGCATCAACAGCTATATCAGGGGAAGCGCACAGCAGTTGATCTGGCAGTCTTACTATCTTTTGGAGGATACGCTGCGCTATGAAAAGCCTGATGTTGTGATATTTAATGTGCTTGCCATGCAGTATGACAAACCCCAGAGAGAAGCCTACAACCGGATGACATTGGAAGGTATGAAATGGTCACCGTCGAAAGTGAGATCAATACGGGCTTCCATGACAGGGAATGAAAATTTTCTGGACTATGTTTTTCCGGTTCTCCGCTACCATTCCAGATGGAGCGAAGTCGGAGAGGAAGATTTTCAGTATATGTTCCGGAAAGAGAAAGTGTCCCACAACGGTTATTATATGAGGGTGGATGTAAAACCCGCAGAGAATGTACCGGAGGGGAATATTCTGGCGGATTACAGGTTTGGGGAAAATGCATATGCTTATCTGGACAAGATGACAGAGCTTTGTAAGGAAAATGATATACAGCTCATTTTAGTCAAGGCACCCTCTCTTTATCCTTACTGGTATGATGAATGGGAAGAGCAGATGGAGGACTATGCGGAGAAGAATGGGCTGCTCTATATCAATTTTCTGGAACTGACGGAAGAGACAGGTTTGGATTTTTCACAGGATACTTATGACGGCGGATTGCATCTGAATTTGTCAGGGGCGGAGAAGATTACCGCTTATTTGGGAAACGTTTTACGGGAGGAAGTCGGATTACAGGATAGAAGAGAAGAAACGGAGCTGGCGAAAATCTGGCAGGAGAAGATTGCTCTGTATGAACAGGAGAAAAAAAGACAGTATGCGGAACTGAGGTGATTCAGCATACGGAACAGGAGGAAAAAATGAGAAAAAAAGCAGCAGTACTGATTTTGAGCGCGGCCTTATTGCTTGCGGGCTGCGGGAATGATGCGAAAGTCATTGAAGGAGAAGTAAAGAACATAGGCGGCGAGGAATCCGAAGAAGCGGCGGAAGCCGGGAGTGAGGAAAGTGCGGCGGAAGCGGAAACTGTAACGGAGAAAGAAAACTATAAGGGATATGTTTTCCGTTATAATGATATTGTGATGGAAATGGATGCGGATGCGGCTCCTGTTCTTGAACAGTTAGGAGAAGCCAATTCCTACTTTGAGGCACCGAGCTGCGCCTTTGAGGGTATCGATAAGATGTATACTTATGGCAGTTTTGAACTGGATACCTATCCCACAGGAGACAAGGATTTTATTTCTGCGGTGATCTTTAAGGATGATTCTATTACAACACCGGAGGGAGTCGGAATCGGCGATTCCCGCGAAAAGCTGACGGAAGCGTACGGCGGTGAGGGAGCAGAGGAGCTGGGTATGACCGTTTACAGGAAAGATGATATGAAACTCTGCTTTATTTTTCAGGATGACAGTATTGCATCGATAGAGTACAGGTCGACAGTGTTAGATGAGTAGAAGTATGTCTTGAAAACGGATGAAAAATTTGGTACAAATGGAGCTGTTGTTTTGGATAGACTATTCATCTGTCCAAAACAGCAGCTCTTTCTGTTTCCTGCAATAACAGATTGCTGTTTGCTGCATATGCAAATAAGATTACTTATGGTAATAAGCACACAGCTTTCTCACCGCAGAGATAACTTCATCCACCTGCTCATCCGTCAGGGAATAGTAGAGCGGAATACTCAGAATTCGCTCATAAAGGCGTTCTGCATTCGGGCAGAGTCCTTTCGGATAGCCAAGCCTTTGGTAATAAGGAAGTCTGTAGACAGGGATATAGTGCACCTGGCAGTGGATATTTTCGGCTGCCATTGCATCGAAAAATTCACGTCTGCTGCAGGTGAGAACATCCGGATCAAGCTGTATCACATAGAGATGTCTTGTGGTATCGGATTCCGGTATTTCTTTCTGGACAATGATGCCGTCTGTTTCTCGGAAAGCCTCATCATAACGGGCCACGATTTCTTTTCTGCGCTTTGAAAATGCAGGGAGTTTATCAAGCTGGGTGGAAAGCAGCGCCGCCTGCATATCGGTAAGCCTATAGTTATATCCGAGCGACACCATTTCGTAGTACCAGGGATCATCAGATGGATCGGTCATCTGCCCCCGGTCTCTGGTGATGCCATGGCTTCTTGCCAGAAGAAGCTTCCTGTAAAGTGCCTCATCATTGGTTGTCACAATGCCGCCCTCGCCGGATGTGACCGTTTTGACGGGGTGGCTGGAAAAGCAGGTCATATCGGCCAGGGAGCCGATGGGCTTTCCTTTATAGCGGGTGCCGACCGCATGAGCGGCATCCTGAATCAATATAAGCCCGTGCTTTTTACAGATAACGGCAATCTCATCATAAGCCACGGACTGCCCTGTGTAATGCACAGGAATAACAGCCTTTGTGCGCGGCGTAATGCATGCTTCTATGGAAGCAGGGTCTATATTATAAGTTTCGGGATCAATATCTGCAAAGACAGGCTTGCCGCCGCAGTAAGAAACACAGTTTGCGGAGGCGGCGAAAGTAATAGGCGTAGTAATGACTTCATCGCCCGGTCCTATTCCTGCAGCAATGCAGGCAATATGTAGTGCGGCAGTGCCATTACTGACAGCCACGGCATATTTTGCACCGGTGATCTCACAAAACTTCTGCTCCAAAGCCGGAAGCCGGGGACCACAGGTTAAAAAAGGGCTCTTTAAAACTTCTGTGACAGCCTGAATATCGGCGTCATCAATATATTGTTTCCCGTATTGAACAGGTGTCTGACAGGCAGGTGTTCCGCCGCAGATTGCAGGTTTTTCCATGGTAAGTCTCCCGTTCTATTGCGTGTATTTTTACATTATCTGCCAGTATAGCATATCAGTTTTTATTTGACAAGAAACTGATGCGTACGTACTTCTTTTATCAGTTATTTTCCCCAAGTTCCACAAAAGCGGTCTGCAGTGCATTTGTGGTCTGGCTGTCGCCCATAACAAACAGGACAACATTTCCTACGTTTTCGACAACAACACTCTCAGCCTCCACACAGATCCATTTCCGTGTATCAGCATTGTCAACAATGAGCTGTTTCGCTGCCTCTATATCAGCGTCTTTCGGAAGTCTGAGCAGAATGCATTGATAGGGCTGGACATTCATCATCGGTATAGAGAAAAAACTTTCCTCATATGCAATATCTGCGGTACCGATCAGATATTCCGATGACTCTGCGGGTATTTCTCCGGACTCAAAGTGGGCCATAGATTCTCTGAAGTCTTGCGACAGATCCGCATTTTCATAGACGGAATCCATGATTTCCGAGAGCGGGGCAACGAGCTTGGGTTCTGTTTCATCTCCTCCTGTTTTACCGCAGGAAACAAGAAACAGGCACACTGCGGTGCAGGATAATACTAAAAGTCTTTTTTTCAACATCATAATAATTCCTTTCTTATAGTTGTTTTGTGAATCTTTTTGAATACGTTATTATTCAATTCTGTCAGGTGGTTGATATCATTATATATCATTCCTTCCTTTTAGTCTATCTATAGTCTGTGCAGTTTACGGGCCGGTATGCATGCGGGAAAACTTTTCAGCCCATTCCTGCATCAAAATAAAAGTGATTTTATTTTGTATTATCAGGAAAAATATGGTACACTCTTAACATGAGGGAACAAAGGAAAACAAAATGAACGACAGAATTTATGTCTGCCACACTTACTATCATGCGTATGTGGCGTTTTTAAAAGAACTTGATCTGCGGCGCGGGAAAGAAAAATCTGCGGCAGGTGAAGCAACATTGGTACTGAGCAGTATGTCCAATGATTTTGAACAGTTCGGAGAGCGCGTAAGATCTACCGGATTGTTTGCTGATGTAATTCCCTTTGATGAAAAGCGGGAAGACTATTTTCCGGAACTTGCATCTTTCAGGGAAGATAAGGGGAATATTGTTTTTAATATGTGGCAGCGCATCCGTTTTACAAGGTGTTATGCAAAGCTGGAGGCGCCTTTTATCCCGGTAGATTTCAGGAAATACCGGGAAATTTATGTATTCTGTGATTCTGATCCGATAGGGTATTACCTGAATCAAAATAAGATATATTATCACGCCATGGAGGACGGTTTGAACTGTCTTGTCCATTTTGATGCGGCAAGATATGACAACAGAGGGCACTTTGGGTTGAAGGCATTTTTGTCTAAAAAACTAAACCTGATCTTTGTTCAGAATGGGTACGGAAAATACTGCCTGGATATGGAAGTTAACAGTATTTCTGCAATTGCGCTGCCCTGTCCTTACTATAAAGAAGTACCGAGGCAGCCCCTTGTGGATGCTCTGACGAAAGAGGACAAGGATATTATCCTGCATGCTTTTGTGAGGGACATGGACGGGCTGCTTCAAAAAATAGAGGAGTGCAACAAGACAGGGGAACAAAAAAGGGATAAAATATTAGTACTCACAGATCCTCTGTGTACGCTGGACGTCAGAGAACAGATTTTTAAGGACATTGTGGAGGAATATGAAAAACAGGGGCAGATATTTATAAAGCCTCATCCACGGGATGTGTTGGACTACCGTAAAGTTTTCCCTGACTATCCAATGTTTGATGCAACTATGCCGATGGAGATGTTAAACTTTTTCCCGGATCTGCATTTTGAACAGGTAGTTACAGTCTTTACGGATTTGAAAGGAATCCGATTTGCTGACCAATGTATCCGCCTTGGCGGCGACTTCATGGACAAGTATGAAGACCATGAAATTCACAGTCAGAACAAAATGATCGGCATTACAGAGAATGATGACGGTGATTCATTATAATATAGATGAACAGATTTAAATGGAACAATAACCCGGGTGACGGATCATAAGCAAGGAGTTACTATGCGAAATATTCTGAAAAAACTAAATGTGCTGCTTGATAAGAAGCAGAAAAGTACGATGATCCTCATAGTTTTTATGATGATTTTCGGCGCTGTTTTGGAGGCATGCAGTGTGTCTATGGTCATTCCTGTGGTGGGAGTGGTCATTGATGAAAACTCGGTCACAAAATATGAGATCGTGAGAAAAGTATATGAGATGCTGCATATGCAGAGCACGACACAATTTGCGCTGCTTATGATGTCGGCATTGATACTGATATTTATTGTCAAGAATATTTATCTTTACTGGCAGATGAAGTTTATGTATCGGTTTGTCTATACAAACCAGTTTCGGACTTCCGAGCGGATGATGAAAAATTATTTGCGGAAAGGCTATGAGTTTTATTTAAATGCGGATACGGCAGTTATTCAGAGAAACATCACTTCTGATGTGAATAATATGTATGCTCTTATTTTGTCACTTTTGCAGCTTGTCTCGGAGATGATCGTTTTTGTGGTGTTAGTCGGCGTGATGCTTGCTTCGGATTGGAAGATGACAATGATCATTGCCGTACCCCTGCTTGTTACTTTGCTCATCATCAAGAATGTTGTAAAGCCGATCATGAATAAAGCGGGCAAGGAAAATCAGGACTTTTACAGCGGATTGTTTAAATGGATATCCCAGACTGTTCAGGGGATTAAAGAGGTAAAAATAGCCGGGAAAGAGCAATATTTCACAGAGGAATATATCAAATGCGGAAAAGGCTATGTGGGGGCGGTGCAGAAATATACGCTTTATAACAGCATTCCGAGACTTTTGATCGAGACGGTCTGCGTGGCCAGTCTGGTAGGCTATATGATGATACTGGTGAGCAGCGGGGAAAGCGTCAGGGAAGTTACGGCAGTGCTTTCCGCCTTTGTGGTGGCGGCAATGCGTATAATGCCCTGCGCGAACAGGATCAACAACCAGCTCACGTCGATTGCGTTTTATCAGCCTTTCTTTATGGGGGTCAGCGATAATCTGCAGGATGAGATCTCCGGGGAGAATACAGATATGAGTTTTGCAGAGGTGGCGAAAGAGAAGCTGCCTGTAAAAAAGAACATTGTATTGAAAGATATTACGTATCATTATCCGAATGCGGAGCCGTTGATTTTTGACCATGCCGATATGGAAATCCCGGTGGGAGCGGCAGTCGGCATTGTAGGAACATCCGGTGCGGGGAAAACGACGGTCGTAGATATCCTGTTGGGGCTTTTGGAGATTCAAACAGGCGGTGTCTATGCGGACGGCGTGAGTATAAAGGAAAATTACAGAAGCTGGTTAAAAAATGTGGGATACATTCCCCAAATGATCTTTATGTTAGATGATACGATCCGCAAGAACGTGGCTTTCGGTATCGCAGAGGAGGAGATTGACGAGAATAGGCTCTGGGAAGTGTTAAGGGAAGCGCAGCTGGATGAGTTTGTGAAAAGCCTTCCGGAGGGTGTGAATACAAGCATTGGCGAGCGGGGCATTCGTATTTCCGGCGGGCAGAGACAGCGCATCGGAATTGCAAGAGCGCTTTATTATGACCCGGAAGTATTGATTCTGGATGAGGCGACGTCGGCGCTTGACAATGACACGGAAGCGGCAATCAT
Organism: Lachnospiraceae bacterium; assembly: GCA_014804795.1. GTDB lineage: Bacteria > Bacillota > Clostridia > Lachnospirales > Lachnospiraceae > 1XD8-76. The sequence continues at coordinate 22,083 of JAAUZC010000027.1, read as the reverse complement.
GGATTCCATCAACAGCCTGCATGGCAGAAAGACGTTGATCATCATTGCCCACAGACTGCAGACGATTGAGAAGTGTGATATGATCTATCGGGTGGAAAACGGAAAGGCAGTGTTGGAGAAGGACAGCAAGTAAAGATAGCGGAACTGGAAGGACAGGTACGAAATTAAAAAGGAGAGCAGGATGAAGTGCAGCGTAATTGTGCCGGTCTATAATATGGCGGCGGACGGAAAACTGGAATATTGCTTAAACAGTCTGGTGCATCAGACGCTGCGGGATATGGAGATCATTGCTGTGGATGATGCTTCCACAGATAATTCGTTGGAAATATTGAGGCGTTATGAGTTCGATTACCCGGAAAAATTTCGAGTAGTCCACTATGAAAAAAACAGGAGGCAGGGCGGAGCAAAAAATGAGGGATTGAAAATTGCTGTCGGTGAGTGGATCGGTTTTCTGGACAGTGATGACTGGGTGACGCCGGATTTTTATGAGAGACTCATAGAGAAAGCGGAACAAACCGGCGCCGATGTCGTGGGCTGTGATTACAGTCTGGTATCCGAACATACAATGGAAGTCGGCAAAGTGATTCAAAATAATACGGAAGAGCAGACAGGAATCTGTAATGAGGAAAAGCATAAAAAGCTTGTGATGCGTCCGGGCAGTATGGTAATAAAAGTATACCGGGGAAGTATGATTCGGGAGAATGGGTTGAATTTTCCTGAAGGAATTTTTTATGAGGACAACTGTGCGGGAACAGTCTGGATGTTATACTGCAAACAGTTTGAAAAGATAAACGAGCCGCTTTATTACTACTATCAGCATGACGTTTCTACGGTGCATCATATTTCGGAGGGGAAGTGCGCAGACCGGATGAAGGCCGGGGAGTTGATGGTTATGGAATGCAGCAGCAGAGGTTTCCTGACAAAGTATCGTCCTGAAATAGAATTTCGGTTTGCCGAGACTTATTATATCACAACGTTGTTTTCCTATATGTCCGGTGTAAAGCACAGAAAATTATCTTTCCTTGCGGAACTGCGGGACGGCATGAAAAAGTACTTCCCGGATTTTCAGGATAACCCTTATTACCGAAGTATGATCGGGGAAGAGGAAAGGAAGCTTGCCGCGATTCACCAAAAGAGTAATGTGGGATTTTACTGCTATTATATAATTTTAAACGCAGCCAGAAGATGGAAGAAAAAATTGCTGAAATAAGTGATATGATGATGCCTGTAAGAGGAGAAAGACCATTATGAAAAAAATCGCAATAATCACTGCCAGGGGCGGCAGCAAAAGAATACCGAGAAAAAATATCCGTAATTTTCTTGGAAAGCCGATTATGGCGTATTCTATAGAAGCAGCATTACAGAGCGCTGTATTTGATGAAGTAATGGTATCGACGGAGGATGAAGAGATTGCAGATCTGGCAAGGCAGTATGGCGCAAAAATTCCTTTTTTTCGAAGCGAAAAGACAGCAGGAGATTTCGCGAGTACAAATGACGTGCTGTTAGAAGTGCTGGAAGAGTATGAAAAGCGGGGCGAGCATTTCGAGGCCGGCTGCTGTATTTATCCGACAGCGCCGTTTGTGACAGCGGAAAAACTGAAAAGTGCGATGGAAAAACTGATTGCAGGGACTGCTGATACATTGATTCCGGTAGTGGAGTTTTCTTATCCGCCGAAGCGTGCCATGGTCGTAAGAGACGGGCTTTTGCAGTTTGGGGATCTACGCTATATGGACAGCCGTTCACAGGATCTGGAAAAGGAATATCACGATGTGGGTCAATTTTACTGTTTCCGGACAGAAGCGTTTAAAAAAAACGGAAAGCTGATGTTAGGAAAAATTCTGCCTTATGTGGTGAGTGAAACAGAAGTGCAGGATATTGATAACGAAGCGGACTGGCAGATTGCGGAGATTAAATATCAGGCGATGAGGCAAACAGAAATGAGAGGAGATCTATAATGTTCCGTTTGTTTGATAAGATTAATCGAAATGAAGTTTATTTTATCGCAGAAATGAGCGCAAATCATGGGGGGGATATAGAGAATGCTTTGGAGATTGTCCGTCGGTCGGCGGAGGCCGGTGCAGACTGCGTAAAGATCCAGACGTATACAGCGGATACGCTTACTATTGACTGTGATAAGGAATACTTTAAAATTAAAGGTGGCCTCTGGGATGGATATAAGCTTTACGATCTCTATAAAGAGGCTGGAACCCCTTATGAATGGCACGAAAGTATCAAGAGAGAATGTGAAAAATACGGGCTCGACTTTCTGTCGACACCGTTTGATAATACGGCAGTCGATTTTTTGGATGATCTTGGTACAGAGGCATATAAGATTGCAAGTTTTGAATTGGTAGATATTCCATTAATAGAATATGCGGCATCGAAAGGCAAGCCGATGATCATTTCTACGGGGATGGGAAATATAGAAGAGATTTGGAATGCTATTGATGCCTGCAGACGGGCTCGGAATGAGCAGATTGTACTGTTAAAATGCTGCAGTGAATATCCGGCACCTTGGGAAGACATGCATTTGGCAAACATTCCGGATATGAAAGAAAGATTCAAGGTGCCTGTCGGATTGTCCGATCACAGTGCCGGAAGCCTCGGTGCTGTTGTTGGGGTGGCGCTTGGGGCATGTGTGGTGGAGAAACATGTGATGTTAGCTGGAACAGCAAGTGCCGACAGTGCGTTTAGCATGACAATGGAAGAATATGCTTCTATGATACAGGATGTAAAGAATGCGAAAATAGCCGCATCGGGCCCGGACTATACATTGACGGAGGGTGAGAAGAAACAGACGGCGTTTCGGCGCAGTATATTTGCCGTAAAAGATATTGCACCCGGAGAGGTATTTACCATGAATAATATTAGAATTATCAGACCGGGAAACGGGATTGCGCCGATATATTTAAAAGAATTGATCGGGAAAAAATCTGGGAGAAGCATATCGTGCGGAGAACCGATATCAGAAAAGGATTTGGGGAGGGATATAGCTAAATGAAGTTAAAAAAAGGTGACAGAGCATCTTTTAGCAAGACAATTACAGAGTCGGACATAAATTTGTATGCGGGTCTGACAGGAGATTTTAACTCGGTTCATATCAATGCCGAAGAAGCGTCCAAAGGCTTTTTCGGAAAAAGAGTTGCGCACGGTATGTTGCCCGCAGGGCTTATTTCTGCGGTAATAGGAACCAAACTTCCGGGCGATGGTGCGATTTATCTTAGCCAGAATCTGAATTTTTTAAAACCTGTAATGGAGGGGAACACGATTACGGCAATTTGTGAAGTGATAGAAATTCTCAATAGCGATAAAGGAATATATAAACTGGAAACGAAGTGTATAAATCAGGATGGAGACGCTGTGATTGACGGGGAGGCAGTAATTAAATATACAGATACGTGTAAATCCGAAGCCGGCGCAGTGCAGCCTCAAAAGCAAAACGGAACATTCTATTCCGTAGACGAATTAAAGAAATTAGGATTAAAAAAATATGGCTCAGATGTCTTGATCAGCAGAAATGCGGTTCTTTATAATCCGGAGCTTTTGGAAATCGGAAGCAATGTGAGGATTGATGATTTTACTACAATAAGCGGTAGGGTTGTGCTGGGTGACTATATTCATATTGCCCAGTTTTGCGGGCTTTATGGCGGAACAGAGGGAATCATCATGGACGATTTTTCAGGGCTTTCTTCAAGAGTTGTGATCTATGCCACATCAAACGATTATTCCGGGGAATCCCTGACAAATCCTACTGTACCGGAAAAATATAAGAGAACAGATAAGAGCAGAGCAGTTCATCTGGGGAAGCATGTCATTGTGGGGGCAACATCCGTGATACTTCCGGGAGTGACGATCGGTGAAGGGAGTTCCGTGGGAGCCCTTTCCATGTGCTCAAAGAGTCTGGAATCATGGGGGGTATATGCCGGAAGTCCGGCAAGGAGAATTAAAGACCGCAGTCAAAAATTGTTGGAACTTGAAAAGCAGCTGCGGGAGGAAGAGGAGTATCTGAACGAAGGGCAGTAAAAATGTTTTATATCAGAGCGGACGGAAATGAGAAGATCGGCATGGGACATGTGATGCGCTGCCTGACGATTGCAGAAGCGCTCGGGCGCCTTGGGGAAGAAGTGCTGTTTTTGACAGCAGATGAAAAACCTGTAATGCTCATAAAAGAGAGAGGCTTTTCGGTAAAGGTTCTATATGTCCGATATGATGATATGGAGGCGGAACTGCCGCAGACAGCAAAGCTTCTTGCAGAAAACAGGGAGGCAGAAAAACCGAAAATTCTGGTGGACAGTTACTTTATAACACCGTACTATCTGGAACAGTTAAGGATGTCTGCAAAAGTCATTCTGATGGATGACGAAAAAAGGGCGGTATACCCTTGTGACGGGTTGGTTAATTATAATATATATGGCAAAACTTTAGAATATGAGAAAGATTATCCGGCATGGACAAAACTCTTTCTTGGCTGTGCCTATATGCCCCTTCGTGAGCAGTTCAGAAATTGTAACTATGCTGTGCGAGAAAAGGCGGAACATGTTCTGTTTACGACAGGAGGGAGCGATAGTCTTCATATAGCGCGTTGCATGGTAAAGAGACTTTTGCAGAAAGAAAAGGAAAGCATCCAAAATCCGGTCTGGCATATTGTGTGCGGCCCGTATCATCCTGATACAGAGGAATTGGAGCGCCTTGCGGCAGGGCATGTCACATTACAGATACATAAAAATGTGACATGCATGTCAGAACTCATGCAGGAGTGCGACATTGCAGTTTCTGCGGCGGGCAGTACGTTTTATGAGCTTTGCAGTATCGGAATACCCACAGTAGGGTTTTATTTTGTGGAAAATCAGCGAAGGAACATGGAAACTTTTGCAAAGCTGACGCCGATAAAAAATGCAGGAGATTTTTCGGCAGCGCCGGAAAGCGTACTTGATTTTGTTGAAGAAGAGGTGGAAGTGCTGTGCAGGGAAAAGACGCTTCGAGAAGAAATCAGTCAAATCATGAAAACGATAGTGGACGGCAGGGGAGCGGACAGGCTTGCGAAAGGTCTGCTGTCCGTTTCATAAGTGTTGCTCTTGCGATTGTTTTGTCGGGCTTTTTACTCCTGCTTGGATACCGGAGTGTTGAAGCGGAAACGGAAGACAGACAGTGGGATGTTGTGGTGATCGGCGACAGCATTATCGGCAAGGAACGGGAAGACGGTACGGTGGACGGATATTTTGAGGAATATTCCGGAATGACAATGTTAAACGGAGCCTTTGGCGGAAATTGTGCCAGTGTCGGAGAGCATGCGGACAGATATTCCTACAATGAGGAGTCTTTATCCCTAAAGAGCCTGACGGAAGCATTATGTTACCGCGACTTTGGTGTGCAGCGGGCGGATCTGGCGGCAAGTCAGGTGAAAAGAGAGTATTTTGACAGCGTTATGGAACAGCTTTCGGGAGTAGATTTGCGGCAGACAGAAATTCTTTTGTTGGCGTTTGGAACAAATGATTATATGGTGGGAAAGCAGCTGGACAATCAGGAAGATCCATTGGATGTGACAACATATGGCGGGGTGCTGCGGTATGCGGTAGAGATGCTTAAAGAGACCTATCCTGACCTGGAGATTGTTCTTGTGACGCCGCCTTTTTTTCATATTAATGGACGGGAAAACTGTTTTGAGGAAGATTTTGGCGGCGGAACGTTAGATCAGTATGCCGAACTGGAAAAAGAGATCGCGGCGGAGTATGGAGTATATGTGATCGATGCGCTCAATGATTTGGGTTTTGATGAGACAAATTTTGAGGAGTATACGGAAGACAGCCTGCATTTAAATAAAGCGGGGAGACAGATGTATGCCCGTTTTCTTGCAGAAGAAATACAGGAACTGACAGAGAGGAAGAGCGAATGAGGACACCCCTGGAAGTATGGAGTTATCTGAGAGCAAATATAAAAAAAGAATGGAAAACGGCATTCCGAACCGTATTTATTTTAGGGCTTTTGATACATTTTCCGGTGATAGCCGGTGATTATCCTAATCATGACGGACTCGCCAGCATGTATTTTGACCAGAATATGATCACATCCGGCAGATGGTTTCTGATGGTGGCATGCGGCTTTTCCTCGTATTTTGCACTGCCTTGGGTGATCGGTTTAGTTTCGCTGTTTTTTTTGGGAATCGGCGCGGCAATGCTTGTGGAATTTCTGGAAATAAAGAGCGATCCCGGCATTATGCTGATCTGCGGAATTCTCGTCAGCTTTCCCGCACTCGCATCGACTTATGCGTATATTTTTACGGCGGACGGCTATATGCTGGCGCTTGGTCTTGTGTTTTTTGCGGTGATGTTCACGAAAAAAGGGACATGGGGGTTTATCTTGGGCGGGATATGCCTTGCGTTCAGCATGGGGATTTATCAGTCTTACTTGGCCTTTGCGATTTTGCTGAGCATGTACGGTTGTCTGATGATTCTTTTCAGTGAGACTTCTGTCAGGCGGAAGGTGAAAGAGATACTGCATTATCTTTATATGGGGCTGATCGGAGTGGGGCTCTATTATGGGATATTGCAGATTCTCTTAAAGATTCAGGGAAAGGAATTGGACACCTATCAGGGCATAAACGGTATGACGGAGGGAGGAGGCCTGTCCCTTGCTGCGAAACTGCAAAATATATACCACGACTTTCTGGCATTTACAGGAAACGGGTATGTGTTGTATAATAATATGATATCGTTTGCGGCTTTTTTGCTTCTTTTTGTGGCGGCGGCTATCTTATTTGTGCGGCTTGTGGTTAGAAAAGGATATTGGAAAAAATGGTACTTTTATCCAATCTGCCTGTTTGCACTTCTGGTGACGCCGGTTGCTTTTAATGTGATACTGATCATATCGCCGGAAGTGACATATCATTTGCTGATGCGGTATCAGTGGTGCCTGCTCCCGATTTTGCTGCTTGCCTTTGTGCTGCGCTATGGTTTTATGCAGACAGAGCTTTCCGGGCAGTTTTCACCGTTGCACAGAAGAGACCCGCAGCAATTGAAAAAGCCGGCCGTAATTTGTAATATTGTGATGCAGTGGGTGGTGTTATTATGTGTGATTGTGCTTATTCTGCATTACGGTGTGACAGACAATATCGCCTACTTCAACTTGCAGAAAAAATATGAGAAAACGTATGCCTACTGCCTGCGTCTTGCGGACAGGATGGAACAGACAGAAGGATATTATACCGGCATGCCGGTAGCAATGATCGGCGTACAAAACAAGGAAAATCTGCCGGAAACGGATATCACCGGGGCTGTTACGGGGAACATGATTGGCATGACGGGAGATTATCTGATTTATACAGACACAAACTATCAGGCGTTTATGAAACATTTCCTGGGCGTTACGATCAATCTGGTGTCGGATGAGGAGATGGGGCGGATTTATATGACAGAGGAATATCAGGAACTGAACAGTTTTCCGCAGGATGGTTCCATGAAAGTTGTGGATGGGGTTCTTTATATTAAAACGGAGTAATTATAGATAAAATGTTATCAATTATTATACCTGCATACAACGAAAAAACAAATATCGAGAGAGCGGTAAAAACGATTTCTGAAATACTGGAAGGGGAAAAGATTCCCTTTGAGTTAGTCTTTGTCAGCGACGGCTCTACAGATGGCACTTACGAAGAAATCTGTCGTTTGCGGGAGCAGGATATAAGAGTACACGGCCTGGAGTTTTCCAGAAATTTCGGAAAAGAAGCGGCAATCTTTGCAGGACTTGAGCTGGCGAAAGGGGATGCCTGTGTTGTAATGGACTGTGATTTACAGCATCCGCCCCAGGCAATTCCGGAGATGTACAAGCTGTGGAAAGAGGGCTTTGAAGTTGTGGAGGGCATTAAGAAAAGCCGGGGAAAAGAGAGTATTTTTCACGGCATGTTTGCCGGGATGTTCTATGGCATTATGAGTAAAATGATGAAAATGGACATGCGCTCCTCCTCGGATTTTAAGCTGCTTGACAGAAAAGTGGTGAATGTGCTGCTCGGTCTTGGAGAGCGGAATACCTTTTTCCGTGCGCTGTCTTTCTGGGTCGGTTTTCGGTCCGCAAAAGTTGAGTACGAAGTGCAGGAGCGCGTTTCCGGCAGCAGCAAATGGACTTTTAAGAGCCTGATCAGATATGCTATCTCTAATGTGACCTCGTTCAGCACGGTGCCATTACAGTTGGTGACAGTGATGGGAATGATTTCGATCTTTTTCAGCTTTATTCTGGCAGTACAGACGGTAGTGAAATATCTGACGGGCACAGCGGTGGAAGGTTTTACAACAGTGATCTTGTTGATTTTGATCATTGGCGGCTTTATTATGATAAGCCTCGGCATGATCGGGCATTATCTGGCGCGTATCTATGAGGAAGTGAAAGGGCGTCCCCGCTATATTATCCGCAGGACGACAGATGAGGACAGAAAGTATGGAGAGAACGGGGCATCATAAAAACCGGATGATAAATATAGAGTTGCTGCGTCTTTTGGCAATGATGATGGTTGTTTCCCTGCACTATCTGTCGAAAGGCGGGCTGCTTGAGGAACTTACCGGGCCGCTTTCCGCAAAAGGGCATCTGGCCTGGATTTTGGAGAGCTTTTCTATTGCAGCGGTGGATGTGTATGTGCTGATCAGCGGTTATTTTCTGGTGGAGACAGGGTTTCGCAGCAGGCGTGTGATTTCTCTTGTGCTTCAGGTTGTGTTTTATGCATGTCTGATACCGGTGGCGTTAACGGCGTTTAAGGTGCCTATCGGGGAGATTACTTTTTATCAGCTGCTACAGTACATTTTTCCGATGAATATGCTGCATTACTGGTTCGTATCGGCGTATGTGCTGATGTTTTTATTTACGCCGGTGTTAAATGCGGCAGTGCATGCGATGAAGAAGAAACAGTTACAGATAGTTATTGTGATGCTGTTGTTAGTGGAATCGCTCAGTAAGACTGTAATCCCGGTGCGACTCGAGCTTGACAATGAGGGGTATGATGTGTACTGGTTTATGGCGGTCTATCTGATTGCCGCTTATATCAGGCTATACGGAATTCCATTTCTGGAGAAAAAGGAAGGGGAGAGAAATAAAGCGGCGCTTTATTATATCGGGCTTAGTTTTGCCATATATGGATGGACAATGTTGATTCGGGCAGCGTTCCTTGTGACGGGAAAATTTGAAGATTTTATGAAGTCAGCTTACGGCTATAATCATTTGCTGACGATTGGGGCAGCAGTGACATTGTTTTATGCTTTTAAAAATCTGGAAATCAAGAGAGGAGATTCGCGTTTTGCAAGGTTTGTCTGCAAAGTGTCTCCCTGCAGTTTTGGCGTATATTTGCTCCATGAACATATCAACATACGTTACGAATGGCCGTTTTGGCTGGGGGCGGATAAATGTTATTCTGCGCTTTCTCTGCTCGGGTATTGGCTGACAGCAATAGTGATTGTTATGGTCGTTGGACTTACGGTAGACTATATCAGAAACCTTTTGTTTCAGGGGGCAGGAAGCATACTTGCGGGCGGAAAGATCGATCAGGCACTGAAAAAAGTGGATAATAAAGCAAACGGAACAGCATAGAAACGGAAACAGGATGATAACAGAAAAACAGAACGGGAAAAAAATATTAAATATTGTTTTTTTGGTGGTTTTGGCGCTTTATCCGCTTCGCCATATCAGTCTGGGCGTGGAAGTAACAGATGGTGCTTACAGTGCCGGAAATTACCGTTTTCTGGAAAACATAAATCCGATGTGGCGTTTTGCGACTTATCTGGCAAATGTGGCAGGGCACTTTTTCACGGAATTGCCGGGGGGACATACGCTGATAGGGCTGAGATTTTATACCGCATTGTTTGTCAGTGTACTGGCGGTGATCGTGTACCTGTTTTTTACGAGAGTGATCAGGCTTAACGGATTATTGGCATTTTTGGGGGAATTACTGGCGGTGAGTCTGTGCTGGTGCCCGACGACGATTCTCTATAATTATATGACTTATTTTTTCTTTGATCTGGGTATTGTGGTCATATATATGGGACTTGTACGGGAAAGACGGGGGTTGCTTTTTCTTGCGGGTATACTGCTTGGAATGAATGTACTTGTGCGGTTCCCGAATCTGACGGAAGCGGCACTCATTTTATCGGTATGGTATTATGGATTTTTGCAGCGGAAACGGATAAAAGATGTGGTTCAGGAAACAGGGATATGTCTGCTCGGCTATCTGGCAGGAGCAGGAGCAGTTCTTGTATCTATTGCGGCAAAATACGGATTTCAGGAATATATCACAGGGATCGTACGGCTTATGCAGATGCCTTCCGAGGCGTCGGATTACAGCGCGAAGGCCATGGTATTGGCAGTGCTCTTAGATTATAAATTCAGTGCAAAGTGGTTGGTACACATGCTTATACTGGCGGCGGCGGGATGTTTTATTTCTGCACTTGCCTACGGAATTTTGAAGAAAAATGCCGGGAAAGGCGTGGGGCTGCTTGGAAAAGTGATGTTTACCTGCGGGATTTTAGTGTTGATCCGCTGGTGGCATGCGATCGGCGTTTTTAATATAAAATACTACACTTATGAGAGTATGTTCCAGTGGGTAGCAGTGTTTCTGATCCTTACAATCATTGCCGGTTTTTATGTGCTGTTTTCAAAGAAATGCACACGCAATGAAAAACTGTTGGCGTCCATGACACTGATTTTGATCGGTATTACGCCTCTTGGCAGCAACAATCATCTCTACCCGAACATGAACAATATGTTTCTGGTGTTTCCCTTCGGGTTATCCTGTTTTTGGCAGTTTTGGCGGAATCTGTGGGAATATGGGGAAATTTTGATAGGGAAGAAGGAACGCAGGGTTTCTCTCTTTCCGATAAGGATGACGCTTGCAGTGTTCTTGGGAGTGACGTCTTTGCAGTGCCTGTTATTTGGGGCAGTGTTTACATTCAGAGACGGCATGAGCGGTGAGAAGAGAGATACAAAAATTGAAAAGAATACTGTTTTGAAGGAGATGACAACAAATGCACCTTTGGCAGAAGCGATAGAAAGTCTGACAGAGTATGTGGAGACAGAAGGGCTTTCGGATAGGCGTATTATCCTGTATGGGCAGGTTCCGGCGTTGTCTTATATGTTGGATATGCAGCCTGCAATATCAACTTCCTGGCCCGATCTGCCATCTTATCATTATGAGGTGATGGCGGAAGATATGGGGAAGCTTAAGAGTGGGGCTTCGGAGGAAGTAAGACCGCTTATTATTCTCGGAGATGGTCCGGAGAGGTGGATCCGTGGAGAAGAGTTGACGGAGGAAGAGCGTGCCCGCTATATGTTGAATGAAAAGTGGGAAATGCTTTATGAGTATATGGCGGAGCAAGGATATGAGAGAGTTTATGAGAACGAGATGTTTTTTGTATATAACATTCGGCCATGAAATAATCCGCAAGCTGTGCGAGCAGACGCTTTTATGAATGTGCCCGCTGAACTGTTATATAGAACAGAGGAATAAAGGAGACAGAAAGATGATCAATTTTAATGTACCCCCATATACGGGAAAAGAAATAGAATATATCAAACAGGCGGTGGAAGCACAGAAAATCTGCGGAGACGGTATATTTACACATAAATGTAATGAGTGGATCGAAAGCAGAACGGGGACGAGGAAATGTCTGTTGACAACTTCCTGCACGCATGCCACGGAGCTTGCGGCGTTACTTTCGGATATCAAAGAGGGTGATGAGGTGATTATGCCATCCTATACGTTTGTGTCCACAGCGGATGCTTTTGTGTTACGCGGGGCAAAGGCGGTTTTTGTAGATATCAGACCGGATACAATGAACATCGATGAGACGAAGATCGAAGCGGCAATAACGGAGAGGACAAAGGCTATTGTACCGGTGCATTATGCAGGCGTTTCCTGTGAGATGGATACGATTATGGATATTGCAAAGCGGCATAATCTGACGGTGATCGAAGATGCGGCGCAGGGAATCTTATCCACATATAAGGGGAAACCGCTTGGAGCGATCGGTGATTTTGGCTGTTTCAGCTTCCATGAGACAAAAAATTACAGTATGGGTGAAGGCGGCGCTCTTTTGATACAGAAAGAGAAGGACATTGAGGAAGCTGAGATCATCCGGGAAAAAGGGACAAACAGGAGCAAATTTTTCAGAGGACAGATCGATAAGTACACCTGGGTGAACTATGGTTCTTCTTATCTGCCGAGTGATATGAATGCGGCTTATCTGTATGCACAGTTGGAGATGGCGGATGAAATTTTGGCAGACCGTATGAATAGTTGGGAACATTATAAAAAGGCGCTTGCACCGCTTGCGGAAAAAGGAAAGATTGAGCTTCCGGTGATTCCTGAGGGCTGTACACATAATGCGCATATGTTTTATATTAAAGCAAAAGATCTGGAGGAGAGGACAGCGTTATTGTCGTTCCTGAAAGAGAAGGAAATTCTGGCAGTGTTCCACTATATTCCGCTGCACAGTGCCCCAGCAGGCCAGAAGTTCGGACGGTTTGCAGGGGAGGATGTTTATACGACAAAAGAGAGCGAGCGGCTTGCGAGACTGCCGTTGTACTATGGGTTGGAGCCGGATAAGGTGGAATATATTTGTGAGAGGGTAAAAGAGTTTTACGCTGATTAGAATAGGGATGCTCCAGAGGAATGGTTCTTGAAAGATGATGTAAACAGGACAGAGAATGCGTCAGAGTGACAGAAGGAGGACGAAGAACAGATATGATACAGTTAACAGGGGAAAAAGTGTATCTTCGTCTGATGACGGAGGCGGATACAGATCATATCATAAGTTGGAGAAATAATCCCAGAGTGCGGAAAAACTTTATTTATCAGAAGAATTTTACCAGGGAAGGGCATCTTGACTGGATTAAAAACAGGGTAAATACCGGCGAGGTGATCCAGTTTATTATCTGCGAGAGGGAGTCGGACAGACCCGTTGGAAGTGTTTATTTTCGGGATATCAGTGAGGAGCATCACAGGGCGGAGTATGGCATTTTTATTGGAGAGGATGATGCTGTCGGCAAAGGAATCGGATCGGAGACTTGCCGGCTTGCATGCGATTATGGGTTCAGGATGGCGAAGTGGCATAAGATCATTCTGCGGGCGTTTCCCGAAAATAAGGCGGCAATCAGAAGCTATGAGAAAGCGGGATTTGAACAGGAAGCTTATTTAAAAGAGGAAGTATGTATTGACGGTGTTTACCGGGATGTAGTCTTGATGGGAGTTTTGAATCCGGACACGGTGTAGGTAAGCTTGAGACCGCGAGTATAATCTATCAATCAGGAAGGAAGCAAATGAAAAAGGTTAGTTTTGTAATTCCATGTTATCGCTCTGCACTTACCATCGGAAAAGTGGTGGGAGAAATTAAGGAAAGTATGATTCCTTTGGCGGACAGGTACAGTTATGAAATCATTCTGGTGAATGATTTTCCACAGGACGATACGTTTGAGGTAATTAAGGAGCTGGCGAAAGAAGACGAGCGCATTAGGGGAGTCAATCTTGCCAGAAATTTCGGGCAGCATGCGGCGTTGATGGCGGGCTTTCGTTATGCCGACGGCGATATCACAGTGTGTCTTGACGACGACGGCCAGACTCCGGCAGATGAAGTAGGGAAGCTGCTTGACAAACTGGAAGAGGGCTATGATGTGGCTTATGCGAAGTATACTCACAAACAGCATTCGGCTTTTCGGAATTTTGGCAGCAGGATAAATGAGCTGATGACCCGCTTCATGCTCGGCAAACCGAAAGAACTGTATATTTCCAGCTATTTTGCTGCGAAAAAGTTTATTGTGAATGAGATAATAAAATATCGAAACAGCTATCCTTATGTGATAGGGCTGGTACTTCGGACTACAAAGAATATTGCTAATGTGGAAGTAAACCATAGGGAACGGGAAATCGGAACTTCCGGCTATACACTTGGAAAGTTGTTCGGACTGTGGTTTAACGGATTTACGGCGTTTTCTATCAAACCGCTGCGGGTCGCTACAGCGTGCGGCGGATTTTGTGCGCTGGCAGGATTTTTATATGGCATTTACACGATCATCAAAAAATTTGTCTATCCTATTGCGCCGATGGGGTGGAGCTCTACGATGGCGGCACTCATGTTTATCGGTGGCATGTTGATGCTGATGCTTGGACTGATCGGGGAATATATCGGGCGCATTTACATCAGCCTGAATGATGCACCGCAGTATGTGGTACGGGAAACAACAGGAAAAGAGTCATGAAAAGAGTCATAATCTGGGTATTATATATCCTGATGGGGGTACAGATTGCCCTTGGATGCGCATATTTCATCAGTAATTTCGGAGCGGAACAGCAGTTTCGGGAAAATCTGGTTTCTTTTTTGCCGGCGGGAGTAGTGTACCTGATGCAGCTTATTCTGGCGGCGGTTTCTGTCTGGTATGTGCTGGGGAAATTCGGACTTCGGAGAAATAAATATGTAAGAGGCTATGTGTGTGCATTTTTTCTGACTGTTCCGTTTCTGCTGCAGATGCATTTGGCAAGGTTGATATGGTCGGCAGGGTTATCAGCTTTTTTGTGGCTGCTTGGACTGATACTGGAAATATTGGAGAGCGGGCTTTCCAGACGGAGGACAGTACTGTTGTTGATTGCCTGGTTTTTGTATGGGATACTTTGTCCTGACGGACTGTGGCTGGGCGGATTCCTATTGTTTGCGGCTGCTTTCTTCTATAAAAGAAAAGAGAAAAGTAAGCAAAAAGACTTGCGCAGAGGGCTTCGTATCGGCCTTGCCGCTTTTTTTACGGCCGGTGTCATTTTTGTGTCAAATATGGGGCTGAATAGTGCATTTCCTGAAGCGCGTAAGATATACAGGGAGAACACTGTCGGGACGGCAGTGATATCGCGCTTTGTTTGGCCTAATTTCGCAAATACTTACTATTTCTGGAGTGAGGATGTGAAAGAATTACTGTCAATGGATGATGCAGTGGAGCTCAGCCGGCGGATTGATCTGGTGGGAGAGAAATTTTATCCGGATCTGGAGAAAGCTTACGGAAAAAAGAAAGCCATCATGCTGTGCGTGGATATGGGATATAGCTGTGTAAAAGTCAGAACAAGAGAAACTGTGTCCGAAATTGCCAGAGATTTCGAAGACTACTTTTTGCTTCCCTTTACGATAGAAAGAAATCTGAGAGGAGAAGGTACTTCGCTGACAGCCTGGAATTATGGACGGATGCGGGAACATACACCTATTCTTGTGAAGTATTATTACAGGTATGGGACGTTTGAACTGCCATTTCTTTTGCTTGGGAGTTTTCTATTGTGGTTTGCCGGAAAAAATGATGATGTGGGCCGATTTTTGAAGCGAAGAGTTGACGGCGTAAAAAATGAAAGTGGATTTAACAGGCAGAAAGACAGCAAAAAATATTCTGTGCCGTGGAAGTTTTTGCTTTTTATATGGATATTATATACTGTATGGTATACAGTGCGGAGCAATCTTCCAATAGATTATAAAATGGCGTTGCCGATACTGTTTATCTGGTATCTGGCATCTGTCGCGGGGCTGTTTGAAAAAAATTGAGGTTATTATGATTCTGAAATTTTTATTGCTTGGTGTCTGGATGGTGCTTGTGCCTTTGGGAATGGGATACTTCGCATTGGGCGCTGCAAAAACAAAAGAGATAAAGAGCGGATCAGGAGGCAGAAAGAAGCTGGAAATCGGCTATGTATTTTGCCTTGGCTATATTGTGATGTGGGCCGTTTTTCAACTGGTTGCAGTTCCCTTTGTGATACAAAAAGGGAAATATCACAAAGTAGAATTGATCTTTGAGATACTCAGTCTGACATTTGCCATCGCCGGCGGACTTCTGTTTTTGCTGCATCTGAAATATAAACTGTGGAAGAATCCGATGTTATGTCTGCGTGAGTTCTGGAAGAGAATAAAAGACCGCGAGGAATTGGCCGTGGTGCTTCTCTGGTTACTTTTTCTGGCAGGCTTATTGTTCCAGCTGATGCAGACTTATCGGCTCGCATATGCAGATGGGGACGATGCTTTTTACATTCCCGTTTCTGTGGCAGCAGGCAATTCTAATACCATGTATCTCAAAGATTCCTACACAGGGAGTCCGATTAACATTAATCCGAGGTATGGTCTTGCGCCTTTTCCGATATGGGTCGCTTTTATTGCGTCAAAGTGTGGCGTCAATGCGGCCGTAGCCGCCCAGTCCCTGATTCCGCTTGTGCTGATACCGGTGACTTATATACTGTATCTGGAACTGGGGAAACTGCTGTGCCGGAATGTAATATCAGGTGAAGAACCGAAGGAGCAGATGAGGCAGAAAAGGCTATTGCCGTTATTTATGATATTCGTAGTGCTGTTGCAGATATTCGGCAACTATTCTATCTATCCGGCATCTACTTTCCTGTTGACAAGAACCAGACAGGGAAAGGCAGCGCTTGGAAATGTGATTTTACCGTTTTTTATACTGTTGCTCTATAAAATGGCAGAGGAAGTAAAAAAACAGGGGAAAGCGGGCATGCAGAATGCATTTTGGCTGATGGCAGCCATGACGGCCGGATGTCTTTGCAGTACTATGGCCGGTTTTTTGTGCAGTATGTTAGTTATGTTAACCGCAGGGCTGATTTTTGTCTTGTATAAAAAGCCATATATATTGCTGCAGGGATTTTTGGGCTGTGTGCCGGGAATTATTTATGCACTGCTATATTTAAAGTATTAAGCATGAACAACAAAGGAAAAATATATGTGGAATGAAATTATTCTCATGTTCAAAAATTATATAGGAAATGGATTGGCGGCAGGACTTTTTGCAGCGGCGTTTCTCTATCTGTTGTTTACGGAAAAGGACAGAACGAAGAGAATTATCCTGCTATATCTTTCCGCCCTGATCATGGCACTGTTCTTTTTTCCGCTGTTTGCAAGTAAGGTCTGCGATTATATGGATGAGGAAACTTACTATCGCATTTTATGGCTTGTGCCGATGACGGCAGTGATCGCTTATGCGGGAATCAAAGTGGTGGCGGGAGTTTCTAGGAAATGGGTGAAAAGATTGGCGGCGTTTGCAGTGTGCATAGTGATCGTGGCCACGGGGGACTATGTCTATGATAATCCTTTTTTCAGTCCTGCCGAGAATCGATTTCATGTGCCGCGGACAGTAGCGTTTGTCTGTGATGCCATCATTGTGGAAGGCCGGGAAGTGCGGGCAGTTTTTCCGAATGAGATGCTTCAATATGTCAGGCAGTATACATCTTATGTCTGCATGCCGTATGGAAGAGAGATGCAGGTGGAACGATGGTGGAACGAAAATCCGTTGTATGATGCAATGCAGGAGGAGGAGCCGGATTGTGAAAAGATCGCTTTACTGGCGGCAGAACAGGAGTGTCACTATATTATTATGAATGAGACAAAACCGGGACAGGAGGGATTTGAAAAAACCGACTACCATTGTGTGAAAACAGTAGCCGGTTACCGTATTTATTTAAAAGAGGGAGCTTATCTGGGATTAGACCCGAGTATGGGTGGTTTCTGAATTGAATTAAAAATCGTAATCATGGAATCTGTTCAGGGCATACAGGAATCGATCAGCGAGGAGAGTATGTCCTTTTTCGTTCAATAAAATATTGTCCTTCAGATATTCATCCGCAATTTCTTCGTAGACACTGCCGTAAAAATTGTCGACAAAAGAGACATTGTATTCCATGCAGGTTTCTGCCTCAAAACCAATATAGGCCGAGAGGGGTTGTTCCAGAATATCCGTAAAGTAAGAGGAAGAATAATTGCCATCTGCATCCACAACATAAACATAAGTGGGTGACATAACAATAATACGGGTATGGGGCAGGGCTGTTTGAATCAGTTCAAGCCCGGCGGCGAGAGCCCCGGAAAATGTGGCGACATCGGTCTCATTATCCAAATTTGATACCCCTCTCTGCTCCAGATAATCCGCTCCATCATAATAAATGCAAAGGATATCAAGCTCATTGAGATCGATAGACTGCAAAAGATCAAGCGGCTCTTTTATCTCTTCCGGCAGGCGGCCCATATCCCGCTCGGCCCAGGAGATAGTTTTAGTGTTGTCAATTGCCAAAAGAGTGCACAGGTAGTAAAAAGAAAAAGCATCGTACGGATAAGAGCTAATATAAGTGGTATTTTTAGCACTCATATAAGAACCGGGAATGGCACAGTTATAAACTGTAGCGCCGGTCTTTTTTTGTACGATATTTGCAATATTAGTATCGGATGTTTTGTTGTCGGCAAGTGAACCGTTGCCCAAAAATAAAATTCTCAGATCATCATCTTTTTCTTTTTGACTCGTGTCAGAGGAATCAAGGGGCACGATAGAGTCTAACGCTTCTGTATCAAATGAAAGTGTTGTGTCATTTTCGATGTCGTTATTCGGCCGCTCTCTCTTACCCCAGAAAGCCAGCTTAAAAACAATGACAACAAAAACGACAGCGATCAGAGCGAGAAAGATCACATGAAAACTGATTTTGGATGTTTTCTTTTTTGGCGTGGGTTTTCTTTTTTGCTGTTGTTTTTTTGGAGGACGCTTTGCAGGCGGTTTTTCTTCCCGTTCTTCTTCCTCTGACATATCTTCTTCCAAATCTATCCATTCCAGTTCTTTGGGACGGTTATTACGGTTCTTCAATTCCTGATCGTTATTTGACATTTTACATATAACCTTTCTGAAAACTTATTAAGTAGGATGTGAAAAGCAATAGCGGCTTATGCACTGAGAAATAAATGTAGTAAAATTGTATCCTTATATGGGAATTTTGTCCAGAAGGATTTTATCAGACAAAACATGTTCGTCTTGCGAATACATTTTATCTTTATATTATGTATGATTCTGAAAGGAAAGAAAAAGTTTAAAGCGTTGAAACAGAAAGAGGGGTTTCAACGCTTTTGTTATCGCTTTTCTTTTCGCAGATTTTTATAATCTGCGAAAAAGAAAAGGGAATTGTTCGAAATCAGAAGATATTTTGAATGCTCTGACCCACAATTTGACCATAAATAGAAGAAATTGTGTTCATGTGCTGACGTTTCGTATCCAACGTCGGGTGCACATATTTATTTAAGGTAATATGAACATCAGAATGTCCTAAAATCTCACTGAGACTTTTTACATCAATACCGCTCCCGATACAGTTGGTTGCAAAAGTATGACGGAGAACATGGAAATTTCTGCATGTAATGCCTGCTTCCTGCTGGAATTTCTGAAATTGATATTGATATGTACGGGGTTCCAACGGCTTTTTGTTATTTAAGACATATTTACCTTGATGTTTAAATTTGGATAACAACTGCAATATTTCATCCGATAGAGGAACTTCCCTTTGGGAACAGTTTGTTTTGGGAGTTCCTTCACACAGTGCAGTTTTCTTTTTATAATTATTAACAGGCATTCTTTGTACTGTATGATTAACGTTCAGCACCTTTTTTTGAAAATTAATGTCTTCCCATTTCAACGCACATACCTCTCCCAGACGAAGCCCTGTAGAAAGGCATAATACAATTCCCATTTTTGTAACACTCATATCTGTATAGAGGTAACGCAAAAAGACAGTCTGCTCTTCCTTCGTGTAAATATCCAACTTTCTTGTGGGACGAGGAGACGGTGCTCTCTTTAAACGAACGGGCAATGTATGATAGTTTTCGGCACTATAGTTTAGGGCACCGGTAAGAACGCTGTAAATACTTTTTCTGATGCTTTCAGAACAGTCAGCTATTTTATCAGTAAGCATCTCCTGAAAATAATCTGTTGTCATTTCACTGAGAGGATAATTTGTCAGAATATCTTCCAGATAAGTCTCATAAATGGAACAATATTTGACATATGTGGCAGGTTTTTTTGTTTTTTTTATTTTTACAAGCCATCCCTGCAGCGCATCCTCAAAGAAAATTTCATTTTTAGAATACAGATTTTTTTCATTTGATGCCTCCAATGCATCTTGCCTCTTTCGTTTTACTTCACTATAAGTTTTTCCATAAATTGATATTTGTTGCCTTCCTTTTCCGGGAAGATATACAGTATATCTTCCTTCCCATCTTCCATCTGTTCTTTTCCGAATGTTTTCTCCGTGTCGTGGCATATTTTCTCCTTTCCTTTCTGACCACTTTTGTGACCACTAATAAATAAAAATTTCTTTTTTTCAAACTTCATTTCCGGTAATTAAAAGCTAAAGCCTTATTAACATAGCGTGAAATCTGAAAAAGCGTTTGACTAAAGTCACATAAAATTGTATAATATCTTTGTTTTCAATAGGAAAGCATTGTTGTTTGTAAAGATTTTATTTTAGTCAGTATGGTTTTCTTTTTCGCAGATTATAAAAATCTGCGAAAAGAAAGGGGTCTGAACATGTGGTGTGCAATGCATGTAAAAGGTGGAAATGAAGTACAGATGGAAACATTTGTATCAAACCTGCTTCCGAATGATTTTGACGCGCAATGCTTTCATCTGACCAGATACAGGCGAAAAAAGTATGGTGGAGAATGGCGGACAGTGCAGGAAAATATTCTGCCGGGCTATATCTTTATCACGACGGACAAGCCGGAGCAGCTTCACAGAGAACTGAAGAAAGCAAAAAAACCGCAAATTTTGTGGAGCAATGACGAATATGTTGCGACATTGGAGGAGCGGGAAGCCGATCTGATAGAGAAAATCACGGGATATAATGAAAATCCGGGTGAGATTGGTCTTTCAAAGATTGCAGTAGAAGAGAACGGGCAGATAAAAATACTGTCGGGACCGCTTCTGCAGGTGGAAGATCTGATAAAAAAGATTGATTTCCATAAAAGAATTGCAGAAATAGAAACAGATTTTATGGGACAGAAAAAGATGCTGTATCTGGGAATTGAATTTGATTAAGAAAAATACAAAATAAGCAAATCAGGGAAGAAATCGTCGCATTGCCGCGTTTCGGAACGGGTTGAACACATAGGGAGTCGTACTGTGCCGAAATATTGTTTTGGCATGGATGGCGAAGCCTGTCTATTTTGCCTGTATTCGTGGGAACGAACTGCGAAGCGGCAAAATAGAGGGGAACTATGTGGTATGTTATTCAGACACTGGCAGGG
This sequence comes from Lachnospiraceae bacterium, assembly GCA_014804795.1. Taxonomy (GTDB): domain Bacteria; phylum Bacillota; class Clostridia; order Lachnospirales; family Lachnospiraceae; genus 1XD8-76. The sequence goes on along the minus strand of JAAUZC010000027.1, from coordinate 1,030 downwards.
CAGGAAGAGATCGTAAGGCAGATGGTGGAGAAGTATCTGCCAATAGATAGTTATGAGGAATGCCGGGTTTTATATTATGTGAGAAAAAAACGATATCAAGGCAGGTGGCATGAAGAGAGAGAAAGGCTTTTGCCGGGGTACTTGTTTTTGATCGCGGATTCACCCTGGCCGGCGTGGGAGGCACTTAAAAAGGTAACAAAGTTTTCCAGATTATTAAGGAATTATGTGGAGAATGAGATTTATCCCATTTCGCATGAGGAAGAGGAGTTTTTGAAAAAGCTTACCGGGGATGGGGATGAGGCGGAGATTTCTTATGGAATGATAGATGGGGATGAGGTCAGGATTGTTTCCGGTGGTCTGATGGGGATGGAGGCTGTGATACGGAAAGTTGACCGGCATAAACGCGTTGCGTTTATTGAGATGCAGATTTTTGGGGAAACAAAGCTGGTGGAGGTCGGGTTGGAGATTGTGGAGAAACGGTAAATACAGAAAGATAGGATAAGACGAGAATATAGATTGAGAAGATAAGCTGTGGGAGACCATGGCTTATTTTTTATGTGTGTATTTTGGAGAATGAATTGTAATGAGATTAGGGAGATAGAAAAAAGCGTTTATTGAAAGGATTGAAGAAAAAATGCAGATCCCATTTTCACCGCCGGATATAACAGAGGCGGAAATAAATGAAGTGATACAGGCGCTGCGTTCCGGCTGGATCACCACCGGACCGCGGACAAAAGAACTGGAAAAAAAGTGTGCAGCATGGCTCGGCACACCAAGGAGTGTCTGTTTAAACTCCCAGACAGCCTGCGCGGAGATGACGCTGCGCCTGCTGGGGGTCGGGGCAGGAGACGAGTGCATCACCACTGCCTATACTTATACTGCCACGGCGTCCGTGGTCTGCCATGTGGGGACCAGGCTGAAACTGGTGGATATCCGGAAAGATTCTTTTGAGATGGATTATGATGCACTGGAGGCCGCCATCACGGAAAAGACAAAAGTGATCATCCCGGTGGATCTGGGCGGAGTGCCT
>JAAUZC010000026.1 GCA_014804795.1 Lachnospiraceae bacterium | reverse complement strand
GCAGTGCCGCTCGATTCCGCTTTGCTTCATCTCGCTCACGGGCTTCGCCCTATCACTTCGCAATCTGACAAAATTGACTGCAAGCAGTCATTTTGCCATCTTACTTCGTGGCACTGCTCCTTGCCAACGTGTATATTATACCATATATTTATAAATGTTTCTATCTTTCTGCAACGTAAAGCTTCCGAGATTACAGTTCAGCAATACAGTGATCTACACCGGCCATTATCCGGCGAATAGAAATTATGACTTGCCGATTCAGTGAAAAAATGATATACCATAATAATGATTCCATAATTTGAGGTACAGAAATGATTTTAGACGCTTTATTGGATGCGGTTTGGGATACTCTGAGAATCTTTCCGTTTTTATTTGCGGCATTTTGGGCGTTGGAAGCCATAGAGCACTACTCAAATCGTTACATTAATCAAATATTGACAAAAGTCGGCAAGGCCGGACCTCTTGCGGGCGCAGTTCTCGGCTGTATTCCGCAGTGCGGTTTTTCGGCGGCTGCCGCCAATCTCTATTCCGGAGGACTTATCACTCTCGGCACACTGCTTTCCGTATTTCTCTCCACTTCAGATGAAGCTGTTTTAATTCTTTTAGCTCATCCGGGATATGGAAAAACAATTGCTGCCCTGTTACTCTGGAAAGTTATGATCGGGATCATCACAGGTTTCTTAATCGATATACTGTTGCGGAAACAAAAAAGGGAAAGTCATATAGAAGAAATGTGTAAGACCTGCGGCTGCAGTAATTCAAGCGGCATTTTCCGGCCGGCACTTATCCATACTGTCCGGTTATCCATTTATCTTTTTCTGTTTACTTTCTGCCTGAATCTCATATTTGAACTTGTGGGTGTGGAACAGCTTGCCAGAATTCTCGGAAAGGATACGCTGTTTCAACCTTTTCTTGCAGCAATTTTGGGAATGATCCCCAACTGCGCCGCCTCTGTCCTGATCACAGAACTGTATCTCGCGGGCAGCTTAAGTTTCGGTGCCGCCATTGCAGGTCTGTGTGCCGGCGCCGGCGTAGGCATGGCTGTACTGTTCCGTTCCAATCCTTCTTTGCGTGAAAACCTGAAAATTCTGCTGCTTCTTTATGGAAGCGCAGTCATTGCAGGATTTATTGCAGGAGGCATTTAGCCCCCCGCCACTCATACTACATATTTACAATGATCTGCGTCACCAGCTTCTTAAACTCTGCAGATACGCGGTCAGCAGTCTCCTGCACTTCCTTATGATCAAGCTTTACTTTGGAGATTCCTGCCGCAAGGTTTGTAATACAGGAAATTCCGCATACCTCCATTCCCATATGTCTTGCCGCCATCGCTTCGCATGCCGTACTCATACCAACCGCATCGCCGCCCCATGCTCTGCACATCCGAATTTCCGCCGGTGTCTCATAATTCGGTCCGGTCAGCTGTACATACACACCTTCCCGCACTTCGATTCCGCACTCCTCAGCAGATTTGCGGATCACATCCCGCAGACGCTTACTGTATACTTCGCTCATATCCGGAAATCTGCAGCCGAGCTCTTCCACATTCGGTCCGATCAGAGGACTCGGCACTGCCGTTGTAATATGATCAGTGATCATCATAAAAGTACCGGGTTTAAAACTTTCATTCATCCCCCCTGCCGCATTGGTCAAAAAGAGTTTTTTCGCACCGAGCATACCCATCAGACGGGTGGGGAGAACTACATCCGACATCGGATATCCCTCATAGTAATGTACCCTTCCCTGCATGATCACAACCGGAACTTCCCCCACATAGCCAAACACAAAGCGTCCCTTGTGCCCTGCCACCGTCGATACCGGAAATCCCTCAATATCGGAATAATCCACGACTGCTTCCACTTTGATGCCGTCGGCATAATCTCCCAATCCTGAACCTAAGATCAGCGCTACTTCCGGCTTAAAATCTGTTTTCTCTCTTATACTCTCCACACATGCCATTAATTTTTTATACATACCTGTCCTCATTTCTGCGTTGCTCTTCCGCGCCAGCGCCTTATACCCGGCAACGCACAAATACAAAGCGCTTTCTATTGCTTTTCTTTATTATAACAAAACAATGTGAAAACTCAAGGTTTCGTTTTTCTGCGATAATATATCGTCAGCAACGATATACATCTTCGATTTGTAAATAATCTCCATTCGGGCGGACTATCAATGTGCTTGCCTACCCTTCATAAAACCTCATATCTCCCCAGACCCGCATCAGTTCCGTTCGATCCAACTGTACAGTCTTACTCTCCGCGGCAAAAATCCTAACGGGAGAACAATACCCGATAAACCTTGGCCACTCCGGATTCGGTTCCCCTGTTTTCGCGAACCGTACCCAGGAACCATGTATCTCCTGTATCAGACTGTCTACCACGTCCTCCGGCTCGTCTCCAAAGACAAACTGACTGAACTCAAAATCCTTGTTTGCAAAAGAAAGCGGCAGTTCAAAGGCATGAGAAGCAAGCCATCCTGTTTTCCATCCGGACTTTGATATAAATTCATAACGGTACATCCAGACATCCTCCGTATACTGTCTCTGTGCCTCCGCCACCTTGACAGACGGCATCTGAAACGCATAATCCGTTGCAAACGCGATAAACGGATAAGCTCCCTCCTGTTTAAAATCCTCTTTTACCGGCGGTACACTACTGCTCATAGAATTGTTTTGCTGGGCAATAAACTTTGTAAACCTGTCATTTTTGGACGGATGATAAAAGTCGATTACTCTCGGAATCTCGTCTGCATGATCGTTTTTCTCCATCATTTCAGCAACCATTGCCCAGGAATTGGGAAATCCTGTATTCTCCGGATGTACAAACATCGTCCCTTCATGCAGGTTTGTACCAATGATCAGCTTTACACCCTCTGCGCTGCCTTTTCGTATCGCGTCGATAGGACGCTCCGGCAAAAGATCATCGATCACCGGCCCCGGAAGAAACATGCCCGGATTTTTGTACTGATGGTGCTGCGCTATATAATCTACACCTTTCAGCATCTCATAGGGCTCCATTGTTTTCAATTTCGGGATATCTTTTTCTGTTATGCCCATACCTTCCAGATACAGATCTATGTTCTGTCTTGCCGTTTCATGGGTCATGACGCAGTTAGGCAGGCCGCTCTGCGCGATCGCTTTCTGGAAAATCCCCTTTACCGACGGAATTGCCATCATATTGATAACGCTCGCCCCGCCTGCGGATTCCCCGTTGATCGTCACATTCCCAGGATCTCCGCCGAAAACTTCTATATTATCACGGATCCACTGCATCGCCATAATCTGGTCGGAAATACCGCAGTTGCTCTCAAAGTCCTCACATCCGGGATACGTCGTAAAATCATAAAACCCGAACACGCTCATCCTGTACTGGAAAGAGACAAACAAAAGGCCTGCATCTGCAAAATGCTTTCCATTATAAAGCGGTACGCTTGCCGAGCCCGTCGTATAACCGCCGCCGTGAATATAGACAAAAACCGGCAGTTTCTCGCCTTTTTCCGGTCTTTGTACATTGATTGTCAGGCAGTCCTCAGAACCTTTATTTACGCCGTCATCATTCTGCACCGCTTCCGGTCCGTACTCTTTTGCGTCAAACACATCATTCCAGGGCTCTATTTTCTGTGCCCTTTTAAACCGCAGTTCCCCCACCGGCGGTTTCGCATAGGGGATTCCCAAATATTCAATCCTTCCCTCCCTGAGATATCCTTTTACTTTTCCGCTTTTTGTATTGACAATATACTTACTCATGGCTTTCCTCTCCTTTTTTCATCGCCGCCACCTATAACCAAAGCGGCCACGGCATTTCTGCCATAGCCGCTTTGGTAAAGTGCCATGCACTTCATCACATATTATCTGTATGATATCTTATTTATGCCTCTCTTCCAGTTCTTTCTGAATATTCGGCAGTTCTTTATCCAGCTTGTATGTCAGCATGATGATAAAGGTCACAACGATCAGGCCCACCGGCAGCCAGTTGTAAATAACGGAAATAGCTGCTTTCGCGGAATCGCTCTGTACTGCTGCCGCTCCGTCATATCCGCCGAATGCAAGAATCCATCCGAGAACGACCTGCCCGATGCCAAGCCCCAGCTTCTGTGCCGCTGAAATTGCCGCGTTTCCCATACCTACTGTCTTAAATCCGTCTTTCCACTCACCGTATTCCAATGTATCGGCAACCATGCCGAATGCCATACCGCCTGCGGCGCCGAGGCCGACACCTTTCAGTGCGTTAAAGAGCACCAAAAGCGCTACACTTGTCCCCGCGAATCCTGTACCGAGGAAGCCTAATCCCATTCCCACAAGGCCAACCATATAAGTCATATGTTTTCCGAATTTCTTCATAAAAAACGGTGTGAAGAACATGGTTGCAAACTGTGCGATAGACAACGCGTTATTCACAGGTGTATAAAGGGAATAATCTCCCAGTACATCCGCGCAGTAATAGATAGCGCCCGCCGAGTACATAACGATGATAAAGAAGATGACAAACATCGCGAAGATCATGGACAGCCAGTATCTGTTGGTAAACAGGGACTTCAAAGCTTTTCCGGTGGATACATCATCTTTCGGTTTTTCTCCGCTTTCCACCTGTACGCCTGTTCTCTCCTTTGTTCCGCATACGCAGATCAGCGCTGAGGCCACGATGATGATACCTACTACGATCGTAGCCATCGTCCATCCCTTCTGGGCTTCCACCATGTATGGTTCCGCCGCGCCGGAAAACTTCACTACCAGCGCCATAAAGAAGGTGTTCATACAGATATTGGCAATCGTCTGGAAGATCATGCTGATATTGCCGAGCATACCATGTTCATAGCTGTCCGTTGTACTGAGCGAGATCAGTGAATTATAAGGAACAAACATTGCTGTATAGAACACCGAATTTACCAGATTGTAAAGGATAAACACATAAACATACTTGATCATCCCTGTCATGGAAGACGGTATGCTGAACAGCAATACAGACGATATTGCCAGCGGAATACACATCCTGATCAGCCATACTCTTGCTTTTCCGAATTTCGATTTTGTTCCGTCTACGATCCGTCCCATGATCAGATCGGAAACACCGTCAAATAATTTTGAAATCGCAATGATCGTGCTGACCACTGCCGCGTCAACAAGTGACACATCTGTCAGATATTTCATCAGGAACGCCGACATCATGCCGTTCACCCATGCCATACCAAAGTTACCCATACCATAGCCGATCCGATCATTCCAACCAAGCTTCGTATTCGGATCATTTGTTTTAGACGCAAAACTCAACATTTCTTTTCTCCTCCGTTTTTTACTGTTGCTTTCTCGCAACCGCCACTTTCCTGCCTGCTTCCACAAGGTCTTCCTTACTCCCGGTCATCTCCTGCAGCACATAAGCTTTCTTCCTCGGCCTGCACTCATGCCAGGGCTCCTCGAAGAACCCGAAGTATACCTCCGCCAGACCACCGATCTGATTGTCCTCAATACCCGCCTTTTTCAACATTCCCTCTTCGTTCAACAGCCTGAAACTATAAATGGTCCGCACATAGGGAAGTTCTGCTGCCAGCTGCAATATCTTCCGTGTATATTCCGCACGCCTTGCTTCCTCTTTCTCATCTCCGCAGTCCGTAAATCCGACCTCTGTAAGAATCACCTGCTTATGTCCGTCGCCGTATTTGCACATCACCCTGTATGCGGCATCATTGTAATCCTTCCACAGGTGATCCGGCTCGAAAATATCCAGAAACAGGTCCATCCCTACCTTGCTCTGATCGACGCTCATCTGATAAGGATGCCATGACAGCAGGTCAAAATAATCATCCGTATTGTCCGACCAGAATTCCCCTGATTTGATCCGCTTGTACATCTTATCCAGCGTCCAGGCGATGCCATACATCGGCGGCAGATAATCCGGCAGATCTCCTCCCAGCCACGGTGTGGAAAGTGCCGGAGAAAAGCAGGTGACTTTCGCATTCGGATTTCCTCTTCTTATACCCTTTGCCGAAAAATACATCAGGTCAATCGCGATATCCATCTTCTCATCTGCCGTGAAAGGTTCCGCGTTCTTCTCCTCCAAAAATCCGTCCGGATGCAGGAACGCGTTCAGATTCCACTCATTTCCAATCTCCCAGTTTCCCACCTGTGGAAAAAGTTTTGCCTGAGTACACCAGGATTCCTCCAGCATGTGAAGCGCCTGCATATACAGACTCCCTTCCGTCAGATCACGCTTCGGCATCGCATGTCCCTTTCTCTGTTTACAACCTTCCGGCAAAAACCACTCATGGCTCATTCCTGTCACTTCCAGATCCAACTCTGCCGCCCTGTCAAGAAGTCTTTTATGCGCCGCATATACCTCCTTGTCCGGCGTGAACGGATCTTCCAGAATATCCGTCAAATGCATCCAGGATCTGTATGCCGTACATCCCACTGCCTTGACCAGATCTAGATATTCCGCTGCCATCACACCGGTATCACCCTCTCTCTGAATAAGTGGCTCACCCATGCCATAAAACCGTTCTGATAACATTTTTACCCCCCTCTCTGCTTTTCTTTCGTATTTGATGTTTCGTATGTATAAAAAAGAACTCTTGATGTGCTTACAGCCTAACACTCAAGAGCCCTCTCTTATATCCTTATTTTGAATTATTTGTTCTTATTTTGACCAAAGATTTCTGACCGGATCCCGCCATTCTTCAAAAGAATTTTAAATATAAAATTCCGAAGGTTTATGCTGTTCCCGATACTGTTTGGGGGTCATCTGCATCTTCTGTTTAAATATCTTTCCGAAATAACTCTGGGAAGGAAAATTAACATACTCTGCAATCCCCGACAATGTCTCCTCCGAGTAGATCAGCAGATTAGCCGCCCGCTCCACCCTTACATCATTGATAAAATCCTGCAGACTTGTCCCTGTTTCCCTTTTAAACAAACGGGACAAATAACTGCTGCTGATGCCCAGTATATCTGCAATATTCTTCAGATAAATCTTCTCTCTGTAGTTTTTATAGATATAGTCTTTGCACTGTTCCGTATAATTCGAAGTATGACTCCGCTCTTTCTGTTCCTGCACCCGTTTCGTCAATTCTTCGATTGCATGATTCCGGTAAATCAATATCTGCGTGACATCCTGACACGCTGTGATCTTATTGATATAAAAACCACTGAGCCGATAAGCGATCGCAGGCATTACGCTGCCTTCAATGGCGGCTCTCGCGCACAGTGTCACAGACACAATCGACAGATTTCTCCAATGTTCCTTTTCGCTTTTCCCCAGTCTGCCGATATTCACATCCATCTCTTTGGACAGACGGACTGCCTCCTCCACATTTCCCTCTTTCACTGCATCCAGTATCTGGCGCTCCTCCTGATAGGTATGACGGTAGACGTCTTCGTCCTCGGATTTTATGTCAAACCAGACCTGTTCCTGTTTTTCTTCCGCTCTGTCCATGACATAGTAATTCGCGTCCAGCAACTGCTGATCCGTGTATTCCTGACCTGTAATGAGTTTTGCAAAGAGTCCTGCCGTCTGCAGAATTTCCATCAGGGTATGATAATGCAGACCCTTCTCCCATTTCTCATCAATACCGTAAAAATGATAAAATTGATGTCTCTCCGTCCGGCTCATAACCCGTGTGCTGAGCGGTCCCATCATATAATAAGCGTCTTCCCGCTTCACACAAATATAAAACATATGAAAATCATCCCTGACAACAACCGGCTCCTCCTGAGCATTGGCGCTTTGCATCAGCCTGAAACGAAACGATTCATTATTATATACAGGATTATATTCCGGATTTTCCTCGTAAGAAACCAGCCTCTCTTCCCGCAGGCAGAAAACACCTATGTGGAAGATCTCTGCCAGACGGCTTAATATATATTTTTGTTCATTCGTATTTTTATCCATGACATTTCCCTGAGGTTTCTTAAAAAACGCTTTTCTGATATTGCAGTATTCTCCTTATTTCTCCTCAATACCTTTCACTACTTCAACCCCCTGCGGCACCTCATAATCCATCTTAAACTTCCCGTTCTCAATCTTCCACGCCACTTTTATATCCCCCACCGGCGTTCTCACTGTCCCTGATGCGAACTCAAAATATCCTGTCACAGGCGCGATTCTGACTTTTTGATATCCCGGTGCCGCCGGCTGCACCCCAAGGGTAACACTTGGAAGTTCATACAAAATCAACGCTCCCCAGGCATGGCACTCGCTTCTCGAGTAAGCTTCCGACTCCACACAGGTGGTGCAGTGCATTTTGATCATATTCCGCCATGCCGTCCAGAAACGGTCGGTATAAGCGTACAATCCCGTTTTCTCCAGCGCCCGGAATAAATAAAACCGCATCGCGACAGTACACTGCGCGTATCCTTCCTCCTCTATCGTTTTCAGAAGATTTTTCTTTCCGGTTTCCGGATCCACGGTATCAGTCAGCAGCGCAAACACCTGACAGTGCTGACTGTACTCTTCCACACCCGGCCCGTCCTGCAGACAGCCGTTTTCGCCCATACAGAATGTCCGCACAGCTTCCTGCGCTTTCTTTGCCCGCTCCCTGTAAACCCTTGCTTCCTCCGCCCGTCCGAGAAAATCCGCCAGGTACGCCCCGTGCTGCAGCCCGTAAATATACAATAACGTCTCCATAGTCAGCGGCCCTCTCAGTCCGGCTGTGGGCATTCCCTCGGTATCATTCCACTCGTCGGCCCAGTCGATAAAAGACCAGAACCGGGCTTCCATATTGATCCCTCCAACCTTTTCCACATATCCTTCTTTTGTCAGATGCCGCTCAAAATAGTGCAGAATCTGATCGATCACCGGCATATGCTCCGCCACAAAACCGGCATCCCCAAAATACATCATATGGTCATATACCATCAGAATATAGTAAATCGAAAATCCCGGAATCACATTTGTATTACAGTTCGGATAAGAACAGTTGAGCAGACCGTCATAGCGCTGAGAACGCCTCAGATCATCTATGCATTTTCTGGCCAGACGGTCATCCGCGCTCACCGCATAGGTATATAAAATCTGTGTCCTTGCATCCATAATATACTGCAGCTGCTCATAGAACGGACAGTCCTCGTAGGTTTCATGCATACACCTTCGCAGTGTACGCGCGCTGATCTCCCAAATCTGCTCCAGAGAGGGATCGGAAGTCCTGACTGATGAAACTACCTGCAACGGATATCCCGTCTCCTCATAATCAAGACTATGAAGCCTCAATATCCCCTTTCCCGTTCTGATATGCAGACGGATAAAGCGGAATGTCCGAAACCAGTACGGTTCATAAACCTCCTGCTCCGTCTCTCTGCCGATACCTGCCACATGGTAAATATCCTCATAGCCCTGCAGATGTCCGTGTTCCTTATCAATACGGTCCGCTTTTACCGGAATATGCTCCGGCCCCGCAAAACCATCCTGTACATAAGCCTCCGAGTAAAGCAGGGATACCTCCGCATCCTGTCCGCCGGAGAAAGCCGCTCTGATATAACCCGTCATCTCCTCCCCGGCATCCAGCTCCACAATGGTCTCCGTATCCGCAGATATAACAAGCGTTATTTCTCCTTTTAAAAACTTCTCCCATTCCTCCTTTGTATGATCGGACTTTTTCAGATCCATCACACCCTGAAGTCTGCGCTTTTTCCGATACATATACGGTATATTTCTCGGCTTTAAATTTCCCGGACTTACCGCCTCCGGTACAGACTTCCTGATATAAGCCTTCGCCTCATGCCAGTCACTGTCATCATATGCCTTTCCTTTCCATCCAAAGACTTCCGGATTGCCCACCGCCCTTTCATGAATAACAAGCGGTGCGAAACGCTCTTCCTCTCGATAAAACACCACACTTTTATCCGTCAGACATTTCCAGGTGGAATCCGCAAAGACACTATAAGTTTTTCCGTCCGTATCCTCAACCTCTCCGGTCACATAAAGCCCCGGCAGAGAAGTTCGGAACATCCCGTGATTACCCGCCGTCGGATCTTCCGGATACCGCAGCACCGATACCCCTATAATATTGACGCCCTTTTCCAGATACGGCAGAATATCTATAGTATCATAAAACCACACCTGACGATCTCCCCTGCTCGGTCCTGCTTCCACCAGCTTTTCATTGATATATAATTTATACCTGGTATCCGCCGAGATTCGAATTCTGCCCGCAAAAGGCTCCGTCTCCAGTTCAATCCGCTTCCGAAACAGCACAATACGGGGTGCGTCCTTGTCCTGCGCACTCCAGCACGGAATCCATATCCAGTTTGAATCTCTCATATATTCCTTCATAATTATATACCCATTTCAACTCGCAAGCGGACATGACCGGCCTCATCGCCGTACTATATCTGCCGTCCGGAACATCTTCTCTCCTGTTCTCGTTTTCTTTCGCATCAGTTTTGATTACTTATCATACAAAAAACGCTCCGGCAGCTCAACCTCAAACGCTTTCGCCAACCTGCGGAACTCGTCCGGCTCAATGGTCTGACGTTTCTTCGGTGCCATAGAGAGTACCTTCACCAGAATTTCAGCGGATTTCTCAATGGTATGCATCAGGCCGAATGTGTTGTGCGCTCCCTCCCCGGCACAGAAAATGCCATGATGTGCCCAGATTGCGGCATCGTATTTTTCCATCAGTCTGCTGGTCGCCTCCGCGATCTCCCGGCCGCCCGGCACCATCCAGCCGACAACACCGATTCCAGCCGGAAAGACCACAGGACACTCTGTCGCCATCTCCCACAGTTCGCGGGTGAATACTTCATCCTCCAACGGCAGCACGAAGGTCAGCGCGATAATGTTAGCGGGATGTGCATGATATATAACGCGGTATCTTCCGTCTGTCACGCGCTTCTTTACAGCATGGTTCATCAGATGGCTCGGCAGTTCACTGGTAGGCTTCCCGCCTTCCACCAGCCCCCATTTCAGCTGATAATTCTCTCCCTTGTCATCCAGTTCAATGATCGCCAGCGTCGCTTCCGGATCATCTTTGATATCGCGGAAAAATTTACCGCTTCCGGTGACAAGAAAACACTCACCTGCCAGCTCAGGCACATCCGCGCCGATAGGCACCCACGGCCCGTCATGGTTCAGCCTGTTTTTTATCAGTTCAACCTCCTCCGGCTTAATACGATAAGACAAATTCCCACCGTTCCTCTCATGCCATCCAAGCCGGAACCCATCATCCGCCATCCGAATAAATCCCTGCACAAATGTCATATCTAAAATCTTCATAAAATCCCCTCCTGTTTTCATCCTATAGTTATGAATATTATCACACATTTACCAATTTCTTTCAATCATAACGACTAACATATCCACGACAAACGCATGAATGTTTCCATCCCTTTCAACCTGTCTGAACCCTGTTTTTAAAAAGATAATACTTCTTCCAAATATTTGATCGGATGAAGACTGATCACAAATCGTTTCTTCTT
>JAAUZC010000025.1 GCA_014804795.1 Lachnospiraceae bacterium | reverse complement strand
CGATGCATGTGCTGGCCCGTACTAATAGGCCGGAAGCTTGACCAGGAAGGTATAAGCGGAAGAGATAAGGATGTAGGTTCAGTGTTCGGTTTTGAGGGTACAGTCCCTCAGAAGGAGCGCAGAGGGAAGCCTCAGCGCACGGGGAATGGCCGGAGGCCGTTCTCTTATGTGAAACGGAGTTTCACATTTTCCTCCATAGCTCAGTCGGTAGAGCATGCGGCTGTTAACCGCAGTGTCGTTGGTTCGAGTCCAACTGGGGGAGTTAGGGAAAACCCGTAAACACTAGTGTTTACGGGTTTTTTTGTGATGGGGAGAAGGGTATTCATGATAGGAAATTGAAATGAAAAGAGCCCGCCAGAGGAGAGTATAAAAACAAGACAGAAACAGACGCTTCCCTTTTGTTACCAGGGCATATCTGTCGCGTGTGAATGAAGAAAATCTATACCGGAGGTTTCTTGAGATATATGACCGCAGATGCCCATCTGGAATAAGAAAGAGGCTGGCACCAAAATTTAATATTACAATACTGGTGGATTATTATACCCAAAACTGGCGTGGTGTGAAAAGTAATACCTATCCGATTTTGTGTTATTGAGTGCGAAGAAATCTATTTCATTTTTGAAAATGATGTGCTATAATAAGGCTACCAATAGATTGAAATTTTGACTTTTGCCAAGATTTCAGGATATGAGTGTTCGGGGTAATAACTGAGTTGAAGTTGGAGGAACAAAAATGACAAATATCTTCTTTGCCGTTTTTCTTGCACTTTTTTATAGTATTGTATATACAGTGTTAGGGCCTATGATAGCGGCACAGGATATAAAATTCGATCAGTCGCAGATTTTCTCCTTTGTATTGTGTTTCATATTATGTTTGGTAGTTAATTTTATTATTTTTTCCGTTATACCCCGGTTGCATTTATTCACAGGAAACGGACGCATATCCCAAAGCCTTAACAGATATTTTGACAAAGTCGGAACCCGCAAGCTTTTCTTGTTTGTTTGGGCTTTCATTTTTGTATCATGGATACCTACCTATCTCGTCTTATACCCAGGCGTTTTGTCTTACGATATGATATCGCAGGTCGGTAGCGCTCTCGGCGAGATCACGAATAATCATCATCCCGTCTTACACACATGGCTCATACGATTTTTTATGAGATTAGGAGACGCTCTTTTTTCCAGTTATGAGTCCGGAATCGGCTTGCTGTCGCTTTTACAAATGGTGATTTTGAGTTATGCCCTTGCTCGTTTAGTCTTTTTGCTGAAGAAAAAGAAGGTTCCGATTCTGATAGTCATGCTTACCGCGCTGCTCTCGGCATTTTGGTTTATGAATGCATGCTTGTCCGTAACGATGATTAAGGACAGCCTGCATGCTGCGTTTCTGGTATTGTTTGCCTGTCATTTTACGGAAATTGCAACTAATCCGTCAGAATATTCTCTGCGAAAGCAAAATTTATTTATTTTGCCGGTTATCAGCTTCTTAATGTGCGCTTTTAGGAATAATGGCATTCACATTTATGTATTTTGCTTTGCAGCTTTGTTTATATTGAGGATTCCCCAAATAAAAAAGGCAAAAGCGTATATTGCCCTCACAGCAGCAATTTTGATACCGGTCTTTATGTTCAAAATTTATACCGGACCTGTTTTTGCTGCGTTTGGTATAGCTCAGGGCGAAGTACGGGAGGCGTTGAGCGTACCCATACAGCAGCTACAGCGCATCGCCGTCAGGAAAGCGGATGAACTGACAAACGAACAAACGGAACAGATGCGGTATTATATTGATAGTCTGGAATGGATGGAATCGCCGCCCGAAAGCTATTCCCCTTTCATCGCGGATCCCGCTAAAAGTTGTTTTTATTCAAGTCACTATAATGATGACCCGATTGCTTTTTGGAAATTCTATCTGCAGACCGGAGAACAATTTTCAAAAGAATATATAGTGGCTTTTCTATCCAACACTCTGGGCTATTGGTATCCCGGTTATTATGGGTTCTCATATGTAATGTACGAAAATTATCCTCCGGAGGTGTTTGCTGAACCTTTGGAACGTAAAAGCATATGGGATTCACAGATTTTGAAGAAGTATTATGAGAGTGTCTGTGGTTCGGTTTTTTGGAGGAAGACTCCTGTTTTGAGATTGTTTTTTGTACCCGGATTCACGCTTTGGTTTTTGCTCTATGCACTGGTGCTGGCGTGGAAAAAGCGGGGATTTTTCACAAAAGTTTTACCTCTTTTTTTACCGTTGATCGCGCAATACGGCATTATGATACTTTCGCCGATGTCGTCATTTCGTTATTCGTGGCCTTTTTATTTATTGTTGCCGCTTGCTTTTATAGGAATTTGTGGAAATTCAGAGCCGTGAATATTGATGGGAAAGAGCGCCGAAGCGCGCTGGGGAGGTGAGTATAAATGTTTTCTGATGCATTTGCTGCATTGCGGCGTATCGGGAGAAAATTAGTGCTTCCTGCGGAAACAATTAAGGAACTTGTAATACATTCGATTCCGGAATTATCTGAGAATATTGTGGATTTAGGCGCCGGAACATTATATTGGTCAGAGTGGCTTGTATCACAGTATGGAGTTCGCTGTCTTGCTGTGGATACATATTATAAGATTGGGCAATCATCCGGACATCAGGACATTATATTGTACAATGATTACAGTTCATGTGTAGAAGATAATCCAAAACCGGATATGTTGTGGATGTGTGATGTAATGCACCATTTGGATGATTCTATGCGCAGAAAAGTGCTCGAGAGCATAGAGCACGCGGAATACAAATATATAGTGATCAAGGATATAGACTGCAGAAAAAAGGTTGGGAATATGATGAATAAGCTGCATGATTTTCTTATCAACCATGAGGTTGTTCATAATGTGAATCCCCGGCAAATCGAAATGTTTCTGGAAAGAAAAGGTTATGATATCAGACATTATGACATTCCAAAATTGTGGTATCCACATTTTTTGATTATTGCAACGCGAAAACTGTGATATGGAAGAATGGATAAATATCCAAATAATCTATATCAAACAATATTGTAGATGAAGCCTGCGATATACAGGAGGTATAAAAATGAAACTTGCAGTGTTGAAAGAAAAATTCGACCGCTGGTATTTTTTGATACTGGCTCTTATATTTGCCGCAGCATTGATCCTGCGTATTGTGGGTGCAGGATGGGGGATGCCGCATAATAATCTGCATCCGGACGAGGGGATTGTTTTTTGGCAAGCTTATCAATGCACCCTGAATCATGACTTTGAGGTGCATGAATATTATAGGCCGAACCATGTTTTGATTAAATTGAATACCCTTTTATATACAGGGATACAGGAACTATATTTTGCACCGCTGGGACAAAATGATTTTGCCCTTAATTATAGCGAAAACTTCGCTCTGTTTACAACGGCGTCCCGTGTCCTGACAGCTCTTTTTGGTGTGGGTACGGTTATTTTGGCCTACTTTATCGGCCTTTTTTGGGGCAGGAAGCAGGCTTTATTTGCGGCCCTGCTCTTTGCGGTATTCCCTTCGTTCATCGAACATTCTCATTATATCACACCGGATGTACCTCTACTGTTTTTCCTGATGGGCGTGTTATGGGCGGCGCTTTGCTATCAAAGAAAGCCGTCTGTATCGTGGCTGTTTTGGATGTCCTTCTTTACTGCGCTTGCCACCTGTGAAAAGTATCCGGGTACTTATGGCTGTGCGATTATTGCTGTTGCCGTATGTGCAACACACATAAAAAAACCCGTTTTGATCGTAAAGGACGGATGTTTGGCAATCTTCTTTTTCGTGCTTGGAATTCTGGCTGTTTCCCCCGTATTACTGATTGATTTTAGAACTGTTTTAGAGGCGATAGCAGGGCAGAATCAACAATATCATATAGGAGCAGACGGTCTTAACTTTGGAGGAAAGCTGCTTTTTTATTTTAAAACTACGGGAGTACACTTTGGTTTGCTGCTGACAGTGAGCAGTATTTACGGGATTGTGAAATCATTTCGGAAGAATGTGAAGCCGACGATCATTTTGTTGGGTTTTTTGGCATATATAGTGCCGATTTCTACAATATCTCTCCATTTTGAACGCTACACATTGCCAATTTATGCGGCGGGACTTTTGTTTGGAGCTTTCGGAGCATTTTATATTTTGGATGATCTACAGGGACTTTTGAAAAAAACACCCACCGCTTTTTTGATCGCATATCCCATATTAGTTTTATTACCGGTATGCAGCTTATTGGCTGGATCCGTAGCAGTTATTGGAAGTTTTCTGGCGCCGGACAGTCGCATTATTCTTCAGGATGCATTTGCAGAAATGGGTATAACAGTTAATAATACCGTATATGACTGCAACACGCCTTTGGATCCGGGCGGATACTATGGAGCGTTTTCAAACTTTGAAGAAGCAGACCCGGCGAAGTTCAAATACGGTAATGGCCCGAAGTTCATAGTGACGTCGTCTGCACAACGCGACCTTTTTCTGGAGGCTGACCCCGAAGTATATGGAGGAGTTGCAAAATTTTACGAACGATTGGACGAGCGTTATGATTTGATTTATCTGTATACGGTGGAAACTCCAAGCTGTCATTTCCTGGAACTGCAAAACATTTGGTATGCGGCAAGAAGTGTCTACAGATATATGCGTGGAGCGGCAGTCGGCTATGAGATCAGAGTCTATCAGTTGTTGCCGTGATGGGGCATGATAAGGGAGGAGGGGCATTCCCGTAAGAAGAACATTCTCGGGAGAAGCGTATGAAGAAGGGTTTATCGGTCAGAATCTATCTAAAGCAGATGAGAATAAAAAGTTGGCTAAAAAATCTCTTTGTTTTTTGTCCAATTATATTTTCATTGGAATTATTCGAATGGAACAAGTTCATTCAGGCTGTCATTCTGACCCTATCCTTTTGTTTGATATCTTCGGCGATATATGTGCTGAATGATATCAGTGATGTCGAAAGTGACCGAAAACATGACGTGAAGAAGAATCGGCCGATTGCGTCGGGACAAATTTCGTTTCCCTGCGCATGGATATTGTTGATATGCCTGACAATAGCAGGATTTGGGCTGGCTCTTTCGGTTAATCTTTTTTCTTTTTTATTGATACTGACTTATGTTATTATAAACATTTTATATTCAAAATGGCTGAAAACCAAGGCGGTTATTGACTGCTTTTGTATCGCAGCAGGTTTTGTATTACGCGTGATGGTGGGAGGAACGATAGTCAGCGACGGCGTTTCCAGTTGGATGTTTTTGACGGTGGTATCGTTGTCATTATTCATGGCGTTTGGAAAACGCAGGGGAGAACTGCAGATTTACGGGACAGGAGAAACCCGGGATGTTTTGGAAATATATGAGATGAATTTTCTTAACGGGATGGTTTTCATGTGCGCAGGATTGGCTATGGTGTTCTATTCTCTATGGTCTATATCGCAGGAATCGAATTTGGTTTATACGGTGCCGATTGTTCTGTTCATAGTAATAAGGTATCTGTTGCTGGTGTTTTCGGGACGTTCAGAAGCAGATCCTACTACCTTGATTTTGTCTGACAAAACGCTGTTGGTGTCATGTGGGCTCTGTGCGCTTATAATGCTTGTCCTGTTATATGGGACGCAGATATTCGGGAATTATTTTTTGACTTAAACTTCCTGTCAAATGTAAATCGGCAACTCGAATTTTGGGCACATTCGTCCCTTGGCGCAAAAATTCTTTCAGGTAGGTCACTGGGAACCGTGTCACACAGAAGAAACTGGAGATTGGTAAGAATCTGCGACAAGAGACAGTATTTATTCTCAGAAGAAGGCAATCCAGACTTTAAAGGTCAGGGGTGTCTGAAGACAAGGAAAAATTGGTGGGACTTAAGGCGGAGAAAGTGCATACGAACAGTGATTACTCGAATTCATTATACTTGGTATATAACAATAACTGCGGTTGAAGGTGTGAGAGAACCGGCTGCCGGACACCAGAATTCGAATGAGGACTACAGGTTCATTGATTATTACATAAAGGACTGATATGGAAGCAAGTGCTGATACAATTTTCATTTTGCTTGGAATGCCACCAAATAATTTATAATTTTCTTTCGATTCCGGGAACTGTATCGTACTTCCATCAATGGCATAGATATAGAAATTATTTCAGGTACGCAGATCTGTTGAGCGGGTATAGAACTGCTTCACAGAAAGATAGAATAATTCAAGAAAAGCTTTATGAGAAATGTCTTGTTTTGCCTTTGAGATTGCCTGTTTTGATACAAGTGAAGGTATATCAGATGAAAATTGCCCGTAAATTATCATCGCTTATGACAGCTATTTCATTACACTTCTGTCCCAGATTGAGATATTCTTATTTCCGCCCAGAAACATAGCACCTCTTTCCATCAGTTTTTCTTCTACTTCGCCGCCAGGTACCGCCGCAATATATCTGGAGCGAATATCATTAAAGTGCTCCATGACATACGTCTGAGAACAGTAGTTGATACCGAACCCCGCAGGCAATGCATACAGTTGTTGCCACTGCTCCGTGACTATTTCCCCATCTACAATATCGTAAGCCAGCCATATTACTGTATTATCCCAGGAAAGACCGTCCGACAGCTTCATCCTGCTTTCCAGTATTTCTGTCAGTTCGTCAATCTCCAGTTTCAGCGTTTCCTCTTCAAAAGGAACACTTCTGTCGTAGTCTACTCCAGGCCTGATAAGAAAAAAGAATGCCATTACCATCGTCAAAAAAATTTTCAGTCCCACACTCAGCTTTCCATCAGAATACATACCTAAAAATAGAATGCCGAGTAGTATAAACGTTAACAGATGCCTGTCCCCATTGTGTATATTGTACATATATACAACAGCGGCCATCATAATTGTAAAAACAAAGGCTATTCCTGCGGCCTGACGGACACCTTCCCTGTGCCCTTTCCGGTGCTCCTGCCACATGATCAACAAAAAGGTTACGCCCAAAAGACCGAAAACACCGTACAGGCACCCACCCTGAAGACCATATCGAAGAGCACCCTTCAGCAGTTGAAATAAACTAAGAATGGCTTCCCAAGTCTGTGTGTTAAAGGCTCGAATGCCTTCAACCATACCTTCCTGTCTCATTACTTCTATAAAACCGCCTGCGATATGCTGGAATAAATACGGTGCGCTGAGCCAGTAATTCATCAGATAATATCCTGCTAATCCCAGTCCGGCACTGCCCACCGGTTTTAGACACTCTCTGATGTTTCTTTTTGAAAAAGAGAGTCCTGTCCATAACGTAAGCAGACAAAAATAAGGACGCATGATCGTCAGAAAAGTTGTTAGACATAAAATTAAATTAAAATATCGGTTTTTTTTCTCCCGCGCATACGCATAAGACAGCCCCATATAAACCAATATCATACTCATAAGAAATGCTTCGGCTACAGAAGATAGAATGAAACGGGGAAACGGCGTAAGTACGGACACCAGCACTAGAACAGACAGCGCCTGTCCGCGCTTTGGACGGGCAAGCCATGCGAACACCACCATGCCCACTGTCGCACATACTAAATTGCACAGAATCGGCGCATATAGCCCCCATTGAAAGAGTCCCCATACTACCCAGGGAAAAAACAGAAGTGGATTCCAGACTCCAAAGGAGCAGACTCTTGCATAGCTTTCGTTAAATCCGAAATAACCCCAGGGATATCCTGCACGCAAAATGCCCTCCGTCTGTTTATAATAGAATAGTTCGTCATTCCAGTAAGAGGCAGGAAGATATACATTGCTCAAGCTTCCCCCATATGCTGTGCAGTACAGGATACACAATAACAGCGGCAGGCAACCAAAGACAGCTGCCAACCACAGACGTTTTCTGTTTTCCTTGAAAAAAATGCTGATTCGCTTTTTGTCCTGCATTCCTCTACCTCCTTGTCCACTTTAGCGGATAGTAACTTCATCTACTTGTGAAACATCATAAACTGATGATCATTTGTACGCCACTCCATAGCAGGGCGTTACGTATTCCGTCGTGTAGCCTGCCCCTTCAAATGATTCCTGAAACATATAGGGATAGACAAATACGGCGTCCGCTGTCTCATCTTCCGGTGTCAGGTCGAAGCGATATCTGCCGAAGGAGAGCAGCGTTCGAAAGGCCGGTACATCATCAAGATAGACTGCAGTTTCCATAAACTCCTTCGGAGAAATTCTGTCATAAAGCATTACATTCGCATAGTTTAAGCCCATGACAGCAATGCACCCGCTGGTGAGTTCATTTGTCTGAGCTATTTCTTGTGCTCTATTCAACGCCTCGTCATACTGATACCAGAGCATGTGGGAAAGCGAGGGATATCCGTAGGATTCATAGGATGCTTCGAACGAAACCTGTGTGTACAGATAATAGCCAAAGGCCGCCAGATACATGCATGCGGCAGCAGCTATCCAGATAATCTGTGCTTTCTGTCCGATGAAAAGCAGCAGTTTTCCCACACAGACTAAGCCCAGACCGCCGTATAATATGATGGGAATATGAATGTAATTTACTTTGTGATACATTGCCATGTCAATACTGCAGCCCATCAGAAATGCTACCACAAACCATATGGCAAGAATAAAATGTAACGGCAGCTCTTTCTTTCTAAAGCACCACTCAAAAAACACCTTGACGTGATATGCCATGCCCAAAAGTATAAAGGGGGTGCTGAAATAATAATAAGAGCCCACCTGCTCATTGGAGATCCACCACATGTTGTCATGCTGCGACCATAGAAGTGTCAGCATCCAAAGTACTCTTCTCTTTATAAGTGATAGGGAGAGTTTCATCTCATCTGTTCTCATGGCATACAATCTGGGAATAGAAAAGATTGGTGTTCTGAGCTCCTCTATCCAGCCAAAATTTACCATCAGGAATAAAAGCAGGGGCAACGCTATCAGAAAAAGCAAAAGTACTGCGCCAAACAGAGAACGGTCAAATACAAAACGTTTGTGAAAGAAGAGCAGACACAGCAGAAGACAGGTGGGAACCAGCAACCAGGTCAGTGCGTAGCAGTAAAGTGTCAGTCCCAAAAAGACTGCAGCTCCCCAGATGCTCTTCCGTTTTCCGTTCAGATATCGAACCAGAAAATACATGCTGAACAAAAGGGCAGGCACTGCCAGATTAGCATCCAACCCGAATCTGGACTGTTGGATATGCCATGGGTTGATCGCTATCAGACCGGCAAACACCAGTCCCATTTTTGAGTCAAACAGTTCTTTGCCCAGGCTATATGCCACAGGTATACATAGACACCCTAAAATAGCCTGGGGCAGGCGGATGGTCCACACATGGATGCCCCAGAGTGCAAAAAGAGGCATGGTCAGGTAGGAATACAGCACACTCATCCCACTTCCCCATACCGTATAATACACAGGTCTTGTATATCCGTAGGAATCCATTCCGTAATGCATGACCGTCCATGCATTATAAGCTGAATATGCCTCATCCTGATGCAGTCCTATGGGATTTCTCTCCAGCCAGATTAGACGCACCAGTGCTCCCACAAGTACAATCAACAGAAGAAAAAGCATTTGTATTGTTATGCGGCTCTTTAATCGTTTACGTAAATTCACAACCATTTTCTACCTCTCACATTTTTTCCGGCAGCATCTGTCCGGGGCTTTTGAAAAAGTCTCACTTTGCCTTTACGAAGCCTGCGGAAGCGCATAAAGCCATATACCCCAGTAGCTGTCCTCGGTTTCAAAATAGCCAAGAAGCTCCAAATCAAGTTTTTCAGCATTTTGTATCACCCCACAGGAAAAGATATATTCACATCCCAGTTCTGCCAGAGCAGTGATATCAAAATCCAAAGATTTATACACAATTTGATGTTGCTTGCCAAGCATCCACAGACTTCCTGTCTCGGAGTTAAACAGATAGCATCTACTACCCCAGGTGTCAAAATAACCTGCCGTTTCCGGGGAGATTTTCAGTTCTTTCTCAATCACCCGTCGGAAACGATGCTTATATTCCAACGGATAATTGTTGGAGTAGCCGTCCGTCGTATAAAAACCATGCATCAGGGCAGGCGCGGGACTTATACCCAGATGTGCCACCCGGTATTCCTCTTTGTTCCGGCCAATGGCATTCTCCAATTCCTGCATCAGCTCTTCTGCATAAAAACTTTTCCATGGAATATAGCCTGTAACGCCGGAGCCATTATTGTATTGGTTCACATTCATATAAAAATAGGAATTTACCTTGATCAGCTGCAGGGTGGGAAGGAGCACAAGCACCAGTACCACCAGCTGAAAGAGCGGACTGCACAGTACTATCCGTATCCATTCCGTTGTCCGTTTTTTTTCACCTGATTTGGCACGTTCAACCGTTTCCCCGACTTCGACTCCGGCTCCTTCATCCTCTTTTTCTGTTCCGCACCGCCACCAGAGAGAAAAACAAAGCCCAAACTCCAGATACCAGCCCGCCGGATAAAGCCAATAAAACCGTTCCAGTTGAAAGTATCTCAAAAAACCATTGCAGTTGTTCTTGAAATCTACCACTGGCTGCCACTTACAGAATCCGTACAAAACCGCAATCCCCGCCAGAATTCCCATTCCTGCTGTCGCCGCAAGGAGGCGCTTCCTGCACTTTCCGTCCATTTGGCGGTAAAAGAAAACTCTCAGAATCAGGGCGGCAAAAACGGGAAAAATCAAATATTTGTGCAGAGAGTCCGCATGCTGTGCGCTGTTGAAAAACAAATTTTTTGCCGTATCCCAAAAGGGAAGAGCCCCATTTACCAGTTCCTTTCTGTGGCTCACATAACTGCCACTTCTAAAAATCAGTTCAAAAAACAGGTCTCTGTTTACCGTCACATAGATCAGCATCAACGTTCCAAAGCCGAGACAGAGCCATCGGTTACAACATTTTTTCTTCAGTGCCCATAGAATAGCCAGAAGCCAAAACCCCAGTACCACATATCCGATCAGAACCAGATGAGTTGTCAAACCAAAAAACAGAAGAAAAAGAAAACTGCAAACAATTCGCTTTTGTTTCCATAAATTAATAAAGCACCAGAGCAGAAAAGGCACGCCTATGACAGACAGCCCATAGATCGGGGGTATGGGCAGCATACAAAAACACCCGCCCATTGCCACAGCAACAATGCTGCTGCCTGTCGTCTCCTTTACAGCGAGATACATTCCCAAAAATCCAAATAGAAATACTACAGCATATTGGAGCAGAAAGGCGGTTAAAGCAGGAAAGAGCCTGTAGAGCAGGACAAAGAGCATTGCGGAAGGCTGCATTCCGCTGGTATTGATTCCGCCTAGAAGCTCAGGGAAGACAGTATCTCCCGTCCCCATATGTCTGGCATTCAGCACATAGCACATTATAGTCTCGTCCAACTGGTCATGAATAGGAAATACGCAATCTTCGCCCAGGATAAAAAGAGGAATAAACACAATACAGAAGAGCAGCAGTCCAACCCACCACAGCGATAGGCGGTCCAACGCAGTAACGAGTTCGTTTACCCTATGCCAAATGTGAACCTTTTTCCCCTCCGGCCTCAACTCTCATTCCCCCTTATTACTCATGATTATAGCTTGGCAGTTTTTCTGTCTTCTGGTATAATGACCATATTCAAGATAAAAAACGTGTTGAAAGGCATTTCTATTATGAAACAGTTCAGAAAAATACAATATCAAAACTATATCATTTTTTTTATTTTACTGCTTATTTACCTATTTGTCACCCTGTTTTTGTTCCATCGGCAGTCGGTGAACTATAATGGTCAGTATGTTTCGGATATCCAGCCCTATATCATGGAAATGCAGGGGATTTCCAGCGGCTACGATTATCCTTATCCGATTTTGTTTTTTCTGGGACGATTCTTTCTGCTTTTTACCACCCCTCAGCACGCTATGGCTTTTGCAGTGACGCTGCTGAGCGGACTTACTGTGCCCGCACTGAAATTCTTTTTTGACAAGGCTCTTTGCGTATCGGAGAGCCAATCATTCAAAGCGGGACTTTTATCTACATTGTTGACGTTTTCTCTGGTGTTTGTGTCTATGCTGTATCCCCTGTCTTATCTGGGACAATATAACCCTCCGGGGGAGAGTTATCTGTATCGCTATCTTGGCGTTTTTACCCCAAATCCTTATCACAACGCTACCTACCTGGCGGCACGTCCCTTTGCCATACCCGTCTTTTTTCTATTTGTGGATATTCTTGGTTTTTATGAAAAGGAAGAGAAATGGTTCCATTCCAAATACCTCCTCATGGGGGTGTTCTTATTCCTCACCACTATGACCAAGCCAAGTTTTACTCTGGTGTTTGTGGCGACCGCCGGGCTGATTATGCTTTTTCGGCTGATCCACAGCCGATTTAGGGGTATTCGGGCTTTTCTCAAATGCGGTGTCTGGTTTATTCCCACCTTTTGTGTTTTGTTGTATCAGTTTGGCGATGTTTTCCATATCCATGACGGCGCAGGTACAGAAAAGGGAATTGGCTTCGGATTTTTAACAGCATGGTCTCAGGTATACGACAATGTTCCTCTGGCAATCTTGCGTGCCATTGGTTTCCCTCTGGTTGTACTGCTGTTTTGTGCCATACACAAAGTATTTCCCGCTTTCCTGAAGCTGGCATGGCAGCTTTTTCTGGTATCTCTTGCCACACTGATCTTTTTGTATGAAAAGGGCTATCGCCTGCCTCATGTAAATTTCTCTTGGGGCTATATGTATGGAATTTTCTTTCTTTACGTTACCAGCCTGATTCTCTTGGCTCAGTGTAGTCTGCACCGCAGACAGCCAATATGGCAGCTGGCTATTCAATGGGGAATCTATGGTTTGCATCTGATCTGTGGACTGGACTATTTTCGTGTCTTGCTTCAGGGTGGTTTGTTTCATTAAGAAAAATACACGTTTGCAAGTTCTTTCAAAGAGTAAAGAGTAGAGGGAATCAGGGGTATTCGTCGCTATATGAGAAGGAATACACAATGAAGATTAATATAGAAGAATAGTGGATACCTGCCTATTATTTTAATAATGCAAGGTACCAATAAGTTGACAGTACATTCATAACTGGCTTAGCAGATGCCTTTTATACTCCTCAATGTGTTCCGTGAATAAACGGATGGCGCTTTGGGCGTCTCCGTTTCGTATGTATTCTGTAGTCTGTACCAACACTTCATAAGTATTCTGCCGCCCGATATATTCACAGTAATCTGCCCAGGCAGAAATGGAGGCGGTAAAAAAAGCATTCATAATAAGTGGAGAAATACAATTTCCGCTCAATGCCGTAAGGGTCTTTCGGTACATAAAAAGAGTGGAGGCAAAAGTCTGGATATCAGAGGAAATCTCTTTTTGCATATCCTCCTGTAAAAGTTCCAGCTTTTTGATGTCATCGGGATCGCGGCGGCGCGCGAGCTTTTCGATAGCAGGGCATTCCAGATAGAGACGCACATCCAGTAGATCAATTAACATTTTTTTGTCAGGCATGCCGCCCCGGTAGCGGATGATGGCAAACAGCGTATCCAGATTGCCCGTGTTGGCATAGTCTGCAACATATACACCCTTTCGAGACATCACGTCCAGAAAACCCATGCGGGTGAGTTCACGGATGCCCTCATGGACAATAGTTTTGCTAACCCCCATGGTGTCTGCCAGTTCACGTTCAGAAGGCAGACGGTCGTTGGGCTTTAGTTCTCCGGACAGGATCATTTCTTCTATTTGAGATAAAAATAATTCTTTGATGGATGGAGCATCGATCTTTTTGAAATTCATTGAGATACCTTCTTTTTTATTAATAAAAGGATGTTTGAATGACTGCTTTCATATGAATATAACATATGTAATATAGCATCGTCAATAAAAACTGGTCAGACCACACGACAAACGCATGAATGTTTCCATCCCTTTCAACCTGTCTGAACCCTGTTTTTAAAAAGATAATACTTCTTCCAAATATTTGATCGGATGAAGACTGATCACAAATCGTTTCTTCTT
>JAAUZC010000024.1 GCA_014804795.1 Lachnospiraceae bacterium | reverse complement strand
GTTCTGGGGGCTACGATTACAACGGGAAATGTATTGGCAATGGCGAATGTCTTTACAGTAGGCGTTACATCTATAAATGCAGCGTTTCAGATCAATGATGTGTCAATGTTTGTAAGAGGCCAAAAGGAACTGGGAGCGCCTACAGGGAACCAGTACTATGACTATGCGAAACAGGATTTTGAGATTCTGTCAGATGTGGTTTGCATGTATGCATTAGCAAATCCCCGTCTGTATGGCGATGCGGCAAAGAATTATGGGCTGATAGAATCGGATAAGGGGATGGGGAGTGGTTTAGATGTGATAATTAAAAATGGTAGAGTTTCAATTGATGATATAAAAGATAACCCTAGTGCTTTTAGTGGAAAATCAGCGGAAGAAATCGGAGATGTACTTAAAAATTCGGGTTATGATGTAACAATAGAAACATCTACAAGATCTCGAAGTGGTGCACAAATAATACAAATCAATAATACTGGAGGAAGTAAAAATATTTCACAAGTTCAGGTTTCACCTGGCGGAGGACGACATGGTATAGGTCCTTATGTTAAGATCAGCACTACTGACCAAGGAATCATTAAAATTGTTGATGGAATTGAAAGTACCTATATAACAGACGGAAAAGAAACAGCAACAATTATTTTTTCGGGAGGTAACTAAAAATGTTGTTAGATATTTCAGCACCAATAGTGCCATTTGAAGGCTTGGGAAAAATAAAGTTATACAGTACAAGAGAGGAATTACGAGAATTAATAGAAAAGGAGAACGTCAAATCAGAAGTTATACATAATGATTGGATCAGATATGATATTCAAAATAGTGTAGAGTTATTCTTCCATCTTAAAAATAATAAATTATTTCGAATAACTACATTAGATGATTATCAAGGTAAGCTGTTTGAAAAAATAGGAGTTGGAACCACCGAGAAAGAATTATTAGAGGCAGAACCATCGTTTGTATATGATGATTTTGAAGAGGTGTGGGAGTCTGAAAAAGGAATATTCATTGAAACAGAAGCTGAAACTAATACTGTTAGATGGATATCTGTTTATATAAAAGAGTTGGATGACAAAGACTTTGAAGAGGCTAATTGGTGATTTTGTAACAGATAAAAGAAAGTAGTAATGCTATTCAAAGAAACAAAAGACAGAACAGTGTTGGAAATAGAGTTTTCCGTTATCCCTGGTAATGTGAATTCTGAAGCATGCGGCGGCATACATGGGCATATGGGAAATACAGTAGCAACCAAGAATTTTGAAAGATTACAGACAGAGACCGTAGAAAACAGGAACGGTGTCTATTTTGTAGATGCATGGCAGCATGAAATTGTAAAATATGCAAATCCTTTGCATAGAGGAATGGGCGGAAATTTCCCCGGAGATGATATGGCAAAACTGCGCGGATTAAAATATGCTGTCACAGGGGAATGCGAAAGTGGTCTTATACGGACGATAAGCATCGGGATTATGATTCCGAGTATAGCGTTAAATATATTTGTAGAGTAGGGAAGTTCATAATGAATTTTGGGTATGAAGAATTAAAAGAATGTGTAGAAGAAGATTTTGAACGATTTTATAAGATGGGATTTAATGAAAGGCAGATTTTTCCTGCTGTTCTAAATGAATACGAGCAAGGAGAAGATTTTTGTTTAGTAGAAAATATTTGTATTCATATTTTATTAGTTTTGGCCTATGCAGAAAAAAATTTGGATTATTATGAAATAATTGATAAATTAAATCAATTAGTGAATGATAAAGTTAAAAATGAAGTAAAGCTTGAACTAGGAAATGAATATTCAAAATTTATTGCAGATTTGAATAGGGTGGAAGTAATAAATAGTAGTAAGTAATAGTTTAATGACAACGGACGGAAAAAAGATGTAGCTATATCCGGACAGGCTCTGTTTTGAGGGAAAGTGAAAGCACCCGAAATCTCCCTGACTGCCCTACAGAAAATAGGCCGGTATAAAATGACTGCCTACGTGCAGCAGAAGCAAAGTGAAATTTATGCGGAGGCGATGACATACAGTGTTATGATGCCGTATGCAACTGTTATGCCACATTTACTTTAACAGGAGATAAAAAAATGCCAAGAGAAGCAAAAAAATGTAAACAATGCGGGAGAACCATCTATTTTGACGGAATCTGTATTACCTGTCGGACAGAGAATGAACGAAACAGGATACTTGCCATGTCTGAGGAAGAGGTCCAGACGGCAATAGGACAGATCTGCGATGAAATAGAAAAAACAGGGGAGCTGAAAAACGAGCGGGAAATGTTTACGAAGCTGTTAAATTACAGAGATATCAATACCTCCCAGATAGCTGCGGCCGCTTTCAGGCAGCATATTTTTTATCCGAGCGAACTGTATAAGGATGCGCCGGATGATGTAATAAAGACAATGATGGAAATGGTAAAGCAGGATGATGTGGACAGGAGAAGCATCAATAATCTGCTGCTATGTCTTGCTGTTCACGGGGGCGAGGAAATATTTCAATTGTTTTTAGAGTTGGAGAGACATCCGCGAAAATGGCGGGAGAATTTATATGTTGGGCTTTCCTATTATGCGGCAGACGGCGGATGGTCCTTTGATCAGGACGGCCATTTCCTCAAAACTAATTTTGACAAGTGCTATCCGATTGTAAAAGGGACACCCGAGGAGAGAAAGCGCAGTCCCGTGAAAATCGGTGCAAAGACAAGGGAACACTGTTCAAAGTGCGGCTGTCAGATTGTAAACCTGATGGAGATTGACGGCAGCGATCCGCGCCTTGACTTTCTTGGAATTGACGGTGTGATAAAAGCGAAGTGCTGTCCGAACTGTTTTGCGTTTTCGGAAGGCGATTATTGCAGATACACCATAGATGGGGAGAGTGAGCTTATTGCCGATGAGAATCGTCCTGCGATGGAAGATTACCTGAAAGAAGAAGGGATTGAGGAACTTGTTTCCAACTCCTATATTTTGGGGGATGCTCCTGTACCGCCAAGATATGCAGCTGATTGGGAGGGCGGTTCTTCAATCGGCGGATATGCATTCTGGATTCAGGATTGTGAGATCAGGCGTTGTCCCGATTGCGGAAAACCCATGAAATATCTGGCGCAGATTCAGTGGGACACCGTACTGGACGGCATGGAGGGGAATGCCTATATTGAGATTTGTAAGGACTGTAAAGTGATGGCGGTATTGCACCAGCAGACATGAAACAACAGGAGAAAAAATGGATGAACAGACCTGTGACAACTTTATTTATGCTGATGTCAGTGGACGGGAAAATTTCAACCGGAAAGACAGACGAACTGGATTTTGATCAGGATTTTCCTCATATTCCGGGAGTGAAAGAGGGATTACAACAATATTATGATATCGAACAGACCACGGATTTATGGTCTTTGAATTCCGGAAGAGTTCAGGCCAAAATGGGAGTAAATGAACGGAAGACCCCTGCGAAAACGCCTGTTTCTTTTGTGTTAATTGACAATAAGCATCTTACAGAGCAGGGCATTCGGTATTTTTGTGCCCGTGCGCAACAATTTGTACTTGTGACATCCAATCATGACCATCCGGCTTTCCTTGTGCAGGAAGAAAATCTGCATATTATTTATCAGGAAGAATTAAATCTCACAAATATGCTGGAAATATTAAAAAATGAGTATAAATGTGATAATATTACAGTACAGACAGGCGGAACTCTGAATGGATTATTTTTGCGGGAAAAGTTGTTTGATTATGTGGATCTTGTAGTTGCGCCCGTTCTTGTCGGAGGGAAAGATACCTCCACCCTCATTGACGGAGCCTCTCTTTGTACGGCAAATGAGTTATCGGCATTGGGGGTATTGGAATTGGAAAGCATTGTTCCTTTAGAGGATTCCTATATCAGGCTGAGATATAAAGTGATTTCATAAATCGGGCAGAGAGGAGAAAACAATGGCTTCAGTGACAACTTTAGGACTTGGCAAAACAATGGAAAAAAAGCTCCATTCAGTGGGGATTCATTCGGCGGAAGAATTAACAGATATCGGAAGTAAACAGGCGGTCTTTCGGCTCAAAGAACAATATCCCGGCACCTGTGTGGTAATATTGTATCATTTGGAAGCTGCCATTCAAGGTGTGGAGATCAAGCAGTTGGATGAGGCGTGCAAAGCTGATCTGAAAGCGTACTTTAAACAACTGAGTATATAGCGGTAATCTGCTGTGAGTTCGAAGGTTTTGACAGCAGGGCAATTTTTATATAGTACAGTGTGCAGAGCTGATAGTGTCCATTTTCCCTACAAAGAGAACTTTACGGATAATAGGATGCGAAAATAAAAGAGGCAGTGGGATGGATATAAAACATTTCTTCGTAGAAAAGGGTCAGGGAGAAACAATGATTCTGCTCCATGGCAATGGAGAAGACTGTACCTATTTTAAAAATCAGATAGATGTGTTTGCAAACCAGTATCATGTGTATGCGCTTGATACAAGAGGACATGGTAAAACCCCAAGGGGCAAGTCGCCCTTTACGATACGTCAGTTTGCAGAAGATCTGCTCGGGTTTATGAATGAGCGCCAAATTGAAAAGGCTGATATACTTGGATTTTCCGATGGCGGAAACATTGCTATGGTGTTTGCGATTCTTTTTCCTGATCGGGTGAACAGACTGATATTGAATGGTGCCAACCTGAATACCGCGGGGGTAAAGCGTACCACACAGATTCCCATCGAAATTGGCTATCGTCTTGCACGAAAATTTTCAGGGAAAAGTGATAAAGCACAGGCGAATGCCGAGATGCTTGGTCTTATGGTCAATGAACCGAATGTGTCCGCCTCAGAGTTATCAAAAATAAAAGCAAAGACGTTAGTGATAGCCGGAACAAATGACATGATCAGAGAGGAACATACAAAACTTATCGCCAAAAGTATTGAAGGAGCAGAACTCGCATTTATCAGGGGAAATCATTTTATCGCAAATAAAAAGCCGGAAGAGTTTAACCGAAGGGTGTTGGAGTTTTTAAAAGGGTAGAATAAGGAGAAAAATAATGAATCTTGAATTACTGTGCAAAAATGCGGCGGCGATAAAGTATGAGATGCAGACTTTATCCACAGAGAAAAAGAATCAGGTTTTGGAGCAGGGCGCGCAGGCACTTGTCAACTGTCAGGAAGAAATTTTAAAGGCAAATGAGCTGGACATGCAGAAAGCCGTGGAGAAGGGAATGCCCCAGGGACTGCAGGACAGGCTGCGGCTGACTGTTTCCCGCATTGAAGCGATGGCGGAGGGACTTTTACAGATTGCAAATCTTCCTGACCCTGTCGGAGAAATAATAGAGACATTTGACAGACCGAACGGACTGCATATCGAGAAATGCCGTGTCCCCATCGGCGTGATCGGTATTATCTATGAAGCCCGCCCCAATGTGACGGCAGATGCTTTCGGACTTTGCTTTAAAACAGGCAATGTAGTGATTTTGAAGGGCGGCAGCGATGCCTTTTATTCCAATCAGAAAATTGTGGAAGTGCTGCGTAGAGTGCTTGGCGAAAACGGTATTTCTGTGGACGCGCTGACGATGATAGAGGACACAAGCCGTGAGACGGTGGCTGCTTTTATGAAGATGCACCGGTATGTAAATCTTTTGATTCCCAGAGGCGGAGCGGGACTGATTCGAAGCGTTGTGGAAAACAGTACGATTCCTGTCATTGAAACAGGTACGGGAAACTGTCATATTTATGTGGACGCGGAAGCGGATTTAGACATGGCAATCTCCATTATCTTCAACGCCAAGACTCAGCGGATCGGTGTCTGCAACGCCTGCGAATCACTTGTGATCCATGAAAAGATAAAAGATGCCCTGCTTCCGAAACTTGCAGAAAAACTGCGGGAAAAACAAGTGGAGATCAGAGGAGATGAGCAGGTATGTGAGATTCTGCCGGAGAGTGTTCCCGCCACGGAGGAGGACTACGGAAAGGAGTATCTGGATTATATTCTTTCTATGAAGACGGTCGGCAGTATTGAGGAAGCGATTGCCCATATCAACCGCTATAATACGGGGCATTCCGAGGCGATCATCACGAAGGATAAAGCGCATGCGGAGCAGTTTCTGCGGGAAGTGGACGCGGCCTGTGTCTATGTGAATGCATCTACACGGTTCACGGACGGTTTTGAGTTCGGTTTCGGGGCTGAGATCGGCATCAGTACGCAGATGCTTCATGCAAGGGGGCCGATGGGTCTGAGAGAACTGACAAGCTATAAATACCAGATTTACGGAAACGGACAGGTCAGAGCTTAACTGTCAGGTGAAAGCTTAAAATGCTGAGCAAAACTGTTGATTCAAAAGATGACCAATTCAGTCAATGACTTGGCATTGCAGGAGAAGAAATGCAGGACGAGATAAGATACCCTCTTGGCGATATGGAGGAAAACAGGCGCTATTTTGGTAAGATTACAGATTTACTGCTTTCCCGGGAAAAAGAGGAAAACGGGTTCGGCACATTACAGGAAAAGACGATCCATGAAGTGATAAAAGACTTTTACTGCTATAACCATGATTTTCAGGAACAAAAGAGAGGGCGCTATATTGCGGATATCGCTATTGGAGATGATATCTGGGAGATTCAAACCAGAGCCTTCGATAAGCTGCGCGGGAAATTATCCGCTTTTCTGAAAACATATCATGTGACGGTGATATACCCTGTGCCGGTGGAAAAGAAAATATACTGGCTGGATCAGGAAACAGGCGCGATCACCGGGGGGAGACGTTCCCCACGAAAAGGAACCCCCTATGATGTATTTTGGGAGCTGTATAAGATTCGGCCCTTTTTGCAAAATCCGAATCTGTCCATTCATATTTTCCTGATGGATATGGAGGAATATAAATTGTTGAACGGCTGGAGCAGGGATAAGAAAAAAGGCGCTTCCCGCTATGACCGCCTGCCGGGAAAACTTCGAGATATTGTGCGGCTTGAGTGCGCCAAAGATTACCTGTGTTTTCTGCCGGAAGATCTGCCGGAGGAGTTTACTTCGCTGGATTTAGCGAAGTGTGCCCATATCCCCAGGGATACGGCGCAGACATGTCTGTTGATCTTGCGCGATCTGGGAATTGTAGAACTGATCGGGAAGAAAGGAAGGTCGAATCTGCATCATGTTTTGTGAAAAAATAAAAAATATTTTTAGTCGATTACTCCTTTCTATTATATTAGCTGGTATTATTCTGTTTTTTATCGGTTTATATTATTGGGGGATAAAAGCAGGGATTCCTTATCAGGATCCGACTTTAGAAATGCAGCTGGAATACGCTGTCAATACGAAGATCGGCGAAACATTACTGGCAAACGGTTTTTGGATTGCTGTGTGCGGTGAGATAATTCATCTGATTTTGAAATTTAAAAATATAAAGGAAAAGAATACCATATGAACTACATAGAAGAATTAAAAAACTATCATCCCCGGAATGAACAGGAAATCGCAGACAGAGAGATGATTTTATCCTATATCAAAACCTTTCCTGACACGATACTGACACGGGAAAACAACTTTGCCCATATAACGGCCGCCTCTATGATCTTCAACAAAAACCGGGACAAGGTTTTAATGGTCTACCACAATATTTACCGTTCCTGGTCGTGGACCGGCGGGCACGCAGACGGCGACAGCGATATGCTCTTAGTCGCGGTGAAAGAAGCAAAAGAAGAGACAGGGATTCAGAATCTGAAAGTGATAAACGCAGGATCCGATAAAAATTATATGGCGGCGGTAGATGTGCTGCCGGTCTGGGGACATGTGAAAAAGGGAAAGTATGTCAGTTCACATCTCCACCTGAACTTCAGTTACCTCTTTGAAGCAGATGAAAAGGAATCGTTACATATCAAAGAAGATGAAAACAGCCAGGTCGGCTGGATTCTGATCAAAGAACTCAAGGAAAAAGTAACGGAGCCGGATATGATTCCGGTCTATGAAAAGCTGATCGCACTGGGGACTTAAAGCAACATAAAAAACGCATCTTTTTTACAGGAAACAGTAATGCCTGATTCTTTTCGTGTGACTTCTCCGTCCGTATGTACCCAGAGCGGCGAGCTGGATTCGAATGTAATCTCCTTTGCAAGATAGGGTGTAATTCCCCGAAACCGATAGTGTTTTCCATAAAAAGCAGTGGGCAGCGCAAACAGAATCAGAAGTTTGGAAATATCGCCCACAGCACAGAGATTCAGGAGACCGTCATGGGCATCCGCATCCGGCGCAAACATAAAACCGCCTCCCTCGAAACGGTGCAGCATACAGCATGTAAAGAGCATATTGTCTATTGTGACAGTGGTGTCATTATCAAGAGTCAGCTTACAGGAAATCTTTTTAGCGGCAAATAATTGTTTCAGAGCAATGCCGAGATAGGTCAGCTTGCCAAGCCCCATTTTGTTTAACACATTTTTTACAACGGAGCGGTTGACTTCCTCGCAGACAGCCGCATCATAACCGAACCCGCAGCTTACGAGAAAATGGCGTGTTATGCCGTCGGGGTAAGTGATGCTGCCGAGATCCATAGGGGTTGGTTTTGCTCTATATAATATTAAGTTCAATGCGTCCAGCGGATTTTTAGAAATTTTTAAGTCTCTGGCAAAATCATTGCTGGAGCCTGTGGGAATATATCCCAAAACCAGGGAGGAAGGATCGGGAAAGCCCTGCAGTACTTCATTTACCGTGCCGTCTCCGCCGAGTACAATGATATAGATACGAGACCCGGCGCTCACAGAGTAGTAAATCTTTCTTACGATTTCTGTTACATCTCCGGCTTTTTTCGACACATAACTTTTATAAATAACCTGTTTTTCGTTCAGTGCCGGTTCTATCTGTTTTTTCCAGATTTTAAGTCCTCTGCCGGAGCGGGAAGCGGGATTGATGATAAAGTGATATATAGATGCAGGCTTGCTGATACTGTGATTCATAGATACCTCGTCTTTTGTAATATATTGATTTTTTTATCTTAACACTTAAATGCAGAAAAGTAAACTGATGTTTTTTTGCCGTATTATTTCGAGCGTTACAGACTTGTGACTTTGGCAAATTTCAGCGGTTTTCCTTGAATTAAAAAAGTGCCTGTGATAAAATCAGAGCGGTAATATGGAAACTTATGTGAGTATGATTATGATCATTATAAACTAAAAAAACGAGTACCCCGCCCGAGCCAGTTCTTGTGTAATATTTTTCGGCTGTCAGATGAATACCGAATCCAAGAAAGAGAGTGTGAGAAAAATTTGAAAATTGAGTATAGTAAGAAGACAGTAAAATATATCAATTCTGTTGATAAGCGGGCGAAGAAACGTTTGAGAGAAGCCATAGAAAAAATCCCTTTGGGGGATATTAAAAAATTACAGGGTATTGAAAATGGCTATCGTTTAAGAGTCGGAGATTTAAGAGTACTGTTTTCAATAGAAGATGATACAATATATATTGATAATATTATTCCAAGAGGACAGGCATATAAAAGAATGTAGGAAATTCAGGAGGTAAAACGATGAGTAAAGAAATGCTTAAAAATCTGATAGAGTTAGTACCGGAAGAAGATGTCGAGGTACTTTATAAAGTTATCATTAAATTTATTCCAGAGACAGTTCCGGAACCGGATGAAATAGAAGCAATTTTGGAAGGGAGAAAGGACAGGGCAGAAAACGGGACAGTTCCCCATGATGCAATAAATTGGGA
This sequence comes from Lachnospiraceae bacterium, assembly GCA_014804795.1. Taxonomy (GTDB): domain Bacteria; phylum Bacillota; class Clostridia; order Lachnospirales; family Lachnospiraceae; genus 1XD8-76. The sequence continues at coordinate 46,314 of JAAUZC010000024.1, read as the reverse complement.
TTAGGAAAGTAATAAAAATGAACAATTAGCAAAAGGATAAACGATGGATTTTTATATTGATTTAAAAAATATTGGGACAGAAGAGTTAAAACATATAGATTTGGATAGGGTCAATGTGAGTTGTAATCCTCCTGATTTTGAACCACAGCGTCAATATTACTTTATGGCGAAGTGCCGGCAGATTGTAAAATTGGAAAGCGAACGTCTTGGACGTCCACTATATGCGTGTTCTGTTACTTTCGGCTGTCAGATGAATGCCAGAGATTCCGAAAAGCTGTCTGGCATTTTAAAGAAAGTGGGTTTTCTGGAAACCGGGTCGGAGGACGCCGATTTTGTCATTTACAATACCTGCACAGTACGGGATAACGCAAACCAGCGTGTTTTCGGAAGACTGGGCGTCTTGAACGGTTATAAAAAGAAGAATCCCGGAATGAAAGTGGCGCTATGCGGCTGTATGATGCAGGAGGATCTGGTGATTCAGAAGCTTCGAAAGAGTTATCCCTTTGTCGATCTGATCTTTGGCACGCATAATCTGTATAAGTTTGCGGAACTGCTGTACCGCTGTTATGCGGAAAAGGGCATGATTGTGGATATCTGGGAAGATACCGACAAAATTGTGGAAGATCTGCCGGTGGAGCGGAAATACCCGTTTAAATCCGGTGTGAATATCATGTTCGGCTGTAATAATTTTTGCAGTTACTGCATTGTGCCGTATGTGCGCGGGCGGGAGAGGTCCAGATCGCCGGAGGAAATTTTGAGGGAAGTGAAAAATCTGGCGGCGGACGGCGTGAAAGAGGTCATGCTGCTTGGGCAGAATGTCAATTCCTACGGAAAACAACAGGGTGAAGAGTCTATGACATTTCCGGAATTACTGAAGGAAGTGGAAAAAGTGGAGGGAATTGAGCGAATCCGCTTTATGACTTCCCATCCAAAAGACCTCTCTGATGAACTGATACAGGTGATGAAAGAGTCGAAGAAGATATGCCGTCATCTGCATTTGCCGCTGCAATCCGGCTCCACAGCAATTTTAGAAAAGATGAACCGCCGGTATACAAAAGAGTCCTATCTTGCGCTGGCTGAAAAGATCAGGCGCGAAATTCCTGATATTTCTCTGACAACGGATATAATTGTGGGCTTTCCCGGAGAGACAGCGCAGGATGCGGAAGATACCATAGATGTGATAAAAAGAGTGCAGTTTGACAATGCATTTACGTTTGTCTACTCCAAACGGACAGGTACACCTGCAGCGGCTATGGAACAGGTGCCCGATACGCTGGTGCGGGAAAACTTTGACAAAATACTTGCCTGCGTTCAGGAGACGGCAAGAGATCGGGTAAAGCGTTTTGAGGGGAAAACGCTCCCTGTTTTAGTGGAAGAGTTGAATGAACAGGACAGCTCGCTTGTGACAGGAAGATTATCCAACAATACTGTTGTGCATTTTCCGGGGGACGCATCCCTGATCGGGCAGATTGTGGATGTGACGCTGGAAAAATGCGAAGGGTTTTATTATATCGGGTCAAAAGCCTGAATATGGATTCCAGAGAATGGCGGATCAGGCGGAAATGCGGATGCCGGACATATGCCGCAGGAGTAAATGAATATACGACTTGCCATTGTACGTTGCAAACGGCAGGTTTTTTGATCTACGGGAGGAAGGTTGAAAGAAAATCTTTCGACCTTGATGTGAGGGTCAAATGGCCATGCAAGCATGTCCACTTGACCCATGGAGGCAAAAATGGCTGAAAATGCTAAGGAACTGACAGAAAAAGAATTATCGGAATTAACGCCGATGATGCAGCATTACTTACAGACAAAAGACCAGTACCCGGGCTGTCTGTTATTCTACAGACTGGGTGATTTTTATGAGATGTTTTTTGAGGACGCGCTGACCGTGTCCAGAGAACTGGAGATCACGCTGACCGGTAAAAGCTGCGGGTTAGAGGAACGGGCGCCCATGTGCGGCGTTCCCTATCATGCAGTAGATACTTATCTGAACAGGCTGATCGAAAAAGGATATAAAGTGGCAATCTGCGAACAGGTGGAAGACCCGAAACTGGCGAAAGGCATGGTAAAGCGGGAAGTGACGCGGATCGTTACTCCCGGAACAAATTTGAATATCCAGTCATTGGAAGAATCCCGCAACAATTTCCTGATGAGTATTGCCTATTTCACGGGCAGGATCGGGCTTTCTATTGCCGATATTTCTACGGGAGATTATTATTTGACAGAGTTGGAAGACAATAATAAACTGCTTGACGAGATCAGTAAATACGGGCCGTCGGAGATTATCTGCAATGATGCGTTTTTAGTTTCCGGCATGGATATTGAAGATATGAGAAACCGCCTGCGGATTGCTGTCAATGCGCTGGAAGCCCATTATTTTGATGACGACGGCGCAAAAAAACTGTTAAAAAAACATTTCAAAGTGGCGGTATTAACAGGGCTTGGTGTGGAAGACTTCCCGGTTGGCATTCTGGCGGCAGGAGCGCTTCTTCGCTATTTATATGAGACACAGAAGTCATCCATGAGCAATATCACCCATATCTATCCTTATCTGACCAGTAAATTTATGCTGCTTGACTCCGCCACAAGGCGGAACCTGGAACTGACGGAGACGCTGCGGGAAAAACAGAAGAGAGGTTCTCTGCTATGGGTGCTTGATAAGACAAAGACTGCCATGGGTGCAAGGACTCTGCGCAGCTATATTGAACAGCCCTTAATTGATAAACAGCAGATCGAAGAGAGGCTGGATGCAGTGGAGGAGCTGTCGAAAGACGCCATCAGCAGAGATGAGATCAGAGAATATTTAAATCCGGTTTACGATCTGGAAAGGCTGCTTGGAAAAATCAGTTATCAGTCGGCAAATCCAAGAGATCTGATCGCTTTCCGAAATTCCCTTGCCATGTTGAAACCGATCAAAACGGTACTTTCCGCTTTCGGGAAAGGTCTTTTGGCAGAGATTCGGGAAGATATTGACCCGTTAGAAGATATATACGGGCTGATTGATGCGGGAATTAACGAAGATCCGCCGATTCTGGTGCGGGAAGGCGGTATTATCAAAGACGGATTTGACGATACGATCGATTCGCTGCGGAAAGCAAAAACGGAAGGGAAAAACTGGTTAGCAGCACTGGAGGAAGAGGACAGAAATCGTACCGGTATTAAAAACCTGCGGATCAAATATAATAAAGTATTCGGCTATTATTTTGAGGTGACAAATTCTTTCAAAAACATGGTGCCGGAGGATTATGTACGCAAACAGACTCTTGCCAATGCCGAACGGTACACAACACCGCGGTTAAAGGAGCTGGAAGACACCATACTGAATGCGGAGGATAAGCTTTCCACACTGGAGTATGATCTGTTCTGCAAAATACGGGATACGATCGGGAACGAGATTGAGCGGATTCAGAAGACTGCAAAAGCGATTGCAAGGTTGGATGTATTTGCATCCCTTTCTTTAGTCGCGGAGCGTTATCACTATGTGCGGCCTGAGATCAATGAAAAAGGCCTGCTTCATATTAAGGACGGACGGCATCCTGTTGTAGAACAGGTCATGGGAAATGACATGTTTGTCACAAATGACACCTATCTGGACAATGGAAGTCACCTGATCGCCGTGATCACAGGACCGAATATGGCGGGAAAATCCACCTATATGCGGCAGACGGCGTTAATTGTACTGATGGCGCAGCTCGGCAGTTTCGTGCCCGCAAAGTCCGCAAAGATCGGATTGGTTGACAGGATCTTTACAAGAGTCGGTGCTTCCGATGATCTGGCAAGCGGACAGAGTACCTTTATGGTGGAAATGAACGAAGTGGCAAATATTTTGCGGAACGCCACGAAAAACAGTCTGCTGATCTTAGATGAGATCGGCAGAGGAACATCTACTTTCGACGGACTTTCCATCGCCTGGGCGGTGATTGAACATATCAGCAACCGGAAGATACTCGGGGCGAAAACATTGTTTGCCACCCACTATCACGAACTGACGGAATTGGAAGGCAAGATCAGCAATGTCAACAACTACTGTATTGCGGTCAAAGAAAAAGGAGACGATATTGTTTTCCTGAGAAAGATCATCAAAGGCGGGGCCGACAAAAGCTACGGTATTCAGGTCGCAAAGCTGGCCGGCGTGCCGGATATGGTCATTGACCGGGCAAAAGAAATCGTGGCACAGCTCAGTGAAAACGATATTACCGAAAAGGTACAAAGCATTGCTATAGAAGCAAAGACGGATGACAAAAAAGTAAAAACTTTTGATGAAGTGGATTTACAGCAGATATCGCTGTTCGATACAGTTAAGGATGAGGATGTACTGAAAGAACTGCTGGAAGCGGACGTCATGAATATGACGCCGGTGGATGCGATGAACACGCTGTACAGACTGCAGAGTAAATTAAAAAACAGATGGGGGTAACTGTATGCGTTATGATTATGATGTTATGATAATAGGAGCGGGGCCGGGCGGTATTTTTTCCGCTTATGAACTTTTACAGAAAAAGCCGGACTGGAAAATTGTAGTATTGGAGGCGGGAAATTCGCTTGATAAGCGGAAATGCCCGATTGACGGCGATAAGGTTAAAAGCTGTATCGGCTGTAAAACATGCGCAATTATGAATGGATTCGGCGGCGCAGGCGCTTTTTCCGATGGGAAATATAATATTACAAATGAATTCGGCGGCACGCTTCACGAGTATATCGGCAAGCAGAAAGCGACCGAGCTGATGGAATATGTGGACGGCATTAATGTGGAGTACGGCGGATATAAGACAAAGCTGTATTCAACCACAAACACGCAGTTTAAGAGACTCTGTCTGCAGAATAATCTGCATCTGTTGGATGCTTCCGTGCGTCATCTCGGCACGGATATCAACTTTGAGGTGTTGGGTAATTTATACAACGAGTTGAAGGATAAGGTGGCATTTCATTTTATGACGCCGGTGCGGAGCATAAAACTTCTTGAGGGCGGATACGAGGCGGTGACGGATGATACATCCTATACCAGTGAAAATTGTATTATTTCTGTAGGGAGAAGCGGCAGCAAGTGGATGGAGAAAGTCTGTGAGGACTTAAATATCCCGACCTTGTCAAATCGTGTAGATATCGGTGTCAGGGTGGAGCTTCCGGCGGAAATTTTTGCGCCGATCACGGATGAATTGTATGAGAGTAAGATCGTATACAAGACGGAAAAATACCAGGATAAAGTCAGAACGTTCTGTATGAACCCGAAAGGCGCTGTGGTAAACGAAAATACAAATGGTATTGTCACAGTGAACGGGCACAGCTATGAGGATCCTTCATTACAGACAGAGAATACCAACTTTGCCCTGTTAGTATCCAAGCATTTCACGGAGCCTTTTAAGGACAGTAACGGTTATGGTGAGAGTATCGCAAGACTGTCCAATATGTTGGGCGGCGGTGTTATCGTACAGCGTTTCGGCGATCTGATCCGGGGACACAGAAGTACGGAAAAGCGTCTGTCAAAATCTTTCCTGACGCCTACTCTTGCTGCAACACCGGGCGACTTAAGTCTTGTAATGCCAAAACGGATTCTGGACGGCATTATCGAGATGATCTATGCTCTGGATAAGATTGCGCCGGGTACGGCAAATGATGATACACTGCTTTATGGTGTGGAAGTAAAGTTTTATAATATGGAAGTAGCACTGAATGAACACCTGGAAACACTGCACAAAGGGCTGTTTGTGATCGGAGACGGCAGCGGTGTGACGCATTCGTTGTCCCATGCTTCCGCCAGCGGGGTGTATGTGGCCAGATATCTGGCGGAGAATGCGTGAGGAATAATCTGAAGATTAAGCAGGAGAATGGCCGATGCAGGACATGAAGTTGTCGGAATTGATTTCAGTGAGGAAAGTTTAAAAATAGCAAGACAGAAAAATCCTGACATTACCTTTTACAGGGAAGATATACTTTGTGATTATTCCTATATCGGTGTGGTAAAAGGAATCATCGTTATTGCAGGACTGGTTCATATTGAAACTATAAAGCTGCCATTGGCTTTTGAACAAATGGGAAAAGTGCTGAAGAAAGATGGAAAGTTTCTTATTTCTGTCAGAGAAGGTGTTGGCAGGATGACTGACAAGAGCCTTTGTGAGATAGTGGGAGAGCAATACGACAGAAATTTTATCGCGCATACGCTGGAAGAACTTAAAATAGCAGCAGACGGGTTGTTTTCTTATCAATGTGAATTGAAGTCGGATATATGTGGCTGGAAAAATTATGTTTTCAACAGGATATAACAAGGAAAACAAAGGAAAAAATTCTTAAAGCTTCGCTTCGGGTACGCTAATTAACAGCAAAAGGAGAACTATGGCATCTATCCATATATTAAGTCATGAAACAATCGATAAAATTGCTGCCGGGGAAGTGGTGGAGCGTCCTGCCAGTATCGTAAAAGAACTGGTGGAAAATGCAATCGACGCGAAAGCAACTGCTGTTACGGTGGAGATCAAAGACGGCGGCATCAGTTTTATCCGTGTCAGCGACAACGGCTGCGGGATTGAAAAATCGGAGATCCGCAAGGCATTTTTACGGCATGCCACCTCCAAAATACAGGATGCCGATGATCTGATGCGGTTGCATTCTCTGGGGTTTCGCGGGGAAGCGTTGAGCAGTATTTCCGCTGTTTCACAGACGGAGATGATCACCAAAACCAAAGAGGAACTCACCGGTGTCCGCATCAGTATGGAGGGGCCTGCAGAGACGGATTTTGAGGAGGTCGGCGCCCCTGACGGTACAACGATCATTGTCCGCAATCTGTTTTTCAATGTACCGGCAAGACGCAAATTTTTAAAACAGCCGGCTACGGAGGGCGGCTACGTGGCCGATCTGATGGAGCATCTTGCGTTGGCGAATCCGCAAGTTTCTTTTCAGTTTATCCAGAACAATCAGGTGAAGTTTTCCACCGCCGGAAACGGTGATTTGAAGCAGACGGTATATAAACTATACGGGAAAGATATGACGGATGCCCTGATTCCGATTGACAGACAGGGCGACGGAATCCGTCTTTCCGGCTATCTCGGAAAGCCCTCCTGTAACCGTTCCAACAGAAATTATGAACTTTATTTTCTGAACGGCAGGTTTATTAAGAGTAATCTGGTTTCCAAAGCTTTGGAAGAAGGATACAAATCTTATCTGATGCAGCATAAATATCCGTTCTGCGTGCTGATGATGGAAGTGGAGCCGTCCAGAGTGGATGTCAATGTGCATCCGGCAAAGATGGAAGTGCGGTTTACAGAGGAAATGAGCGTCTATGCATTTCTGACAGAAGCCGTTAAGACAGTGCTGGACGCCCATGAGATGATACCGGAAATTGCACTGACACCGCCGGAAAAGAAAGAGGAAAAAGAAAAAGCGCTGGAGCCCTTTCAAAAGGCCAGAGCGGAAAGCAGGACAGAAGACATCAAAAGTAATCTGCCGGTATCTTGTGAAATAAAGGAAAAACCGAAAGCGACATCAAAAGATTTCTTTGTGGATTTCGGGGAGGAAGAGGAGGACCATTCGGAAATAGTTCTGCTTTCTGAGAAAAAACCTGTTAAAATATCGGCAGGAAAAGTGCAGGAAGATGAAGCATATACAACTGACCGAATTGGTCAACACATTTTTGAGGATCAGGAAGACCAGAATGAAAAACAATCGAGAACAGAGGAATTTGTCACCTATAATGAAACACAGTTGAATCTGTTTGAAGAAAAAATAATTTCCGAGACTGCAAGAAAAAAATTTCGGATTTTGGGACAGGCTTTTGATACATACTGGATCGTAGTATATGAAGATAAGCTGCTGATGATCGACCAACATGCCGCCCATGAGAAAGTAAAGTATGAAAGAATCATGAAAGCTGTCAGAGAAAGCGAAACTGTGTCCCAGAATCTGTATCCGCCGTTAGTCCTTTCTCTGTCCGGGAGGGAACAGGAAATCCTTGCACAATATCAGGAAGCTTTTGAAAAATTGGGGTTTGAACTGGAATACTTCGGCGGCAATGAGATTACTGTCCGGAGTGCGCCCGCAGAGCTGTTTGGCAGTACGATAAAGGATATGTTTCTGGAAGTGCTGGATGAACTTTCTGCCACAGGTATCGGCCGGGCAAAGAGCATAGAAGAGCGGATCGCGACAATGGCATGCAAGGCAGCGGTCAAAGGGAATATGCGTATGACTGTGCCGGAGATGGAAACGTTGCTTGATGAACTGCTGACGTTAGATAATCCGTACTTTTGCCCCCACGGCAGACCGACAATTATCTCCTTTACAAAACAGGAATTGGAGAAGAAGTTTAAAAGGATCGTGTAATGAATCAACTTTATGACAGAGAAAAACTTCATACATGCCGTCCCCTTGTCGTTTTGACAGGTCCTACCGCCGTTGGAAAAACGGCGGTTTCTATTGAATTTGCTGAAAGAATACAGGGCGAGATCATCTCTGCGGATTCCATGCAGGTCTATCGGGGCATGGATATCGGTTCTGCTAAAATAAAGAAAGAGGAAATGAACGGCATACCGCATCACTTATTGGATATTTTAGAGCCGGAAGAAACTTTCAATGTGATGCTTTTTCAACAGCTTGCAAAACAGGTGATAGAGGAGATTTATGATCGCGGACATATTCCGGTTCTGACCGGCGGCACAGGATTTTATATTCAATCGGTGTTATATGATATCTCTTTTACGGAAGAAACTGACAACAGTGTCAGAATCAGACTGGAAAAAGAGGCGAAAGAAAGAGGGGCCGAATACCTGCATGAAAAACTGGCTGCGGTAGATCCCGAGACGGCGGACAATATTCATGCCAATAATATCAAGCGGGTGATCCGCGCACTGGAATTTTATGAATTAAACGGCTATCCGCTTTCTCAGCATAACGAGACAGAGCGGCAGAAAAAATCACCTTATCTGTTTCGCTATTATGTCCTGAATGAGCCGAGAGAACTGCTGTATCAGAGAATTGAAAAACGGGTGGACATTATGCTGGAGGAAGGGCTTGTTGCAGAAGTAAAAGCCCTGAAAGAAAGAGGATACACCAGAGATATGGTTTCCATGCAGGGGCTCGGCTATAAGGAAATACTGGATTATCTGTCCGGCATTTGTACGCTTAATGAAGCTGTCGAAACGATAAAAAAAGAAACCAGACATTTTGCCAAACGTCAGCTCACATGGTTTCGGAGAGAAAAAGAAGTGACCTGGGTGGAGAAAGGACAGTTCGAAAATACGCAGGCACTGCTTGATTTTCTGATGGAAGATTTTGAAGAAAATATCGGAAGGAAATTAGTATAAACCGGAATTGACCGAGCTGAAAGCGAGGGATACGAGCAAAAAGTGAAACGTTTGCGAGTTTGCCTTAAACTAATCAACAAATCGAACTTTGTAGAAATAATGGAGAAAACATACATGATAAGACAAGCTGATAAACAAGATATTTCCAGGATAGCTGAGATTATCGTATTTGGCAAAAGGGTTGCATATAGACCTATATTTGAAAATGACTATGGGTCATTTAATGAGTTACAGGTTGTCAGTTTGTATGAAGAATATAAAAATAATCCGGATAGATTAGTTGGAATGTTACTTTATGATGATGGAATTGTTAAAGGGGTAATAAAGGGGCATCCCATAGATGATAAAACTATTGAGATTACGGACTTTTATGTTGAGCCTTTTTTTGTGGGACAGGGAATAGGAACACTTCTGATAGAACATCTGATTCAGCAGGTAAGAAAAAAAGGGGTGCATAAAATAGTACTATGGGTTATAAAAGATAATGTGAAAGCCAGAAAGTTTTATGAAGCTAATGGATTTGTCAACAGCGGAAAAACATGCATAATTGAAGGTACTACAAAAGAGGATTGCTGCTATGAGTATGTTTTTAAATAAGAGAATCACATATAAAAGGAAGGAGCATTATGTTAAATAAATTAGAAACAGAACGCCTGATTTTGCGCCCGTGGAAGGAAACGGATGCAGAGAGTTTATATGAATACGCGAAAGACCCGGCAGTAGGGCCTGTCGCAGGCTGGCCTGTCCATACCAGTGTAGAAAACAGCAGGGAGATCATACGGACCGTTTTTGCAGCGCCGGAAACCTATGCGGTCTGTCTGAAAGAAGATAACAGGGCCATCGGCTGTGTTGCCATTACGATCGGAGCCAAAAGCAATATGAATCTGTCGGAGACAGAGGGAGAAATCGGATACTGGATCGGTGTCCCTTTCTGGGGTCTTGGATTGATTCCGGAAGCCGTGCGGGAACTGATGCGCCACGGCTTTGAAGAGTTAAACCTAAAAAAGCTCTGGTGCGGATATTTTGAGGGAAATATCAAGTCCAAAAGAGTGCAGGAAAAATGCGGATTTATCTACCATCATACAAATGAGGACATGCATTGGGCACTGATGGATGATATTCGAACGGAGCATGTGACATGCATCACAAAAGAAGAGTGGGATTTAGGGATAAAAAATTCTTGACATATATAGATTATCGATATATTATATAGATACTCGATATATCGATAATCTATATAAAAAGGAGAAGAATGGGGCATAAAGCGCTTATGTTCCGCTCAACAGTTGAAATGAAACATAAGAAAAAGAAGTATATTATTATTTTTTTAGCTATTTTGCTAATATTGGCCGGCAGTTTTTTAATCTGGTATCTGACCGGCGGTTTTCTGAGCGCAGCGACTATACAGATATCGGACGAGGATTACAGAGAAGGAAATGTGAGATATGCCCGGCGTGAAGAATATTTTCCGTTAAGCAGAGGGGTTATATCGGAAATCCCCGAACTCGATGAAAATATGGGATTGGATCTGCGGGGAACGAATGCTTCCGGGCTGAATCTGGAAAACGAAAGCGATATTCTGAAACGCGTGACCTTTGACAGTTCCACGGTCTGGCCGGATGATCTTCCGGATGGTTTCTCACCGGAAGAGATCATGGAAAACGGGAAAAATCCGGGATTTGGTATCCGAATGCTGCACGAAAAAGGGATTACCGGTGAGGGAATCAGTATCGCCATTGTGGATCAGGCGTTAAATCCGGAGCATACGGAATACGCGGATAATATTATGAATTATGAGCTGCTGCACTGCAGTGATAGTGCGGCGCAGATGCACGGTTCCGCGGTGACCAGCATTGCCGTCGGGAAAAGCTGCGGCGTTGCGCCGGACGCAAAAGTCTATTATATTGCGTCCACCTTCGGCACTTACGGTTTCGGAAGAATGAAAATGAACCTGAATTATATGGCGGACAGTATCGACCGGATTCTTGAGATCAATGAACTGCTTCCGGAAGAGCGGAAAATACGGGTCATTTCCATCTCCAGAGGGTTCACTTCCGAAAAAGGAGCGGATGAAGTGCGCGCGGCCATTGAACGTGCGAAGGAAGCTGGCGTGTTTGTGATCACGACTGCCACAGAAGATAATTACGGTTTCGCTCTGATGGGGCTGGGAAAAGAACAGATGACAGATCCCGATGAGGTTTCCTCTTATGGACCGGGACATTTCTGGAGCGATCCATTTTATAACGGCAGGATTGACGATTCCTCCCGCATGCTGCTCGTGCCGATGGACGCGAGAACCTATGCTTCATGGTATACATCAGACGGCTATGAATTCGCCTCATCCGGAGGCTTAAGCTGGTCTGTCCCGTGGCTTGCAGGGATGTATGCCCTCTGTCTGCAGGTGGACAGTGAACTGACTCCGGAGGAATTTATTGAAAAGGCCTTCGAAACCGGCACCATACGGACGATAGAGTATCAGGGAAAACAGTATGAGTTGGGGACGATCATTGATCCGCCGGCGCTGATCGAGGCAATGGAATAGCAGTAAAAGGCGGCAGCAAAGTAAAAATAAACAGATGGAGAATAAAAAACAGATGGAACAATATTATAAAAATCTCGGAATCTCTTCCGATGTCTATCATTTCTGCCAGAAGATCTGGGAATCTTTGTCGGAGCGTTTTCAAAGGATCGATGAGATATCCGAGGCAAACCAGTTGAAAGTTTTAAACGCATTGCAGGAAAATCAGGTTTCGGAAGCCTGTATGCTCGGCACCACCGGCTATGGCTACAACGACCTGGGACGGGACACACTGGAAAAAGTATACGCAGGCATCTTCCACACGGAAGATGCTCTTGTGCGTCCTCAGATCACCTGCGGAACCCACGCGCTGGCACTGGCGTTAATGAGCAATTTACGCCCCGGCGATGAACTGCTCTCACCGGTAGGAAAACCTTACGATACGCTGGAAGAGGTCATCGGCATCCGCCCTTCGAAAGGTTCTTTGGCGGAGTACGGCATCACCTACTCACAGGTAGATTTACTGCCTGACGGCAGTTTTGATCATAACGGAATAAGAAATGCCGTCAACGAGCGGACAAAGCTTGTGACCATTCAACGTTCCAAAGGCTACGCCACCCGCCCCACACTCTCCGTAGAACGGATTGGAGAGTTGATCGCATTTGTGAAACAGATCAAACCGGATGTACTGTGCATGGTAGATAACTGTTACGGAGAATTTGTGGAAACAATAGAGCCCACAGACGTCGGCGCGGATATGGCGGTAGGCTCCCTGATCAAAAACCCCGGCGGCGGTCTTGCCCCTATCGGCGGCTATATTGTGGGGAAAAAGGAATGTGTGGAAAACGCCGCGTACCGCCTCACCAGCCCCGGACTCGGCAAAGAAGTGGGCGCATCCCTCGGCATTTTAAAAGATTTCTACGAAGGTCTGTTCCTTGCGCCAAACGTGACGGCAAATGCCCTGAAAGGAGCTATCTTCGCCGCAAATGTCTACGAAAAACTGGGATTTTCTGTCGTCCCGAACGGCAGCGAAGAACGCTATGACATCATACAGGCGGTCAGCTTTGGAAAGCCGGAAGCCCTTATCGCATTCTGCGAGGGAATTCAGGCGGCTTCCCCCGTAGATTCCCATGTACGCCCGGAACCCTGGGCGATGCCCGGATATGACAGTGATGTTATCATGGCAGCCGGGGCTTTCGTCTCAGGCTCATCCATCGAATTATCGGCGGACGGCCCCTTAAAACCGCCCTATGCAGCGTATTTTCAGGGGGGTATCACATGGCAGCACGCGAAGTTCGGCATTATGAGATCATTGCAGTCTCTTGTCGATAAAGGCCTTATTTTATCAAACCTTCCGAATTTGTGATGACAAATTTTGTCTAAAAAAGTGGGGGTTTTTATATACAGAGGAGGAATTTTGTGGTAGTATTATCTAAGTGCAGATGAAGATACCCGGAGAGAAATATCTCTCAAAGTTGGTATAGTATTCCATTTACGGTAAATACTATAAAAGAATTACCTGACTTGGAAAGTCCTGCATGAAGACGGGGATAAAAACGATATGCTTTCTGTCCGGAGAGGGAAAGGAAAGCAGATGCATTCACATGACATGCAGCCGTATGAAGTGGTGAAATCATACGGTGCGGAGGAGCTTGACGACGCGGAACTTCTCGCCGTATTTATCAGAACCGGCACAAAGGAGTTAAATGCGCTTACGATAGCGAACAGGATTCTGGACAGTTTTCCGGAGCGGAATCTTTTGGGACTTTGCCATATTCCGTGGAAGGAACTGATGAAGATGCCCGGAATAGGCGAGGTGAAGGCAATCCGGTTGAAATGCCTGGCGGAACTGGCCAGACGTATCTCAAAAACGGAAGCAAAAGAAGGTCTTGACTTTCATACGCCGGAAACTATCTGGCAGTACTATAAAGAAAGTATGCGCCATGAGGAGAGAGAGCAGGTGATTCTGGTGATGCTTGACCAGAAATGCAGACTGATCTCGGACGCCGTACTCTCAATCGGGACGATCAGAGAATCCATTGTTTCACCGAGAGAATTGTTTTTAATGCTTCTCAGGGAAAAAACGGTACAGTTTATTCTTGTACACAACCATCCCAGCGGGGATTCTGCGCCGAGCAAAGCCGATCTGGAAATCACCAAAAGAATCCAGATGCTCGGGGCAATGATGGAACTTCCGCTGTTAGATCACATAATCATCGGAGATAAAACATATTGCAGTCTGCGGGAAAGCGGATATTTATCGGCATGAGGCGCTGCGTAAAATGAAAGGAGTACAGGGTTTTGGCTAACAACACTTTTGGCATTGATCTGGGGACAAACAACATCAAGATATACAACAGGAGCGACGATGCGATCATGGTGGAGAAAAACATGATCGCGATCGAAAACAAGAAAAACCTGTTCGCCTATGGAAATTCCGCCTATGAGATGTATGAAAAGGCACCAAGTAATATTCATATTTCTTATCCTCTGGGCAATGGCGTGATCGCTGATATCCATAATATGGAGACGTTGATCAGGTATTTTGTCACTGACCTGTCCAAGGGAAGCATAAAACCTGCCGATTTTTATATTGCAGTGCCGACAGACGTAACAGAAGTGGAAAAGAGGGCTTTCTATGACCTGATCCGTGATGCGGGTGTGAAAGCAAAACGCATTATGATCGTAGAAAAAGCGGTGGCGGACGGTCTTGGTCTTGATATTGATGTGAAAAATTCTCAGGGTGTGCTGGTCGTTAATGTCGGATACGATACGACAGAAATTTCGATTCTTTCCCTTGGCGGTATTGTGTTGAGCAGGCTCATCAAAGTGGGAGGCCTGAAGTTCGATGATGCGATACGTGCCGCTGTAAGAAAAGAATTCAGTCTCCTGATCGGCGGAAAGACTGCTGAAAATGTGAAATTTTCGCTTGCCAATCTCGAAAAAGAGGGCAAGCCGGCGCAGGTTTTCGGACGCGATATCGTCACGGGGCTGCCGGTGGAGCGTGAGATTCCCACAAGCCTTATAGATACCTGCCTGACCGAAAATTTCCACATGATAATTGACAATATCAAAGTGATCTTAGAGAGGACGCCGCCTGAACTGGCCGCAGACATTTACAGGCACGGTGTTTATCTGACCGGAGGCGCTTCTCAGGTGAGCCATTTTGCGGAACTTGTCAGTCTGGGAACAGGATTGAGAGTCAATGTGGCGGCGGAACCGATGAACAGTGTGGTACTTGGTCTTGCAAAGATTATCAAAGATGATAACTATAAATCCGTAGCATATTCTATTGAAGGAATGAGTAAATGAGTCCAGTAATAAAGCAAAAAGGAGAAAAATTTACATTACCGGGTAAATATCTCCTTTTTATTTTAACGGTCCTGTGCACAGGTCTGATGGTTTTAACATTCACGACATCAGCATTGAGTACGCCTCTGTCTTATGCGGCAGGTTTTCTTGTGGTTCCTTTTGAAAAAGGAATATCAAAAGTCGGCAGTTATTTGAATGAACGGACGGAAATGCTGCAGGAGATACAACATTTAATAGAAGAAAACGAATCCTTAAAACAACAGGTGACAGATCTGACCAATGAAAATATTGCGCTGCAGCAGGACAGATTTGAGCTGACAAACTTAAGGCAGCTCTATCAACTGGATGCGGAATATGCCGACTATGACAAAATAGGAGCAAGAGTCATTTCCAAAGACAGCGGCAACTGGTACCATTCTTTTGTGATCGACAAAGGAACTGACGATGGCGTTATGGAAAACATGAATGTCATAGCGGATGCAGGGCTTGTCGGCAGAGTGACTTCCACAGGCAAAAACTGGGCGAAAGTGACAACGATCATCAGTGACAATGTCAGTGTCAGCGGCACGGTTCTGTCCACCTCAGATAATCTGGTCGTCACAGGCAATCTGGAAACCTATGCGGACGGACTGATCGAATTCAGCAAACTCATTGATGAAAAAAATCAGGTTGTGGAAGGTGATAAGATCGTCACTTCCAATATCAGCGATCACTATCTGCCCGGCATTTTAATAGGATACATATCCAATTTGAACACCGATCCCAATAACCTGACCAAATCCGGTTATGTGACGCCGGCCGCGGATTTCTCCCATCTGGAAGAAGTTCTGGTCATTTTGGAACAAAAACAGACGATTGAGGAATAAATGCGTAGAAGAATACTATCCATTATATTTTTATTCATTATGTTTTTCTGCTTCCTGCTGCAATGTACCCTGTTTAAACGACTGAGTTTCGGAGGCATCAGTCCGAATTTGCTGCTCATTACAACGACTTCCATCGGATTTATGCTGGGAGAAAAGAAGGGACTGCTTTCAGGCTTTGTCTGCGGACTGTTTATCGATATCTTTTTTGGTGATGTGATCGGACTCTATGCCATGATCTACATGTATATCGGATTTTTAAATGGGAAATTCAGCAGAATTTTTTATCCGGAGGATATCAAGCTGCCGTTGGCGTTAATAACACTCAGCGATCTTTCCTATGGCATGATTTGTTATATTGTATTGTTTTTACTGCGGGGCAGATTGAATTTTCCTTACTTTTTCTTTCATATTATTCTGCCGGAGACAGTATACACCATTGTGATAGGCATTATTCTTTATCCGATTCTGCTGTCTTTATATAAGCGGTTGAATCCAAACGAAAACAGGAGCGAAACGGATTTTGTTTGATAGAATAAAAGATAAAATACTAAATATGATCCTTTCGAGGGAATTTATACTGATTCTTGCCATTTTTCTCTGCGGCGGTGTTTTGATCAACAGATTGTTTACACTGCAGATTGTAAATGGCGCTTCCTATCTGGAAAATTTCCAGCTGACCATCAGAAAAGAGCGTTCCATCCCTGCCACACGCGGCAATATCTATGACAGGAACGGGAAACTGCTTGCCTACAATGAGCTTGCCTATTCTGTGACGATCGAGGATGTCTATGAATCCGGCAGAACAAAGAACAGGGATATCAATGAAACGATCTATAAGACGATCCGTTTAATAGAGCAGAGCGGTGATGAAGTGATAAGCGACTTTGATATCTATCTGGATTCCTCCGGGAATTATCAGTACAGTGTAAGCGATAATGCCCTGCTGCGATTTCTGGGAGATGTATATGGAAGAGCAGATATCAATGAACTGGAATACAAAGAAAAGACGGCTTCCCCCGATGATGTAATAGAATATCTGTGCAGTTCAAAGCGATATGGCATCGGCACTTATACCGTGAATGAGGATGGAACCCTTACGTTTGAACCCTGTGTGGGTTATACAAAAGACGAAATCCTGAAAATTTTAACGGTCCGCTATGCACTTTCCTCCAACAGTTACCAGAAGTATATCGCAACAACGATCGCCACAGATATCAATGAAAAGACAGTAGCGGTAGTCAGCGAAAATATACAGTATCTGGATGGCGTCAGCATCGCGGAAGGTACAATACGCAAATATGTGAACAGTGTTTATTTCAGCCATATCATCGGCTATACCGGAAAGATTCCTTCAGAAAAGCTTCTGGAGTACACACAGAAGGATTCCACCTATGCTTTAAACGATCAGGTGGGCGTTGCCGGCATAGAAGCATCCATGGAAGACACTCTGAGAGGCCAAAAAGGTTCTGAAGTTATTTATGTGGACAGTTTCGGAAAAGTCATCGAGTCTACGGATCATGTGGAGCCGGCTGCCGGAAATGATATTTATCTGACGCTTGACACAGAACTGCAGACTGCCGCCTATAATATTCTGGAACAGAAGATTGCGAGTATTGTTGTTTCCCGTATCGAAAATATCAAGGAATATGTGCCGGCTGAAAATGCGGGCAGTTCCAAGATCAAGATTGCGATTTATGATGTATATAATGCGTTGATTGAAAACAGTATTATTGACATTTCCCATTTTTCGGAGCGCGACGCAAAGGAAACAGAGCAAAACGTCGCGGAAAAGTATAAGAAACAGCAGGCATATGTGGAAGAAAAGCTGCGGGACGAACTGCTTGTCACAAAGACGCCCTACGATCAGCTTTCTACAGAATATCAGGTTTATATGCTGTATATTGTATCTCTGCTCGGAAATAACAATATTATTCTGACAGATGAGATTGATGATACAGATGAGGTATATCTGGCATGGCGTCAGGACGAAAATATTCCGCTTGAGCAGTATTTGCGGCATTGTATCGCCGAACGCTGGATCGATGTCACAAAACTGGATATTGAAAACGACTATGCCGATTCAGAAGAAATATATGAGGTATTGGTTGATTATATTCTGAAAAAGCTGGCGACAGACTCGACATTTGAAAAACGGATCTACCGTTACATGATCAAAAATGACGTGATAAGCGGCAGGGAGGTCTGCCAGATCCTCTGCGAACAGAAGATCGTGGAAGTGGATTCGGAAGTGGAGGACAGGCTGTATAATGGCGGTATCACAGCATATCAGTTTATGCTTGACCGGATTACAAATCTGGACATTACACCGGCGCAGCTTGCTTTGGAACCCTGTTCCGGCTCCATGGTAGTTACAGATGTCAATACCGGCGATACGTTGGCTCTTGTTTCCTATCCAGGCTATGATACAAACAGGCTTGCCAATTCCATTGATGCGGAATACTACGCGAAACTGATGAATGATGATGCAAGGCCGATGTACAGCAGAGCGACACAGGAACGTACAGCGCCGGGATCCACCTACAAAATGGTTTCAGCCACGGCAGGCTTGTCGGAAGGTGTTATTTCCCTTTCCTCAACGATCACCTGTTCCGGGCCTTTTGACAAGATCACACCGTCACCCCACTGTCATATTTATCCGGGTGCACACGGTTCCATGAATGTCACCAGTGCGATACAGAAATCCTGTAACAGCTACTTCTACGAAATGGGATACAGACTGGGTTCCATCGGCGACTCCTACAACAGTGAACGGGGTACGGACATGCTGGCAAAATACGCGGACATGTACGGGCTGTCTGAAACATCCGGCCTGGAGCTTGAAGAGTCCGACCCGAAAATATCCACGGAGGATGCCGTGCGTTCCTCCATCGGCCAGGGCAATAACAACTATACAACAGCACAGCTCGCCCGCTATGTGACAACGGTGGCAAACAGCGGTACATGTTATAACCTGACTCTGATCGATAAGATCACGGATAAAAACGGTTTTCTATTGGAGGAGCGAAACGCCGAAGTGCGCAACTATGTTGAAATGGACAATAGCTACTGGAACGCGATCCATACAGGAATGAGGCGCGTGGTGGAGGGTATGTCCTACTATGCAGGTTTAGGCGTCAATGTAGCCGGAAAAACGGGAACAGCCGAACAGTCGGAAAGACACCCGAACCATGCGCTGTTTGTCAGCTATGCCCCCTACGAAAATCCGGAAATTTCCGTGACAGTGCGTATTGCAAACGGTTATTCTTCTTCCTATGCCGCACAGACAGCAAAGGATTTTTATACATATTACTATAAACTGGACGATGAAGAAAACATTCTGACCGGACAGGCTGATGAAAGTATAAGAAATACTGCTATACAGGGAGACTAGTATGAAGGAGCATTCATTTACATTGAAGAGCTACCGCAAAGGTCTGGCTCTTCATATCAAACCGGAAACCGAGATGGAAACTCTGCTCGAAGAATTGCGTGAAAAGTTTCAAAGCAGCAGACAATTTTTCGGAAACACACAGGTGGGCCTTGCGATTACCGGAAAGGAACTGACTGAAGAAGAAGAGAATACCATTCTGGATGTGATTGAAGAAAATTCCGATCTGCAGATTGTCTGTCTTGTCGGAGAGAACGAAAAAATTCAGTATCTGTTGGATGAAGCCTTTGAGGAAAGCAAGCAGCCGGAAGAAGAGACAGATACAGACGGGCAGTTTTACCGGGGCACTTTAAAAAAGGGGCAGAGCCTGGAAACAGAACATTCCGTTATTATACTGGGCGATGTAAATCCGGGGGCAAAAATATTTTCCAGGAAAGATGTCATTGTGCTTGGAACGCTTTTCGGGGAAGTCCATGCCGGTATCGGTTCGGAAGATAAGAATGGCCATTTTGTATGTGCATTGGAATTTTCACCGGAAAAGCTGAAGATCGGCAGCTATAAATACATAAAGAAACCGGAAAAACGTTTCCTGCCGGGTTCTTATAAAAAAACACCAAAGATAGCTTCCATACAGGGAGAAGAAATTATCATAAAACCTGTTACAAAAGAATTACTGGGACAACTTACCGTTACAGAGGATGACCATGCCGGTCAATAATTTGACCAGATAAGTCAGCTCTATGTAACTGAAAAGTATGCCCGGAGGACGACAAATCACGAAAAAATCCGTCTTCTAAATTAAGAGACGGGACATTCATTTCCAGAGAAATGAACTACAGAAAGTGAGGTAACGTATATGAGTGAAGTAATTGTCGTCACGTCAGGTAAAGGCGGTGTTGGAAAGACCACAACATGCGCAAACGTAGGAACAGGTCTTGCGAAGCTGGGGAAAAAGGTACTGCTTATCGATACGGATATCGGTCTGCGAAATCTGGATGTCGTGATGGGTCTGGAAAACCGGATCGTCTACAACCTGGTAGATGTAGCAGAGGGGAAATGCCGCGCAAAACAGGCGATGATCAAAGATAAACGTCATCCCGGTCTCTATCTTTTACCTTCGGCCCAGACAAGAGATAAATCGGCGGTGAAACCGGAACAGATGGTGAAGCTGATCGATCAGCTGAAAAACCAGTTTGATTACATTATACTGGACTGTCCGGCGGGGATCGAACAGGGATTTAAAAATGCCATCGCCGGCGCTGACAGGGCGCTTGTCGTCACAACGCCGGAAGTCTCTGCCATCAGAGATGCGGACAGGATCATCGGACTGCTTGAAGCCAACTGTTTTGAGAAAATAGATCTTGTGATAAACAGACTCAGGTACGATTTGGTAAAACGCGGGGATATGATGTCCTCGTCAGATGTGGTTGACATATTATCCATTCCTTTGATCGGCATTGTGCCCGATGATGAAAGCGTGGTTATTTCCACGAATCAGGGCGAGCCTGTTGTAGGCAATTTTACAATGGCGGGAGAAGCATACCGGAATATCTGTCACCGTGTACTCGGGGAGGAAGTGCCTTTCATTGAGTTTGAGAAAGGATTTTCTTTCTGGACAAAGGTGACCGGAATATTCAGAAGAAATTAAAGGGGGGATTTGATATGAAACTGCACAGGTTTTTTCAAAAGAAAAGTTCCGGCAATATTGCGAAAGACAGATTAAAGATATTGCTTATTTCCGACAGAGTAAACTGTTCTCCGGAAATGATGAATATGATAAAAAATGATATCGCAGGTGTGATATCGCGTTACATGAAGATAGATGAAGAGAGCATGGAAGTTCAGATCACGAAGAAAAACAGCATGGGCGCATCCAGAAAATCGCCGTTTTTGTATGTAAATATTCCGATTTTGGATCTGTCTTCCACATCCTCGGGGAAATGATAACGGTGCACAGACAGGTATAACATATGTTCAGACAACATGGAATCCGTGATTTTTTTAAGGATTATGATTTCAGATTAATATTTTTGGTAATTTCTCTGTCAGTGCTTGGCGTTTTCGCAGTCGGAAGCGCCAAGCCTGATCTGCAGGGAAGACAGGTTATGGGATTGGCTCTCAGCATTTTTGTGATGCTTGCGGTTTCCTTTGTGGATTATCATTTTGTGCTGAAATTTTATTGGGTTATTTATATCATCAATATTGTTTTATTGGGATTGGTGCTCAGTCCTCTCGGAGATGACGCCGGCGGTGCCAGAAGATGGTTGGATTTGAAAGTAATTCGTTTTCAGCCGTCAGAACTTGGTAAAATACTGTTGATTTTATTCTTTGCACAGTTTATTATGGTAAATAGGGAAAGATTGAACAGCTTCGGAATTATTCTGCTTTCTCTATTGTTCATAGCCGTTCCAATGGCACTTGTGGTAAAAGAAGATCTGTCCACTACGATCATCATCGCTATTACATTTTGTATTATGATGTATATTGGAGGATTAAGTTATAAGCTGATTTTAGCGGTGCTTGCCGTTACGGTTCCGGTGGGAGTCATCTTCCTGACCATAGTCATCCAGCCGGATCAGGAAATACTGAAGGATTATCAGCAAAAACGTATCCTCGCATGGCTCTATCCCGATGACTACAAGGATACGGAGGCGTACCAGCAGAATAATTCCATGACGGCGATCGGTTCCGGACAGTTATTCGGAAAAGGTTATAATAACAACGAGATCGGTTCTGTGAAAAACGGAAATTTTATTTCAGAGGCTCAGACGGATTTTATCTTTGCCATCATCGGGGAAGAATGGGGATTTATAGGAAGCTGTTTAGTTATTATCCTTCAGTTATTAATTGCGCTCAAATGTGCTCTTATTGGATGGAAGGCCAGGGATATGGCCGGACATGTGATAGCCGGCGGAGTCGCCGGTCTGGTTTGTTTTCAAAGTTTTATCAATATAGGGGTTGCAACCGGACTGGTTCCGAATACAGGACTTCCGCTGCCATTTGTCAGTTATGGACTCACTTCCCTTGTCAGTATGTATCTTGGGATCGGATTTGTTCTTAACGTGAGGTGGGTAAGCCGCAGGGCAAGGAACGACTGAAATGTTACCAATTGACAGAAATTTTATTGCATTAAAGAAGGGGTGAGAAGGAATCATGAATATTGCATTGATAGCACACGATGCAAAAAAGAAGCTGATGCAGAATTTCTGCATTGCTTACAGGGGTATTTTAAGCAAAAACGTTTTATTTGCGACGGGAACAACGGGCAGGCTCATCGAGGAAGTCACAAACCTGAACGTACACAAATATCTGGCCGGACATCTTGGGGGCGAACAGCAGATGGGGGCGGATATTGAACACAATCAGATCGATCTGGTAATTTTCTTACGGGATCCGCTCACATCAAAGTCTCATGAGCCGGATGTAAACAATGTTGTCAAGCTGTGCGATACACATAATATTCCGCTTGCCACAAATCTTGCATCGGCAGAGCTTTTGATCAAGGCATTGGACAGAGGAGATTTAGAGTGGCGTGAAATGTATAAATAAAATTGTGAGCTTACGCTCACATTGGGAGATTCGCTTCGCGAACTCAAAAATCCGAAAGAATATAGAGATCTGCATGATCTGTCTCTGTATGCTTTTCCTGACCGGATGCGGGAGCGACAGTTATGTTATGTCTTATGACGCATATTCTGCCAACAGCAGCTTTACGATTTTAAGTTCCGATCAGGCGGGGCGCGCAGAAACATTTGCAGCGGATTTATGCATTGCGAATGAAAACTATAATGAAAGCGCAGTGGATATGTCGGAGGCAGAAGCAGCCGGCCTGTTTTCTCTTGGAGATAAACAGACACTGTATGCCAAAAATATTCACGAGACACTTTATCCGGCATCCCTCACAAAGGTCATGACTGCTCTCGTGGCATTAAAAAACGGCAGCCGCGAAGACATTCTGACAGCATCCGCCAATGTAAAGATCACTGAGCCGGGTGCGCAGCTTTGCGGTCTGAAAGCAGGCGATAAGATGACGCTCGATCAGGCGCTGCGAATATTGCTTTTGCACTCGGCAAACGATGTTGCAATTATGATAGCGGAGCAGTATGGCGGAACTGTGGATAATTTTTGTCAGATGATGAATGAAGAAGCGAAGTCTATCGGCGCCACGAACTGCAATTTTGTCAATCCCAACGGACTTACTGACGAAGAGCACTATGTCACGGCGTACGATATGTATCTGATCTTTAATGAAGCCTGTAAATATGAGCTTTTTAAAGAAATTATCGGTATGTCCGCTTATTCAACTGTCTATTACAATGCAAACGGCGGAGAGATCAGTTTTGATAAGCCTTCCACAAACTGGTTTTTGAACGGAGGAGCCACAGCACCGACCGGCATAACCGTTCTCGGCGGAAAGACCGGGACCACAAGCGCAGCGCGGAATTGTCTGGTTCTGTTATCCAGCGATACATCAGGGAAATCCTATATTTCCATTATAATGAAATCCCCGGAAAGGGCGATCTTATATACGGAGATGACTGATTTACTCTCTGTTATACAAAAATAAATACAATACTTATTGTTTTTTTTTACAAAATCACTTATAATAAATTATAGAATTTAGGTCAGGCTGTCATAACGATAAAGTAATCTGTCTTTTATGATAACCGCTAAAACTACTTACATCAGGAGGTTTTTTCAATGGTTCAGTTAATCGCAGGAAGAAAAGGAAAAGGGAAAACAAAACAGTTGCTGGATAAAGTAAATGCAGAGATCAGAACAGTATCCGGCAACATTGCTTATCTGGATAAAAGTACAAAGCATATGTTTGAACTTAATAATAGAGTAAGGCTGATCAATGTAACCGAGTATATGATTTCTGACGCGGATGAGTTTATCGGATTTATCTGCGGTATCATTTCTCAGGATCACGATCTGGAGCAGATGTATTTTGACAGCTTTTTAAATATTGCATGTCTGGAAGGACAGGATATTGAGCCGACAGTTAAGAAATTGGATATGATCAGTGAAAAATTCGGAGTACAGTTCATAGTAAGTGTTTCTCTGGATGAAGATGAATTACCTGAATCTCTGAAATCTAATGTACTGGTGGCACTCTAATATAGTGAATAAATTCGCCTTGAAAAGTTACATAAAGCTTCGGAAATTTTCCGGAGCTTTATTTTCGCAAACTTATAGGAGATCATATTATTTTGGCACAGGAAAATCACTCCAATATCAGACAATATCATAAACCGTTAAACATTAATATCGGCATGATCATTTTTGGGGTCATGTTCGTTTACATCATTATCTGTATTATCATGTATATGCAGACGGAGCATCTGAGCGGCTATGAGGTGAAAGAGGGTGCTTTGACCGTTAATAATGTCTACCGCGGGATCGCACTCAGACAGGAAACGATCTATGAGTCCGTCGATGCCGGATATGTCTATTACTTTGTGCCGGAGGGAACGCATGTGGCATGCGGTGACCTCGTCTATGCGGTAGATTCTTCCAGCAAACTGGCCGATCTCATGAATGAGACAACAGAAGAGAAAGCTCTGACAAACAGCGACTATAACAGTTTAAAAACCAAAATCATAAATTACCGCAGTAATTTTGATGAAAAAGAGTTTTCCACTGTTTATGATTTTAAATATGATCTCCAGAGCGAGGTTGCAAAACTCAGCAATCAGGCCGTATTAAACGCCATGAATGAAATGACGGAAACCACAGGCATCAGCAAATATTATGCGGACAGGGCAGGAGCGGTCGTATTTTCCAGTGACGGATATGAAAATCTGACACCACAGGAGATCACATCCCAGAGTTTTGATGAAGAGAACTATGCCAAAAATCAGTATCTTGCCGCCAATCGATTCGGAAAAAATGATGAGGTCTATAAGCTTGTGACAGCGGAAGACTGGGAGGTTATTATTCAGGTGGACTCGGAGCGGGTGCCGGAACTGGTGGAACTGAAATATGTAAAAGTAAAATTTATGGAAGACCAGTATGAAACCTGGGGAAAAATAACGACCTATGGAAATGATGAGGAAAAGGGAATCACTTTTGTCGGTCTTACTTTCACAACTTCCATGATCAACTACATTACAGACCGGTTTGTCAATGTGGAATTGGTCCTGGAGGAAAAGACAGGATTAAAGATTCCGAATTCGGCAATTGCCCAGCGCAATTTTTTCCTGATCGAGGAAAACTATATTATAGAACACGGCAGTGACAAAACCCTGGGCGTCATGCGCCAGACATTCACAGAAGATAACGAGATCACAACCGAATTTGTGGAGACGCCGATCTATAACGTGGATGAGGAAGAGGGCATATATTATGTGGATGAAAGCGTGCTGAACGTTGGAGATGTGCTTTATCAGGAGGATTCCATAGAAACCTGCACAGTGAGCAAACAGGCATCACTGACCGGCGTTTTTAATATCAATAAGGGCTATGCGGACTTTAAGCAGATTAATATATTATACGATAATGACGAGTATTCCATTGTGGAATCCAATACAAAGTACGGCCTGCGGGCTTACGACTATATTGCGCTGGATGCGTCCACCGTTGTGGCGGATCAGTTTGTGACGGAAAAAGGAATGGATAATTTTTCGAAATAAATATGGCGGATACAGCCAGACGGCCGCCGGAGGAGGATCATGATCAAGGAAAATTTAAATAAGGTGCAGCAAAATATCGAGGCGGCGGCGCTTAAAGCCGGAAGAGATCCGAAGGAGATCACTTTGATCGCGGTAAGCAAAACAAAGCCTGTCTCTATGGTGGAGGAAGCCTATGCCTGCGGCTGCAGGGATTTTGGGGAGAATAAGGTGCAGGAACTCTGCGATAAATATGAAGTGCTGCCGAAAGATATCCGCTGGCATCTGATCGGACATCTGCAGCGCAATAAAGTAAAATACGTGGTAGATAAGGCATACCTTATCCACAGTGTGGATTCTCTCAGGCTGGCACAGGAAATCCAGAAAGAAGCTGAAAAGAAACAGGTACATGTCAATATTTTGATAGAAGTAAATATGGCGGAGGAAGAAAGCAAGTTTGGCGTTCTGGCAGGGGAAGCAGAAAATCTGGTGAAGGAGATTGCCGTGCTGCCCAATGTGCATATTAAGGGACTGATGACAATAGCCCCTGTTGTCGAAAAACCGGAAGATAATGCGATTCACTTTTCTAACTTGAAACAATTAGCTGTTGACATCGAAGCGAAAAACATTGATAATGTTAATATGAATGTTCTTTCGATGGGGATGACCGGCGACTATGAACAGGCCGTAAAAGACGGCGCAGTTTATGTAAGGGTTGGGACCGGCATTTTCGGGGAACGATAAGGAGAGAATGAATAGATGGGAGTAATGGACAAGTTTTTGAATTACATGAAACTGAATGATGAAGAGGACGATGGCTATTATGACGATGATTACTATGATGATGAGGATGATATCGCAGAGCCTGCTCCCCGAAGAAGTAAACCGACATTAGTAAAAGACCCTGACCCGGAGCCGGAAGATGAAAAGCCGGTCAAAAAAACAGTTCCCAAAATAACACCTATGAAACAGTCAAGAAAGGTGAGTGCCGGCGGTATGGAAGTTTGCGTGATCAAACCCACTTCAGTAGAAGACGGACGGGAAATTACAGAGACTTTGCTTGCAAACAGGACAGTCGTTTTAAATCTGGAAGGACTGGACATGGAGATTGCCCAGAGGATCATCGATTTTACAAGCGGTTCCTGCTTTGCGATCAGCGGCAATCTGCAGAAGATTTCGCATTATATTTTTATCATCACACCGCCGAGTGTAGATATCTCCGGAGATTTTCAGGAACTCATGGGTTCGGCATTGGACATGCCTATTTAACAGCATGACAGGGAAACAACCGGATGCAGGCATGTAAGTTATGTACATAAAATCGTTGAAAAAGAACAGAGAGCATCCTGCAAGATGCCGGAAATATTGGTTCTGGCTTGCAGGATGTTTTTGTGAGACGGGCGTATGCGGAACCGGACATATCAGCATACGCCCGGACAGTGCACAAGACGATTTGCAGACGCAAAGCGGCTGAAAATCTGTCTTCCGCTAATGTGTACTGGAAGGGACGTATGCGGAACTAAAAATAAGAGGCGTATATTATGAATGAAATTACAAAAGAAACGGACTATGGGAGACTTTCGGTTTCCTGCCAGAAAAAAGCATGTTATGATATTGTATTTGAACATTCTTTTGACGGACTGCCGAAAGAACTGTTCGGATTATTTCCGGAAAAAGAGGGAAGAGAACTGCTGAAAAAACGCAATCTCTGTGTTATTACAGACAGCAATGTAAATGCGCTTTTCGGCGAGAAGATAAGGGAACTTTTGCAGGGAATCTGCAGGGAGCTTTCGTTCTATGTATTTCCGGCGGGGGAAGAGCATAAAACGTTGGAAACGGTATCGGATATTTATCGTTTTTTGATAGAGAAAAAAATCACGAGAAAAGATATGCTGCTTGCCCTCGGGGGCGGCGTAGTCGGAGATATTACCGGCTTTGCGGCGGCTTCCTATCTGCGCGGGATTGATTTTGTGCAGATTCCCACAACATTGCTTTCACAGGTAGACAGTTCCATCGGCGGAAAGACCGGTGTGGATTTTGAACAGTACAAAAATATGGTAGGCGCATTTCATATGCCGCGTCTTGTCTATACGAATGTTTCTGTTTTGAGAGAACTTGATGAGCGCCAGTTTGCTTCCGGTTTTGCAGAAGTGATGAAGCACGGGCTGATCAAAGACAGAAAGTATTATGAATGGCTTTTGGAAAATATGTATGAAATCGATGACCGTGACCTTTCTGTATTGCAGGAGATGGTCTACAGAAGCTGTGTGATCAAAAAGAAAGTGGTAGAAAAAGATCCCACAGAACAGGGTGAGAGGGCCCTCCTCAATTTCGGCCATACGATCGGGCATGGTATTGAAAAGGCAAGCAATTTTACCCTGTTTCATGGCGAATGCGTTGCATTGGGATGCATTGCGGCAGCAAATATATCCTGTATGCACGGTCTGATCGGAGAGGACGAATATCTGGAGATACGTGATATGTTTGTGCCGTTCCATCTGCCTATCGCTCTGCGGGAAATTTCTTTTACGGCGAAGGAAGTGGTGGAAAACACAAAATCAGATAAAAAGAATGCTTCAGGGACGCTGCGTTTTATTTTGCTTGACAGACTCG
Organism: Lachnospiraceae bacterium; assembly: GCA_014804795.1. Taxonomy (GTDB): domain Bacteria; phylum Bacillota; class Clostridia; order Lachnospirales; family Lachnospiraceae; genus 1XD8-76. The sequence continues at coordinate 17,713 of JAAUZC010000024.1, read as the reverse complement.
GAAAAGCGGTTATTGACGAAACGGTAACAGAAAAAGAACTGCTTCAGGCGGTGGAGGATTTGATTGTTTATGAAGATGCGCAAAACGATATTATTGATGATTGACCTTGTCGCAATGATACTGCTTACTTATTTTGATCAGTTCACAAAAAATGCAGCAGTGCTTCATTTAAAAGGAAAGCCGTCTGTTCCTATCATAAAAGAAATTCTTGTTCTGCAGTATCTGGAGAATAAAGGGGCTGCTTTTGGTATGCTCCAAAATCAGAAAATCTTTTTTATCTTTATTGAAGTATTGATATTACTTGTTATAGGATTTGTGCTGATTCGCATACCTTCTGAGAAGAAATATAATCTGATGCATGTGATCTTAGTGTTGGTTGCCAGCGGCGCCATCGGCAATATGATAGACCGGGTTTCGCAGGATTATGTGGTAGATTTTATTTACTTTGTGCTGATTGATTTTCCGATCTTTAATGTGGCGGATATCTATGTAACCTGTGCCACCGCGATTTTCATAGTCGTTGTTCTCTTTTATTATAAGGAAGAGGATTTCGCATTTTTAAGTGTAAAGCAGAAAATACAGCGCAAACCCCATTATACAGAGGAACTGACAGAAAAAAGTAAAGATAAGTAGACAAAGAAACGGGTTCAATATGGAAGAATTTAAATTTGAAGTGATGGAAAAGGACGGCGGCGAGCGTATTGATAAGTTTATAACAGACTGTATCCCTGCGCTTACCCGTTCTTATATCCGGAAAATGATAGATCAGGAAAGATGTTTTGTCAATGGGAAAGCAGTGAAAGCAAGCTATCGGATCAAAGAGGAAGATGTGGTAGCTTTTTCTTTGCCTGAAAATATGGAGCCGGATATTGAGGCGGAAGATATACCTCTTCCTATTTTGTATGAAGACGCTGATGTTCTGATCGTGGATAAGCCCAAACATATGGTAGTGCACCCGGCACCCGGGCATTACAGCGGTACTCTTGTCAATGCGGTAATGTATCACTGTAAAGATTCTCTTTCAGGCATTAATGGTGTGATGCGGCCCGGTATTGTGCACCGCATTGATAAGGATACTTCCGGTTCTCTGATCATCTGTAAAAATGACATGGCGCATAACAGCATAGCCGCCCAACTGAAGGAACATACCGTAAACCGCATTTATCATGCCATTGTTTACGGTGTGCTTAACGAAGATGAGATGACTATAGATGCGCCGCTTGGGAGAGATCCGAAAGACCGTTTGAAAATAGCGGTGGTTCCGAATGGGAAACGGGCCGTGACGCATGTCAGAGTACTGAAACGCTATCAAAAGTTTACGTATATTGCCTGCCGTCTGGAGACGGGAAGAACCCATCAGATCAGGGTACACATGGCGCATATCGGGCATCCGATTCTGGGAGATGAAGTATATGCCCCCAGAAGAAAGAGGCCTGTCAGGTGCGAGGGCCAGACTCTCCATGCCAAAGTGATCGGTTTTATGCATCCGGCAAACGGTGAATATATGGAATTTGACGCACCTTTGCCGGAATATTTCAGACATTTATTGGAAATTTTGCCCTGAATATAACATATTTATTTAAAATAAATGTAGCAAAAGAGGAAATTTCCCCAAAAAAGGGCGTTCTTTTTATTTTATAGTTGAATTTTGCGGTTTAGTGTGTTAAATTAAATACAGTGTTTTTTAATAAAATTTATAATAATTTAATATCATTGACAGTACAACGGGGTATGAAACAGAATGAATTCGGCTGATTATTTAAACAGATTGCTTCTCAAATATTCAGGTACGTTTGATATTTATCAGCCTTACACGATTCTGGGCAGAGATTATCCGGCGTATGGGTATTTTTTTTCGCATGTAGAGAAGTACCTGCTTACCAGAAGAGCAAATATGTGGTCTGCAGACAGTTATGAACATATATTATTTGTAACCCTGGAAGAGCTGACCGTAGCGCATTTGGAGGAATACAGACAGGCAATCGCAGAATATATTGAACCAACCCTTATTTTAAAAGGTAAAAATCTTCCGGAACCAAACCACATGTATTCTTATATTACGATAGCGGTGATCACAGAAAAAGCGTTGTCCCCGGAGTTAAAAAAGGCAGTAAAGAAATTTAAGTTTGAAAAAAGTTATATGCACAGTATCCGTGGGTATTCCCAGGCGCGGTTTGCAGCCGCATCGATGGAAGATGAGAGCATCTGCTTAAACGGCGCGGGACGGTCGTTAAAAAAGCTGTATAAAAGCATTTTCGCGGACGTAAAAGCAGGAAAACCGGGATATCGGGAGGCACTGGAAAAACAGGGCATTGAAAGCTTTAAACAGGAACTCCCAAAGTAACATTTGCTTATGTTGACGTCTTAAACGGCGTTTTATATAAGGCTCTATTAACACTAAAGAGGAGTATAAACATAAACTCCCCAAATAAAAATTATAGGAGGGATTAGTGTGAGCGCATTATTATTAGTTATACTTGCCATTGTAATCTTCATAGTTGCTTATCTTACCTATGGTCGTTACCTGGCAAAAACCTGGGGGATCGATCCCAGCAGAACCACACCCGCCCATGAAATGGAAGACGGCGTAGACTATGTTCCGGCAAAGACAGCTGTTCTTATGGGACATCACTTTTCATCTATCGCCGGTGCCGGCCCTATTAACGGACCTATTCAGGCAGCATTTTTCGGCTGGGTACCTTGTTTCCTTTGGATTGTGATCGGTGGTATTTTCTTCGGCGCAGTTCAGGACTTCAGTTCCATTTTTGTATCTATTCGTCATAAGGGTATGTCCCTTGGCGAAGTAATTGAGGAGAATATCGGCAGAAGAGCAAGAGTACTGTTCACAGTATTTGCATGGCTGGTATTGCTCTTAGTTATCGCAGCATTCGCTGATATCGTAGCAAACTCCTTTATCGGTGCAAGCCACGGCGGAAGCGCGAGCAACGGTTCTGTTGCAACAGCTTCTCTGTTGTTCATTCCGCTTGCTATCGCATTCGGTTTCCTTGTATACAGAAAGAATGCTCCGATGATAGTAGCAACAGTGCTTGGCGTTATACTCCTTGCAGCATGCGTAGGCATCGGCCTTGCCTGCCCCATGGATCTGCCCAAGAACTTCTGGATTGCTTTTGTATTTGTTTATATCATGGTTGCTTCCGTAGCTCCGGTTTGGATCCTGCTGCAGCCCAGAGATTACTTAAGTTCTTTCCTGCTTTACTTCATGATGGCAGCGGCTGTGATCGGTATCATCGGCGCAACGATCGTGAATCCTGCATCCACAACATTCCAGACACCTGCATTCACAGGTTTTGCAGTGGGCGGAAGCTACATGTTCCCGGTACTGTTCATTACCATTGCCTGCGGCGCTATTTCCGGTTTCCATTCTCTGATCGGTTCCGGTACAACGTCCAAACAGCTTGATAATGAAAAAGATGCCCTGTTGGTAGGTTACGGCTCCATGCTGATCGAGTGCGTGCTGGCTGTTATCTCCCTGATCGCTATCGGTACACTTTCCGCTAACGGCACACAGGCTGCTGTTCAGGAAATGCTCGGCCTCGAAGCAATTTCCCCGACCGTCATCTTCGGTACGGCTATTGCAAGATTCTTTGAAGTAATGGGCTTCTCCGCAAGTGCGGTGGCAGCAACAAAGACGATCATCATGCTGGCAGTTTCCTGCTTCTGTCTGACATCCCTGGACACAGGTACAAGACTTGGCAGATTTATGTTCCAGGAGCTGTTTGCAACAAGCAAGAACGGAGAGAAGAATATCCTGTCCAACATGTATGTGGCAACAGTGATCACTGCAATCTGCGGTTTCATCCTTTGTCTGGCAGGTTATGCTAAAGTATGGCCTCTGTTCGGTGCAGCAAACCAGCTCGTAGCCGTTCCTGCATTCCTTGCAGCTGCTACATATTTAAAGAAGATTGGCAAGAACAACAAGATGCTTTACTTCCCGATCATCTTTATGTCCGCTGCAACGCTTTGCTCACTGGTATTATCCTTCAAGAATAATATCGTGTCCATTATGGGTGGAGCAGAAGGTACTGCATTGTTTACATGCATCCTGCAGGATGTAATTATCGTTCCTCTTGTTATCCTGGCTGTTATCCTTATTGTTGAGGGTACACAGGTACTGGCAGGGAAGAAAAAAGTGGCTTAACAGTTAAGCAGCTTTGAATGATTGAAAAACAATAAATAATCTGTCCGGTTGGATAAATTTCCAGCTGGACAGATTTTTATATCAGATTTAAGAGGTAGATCAGAATGCTTTTTAATTCAGTCATTTTCATCACAATATTTCTTCCGGCAGCGCTTCTGGGATGGTTCTTGTTACAAAGGTTGGAGAATCCTGTTTATGCAAAGCTTTTTTTGATTTGCATGTCCTTTTGGTTTTATGGATATTATAATATTTCCTATCTGTGGATATTAGCTGCAAGCCTTGCATTTAATTATATACTTAGTACTTTGATGAAATTTCGGGAGAGAAGCCGGAGTCTTTTGTCAATTGGCATTTTGGGAAACTTAAGTCTGCTTTTTTATTTTAAATATTACAATTTTTTCATTGATAACTGTAATTTTTTTCTGCATACAAACATCCAGGTGGAAAAGATCATTCTTCCGCTTGGAATCAGTTTTTTTACATTTCAGCAGCTTTCTTTTATCATTGAACGCTATAAAGAAACTGCGCCTCATTATTCTCTTATTGATTACTGTTTCTTTATCAGTTTTTTTCCGCAACTGATTGCAGGTCCCATTGTTCTTCACTCCGAATTGCTGCCGCAGCTTCAGGAAAGAAATTGCAGACGGCCTGCTGCAGAAAATTTATATGATGGCTTTTCTCTTTTTATTATCGGACTGTCAAAAAAGGTTTTGCTGGCGGATTCTCTGGCAGTGTTAGTGAATGCAGAGTATGACAATATCATGGCTTTGGACACGCCTTCTGCCTGGATTGTTATTTTCTTCTATATGATGGAACTTTATTTTGATTTCAGCGGTTATTGCGATATGGCGAGAGGGATTGGAAAAATGTTTGGCTTTTATATCCCGGAGAATTTTAATTCTCCCTTTAAAGCCTCTTCTGTCAGGGAATTCTGGCGCAGATGGCATATAACGCTGTCACGTTTTTTATCGTGTTATATCTATTTCCCTCTGGGTGGCAGCCGCAGGGGGAAAGGAAGGCAATGTTTTAATCTTCTTATCGTTTTTCTCGTCAGCGGATTATGGCACGGCGCAAATTGGACATTTATATTCTGGGGACTGATGCATGGTCTGGCCGCGGTTTTTGAAACATTGTTTCCCAAGGCCCGCTTTAAGTGGGAGTGGTTTAACAGATTGCTTACTTTTGGTTTTGTGACACTGTCTTTCTCCATTTTCCGGAGCGATTCTCTTGCTCAAGCTTTGCTTTTATGGAAAAAACTGTTTACTGCCGGAAACAATGGATTTTTTGCCGGAATGTGCAATACTTTAAGATACCCTGAAAACTATGCAGTGATAAAATACCTTGAGATGACTGCACCGGAATTATTAAATCCTTTTTATACCCTTTGTTTATGCCTGTTGGCAGGAATTGCGATCACTGCTGTCAGGGGAAAGAAAGCGGAACTTTGGCTTCAGGAAAAGGGGAAGAGTCGTTGGGGAATATTCTGCATAGCTACGCTGTTTGTCTGGTCCTTTATTTCCCTGTCTCAGGTCAGCGTTTTCCTGTATTTTAATTTTTAAATAACAGACATATTTATTATAATTCTACCGGAGAGATCAAAAAAATGACAAATGAGAAAACCGCATTGAAACACCTCATCATTATTATCATGGCAGAATTGGCCGTAATTGCCGCTGCAGTATGGTTGTTTGATCCTTTTTATCAATATCATGAACCATTTTTCGGATTGAGAGCTGTTTTAAATGACAGAGATAATCAAATGGCAGGAACGATACATAATTTTCATTACGACAGCCTGCTGGTCGGCTCCTCTGTCGCTGAAAATTTTGACACGGACTGGTTAAACAGCGCATATGATTGTGATACGTTGAAAACCATAAGAGCCTCCGGATCTATGGCTGATTTATTGTATTATGTGGAGATGGCGGAAGAAGAGCAGGATATCCAAAATATCTTTTGGTGTATCGATATTTTTGCCATGACTGCATCCACAGAAGTACAACTGTTCCATGAAGATATACCGCAGTATCTTCACACGAAAACGCCATTGGATGATTTACCCTATGTGTATAACAAAGAAATTTTGCTGGAAAAGATACCGAGTACAATAGTAAGTTCTTATAAAGGTATCAACACGGGAGGACAGGCATATAATTGGGCGTCGGATAAGAATTTCAGTGCGGAAGGAGCCATGAGATGGTATGACAGGCCTGCTTATGCGGGACAGGATATTGCAGAGAAAGATCCTGAACTATATACAGAAACAATAAGGGAAAATGTGAAGATGCTGGCCGGCCAGATTGAAGAACATTCCGAAATACAATTTCGTTTTTTAGTTCCTCCCTATTCTATGCTATGGTGGGACTGCGCCTGGGTGAACGGAGAGGAGGAAGAACGTTTTTTTGTTCTGGAAGAGACAATTCCGATGCTTCTTGCTTTTGACAATGTAGAGATTTATTATTTCCAGAATGACAGAGATATTATATGTGATTTGGATAATTATATGGATATGATTCATTATTCTCCCGAAATCAATCAGTTTATGCTGGAACAGATGTCTATTGGAAATTATCGCCTGACAGAGGAAAATTTTGAAGAAACGCTGGCGGATATGCGTAAACTGGTTTACTCCATTCATGAAGAAGAAATTTATCGGTATTATTGACGGCTGAACTGTTACGAAATATTTTCGAAAGTTTAAATGATGGGTTGTTTTTAAAAGTAAGAGAGAGTATACTTTTAAATATGAATATTATGAGAAGGACAGGAGGTGAAATCGATTGAAACAGAGACTTCAAAAATTGCTGGCAGGCGTAGGGTTAATGGCTGCGATATTCATCGGATGCGGCATAGCCGCAAACGCGGTGGATTATTCCGTTCTGTTTGATGCGGCATATTATGCGGAAAAGTATCCGGATGTAGTAGCTGTATATGGAAATGATGCTAATGCACTGTATTCACATTATGTGAATCACGGTATCAATGAGGGACGTAATGCAGGCCCGCTTTTCGATGTAAAGAAATACAGGGAGAATAATCGGGATCTGGAGGCACTTTACGGCGATAACTGGGCGGCATATGTGAACCAGTATCTGACAGAGGGTCTATCGGAAAAACGTATCGGTTACGGGGAAGAATTTGATGCAGCTTCTTATGCGGGCAGATATTCAGATTTGAGAAATGTATATGGCTATGATCTGAAAGGACTCTACAATCATTACATAACGTGCGGAAAGAGAGAGGGAAGAAATGCTTCTTGTGACGGTTCCGCTCAGGAGAAGAGTGAAGAAAACAAAAAGAAGCAGCCGGTATTGAACGGCCATCAGGTATCGAGAAAAGCCAAAAGGTTATTCACGATAACCAATGAGGAGAGAAGAGCGTGGGGATTGCAGAATTTTATCTGGGATGATTCTCTTGCAGCACTTGCCGAAGCACGAGTGATGGAACTGCCGATCAAATTTGGACATATACGTCCAAACGGAGACTCCGTTTACGAATACCGTGTTGATGAGGAAAATATCTCAAGATGGTATGATGATGAGGAAGACGTACATAATGCCTTTATGGAATACTGGACAGATGCCAATAATATTATTGACCCTGATCTTAGAAGAATCGGGATTGCCTGTTATGAAGTGGGCGGCGTCTATTACTGGTGTGAACTGTTTCGTGAATAGCGGATCGTTATATTAATAAAAACTCAAAACAGAAGGAGGATAAAAATTTTATGGATGCTTATCAACTGGGATATCAGATAGGTGCGGCTTTTGCGGTGGGATTAATCCCTCTTTTTGTAGGGTTAAAAATGGGAGATCGTTTACTGGGAATAATCGGGCTTATCGGCTGCATCGTATCAGGCCTTATCGGAATGGGCGGAGCATTGCTGCCCGCGATCATCTTTGTAATTGTTATTCTCATAAGGAACAAATAAAAGTAGAGACTCGATAAAAAAGGCGGATTCAGGGAATATTAAGATGGGAGGGCAGCGTATGAACACAATTATTACAATAGGAAGACAGTATGGTTCCGGCGGAAGAGAGATCGGTGAAAAACTGGCAAAACGATTTGATATTCCGTTTTATGACAAAGAACTGCTCAGCAGGGCGGCGAAAGAGAGCGGTTACTGTGAAGAAATGATAGCAAATCATGATGAACGTCCGACCAACTCCTTTTTATACAACCTGGTAATAGATACTTATTCGTTCGGCTATAATTCTTCCTCTTTTGTGGATATGCCGATCAGCCACAAGATCTTTTTAGCGCAGTTTGACACGATCAAGAAAATTGCAAATGAAGGCGCCTGTGTAATTGTAGGAAGATGCGCTGACTATGCACTGGCTGAATATAAGAACTGTGTTCATATATTCATTCATGCGGATGAAGAAAACAGAATCAAACGTATCATGAAAAGGCGCAACTTGTCGGAATCCAAGGCGAAAGACGCCATCAACAAACAGGACAAACAACGCCAGAGTTACTATAACTATTATTCTGCTAAAAAGTGGGGACGTGCAGATACCTACGATCTTTCGATCAATTCAGGCAGACTCGGTGTAGACGGTACGGTAAATCTGTTGGCACAATATGTGGAGGATGTTGAAAAAACAAGGCAATAATCCTTAAACTAATAAAAAATCCCGGCTGAATATTTTGGCTGGGATTTTTTGATGTGAGAGGAGTGTGAAATGCTTCTGTAACTATTCGCAAAAGCATAGTTTAACGAATAGTTAGCGCGATTTTATTTGTTTTTTAATAATATAAGAAAGTCAGAAAAGTTCCGCGGAATCCAGCATAACCGTGAACGGACCCTCGTTGGTGAAAGTAACTTTCATTTCCGCGCCAAATTCACCGGTCTGAACATTCACACCGGCTTCTTTGCATTTTTCAATAATATAGAGGTACATTTCCTTCGCATATTCGGCAGAGCCTGATTTTGTAAAAGACGGTCTGTTTCCTTTTTTGCAGTCAGCATACAGCGTAAATTGTGAAATTAAGAGTAAGCTGCCGTCCACCTGATCAAGGCTTAAATTCGTTTTTCCGTTTTCATCTTTAAAGATACGAAGTCCTAACATCTTTTTTATCATTTTATCGGCTGTTTCTTTCGTATCAGCATCCTCCACACCGATCAATACCATATAACCGAAAGGAATTGCCCCGATCACGCGGTTATCTACTGATACGGAAGCATTTGATGCAATCTGTATTAAAAATTTCATAGAAATCTCCTTGATTCATCGGTCTCGTTTCATTTTGTTTCATCAGCTTCTGCAGACTCTCCGGATTCTATGGCAGCTTCCATATTCTGATCATTCTCATGATCCGGATCATCTGCTTCTTCTAACAATATATATTCTTTTTCTGTATTAATATATTTCAGCTTTTCATAATCTCCCGTATTTGTAGAGAGGTCTTTCTTCTTTAAGAATTTGTTTACCTTATAGTTTATACCCGCATATATTACAGCAAACAGCGGCACACCCACTACCATTCCGGCGATGCCCCACAGTCCGCCAAACAATGTGATGGAAAAAATAACCCAAAAACCGGAAAGCCCCGTGGATTCCCCTAAGATCTTTGGTCCGATCACGTTGCCGTCAAGCTGCTGCAGCACAAGAATAAAAATAATAAACGGAATGCATTTTTTCGGTTCTGTCACCAAAATAAGCAGCGCACTTGGTATTGCGCCGATGTAAGGCCCAAAGAACGGGATAATATTGGTCACACCCACAATGACACTGATCAGCACCGGGTATGGCATTTTAAGAACGCTTGTTCCGATAAAACACAATACACCGATAATCGCGGAATCAACGATTTTTCCACCCAGGAAACCAATAAAAGTTTTATTGGTAAAACGAAATGCGCGGATGATCTGATTAGCTGTCTGACGTTCAAAAAGCGCATAACAAAGTTTCTTTGCCTGGCTTGCGAATTTTTCTTTTCCTGATAAAATATAGAGCGAAATGATCAACCCGATCACAAGGTTATAGAGGGACTTCAATACACCGATCATTCCCACAGATGCAGAACGAATCAGATTATTGACCGTAGGAAGCACATTGTTATCCAAAAACGCATCTAAATCTTTAGAATAGGTATCAAGCATTCCCTCGATATATGCCTCTACTTCCGGATTGTCAGCGAGCAACCTTTCTGTCAGCTCGATCAGATTATTGATATACGTCGGAAATCGTGTAATAATATTTTGAATACTTGTAATAAGCTGCGGAATAACGATAGCAAAAAAGCCATAGATTATGAGTCCGATAAATATAAAAGTTGATAAAACAGAAACAGCTCTAATGCGTTTTTTGTTTTTCATCTTTTTTATGTCAATATTACATTTTCTGCACACCGGAAAAATAAGCTTCTCTTCTATCCAGTTCAATACCGGTGTGGCGATAAACGCTATGATCAGACCGTCGATAACCGGCATGGTCACTCTGATGATTACACTGAACCCGCTCCAGATGTTTTGGCCTTCAAAGATCAGACAGACAAAACAGATTGCCAGAATCAATACGACCAGCGCTGTCAGTCCCCATTTCATGTACTTGTTAGCAAATTTTTTCATTCTGTTCCGTTCCTTTTCACTTTATATTACAAATAATTGCTTGTATCTAAACAATGAATAAACTATAATCTTCTCATAAGCTACATTATGACTCGCAGCAAAAGCTGCTCGTTAGATTTACGGCGCAAAAGAGCGCCTTTTATGAGAACCTGCATTGCAGCTTCTCATAAGCTATATTATAATAATAATATACAGGACTTGCAACTCAAATTCTACAGAAAGCTGAAAAATCAAGTATGAAATTACAGCAATTATACAGTTATACAAGAAAAGCCATAGATGACTATCACATGATCTCGGACGGCGACCATATCGCTATCGGCATATCCGGCGGCAAGGACTCCCTCGCCATGCTCTATGCTTTAAGCGGCTTGAAACGCTTTTATCCGGCTGATTTTAAGCTCAGTGCTGTAACAGTCGACCTCGGCTTCGAAAATCTGAATCTGGACAAAATAACAGTTTTGTGCGCAGAGCTTGAGGTACCCTACCATATCATACAAACCGATATCGGCAGGATCATATTTGAGGACAGAAAGGAATCCTCCCCCTGTTCTTTATGCTCCAAAATGCGAAAAGGCGCGTTAAATCAGGCAATGAAAGAACTTGGCTGCAATAAAATAGCCTATGCTCATCATAAGGATGACGTGGTAGAAACAATGCTGCTCTCCCTGATCTACGAGGGACGGTTTCACTGCTTTTCGCCGGTGACTTATCTGGATCGGATGGATATGACGGTGATCAGGCCGCTTATTTATGTGCAGGAAGCGGACGTGATCGGATTCGTCAATAAGTATGCCGTCCCTGTTGTAAAAAGCCCCTGCCCGGCGGACGGACATACAAAGCGGGAATATGCGCACCTGCTTTTACAACAGCTCAACCGGGAAAATCCCGGCGTTAAGGAACGAATGTTTCATGCGGTGCAGGATTCTGTTCCGGCGTGGAAATTACAGATAAACTGACACCTTTATAGGAATCCACGCTCCGCGAGAATTCTATTGTCATGAACAACGGACTGTACGCTTTGCGAGCATTCTTATGCTAAATAAAGCCTGCATACTGCGTTGTCTTAACTCACAAAAATAAACTTTGAAAATTGTTATTTGATTTAGGGAAATAGGGATATGAAATATTACGAGGAACAGGACAAAAAGAATATCGAAAAAATCCGGGAGATTCAGAAAGAACTCCCCTCTTTCTGCAGATCCTTTTTTTATGATATTGCAGATTACACATCCACAAGGACAAGGCTTGCCTATGCTTATGACCTGAAAGTATTTTTTGAATTTTTGCATAAAAATAATGCGGCCTGCCGGAAAGTGGAAATTACAGAACTTCCTCTTTCCATACTGGAACTTGTGACAAAAGATGATATTATGGAATATCTGGACTATATGACGCTCTATGACAAAGACGGGCGCACGATTATGAATAAAGAACGGGGGAAAGCCCGTAAAATCGCTTCTCTGCGCAGCTTTTATAATTATTATTTCCGCAATGAAAAAATTGAAAAGAATCCGGCAGCGCTGATCCCTGTGCCGAAACAGCATGAAAAGGAGATTATTAGACTGGAACCCCAGGAGGTGGCAATCCTGTTAGATCAGGTGGAACGCGGAGAAAAACTCACAAAATCCCAGCTAAAGTACCATAAGATCAATAAAGTGCGGGATATCGCTATTTTAACGCTTTTACTCGGAACCGGTATCCGTGTGTCAGAGTGTGTGGGTTTGAATATCAATGATGTGGATCTCGATAACGGTGCTTTAGTCGTTCACAGAAAAGGCGGATATGATGCAACGATCTATTTCGGCTTTGAAGTGGAAACTGCTCTCCGCGACTACATGGAACAGCGGGAAGATATGATTCCGCTGACCGGACATGAGGACGCATTCTTCATCTCCATGCAGAATAAACGGATGGGGGTTCGCAGCGTGGAAAACATGGTAAAAAAATATACACAGAATGTTACAACGCTGAAAAAAATCACGCCCCATAAACTGCGCAGCACCTACGGCACTTCCCTCTATAAGGAAACCGGCGACATCTATCTTGTAGCCAGCGTTCTGGGCCACAGTGATGTAAACACTACCCGTAAACACTATGCCGCGATAAGCGATGAAGAACGGATGAAAGTGACCAATGCAGTCAAACTGCGCGGCACCGACTAAAGCAGAGTACAAAATATAGATATAACTGAATAGGCGGACACCCGAATAAAAATATCCCTTACGGATGCTGCAGGAATATTCTTATTCGGGCGTCCGCCTTCACAACGTTTTTACAGCTTACTTATTTCATCCTGCCCCACCAGTTTAATACCATTTTTCGTCAGTGCTTCAGCTGCTTTCTCATTATCATTCACCCTGAAGATCATATAAGCGACATCTTTCTTGCTTGTCACAAACGCGTATGAATACTCAAGATTGATCTCATTCTCCCCGAGTACCGTCAGCGTATTTAAAAGACTGCCCGGCTTATCGGGAATCTCCACAGCCAGCACCTTTGTAGCAGAACAAATATAGCCGGCCTCCTTCATCGTGCACATTGTATTATAAACATCATCCACAATAATGCGAAGAATACCGAAATCCGGTGTCTCTGCGATGCACATTGCTCTCATATTAATATTATTTTCTGAAAGAACTTTCGTAAATTCCGCCAGTCCCCCGGGTTTGTTTTCCAGAAAAACAGAAATCTGTTGTACAGTCATATCGTTATCCCCCCTTTATTGATATAAATTCCGCTTATCGATAATACGGACTGCTTTCCCCTCGCTTCTTGCAATAGATTTTGGTGCCACGAGTTTTACTTTTGCGTAAATACCGAGCATGGATTTCAACGCATTCACAAGCTCTTTCTCTTTCCCGCTCACCTCGCTGACAGAGTCGGAGAACATTTCAGGCGTCATTTCCACCTGTACTTCCAGTGTATCGCTGTTGTTGATACGGTCTACGATGATCTGGTAGTTTGCTGCATAACCCTTATTTAACAATACAGTCTCAATCTGTGACGGGAATACATTGACACCTTTGACGATCAGCATATCATCGCTTCTGCCCATCGGTTTTGTCATCTTCACATGGGTTCTGCCGCAGGAACATTTCTTTCTGGTCAGCACGCAGATGTCACGGGTACGGTAACGAAGAAGCGGGAATGCTTCCTTTGTGATGCTTGTAAATACCAGTTCTCCCTTTTCGCCTTCCGGCAGCACTTCACCGGTCTTGGGGTTGATGATTTCCGCAATAAAATGGTCTTCGTTGATATGCATACCTGTCTGTTCGCTGCACTCAAAAGATACCCCCGGCCCGGATATTTCAGTCAGTCCGTAAATATCATAAGCCTTGATGCCAAGAGATTTTTCGATATCACGGCGCATCTCTTCCGTCCAGGCTTCCGCGCCGAAAATGCCGGCCTTCAGTTTGATCTTGTCCTTCAGGCCTCTCTCATTGATACTCTCACCGAGGTATGCCGCATAAGAAGGCGTGCAGCACAGAATGGTAGACCCGAGATCCACCATAAACTGAATCTGCCTGTCCGTGTTGCCGGAAGACATGGGTAAAGTCAGGGAACCCACCTTATGGGAGCCGCCGTTTAAGCCGGGGCCGCCGGTAAACAGGCCGTAGCCGTAGCTGACATGCACAACATCTTCATTGGTGCCGCCTGCCGCCATAATCGCTCTTGCACAGCACTCATCCCAGAGGTCAATATCATGCTGGGTATAAAACGCCACCACACGTCTGCCGGTGGTACCGCTTGTGGACTGAATACGGACACAGTCTTTCACAGGAACAGCTACAAGTCCGTAAGGGTAGGCATCGCGCAGATCATCCTTTGTCAAAAACGGCAGTTTATGTAAATCGTCTACTGACCTGATGTCCTCCGGGGTTACCCCTTTCTCCTCCATTTTTTTTCTGTAGTAAGGCACGTTGTCATAGACATGCTTTACCTGTTTCACAAGTCTCTCGTTCTGCAGCTTCAGAATCTCCTCTCTGGAAGCGCATTCGATTTCGGGCTGGTAATAATGCTCCATACTCTTTGGTATCCTTTCTTTTATATTATTTTTAAATCATTTCGGGGAAAGATACTTTTTCTGAGCATCTACTGTGATCTTGCCGTAAATAATAAGAACCACAAGAAATACACCACAGACGATCAAGGCGAAATAGGGAAGATTCCAGTACTTGTCATTCAAATAATCCGCACCGCCGCTTAACATCACAATAATTCCCAGAATAATAGATTTCGGGTATATATATTCAATGTAGCCTGCCGGATCTTTCGCCTTTTTTAAATCATACCCTTTTCCGACGATTGCAGAACTGATCTCACCGGTGCGTTTCATCTGTATCGATGCATAAATCAGATAAGCACCGCTGAGAACAATTATTATATCCATAAAACTAAAGGCATCCCCCATAACTTTTACCTAATCCTTTCTTCTTAAATCCCCAGATATTTTTTCACAACTTCCGCCATCTCGTCCTTTTCACAGACGGTATCATGCAGAATGGGCGCTGTTCTGATGCCCTCTACCGCTTCCGGTATTTTCACACCCGACAATCCTGAAAGCGCATCCGCCAGCACAAAATCATCCGATGACTCATCCTGTTTTCCAAGCGCTGCCATAACGCTTCTTGTAAACTTGTAAGGGCTTGCGGTGGAAGCGATCACAGTTTTTGTATCATCTCCGGTCTGCGCCTTATATTTTTCATAAACACAGGATGCCACGGCCGTATGAGGATCAATGACATAACCGCAGTTTTCATACAAAGATGCAATAGTTTTTGCAGTTTCCGCTTCACTTGCATATTCCCCATAAAAATCCTGCAAGTTTTCCTGCATATTTGTCGATATTTCGTACTTTCCTGAAGAAGAAAGCTGCATCATCAACTCTTTATTTTTCTCTCCGTCGTTTCCTGCGATCAGATAGATAAGACGCTCCAGATTGCTGGAAATCAGAATATCCATAGAAGGGGAACTGGTCAGTACAAAATCTCTGTTCCGGTCATAGATGCCTGTCCTGAAAAAGTCGAACAGTACCTTGTTTTCGTTGGATGCACAGATCAGTTTCGCGATCGGCAGTCCCATATTTTTCGCAAAATATGCCGCAAGAATATTGCCGAAATTTCCGGTGGGAACAACCACATTTATGGCTTCCCCTTCGGCAATCTTTCCCTCTTTTAACAGCTTCGCATAGGCATAGACATAGTAGACAACCTGGGGGACAAGACGCCCGATATTGATGGAATTCGCGGAGGAAAACTGATAGCCGTTATCCGCCATCAATTTCGCAAACTCTCTGTCGCCGAATATTTTCTTCACCCCGTTTTGCGCATCGTCAAAATTACCGTGAATCCCGACCACAAAGGTATTATCCCCTTTCTGGGTAACCATCTGTTTTTCCTGAATCGGGCTGACACCGTTTTTCGGATAAAATACAATGATCTTCGTTCCTTTCACCCCCGCAAAACCGGCAAGCGCCGCTTTTCCGGTATCGCCGGAAGTGGCTGTCAGGATCACAATATCATTTTTAATATGATTTTTGTTGACCGCCGTAGTCATTAAGTGCGGCAGAATGGAAAGTGCCATATCCTTGAAAGCGATCGTTGTGCCGTGGAACAGTTCCAGATAATATGCGCCGTCCGCATACACAAGCGGTGCAATGACCTCCGTATCAAATTTGGAATCATACGCATTTTGAATACAATTTTTCAGTTCTTCTTCTGTATAATCAGACAAAAACGGCTGCATCACCTCGTAAGCAACTTCCTGATAGGTCATTTCCGAAAGTTCTTTCAAACTTTTTGTCAGTGCAGGGATATGGTCGGGAAAGAAAAGTCCTCCGTCCTCTGCAAGTCCCTTTAAAATGGCTTCTGAAGCAGATACAGCTTCACCGCCGCCTCTTGTACTGAAATATTTTACCATCTGTAGTCCTCCCGTTATGCTGTAGTACGGCTTTCATAATGCTGTGCGGCATCATATTAATCCATACAGACATAAGTATTATATTCAGAAAATAAATACCTATAAAAGTATAGCATAGATTTTATCCTGCCGTAAACAAATTTATGAAAAAAATTCATGTCTCCCATAGGTAAACAAAGAGGTGCATTTTGTGTCAAACCAGTGCATATAAGATGACTTTGCAGCATGTCTGTTGACAAAATAAAGCGCCCCCTGAGACTCGTCTTTTCCGCGAAGCACTTTATCGACGGCCGCCTTTGTTTCTTCGGAAACTTTCACGCGGTAATATCTGCCGTTTGCCACCGGGGAAAACTGATAAATGCCGCCGCCCTTTTGGAATACGACGCCCTTTACCGTATTTGGAAAACGACTGCTTTCCACGCGGTTCAACACCACATTTGCCACTAACATCCGCCCCTTTTCATCTTCATTTCCTGCTTCCGCCTCCACGATCCGGCACAGAATCTCATAGCTTTCGTCATCCAGGAAAACGGCATCTTCATTGACAAGTACATTATATCCCACCGTCCTTTCCGGAGAAGAAATGTTTTGCAATATCTCCCGAAAATGAAAAACTTCCTGTCTGTTTTTTGCTTCTGTCTCAGCCTGCAGTTCCTCTAATGTCATATCAAAGATATCATTTGAAAGTTCCTGATCAAAATCTGCCTCTTTTGCATTTACCGCACATACACCTGTGATCAACATACACAGACATAGAATAAGCGAGCAGTTTTTATACATAATATTACCTCCGCATTTTAATATGTACTACTATATATTTTATGCGGAGGTTGTCCCGGACATGTCTATAAAATTGTATAGGTTATCGGAAATGGCATAAACATTATTGACTGACTTAGTTAGTCAACATTTCTATACTTAAAGCGTTATCGTTACTATGATTCAAACTTACGAACCCCCATTTCAAATGGGGGTTTAATTTTGGCCCCTCTGGGGCATAGTACCGGTTCCGCCCTGAGGGCGGGTTTCGCAAATACCATTAGTGCTGGTTGCCGCCT
>JAAUZC010000023.1 GCA_014804795.1 Lachnospiraceae bacterium | reverse complement strand
TCGGCGATACGTCAAGCACGTATTTACTGTTTCTCAGGGTAAGCATCTCCTGTTCTGTAAATTTTTTGTTTGCCATAATGTCCTCCAATTCATTTTTATTGTAATATCAATCTGAATTGAAGTCAAAAAGTGATCTTGACCAAAACAAAGGGTCTCCGCAGCATCATGTCCGAAGTTAAGGGTTCCCTGTAAATTCATTGTCTAGATTTAAGGGGTTTCAATAAAACCCACTGTCTGATGATAAGGGTTTTGAAAACTTAAACTGTCCAATCTATAGGGTACATTTTAATATTAACTGTCATATCTTATCTCCAAAAAGTTCACAAGCCCTTGAAAATGCTAAATTTATAGCAAATGAGCTTGCCCTTAGATTTTCCCTCGTGTTATATCCTTTTCTCAAACAATCCAACGGATTGTTTTTGTTACTGAACTACAAGTTTTCCTTGTCAAGAATTATAACACAAAATAAATCAGGCAGGAAGAACTGGTTGAAATGCTTTCTCAATTTTTTAGAGAAAGGACTAAGGACTACTCCCTGCTCGGAATGTGCCCTAAATGCTCTTGCTATTGATTACCCACCAGCAAAACCAGACAGGGCCGTCAACGGCGGCGCGAATCAGAATCAATCAAAACATAATGTCATACCGCTTGTTTTGCGACTGTGTATTCCGATGACAGGCCGGTATTCACCATGTGAAATGGTGCAGAGATCGAGACAAAAATTTAAAATTCAGCAATACAGGAAAGGTATTTTTCGATTTATGTGCTATTCTATATACGTGGCTAAAAACAATAAAAAAGGGTGAAGTTAATGGATTACCGAAAAAGCATACAGGACAGCCTTGATTATATAGAGGACAATTTGAAGACTCCTATCACTGCTACGGAGCTTTCTGAGCAGGCAGGTTATTCTCTGTTCCATTATTACAGGCTGTTTCAATCAGCCGTCGGAATGTCGGTGATGCAATATGTTCTTCGGCGAAGACTTATTCATGCGATTTATGAAATCCGTTGCGGCCGCAAAAGGATTGATGTGATACTGGAATATGGTTTTGATACCTATGCTGGATTTTACAAAGCTTTTCGGCGCGAATTTGACTGCACTCCCTCCACCTTTATAAAAAAAGGGCGAGCTAAACGACCTTACAAACTGAACTTGTTTAAGGAGGACTATATGGTATCTCATAAGAAAGTTTTAGATATTCTCAAGCAATGGAAATTAGAAAATGAATCAATCTCTGATGTATACCACGAGAGCAATGGAGAAAAAAGTAATAGAGCCTTTTATGTCGGTAAAGATTTTGTTCTGAAGTTCTCTAAAAATTCCGATGAAGTCAAAAAAGCAATTGCGCTTTGCAATACAATAAAAGGCACTGGTTTATGTATATCTTCCCCAATCAAAACAACGGATGGGCGAGCATACGTACAGGACGGCGACATGTTTTTCTATTTAACCCGGCGAACCTCTGGCACACAAATGATTGCCCATGATTTTTATGAAGGAGATTATGTCGCAAAGGCAAGATTTGTTGGTGAAATCATCGGGCAGCTGCATCTCATTCTGTGTCAGGCTAAAATACCGGTGAATGAGGTAAATCTGTATGAATCCGTAAAGAATTGGGCACTGCCGAAATCAAAAGATATTTTATCGCTTTCGGAGTCATTTTGCCAAAGGTTTTTGGATGAATTTGGAAAACTGTATGACAAGCTGCCCAAACAAATTATCCACCGGGATCCGAACCCGTCAAACATTATTGTTTCGCAGGACGAATGGGGTTTTATCGACTTTGAACTGTCGGAGAAAAATCTGCGTATTTATGATCCTTGCTATGCGGCTATGGCAATTTTGAGTGAGAGCTTTGATGAAAAAGATCAAGCCAAGTTGTCAAAGTGGCTGGAAATCTACCGAAATATTCTTTGGGGATATGACAGTGTAGTAAAACTTACCAATGATGAATGTATTGCACTTCCTTATGTGGTCATGGCAAATCAGCTGGTTAGTACAGCATGGTTTTCAAAACAGGATAAATTTACGGAACTTTTTGAGACAAATAAGCGCATGACAGGGTGGCTTATCTCTGTTTTTGATGAATTAAAGCTTAATTAGATTCTAAAACCGCTCTGCCTGTTAAGAAACACGATTCTAAATTTAATGGAAGAATTTTAAGTGAACAAAAATATAATTAAGGATTATAACAGAAAAATCAATTTATACTGGATGAACATTCTGACAATCCTTTTGTATAATGGCGTAAATTAGGGGCGATTATCTCACCCCTCTGTCTTTTCTTTGTGCAGTCTGTCCCGCTTTCGGATTATTTTTCCCTATCTTTTTAGTGGCAAAATACAGACCGTTTTCGTCAAGTACCTCTTTTTTAGTGCGGACGTGTTTCCCCTGCTCGTCATAGAACATATTCCTTGTTGCAGTCTTTTCTATGCGTTCAGCTTGACAGTAAATCTAATGGTGAAAGCAGGTAAAATTTCAGTATTTTCGGTATTTGTTTTTATCTGAATATGATGTAAAATTAGCTATAAGGGATTTGAGATCAGATATAGGTTATTATACATAAGCCTAATGTCTATCGTTAAAGAAAGGCAAGGAAATACCCATGAAAAAACAATATAATATCATGACATCTTGTGATGATAACTTAGTGCCTTATGTGGCAGTAGGTCTTACGGCAATGGCACAAAATTTGAAGGATGCAAGTGTTAATTTCTTTTTTTTCCATAGCCGGGTCAGTCAAAAAAACATTGAGATGCTAAAAGCTCTTTGTAAGGAACTGGAAAATGGAAAGATACATTTTCATGAGATTTTAGTACCCCATGCGGAAATATACTCCGAATTATCTAAATACGGAAGCGGCTGGGCAGGCGAAGCATATTACTCTTTATGCGCTCATTTGCTTTTGCCCGACACAGTTGACAGAGTTTTATATCTTGACGCAGGCGACACTTTGATAGTGGGGGATATTGAACCATATTATCATTATGATTTTCAGGGAAAAAGTATTGTGGCAACTGGTACAAGATATAAGTTGGAGGGAGGAAATGCGGAGCCTTTTAATGAAGATGATTTAGGTGATTGGAAAATTGGACTTCCGCAAATTTTAAGCGGAATTTTCAATTCTGGTTCGTATATGATGAATTTGGATAAAATGAGAAAGGATGAAAGAACTTTGGCAGATTATCAATATTTATCATTGAAACTCAGAGAACTTTATGGAAATGATAAGCATAATATTTATTGGGGCGACCAAGGGCTTTTATCAGTCTCTTTTGTAGGTGATATCCGATATTATGGTTTTCCGGAAATGCAGGATGTATGGTATATGCCATACAATTTCTGTCTTTGGTATTATGACAGAATGGACGAAAAGCCTCATTATTCCCCGGCAATTCTTCATTTTGCAGGAACAGCTTTTAAACCGTGGAATGGTGCATACCCTGTCTTTATAAAAAGATTTCAGAAAAAAGACCAGTTACATTCTTTGAATGAATTAAAAACCGGTCAGACAGAATATTTTTATTTATGGCATAAATACGCTATGATGACGGATGCTATTTTAGAAAAGGCAGGTTTTTAAAATACGTCCATTTCAATTATTTCTAAGTCTATTTGTCAGAGAGGAATACTATGAATTATATCGTACTTGATCTGGAATGGAATCAGGGAAATCCCAAGCGGGAACCGGAAGTATATGGCGTTCCTTTTGAGATTGTGGAAATTGGTGCCATAAAATTGAATGAAGATAAAAAAATGATCGGTGAATTTAACCGACTTGTGAAACCGCAGCTGTATCATGAGTTAAACTATATTACCCGAAAACTTATCCATTTGCAGATGGCGCAGCTTGAACACGGCAAACCATTCCCTAAAGTTTTTAAGGATTTTATAGAATGGTGCGGAGAAGACTTCCTGTTCTGCACATGGGGGCCTTTAGATCTGGAGGAGCTTCAAAAAAATATGAAGTATTATGATCTGGATCCTCTTTCTGACAGGCCTTTAAAGTTTTATGATGTGCAGAAACTGTTCAGTATTGCCTATGAGGACAAGAAAACAAGACGTTCTTTGGAATATGCGGTTGATTTTTTACAGATTGAAAAAGATATCCCTTTCCACAGAGCTTTCAGTGACGCCTATTATACTGCCAAAGTACTGTCAACAATTACAGATAAGAGCGCTCTGCAGTGCTACTCTTTTGATACATTTATTAAGCCCCAGACAAGAAAAGAAGAAATAAAGATTGTTTTTGACAACTATGCAAAATATATTTCCAGAGAATTTCCTGCAAAAGCTGACGCCTTAAACGATAAAGAAGTCACAAGCTGCCGGTGCTATATCTGCCACAAAAATATCCGTCGGAAGATCAAATGGTTTTCTCCCAACGGAAAGCATTATTTCGCGGTATCTCTCTGTGATAAGCACGGTTATATGAAAGGCAAGATCCGTATCCGCCGGACAGAGGATAATACTGTCTATGTCGTAAAAACAGAGAAATTTATCTCTCCGGAAGAAATGGAATCCATTAAAAACCGCCTGCAGCGCGCAAAGGAAGCACACAAACGCCACAAGCGGAAAATCAGGAAACCCCGGAGACTTCCGGAAAATTAATGATGCCTTGCATCCAGATCGTTCCTTTAAAACGTCTCCCTGCCATGGGCTCACCATATAAGTCTTTTTTATTGATACACACGTCAAATATAAGATCATTGCAGGAGAGAGCCATAATACAAAGCTCTTCTCCTGTCATTTTATTTTTTTCACTGCTGCACTCCAAAATCTCTCCCAGCACAGAATACTGGTCGCATTCCACTCCGTAGGGCATAAAGTAAGTATCTACCAGGCTTAAAACATCTTCTGTTCTGATCTTTTTGGAGATAGCGTTATATGTGTCCATATCTTCGAGTGTCAGTGTCTCGATCGCTTCTTCATCACCCTGCCTTGCCTGTGCGATCAGTTTATTGCGGTTTGTCGTTTCTTTTTCAATTTTTGCTATATCCGCTTCGTTCTTAACGATAGGCAAAACTACTTTTCCGCTCGTAGAAAGAGCACTGAGTGTCAGACTGGTACCGCGTATCGGAAGACGGTTCCCGTATTTTATTTTGGCATAATCCATCATATTCTGCAGATAAAAGATCAGGGAAACACCTATCCGCATATCGTTGCAGACACCCGCATAAGATTCCTTTTCCGCATGTCGTTCCACAGAGATATCCTCTTCCGTGGATATCCCATCGCCCCGAAAATACGGGAAGCTGTACTCATAACTAAACTCATCTTTTTCATCGAATTCACCGCAGACAGTCATTCCGACACGGCTCGCAAAATCTTTGCAAAATTCCGCTAACATTGTCGTCTCAGAATTCGATGTGTAATTTCTTCTATCGGCATTTTGAATGACTTCCATCACAAGGTCATGCATCTGCTTCGGCGTTTTAATTTTGCTGAAGCCGATGGCGCGCAGATATTTATGCAAAGATTTCACCTCCATTCCAGCTCCGCATTTATGCTGTGATTTTAAGAGATTTTCTCAATTCCACCCATATAAGGCCGCAGTACTTCCGGTACTTTGATAGAACCATCCGCCTGCA
This sequence comes from Lachnospiraceae bacterium, assembly GCA_014804795.1. GTDB lineage: Bacteria > Bacillota > Clostridia > Lachnospirales > Lachnospiraceae > 1XD8-76. Next base: position 266,859 of record JAAUZC010000023.1, on the reverse strand, counting down.
GGTTATTTTCCAGGAACGCGATCAGCATTCTGGGCGGCGCTACTACTGTATTATTTAATGTATGTGCGAAATACTTGTTTCCATCACTGCCTTTTACACGGATTTTCAGTCTTCTTGCCTGAGCATCGCCAAGATTGGAGCAGCTTCCTACTTCAAAGTATTTTTTCTGTCTCGGGGACCATGCTTCCACATCAAAGGATTTAACTTTCAGGTCTGCCAGATCGCCGGAACAACACTCGATCGTCCGCACCGGTATATCCAGAGAGCGGAACAGATCCACCGTATTCTGCCAGAGTTTTTCAAACCACATCGGTGATTCTTCGGGCTTGCAGACTACGATCATCTCCTGTTTCTCAAACTGGTGGATTCTGTAAACGCCGCGCTCTTCCAGGCCGTGCGCGCCTTTTTCCTTTCTGAAACAGGGTGAATAGCTGGTCAGCGTTTTCGGCAGCTCCGCTTCCGGTATCATGGTATCAATAAATTTCCCGATCATGGAATGCTCGGAAGTACCAATTAAGTATAAATCTTCTCCCTCTATTTTATACATCATGGCATCCATCTCCGGAAAACTCATAACACCGGAAACTACGTTGCCGTGAATCATATAAGGCGGAATACAGTAGGTAAAACCTCTGCCGATCATGAAATCCCTGGCATAGGAAAGTACTGCGGAATGAAGCCTGGCAATATCTCCCATCAGATAATAAAAACCGTTTCCTGCCACCTTTCTTGCCGCATCCAAATCAATTCCTTTTACCCGCTCCATGATCTCGGTATGATAAGGAATCTCAAAATCAGGAACAACCGGTTCTCCATATTTCTGAACTTCCACATTTTCCGAGTCATCTTTCCCGACAGGCACGGACGGATCGATAATATTCGGGATAACCATCATAATATTCGTTACTTTTTCTTCCAGTTCCGCCTGCTTTTTCTCCAGTTCCGACAGGCGCGCCGCATTTACTGCAACCTCTTTTTTCTTTTCTTCCGCTTCTTCTTTCTTTCCCTGCCCCATTAACATACCGATTTCTTTGGCAATTTTGTTTTTTGCCGCTTTTAATTCATCGGCTTCCTGCTGCGCTTTTCTCCTGTCAGCATCCAGAGCGATCACTTCATCGACCATGGGCAGTTTACTGTCCTGGAATTTCTTTTTGATATTTTCTTTTACTATTTCCGGGTTCTCTCTTAAAAACTTTATATCGATCATAACACTCCTCTTTCTATCATTATTTACGTTTTGCTATATTTTATTTTGAAGACCTTTCCATTGCAATATTTAACGCCTGCTCTTCCTCCGCTCCTAAAGAAATCGCGCTCTTTCCGTTTTTTATCTGTTTTGTGTAAGAATAACAGCCTTCACTGCTATGGACAGAATTTAAGATAAATCCATTGTCATTCTCATCTAACAGAGCAAGGGAAAAGGAAAGCTGTCCGCCCATCTGATTAAAAGCATCATATTTCACAATGCCCAGTTTCTGGAACGTCTTTTCCATATTTTTATATAATACGCGGATATCCTTTTTATTTTTATCTGCATTGGCCTTTAAAAGCTTCATATCCTCAAAAAGTCCATGCATATCATCTTCCAGACTGGAAGCATTTTTTCCCCGCATAAATTTATCATATCGTTTTTTTATCTTAGTGTATTTTACCAGCAATACGATCAGTAAGATCAGGAGAATCAGAATCACAGCCACGATACCGACCAGAATATATCCGATATCGATTCCCCCTAAACCGATCATTGTCAAAAAATCACTGTTCATGTGTTCATCCTCATTCCGGTTTATTTACCCTGTTTTTTCATAAAAAATTCCGTAATTCTTTCCAGTTCCTCATGACTGAAAAATTCAATTTCCATTTTTCCCGCCCCGTTTTCTTTCGGCTGAATGGAAACCTTTGTCCCCAGAGACTGTTTTAACTTTTCCGCAATATCCCTGTAGACAAGTTCCAGACTTTCATTCACCTTTTTGGGCTCTTTTTTGGGTTTCGGGCTTTGAATACTCTTTACCAGTTTTTCTACTTCACGCACATTCAGCTTTTCATCAAAAATCTTCTGTGCCAGCTCATACTGCATATTGTTGTCTTCAATGCTGATCAGCGCCCGCGCATGTCCGGTGGTGATCATATCGTCTATGATCATCTGCTGTACTCTGTCATCCAGCTTTAAAAGACGCATGGAGTTAGTCACTGTAGTCCTGCTCTTGGAAACTCTCTCCGCCACCTCATCCTGTGTCAGTTTAAATTCTGTCAGCAGGCGTTTATAGGCAAGCGCCTCCTCGATCGGGTTTAAGTCCTCTCTCTGGATATTTTCAATGAGGGATATTTCCACAATCTCCTGTTCCGTAAAGTCTTTGATGATCACAGGCACTTCTTTTAAACCGGCAAGCTTAGAAGCACGCCATCTTCTTTCGCCTGCAACTATTTCATAGTAGGTTTTTCTATCCTGCACAAGAATCGGCTGCAACAGCCCGAACTGTTTGATAGAATCGGCAAGTTCCTGCAATGCGTCCTCGTCAAAGTTCTTACGGGGCTGCTCTCTGTTAGGTTCTACCTTTGTGATCTTAACAAACTGCTCTTTCCCTTTTTCCTCAGAAACTTCCACGACTTCTTTTGTTTTCTTCGGTGTCTGTGCACTTGGTATGAGTGCATCCAGACCTTTTCCTAATCCTCTTCCCTTTGCTGCCATACGTCCCCCGTTCTTTCTTCTTTATGCTTCCAGCAAACAGCTTCGTCTTTCGACTCAGCTATTACGTGAACCTTCTCCATTTGCTGCACAAATTGAGAAGTAGCAAATAGCTTCGTCTTTCGACTCAGCTATTTTTAAGTATCTCCTGCGCCAGTTTTGCGTACGCTTCAGCTCCCGCAGATCTCTCGTCGTATTTATTGATCGGAACGCCGTGGCTGGGCGCTTCCGCCAGCCGGATATTTCTCGGAATTGCCGTCTCAAAAATATGCTGTGTCAAATTGCTCTTTACATTTTCCACAACCTGCATGGAAAGGTTTGTTCTGGAATCATACATTGTAAATACAACGCCCTCAATATCCAGTACCGGATTTAACCGTTCCCTGACAAGGTTTACCGTATAGATGAGCTGGCTAAGGCCTTCCAAAGCATAATACTCACACTGGATCGGTACAAGCACCGTATCTGCCGTCACCATGGCATTCACCGTGAGAATACTCAAAGAAGGCGGGCAGTCTATCATAATATAATCATACTGATCCCTGATATAATCGATTTCATTTTTTAAAATGAATTCTTTCTTTTCCGTATCGATCAGCTCAATCTCGACTGCTGCCAGATTTACATTTGCCGGAATCAGAGAAACGTTCGGAATCACATCCTTCAAAAGGCACTCCCCGATCGTACATTCGCCCAACATCAGTTCATAAATCGTATTTTCCAGTTCATTTTTATTTATACCGTATCCGCTGGTCGCATTTCCCTGCGGGTCGGCATCGATCAGTAAAACTTTTTTTCCCTCTTCAGCAAGAGCCGCCGTTAAATTGATGGAAGTTGTTGTTTTTCCTACGCCGCCTTTCTGATTTGCAACTGCAATTACTTTTGCCATTTTTCCTCACATTCCGCCACATATGCAGCAATTTATCATTAGTTCCGTTTTTCTTCTGCGGTTATTATATCATGAATCTGCGATTCATGATCGTCATTCGCCGCTCGCCGAACATGCAAGCATGTTCTTCTCGCTAACGCTCATTATATCATTCTTCTTTTCTATATTCCATAACAAATAATTCTATTTTTACGCATTTTTTGCCATTTTTCTATGTAGTTTTCACAAAGGGACGTGTATTTCCCCTAACAGTTCCCCGTATACACATACTTTAAATGCTTTCTTGCCGTCTTTGCAAGGCTGTATACTCTCTCCACTGCCGTCGCATTTCTATCCTGCATTTGAAAACGCGGAAAAAAACGGCTGACATGGAGAGGAATTTCCTTATCAATAGAGGCAATCCATTCCGCTTCTTCTTCCATCTCCGAAATACTGTCATTTTCTCCGGGTATGACTAACGTTGTCAGTTCCACATGACATCCCGCCGCTGCCCTTTTGATAAATTCTTTTACAGAGCCGAGGCTTCCTCCCAGTTTTTTATAATATTCTTCACGGAACCCTTTCAGATCAATATTCATAGCGTCAATATAGGGCAGAAGTTTTTCCAGAATATCGGGCTCCGCCGTTCCGTTTGTCACAAGTATATTTTTCATACCTGCTTCTTTTACAAGTTTCGCCGTATCAAACACATACTCCCAGCCGACTAACGGTTCGTTATAGGTGAATGCCACGCCGATATTTCCTTTTTCTTTATAATTTACCGCAATCGAAGTGAGCGTCGCCGGGGAAAGATAGCAATCGTCGGACATGTCCGGTTTTACCATGGAAATTTCATGGTTCTGGCAGAAAGGGCAGCGCAGATTACAGCCGAAGCTCCCGACCGACAATATATTGCTTCCCGGATAAAAGCGGTTTAACGGCTTTTTCTCAATCGGATCTAACGCAAGGGACGAAACCTGCCCGTAGCTTTCGCAGACCATTTTCCCGTCCTCGTTTTTTCTTGCTCTGCAGATGCCCCACTGTCCGGGCAGCAATCTGCAATGATGCATACATACCTGACAGATTATTTCCATTTTCTTACTAATAACCGTGCCCTTTCCACACTATCTTCAATAATGTCTTACTACCTCAAAGCGTTCAAGTTCCACTTCTTCCCGTTCGCCGATGCCCGCTTTTTTCTTTGCAATTGCAATCTGCTCTTCCACCGTATCAATGCCCTCCAGATTCGGCAAAAGCAATCCTCTCTTTCGTCCCTTTGTGACGATCACGCCATATCTCTTCGTATCAAGTTCTTCCGGCGAGGAAATTTTTTCCGTCTCACCCAACACATCTACACTGATCACCAGATATTCCAGTTCTTCCGGTTCTATCGGTGAAAATCTGGGGTCCCGCACCGACGCACTGATAGCATTTTCTATGATCTCTTCCGCCAGGCAGGACTGCACTGGCTGAATCGTTCCGATGCAGCCCCGAAGCTGTCCATCCTTTTTGATCGAGACAAACGCACCTGCCCTGCGCTCACACAATTCCTCAGGAAGTTGTTCGGGCACTTCAAGTTTTCTTCCTGATATAATATACTTTTCTATCGTCTTTCGGGCAAGTTTTACATACGCATCTTCCTTGCCCCGCATCTCTGCAAGACGCTGTCTTTCTTTTTCTTCGAATTGCTGCCTGAAATTTCGTTCCGGATTTTCCCCAAGCCTTTCGTACATGCAGACGCCATAACCCACACCGAACGGTCCCTCATAGGAGAGCTGTTCTGTTCTCACTTCCGTTTGATCAAATGCTCCTGCCATGATCGTGAAAGAACGATGCCCGCACTCCCCTGCTTTATCACAGAATTTTTCCGAAAAGTCAAATAATTCCGAAAAATTTCCTGTCCCCATTACTTCCATAATGCGTTCATCATATGCCGGACCTTCCTCCCGATAACCGTAAGGTCCGTCTTCCTTTAACCGGTGGGACAAATCTCCGCTGGCAACAATCACCGTTTTTCTGTTCAGACGCTTCGCCGCCTCTTTTATACACTCCCCCAGTTCATAGTGCTTTGTAAGCGGCAGTCCGGATAAGCCGACCCTCACCACCTGATATTCGCTGCAGAACTGATCAATAAAATATAACGGCACCATTGTCCCGTGATCCAGTTTTTTATCACGCTCGCCCATTGTTCCGGCGGGCAGATTCCGTCCTCCTGCAAGCAGGCACAGTTCCTCCACAAATTCCGTATCATAGGAAACTTCAAATTTCACTTTCCCTGCCCGGAAATTTCCGAAATCGCCCTTTGCTCCTTTTCCCGGTGAGATATGAAAGTAATCCGCATACATAATCTGATGCGGAGACAAAATCACAATGGTCTCCGGCCCGTAAGCCGCGATCTGCCGTGCCGCTTTTTTATAAGCGTCAATTGTTTTCTGAATTTTAGTCTCTTCGCCTCTCCCGATCTCCGGCACAATAAGCGGCGGATGAGGTACCATAACTGCTGCCAGAATTCCCATGCCATAACTCCTTTCAAAAAATTACTGCGTCAGTTCCATTTGATATTATCTACAGTAACATTTTAGCAAATAATACATGATAATATCAAAAAATAAATCGATAAATTCGGCCGAAGGCCTGGAAGATTTACTTCTTCCAGGCCTCCCGAATCCCATCCAGAATTTCCAGAGTGCTGACTGTCATCTCTTCACTCATCACGGGACTTTGCAAAAGTCCATTCTGCATACACTCATGAAAATGTTCTATCTCATAAACCAGTTCATATTGACAGGGATGTTCCAACACAAGATCTTCCCCTGTGTTAAAATGCACGACAGCTTTTCGCGCTTTCCAATATTCCGGAATTTCGATATATCCCAGTTCACCGAAGATCAGCGCCCTGTCAATTGCTTTTACATTTGTGGAAATCTTGCTCACAAATAAAATGCGGTTGTCCAGGCTCAGATTGATCACACACTGTTCGTCTACCTCCGAATCTCCTTTTGTGCATAATCCGGCATAGGAAGTTACTTCTTTTCCAAAAAGATATTTTGCCAGATGGAGGGAATAGCTTGCACTTCCGGCCATGGCGCCTCCTCCGGCCTCCGCTTTGTGCAGCCATTCATTATAGACGGCAGAACAGGAACTGGTAAAGTCCGCAAATTGGATTGCTCCCAACCGTCCCTGTGAAATCAACGACTTAATGTCCTGCATCACCGGAAGAAATACCGATTTCTGTGCTTCCGCCAGAAATAATCCCTTTTCCTTTGCCACTTGAAAAAGGTGCGCGGCTTCCCCGCTCTTCAACGTAAAGGGTTTTTCGCAGATTACATTTTTTCCTGCCTCTAAAGATTTTAAGGTATATTTATAGTGTTCGCTGTTGATCATTGCGACATAGACCACATTTATGTCGGGATCTTCAAGCAGAGCTTCATAGCTGCCATAGCTTTTTGGAATGTTCCATTCTTTTGCTTTTTCTTTTGCCTTTTCTTCGCTCCGGGAGGCAATAGCAACCACCTCTCCGGTTTTGCTCTCCCTGAGCGCCCCGATAAATCTTGGCACGATCGATGCAGTGCTTAAAATGCCGTAATTAAATTTTTTCATACTGCCCCCTATTTTATTTCCTTTTCAATTTTTACTGCACTTGCTGTTTCCACGCTCTTGTGTACGGCCTCTGCAATTTTTTCTGCTTCAAGACCGTCTTTCGCATTGGCGATAAACGGAAGATCATATTGCAGACAGCGTACAAAATCATTGATCGGATCATACCCGAAACCAACCGGGCGTCCCTCAAACATCTGCATGAAACAATAGTTGGGCGTTCTGTATCTGGAATCGTCAAAGATCTCAACACCACGGTTCTGTGAGTCTACCCGCAAGAGGGAGTTTGTCGTCAGAATCTGTGTGTGTCCGTCATTGTTCTTTGCGAATCCCGTCGGGAGAACCCAGGAATTCTCTACGGTCCAGTGGCAGCCGTTCTCAAAAGTGAGGAATGCCTGAATGGAATCATAGGTATCGATGCCCATGGATTTCAGGTATTCTTTTGTGCCGACAGCGTAAACTTCCGTCACTTCACAGCCCATATACCAACGGATCAAGTCATAGCAGTGCGTGCCGAGAAAATGAACGGGGGATGATTTGTCTGACCAGTTAAACCATTTTGTCGGTACATCGATAATGTCGTCCATACTCATATATCCCCGGATCACCTTGCCCGCTTCGGGCTTCGCGAGCTCATTTTTAATCTGGATAGAAGCGGGATCCCATCGTTTGTGGTAGTCTACCGCCACACGGACGTTTTTCTTTTCAGCCTCCGCAATGATCGCCCTCGCATCCTCCAGTGTGGTTGCAAGCGGTTTTTCGATGAGTACATGTTTGCCATAGCGGATCGCCTGTAAGGCGGGGGCTGCATGGCTAAAGTCCGGTGTCGCAATGGATACTGCGTCAATTTCTTCGTTCTCAAGCATATCCTCCACCTTGCCGTACGTTTTCACATGATACTGCTCTTCAATTTTTTCCCGCAGATTCTCATTCAGATCACACACCGCCGCCAAATTAACATTCGGATTGGAAAGATATGCGTTCACATGATTGATACCATAAATACCTGCGCCTACAACTGCAACGTTTAATTTGTCCATAGTAAATCCTCCTCGCAATAATAACATTATATAACAAAAAATTATGTTAATATGTGTTAAAATAGTATCATCATCCTTGAAAGATGTCAAGACGGGAAGAATATCTCCAGGGCGCTTTTAACCGACAGTAGTTTCGTTCGGGCGTGAGGCATATATCACATCCCTACAGGCTTCTTCCAACTCGGCACGTTTGGCGAAAGGAAAGTTCTCGTCTGTGATGATATGGTCAAATGCCTCCAAATCTGCGTATTTCATGAGAAAGGTTTTTTCGTATTTTGTGGAGTCAACCAGCAAAAAATGTTCTTTTCCGGCAGACATCAGAGCCTTCTTGGAGTTGAATTCGATATCCGGTTCCGTCACTCCGTTGCGAATATTGAATCCGTGTGCACCCATGAAAACCTTATCCGCATGGAGATGCGCAAAGAAGTCAGTTGTCAGAGGACCCGTCATGCCGGCACTCACCTCATAATATTCACCGGGGGCAAAGATCAGTTTTATATTTGAGTTTCCCGTTATGAAGTGCGCGCTCGGCCATGAATTCGTAATAACGGTTACATGTTTATTTCCAAGGAAAGAAAGCATCTGCAAGGGCGTTGTTCCGCAATCCAGTATAATGATATCTCCGTCCTCGACAAATTGTGCGGCCCGGCGGCCGATATTTTGTTTCTGTAGCATATTCTGTTCGGATTTTACCGCAAAACTCGGTTCATGGGCAGAATTTCTGATCAGATAGGCCTCCCCGCAGTTGATCTGAAGCAGTCCCTGACGCTCAAACATCTGCAGATCCCGCCGAATCGTCATGGTTGAAACATGAAAACGTTTTGCCAGATCATTCAGCTCAACGGTCTCATTTGTTTTGAGCAGGTTAAAAATTTGCATACGGCGTTCGGTTACATTCACAGTGAAAGACCTCCTGATTATTATCGTATTAGCAGATTATAGCATGTCACGGAAAAAAATCCAACCGTGTAAAATGACAATACCAACAGCAGAAAACGAAAGAGAAGGGGTAAATAAAAGGCTGCCCTTTTCTTTGGGCAACCTTTAATATACTTCCCTTTTATCTGTTATTTCCAAATCCGTTCCGACGTCTGTCCGGCGCTCCTGAGAATCGTTCTGCCTCTTTGAGCCTCACCAACGCTCTGGCCATGGCGGCCTGCGTCATATGGTATTCCCTGGCACTCTGCTTCTGACGCATCTGCTCTTTGGCATTTTCCAGTGCCTCTCTGGCACGGCGCACATCCAGTTCCTCCGGCAGTTCAACCTCATCCGCCAGAAGCGTGACGCGGTTGTGAGCGACCTGACAGAATCCTTCTCCGACGACCGCTGCCTGCCAGTCTCCGTTTTCTTCCGTCTGCAGGCGCATCTCCCCGGTCCGGATCGCAGCGATCATCTCTTCATGCTGCGCCATAATTGCCAGTTCTCCGTCCAGTCCCGGTATGATCAGACAATGGCAGGAACCATCATAGAATACCCGTCTGCTGCTTATAATTTTCAAATGAAATACTGCCATCGCTGTTACCCCTGTACGGAAGCCGTTATAGTCTTCGCTTTCTCCACAACTTCTTCTATCGTCCCTACATTGAAAAATGCTGCCTCCGGATACTGATCCATCTCTCCTGAGATGATCGCCTGAAAACCTTTGATCGTATCCTTCAGAGGAACATACTTTCCCGGAACGCCGGTAAAATTCTCCGCCACATGGAACGGCTGGGACAGAAAACGCTGAATCCTTCTTGCACGGCTGACAATTCTTTTGTCATAATCCGACAGCTCCTCCATGCCGAGAATTGCGATGATATCCTGCAGTTCCTTGTATTTCTGAAGCATTTCCTGTACTTTGCGCGCAGTCTCGTAATGTTCTTCGCCCACCACATCAGCCTCCAGGATACGGGAAGAGGATTCCAGCGGATCCACCGCCGGGTAGATTCCCTGTTCCACGATCTTTCTGGAAAGAACCGTCGTGGCATCCAGATGGGCAAATGTGGTCGCAGGAGCCGGATCCGTCAAATCATCCGCCGGCACATAGACTGCCTGAACCGACGTGACAGAACCATTTTTGGTGGATGCGATCCTCTCCTGCAATTCTCCCATCTCTGTTGCCAGTGTAGGCTGATAGCCCACGGCTGAAGGCATACGGCCAAGCAGTGTAGACACTTCAGAGCCCGCCTGCACAAAACGGAAGATATTATCGATAAACAGAAGCACATCCTGATTCATCTCGTCACGGAAATATTCTGCCATGGTAAGCCCGGTCTGCGCCACGCGCATACGCGCTCCGGGCGGCTCATTCATCTGGCCGAAGACCAACGCCGTCTTCTCCAGTACGCCGGATTCTTTCATCTCGCTCCACAGATCATTTCCCTCACGGGAACGTTCCCCGACTCCTGTAAATATGGAATAACCGCCGTGTTCGGTCGCAATATTCCGGATCAGCTCCTGGATCAGGACCGTCTTTCCTACTCCGGCACCGCCGAACAGACCGATCTTTCCTCCCTTTGCATACGGCGCCAGAAGATCAATGACCTTAATACCGGTCTCTAATATCTCCACTACCGGACTCTGGTTCTCAAAAGAAGGCGGATCCTGATGGATGCACCATCTCGGTGCATCTTCGATCTCTCCTTTTCCATCCACCGTCTGTCCAAGCACATTAAAAAGTCTCCCCAGTATCTTATCTCCCACCGGCACCGTGATCCCGGCTCCGGTACATGTCACTTCCATATCACGGCAGAGGCCTTCGCTTGCAGACAACGTGATACAGCGTACCACACGATCCCCCATGTGCTTCGCCACTTCCATCACATATTCGTTTTCATCACCTTTGACCGTAAGTGCATCTTTTATATGAGGGAGACTGCCCTTTTCAAAAAATACATCCACCACCGGGCCAGACACCTGTATGATCTTTCCTTTTTCCATCACACATATCTCTCCTGTTATTTTCATTATTTTCGCGAGTAACGAGCCAAACAGCCGTGCTTGCACGGATATTTGGCGACTGCCGCGAAAGTCAAATGCTCCGTGGCTTGCTACGGGGCATTTGACTTCCTGTTTCGGCCCATCTTCCGCGCTTTCCTGCGTGATCTCTGCGCTTTCGCACCGCTGCTCACTTCCGTGATCTCCTGCGTGATCTCTGCCTGTCTTGCGCGGTTGTACATGATCTTAAGCTCACGCAGCAGGTCGTCCGCATTGCCTGTCGCCGATTCCATGGCCATCATCCGGGCACCCTGTGCGGCACAGTATGACTGCACTAACGTGCCATAGATGAAACCGGTTATCGCGTTGGGAACGATCGTATCAATCGCTTTCTCTGCAGACGGCAGCAGTAAAAAGTCCTCATGATACACATCTACCGGAACCTCCGCAAAAGAAAACCGTTCGAGCGGCAGCACCTTTTCATCCTCAGCCACACTCTGCATGCCGTTCTCCATACGGGTGTAGAGTACATGAAGCTCATTGATCTCTCCGGACCGGTACCGCTCTAACAGGATCTCACTGATCCAGCGCGCTCTGTTAAAGGTCGGATTCTGCACCGTATACTGAAAATTTTCCTGTATCGGGATACGCCTTGTCGCAAAATAATGTCGCCCCAGCTCCCCCACCACAAAAAGCTCCACCTGATTTTCCTTTTGATCCAGAAAGTTCTGTGCCATTCTCAGGATGTTATGATTATAGGAACCTGCAAGCCCTTTGTCGTCAGTGATCACCAGAAGGCCGATTTTTCGCTGCGAGACATCCGGATGTCCAAAATATATATGTTCCATATCCGACGGAATATGCCGAAGGATCCTCTCTACGGTCGACTGAAGCATATAAAAGTACGGTTCCGTTTCTTCCAGTGTCTCTCTAGCCTTTTTCATCTTTGTAGAAGAGATCATATACATGGCACTTGTGATCTTTTTTGTATCCTCGATACTTTTGATACGACTCTTAATTTCACGAAGACCTGCCATACTGTCTCATCACCTGTTCCTTATATTCCTTTGCTGCAGTAACGATCTTCTCTGTCAGAACATCATCGATCGTCTGCGTTCTCTCGATTTCCTCTCCAATCTCCGGATACTGTTCATCGATCCAGTTCAGCATATCCCGCTGAAACTGCTTGATCTCATTCACCCTAAGCTTTAAAAAGACACGATTATTCGCTGCGCAGAGTGTGATCACCTGCTCATGAAGAGACATGGGTTCACACAACGGCTGCTTTAACAGTTCCAGAAGGCCCTTTCCATACTGAAGCTGCTCTTTCGTCACATCATCCAGATCGGAACTGAACTGGGTAAATACTTCCATTTCCCGATACTGCGCCAGATCGATACGGATACTTCCCGACGCTTTCTTCATGGCCTTTGTCTGCGCTGCGCCGCCGACACGGGATACAGACAGTCCCACATTGACCGCCGGCCTCATACCGGCGAAAAACAGGTCACTCTCCAGGAAAATCTGACCATCTGTGATCGAGATTACATTCGTCGGAATATACGCGGACACATCTCCCGCCTGTGTCTCAACGATCGGAAGCGCCGTTATGGAACCGCCTCCCAGTTCGTCGCTCAGGCGGCTCGAACGCTCTAAAAGCCTGGAATGCAGATAAAATACATCGCCCGGATAAGCCTCACGTCCCGGAGAACGCTCCAAGAGCAGGGACAGCGCGCGATATGCTACCGCATGCTTGGACAGATCATCATAGACGATCAGCACATCCTGCCCTTTGTGCATGAAATACTCGGCTAACGCCGTACCCGAATAGGGCGCAATATACTGAAGCGGCGCCGGGTCGCTTGCCGTTGCCGATATGACAATGGTATAGTCCATAGCACCGTGCTTTTCAAAAGTATGAACCAGCTTGGCGACAGTGGATGCCTTCTGTCCTATCGCCACATAGACACAGATGACATTTTTGCCTTTCTGATTCAGAATGGTATCCGTAGCAATGGATGTCTTGCCGGTCTGCCGGTCTCCGATGATCAGCTCTCGCTGTCCCCGTCCGATCGGGAACATGGAATCAATGGCAAGGATACCTGTCTCCAGCGGAGTATCCACAGACTTTCTATCCGTAATGCCGGGAGCCGGTTCTTCCACTCTCCGGTAATCAGACGCCTCAATGGGTCCTTTTCCATCGATCGGGTCACCAAGCGCGTCCACAACTCTTCCAATAAAGGCATCTCCCACCGGAATACCTGCCATACGCCCGGTCCGGACTGCTTTTGTCCCCTCGCTGATCCCTGTGTCTTTTCCAAAAAGGATACAGCCGATCTCATCACTTCGAATATCCTGTACCATGCCCCTCAGGCCGTTCTCAAAAACCAGGATCTCACCGTACATGGCATGATCCACACCGTCAATATAGGCAATGCCGTCTCCAACCCAGCTCACGGTGCCAATCTCCTGACTCCTAACATCCACATCCTCAAAACTGCCTTTCAGGATGCTGATGATCCCCTTCTCTTCCATCAGGGACTTTGCACCGATGATATCGATCTCTTTTAATCTTTCTTCCAGAATCTTCTTACGCTCGTTCTGGCTCCAGTTATATTCCTCCATTCCGGCCCGAAGGATAAAACCGCTTCCAAGCCCCGGATTTTCCCTCTGCTCAATGGAAAACGTCCTTCCGGGATATTTCTGCTCCAGAAATCTCCGGATGCCGGCAAACTGCTGCTCATCCGGTGCAGTCACATATTCCAGTACGCATTCCAGAGGCGCATGTTCCATATATCTGTCATTCTGCATCCGTCTCACCTGCTTTTGCTAAAAATTGATCATAAAGCGCATGATCACCCTGGGAAGACTGCATGGACTTTACTGCCTCATCCATGATCATGGAACGTATCTCCTGTTCTGCCTTTTCGATGATCCGCGTCCTTTCCTGTTCTGCTTCTTTTCTGGAATCTTCCACAATCTGTGCTGCCCTTACACCCGCTTCCGCCACAATACGGTCATATTCATCCCGGGCGTTTTCCCTCGCTTCTGTGAAAACTGCTGCTTTTTCTTTCTCGATCTGCGCCTGAACTTCCTTACACCTGTTCTTTTCCGCCTCTGCTTCTTCCTGAAGTTCCTGTGCCTTCGCATACCGGGAAGTGATCGCTTCTTCCCGTTTGCTGATCACAGCATTGATCGGCTTAAACAGAAATTTACGAATAAGAACATACCAGATCAAAAGATTGAGTATCGTCCAGAGCAGATTTATATCTAATCTTAACATACTGATATCCGCCTCTCTCTATGTTCTATGCAAGCAGGATGATGATCAGAAGCGCCACAACGAAACCATAGATCGCCGTTGCCTCTGCCAGCGCCGCGCCAAATACCAGCATCTTCATGATCTTGCTCTCTGCTTCCGGCTGCCTTGCCACTGCTTCCGCCGCCTTGGAAGTAGCGATACCGATACCAATACCTGCTCCAATACCTGTAAATACTGCAATACCTGCTCCAATCGCAATCAATGTATTCATTTTTCCCTCTCCTTATACACTATTTTTATTCTATTGCTTCTTTTATAAACAGCCCGGTCAGAAATACAAACACATACGCCTGAATCAGACCGTCAAACAGATCAAAATACAGACTGAACACCACCGGGAGCCCCACCCCGCATATACTTTCGATCAGCTTCATGATCACAAACGCACCGAGCACGTTTCCAAACAGCCGCATACAGAGCGACAATGGTTTGATAAACAGCTCCAGTATATTGATCGGCGTAACTAACGCCACCGGTTCCGTAAAGCTCTTCAGCCACCGCTTCGCACCCTTTTTACGGATTCCCGCAGCCTCGATCAGAACGATGCTCATGATTGCCAGTGCCGCTGTTACATTTAAATCCTTTGTCGGAGGCTTAAATCCCAGAATACCTATCAGGTTGGCTATACCCAGATAAATCAGAACCGAGGTCAGATAGGACGCATACTGTTCACCCTCTTCGCCGACGATCCCTTTTCCGATACCCTGAAGCCATGTGACCGCATATTCCAACATCAGCTGGCCTCGTCCCGGATGCTCCACTTTCAGATTTCTGGTCAGCAGTATAGATGCCAGTACCACCACTGCCATAATGATCCAGGTCACGACCACAGACTCCGCAATCCCGATGCCGCCTATGGAAAATACAGTCTCACAGTTCAACTCTTCCATCAGAGTTTCGCCCAGATTTCCCATAACCACACTTCCTTTCCTGAAAAATTTCGCAAACTTTATGATACGGCCTGTAACAGGCCCTATCTCTTCCAAAAACCTATTTTATGACGTTTTCTTTCTAAAATCAATGTCATATTTACAAATATTTATTTGGATTCTGTATCATTTTTAAGATAATTTTACAAAAACAATTTATCATTTCACATTTAAAAAGACTGCCCCATCGGTTCAATATTTATCCGACACGGCAGTCTTATTTTTTATTTCTGTTTCGTTTTCATGCAGCTAATCGATTTTACAAGGATCTTCTTTCTTCCGAAATTCTTTGGACAGTATAAATATTCCGAATAAAACACCGTTAAGCAGTAACGCCGACGGAATCATTTCCCAGGTTACCTGTTGATTCTGCAATACATCTGCAGAGTATTCATTGCTGATCACCAGTATCAGGTTATTATTCAGAAAGTGCATGATCGTGGGCACCCAGATATTGTTTGTCTTTAAGTAAGCCCAGGCAAAAAAGATGCCCAGCCCCAAACAGGTAATGATCTGCGATGTGGTCATGATCAATCCTCTGTCCGGCGTGGTGTAGAAGAAAAAGTCCATAAAAATATGCCACAATCCCCATGCCACGCCAAGGATGAGTACACCCCGCCGCATGCCGAACCTCTTCTGAAGTATCGGCTGCATATAATATCTCCATCCGTATTCTTCACCGAAAAACGCCGCAAAGCTAAACAAAAAGTTTACCGGCATGATAAGCATATACATCCATGCCTGCAGGCTTCCGAATATTTCTTTTATCATCCCCGCCTCTCCTGCTGCCACATAGGAAATAACCGCCCGGCCAAAATAAAGGAAGAGAAATACAAGAATACAGAAAACAGAGGCTCCCCAGTTTTGCCATGTCAGTCCGTACTCTTCCCGCCGTTCCTTTCTTGAAATTAACAGCGTGATCCAGCAGAAGATGCTTCCAAGTATGATAATATACTGGGAGATTAACGACCATATGGTAAACTCCTGCCCGTTCAGGGAAACAGATTCTCCCGGTATGATAACGGAAATCACACAACAGACGATCATGATAAATGTTATGACCAAAAAACATATGTAAAACCATTTCGGCAACAGTTCATCTTTCCACTGTGTCAGCAGATAAGCCAACATCACGCCTGCCGCCGGATAAAACATCTGCGCGTTTCCAAACGAGCTTACATCCACAGATATACTGCTTCCATACCATATTAAAAGTCCCATCACATAAGTTACGCCATAAGCAATAAGAAGAAAAATGATAAATTGCTTTTTTGTTTTCCCTATTTCTGTCATATTACAAGTTTCCTTTCGTTTATCATATGCAGTATATTACTCCCATAATTTACTGAATGTCAAACTCCGGCGGCACATCCAGTTCATGAGGTACAGGCCTTCCGTTTTTCTTCCGCTGCCTGACACATTCTGTCAGCAAATACTCTATCTGGCCATTTACAGATCGAAAATCATCCTCTGCCCAGGCTGCAATGGCATCATACAATTTTGCTGACAGGCGAAGCGGAACCTGCTTTTTGTTATTGTCCGCCATCCGCTAGTACAGGCTTCCCGAATTTACGATAGGCTGGGCATCCCTGTTTCCGCAAAGTACCACCAACAGATTGGATACCATTGCCGCTTTTCTCTCATCGTCGAGCTCCACTACCTCATTTTCAGACAGACGATTAAGCGCCATCTCCACCATTCCCACAGCGCCGTCCACGATCAGTTTTCTTGCATCAATGATCGCTGATGCCTGCTGACGCTGCAGCATTACCGCTGCAATTTCCGGTGCGTAGGCAAGATATGTGATTCTTGCCTCAATGATCTCCAATCCTGCCTCGCTGACTTTACTCTGGATTTCCTGTCTGATCCGTTCCGCCACAACCTCACTGGATCCCCGTAAACTTCCGTCATCCGCCATGCCGTCCCCTGTTGTGTCAATATTTTCCGCCGCATCGTAAGGGTACATGCGGACGATATTACGGAGCGCGCTGTCACACTGCAGGGACAAATATTCCTTATAATTATCCACATTGAATACCGCTTTCGCTGTATCCACCACGCGCCACATCACCGCGATACCGATTTCCACCGGATTTCCCAGACAGTCGTTGATCTTCTGCCTGTTATTATTTAACGTCATAATTTTTAAGGAGATTTTTTTATTGACAACGTTTGTATTTAAATTAACATTTTCAACCCCCCCGAGTTGAAATAATTTTCCTCCATTCGGCTTCACATCGCCGCTCTGGTTCAGTTTCGTCTCTGCCGCCGGATTAACCATAGTGGAAAACGGATTTACAAAATAGAACCCGTCCCCCTTCAGGCTGCCGATATATTTTCCGAACAAGGTTAATACTGCCGCTTCCTGCGGTTTTAATACTTTAAGCCCCAGAAACGGAATCCAGCCAATCGCCATATATATCATGCTTATAATGATCAGTGCAGTGCCGATTCCTCTCGCATTCACAATAAATCCGCCGACGGATGCCAAAATTGCGGCAATATAAAGTAAAATAAATAACAATAACATTGCCATGCCGTTTTTCTTTTTCTGTAAAATTTTTTCTTCCATCACAGTACCTCCTGTTTCAGTTCTTTGTTTGATGCTATTATGATATCATTATGATATCATTCTGTCAACAGGAATTTTTGACTTCTTTTGATACTGTCTGATTTCATATGTAATGATTCCGGATTTTACTTCCAATTTTACGGTATATCCACCAGTTCCTTCACCAGTATTTTCACCGTTTTATGGTATACAGCATACAACAACAGCACAATTCCCAGAATGACCAGACCGCATATGCCCAGACCGATTATTTCGGACATTACAAGTTTTCCGTCATTGGCATACAGGATCATTGCATACAAAATGCTCATCGCCGTGATTCCGATGACCGCCGGCGTGCGGATCACGATGCAGCACTGTCTCCTTATTTCCTTTTTTAAAAATACAGGCGGCGCCCCTAGTTTCTTTAAATCATCAAATACATAGCGGTTGTTTAGCGCGATCGTCTGACATCTTGTATAACAGATCACACATGCCGCCGTAATACAAATCAGGAAGATAAACAGAAACATCATCAAAAACACCGAAAAAGTCCTTATAAAATCCGTTTTCTCCAACATGACGGATTTTGGCATATATTCCCAGTAAAGCCGAAAGTCCGTATCATTTATGCGACCGAAATCAACACTTCCCATATTGTCTTTATCTCCCCAGTAAACCATGCCCTTTTCATTTTTCGCTATTTTATTTACCCGGTCATAAAGACAGGAGATGTTGCAGCTTTCATCAAAGGACTCTACAAACAGGTGAAAAAATCTGTCCGCAAACCGGTAATCATCTTCCCCCTCCACATTAAAAACATGCATTCTTCCGAGCCACTCATCCGCAGCGCCTTCCGATATTTCAGCAAAATCGGCATCATGCAGCACATAATACCCTTTGTCGCTTACCAACAGATTATAATGCACGCGGCCGGCAAAGCTGACAGACAGTGTCTTTCTTGTATCCATGTTGGTAAAAACCGTACAGTCCGTGGAAATCAGATGATCATTTGTCTCATCATCATTGCTGACAGCCAGATAGCTTCCCCGTTCCACACTCACCTCTTCTCCGGTCAGTTCCCGAAAACCGCTCTCCGAAAAAAACTTTCCTTCAAATACCAGCTGCTCATATTGATATTCTATCTTATCTCCGCTCTCCCCTCCTCCTACATCTGTTATACCATCCATGCCCAAGTTGATATAATCCGCTTCGTGCCAATCCTTCAGCGAAAGCCCATACTCTGAGGCCAGCTCTTCCACCTCTGTCCTTTGCAGTCCCTTCTGGTCTGCCCGATAATGATACAGATAGTTGTAGGGGCGTTTCTTTAAGTCGCTCGTTGTGCTGTAAGAAAGCATAGGTATATAAAATATAGCAAAACACGCCCCGGCTGTCAGAACAGTACTGACAAGCATATTGTTCACCGTCTGCTTTCCCTGAAACTTCATCATACTGTAAGAAATAATATTACTGCGGATTCCGGAATGTTTTTTCCGAAAATGCCAGCCGTATACCACCGTGTGGAGCAGGATCATATACAGTCCGATAAACACCGGAATATAAAACAGGTTAAGCCACCAGACAGGATAAGCCTGCACAACTTTCATATAAACCATCGGCGCCTCAAATCCCGCAATCGCTCCTGCAAACAGAATGACAATGCCCGCCGGTCCGCACCATCTCCCCAGTTCTTTTACCGGCTCGTTCTTATGCTCTTCCTGAATCGTATCCAGAATATCCGTTCTCGCCAGATACCTTTTTGCTGTCATACAGGCAAGACCAATGACCACCGTCAGAAAAATAAGCGGAATCACCAGACATACCGCCCGGAAATTTAACTGCATCTGCGCGCTGTCCACGATAAGCAGACGAAAGCTGTTCCACAGCAATATCACAAGCGGAATTCCCGCCAGAATACCGCAGGCGGAGGACAAAAAACTGAGCGCCAGAATTTCCCGATATAGCATTGGCGCAAGCTGCTTTTTGGAAATGCCGAGCGCCATCAAAATACCTGCCTGCCGGGATTTTTTTCTGAAAAACAGCGCGGTCGCATACACGGTAAACGCGGTACAGCCCACTGCTGCCAGCACAAAGATTGCCACCATCTGCTTTCTTGAATCCCCACCCTCCGGAAGCACCTCAAGTACGGTCGGCGACAGCATCATAATGGAATATGCCGTGATCAGCATCAGCGAAATAAAATTGCAGAACAGATACAATCTTGCCTGATGATAATCCAGCTTTCTTAATTTTTTCTCTAAATCTCTCATTGTTCTCATAGATAACCTCCTCACTGCGGCGCCTTTACATTTTGGCGTGACTTCTAATCTGCATGATTCATTTCTTTTAAGGTATCTAACAGATATCCCTGAAAGCTGCTCTGGTCTCCAACCCGTTTCAACTCTTTATAAATAACACCATCCTTTAGCAGGATCACTCTGTCACAAAATGACGCCGAAAAACTGTCATGGGTCACCATCAAGATCGTGGAATCCATCTCCTGTTTTGCCTTCTCAAAAGCCTCTATCACGGTACGGCTCGATTTGCTGTCCAGATTTCCGGTGGGCTCATCCGCCAAAATCAGAAGCGGATCGTTGATCAGGCTTCTTGCCACTGCGGCTCTCTGCCTTTCACCTCCGGAAATATCTGCCGGATATTTATCCTTTATATGGGAAATTCCAAACATTTCCATCAGTCTTTCCGCATATTCTTCTGCCTTCCTGTCTGCTTTTTCTTTAATGATCCTCGGAATTAAAATATTTTCTTTCACTGTAAGCCCGTCAAGCAGCATAAAATCCTGAAAGACAAATCCTAACTTTTCATTCCTGACTTTTGCAAGCCCCTCTTTATCCAGATCTCCAAGATTCTGTTCCCCCAGCAAAATGTCTCCCTTATCATAGGGGATATAACAGGAGATACAGTTAAGTAACGTACTCTTACCGGATCCCGATGCTCCCATTACAGCTGCAAACTCTCCCTTTTCCACATGAAAGCTGATTCCTTTCAACACAGGATAACGGGTTTTCGCCGTCTCATATGATTTGTATAAATTTTTTACTTCAAGCATTTTTATCCTCCTTTTTTCTGCCAAATATCTTTTTTGCTGAAAAATGTTTTCATTTTGGCTTATGCTGTTTTTCTTGATAGCAGCCTCACTTGCCTATAACATACATAAGCAAATGCAGCTGACCATCTTAACATAGCACAACTTTCGGCAATCAAATTTTGACCGGTCAAATTCGGTATTATTTTTGCAAAAATCTGCGTCCCGCTGCAAAATATGTAAAGTTTGGTGTTTCTCATGTAAAATTTGGCAGGACGTATCTTGAGAGAAATTCCCGGAAATGCTACAGTAAGAAAGAACATAATTATGATAAACAGGAGAGGTTTTATCCCTATGCTTCGAATAGCTCTTTGCGACGATGAAGAAAGCGCGCGTGATGCGCTTAGAATACAACTTGAAAAACTGATGGATGAATCGGAAGATGAGATCGTCTATGAATTTTCAAACGGCCGCACCTGTGCAAACTGGCTTATGGCACACCCCGGCGAAATAGATCTGCTTTTTCTTGATGTGGAAATGGGAACGGAAAACGGTATGGAAGCGGCGAAAAAAATAAGGACTGTAAACAACAGCCTTTTGATCGTTTTTGTAACCGGATATGCCGACTATGTTTTTGACGGCTATAGGGTGGATGCATTAGACTATCTGATAAAACCCGCTTCGCCCGAAAAATTGAAAGAAGTGCTCCTTCGGGCAAAAAATCTGCTTGCTCCCCAGACAGAAAAATTTTTTGTTCTGAAAAATACCGACGGCATCTACCGCCTGCCCTTCGATGATATTTTATATTTTTACAGCGACAGAAGATACATCAATCTGGTCACCGTTTCGAAAACTTATACTTTTTATGGAAAATTGAATGAAATTGAACAACAGATACAGAAAAAATTTATTCGCATCCATCAGCGCTATCTTGTAAACAGCGATAAAGTGACATTTCTTGGAAATGATTATGTGACCATCGATAATCCCGCCTGCGAAAAGCTCCCCGTCAGCCGCGCCTACAAAAAAGAAGCCTCCGATAAATTAGCGAGAGTGCTTCTCACAGAATTTTTATAAACTTAACGCTTTCCAAAGTCAGCCCTCTACACATTTAACCTGAAAGGATTTAAAAAATGCCTCTTGTACTCCTGATTGAAGCACCCGCCTACATTTTTCACTATCTGACAATAAAAAGGCTCCTGCCCGTCAAAAAATCACCTTTTGCCCGCCTTGTGCTGCTTTTTATCAGTTTTCTGCTTGTGGGCATGATCATTTATATCGGAGATTGGGGTAACCTTCCCCCGACTTTTTTTATCTATCTTATCGGTATTCAATATGCCTGCAAGGGAAGCCCTGCAAAAAAACTTACTCTTTCTCTTATGCTCACCAGTACGATATTTGCATTTAATACTTTACTTGACAATATATTTCTTGATTATCAATTTTATCTGTCAGCTGTTCTCCGCCTGCTTTTTTCTGTTTTTCTTTATATCATTATACGCTTTTGGGGGCCTGATACAGAAACGGAACTGGGAAACTCTCTGTGGCATCTGATGTCCTTTTTAACGCTTGCTCCTCTTGGAATCGTCCTCAGTATCGTACTCATTCCCCCGCAGGAGTGGATTCCTAAGTCGCTGCTGCCATTATATACTGTATTGCTGCTTCTTGCGCTGTTTTCTTTTATGGCTCTTTTATGGGCGATCGCTGTTTTATCAAAGCAGCAAAAACTGGAGCAGCAGAATCTTTATGCCGAAATGAATCAAAACTATTATGAGTCTTTGAAGAGACAGCATTTTGAGATCAGACGCTTAAAACATGACCTGTCCAACCATCTGCATACGCTTTCTCTTCTTCCTGAACAGGAAAAAGACGGTTATATTTCCCAACTTTTGGAAAGTCCCGGTTTTACACAACGGACAGACTATTGCGGAGACATGACCGTAAATGCTGTACTGTCAATAAAAGACCCCATTATACAGGAAAGCGGTATTTCCTTAACGCTGAAACTGGATATCCCCGAAGAACTGCCCTTTGAAAAATCTGACATCTGCGTCATGTTTGCCAACGCGCTCGACAACGCCATAGAAAGCTGTCTTAAATTTCCAAAAGAACAGCGTTTTATTGAGCTGACTGCCCGCCACCAAAAAGGCATTTTAGCGCTGTCTATAAAAAACCCGACTCAAAATTCCGAAACGATTTCTTCCAAAATAAAAGAAGGGAAGCCTTCCGAAAACTTCCCCTCCAGTACAAAATCCGACAAAAAACACCACGGCTACGGCCTCCGCAGCATAGAAACCATTGTGCAGCACTATCAGGGCAGTCTTGAAATAAACGCCAGTGACGGTGTGTTTGAATTGTTTCTATATCTGCAGGAACCGCAAATAAAATAGCTGTGCTACTATACAAACAGAACCTTTCATAACATTCCTGTCATATATAATGGCAGATAAATGATTCCATCTTCCTCCTTAAAATCACCCGTATGCAAAACATATGGAACATGTACCTGCCTTGCATATTTTTCTCTAAATTTTCTGAGTGAGCTCAATGTGTAATTTTTTCCGGATTTTACCTCTATCGGTAAAATATTATGGCGGTTGCTGATCTTATCTTTTGCTATCAGAAAATCTATTTCCATACGGGATTTTGCATCTTCTCTGGATGAATTGGAATAAAAATACAGTTTATGTCCGCTTGCCACAAGCATCTGAGCTACCATATTTTCCATGATCATCCCCATATTTATTTCCAGTTTATCTAACAGAAGTTTTCTATATATTTCTTCACTGACAATTCCCTTCTCATCAAAAGAATGGCTTATGAGTAATCCCGTATCACCCATATAACATTTTAAAAGTGTCCGCTCCCGATTTAAATTAAGACCAATATTCGGTTCCGTAGAATTATAACAATTGTTAATGATCATGGCATCCGAGAGCCAGAACATTGCATCCCTGTATTCGTCAAAACGGGCTCCTTCCTTTAAAGAAGATAATTTAAAATGTCTGTTCTGATTTTTTAACTGAGATGGAAGTTCATCATAAATCCCCTCCACTTTCATTTCATAGCCTTTGGCATGCTTTCGAATATCATCTCTGTAAAGATTTAAAATACGCCGTTTTACGTAATCAACCTCTTCAAAATCCGAGTTTTCCACGAATGCCTGGACTGCCTGCGGCATCCCTCCAACCACCAGATACTGACGAAATAAATCCATTGCTTTTCTGTGCAATGCCTGGCCAAGGGCTTGCCTGTTTTCATAACAGCTATGAATCAGATCTATCATTGTTTCGTTCTCAGTTGCCCAAAGAAATTCCTCAAAATCCATCGGAAACATATTGATATGATCTTCTTCTGATGGAATTAAAATATCTTTTACGTTTTCCCTGATAGAAATAAGAGAACCTGTTTCGATATAATCATACCGCCCATCTGCCGCCAGATATTTAATTGCACTTCTTGCTCTGGGAAATAACTGAACCTCATCAAAAATAATCAAAGATTCTCTGTCATAAAGCTTTGTTCCATATAAGGCAGTCAATTTCAGAAAAAATGATTTCATATTATCAAGATCATGGAGAAATATATCTTTAACCTGCTGATCTGCCTTGTTAAAATCAATAAGAATATATGATTTATATTCTGCCTTCGCAAATTCCTCAACAATATAACTTTTACCGACACGGCGGGCACCCTGTATTAAAAGGGCGCTTTTTCCTTTATTTCTTTTTTTCCATGCCAATAAAGTATCATATATCTTTCTCCGCATCAAACTTCCTCCTGATTTCTGCCTCTTTTCATTCAGTATAACACAAATCAAGATTTTTTATACCCTGATTTTTACATAAATCAAGATTTTTATATCCAGGATTTCTACACAAATCAAGATTTTTATCTATTTTCGTACTCTCCGGATATCCTGCCGGTTTTTGGATAATTTATGTAAAATTTTTCAGCATTACGCCAGTTCCAACGCTACTTCTATCATATCCCTGAAAGCGACGCGTCTCTCTTCCGCATCCAGCTCCTCACCTGTGAAAATATGATCGGAAATACTTAAAAGGCTCAACGCTTTCTTCTTTGCCTGTGCCGCATTGACATAGAGCGCTGCCGATTCCATCTCCACGGCAAGAATGCCTGCATCCGCCCATCTCTTTGTGCGTGTCGAATCAAAGTTATAAAACGCATCCGCCGAAAGTACGTTTCCTACTTTTACACTGATATTTTTTTCCCTTGCTGTGAGAACGGCCTTTTCCAGCAAATCATAATCGGCGATCGGCGCAAAATTCCCCGGCACATTTAACTGCCCCGCATAGGAAGAATCTGTAGACGCGCCCATAGCGACCACCAGATCTTTTAATTTCATGCCTTCCTGCAGAGCTCCCGCGCTTCCGATCCTTATAATACTTTCTACCCCGTAAAAATGATACAATTCATACGAATAAAGCGCTATGGAAGGTATTCCCATGCCGCTTCCCATCACGGAAACTTCTTTCCCTTTGTAAGTTCCGGTATATCCAAGCATATTTCTTACCTGATTAAAGCAGACCGGATTCTCCAGCCAGGTTTCCGCAATAAATTTCGCTCTGAGCGGATCGCCCGGCATCAGAACCGTCTTTGCGATATCTCCGTATTTCGCTTCGTTGTGCGGTGTCGGTGTGTTAGTTTGTCCCATTGTTTTTCCTCCTCTTTAAAATTATACTTGATATATTATGATTTATAGCATATAATATATTTATCAAGGGAGCCGGAAGGTGAGTTCGCTTCACCCGACCCGGCGTTATATTAAGCTAAGAAACAGCCGTCAACTCTACCAAAGTCAGGACGGCTATTTCTTATGTGTAAAATTCAGAATTGCCACAATCAGCATGTCCCCCAATCCCCTTAGTAAACATATTATATTTTTTTTTGCACTATTTAAAATAGAATATTTTTATCATACAATCTCTACACTTTCCTGTCAAATATTCTTTTTATGGTATTCAAATCTTTCCGGTTTCTGTGTATACTTAGTATGTAAGAACTGTTTTGCATAAAAGGCAGAATCCCGGCGGACTCTGCAAAATATACAGAGAAAGGAAACAGACATTCTATGAAGGAAAGTATTAAACCACCCGTAGAGATACGTTATCAGAAAGAGCTGGCCGCTCTGGAAGCTGCCGATACAGCAAGAAAACCGGGAAACTGGCGGCTTTCGCCGCAGGCCGTACGCACCTTTATTTTAGGAAGCAGGGAACCTGTTACATATCAGGGCGAAACGATTTCCGTCCGCAAAAAATATTTTGGAAACGATGCCCTTGTGGAACGCTGCATTATCACTCTTGCCGGAAACAGAGGATTGATGTTAGTCGGCGAACCGGGCACTGCCAAGACTATGCTTTCGGAACTTCTTTCCGCCGCCATCAGCGGCGTCAGCACAAATACGATCCAGGGAACAGCCGGCACTACCGAGGATATGATCAAATATTCCTGGAACTATGCTCTGTTACTTGCCAAAGGCCCAAACAGGGAAGCGCTTGTTCCGGCGCCTCTCTATGTGGGAATGGAGCGCGGCATTTTGACCCGTTTTGAAGAAATTACAAGAACGCCCGCTGAAATTCAGGACTCTCTGATCAGTGTTTTGAGCGATAAGGTTTTAAATGTTCCGGAGCTCGGAGATGACGGCTTTTTATTCGCAAAACCCGGTTTTAACGTGATCGGCACGGCAAATACCAGAGACAAGGGCGTAAACGAGATGAGCAGTGCACTGAAACGGCGTTTTAATTTTGAAACGGTCATGCCGGTGCGGGAAGTTTCTTTGGAAAAACAGATCATTTTAAACGAAGTCAGTGAGCTTGCCGCCGAAAACGGCATTGATATGACACCGGACGAAAAGGCGGCTGAACTTCTTGCTTCCACATATCATGAACTGCGGGAGGGCATCTCTTCCTACGGACACAGAATCGACAAGCCTTCCGCTGTTATGAGTACTGCGGAGGCCGTATCGGTTTATTACCAGACCATGATCTCCGGCTACTATTACGGAGACCGCTCCTTTGATGTGGACTGTCTCGTGCAGAATCTTGTGGGAGCAATCTCCAAAGAAAATAAAGATGATCTGAGTAAAGTAAAAGAATATTTCTCTACTGTTATAAAAGATAAGAGCAGCAAGGAAGGTGGATTATGGAAAAAATATTACGAAGCGAGGAAATGGCTGAAATAGTGTTGCTTCCTGTAAGACATCATAGCCCCGCCTGTTCCTTTCATGTCAAAAAAGTAATTGAAGACTACGCGCCTTCCGTTATTTTAATAGAAGGCCCGGAAAATGCGAACGAGCTCATTCCTGTTATGGTGCATCCGGACACTGCTGCCCCCTTTGCTATTTATTATTCCTACTATGACAAGGCGGGACAGATCTCAGAAGAAAAAGAACACTACAAGTGCTACTATCCTTTTTTGGACTATTCACCGGAACTCGTCGCGCTGCGAACCGCAAATGCGCTTGGGATTCCTGCTGCCTTTATGGATTTATCCTATGCGGACATTCTTGCAGCCTCAGAAAAGGGGCAGGGTCTTCGCAAAAAAGAAGAAAAGAACAATTATAATGACGACTACCTGCTTTCCCGAAACACTTACATAAAAAAGCTCTGTGAAAAAGCAAATCTGCGAAGCTTTGACGAATTCTGGGAAAAGTATTTTGAAATAGAGGGACTTTCCAGAGAAAGCAAAGACTGGTTTTCCGATCTGCTGCTTTATTGCACGCAGGCACGGGAAAATACGCCGGAAGAAGTGATTCGGGAAGACGGCTCCCTTGCAAGGGAAATGCACATGGCGGAAACTATTCTGCGGGTCATCTGCGGAATTCCTGCGCCGGGAGACAGTTATATCCCGGAAGAAGCTTTTTTGGCAAAAGAGCCGGAAATTCCTCTGCGTATCCTGGTAGTGACAGGCGGTTTTCATACACCATCCCTGTCTGCGCTTCTGCAGGATGATGAATTTGTCTCTTCTGTAAAGAAAAAAGGGCGGCAAAAGGCAAAAAAACAGCAGCAGAACGTTTATCTGATGCCCTATTCGATGGAAGCCGCAGATGCCTTAAACGGCTACGCCAGCGGTATGCCCTATCCTGCTTTTTACGAACAGATATGGGAAAAACTTTTTGAATCCCCGGAGGACTGCTACAAGCAGACTGTTCTTGATTTTCTCGTGGCCTGCGGAAAAGAAACCCGCAAAAAAGAGGGAAATATATCTACTTATGACGAGATATGCGCAGTCCGGATGGCGGACGGACTCTCCTTTCTTCGAGGAAAAAGTGAACCCGGTGCCTATGAGCTTTTTGACGCGGTTTTATCCTCCTATGTAAAGGGCGAATATACCATTGCCACAGATACGCCGATGCTGATACTCAAAAAGAACATGACCGGCAGTGCAATAGGAAAACTTTGCGGGCAGGCTGCCATCCCCCCGATTGTTCAGGATTTTGAGGCCCAGTGTAAACTTTTTTCTCTGAAGACAGGATCTACACTGGAAACAGAAGTTACCCTGTCTCCGTTTTCTTCCGATAAACAACGGGAAAAGAGCTGCTTTTTTCATCGTATGCTCTTTTTGAATACTTCTTATGCAAGAAGGCTGAAAGGTCCGAATTTACAGCGGCAGAAAGATCGGAATCTGATTCGGGAAATCTGGAGATATAAGTGGAGCGCCCAGGTAAATGCCGCCCTGATCGATGTCTCCGTTTACGGCGCGACCATAGAGGAGGCGGCGGACAGTCTTGTAAAAGAAGAACTGAAAAAGGAAATCGGTGCCGGTGCCTGCGCCCTCCTTCTCACAAAAGTTTTTGAGATGGGATTAAAAAATAAGCTTCAGACTGTCTATGATCAGGCGCAGATGCTGATTCAAAAAGACACCGATTTTTATTCTCTTGCAGACGCGCTTTCCTATCTGAAAATGATGCGGGAACTTGGGCCTCTTTATCAATCTGAACTGGATTTTGAACTGCTTTTGCAGCTGACGATCAGAAAGCTGATCTCTCTGCTGCCTTCCATGGTGACAGTCAAAGAAGAGGACTTAAATAAATGTATGAATGCCATAAAACTGCTATATCAGCTGACAAAAGGCGATACACAGGAAGAATTTTTCAGGATACTCATGCAGATGCAGAAAGATCCTCAGATACAGGCCGGACTGGACGGCTGCATTCACGGAATACTCTACGGCGGCGGTAAGGAGGATGCCTCCCTGATTGAAAAAGCCTGCCTTGGTTATTTTCGGGGTACAAAAGTGCAGATGAAAAAAACTGCTCTTTTCTTCCGCGGGCTGTTTTTTTCCGCGAGGGATCTTATTTTTATCGGCGAACAGATTCTCAGTATGTTGGATATTTTTTTACAACAGGCTGAAAGCGCCGAATTTATGGAACTTTTACCGGAACTGCGCATGGCTTTTACTTATTTTACGCCCAGAGAGATTGATAGAATTGCGGAAAAGGCGGCAGCGCTTCATGGAAAGACCGGAAGCGATATCACAAGCTTAAAAGAAATTCCTTCCGACTGGTATGCTTATGGGAAAGAATTGGATTGTTATATAAAAGACCGGACATAGTGATATTTTTATGCTTGGCTGATAAGGAAGGATATTTATGAATTTAAGAACAATAATGATACTTGATTTGAGAAAATTACCGTTTATAGAGTAGTTAATGGGAGCACTTTTCCGAAAAGGGAGAAAATAATAATTATGACAGACGAACAGGAACTTTTAAACAGATGGCGGCTTGTGCTTGGAAAATACGCGGCAGACAAACTTCCCTTTTCTGCGGCGGAAGATTCCTATGCGGATGTCCTGCACTATATGGATATGGAAGAAGCTCTGGATTTTTTATATTCCAGAGAATACAGTGAAGAGCGGGGTATCCGGGAAGAGGAACGTGCTGGAGGAAAGCAAGCCAGCAAGCTTACTGTGCCCTCCTGGCTGCAGCAGGTGAAAAAACTGTTTCCGAAACAGACCGTAGAAATCATGGAACGGCACGCGCTGGAAAAATATAATATGACGGAACTTCTGACTGACCCGGAAGTGCTGCAAAAATTAGAGCCAAACAGAGAACTGTTAAAAACTATCCTGACCTTAAAGCACATGATGAAAGGTGATGTCCTTGAAATGGCAAAAGAGATCGTGCGCAAGGTAGCGGATGAACTGACAAAAAAAATGGAGCAGGAACTGAAAAGATCCTTTTTCGGGAAGCTTGACCGCACTTCTTCCAGTCCTGTAAAATCCGCCCGAAATCTGGATATCAAAAAGACAATACGGCAGAATCTAAAAAATTATGATACCGAGCAGAAACAGCTTATTTTAAAACAGGTTTATTTTCATTCCCGTATGAAGCGTTACAACAGCTGGCGGGTGATCCTCTGCGTGGATGAAAGCGGTTCCATGTTGGATTCCGTGATTCACAGCGCGGTAATGGCAGGTATTTTTGCAAAGCTTCCGATGCTGGATGTTAAGCTTGTTATTTTTGATACAAGTGTTGTTGATTTGAGCGGCTATGTGGAAGATCCGGTAGAAACGCTTATGAGTATTCAGCTCGGCGGCGGCACAAATATTGCCGGCGCGCTCTCCTACTGCGAAACACTGATCGATTTCCCTTATCGGACAATGGTCGTTCTAATCTCCGACCTCTATGAAGGCGGCGGATATCAGAATCTTTACAGCGTCAGCAAAGGAATTATTGAAAGCGGAGCAAAACTGATTGCTCTGACAGCGTTAGATATGGAAGCAAATCCCAGCTATGACAGACATGCTGCTGTCAAACTGGCCGAACTCGGCGCCCACGTCGGAGCAATGACCCCGGAAGAACTGGCAGAGTGGATAGGGAAGATAGTGTGAAAAATGAATTTTTCACACGCAAATTTGTGCCTGCGGCCCAAAGTTTGCAGGCTGTGGAAAAGGCATGGTTATTAATATGAATGAACATTGCCGTTATTAATAAACAACAATCCAAAGAAATCGGATTTTAGTTGCATATAGCGCAGATTTACAAGTTTAGATGAATAGAAAAAGGAGCGGCATAATGGATTGGAAAACACAGCTTGCCGAAATAGAAGATGAATATTTGATCGGCCTCACAAACAAGGGCATTGTAAAAAGATCCTATAAGGATAAAGAAACTGCTGCCATAAAAATATTGAAATTGGAGGATGAGGCCGCACTGCAGGTAGACGGTGAAACGGTTATCTTAAGTATTCCGCTCGGAGAAAGTAAATGCAGCTGCCCTTCCAGAAGTATCTGCAAGCATATTATTATTGGAATGTTAGCGTTAAAGGAATCCGTAAACAGCAATGATTCTGCTTCTTCCAATAAAGGCAAAACTGAAATGTCTGATGATGTTTCTTCTGATGAAAACGATACTACAACCTCTGAAAAGAGCGACGATTCTTCTTTACAGAAAAAACTTTGGGATGAAATTCTCTCCTATCCGGAAAAAGACCTTTATAAAATAATGGGCAATCGCCGTCTTACTTCTTTTTTAAATAAAGCAAATGGAAAAATTCAGCCGGAAATAGAGGAATCCTACATTTTTACCGTAAAACTTCCCGGTGAAAATACGACTGTAAAACTGTTGTCGCCGTTGAATTATTCTTCCTGTACCTGCCATAAAAAGGAGCTTTGCATACATAAAGCAGAAGCGATTCTTTGGTGCAAACTGAAAGCAGACGCGCTTTCCTTAGAAAATCTGGAACAATTAAACCAAAAAGATCTGTCCATAAATCCGGAACAGATAAAAGATGCTTCTTTCCAGATGAAAAATTATTTGGAGGAACTGATGTCTACCGGCCTTTCCAGAGTTTCCCCCGATGTGGTAAATTCTCTGGACCGTTTTGCGGTCATCAGCCATAATACCGGACTTGCCGATTTTGAGAGAGCTTTTCGGACACTCAGCACTTTATATCAATCCTATTTAAACAGAGAGGCCTCTTTCCTGACTGCTGATTTAATGAAAAAGCTCACAGAACTATACTCTAAAGTAAATATTCTATCGGAAACAGAAAATATTACCCACATTGCAAAGGAAACCGGCGAATTTCGGGCGGAATACCTTCCTGTCGGTGATCTGTCTTTAGTCGGAATTACAATGGAACATTTTGAAGATGCCGCAGGCTACGAGGGAGAAACTGTTTATTTTCTGGAAACGGACACACATAAATGGTATACTTATACCGTAGCACGGCCTGTTTTTTATGAAAACAAAAGGAAGTGGGGCAAGCCCCAGAAAGCGGAGGCTCCCTGGGGACTTAATTGTAACCTGGAAAATCTGGTAGAACTGCATATCCATCTGAAAGATGCAAGATGTGACGGACGCAGACGGCTTTCCTCCAGTATGGAGACAAGAGGAGATATTCTCGGAAAAGAGCAGCCGGATCAGGAAATGTTGTCAGACTGGTATTATGAAGATTTTGGTAAGCTGTTTGCGGATCAGATCAAGCCACCTCAGAAAACCGGACAGAAAGACTCCAAACCGGACATCTGGGGCAGAGATCTTGTTTTTATACAGCCTTCTTTTTGTGAAAGAGCTGTTTTTTCCAAGACAGAGCAGACCCTTTCGATGACTTTGTATGATACGCAAAAGCGGGAAGTGATACTGGAACTTGCCTATTCCAAAGAAGACGCCGCAAGTATCCGTTATCTGGAAAAAATAAAAGAAAATGAACCGCCCTGTTTTATCGGAAAAGTTTATCTGCGGGACGGAAGGATCCGCTTGATCCCGGTAGATACATGGAAATATACCATTTAATTCTTATCAAAAAAGATATTTCTGCCTGAACTGTCTGTGACTGTTTAAAGAAAGGATCACAAACCTTTATGTATTCGGAAAACAAGGAAGATTATTTTGAAGAATTTTTTAGTGATATCGGTCTCGTTTTAGAAGATCTCTGCCAAAGCGGATTCTATACTGTTCATGATTCTACTCTGCAGGAATTAAAGGAAAAAGGAGAATTTGCCGCCCAATGCGGCATGCGGCATCTTTCTATGTTGCTTCTTGCCCTGCAGAAAGAATTGTCTCAGAGCAGACATAAAATTTCTGATAAGAAGGCAGATAATCTTTCCGCAAAATACTATGCGGAACTGATCAGATATATTGATCTTGGCAAAGAAAAAACTGCTTATGATAAAGGAAAAAATTATTATTTAAATGATAAGAAGGAGGACGGCTGTTTACAATGAGAATTCAAAAAGAAACCTATCTTGAAAAATGCATGCAGTTACTGTCACAGTTAAAACTGACACCGGATCAGTTAGATGATCTCGAACATTATCTGTCCGGTGAAAAAGGAGAAGGCGTTTTGGCAACGCTTCCCTACCAAAACCTTAGTGTATCGATCACATCCTATAAGCCTGCTCTTACCAATCTCGTTTCCTCCGGCTATGACAATCCGGAACAGGCAGGCAGACTGTTCAACATTCTTTTTGCCATCGGCGGCATAAGCTGTCAGGCTCTTATTATCAATATAAAAGAATCCGAAGTTTTTTGCCGTCTGCTAAAGCTTCCGGGCATCGATCAGGCACAACTCATCGCGGTTGCCGCCGCACAGATGGCTTCCTATAACTATACTTTCGGCGGGAATCCACTTCATGTATTTATCCGGAATGCGAACGTTACACCGGAACTTATGAAAAAAGCCTTCTTCCTTTCAAGCTATCCGCTAAAGGAAAAAAATGTAAGATACTCCTTGATACACTCCTTTGGTGCATGCCAGATATTTTTGCTGACCGCCTTTTTCCTGGCAAAATATCCTGATGGAAACGGGCCTGTTGAAAGTGATGACATTCCTCTTATGCAGTTTTATGAAAATACACTGATCGACAATCTCGGCAATATTTATGAATCACATAATATGCCTCAGTCCGCTCTTCAGGAAATCAAGCGGGCAATCAGAGAAAATCAGCTGACTGACAGGATTTTAACTCTTGCCAATAAAAAATGCAGAATGGTGCCTTACTATTTAAATCTTTTCGGGGGCGCAGCACTGTTAAATTTCAAGCTTTCCGACATTCTCAAAAATGTGGCAGCAGTTTGTTTTGCGGCAGATCTTTATAATATGTTTGCCACGGCAGTCGCTGTCACCAGAACTTTTCCGATGGCAGCGGAAATTACAGGCGGCAATTACGATACCTTTTTTTCTATCGACAGTAAAGCTTTGATCTTACAGGCAGCTTCACGGGAAATGGAGGCTGTTTTAAAGACACAGTTCCATAAAAACAAAGATTTATTTATGGATGTTCTGGAAAATGCAAATGCCCACGATTCTTTTGTTATGATGGGCGTTTTAAAACAGGAGGATAAAATGCTTTTCTTAAAACGACAAAAACACGGCGGCAGCAACGAGCGGGAGAAACTGATCGATCTGATTGCAGATAAAAATCCTGTTATCAATGAAGTGAAAACATATCTGCGGGGTGAATCGGAAATTTCTTCTCTTTACCCTCATCAAAATCAGATTTTTGTAAAATATGGTTACGGCTCTAATATTATGCAGACGAGAACATTACTGCATAATTATGTGGATACTTATCATGATCAGGATTTTTATAACCGTGTTTTGTCATACCAGCTTCTGCGCGGCACCGGTTTCTTTTTCTATAACGAAATGCACTATCACCCCGTTTCTATAGAACATATGTTTGCTTCTTTTGATGCGGAACATATGGATATGGTACATCAGTTAAACTTTGTTATTATTATGTTTCAGTATTTCTATTCGGAAAAAGATAAAAACCAGCTCATAAATTCCGCGGCGGATGTCTTTGCCGGATATCTTTTAACAAAAAGAGAGGAAGTTCTCTCTGCTTTCCGGGAGGCGGATGCAATAGTCAGAGTCCTTGCCATAAAAGTTTTACAGAAAAATGCTGCAGAAAACAAAGCGGAAATTCTTGCTTACTCCAAGGACTCATCAAAACTTGTAAAAGAGGCTCTTTTAAATGTTCTTTATGAGCAAAAAGACTGGGAGCCGGAAATTTTAGAACTCCTCTCCTCCAAAAAAGCGGGCGAAAGAGATATTGCCATTCATGTACTGGCAAAATGGGATCTGGAAAAGTATAAACCACAATTATCCGAAGTTCTCGAAAAAGAGAAAAACAATAAAATAAAAACACTTTTGCAGGATCTTCTGGATGAAGACTCCGTATCGGCGGGCAATGTACTGACTTTGCAGGATCTTGTAAAAGAACTTTTAAAAGGCGGCAAAAAGCGTTCCCTTGCCTGGGCTTATGAAACACCTTTCTCCACAGTACATAAGAAAAATGGGGAACCCGCAGAGGAAGATTATCTGTCAGCTATTTTACTCTGCTATTCTTCTATGACGACCTGCGGTGTCAGCAAGGATGCTGCGGCTCTGGCAGCAGAATTGAATGAAGCAGAGCTTGCTGTCTATGTAAATGAGCTGTTTGATAAATGGCTTACTCTTGGTGCCGAAGCAAAGAAACGCTGGGTACTTTATGCTTCTGCCATTCACGGCGGAACGGACATCATTAAGAAACTGCAGCACCAGATAAGCGACTGGCCGCAGCATTCCAGAGGCGCCATTGCTTCTGATGCAGTACAGGCACTTGCTTTAAATCCGAAACCGGAAGCGCTTCTTATCGTAGACAGTATTTCCAGAAAATTCAAATTCCGTCAGGTAAAAACTGCTGCCGGAGAGGCGTTAAAGTTTGCCGCGGACCAGCTTGGCATCACTACAGAAGAGCTGGCCGACCGTATTGTACCGAATCTCGGCTTTGATGAAAATATGGAAAGAATCTTTGACTATGGCGAAAGAAAATTCACTGTGACAATTACACCCGCACTGGAAGTAGAAGTTTTTGATGAGAGCGGAAAGAAACTGAAAAATATACCTGCTCCCGGTAAAAAGGATGATCCCGAAAAAGCGGCGGAAAGCCATGCTGCTTTTAAGGAAATGAAGAAACAGATGAAAACTACTGTAAGCAGTCAGAAAATGCGTCTGGAACTGGCACTTTCCACCGAACGGAAATGGACCTGCGACGCATGGAAAAAACTTTTCGTGGAAAATCCTATTATGCACCAGTTTGCTATCGGACTGATCTGGGGTATCTATGAAGACAACAAACTGACGCAGACTTTCCGGTATATGGAAGACGGCACTTTCAACACGGAAGACGAAGAAGAGTTTACACTTCCCGAAAATAACGTCATTTCGGAAAGTACCTCTGCATCTGAAAAATACGGAAAGATCGGTTTGGTACACCCTGTAGAACTTTCTCAGGAATCTATTGATACCTGGAAGGAACAGCTTGAAGACTATGAGATCATTCAGCCGATCGAGCAGCTCTCCCGTCCTGTTTATCATAGAACAGACGAGGAACTGGAAGAAAAAACAATGGAACGATTTGGAGGATGTATTCTCAACGACCTTTCGTTACAGGGAAAGATGCAGAACATGGGCTGGTATCGGGGACAGGCGGAAGACGCCGGTATCTTTTACTATTATTACAGGGAAGATAAGGAGCAGGGTCTGAGAGCGGAACTTAACTTCTCAGGAAGTTATGTCGGCGGAGAAAATACAGATATTACTGTTTTTGATGTAAAATTCAATAAGAAGATCAAAGAACTTCCGGAACGGTATTTCAGCGAAATTGTTATGCAGACCGCCAGAGCCGTATCAGGCAGTCAGGAAAAAGATGCAACCTGGAAAGAAAAAAAGATATAAAATATTTTGCACTGTCGCAATTTCCTATAGAATAAAAAATCGGGAGACACTTCACAAAGAAGTTGTCTCCCTTTGTTTTCTATTCCTCATCATACTGCGGTGTCGTTACACAGGTCATTCCATCCTTTTCAAAACCGGAAATTGTGGAACTTAAGCTCAGATAATCACCGAAACTGGTATTATAAGCGCCGCTGACGATACCGGCCTGCACCAGAGTATTCTGATCGGCTTTTGTAAAATCAATACCAACCGTTGTATAAACCATTCCATTTTCTGTATAAACACTGCCATAAAAGCCGGCCAGCATATTACATAATTCTTCCTGTTCCTGTTTATACTGCTCCACTGCGGAAGTATCCACAAAAGATTCATCGATACCTGTCGTTTTCAGATAACTGATGATATTATCTCCGATTGACGCAATATCATAACGAAGCGTATAGCCTTCTTCTTCATAAGTGCAAACCGTCATCGTAGCATCCGCAAAATCATAAAAACCGCCTGTCAGCGCGTTCATAAATGCTACATCCGGATATCCTCCGTGCTGCAGATAGTAACCATGGTTCTTTGCCGCAAAATCGGCTTTTGTTTCCTCTTCTTCTCCCATCTCGGCAGAAGTAATGCCTTCTTCCAGCCAGTCACCAATCTCCGTATAAGCATTTCCGCCATTCTTAGCCTGATTTTCCAATGCATTTCTCATACTTGCGTAAATGGAACTGCCGTAATCTCTGTTTTTCACTTTAATATATATAAAGCCGGGGAGTCTTTCATCTTCCTCTTCAATCGTAAACTCTAACTCCGCCATCTGTTTACAGAAAGCCTGATAAGCTTTATCCATTTCAGGAACGCTCTCTCCGCTCATTGCCGCAAACACATGCAGCATCTCGTTCCCTTCTTCCATATAGGAAGAAGCCTTTTCAAAATCTCCCATCTTCATCGCGTTCAAACAGCTCATTGCCGCATCCGTAATACTGTCCGCTTTTTCCTGTTTGGAACCCATATTTAAACTGCCGCAGCCGGTAAGTCCAAGACAAAGTGCCACGATCAGTATAAAAGATAAAAATATTCTATTCTTTTTCATACTCTTTCTCCATGTCATTTCACTTATTTACATAATAATATGTCTGAGAAGTCTCATACATATTTTGTTTTGTCACACCCTCCGGCCTCATCATTCCATTTTCTCTCGATCTGTCACATTCCAGCTCAACTCTGTAATTGCGTATAAACAGAATTATCGTCCAGAGAATCATAATAAATTCAATTGCAAACATGACATATACAGTGGAAATATCTTTTGGTCCGGATAAAACAAGGCATTCTCCACCTGAGAAATTAGAAAGCATCTCTTCTACTTCACTCTCTGTATACCCTAAATATTCGAGTTCTTCCCGGAAAGCGTCTTCCAATCCTTCCAACTCTTTGTCCATCTTCTTCACTACACCATCAAAGTATATTGAAGTCTGCGGTACTTCACCGCCCATCACATAATTGTAGGTTTCTTCCGTTAATCTTTCCATAGCAGCCACATCATCCTTATGTACATAAATTGCCGCCATTCCATATTCCCCTACCGGTATTACGTAATAGTAACCGTCTGTCTCGGATGCAGTCCGGTAAGTTTCATACTGGGTATAACTCTCTTTGGAAGCAAAACCCTCAATACTGTAAAAAATTTCTCCTTTAATATGCTGACCGTTTTTTATTCCGTTTTCCAATACATAACTATAATCATGAGATGGCATCAAAATATACGGAAAATCTCCTGATACTATCGACGCTGCAATAAGAAAACAATCAATAACAAAAAGTGTTCCTGAAAATTTCGTTAGACTTCTAAAAAATCTTCCTATCATGATCTTTTCCACTTCTCCTGTTTGTGTCCTTCTTTTTCCAAACGGCTGCGCAGTTCCTCCAAAAAGTCAAGGAATTTTTCTCTTTCTTCCGGCTGAACCGTATTTGTAATACCGGCCATTGTTTTACTTCCTGTATCATCAATATTAAACTGCTCGCCATAATCACCATAATTCTTGCGATAAATAAGCCATGCCTGTTTTAATTTTGCATGATAATTTACCCCAACCACTGCACTCATATCCACAAAATACGGTTCCGTATGCTGAGTCAGTTCTCTGTCTATCTGCACCAGGCCGACTTTCCAGTCGCTCTTCCGGTATCCTACAATATAATGGTAATATGTAGTAGTATTTGTATCAAAAACCAACCCCTTTTCAAATTTGGAAGATGTCTGGCTCGCATGGAGAATCTCATAACTGTCTCCGTCCTCTACTGCCTCATTCCACATTTTGCGCATGATATCTTTTTTTTTCTGACAATCTGCTGCATCATAAACCAACTCTTTTGGCTTTTTTGAGAATAATCCCATTTGTTCTTTCCTCCTGCATTACTAATATTTCTGTCAAAAGATATCATATCATTTTCTTTCTTTTTCGTAAAGTTTATGATTTATTTTTTTGTACTTTTAACAGAATATTACCAGCTTTACTATATCTTGTATTATAAATTTTACTTAATCTATATTTTTTTAGTTTATTCGATAATGTTTCACAAGATATTAACAGTTTTAGAATATGTTTCACAAAACTTTATTCAATATCTTGTATCCAAAATGTTTCACGTGAAACATTATCTTGTGGTTAAAATAATAATAGTAAAATGTTTCACGTGAAACATTTTACTATTACATGATTTACATTATTGTTTTTATCCTACAATATCTAGTGTTCTGATATTTTTTTAGCAAGTGCAGTTAATTCTATCTTTGCACGCTGGGCATCAGGTATAATAAAAGATACACAATTCAAAATCTGATGTGCTATATGTTCTTTTTCATCATCTGACTCATTTACTAAGCTTCTTATTGTACCCGTTTCATTTTTACTATCTGCCACCTGCTGCTTTTCACTACCCTTTTCAATCTGTAAACTTTCAATTACAATATTCACCTTATCGATCAATATTTTTAAATATTCTATTTTTTTATTATATTCTACATTTTCTTCTTCATATTTTTTCTTTTCGGAAGTATCAGCTTCAATTTGTTCTCTGTAAGTATTTTGCACATTTCTTGGAGAAAAAACTTTAAAATCATCTTCTTCTTTTTTCGTAATATCCTCTAAATAAGAATTTATCTCCTTTATTCTAAAATCATTCTGATCAACCAAATCATAAAGCTTTCTTTTTTCATCTTCCAGTAAATCTAACACTTCCTGCAAAATTCCTATATTTTTATCCATTATTAGATATTTCCTTTCGTATATTTAATTTTTACATATATTCAAATTTTACCTCCCAACGGTTCTTTTGCAGGTGTTCCTGCTTTTCTCGGATATTTCTTTGGTGTATTTTTTTCTTTTTTGATCAACAATAAACTTCTACTTATATCTGAATCCGGTAATTGATATTCTAATATATCTTCTATCTTTCCGCCAAGAATATCCAATGCCTTTTCTCCGGCCGATAATTCTTCCTTTACTTTTTCTGACTTATAAGAAATAAAATAACCATTCTTCTTCACGAAAGGAATGCATAATTCTGTTAAAGTAGAAAGATTGGCCACCGCCCTAGAAACACAAAAATCATATTGTTCTCTATGATTCTCATGTCTTGCAAAATCTTCAGCCCTTCCGTGAACCGCCTTAATATTTTTTAATTCTAATCTTTCAATAACTGTATTTAAAAAATTTACTCTTTTATTCAAAGAATCCAACAATATAATCTGTAAATCTTCAAAAACAATTTTTAAAGGAATTCCGGGAAAACCCGCCCCTGTTCCCACATCAATCAGAGAAATTTCTATTTTTTTCTGATTTAATGTTTTTTGAAATATTTCTGCCTGATAAATAGCCAGACTATCTACAAAATGTTTCAAAATCACTTCATCAAAATCTGTGATAGCAGTCAAATTCATAAAAGAATTCCATTCTGACAAAAGTTTATAATATTCTATAAACTTTCCGATTTGTTCATCAGATAAACAAATACCAAAATTCCGACACTTTTCCTGAAAATTTTTTGTATTGTAATATTCCATTATTTGTACCAAAGCTCAGGCAAACAGACTTACCCGTTTATTTGAGCCGCAAACACAAAGAGTGAAAGAATTTTTGTTTGCATTTATCCTTTCTCACTATTCTCTTTCATCTGTTCTATATAAACAAGAAGAACCGAAATATCCGCCGGCGAAACACCGGATATTCTGGAAGCCTGTCCGATTGAAACAGGTCTGTGTTTTGCCAGTTTCTGTCTTGCCTCAATACGAATACCGGAAATGTCCTCATAACAAATGTTTTCCGGAATAAAACGTTTTTCCAGTTTTTTAAACTGCTCCACCTGCCTGACCTGTCTCTCAATATATCCTTCATATTTAATAGAAATATTGACCTGCTCGATAACAGCTTCACTCAACAAGGGGCGATTTTTATCAATTTCCGCTACACTCTCATAAGTAAATTCAGGTCTGCAAATAATTTCTGCGAGACTTGTCCCTGTTCTAAGAGGGGAACTCCCCTTTGAAATCAAAAACTCCTGTATATCCTTAGAAGCTCCTATTACTGTCTTTTTTAACCTGTTTATTTCTTCCTCTATCTGTTTTTGTTTTTCACAGACATATTCATATTGTTCTTTTGAAATAAGTCCTACTTCATATCCGATTTTTCTGAGCCTTAAATCTGCATTATCCTGACGCAGCAATAATCTGTACTCCGCCCGGGAAGTCATCATACGATAAGGCTCCGTATTTTCCTTTGTCACAAGGTCATCGATCAAAACACCTATATAAGCCTGCGAACGATCCAAAACGATCTGATCCTTATTTTGAATCTCCCTTGCAGCATTGATACCGGCAATCAACCCCTGTGCAGCCGCTTCCTCATAACCACTGCTGCCATTAAACTGCCCGGCACTAAAAAGACCCTTTATATGTTTAAATTCCAAAGTCAATTGAAGCTGTCCCGGATCAATACAGTCATATTCTATTGCATAAGCATTCCTGACAATCTTGCAATGTTCCAGTCCCGGAACAGTCCGATACATAGCAAGCTGAACATCTTCAGGCAAAGAAGAAGACATTCCATCCACATACATTTCATTTGAATATTTTCCTTCCGGTTCAATAAAAACCTGATGTCTGTTCTTATCAGAAAATTTTACAACTTTATCTTCTATAGAAGGGCAGTATCTCGGACCTGTTCCCTCGATCACACCCGCATAAATCGGCGATCTGTCAAGATTTGCTCTTATAATATTATGTGTCTCTTCATTTGTGTAAGTAAGGTAACAGGATTCCTGTTTAATCTGAACATCTTCCGGATTTGTTTCATAAGAAAAAGGAATTACTCTTTCATCTCCAAACTGTTCCTCCATCTTAGAAAAATCAATGGAACGTCTGTCCATTC
Source organism: Lachnospiraceae bacterium (assembly GCA_014804795.1). Taxonomy (GTDB): domain Bacteria; phylum Bacillota; class Clostridia; order Lachnospirales; family Lachnospiraceae; genus 1XD8-76. The sequence goes on along the minus strand of JAAUZC010000023.1, from coordinate 224,795 downwards.
TTGCAGGTGTTCCTGTTTTAAACCTTCTGAGTTTAATGCCAGCCTTCTCCAAAGCTTTGGAGAGATGCGTGGAAGACTGCATTCCGTTCGGCCCCGTATATGTAATAGCTTCTCCGCAAAGACATCTCGCATTTAAATAAGTACCTGTACATAAAATAACAGCCCTACATTCATAAATGCCGCCGGTCAATATTTTAACTCCGACTATTTTTTTCTTAATACTGTCTAATCTATTTTTTATATCATTTTCTGTATTTTTCTCAATACTATCCTCAAATAAAAGTTCACATACTTCCGTCTGTTTAATTGTCAGATTCTCCTGGTTTTCCAGAATCATTCTCATAAAACGGCTGTACTGCGCCTTATCCGCCTGACAACGCAAAGAATGAACAGCCGGACCTTTCGACCTGTTCAACATCTTCGACTGTAAAAAAGTCTTATCAATATTTTTACCCATTTCTCCGCCAAGCGCATCAATCTCCCTGACAAGATGTCCTTTCGAGGAACCTCCTATATGCGGATTACAGGGCATCATTGCTATACTTTCTATATTAACAGTAAAAATAACTGTCTGCAGCCCAAGTCTTGCACAGGCAAGCGCCGCCTCACATCCGGCATGTCCCGCGCCAATAATACAAACATCTGCTTTTTCTCTAAATTCCGGCATATTATAACCTCTGTCCATTTATTACTTTTTTAATCTTCCTCAAAGTATAAATCACTTTTTTCACATTATCAATAAATTTACATCTCTTTTACATTTTTAACCGTATATCTTAATAAAATCTATTTCCCCATACAAAACTTCTCAAATATCTCATTCACAAGATCATCGCCGACTTCTTCTCCTATGATCCTGCCAAGCGCCGCATAAGCATTCATCAGATCAATCGAATAAAAATCTTCCGACATTCCTGCATCAATACTCTGCTTCACCATACAAATACTTTCCTTTGCTTCCAGTAAAGCCTCCTTATGACGCATACTTGTAATGATCACTTCATTATTAAAAGAAATCGTTCCATTAAAAAACATCTTCTTAACAGCTTCCTCAAATACATCTATTCCCTGATGTTTCAATGCAGAAATTTTAATAATTTCATAGTCAGAAAAATCTTTTAATTTATTTGTGACCTCTTTTTCGGTTACAGCCGTATTCAGATCAGATTTATTTAAAAGCACTATAAAATGCTTATCTTTCAAAATTTCTAAAATCTCTTCATCACTCTCATCCAGATTTACGGAAGAATCCACAATATAAACAATAAGATCAGCCTCCGACGCATATTTTCTTGCTTTCTCCACACCGATTTTTTCAACCGTATCTTCCGTCTTTCTGATACCTGCCGTATCAATAATGTGCAGATTGATACCGCCAAGCTTTATATTTTCTTCCAAAGCATCTCTCGTCGTTCCCGCAATATCTGTGACGATTGCTTTTTCTTCTCCCAACAGCTCATTCAAAAAAGAAGATTTTCCCGCATTCGGTTTTCCTAAAATAACAGTCTGAATTCCTTCTTTTAAAATTCTTCCGTCATCCGCATGAATAATTAAATCTTCTACTTCTCCTTCAACCTCTTCTAAAACAGCAAAAAGCTTTTTTCCATAACCATCCGTACTGTAATTTTCCGGATCATCCAAAGCCGATTCTATAAAAGCAATCTCATAAATAATTTTACTTCTCAATCTTTTTATAATAGAAGAAACCGAACCTTTTAACTGTCCGATCGAAGCCTGCAGGGCAAATTCATTTTTGGACTGAATCAGATCCATAACTGCCTCTGCCTCCGATAGATCCATACGCCCGTTTAAAAAAGCCCTCTTTGTAAATTCTCCCGGCTCAGCAACCCTGGCTCCATTTCTGATAACCAGTTCCATGATCTTTTGCAAAATGAAAATACCGCCATGACAATTTATCTCTACAACATCTTCTGCCGTATAACTTTTCGGGGCTCTCATAACAGAAACCAATACTTCATCAAGAACAGTTTCACCATCCAGAATATAACCATAATGCATTGTATACGCTTTTGCATTTTTAATAAAACCTTTATTTTTAAAATCAGATTTATCTTCTAATATACAAAATTCTTCAAAATCTTTCTTTCTTAAAAAAATTTTATCTGCAATATTAAAAGCATTTTCCCCGCTGATGCGGATGATCCCTATTCCCGATTCTGAAAATGCCGTCGCAATCGCTGCAATCGTATCTGTCATCATAAAAATCTCCAAATCTCTATACTATCATATCCGCTATTATAACTTATTTTTATAAAATCGAACAGATAAAAATTCGGGCATCTTTCCGACGCCCGAATTACTGATATTTTACTCTATATTACTGATTTACTCCAATTTAAAAAATAAATACTTTTTCGACAGTTTTGAGAATGAAATTTACCGCTCTCTTTTGATCGTAACAACCACATGTCTGTAGGGCTCATTTCCCTCACTATGAGTTGTTACATATTTGTCATTTTGAAGTGCGGAATGAATAATTCTTCTCTCGTAAGGATTCATAGGCTCCAAAGAAACGGCTCTCTTTGTTCTCTTTACTTTAAAGGAAATATTCTTTGCAAGATTTTCCAATGTTTCCTTTCTTCTCTGTCTGTAATTTTCAGTGTCAACCTTTACTCTGATATAATCTTCTGTATCCTTATTTACAACAAGAGATACCAGATACTGTAAAGAATCTAAAGTCTGACCTCTTTTTCCGATCAAAACGCCCATTTCATCGCCGCTTAACTCAATATCCATGGTCTTTTCATATTCATCATATTTCACATCGGAAACAACGACCATATTCATTGCTTCAAAAACACTGTTTAAGAAATCTTTCGCTGTATCCGCAATAGAAGATTTTACTCTTGCTTTAATAACAGCAGGTCTGGAGCCGATTCCCAAAAATCCGGAAGAACCCTCTTCCAATACTTCTACTTCCAGTTTTTCACTCGCCACCGTAAATTTCTGACATGCTTCAATAATAGCATCATTCACTGTCTTTGCAGAAAATTCAACAAATTCCATTTTTATTTCCCCCGATTATTTTCTGTTATTCTTTTCATTATATTCCCGCACCATATTTGCCTTTGCGGCCATGGAACCAGGTTTTGCATTTTTACTGTAGTATTCGTTAGCTTTCTTTAATGCAGCTTCTCTTTCCTTTTCACTGATATTGGAAGTTTTATTTACATTAATATTTCTTGTATTTACATTAGCATACTGCTGCATTCTCTCTGTCTGTATTTTGTTTTTCTCAATTTTTCTGGCAGCTTTATCTTTATTTTTCTCGATAATCTCATCAAAATCCATCTTATCAATATGCTTATTGAGAACAATCTGCTGAATACTTCTGATCACCGCACCGGCAATCCAATAGATACCCATACCTGCAGGAAGCGTAAAACAGAAAACTGCAGACATAATAGGCATAAACGTATTCATCATCTTCATCTGAGCAGCCATCTGATCGGCCTGTTCATTTCCGCTGTTCGTCTGAGTGGGCATAAGCTTTGTATTGATCCACTGTGTAGCAGCAGCAAGAAAAGGAATTAAAATTGCTCCGACTACAAGCAAGTATGATCCGTTTGAAAAAGCATCCTTAATAATAAAAGAAGGAGAGTTTGCTATATTTAATCCTAAAAAGTTATTATATTTACCAAGAGAAGCCATTGTTGCATCTATCTCTGTTGTAAGAGAAGGATACTCTGCTTTCAAACTCAGCCAATCCGCCGTACTTGCCCTGTTTAATACATCAATATAAGTATTCTGGATATAGCTTGTTACACCGCTTATAAAATTTTCATTTTCAAACTGCTTTGCATACATTCCCGCATTTGAAAAATTTTGAATAAATTCAGCGCTGCCTTTCTGGGCGATAAGCTTATCAACAAAAGGGAAAAATACTTCCTTTACCGATGCAACATATGCAGGAATCGCATAAATTACACGATACAAAGAAAGCAGAATAGGCATCTGAATCAGGAGCTGCACACAGCTTCCCGAAGCAGAAACACCATATTTTGCATAAACAGCCTGTGTTTCCTGATTCATGGCCATTACAGAATCCTGATCTTTTTTATTTTTATATTTTGCCTGAATTGCCTGAATCTCAGGACTCATCTTTGCCTGAAGCTTTGAAAATTTCTGCTGCTTATAGGTAAGCGGCGTCAGACAAAGATAAATGACTACTGTGAATAAAATAATGGAAAGACCGGAATTATGAATGTTGATCAGGTCCAGCACATAAAAAATTCCTTCCATTAAATAACCAAGTATTTTTGCAATCGGGCCTATAAACATACCCTGATATTGTGTTAATAAAATATTTGACATTTAGCCTCCTTACTTTTTTGCCGGCTCTTTAAGGAACAGGATCATATCCACCCTTAGAAAAAGGATTACATCTCAAAATCCTCCATAAAGCCAACATTCCTCCTTTTAATGCTCCGTATTTTTCTATTGCCTCCAGACCATATGATGAGCAGCTCGGATAATATGGGCATTTTGTACTTTTCAGAGGTGATAAATACTTTCTATAAACTTTAATCAACCAAATCATCATACTTTTCATAGCATAAAAAACTTTTTTTCATAGTAATAACGATTTTCTGCACATACCATTTTAAAATTTACAAATATGATGCAGCTTTCCAAGATGTAACAGTGCGCTTTCAATGTCCTTAAAACCGACATCTGCCGCACTCTTTTTTGCAACGACTACAATATCTAAACCACTATTAAATATTTTTTCGTGTAGTCTGTAACTTTCTCTGACCAGCCTGTAAAAATGATGTCTGACAACGCTGTTTCCTATTTTTTTACTGGCAGAAATGCCCAGTCTGTTTATAGCCTGATCATTTTCCACAACATACATTACAAGATAGCGATTTGCTTTTACTTTTCCATTTCTATAAACATACCGGAAGTCTTCATTTTTTTTTAACGATGTTGAAAATTCCATCTGCACTTTCCATTTCCCGTTAGATTAGCTATGCGCCTCTACGCATAAAAAACAGGCCACAATTTTTTGCGGCCCATGTAAATATCTTATGCAGATAATCTTTTTCTTCCTTTTCTCCTTCTGGCAGCCAAAACCTTTCTTCCGCCCGGAGTACTCATTCTTGCTCTGAAACCATGCACTTTAGATCTCTGCCTTTTTTTAGGTTGAAATGTCATTTTCATATTATATACACCTCCTTACTGAATTAATATCAAACTTAATCGTTCACTTTTTACTCATACCGCCTTTAAATATGGCTTTTTTGTGGAAAATATCGTTTTCAATTATATAAGTAATTATCTTTTTAGTCAAGATAATATGCCAAATTTTTCAGTAAAACTTATCCACAAAACAACTGAAAACAAAAGGATTTTTCTGATAATTTAATAAAATCAATATATAGTAAAAAATTATGCTGTTCAACCACTACATATAGAAATCCACACAGTTATACCTCAGCATTTGTGGATAAGTTACTTTATAAAAAACTATCCACATTATGTGGATAAGTTGTGGATAATTAATTTAATGTATATAAATAAACTCTTTTTTGCTATTAATTTTCCTATTTTTCACACAATTTCAACATTTATTTAAAAATATTATTTTTCTTTTACTCAATTATCCACATGCTTTTCACAGCAATTCACAGATTGTCGTTTTATCTCTTTTATGTTACAATGAATATAATTTGAAAAAAATACTCTTTTATATTATAATAAGCACAATATAAAAACTGCCTTTATGGAAACAGGAAACTCTACAGGAAACGGGGATTAAAATGGAAAGCACCTTTTCATATTCTATCAAAGAAAATTGGAATCTTATAAAAACAACAATAAGAAAAGAATATGAATTGACAAATATTTCCTTTTCTACCTGGGTCGAACCGCTCCAATTATATAAAATAGAAGGCAATAATGTACTTATTCTTGTCCCCCCTGATAAAGCTCATGCCATTAATTATATTGCCAATAAATACACAAATTTCTTTCAGGTAACTATTACGGAAATGACAGAGGTAGACTGTACTATCTCTTTTATACAGGAAAAAGACATCGAGAATGAATCAAATCCGGGAAACAGTTCAAAAAAAGCTGCTTCCAATATTTTACATGAAAAAGCCAACTTAAACCCTAAATATATATTTGATACGTTTGTAGTAGGGAATAATAATAAATTTGCCCATTCTGCTGCACTCGCCGTTGCAGAAACACCCGGTACAACCTACAATCCTCTTTTTATTTATGGAGGAGCGGGGCTTGGCAAGACCCATCTGATGCATTCTATAGGACATTTTATACTGGATCAAAATCCGGAAATGAAAGTGCTTTATGTCACTTCAGAACAGTTTACAAACGAAGTGATCGAATCCATCAGAAGCGGTAATGCTGCTACTATGACAAAGCTGCGTGAAAAATACAGAACAGTAGATGTACTGATGATCGACGATATTCAGTTTATCATCGGAAAAGAAAGTACACAGGAAGAATTTTTCCACACATTTAATGTGCTGCACAGCGCTGATAAACAGATCGTACTTTCCTCCGATAAACCTCCAAAAGAAATGGAAACTCTGGAAGAACGTTTCAGATCCCGTTTTGAATGGGGATTAATTGCCGATATTCAATCTCCTGACTATGAAACAAAAGTAGCTATTCTTCTTAAAAACGCGGAAAACTATGAAAAAAAGATAGATAATGCAATTTTTGAGTATATTGCAAATAATATTCAATCCAATATCAGAGAACTGGAAGGTGCTTTTAATAAAATAATTGCCTTTTCAAAAATTAACAAGATACCTCTTGACGAACTGACGATGGATCATGCAAAAGATGCATTAAAAGATGTGATATATCCTTCAAAATCGAATGAATTAACAACCGATCTTATCCTTAATATTATAGCAGAACATTTTGATGTCACTCCCGATGATATCAAATCCCAGAAAAGAAACGCTGAATTTGTCATTCCAAGGCAGGTTTACATGTACCTTTGCAGAGAGTTGATTGAAACACCTCTCACAAATATTGCAAAAACGCTTGGGAAAAAAGATCATACTACTGTGATACACGGTATTAAAAAAATAGAAGAAGAAATGAAGTACAATGAAGAACTGAAAAATAAGATCAACATCATTAAAAATATTTTAAGTCCTTCCTGACTAAAGTGTATAATTACAGAGTTATAAAAAGTTATCATGAAGTTATACATAATTTTTACCCTGCTGTTTTAAGGCTTATTTCCTGAATATTTTCGGGTTATGAACATTTCAACAGCTATTATTACTATTTATTATGAAATTCATTATCAATATACAGTAACCTGACAGCGCAAAAAAACACTCATTCATCAAAAACAGTAAGAAAGGATTATCCACAAATGAAATTAGTATGTTCCAGATCAGATCTTTTAAATGGTGTTCAGACAGTATCAAAAGCTGTTCCAAACAAAACTACAATGTCCATTTTGCAGTGTATTTTAATAAATGCTTCCAATAATATAAAACTGACAGCTAATGATATGGAACTTGGCATTGAAACAGTGGTGGATGGAGATATTATAGAACCGGGTATTGTTGCATTGGATGCTAAAATATTTCTTGAGATTGTACGTAAGTTTCCTGATGGGGATATTAAAATAGAAACGGATGACACTTATCAGACAATCGTTACAAGCGGGAATGCCAATATTAAAATTGTAGGAAAATCAGGAGAAGATTTTTCTTATCTTCCAAATATTGAAAAGCTGGATTCTATTATTTTATCACAGTTTACTTTGAGGGAGCTGATCAGACAGACAATTTTTTCGATTGCTGATAATGATACAAATAAACTGATGACAGGTGAACTGTTTGAAGTAAATGAGGATAAACTGCGTGTCACTTCTTTAGATGGACATCGCATTTCAACCAGAAAAGTTTATTTGAAAAATTCATATCCCAGGAAAAAAGTTGTGGTTCCCGGGAAGACTTTAAATGAAATCAGTAAAATTTTAAGCGGTGATACAGATAAAGATGTAGTTATCTTCTTTACGAATAAGCATATTGTGTTTGAATTTGACAATACCATAGTGGTTTCCAGATTGATTGAAGGTGACTATTTCAATATAGATCAGATGCTTTCATCTGATTATGAAACAAAGGTGACAATAAATAAAAGAAGGCTCCTTGACAGTATCGACAGAGCTACTCTTCTTGTAAAAGAAGGGGACAAAAAACCTATTATTATGAATATTACTGATGAGAATATGGAGTTAAAATTAAATTCCACAATAGGCAGTATGCGTGAATTAATTGATATTAATAAGAGCGGCAAGGATTTAATGATCGGTTTTAATCCGAAGTTTTTGATTGATGCTCTGCGTGTTATTGATGGGGAAGAAATTGATGTTTATCTTGTGAATCCTAAGGCACCCTGTTTTATAAAGGATTCTGAGGACAGTTATGTTTATATGATTCTGCCGGTTAATTTTACTACGGTTTCATAAATACTTTTAAAAAGGGATCAGTTTAAATGGAAGAAGTAAGAATAAAAGATGAATTTATAAAATTAGGCCAGGCAATGAAACTTGCCGGGGCAGTAAATTCCGGTTTGGATGCTAAAATATTGATTCAGGATGGAAAAGTAATCGTAAATGACGAAGTAGAATTTCGCCGTGGAAGAAAACTTTATAAGGATGATATTTTTTCTTATGAAGGTAAGGAATATATTATTAAACATTGACAGATATCAGTAGATAATGCTGTTCACCAGCTTTTGGACGCAGCTCAGTAGGTATTTATAGAACAAGGACACCACTTTCATGATAATAAAATCTCTGGAACTTCAAAATTTCAGAAATTATAATACTCTGCATCTTGAATTCGACAGCGGCACCAATATCTTTTATGGTGACAATGCTCAGGGAAAAACCAATATTCTTGAAGCCATTTTTATGACCGCTACCACAAAGTCCCATAAAAGCAGCAAAGATCAGGATATTATTCAGTTTGGATATGAAGAAGCCCATATCAGGAGTTATCTGTTTAAAGAAGAAATTACAAGACAGATAGATATGCATTTAAGAAAAGGGAAGACAAAGGGAATTGCAATAGATTCTCAGAGAATAAAAAAAGCTGCGGAATTAATGGGGCTTTTGAATGTAGTATTTTTTTCTCCGGAGGATCTTGGAATCATTAAAAACGGACCTGCTGAAAGAAGACATTTTATTGATATGGAACTTTGTCAGCTGGATTCTTTTTACTTGTATAATTTAAATCATTATAATAAAATAGTAAATCAGAGAAATAAACTGTTAAAGGATCTTTATTTAAATCCGGGGCTCCGGGATACTCTTTCCATATGGGATTCCCAGCTTGTTTCTTTTGGCAGTAAGCTGATAGAGCGGCGTGAGATTTTTATTTCCCAGCTTGATGAAATATTGAGTGAATTACATACAAAATTATCCGGCGGAAAAGAAAAAATAGAGATTATCTATGAAAAAAATGCGGAAATAGACGAGCTGGAAGATAAACTGAAGAGAAATCAGGAAAAAGATATTATTTTAAAACAGACTACAACGGGTCCCCACAGAGACGATATTCGTTTTATGGTAAATGATGTCGATATCAGAAAATTCGGCTCTCAGGGGCAGCAGCGTACAGCGGCGCTTTCTTTAAAATTATCGGAGATTGAGCTGGTAAAAAAATCCATAAAAGATACGCCTGTTTTGTTGCTGGATGATGTGCTGTCAGAGCTTGACAGCAGCAGACAAAATTATTTGTTAAACAGTATAGGAGATATTCAAACGATCATAACTTGTACGGGTTTGGATGAATTTGTAAAAAATCGTTTTGAGATAAATAAAGTTTTCAAAGTGGTAAATGGAAGTATAGAAGACTAATATATGAAAATAAGGAAGGACATTTTAGATGGGCATTGAAAAAAATAAAGAAGAATATGGTGCTGATCAGATCCAGATTTTAGAAGGTCTTGAAGCAGTAAGAAAAAGACCCGGTATGTATATAGGTACCACTTCTTTGAGGGGACTTCATCATCTTGTTTATGAAATTGTGGATAATTCCGTTGATGAAGCATTAGCCGGATTTTGCAGTGTGATAGACGTATTTATCAATGAGGATAATTCTATTACGGTTATAGATAACGGCCGCGGTATTCCGGTAGGCATCAATCATAAAGCCGGTATTCCTGCGGTTGAAGTTGTATTTACAATTCTTCATGCCGGCGGTAAGTTCGGCGGTGGAGGATATAAGGTATCCGGCGGACTTCACGGTGTTGGAGCTTCTGTTGTAAATGCATTATCAAATTGGCTTGAAGTGGAAATTTTTTCAGAAGGAAAAATATATAAACAGCGTTATGAGAGAGGAAAGGTTTGTTATTCTCTAAAAGTTGTGGGCAATTGTGATCCGGAAAGAACGGGTACAAAAGTTACTTTTAAACCGGATGGAACTATTTTTGAAGATACGGTCTATGATTTTGATATTTTAAAGACAAGACTTCGCGAAACTGCCTTTTTAACCAAAGGACTGAAAATCAGACTTACCGATAAGCGGGAAGATACTGAAAAAACAAGAGAATTTCATTATGAAGGCGGTATTAAGGAGTTTGTTGAATATCTGAATAACAGTAAAGAGTCTCTTTACAATGAGATCATGTATTTTGAGGGCAAAAAAAATAACGTTTATGTTGAAGTGGCAATGCAGCATAATGATGCCTATAATGAAAGCGTTTATACTTTTGTCAATAATATCAATACGCCGGAAGGCGGTACGCATCTGATGGGTTTCAGAAATGCCTTGACGAAAACTATGAACGATTATGCCAGAAGTGCAAAGCTTTTAAAAGATTCAGAACAGAATCTTTCCGGTGAAGATATCAGAGAGGGGCTTACTGCCATTGTCAGTATAAAAATTGAAGATCCTCAGTTTGAAGGACAGACAAAACAGAAACTCGGAAATTCGGAAGCAAGAGGTGCAGTTGACAGTATTGTCAGCGAACAGCTCACCTATTTTCTGGAGCAGAATCCCGCTGTGGCAAAGGTTATATGTGAAAAGTCTATTATGGCGCAGCGTGCAAGGGAAGCTGCCAGAAAGGCGAGAGATCTGACAAGAAGAAAAACAGCCTTGGAGGGAAGTACTTTACCGGGTAAACTGGCAGATTGTTCCGATAAAGATCCGAAAAACTGTGAAATTTATATTGTTGAGGGAGATTCTGCCGGCGGCTCCGCAAAAACAGCAAGAAGTCGTGCAACGCAGGCAATCCTTCCCCTTCGCGGTAAGATTTTGAATGTGGAAAAAGCAAGGCTTGACAGAATTTACGGAAATGAAGAGATAAAATCTATGATCACCGCTTTCGGTACCGGTATTCATGATGATTTTGATATCAGTAAACTGCGTTACGATAAGATCATCATTATGACGGATGCCGATGTGGACGGCGCTCATATTGCTACATTGATGTTGACCTTTATTTATCGGTTTATGCCGGAACTTATTAAACAGGGACATGTTTATCTTGCAAAACCGCCCCTTTATAAACTGGAAAAAGGGAATAAAATATGGTATGCCTACAGTGACGATGAATTAAACAGTATTTTAAATGAAGTAGGCAGAGATCAGAATAATAAGATTCAGCGTTATAAAGGACTCGGGGAAATGGATGCAGATCAGCTTTGGGAGACAACTATGGATCCCGAAAGAAGAATCCTGCTTCGTGTCAATATGGATGAAGAGAATGAAGCAGAGATTGATTTGACCTTTAATACATTGATGGGTGATAAAGTGGAACCGAGGCGTCTTTTTATTGAAGAGAATGCCAAGTTTGTTAAAAATCTGGATATCTGATTTTTTTAGGAATGAAACAAAAGCGAGAGTTTAAACTTGAGTTCGGATGCCGCCAGACGGCAGAATGTGAGGAAATATGGACGACAAAATCTTCGATTTTGACAAGATAGAAGAAGTGGACCTGAAGAAAAAAATGGAAGATTCTTATATCGATTATGCCATGAGCGTTATTGCGGCCCGTGCGCTTCCTGATGTAAGAGACGGACTAAAGCCTGTGCAGAGACGTGTGCTTTATTCTATGATTGAATTAAATAACGGTCCCGATAAACCGCACAGAAAGAGCGCCCGTATCGTCGGTGATACGATGGGTAAATATCATCCGCACGGCGACAGTTCTATTTATGGCGCTTTAGTTAATATGGCACAGGAATGGTCCACAAGATATCCTCTTGTTGACGGACACGGAAACTTTGGTTCCATGGATGGCGACGGCGCTGCCGCTATGCGTTATACGGAAGCAAGGCTTTCTAAAATTTCCATGGAACTTCTTGCGGATATCAATAAAAATACCGTGGATTTTGTTCCTAACTTTGATAATACCGAAAAAGAACCTGTGGTTTTGCCGAGCCGCTATCCGAATCTTTTAGTAAATGGTACTTCCGGCATTGCGGTAGGAATGGCCACCAATATTCCGCCTCATAATCTGCGGGAAATTGTCAGTGCTGTTGTAAAAATTATTGATAATCGTGTGAACGAGGACAGAAATACGGAAATGGATGAAATTCTGCAGCTTGTGAAAGCACCGGATTTTCCTACCGGCGGTGTGATTCTTGGAACAAGAGGCAGTGAGGAAGCATACAGAACAGGCAGAGGTAAAGTAAGGGTGCGCGCCGTTACTGATATGGAGACGATGAGCAACGGAAAGACCCGTATTATTGTGACAGAGCTTCCCTATATGGTAAATAAGGCGAATCTTGTATTGAAGATTGCCGATCTTGTGAAAAATAAAAAGATTGACGGTATCACAGATCTGCGCGACGAGTCCAGCAGAGAGGGTATGAGAATTGTAATAGAGCTGAGAAAAGATGTAAATGCCAATGTCATTTTAAATCAGCTTTATAAGCATACCCAGCTTCAGGATTCTTTCGGTGTTATCATGCTTGCCTTAATAGATAATCAGCCGAAAGTCATGAATCTTCTGGATATGTTAAATTATTATCTGGATCATCAGAAGGATGTTGTAACAAGAAGAACAAAATATGATCTGAATAAGGCGGAAGAAAGGGATCATATTTTACAGGGTCTTTTAATCGCTCTGGATCATATAGATGAAGTGATCCGTATTATCAGGGCGAGCGCTTCCACCCCGGAAGCAAAAATGAATTTAATAGAAAGATTCGGTTTTACTGATGTACAGGCGCAGGCTATCGTAGATATGAGACTGCGTGCTCTGACAGGTCTGGAACGGGAAAAACTGGAAAATGAACATAAGGAATTAATGGAAAAAATCAAGGAGTTAAAAGCAATCCTTGCGGATGAAAAACTGCTCCTCGGTGTGATCAAGACAGAAATTCAGGTGATTGCCGATAAGTATGGCGATGACAGAAGAAGTAAGATTGGTATAGATGTATATGACATCAATATGGAAGATCTGATTCCCAGAGGGAATACAGTGATTGCCATGACAAGTCTCGGTTATATCAAACGTATGACGGAAGACAATTTTAAACCGCAGAACAGAGGCGGCAAAGGTATTAAAGGTATGACGACCATTGAGGAAGATTTTATTGAAGATCTTCTTATGATGGATACGCACCAGTATGTCATGTTCTTTACAAATCTGGGCAGAGTTTACCGGCTGAAAGCTTATGAAATTCCTGAAGCAGGAAGAACTGCCAGAGGAACGGCTATCATCAATTTGCTGCAATTAAATCCCGGAGAGAAGATTTCCGCAATGATACCTGTTACCAGTTATGATGATGATCAGAATCTGTTTATGGTGACAAAAAAAGGTATCGTGAAAAAAACTTCTATTGTAGAGTACAGTAATGTACGGAAAAACGGATTGATTGCAATAAATCTGCGGGACGATGACGAACTGATTGAAGTAAAAACGACTAACAAAGACACGGAAATTCTACTTGTCACAAAATTTGGCATGTGTATCCGTTTTAAGGAAACAGATGTCAGAAATACCGGAAGAAGTTCTATGGGCGTAATCGGCATGAATCTTGCCGACAGAGATGAAGTTATAGGTATGCAGTTAAATACGCAGGGTGATGAACTGCTTATTGTTTCTGAAAATGGCATGGGGAAACGAACAAATATTAATGAATTCAGTGTACAGCACCGGGGCGGAAAAGGTATCAAATGTTATAAGATAGTAGAAAAAACAGGGAATGTTGTAGGTGTCAAGGCAGTTAATGAAGAGCATGAAATTATGATGATCACAACGGAAGGGGTTATTATTCAGATCCGTATGAGCGATGTTTCCATACTTGGCAGAATTACTTCCGGCGTGAAACTGATCAATCTTGAAAAAGGCGTAAAAGTTGCAAAGATTGCAAAAGTACGCGAAAAAATAGAAGGAGAGGAGGAAGATAAAGAAAATGGGGAAGAAATTTGATGTTATTGCGCTTGGAGAATTACTGATCGATATGACTGATAACGGCATAACGGCCCAGGGAAATACATTGTTTGAAGCGAATCCGGGCGGAGCACCCTGTAATGTACTTGCCATGTTAAATAAATTGGGGCGTAAAGTCGGATTTATAGGCAAAGTAGGGGATGATCTTTTTGGACATAAATTAAAAAAGGTATTGGATGAAGTAGGAATCGATACAGGCAATCTTATTATCGATAAAGAAGCACGGACAACTCTTGCTTTTGTGGAGACGTTTGAAGATGGGGACAGAGATTTCTCATTCTACAGAAATCCCGGTGCGGATATGATGCTGAAAAAAGAAGAAGTTCATGTATCATTATTAAAGGATACAAATATCTTCCACTTTGGTACACTTTCCATGACACATCCGGAAGTACGGGAAGCTACAAAATTTGCAATTGACGAAGCAAAAAAAGCAGGTGCTTTGATTTCCTTTGATCCGAATTTGAGAGAACCTCTCTGGAACAGTCTGGATGAAGCAAAAGAACAGGTACTCTATGGCCTTACAAAATGTGATGTTTTAAAAATTTCTGATAACGAGATTCAATGGCTTACCGGAGAAGAAGATTATACGGAAGGCGTGAAGAAAATCAGAGAAAAGAATAATATTCCTCTTATTTTGGTTTCTCTCGGTAAAGAAGGCAGCAGAGCTTATTATAAGAAACCGGACAGCAGTGAGGAGGTTATGGTGGAAGTAAAACCTTTCCTGCAGGAAAATACAATTGAAACGACAGGCGCCGGAGATACTTTCGGAGGGTGCGTACTGAATTATGTATTGGAAAAGGGACTTGATGATCTGTCAGAGAGTGATTTAAAGGAAATGTTGACTTTCGCCAATGGAGCGGCTTCTATTATCACTACAAGAAAAGGAGCGCTCAGGGTAATGCCCGGCAGGGAAGAAGTGGAAGAATTAATTAAAACCAGATAAATCATATATGAATTATTAATTTAATCTATTAAACCCCATTTCAAACGGGAATTTTGTAATTTAATTTCTCCCTTTTCGGAATTGTGTACCCGTAAGAAACAGGTTATCATTGTACGAACGAATTGATATTTATAAGTATATGGAGAATGGCATGGGGAACGAAATTATGATAGCGGAAACGAAAAGGTTAATTTTAAGGAGGTACAAAAAAGAAGATTTACAGGACTTATATGAATATTTATCTGATATAGAAGTTGTAAAATACGAACCATATAAACCGCTGACTTTTGATGAAACATACGAAAATCTTGAATGGCGTATCAGTACAGATGAAATGATTGCTGTTGTATTGAAAAATTCCCTTAAAATGATTGGGAACGTATATATGGGAAAACGTGACTTTGAGGCACTGGAACTGGGATATGTATTTAATCGAAATTATTGGGGCTACGGTTATGCTGCTGAAAGTTGCAAGACCTTAATTCAACAGGCATTTTCAAATGGTGTACACAGGATATATGCGGAATGTGACCCTCACAATAAGAGTTCATGGAAATTACTTGAATCGTTAGGATTTCAGCGCGAAGCCCATTTTAGGAAAAATGTTTATTTCTGGAAAGATGAAACTGGAAATGCAATTTGGAAAGATACATATGTATATGCCAAGTTAAATGATGGCACATAGGCACATAAGGGATTATGTTTCCGAAACCGGCAACATAACCCCTGTATTTATTTTCGGGCATCCGCCCTAATAACTTAACATTAAATTATACTCTTATTCCGCTTCCCGCAATCGTTCTACAATTGATTTGCCTGCAAGGAAATGGTAACTGATCAGTGGCAGCAGGATACCCAGCAGAGCAAATATCGGTATCGTAACAAAAAGCGGTGTTATAGTAAAGTGATATTCGAAAAACCAGAACATGTTTTCCATTACATTTGCTGTGGCAGGGCTTGCAATGACGGCAAGTATAAAGGAAACGATGACTGAGCCTAAAGTATAGTAGAGACCTTCCAGTACCAGCATTTTCTTCAATTGTTTACCTGTCATGCCGATAGACTGCAGCATGGCAAATTCTCTGTGGCGTGTGATGATACCGGTGAGAACTACATTTAAGAAGTTTAAAACCCCGATCAGTCCTACGATAAAGCTTAAGATGCTTCCCATCATCATAAACATGTTGCGGAAAGATTCAAAATCCGCGGAATAAGTGTAACGGCTTTCATAACTCAGAGTCGGATCTACATTTTTTGTATAATCTGCAAGAAAATTCTCCATTTTTTCTTTGGAAGCTTCATCATCTGTCATATCAAAGGCATAGTACATCGGACAAGAAGTATTTGTATCTCTTATAAATTGATCAGAACTCAAAACAAACTGTTCATTTCTATAAAACCGGTAATTTAAACTGGTCGGTATGGAAACAACGGCGGCCACTTCGTATTCCACATCTTCTATTATTTTTGGACGGGATATTATTGGAGATTCAATAAGGGAATTTAAATCAATATCGTCATAGGTTTCTCCTGTTTCCGTATTATAGTATTCCATTTCTTTTTCATAACGGATTTTTACTGTATCTCCTGTCTTTGCCCAGTTTGTATGATCTTCCTTATTGCCGTAATCATCCTGAAAATAAACGGCAGCAATGACATTTTCTTCTGTT
Organism: Lachnospiraceae bacterium; assembly: GCA_014804795.1. Lineage (GTDB taxonomy): Bacteria > Bacillota > Clostridia > Lachnospirales > Lachnospiraceae > 1XD8-76. Next base: position 207,746 of record JAAUZC010000023.1, on the reverse strand, counting down.
TTCAGCCGGGAAATATCCCCATCCCATACAGTCAGTTTATCCAGACAAAAATCATCCATCCCGTAAATATCTATTTCGTTTATAAGAAAACCATCTTCTTTCTCATAAGAATCAATAATTTCTTCTATGGCGGAAGAACTGTAATAGTTTGACAGGTGACCGTTTTTATAATAATCTTCTGTAACAAAGTCATAAGCATAAAAGCCTTTTTCACCGTAAGTTTTTCCGGCACCTTTAATATTGTTTTCCTCATTCAGTATTTCGATAGTTTCATCTGATAAGGGTGCACCATTTACCCATTGCAGCCGTATATTAAAATAACTTGCGTCCGCAACAATATAATCCGTAGTTATTTTTGTACTTACATATTTTTCCATACTGAATCCGTTTGTAAAAGTAACTGTCAGGATAAACAGTACGATGGACAGGGACATGGATAGAACCGTAACAAATGTTTTTTTCCTGTTTCTTCCCATATTGGCAAAGGCCATGGCAGAAATGGAAATTCCTTTTTTGGAAACTTTTTTCCTTTTTTTCTTTTTGGATATATTTTCTTGTCCTGTGTAACGTAATGCTTCGATCGGAGAAACTCTTCCCGCTATTTTACTTGGTTTCCGGCAGGAGATAAGTACCGTGATAACGGAAAAAACTGCTGAACCGATAAAAATAGCCGGATTTACGGATGTGGAAGCATAGAAAATGCTGCTATTGCTTGCTATAGTTTTTATGATAACGGGCGCAAGAAGTACACTTGCTCCATAACCGAGAAGCAGTCCAATCGGAATACCGATAACGGAGAGAAGGAGAGATTGTATTACTACGATTTTTTTAATCTGCTTTCCGGTAGTACCTATCGTTTTTAAAAGACCGTAATGGCGGATATCTCCCGCTACCGCAATCTGAAAGATATTATAAATGATCAGATATCCGGTAAAGATGATCAGAAGCAGTGCTGCTATGATTCCAAGAACAGTTGAAAAATCCATGGCAGCGGAGAGCTGTGCACCGGCATAGCCCCAGTTGACACCGATTTTTATATAATTATCTTTTTCGATATCTTCATTTTGATATCCATGATTTTTTAAAATAGTATTTAAATCATTCTCAATAGAAGATGCATTTTTAAGCATAACATCAAGCCCGTAGGAACCTGTAATGCCATTGCTATTTTGTGTATTTAATTTTTGAAGAATATTATCGAGGCGGCTTTCAGGCATGATAATATGATTTGCCACAGTGATCTCATCATATTCCCAGTAACCGCAGAGTGTAAATGTTTCTGTTGTTTCTGTTCCGTCTACATCTATGGTGATCGTAAATTCGTTTCCTATTTCAGGCTCCACACCCAGAAGAGATAACACTTTCAGATCGGTTGCCGCCTGATCTGTTCCTTCTTCGGGAAAATTTCCTGCAGTGGGAGTACAGAAGCCGTATTTTGCATAATTGGGATCCATGTAGCTGACTTCCACCTGGGATTTATTGAAGACAGCATCTGTCGCAAGACCTGTCACACGGCGCAGTCCCCATTCTTTAATCATAGGATCTTCTTTTAATTCATCAAACTGTTCTTTGGTCAGTTCTTTAAAAATACCATGAGCGGAAGTGCCTACCTGACGGAAGTTTGACTGTTCAAAATTTTCAACCATGGATAAAGCAATCGTAAACAGTGTCGTAAAAAGAATCGTTGTCAGGGCAACGGCAATGATCGTGATCAGGTTGCGGAGTTTTGCAGACTGCAGATTTTTAAGAGCAAGTCTGCGGATACATTTTCTGTTTGCTACTCTCATGTAAACGCCCCCTTCCTCACATTGCTTCCTTTGTTACAATTTTACCGTCTTCGATACGGATGATGCGGTCGGCAAGCTGAGCAATTTCTTCGTTATGGGTGATCATAACGATAGTCTGGGAAAATTTCTTGCTGGTCAACTTTAACAGACCAAGCACATCCCGGGAAGTCTTGCTGTCCAGATTACCGGTTGGTTCATCCGCCAGAATAATGGCGGGTTTTGACGCGATAGCTCTTGCAATTGCCACTCTCTGCTGTTGGCCGCCGGACAGATTATTGGGAAGATTGGAAAGTTTTTTGGAAAGTCCCAGCGTTTCGATAATGTTATCAATATAAGCGGTATCCGGTTCGTTTCCGTCAAGTTGAATCGGCAGCACGATATTTTCATAAACATTAAGTACCGGAACCAGATTATAATTCTGGAATACAAAACCGATCTTACGGCGTCTGAAAATGGTCAGTTCTTCATCTTTTAAAGAAAAGATATCCTTTTTGTCCACTGTAACCTGCCCAGAAGTAGGTCTGTCCAATCCGCCCAGCATATGCAAAAGCGTAGATTTACCGCTGCCGGAGGTACCGACAACTGCCGCAAATTCGCCCGGTTCAATAGAAAGCGTCACGCCGTCGAGAGCATGAACAGCATTTTCACCGTTTCCGTAAATTTTTTTGAGATTAGTTGCCTGCAAAATTGCCATAAAAAAGTAGTCTCCTTTCAGCTATGCGGTTTATTTTTTTATAAATATAATGATGTTATTCAGCATGCATAGCATTGTATAAGTACTATTTTTTCATAACAATCTTACCAGATTCTTTCCAAAGAAAAATAAATTATGACAGTTTTGAAAGATTACTTGCAAAAATGATTTTCAACAAGACAAAAAAATGGTAAAAACCGGTTTTTGCATGAAAAATCTTATGTATCATACCGCTTTTTGTCGTTATTTTTGTAAAGCCTGAATTTTCATTATAATGGCAGATATACAGAAAAAACAGAACCTTTTCCGGGGTTTGACGATACTTTTATATAACCGTTTTCCAGCATAATAATTTCTCTGGTGAGAAACAGACCGATTCCGACACCGGGCTTTTCATGAACAGCTCCCGCGCGGTAAAAACGGGAAAAAATTTTAGACTGTTCCGATTCAGAAATTCCTATACCGGTGTCTGAAACCTGAATACAAAGAAACATTTCATAAGATTTAACGGACAAAGTAATACTTCCTTTTTCCGTATATTTTATGGCATTATCGATCAAATTTCCGATGGCCTCCATAGTCCATTTTTCATCGAATATGGCAGCAGAATCTTTTTTTGATTCTTCTGCATTATTAATAGAAAGGATAAGTCCTTTTTCTTCTGCCGGGGGAGTATATTGTGCCAAAAGCTTTTCCATCATAGGGAAAACAAAAGTCTTTTTCGGTGATAAAGTGAGAATGCCTGTTTCCAGGCGGGAAAGTTTTACAAGAGAAGCAATCAAAAAATTTAACTTCTCTGTCTGCATAGTCAACGAGGAGACGTACTGCATGGATTCTTCTGTAAGATTCTGTTCTGCCAAAAGCTCGGAATACAGCAAAATATTGGAAACGGGAGTTTTTGTCTGATGGGAGATATCAGAAATTAAAGTATTGATTTTATTTTTTTCCGCTGCAATATTTTTATAAGAAGTTTCAGACGCAGAAAGATATTTTGCAAATTTATTTTCCAATGCAGAAAGTCTGCTTTCATCAAAAGTCTGTTCTGTAAAAGAGCCGTCAATAGCGGAATCTATCATATCTTCCAGACGTTGCATAAGCCGCAGCGTATGAAAATGATAGAGGAGCATAAAGAGAGCCGTTAAAAAAATACAAAGAAAAAGGATAAAATAATAAAATTCTTTCATATAAGTATAAGTACTCCCATTACAATATAATTATGGTTGCATATATCAGGTATTTTCTTTGTTTTTCCAGACATACCCGATTCCGTAAACTGTTTTAATGCAGTTGTGTGCCTGCAATTTATCCCGCAGTCTTTTTATGGTAACAGAAAGTGTGTTTTCATCCACATATTCGGCACCGTCGGTCCAGACAGCATCAATCAATCTGTCCCGGCTTAATGTAATATCGATATTTTCAATCAAAAGCCGCAGCAATTTCTGTTCTGTTTTACTGAGTTCTACTTTTTCTTTACCGGAAAAAAACTCCATTTTGTTGAAATCAAAATGATAATGGTCTGTTGTAAAAACTGCAGATCCTTTTTCGGTATTATTTCTGCGCAGGGCAGCATTTACTCTGGCACGCAGCACGGCAAGAGAAAAAGGCTTTGTGATGTAATCTTCGGCACCGAGTTCCAGGCCGATCACAATGTCTGTCTCCATATCATTAGCAGTTAAAAGAATAACCGGAACGGAAAAATTTTGTTTTATTTCCTGCAAAAAATCAAAACCGTTGCCATCAGGAAGATTTACATCCAGAATAACAAGGGCATAAGAATTTTTCTGAAGAAGATTTCTTGCCTCACGAAAACAATGACATTCTTCAATATGAATTTCATCAGATGAAAGAGCCCTGCAAAGTCCTGTCGCTAAAGCAGAATCATCCTCTATAATAAGGATATTTTTCATAAGATACCTTCTTGTATAAGTCTGTTCTATGATACCACTTAAAAATAACACAACCCTATAAATGCGGTCAACCACTTATATTCCTCATTCTTTACAGAATGCGGGGTTTCTTATATAATGAAGAAACAACTAAAATCAGAGCTGCCCGTGCAGCAGAACGGAGGAGAAATTGAAGATCGTCATTTTAGAAAGAAACAGTGTAGGGCTTGATATGGATGTGGAGCGTTTCAGGGAATTTGGGGAAGTAGACATTTATGCGAATACTGTAACTGTAGAAGAAGTTGTGGAACGTATAAATGATGCCGATATTGTGATAGCAAATAAGGCTCCCATGAAAGAGGAAGCACTGAAAGGAGCAAAAAATTTAAAACTGATTTGTGAATTTGCGACAGGTTATGATAATGTGGATTTAGAATATTGTAAAAACAATGATATTCTTGTCTGCAATGTACGAAATTACTCCACTGCTGCGGTAGCACAGCATTCTTTCGCGATGGCTCTTTTCCTGATAGAAAATCTGCACTACTATGACAATTATGTCAAATCCGGCACTTATGGAAGTCAGAGCCGGTTTTCCAATTTTGATAAAGATTTCTGGGAGCTTGAAGGTAAGACATGGGGCATTGTCGGTATGGGGAATATCGGCAGAAAAGTAGCAAAAATAGCGGAGAGTTTCGGTTGTAAAGTTATTTTTTATTCGGCGTCGGGAAACAGTACATGTGCGGAGTATGAGAGAGTTGATTTTGACACATTGTTGAAGGAATCGGATGTTCTCTCTCTGCATTGTCCGCTCAGTGACAGGACAAGGAATCTGATCAATCTGGAAGCGATGAAAAAGATGAAAAAGTCGGCAGTCTTAATCAATGTGGCGAGAGGTCCTGTTGTAAACAACAGCGATTTATATACTGCTTTGACAGAAGGAGAAATTGCGGCAGCGGGTTTGGATGTGTTGGAGAAAGAGCCGATTACAGCAGATAATCCGCTCGGTAAATTTACGGACAGCAACCGCCTGATCATTACGCCCCATATGGCCTGGGCAAGCAGGGAAGCAAGAGAAAGACTGGTAGATGGTGTATACCGGAATATTAAGAATTTTTTGGCCGGGACACCGGAAAATGTAGTAAACGGATAAACATAAGGGGCTGTTGCATTTGCAGCAGTCCCTTCAAAACATACTTTATAACAGATACATTAAATTTCGCAGATTTCGTCGATTTTTTGCAGTTCTTCCTCCGAAAATCCGGTATTTCGGATTGCTTCGATATTATCCAGAATCTGTTCCGGCCTGGAAGCGCCGATCAGTACGCTTGTTACAATATCGTCTTTTAAAACCCATGCAAGAGCCATCTGTGCAAGAGTCTGTCCTCTCTCTTGTGCAAGTGTATTTAAAGCACGCACTTTCGTGAGTTTTTCTTCCGTAACAGAATTTGTATTCAAAAATCTGCCGTCGGTATTTACGCGGGAATCCTGCGGAATACCATGCAGATAACGGTCGGTCAGCATTCCCTGTGCTAACGGGCTGAAAGCGATAATTCCTTTTTTCAATGCCGCGGAAGTTTCTTTCAATCCATTATTTTCAATGGTACGGTCAAATATAGAATACCGGTTTTGATTAATGATAAAAGGGCAATGCAGCGAGTTAAGAATTGCGCATGCTTTTTCAAGTGTAGGACCGTCATAATTGGAAAGTCCGACATAAAGCGCCTTTCCGCTTTTTACTGCCTGGTCGAGAGCACCCATTGTTTCTTCCAAAGGTGTATCGGGATCCATACGGTGGTGATAGAAGATATCCACATAATCAAGCTGCAGACGTTTTAAACTCTGGTCAAGGCTGGAAAGCATATATTTACGGCTGCCCCATTCTCCATAAGGACCGGGCCACATATAATATCCGGCCTTCGTACTGATAACAAGTTCATCGCGGTAAGCGGAAAAATTCTCTTTTAAAATGCGTCCTGTATTTGTTTCGGCACTGCCGTCTTCCGGACCATAATTATTGGCAAGATCAAAATGGGTGATGCCGTTATCAAAAGCCGTAAAACACATTTTCCGCATTGTGTCATAGCAGCCGGTACTGCCGAAATTATGCCAAAATCCAAGAGAAACGGCGGGAAGTTTCAATCCGCTGTTTCCGCAGCGGGGATATTTCATAGTGTCATACCTTGTTTCGGATGCTTTATACATTTTCTGCTCCTTTGTCAATTAAAATTTTAGAAGAAGTCTTCTAATAAAAACATTATCGAAAGGGTCAGAAAAAGTCAAGAAAATTTAAAATTTGAGACTATTCATTATAAAGAAAATATTTTATAATGAAGACTGGTTTAGCTTTATAAGCTAAACCAGTCGCTATGATGCGATTTGAGAAGCAAATTGCATCGTTTCCCATATTTAATTTATGAAACGAGGAACGAGCAGAATAAAAGCAGCCTGGCCGATCAGGCGAAACTAAGATCATAACTTCATTTGCAGGAGGAAGGAAAGACCATGGGAATTGTATTAAAAAATATTTCAGCACTTTTGCCAAAAGGTGACATGAATGTCATTTGTGAGACAGATATTTATATCGAGGAAAGCAGAATTGCTGCAATCGGGAACAGGCCGGACGGATTTTCGGAGGATAAAGTAATTGACGGAAAGGACAAGCTTGCCATACCGGGTCTTGTGAACTGTCATACACATTCTTATATGTCGTTTATGAGAAATGTGGCAGATGATTTAAGTTTTATGGATTGGCTGTTTGGATCGATCGATCCCATTGAACAGCAGATGACGGATGAAGATACTTACTGGGGTGCCTGTCTTGCCATTCTTGAGATGATGAAGAGCGGAACTACCTGTTTTAATGATATGCAGATGAACATTCATCAGACGACCAGGGCGGTAAAAGAATCCGGTATGCGCGCGGTGATCAGCCGGGGGTTAGTAGGAAGCGGCAATGATGAGGCCGGACAGATGAGGCTGCGGCAGGCTTATGAGGAGAGGGATGCGGCAGCGGACTGCGACAGACTGACCTTTATGCTGGGACCCCATGCTCCTTACACGTGTGACGATGGATTTATGCGCATTGTGTCTGAGGAAGCAAAGAAGAACAATATGCGGATCCATGTGCATCTTTCCGAAAGTGAAAGTGAAATTGAGCAGATTAGAGAAAAATACCACTGCACACCGATTGAAATGGCGGATAAAAACGGACTTTTTGATGTGCCGGCGATAGCCGCCCACTGTGCGCAGATCACAGAGAGCGATATGGACATCCTGAAAGCAAAAAATGTCAGCGTTGTCACGAATCCTGCCAGCAACATGAAACTGGGGAACGGGTTTGCTCCTGTTCCGAAGATGATGGAAAAGGGAATCAATGTATGTATCGGTACAGACGGAGCCGCTTCCAATAACAGCTTAAATCTGTTTCATGAGATGAACCTGCTTGCCCTGATCCATAAAGGAGTTGCGAGGACACCGCAGTGCATCAGTGCGGCGGAAACGATTCGCATTGCCACAATAAACGGGGCAAAAGCACTCGGCCTGGAAAAAGAGATCGGTTCTTTAGAGGAAGGAAAGAAAGCGGATATTGCAATTCTGAATTTAAACACACCGTCTCTGACGCCGAGGAATAACCTGATAGCAGGTCTTTCCTATTCCGCAAACGGTTCCGAAGTAGAAACAGTCATCATTGATGGAAAGATCACGATGGAAAACCGAAAAGTATTGACGATGGATGAGGAACTGGTGTATAAAAAAATAAATGAAGTGATCGTCCGGATGGGACTGGATAAAAAAGAGTATTGATCCTTCATGGAAGTGATGATAGGACAGACGACCATCACTATAATAAAAATTCGGCTGAATATCTCATCATTGGAGGAAAAGAAATGAACAGTGAAATCAGAGACTTAAGTTTGGCCGAATCCGGCGAAAGAAAAATTGAGTGGGTGAAGCGAAACTGCGATCTGCTTCGTACTCTGGAAAAGGAATTTACCGAGACAAAACCTTTTGCCGGAAAAAAGATTGCTCTTTCCGTACATCTGGAAGCAAAGACAGCTTATCTGTGTAAAGTGCTGAAAGCGGGCGGAGCAGAGATGTATGTGACAGGTTCCAATCCTCTTTCCACACAGGATGATGTGGCGGCGGCATTGGTAAAAGACGGACTGGAGGTTCATGCCTGGTATGACTGCACACCGAAGGAATATGATATGCATATCCGCCATGTGTTGGAGGCAGGTCCCAATATCATCATTGATGACGGCGGAGATCTCGTCAACATGGTTCATACAAAGATGCCGGAGCTGATTCCGGCGATCATCGGCGGCTGCGAAGAAACCACCACAGGCATTATTCGTCTGGAAGCTATGAACAATGCAGGGGAATTAAAGTTCCCTATGGTCAGAGTAAACAATGCAGACTGTAAACACTTTTTTGATAACCGTTACGGAACAGGACAGTCCGTATGGGATGGCATCAACCGTACCACCAACCTGATCGTTGCGGGAAAGATCGTAGTAGTTGCCGGTTATGGATGGTGCGGTAAGGGAACTGCCATGAGAGCGAAGGGGCTTGGTGCGCGGGTTATCGTGACCGAGATCGATCCGATCAAGGCGATTGAGGCAGTAATGGACGGATTTGATGTAATGCCCATGAATGAAGCGGCTAAAATAGGTGATTTCTTTGTGACCGTTACCGGCTGCGACAAGGTGATTGATGAAGAAGATTTTGCAGTGATGAAAGACGGTGCGGTTCTCTGTAACGCAGGACATTTTGACTGTGAAATTGATATGGCGCGCCTTCGGGAAATTGCTTTGGAAACAAGAGAACAGAGAAAGAATATTATGGGTTATAAGCTGCCCACCGGACAGTGGATTTTTGTGCTGGCGGAGGGCCGGTTAGTGAATCTGGCAGCAGGGGACGGACATCCCGCAGAGATCATGGATATGAGCTTTGCTATTCAGGCACTTTCCGCTAAATATCTGGTGGAGCATGGCAGTGAGCTTACGGAGAAGCTGATTGATGTGCCCCGTGAAGTGGATATTGATGTGGCAAAGAGAAAACTGGCGTTCCTCGGCAAAGAGATTGACGTTCTCACGCCGGAACAGGAAAAATATCTGAACAGTTATACGCTGGCATAAATGCCGTTAAGTTAAGAAGCCGGGATGGAGAATTTTATTTTCATCCCGGCTGGTTGAAGTATTAACTGAATGTCGAGTATAAAAACAAAGTCGCCGAGGCAGTTTATCTTCTGCTTCGGCGTTTTAGTATAAGACCGCTCGCAAAGCGAGTAGGTGTTACTTAGTATAAGATCACTTGTGAAGGGTATGGCCATTGATTTAAACAGTCTCAAAATTCCTGACAAATTCTACAGTCATCTTTATGCAGTGCTCCGCTGCCTGTTTTTCAAAAGTCGGAAAATCTACTTCTCCCGCGGAATCGTCCGCCTTATCGGAAATAGCGCGGATAATGATAAACGGCAGATGATTTAAATACGAAACCTGTGCGATGGCGGCTCCTTCCATTTCTGCACAGTCCCCCTGAAAGACAGATACAAGCCGGTCTTTCACTTCTCTGTCAGAAATAAACTGGTCACCGCTGACGACAAGGCCGGTAAGTACATTGATATCGGGATTTACCTGTTTACAGGCGGAAACTGCCGTATCGATCATAGCCCTGTCAGCGGGAAAGGCAAGAACATCAATATCCGGAATCTGACCGGGAGCAAAACCAAGAGGCGATACGTCCATATCATGCTGCAGCGCTTTTTCCGAGACGAGGATATCACCGATATCCAGTTTTGGATTTAGAGAACCGGCCACACCGATATTGATGATGTGGGTTACATCAAATAAATCGGCCAGAATCTGTACGCACATACCGGCGTTTACTTTGCCGTATCCGCACCGTACTACAACGACGGATTTTCCGCTCAATGTACCGTCATAAAAGTGCATGCCGGCCTTCTCTGTGATCGTATTTACTTTCATAAGGTTTTTTAGTACTGCCACTTCCAATTCCATTGCTCCGATAATGCCGATTTTTGTCATAAGTCTGCTCCTCTTTTTAAAATTTAAGTTTGTCATAATACCCGGAATCTGCAAACACTTTGCCCGCATCTGCAAAACAGATGCTGTGCCCTTATATTCCTCGTTTTCAACTCGGTCAATTCAAAGTTATTTAACGAAGACGGGTAGAACTCTCTACTCAAAACTCTATCGAAAGAGCGAGGAAAAGTCAAGGAGACAATAAAAACAGCTTGTAAGATTTCAGGTGAAGTTTTATGATGGAAATAAGAGAAACTCTGTAACAGCAATTTTGAGGATATAAAATGGGGGAAAGCATTATGAGCAATGCAAAACAATTGATTGAAAGCGGAAAGGCGGTATTGGGTATTGAATTTGGTTCCACCAGAATCAAGGCGGTACTTGTGGACGAAAAGAATCAGCCGATCGCATCAGGGGCGCATGACTGGGAAAACCAGCTGGTAGATGGTATATGGACTTATTCTCTGGAAGCAATCTGGGCAGGGGTGCAGAACTGTTATAGGAGCCTTGTGGAAGATGTAAAAAAACAGTATGACGTGGCGGTGAATAACTTTGCCGCAATCGGTTTTTCCGGCATGATGCACGGCTATATGGCATTTGACAGGGATGATAATCTGCTGGTGCCGTTCAGGACATGGAGAAATACGATTACAGGACAGGCGAGCGAAGAACTCAGCGAACTGTTTGGTTTCCATATTCCTCAGAGATGGAGCATCGCCCATCTGTATCAGGCAATTCTAAACGGGGAAGAACATGTGTCCAGAGTAACATTTTTTACCACGTTGGCAGGTTACATCCATTGGAAGCTGACCGGAAAAAAGGTGCTTGGTGTGGGTGAAGCTTCCGGTATGTTTCCCATAGATATCTCGACAAAGCAATTTAATAAAAATATGATAGCGCAGTTTGACGCGCTGGTAGAGTCAAAAGATTTCAGTTGGAAATTAAAAGAAATTCTGCCGGAAGTGTTGGTAGCAGGTGAAAATGCAGGTACATTGACGGAAGAGGGCGCAAAACTGTTGGATCCTACAGGTGCGTTACAGGCAGGTATCCCGATGTGTCCGCCGGAGGGTGACGCGGGTACAGGTATGGTGGCGACGAACAGCGTGGCAAGACGTACCGGTAACGTATCTGCAGGAACTTCGATCTTCGGCATGGCAGTATTGGAGAATGATCTGTCCAGGCCTTATGAAGAGATTGATATTGTGACTACACCGAGCGGCGACGCAGTGGCAATGGTACACTGTAATAACTGTACTTCCGACCTGAATGCCTGGGTGGGAGTATTTAAAGAATTTTTGGAAAGCTACGGTGTGGAAGCGGATATGAACAAACTGTTCAGTGTTCTTTATAATAAATCTTTGGAGGGAGATAAGGACTGCGGCAATGTGCTCGCTTATAACTATTTCTCTGGGGAGCACGTAACAGGTTTTGAAGAGGGAAGGCCGCTTTTAGTGCGTAAGCCTGACAGCAGATTTAATCTGGCAAACTTTATGCGCGCAAACCTTTATACGACAATGGCAGTATTAAAGACAGGTTTTGACATTCTTGCAAAGAAAGAGGGAGTAACTCTTGATAAGCTGCAGGGACACGGCGGTCTGTTTAAAACGAAAGGGGTAGCGCAGAGCTATCTGGCAGCGGCAACGAATACGCCGGTATCCGTCATGGCAACAGCAGGAGAAGGCGGCGCATGGGGGATGGCGCTTTTGGCGGCTTACATGGTGCGGAAAGAAGAGGATGAAGATCTTGGTACATACCTGGAAAGCAAAGTATTCGGAGAATCCGAAGCTTATGTGATGGAGCCGGATCCGGCAGACGTAGAGGGGTTTGAAAAATTCATGGAGCTTTACAGCGCAGGACTGGCTATAGAAAGAACAGCAGTAGATCATATGAAAAGCGTTTGACGAAGTCAAACAGGGAGTGCGTCGGCATGGGCTTTCGAATATTCGTTTGTGCAATTCTTCTAAATTTTGATCCTGTTTTTGATAAGTAATTTTGGTCTACCAAATCTTGACAAGCTAAAAAACGATGCTACAATATATAGTAGACGCCTTAAAAGCAGATAAAAATTATTGCTGATAAGGAATCGTGCGGGAAAACCCGCCGCAGGATTTAAGATAAGGGTGGAAAAGGGAAAAGGATGAAAATTATAAAAAGAAGCGGCCAGGAAGTAGCCTATGATATTTCCAAGATCATTGCGGCGGTCAGGAAAGCAAATAACAGCGTAGTAGAAACCGAAAGAATGACAGACAGACAGATCGACGTGATTGCGGACAACATGATCCGCGAGTGCGAGAAGATGAACCGTTCTCTTTCTGTGGAAGAAATTCAGGATATGGTGGAGAACGAGATCATGAATCAGCGTGCTTTTACAGTGGCGAGAAGTTATATTACCTATCGTTATAAAAGAGCGCTTGTCAGGAAATCGAATTCTACCGATGAACAGATTTTAAGCCTGTTGGAGTGCAGCAACGAAGAAGTAATGCAGGAAAACTCCAATAAGAATCCCACGGTGAACAGTGTGCAGCGCGACTACATGGCGGGAGAGGTAAGCAAAGATATCACAAAGAGGTTTTTGCTGCCGGCAAATATTGTGGAAGCTCATGAAAAGGGCATTATCCATTTCCATGATGCGGATTATTTTGCACAGCATATGCATAACTGCTGTCTCGTCAATTTGGAGGACATGCTGCAGAACAGCACTGTTATCAGTGAGACGATGATCGATAAACCAAAGAGCTTTTCTACAGCCTGCAATATCGCGACACAGGCGATCGCGCAGATTGCAAGCTCCCAGTACGGCGGTCAGAGTATATCACTGTCTCATCTTGCTCCTTTTGTGCAGGTGAGCCGTGAAAAGCTCAGAAAACAGGTGCGCAAGGAGTTTGACCGCGCAGATTTGGAAATGGACGAAGAGAAGATCAATCAGATTGCGGAGATGCGTGTCAAAGAAGAGATCAACCGTGGCGTGCAGATGATCCAGTATCAGGTGATCACTCTGATGACCACTAACGGGCAGGCGCCGTTTATCACTGTGTTTATGTATCTGGATGAAGTGCCGGAAGGGCAGACGAGAGACGATCTTGCGGCGATCATTGAAGAGATGTTAAACCAGAGAATCAAAGGCGTTAAAAATGAGAAAGGCGTATTTATTACACCGGCTTTCCCGAAACTGATCTATGTACTGGAAGAAGACAATATTCATGAGGACAGCAAATACTGGTATCTGACAAAACTTGCGGCAAAATGTACGGCTAAGAGAATGGTGCCGGATTACATTTCTGAGAAAGTGATGTTGGAATTAAAAGGCGATGTGTATGTCTGCATGGGCTGCCGGAGCTTTTTGACACCGGACAGGTTTACGGATAATAATGCCGGAAATCTTGCAAATGCAGGAAATTATGATCCGAAAAAACATAAATATTACGGCAGGTTCAATCAGGGCGTTGTAACGCTCAATCTGGTGGATATTGCCTGTACTTCAGGCGGGGACAAAGAAAAGTTCTGGAATATCATGGATGAAAGACTGGAATTGTGTCACAAGGCATTAATGTGCAGGCATGAGCGTCTGAAAGGAACACCCTCTGATGTGGCGCCAATCCTCTGGCAGAACGGAGCATTGGCAAGGCTCAAAAAGGGTGAGATGATAGATAAGCTGTTATATAACGGTTATTCTACAATTTCTCTTGGTTATGCAGGACTTTGCGAATGTACACGCTATATGACAGGGCGTTCCCATACGGATCCGACGGCGACACCGTTTGCTCTGGAAGTTATGGAACGGTTAAATGCGGCATGTAAGAAGTGGAAAGAGGAATCCAATATTGATTTCAGCCTGTATGGAACACCGCTTGAGTCCACTACCTATAAATTTGCAAAATGTTTACAGAAACGTTTCGGCATCATTACCGGTGTGACAGATAAAAATTATATCACAAACAGCTATCATGTGCATGTGACCGAAGAGATCAATGCATTTGATAAACTGAAATTTGAAGCACAGTTCCAGGCGCTTTCCCCGGGCGGTGCGATCAGCTATGTAGAAGTGCCTAACATGCAGGACAATCTGGATGCAGTGCTGACGGTGATGCAGTATATTTATGAGAACATCATGTATGCGGAATTAAATACAAAGAGTGATTACTGTCAGAAGTGCGGTTATACCGGAGAAATTAAAATTGTTACAGATAAGCACGGCAAACTGGTATGGGAATGCCCGAACTGCGGAAACCGTGAACAGGATAAGATGAATGTGGCAAGAAGAACCTGCGGTTATATCGGAACGCAGTTCTGGAATCAGGGCAGGACGCAGGAAATTAAAGAAAGAGTATTGCATCTGTAGGGAGGCTGTCCGGATGGAAACAGAATTCTCCGTCAGGGCCACTGTACCGGCTGACCTTTAAAGAGTAATTTTAATGCAGGAAAATATGAAAAACGTGAGAGACAGGCTTGTTTTCTCACGTTTTTTATATAAAATATATATAAAGATTGGGGGAAAAGATTATGAATTATGCAGAAATAAAAACTTGTGATATTGCTAATGGCCCGGGTATACGGGTATCCCTTTTTGTCAGCGGCTGTACGCACAGATGCCAGAATTGTTTTAATGAAGCAACTTGGGATTTTAAATATGGAAAACCTTTCACAAAGGAAACGGAAGATTTTCTGCTGAATGCTTTGCGCCCCGCTTATGTAAAGGGCCTGACACTGCTCGGGGGGGAGCCTTTAGAGCGTAGTAATCAGCAGGGGCTTCTGCCTTTTATCCGTCGGGTAAAAAAAGAACTGCCAAAGAAAGATATCTGGTGTTATACAGGTTATACATTTGAAACGGATGTGCTGGAGAAAATGTGTGTGGAATGGGAGGAGACAAAAGAACTGCTGTCTTATTTTGATGTGCTTGTGGACGGGGAGTTTGTGCAGGAGCTGAAAAACCTGGGACTTCGTTTCCGTGGGTCGGAAAACCAGAGGATTATTTCGGTACAGGAGTCTTTACGGGAAGGAAAGACTGTGCTGTGGGATGATGGAGAAACTAAAGAGAAAGAGTAAAAGAATTCTTGTGAAAGTTGCATAGGAATACTATAATAATCGGTATTATATAAAACGGCATTTATTATCTGTGCGTATCTGCTTGTATTTCTGTTTACACAAAGCAGTGCCATAGCGCTCGGAGGAGGCAGCAGCTTATTTCTGATTTTGTTTTTAGTGGAATACTATATATGGAAATTTCGGGGAGATTTTTTAAAACCCAGTGATCTGAGAGCAGTCGGGACGGCGTTATCTGTTATGAAGAATTATAATTATGGACTATCTTCAGAAGCAACATATACGGTAATTTATTTTTTATTATACTGGGATTCCGGATAAGGATTCATATGCATAAACGGGTACATATAGGTGTTTCCATAGCAGCGGCACTGTTTATCGGAGGATGGTATTATACAGTAATGGAGATCCCGAATCCTCTTGGAAAAGAATTTAAAGTATCCTACTGGAATGTGTCGGCAACCAGGTCTTCATATGGAGCCAGCCTGAGTTATTTTCTTTTATTAAAAGACAATAGGATAGATGTTCCAAAAGACTATTCTGAAAAAAAGTTACAGATAATTGCGGAAAATGCCGAGGCGGAGTATGGTAAAAAGTATCAGAAAACAGAGCAGACGCCGGATATTATTATGATCATGAATGAGGCATGGAGCGATCTTCGTGTACTGGGGGAGTTGGAAACAACGAAAGAATATATGCCTTTTGCAGATGGGTTGGAGGAAGAAGAAAATGCTGTCAAAGGAAATCTGTATGTGTCTATTATTGGAGGAAATACGGCGAATACGGAATTTGAAGCTTTGACCGGCAATTCCTTATCTCTTCTTTCACCGGCGGTAGTTCCCTATCAGAGCCAGGTTCAGCATAATATGCCCTCTCTGGCAAGAGTGTTAAAAAATCAGGGATATGAAACTATGGCTATGCACCCTAACGGAGAAGGGGCATGGAACAGGAAGCAGGTATATTCGTATTTTGGTTTTGATGAATTTGTCCATCAGGGAGTCTGGGAAGTGCCTTATGAATATGTACGGGGATTTATTTCTGATGCATGCAATTATAAAGAGATCATCCATAGATATGAAAACAGAAACAAAGAGACACCATTTTTTTTGTTTGATGTGACGATACAGAACCACAGTGAGTATTATGGAGAGATTCCTCTGGATATTGATGTGGTAAATGTGGGAGGTATTCCGGCAGAAGAGGTAGGATATTTGTATGATTTACAGACTTACCTTAATCTTATCAAAATATCTGACGATGACTTAAAAGAGCTTGTGACATATTTTGAGCAGGTGGATACTCCTGTAATTATATGCATATTTGGTGACCATCAGCCCTGGCTATATGATGATTTTTACGAAGCTGTTTTTGCAGGAGAAGAGTCGTCCGAACGAGAGCAGAATCTGCAAAAATATATTGTGCCATATGTTATGTGGGCCAACTATGATGTGGACTGGGAAGAGTATGGAGACATGAGCGCCAACTATTTACCGGCGGCACTTATGGAATGTGCCAATCTGGAGCTGCCGCCGTTCTACCAGTATCTTATGGAACTGCATCAGGAATATCCCGTTTTAACGAAAATGGGATGTCTGGACAAGGAGGGAAACCTGGTAGATATTACGGATATATGGGATACGGATTTAATTGAGCAATATAGAATGCTGCAGTACAATCAGCTTTATGTTGAAAGTTATCAGAGTAATATATTTGAGAAAACGATTCTTCCAATAGAAGACGATGGCAGGGAATAAAATTATTGACACTTAAAAAAGAGAAGCGTATTATAGGGAAGGTCAAAAAATATAGTATAACTATATAGAAATGGCAGATGGAGGCATAAGATGATACATATTTCAGAAACAGCAACATTATTGCTTATGCTGGGATTCGCAATGTTCCTTGGGCTTTTGCTGACCCGTGTGTTGAAAAATTTCGGACTTCCGGCGGTAACTTCCTATTTAATAGCAGGACTTTTGATCGGTCCCTGTCTGATCGGGAAATGGGGGTTTGGATTCCGGACTTTTGAGGATGTAGAGAATTTCGGGATACTTTCAGATGTGGCATTGGGCTTTATCGCTTTTTCTATAGGAAATGAATTCCGCCTCTCGGAACTGAAACAGACGGGAAAACAGGCGGCAGTGGTAGCTGTGATACAGGCACTGGCGGCTACGGTGTTGGTGGATGTGTCCCTCCTTGCGGCCTACTGCATATTTGATCTTGGGGACAATATCGGAATTCCTACCTGTATCTGTCTGGGTGCTATCGCAACGGCAACAGCGCCTGCGGCTACTTTGATGGTAGTAAATCAGTATAAAGCAAAGGGGCCGCTTACGAGCATTCTGCTCCCGATCGTGGCATTGGATGATGCGGTCGGTCTGATCATATTTGCGGTATCTTTCGGCATTGCAAAAGCAATTTATTCCGGGGTGGCCATCAGTGTGATCACAGTTTTGGTAAATCCCATGCTGGAAGTGATCGGATCCATTCTTCTGGGATTTATCATGGGGATTATATTTGCTATGATAGAGAAATGGTTCCACTCCAATACGAGACGTATGGGTATTTCCATCACATTTGTACTGCTGACAGTGGCGCTTTCCATGGTAAAGATGGAAATTCCGGGAACGGAGATAGAGTTTGGCTTTTCAAGCCTTTTGGTATGTATGATGCTCGGTACGGTATTTTGTAATATCTGTGATTTTTCGGCGGATATTATGGACCGTGTGGATAAATGGACAGCGCCCCTTTTTGTAGTATTTTTTGTACTCAGCGGTGCGGAGCTGGATCTCGGTGTATTTTCCAACCTGACTGTTGTGGCGATAGGCGTGATCTATATCATTTCCCGTTCTATCGGGAAATATGCGGGCGCTTCCGTCAGTGCAAAAGCGATGAAATGTGAGCCCCAAATCTGTAAATATTTGGGTATTACACTTCTTCCTCAGGCCGGTGTGGCGCTTGGGATGTCTGTGACAGTAGCCCAGGAATTGGGCAGTGAAGGCGCGATCATCAGAAATATTGTGCTGTTTGCGGTACTTATTTACGAACTGTTTGGTCCGATGCTGACAAAGATTGCGCTGACAAAAGCAGGGGAGATCAGACCGAGACCGGAAGGACAGGACAGATCAAGGTTTGCTCCGCAAAAATAAAAATGATTTCATGAAAGATGCGGCATGGGAGATATGTTCTTTCATGCCGTTTTTATGTTATAGGAAATTTATTAAATTTTTGAAAATTTGTAGTGTTTCTTATATAGAAGGATTGAGTTTCCCTCAATTATCATATACTATGATAATTAATGTATTTGTGTATAAGAATAATTTGTAAAGTTTACCATTCATTATAAAAAGTCAGAACATAAAGAGGGAGAAAGAAAACGAAAAGAAGGGATAAACAGATTTAATGAAGAAAAAGCTATGGATGGGAGTGGCTGTTTTGGCGCTCTTTAATATTATATTGTTTGGTATATTGGTATATCAGAAGAAAATTATCATAAATCATCCGTCAGAAGCAGCCTATCCGATCCGCGGTGTGGATGTGTCTTACTATCAGGGGGAAATCGACTGGGAAATTCTGGCGGGCGAGGATATAAATTTTGCTTTTATCAAAGCGACGGAGGGAAGCGGTCATATTGATACAAAATTTGAAGAAAACTGGGAACAGGCCGGAAAAACGGATTTAGAGAGAGGAGCCTATCACTTTTTCAGCTTTGAAAGCACGGGAGAAGCCCAGGCGGAACATTTTATTTCTGTTGTGCCAAAAGAAGAGGGGATGCTTTGTCCGGTTATAGATATCGAGTTTTATGGAAATCTTTTTTATAATAAACCTGATGTGGAGAAAACGAGAAAAGAACTGCGGAGTCTGTTAAATGCACTGGAAGCGTATTATGGCGTGAAACCGTTAATTTATGCGACAGAAAGTTCCTACAGTACTTATATCAGAGGAGCTTTTGATGAATATCCTCTTTGGATCCGAAATGTGTATTTTTCTCCCAATATGGGAATGCCGGGAAAGTGGACTTTCTGGCAATATGACAGCGAAGCGATCCTGGAGGGATATAGTGGAGAAGAAGAGCATATTGATATGAATGTTTTTTGTGGTTCAGAACAGGAATGGATAGAATTTCTGGAAGAGCATACCGTCAAGGCGGAGCAATGAATAGTCTTGTCAAATGTTATTTAGTGCCGGGCGTGCATTGTAAAACAAATCATGTCTGAAGGCTATGATACAATTTTGATACAAATAATGAAAAAGATTAAAACAGTTTAAAACAAAACTTAAGATAAGTGCATCTTGAAAGTAGGAAGGAATACAGATATGTCTAAGAAAGCACTGTATGACTCTCTGGTAAAGCATATTGTGGAAAACCAGAATCAGTTTTACCGTGCCGCATTTTATTATGTAAAAAACAGGGAAGCGGCAATGGATGTGGTGCAGAATGCCATATGTAAAGCGTTGGAAAATTATGAAAAACTGCAGAGTGAAGAGGCGATGGCAAGCTGGTTTTACCGGATCGTGATCAATGAAGCTCTGATGTATCTGCGGAAAGAAAAAAAATACATAGCATGGGATGAGTCAGATAATGATTTGCTGGAAGGAAGTTATGAGGAACCGGCTTATGAACCCAGGCTGGAGGTTGTCTCCAAAATTTCTGAATTGCCAACGGATATGCAGATTGTAATTCAGCTGCATTTTTTTGAGGAAAAAACATTAAAAGAAATTGCTGAAATTACGGAAACCAATTTAAATACAGTAAAGTCAAGGCTGTACGCAGCCTGTAAGAAACTGGGGAAAGAGCTGGAGAAGGAAGACGAAGAGCTTTTAACGAGATATGGAAAATCATTGAAAAAGGCGGAGAGGGAAAGCCGGAATGAAGTATAATTACTTTCAGGATGAAAAACTGAAATATGAAGATATTGAGATACCGGATGAGCTTTTGCTGATGGTACGGCAGACTGTTGCCGCAGACAGAAAGAAAAAAGCAGCGGCAAAATATTATGGCATGCTGAAAATGGCAGGATCTGTTGCGGCGCTTCTGTTTTTGTGCCTGACGATAGGGGTAAACACCTCTTATGCGTTTGCGGAGACTGCGGTAAAGATACCGATTGTGAAGAATGTGGCGAAAGCAGTGGTGGTCAGAAGCTACAGACCGGAAATACTTGCGGTGTATGAAGAGAATAAAAAAAGCAAAGTATCAAAAGAAGATCCAACAGGGGAAGAGCCGTTACCGGAAGAGACAGTACCCACTGTGAGTGATAATGATGTTATTTCTGAAAGCGAAATGCCGCAGCAGCCTGAGGAGAAGGAACCGGAAGAAATTCTGGAGGGGATAGATGCCTGGAAAGCGGAAATGACGCCGGAGAAATTAAAAGAGATAACAGAGCTTTATACATCTGATATGGAAAAGAAGTATGAGGATACACCGGAAAAACTCCGGACTATATTGTTGGCGAGTCTGCCGAAAAAAGATATTGCTCTTTATGGCTACCACGAGGACGGGAAGACAACAGGAGTCGCACTTCGGGTAAAAGACGATTACCGGTACTATGACTGGAACTATATGAACAGCAGTAAAAAACTGCCGGAGCTTTCCTGTGCAGATGTAGATGGGGATGGCGAGGAAGAAATAGTAGTTTTCCTGTATAATGGAGAAGCCGGAAAGAAAAAGATATCGAAAGAAGACATCGTGGAACCGGGAACTGCTGCGTCTGACGATGCAAATGAAGCGGCGAATCCCGATAAAACGGATGCAGACACAGAGGGGACAGCAGATTCCACTCCGGCAGATACAGAGCAGAGCACAACAGGAAGTTCCGGCCAGACAGGCACAGAGACAGATAACATAGAAAACACCGGGGAATCCGACCAAAGCGGGGAGAGTGACTCTGCAGAAGCAGTTTCCGGCGGCGACATGGAAGAGATGCCTGATGTTTCCGGAAATAATGTGGCGAAACCGACAAAAAAACCGGCACAGATAGCCGGCGAAATCTGGGTAGTAGACCCGAAAGGCGAAAACTGGTCCGCCAGTGTCCTTTCTGTAAACGATTATGAGAGCCAGATACTCCATCGGCTAAAAGCAGCGTATGACGAGAAAAAAGGAACTGTCCAGCTGTACTTGAGCGAAGAACCCTTTGGTGAGCCCGTAAAATTATCAGTAAAGAACCCAACCGCACTCACTTATGAAGCAATAAATCTTGCAGCCCAAAGAGATTTTGTAACAAAAAGGGGATTATCCCTACAGTTTCAGATGGAAGCTATTTTCTTAAATGAAGAAAATGAAAGAAAACAGTTTCCGATAAACCTTGACCTGAAAGCTGAGATTTGTTTGGAAGATGATACGCTGACAGTAGAGAGTATTGAATTACAGTAATTGTGTTATAAAGGAATAACCGGTGAGAATAAAAATAGCCCTGCAGCAAAGTTGTTACAGGGTTATTTTTATTCATAATAATAGAACTCTTGCAAGCGCGGATTTTATTGTATGAGCGTCGGGAATCACATATATTAAGCCGTTTCCCCCTGAATGAGCTTCAAGATAGAACTGATAGAACTCATCTGTATAGAACTGTTCATCGCATCAATATAGCTCTGTCTGGTAAAATACAACTCCTGTACTTTCTCCACAAGTAATTCCGGTGTCAGATCCTTTTCCTGAACAACCATACTGTAACCCTGAGATTCAAAAGAAGCCGCATTTAAGATCTGGTCTCCGCGGCTGGAACCTGCGGGCAGAGGAATTAACAGATTCGGCTTTTTCAAAGCAAGGAGTTCACAGATCGCATTGGCGCCTGCCCGGGAAATGATAACATCCGCCATGGCAAACACATCTTTTAACTCCGCTTTCAGATACTCAAACTGTTTATAACCGCTTACATTTAAAAGAGTATCATCAATCTTATCCTTACCGCAAATATGAACGACCTGAAAATCCTTTAATAAAGAATCTAAAGAGGCTCTTACTATCTGATTGACGCTGGCCGCACCAAGAGAACCGCCAATTACCATCACAACAGGTTTTGATACAGTGAATTTACAAAGCTCTAACGCAGCAATCTTATTTCCGCTGGAAAGTTCTTCGCGGATTGGAGAACCGGTCAGCACGGCCTTCTCTTCCGGCAGCATTTTAAACGTTTCCGGGAAATTACAGCAGACTTTTCGGGCAATGGGTATGCAGAGTTTATTCGCAAGCCCGGGCGTCATATCGGATTCGTGTATAATGCAGGGGATATGCAGGGAAGCAGCAGCCCTGACTACAGGAACACTGACAAAACCGCCTTTGGAAAACAGCACATCTGGCTTTTCCTTTTTTAATATCTTTTTTGCTTCCGAGTAACCTTTTAACACGCGAAACGGGTCAGTCAGATTCTTGATATCCAGATATCGCCGGAATTTTCCTGTTGCGATACCATAGTATGATATTTCCGGAAAATCGGAAATCAATCTTTTTTCGATACCGTCATAAGAGCCAATATAAACTATTTCATAGCCGGCTTCCTTCAAATGAGGGATCAGGGCAATGTTCGGCGTGACATGACCGGCAGTCCCACCGCCTGTTAAAATAATTTTTTTTGACATGAAAATGACCTCCTGGGTTACTGACTGACAAGTGCTGCTTCTAATGCTTTTGCTAACTGATCGGGGCAGGAAGTGGATTTAAAGCCGCATTTTAATCCTTTTAATCTTTTTATGGCCTCTTCCGCCGGCATTCCCTGGATAAGAGCGGCAACACCCTGTGTATTTCCGCTGCAGCCTCCCGTAAAATGAACGCTTTTTACGATACCGTCCTCCAGCTCAAAATCAATTCCCCGGGAACAA
This sequence comes from Lachnospiraceae bacterium, assembly GCA_014804795.1. Classification (GTDB taxonomy): domain Bacteria; phylum Bacillota; class Clostridia; order Lachnospirales; family Lachnospiraceae; genus 1XD8-76. Next base: position 184,477 of record JAAUZC010000023.1, on the reverse strand, counting down.
ACCCCGGATGGTGTATAATGCATAATTTATCTCTCCCTTCTGTAAAAAATCGCAAATTTCCTTATTAAAGAGAAATTATAGCAGAAAAACATGCTGCTTTCCAGAGAAAGAGGGAAAAAGAATGAATATTTTGTAAAAGTTCGGCGAGGTTCTTCTGTTGAGCAGAACAGTTTTTCTGGATTATACTGAAATAAACAAAACCAGAGGAAAGGGGTTCGTAAAATGGAGAATTTTTTTACAGAACATAAAATACTTGCCGGTTCCATATTATTATTGTTTATTTTCAGCCTGCTATGCCAGATTGTAACAGGTTTTCTTTACCAAAATATGATAAAAGAGACACATAATATGTCATCTACAAAAAATAAAATGCTGAAAGTATGCAAATTGAAGTTTATGAACCGTTATGAACTCCATGAGAAAGTTGCAAATATTCCTGTATTTGTGGACAAATTTGTACATAGTATCCGGTTTGGACCATTTTCGACAAAAATGCTGCAACATCTCAGTGGGCAAATGCTTTTGCTTTCTGTTTTTCTGACAGGAGCCGGTGCATGCCGGGCGATTGTGGAGAAAAAGACTATAGGGGAAATTTTTACATATTATATTTTTGCATTTGTTATGCTTTACGGTTATTTTTCCGTTTCGGCAGCAGTGGATCTGAAAGGGAAAACGGAAGTTTTAAAAACAAACCTGATAGATTATCTGGAAAATAATATCAGTGCCAGAATTCCCCAATCAAAAAAGGAACAGGAACGATTGGATGAGCTGGAGCAGAAAACAGAAAAGACGGATGAACAAAAAGAAAGCAGTATATCGAAGAGTATGACAACGGACATGGAAAAAAAGAAAGCCGAAATAACAGATTTCAGCACACGTAAAAAGAAAGAGGAGAAAAAACTTGAGCCGGAGGAAGTAAAAGAGTTAGAGGGGCTTTTATTGGAATTTGTTTATCATTCTTGAGGAAATGCTATTGAAAGAAAATCGGTTCTTTGCTAAACTAATGCTAATCAATCTTAAGAAAAAAGGAGCAGAAATATGAGTAAAGTAACATTTGATTATTCTAAGGCGGCACCCTTTATTGCGGAACATGAAGTGGAAAATATAAAAAAATCCGTATTGGATGCAAAAGAGCTTTTGGTAAGCAAAACAGGGGCAGGAAATGACTTTTTAGGCTGGGTCGATCTTCCGGTTAATTATGATAAGGAAGAATTTTCCAGAATTAAAAAAGCGGCAGAAAAAATTCAGAGCGATTCCGAAGTGCTTTTAGTGATCGGTATTGGCGGTTCTTACTTGGGAGCAAGGGCGGCCATTGAATTTTTGCGCCACAGTTTCTATAATATTGTGGACAAGTCTGTCAGAAAAACGCCGGAAATTTACTTCTGCGGCAATTCCATCAGTTCAACTTATTTAAAAGATCTGATGGATGTGATCGGAGACAGAGATTTTTCGATTAATATAATCTCCAAGTCAGGCACCACAACAGAACCTGCGATCGCGTTCCGCATTTTTAAAGAGATGTGCGAAAAGAAATATGGTAAAGAGGGTGCGGCAAAGAGAATATATGCAACCACAGATAAGGCAAGAGGAGCATTAAAGAAACTTGCTACGGAAGAAGGATATGAGACGTTTGTAGTGCCTGATGATGTAGGCGGACGTTTTTCCGTACTTACAGCAGTAGGACTGCTTCCCATCGCAGTTTCCGGTGCGGATATCGATAAGTTGATGGAAGGCGCGGCGAGCGGCAGAGAGGCAGCGCTTAATAATGCATTTGAAGAAAATGATGCATTGCTGTACGCAGGAATCCGTAATATCCTGCTGAGGAAGGGTAAAGAAGTTGAGATCCTGGCAAATTATGAGCCTTCTGTCCACTATGTTTCTGAATGGTGGAAACAGCTTTACGGGGAGTCGGAAGGAAAGGATCAGAGAGGTATCTTTCCTGCAAGCGTAGATCTGACGACAGATTTACACTCTATGGGACAGTTTATCCAGGACGGCGCAAGGATCATGTTTGAGACAGTGCTTGACGTGGAGACAAGCAGAGAGACCCTTACGATCGGAGAAGAACCGGTGGATCTTGACGGGCTTAACTATCTGGCGGGCCAGACTGTGGATTTCGTGAATAAATCGGCAATGAACGGAACGATTCTTGCGCATACGGACGGGCAGGTGCCTAACCTGATGGTGAAAATTCCGGAGGTGAATGAGTTTTATCTGGGGCAGCTTTTCTACTTCTTTGAGTTTGCCTGCGGCGTATCCGGTTATATGTTAGGGGTAAATCCGTTTAACCAGCCGGGCGTGGAAAGTTATAAGAAAAATATGTTTGCACTGCTTGGAAAACCGGGCTATGAGGAGCAGAGGGAAACGCTTCTTGCAAGACTGTAAAATAAACTCTGAAAAATCTATAAAATCCTTGACAAACAAAGGAAAAACCACTATATATAGGTATAGATGTTTTTTCTGGAAAGCCCCGGGTTTTAAAGAAAAAATTTCAGAAACTAATAGATGTATAGTAATCAGGAGGAATTAAAATGAACAAAATGGAATTAGTTGCAGCAATTGCAGATCAGGCTGAAATTTCTAAAAAGGATGCCGAGAAAGCATTAAAGGCTTTTGTAGATGTAGTTGCTGATGAGTTAAAGAAAGGTGGAAAGGTTCAGCTGGTAGGCTTTGGTACTTTTGAAGTATCTGAAAGAGCAGCAAGAGAAGGCCGCAACCCTCAGAGCGGAAAAGTTATGCAGATTCCTGCTTCCAAGGCACCGAAGTTTAAAGCCGGTAAACCGTTAAAGGATATGCTGAATGCATAAATTGCCGGAAAAACCGGATAGAATAGAAGCCCGGGCAACCTGTTTGCCCGGGCTTTTTACACGATAAGAATTGCGGCAGGGAGAAAGATTTATGAGACTGGATAAATATCTGAAAGTATCACGGCTTATCAAGAGACGTACCGTGGCAAATGAGGCATGTGATGCAGGCAGGGTGCTGATCAATGATAAAACGGCAAAGGCAGGTACTGCAGTAAAACAGGGAGATATCATCACGATTCAGTTTGGTGCGAAAGAAGTGAAAGTGGAAGTGCTGGATGTATCAGAGGTGGTGCGTAAGGAAGAGGCAAAGGAAATGTACCGCTATTTATAGGTGTTCAGAAAATCTGTAAGATTTTGGTATCAGATGGACGTCCCGTTCATATATTGTATTGTGTAAAAAGTGTTCAGAACTTTTGGGTTCGCTTGCTTTTTTAGTCAGATGGAGGGAAACGGGATGGAAGATTTAAGCAGCTATACCAGTGGCAGCAGCCACAGCAAAACACAACTGCGCACACATAAAATTGTGTTATCAGGAAGAAAGACCTGCACGATCACAGGTGTAAATGATGTGCTTTCTTTTGATATCAATGAAGTATTGCTGGAAACAGAGCAGGGGATGCTGATGATAAAAGGCTCAGAACTTCATGTGAGCAGACTTTCTTTAGATAAAGGCGAGGTGGATGTGGACGGCAATGTGGATTCTCTGACGTACTCCGATACGGCGGGCACACGGGAAAAGGCGGAGTCTTTTTTCTCCAGGCTGTTTCAATAGAGGAAAGCCGCAATGAGTGAACTGGTGACTACAGAGTTTGTGCTGTTTTTGTATGCTGCTTATTTTGGCATTGAAATAGCATTTGTCTATGATATGCTGCGTATTTTCAGAAGAGTTGTAGGCCATAACAGACTTGCCATGGCGTTTGAAGATTTTTTGTACTGGCTCTGGGTAGGTATAAAGGCGTTTTTAATGCTTTATGAATATCATAACGGCAGGCTGCGTTTTTATACGATACTGGGGGTTTGCGCGGGAATTTTTTTGTATACGGTATCTGTGGGGAGTCTTTTTGTGAAATACAGTGCGAAACTGCTCAACAAAACGAAGACAGGCGCATTTAATGCGGCGGAAAAAGCCGGTAAAAAAGCGGAAAGCGTTCTGGAGAAACCCAAAAGGGCGGCCAAAGCGAAAGTGTATGCACTGAGAGAACTCCTTTACCGAAAAGGGAGATATTTTTCCAGAACATTAAAAAAGAAGTTGACGGTGTTTTATAAAATGATTAAAATAGTATTATGTAAACATTAGGGGTATGAAAGATTTTTGATCTATAATATGGGGAATAGAGATGGCAAGAAGAAGAGTGGCATATCAGAAACAAAATCAGAATAAATTTGCTATGGTGTTAGTGACACTGGTGCTGCTTATGCTGATCATAGTTGTAAATATCCGAAAGGGTGAGCTGAAAGAGAAGCAGGCGGCCTATTTGACAAAGCAGGAAGAACTGCAGGAAAAAATAGACCAGGAAGAGACAAGGGCAGAAGAAATTAAAGAGTATGAGAAATATACACAAACTCAGAAATATATTGAAGACATGGCAAAAGAAAAGTTAGGACTTGTGTATGAAGATGAGATTGTTTTTAAAACACAGGGAGAGTGAGCTGTTCGGAAACGGACAGCTCTTTTTAGCATAAGAGTCTTATACTTTAAGAAGTTCCAGTGCGGTTATTGTCGGAAAAAACTTGGAATTACAGGTGCGTTTTTGACAAACATCGCACTTTCTGTTTGTCTATAATCGTCACACAGGACTTTTAAGAGGCAGAAGCCCAGGAAGGGCGGATGCGGGACTAATAACAGCAGAAGCCCGAACAGCGCACAAGACGGTTTGCAGACGCAAAGCGGCTGAAAAGCAGTCTTCCGCTATCCGTGTGCTGGAAGGGCGGATGCGGGACTAATAACAGGAGGTATAATGATGGAAACTACGATATTACAGGATTATGGAAAACAGAGGTTGTTGGAATATGCGGATTCTTTCAGGGAACTGGCGGATTCTTTTCAGAACTTTGGAATAAAAACAGAGGAAGAAAAAAGTATGCAGGAGGAGGAAGAACGGCACCTTATTCTCTGGGAGAGACAGCTTTCGGAGCAGCGCTGTATCTTTGCGGGGCAGCTGCAGGAGATGTCGCGGATGCTTACGGACATTGCGAAAGAGGAGAGAAACATAGAGAAAATCAGTGAGAAAAAATATCGTCAGCTTGTGCGGGAGATGAAAGCGGAAGGCGTTTTGGTCGGGGACTTTTTTTATACAAGGGCAGCCGACGGGCACAGGGAATACAGCATACAGATGAGAACGGTAAGACCGATCAGTGTTTCCGCAGAGGATGTGGCGGGGCTTTTGTCGGTGCTGTTTGATATGCGGCTTGTGCCGCATCGCAACTGCGCTTTTTTCCTGTCGCAGGAGTGGGCCACATATTTGTTTCAGGAAGAGCCGTCTTTTCATATACTGACAGGGAGCGCAAAAGCGATCAAGCAGTCGGAAACGGTTTCGGGAGACTGTTTTGAAAGTTTTGAGTATGGCGAAGGGAATGTGGCAATTTTACTTTCAGACGGAATGGGCGCAGGGGAAAGCGCCTTAAAAAGCAGTTCTATGGTAGTTGATCTGACACAGCGTTTTCTGGAAGCGGGATTTTCCGTGAACGCGGCCATGAGGTTGATCAACGGTGTGCTTTTGACGGGCAGGACAGAACACAATACTTCTACAATAGACTGCTGCAATATTGACCTGTATCAGGGAATATGCCATTTTTGTAAAGTGGGAGCGGCGCCGTCCTTTTTGAAACGGGACAACCTTGTAGAGCAGATTTCTTCCAGAAATCTTCCGCTTGGCCTGGTGGAAGAGCCGGAAAGCGAGTTTTTGACAAGGTATCTGGAGGATGGGGATTATATCATTATGTTGTCGGACGGTGTGGTGGATGCGATGAATCAGGGTATCGGGGAGGCGGCGCTGCCGGAAGTGATCAGCCGTTTTCAGACAAGGAACCCGAATGAGCTTGCTGGGGATATTCTGACTTATGTGCTCCGTCAGTGTAAAGGGGAAGTACGGGACGATATGACGGTTCTGGTGACGGGCTTCTGGGAGACGACAAGGTAGGAAATGCCCGGTTTTCGTGCAGAGCGGATGTGCCTGTATGTGTGCTGCGTGGCTGTATAGAGATTGTTGACTTTTATGAAAGTTTACTATACAGTGAAAGAATGGATGTAAAAGAGAACGTAAAGACATTTATTGAAGAACAGGGATTGGTGGAAAAGGGCGACCGGATTCTTCTGGGATTGTCCGGCGGGGCGGACTCGGTCTGTCTGTTTTATCTGCTCTTGGAACTTCAGGAGGAATTTGGATTTGCATTGCGGGCGGCACATATCCATCATGGTATCCGGCAGGCGGCGGGTAAAGATGCCGCCTTTGTAAAGGCGCTCTGTGAAAAAGAGAATGTGTTCTGCTATATGTTTGAGGAGGATGTTCCTGCTTATGCAAAGCGAGAGGGACTCAGTGAAGAAGAGGCGGGCAGGATCTTGAGGTATCAGGATTTTGAAAAAAGTCTGAGACTATGGCAGGAAGAGGAGCATGCAGGTTCACAGAACAAACAGTATAAAATTGCCACGGCGCACCATGAAAATGATCAGGCGGAGACAGTTTTGTTTCAGCTGTTCAGAGGATGCGGGTTAGCCGGGCTGAGGGGCATTTTGCCGAGGCGGAAAAATATTATCCGGCCGATGCTGTGTCTTTCCAGAGCTGAAATTGAGCGCAGCCTGCGGGAAAAAGGGATAGCATGGTGCGAGGACGAGACGAACAGACTGGAGGATTACAGCAGAAACAGGATCAGACATCAGATACTTTCCTATGCGGAGACGGAAGTTTGTCATGGCGCAACTGCGCATATCGGAAAAACGGCAGGGATCGTGAGGGAAGCAGAGGAATATATCAGAAAACAGGTAAAAAACGCCTGGAAGAAAATGGCGGTGGAGAAGGATGGAGTTATCATTTTTGATATTACATCTCTGCTGCGGGAAGATGTTTTTCTGCAAAAACAGCTTCTTCTATATGGGCTCGAGCAGACTGCGGCAAAGCGGAAGGATATCGGTGCAGTGCATATGGAAGATATGCTGAAACTGGTAAAAAAGCAAGGAAATGGAGAGCTTTCTTTGCCGGGAGGCGTGCAGGTGAAAAAGCTTTACCGGGATCTTTTGATCTTTCAGGAAAGCAGAGGAAAGGAAGAGGGCGCGTTTTCCGGACTCTGGCCGGATAGCAGGGGATTTTTATACGGCGGGAAAAGACCCGAAATAAAAACAGAGAAGATCGATCTTTTGAATAAAGAAATATGGAAAGAGTATTTCGGAATACAGGATATTTCAGAAATCATGAAATGTATTCCACAAAAAAAGTATACGAAATGGTTTGATTATGATAAAATAGAAAATGTGTTTTCCATCAGGCACTGGGAAAGCGGGGATTATCTGACGATAGACGGGAAGATGAACCGTAAAAGTTTCCGCCGCTATATGATAGAGACTAAAGTTCCGCAGCCTTACAGAAGCAGGATATGGCTTTTGGCGGATGGATCTCATGTGATGTGGGTGCCCGGAGGACGCATGAGTACTTATTATAAAGTGACAGATCAGACAAAGACCATTTTGCAGATACAAATCTGCATGGAAGAGTAACGGAGGAAAAAACATGGCAGAACACGTAAGAGTTTTACTGACGGAAGAAGAAGTGGACAGGCGTATTCAGGAGATTGGCGGCCAGATCAGCAAAGATTACGAAGGGAAGCAGGTGCATCTCATCTGTGTGCTGAAAGGCGGTTCTTTCTTTATGTGTGAACTGGCAAAAAGGATAACCGTTCCGGTATCCCTTGATTTTATGTCGGTGTCCAGTTATGGCAGCGCTACAAAATCCAGCGGCGTGGTAAGGATCGTAAAAGATCTGGACGAGCCTTTGAAAGACAAGGATGTGCTTGTAGTGGAAGATATCGTAGACTCCGGCAGAACACTCAGCTACCTGCTTGAGATGTTAAAAGACAGGGAACCGAAAAGTGTAAAACTGTGCACACTGCTTGACAAACCGGAAAGAAGAGTAGTAGATGTAGATGTAGATTATACCTGCTTCCAGATTCCGGATGAGTTTGTCGTAGGCTACGGGCTGGACTATGACCAGAGATACAGGAATCTGCCCTATATAGGCATAGTAGAATTTGACTGATATAAAAAGGAGTGATCAATTTTGGATCAGAATAACAGACAAAACAGAGGAATAGCAAGTTATGTAGTGCTCCTGCTTATCATTCTCGGCATATTATTTCTGGTAGGCCCTTATATGGCGAAAGGCGGCGGCTATACGATTTACAATATGGAGACAGCATTATCTTCAGGGCGGGTGGCAGCGGCGAAGATCACGCCGGATCAGGTGCCGCCTACCGGCGTCGTAGAACTGACACTCTCAAACGGCGAAACAATGAGCATTCAGGTTACGAATGTATCAGAAGCCGAGAAGATGCTGAACGAATATAACATATATCCGGTAATCAATAAAGCGCAGGGGGAGAGCATTCTGACAAGTGTGATACTTCCTCTGGGGTTAAGCATACTTGTGGTGATGATCGTGATCTCCATTATGAACAGAGGCGGCGGCGGTGCCGGAAGGATGGCGAATTTCGGAAAGAGCCGTGCCAGACTGTCGTTAGGGGGTGAGGGTGCTACATTTGAGAATGTTGCGGGCCTGAAAGAAGAGAAAGAAGAACTGGAAGAGATCGTACAGTTTTTGAAAAATCCGGGTAAATTTATTGAAGTAGGCGCAAGGATCCCGAAAGGTGTTCTGTTGGAAGGACCTCCCGGAACAGGAAAAACACTGCTTGCGAAGGCGATTGCCGGGGAAGCCGGTGTACCGTTTTTTTCTATTTCCGGTTCGGATTTTGTAGAGATGTATGTGGGCGTGGGCGCCTCCCGCGTAAGAGATCTGTTTGCCGAAGCGAAAAAACATGAGCCCTGTATTGTATTTATTGATGAAATTGATGCGGTGGCAAGACAGCGTGGTACCGGTATGGGCGGCGGCCACGATGAAAGAGAGCAGACATTAAATCAGCTTTTAGTGGAAATGGACGGTTTTGGCGTCAATGAGGGTGTTATTATCATTGCGGCGACAAACCGCGTGGATATTCTGGATCCGGCGATCATGCGTCCGGGCCGGTTTGACAGAAAAATCGTAGTGGGAAGACCCGATGTGGGCGGCAGAAAAGAAATTTTGTTTACTCACGCGAAAAACAAACCTCTTGGCGATGATGTGAATTTAGAGCATATCGCGCAGACGACGGCGGGCTTTACAGGGGCAGATCTGGAAAATCTTTTAAATGAAGCAGCTATCATAGCGGCGAAAGAGGAACGGAAGTATGTATGCCAGAACGATATCAACAAAGCATTCATTAAAGTAGGTATCGGTTCCGAGAAAAGAAGCAAGATTATTTCCGACAAAGAAAAGAAGATTACAGCTTACCATGAAGCAGGACACGCCATTTTGTTTCATGTGCTGCCGGAAGTGGGACCTGTTTATACGGTTTCCATTATTCCGACCGGTATAGGCGCTGCGGGTTATACGATGCCGCTGCCGGATAAGGATGATATGTTCTTGACAAAAGGACGGATGGAACAGGAGATCATGGTATCTTTGGGCGGCCGTATCGCAGAGGAAATTATTTTTGATGATATTACCACGGGAGCATCCTCCGATATCAGAAAAGCGACGAAGGAAGCCCGCATGATGGTGACAAGATATGGTATGTCGGAAAATATCGGTGTGGTCTGCTATGATAATGACGACGACGAAGTTTTTATCGGCAGAGACCTTGCACACGCAAAGAGCCACAGTGAAAACATAGCGGGAGAGATCGATAAGGAAGTGAAAGCGATCATCGATACCTGCTATAAGAAAGCAAAAGATATTATTTTAGAGCACGAGTATGTACTGCATAGCTGTGCGGCGCTTCTGTTGGAGAAAGAAAAGATCACCAGAAAAGAATTTGAAGATTTATTTGTGCAAAATCAACAAATTTAAACACTCATTTTTGTAATATTTGTTGATTCTAAGTCTTGTGGCAAAAGGGGTGGTATGCTATTATACTACTTGTAACCCCCAATACATTATATAGTTTTTTGCTATACCCCATAAGAAAGAAATACCTTCTCTAAAAAGGACAGTTGAAAAACTGTCCTTTTTACTTTGCTGCCCGGCTTTTTAATATATGAAAGTAACTTTTACTTGAAAGACCGGGGCAAACATAATAAAATATTAGGATAAGGAAGAGAGAAAGGTTAAAGTATAATATGGATTCAAGCTTTCAGTCATTGTTTAACCAGCAATATTATGTTTCGACAATGCGTCCTGTTTTTAACAAGCGGGCGCTGTATTCAGATAATACGGAAAACTACATTTACCCGGCGGAGCCGGCGCCGTATAGTAAAGTGACGGTGCGCTTCCGCACAGAAAGAAATAACGTCGATAGAGTTTTTCTGGAGTATGCGGGAACGTCTCATATGATGGAACTGACAGAAGAGACGGATTTGTTTGATTATTATGAACTTGTAATGGAACTTGAAAATAAAACGATTTCTTACTGTTTTAAGGTGCAGTCCGGTAAAATGACGCTTTATTTTGATCAGCGGGGCGCAGTGACGGAAGCCGATCCGGATTATTATTTTACGCTGATTCCCGGTTTTAAAACACCGGACTGGGCAAAGGGCGCGGTCATGTACCAGATCTTGGTTGACCGTTTTTACAATGGCGATAAGGACAATGATGTACTTGATAAAGAGTACTTTTATATTGGTGATTACTCGCATAAAGTGCCGGAAGAGCAGTGGGATAAGTATCCCGCGCAGATGGGTATCCGCGAGTTTTACGGCGGCGATCTGCAGGGTGTTTTAGATAAACTGGATTATCTGGAGAATCTGGGCATAGAAGCAATTTATTTTAATCCGCTGTTTGTGTCCCCTTCTAATCATAAATATGATATTCAGGATTACGAATATATAGACCCCCATATCGGAAAAATTGTTTATGATGAGGGTGAGCTGCTTCATGACGGGCAGACGGAAAACAGGTTTGCATCCCGTTATATCAACCGTGTGACGGATAAACGGAATCTGGAGGCGAGCAATGCATTTTTTGCAAAGTTTGTGGAGGAGGCGCATAAACGGAATATCCGTGTCATTATAGACGGCGTGTTCAATCACTGCGGCTCTTTTAATAAGTGGCTGGACAGAGAGAGGATTTATGAAGGGGCAGAAGGATATGAGAAAGGGGCGTATATTACAGGGGACAGCCCCTACCGAAACTGGTTTTTATTCCATGACCAGAATCCGTACAAGTGGCCTTATAACCATACCTATGACGGCTGGTGGGGACATGATACGCTGCCGAAACTTCATTATGAGGGTTCTCAGGAGCTGTTTGAGTATATTTTGCGGATTGGCGAGAAGTGGGTTTCTCCGCCTTATAACGCGGACGGCTGGCGTTTGGATGTGGCAGCAGACCTTGGGATGTCGCCGGAGATGAATCATCGATTCTGGCAGGAGTTCCGCAAGCGGGTGAAGAGAGCGAACCCTGATGCATTGATCCTGGCGGAACAGTATGGGAATCCGAAGCCCTGGCTGAATGGAAAAGAGTGGGATAGTGTTATGAACTATGACGCGTTTATGGAACCTGTGACATGGTTTTTAACCGGCATGGAAAAGCACAGCGATGATTTCCGGATGGATATGTTAGGGCATGCGGACAATTTCTGGAGTGCCATGAAATACAATGGGGCGAGGCTGATGGGGCCTGCGAGAATGGTTGCGATGAATGAATTGTCCAATCATGACCATTCCCGTTTCCTGACGAGAACCAATCGGAGGGTAGGAAGAACAAACTATATGGCTCCGGAGATGGCGGAAAGAGATGTCAATAAAGCGGTTTTCCGCGAAGCTGCCGCAATTCAGATGACATGGCCCGGAGCACCCACGGTTTACTATGGGGATGAAGCCGGTGTATGCGGCTTTACCGATCCGGATAACAGGCGTACTTACCCGTGGGGGCATGAAGATCAGGAATTGATAAAATTTCATCAGGAAATCATAAAAATTCATAAATCGCGCCCGGAACTGAAAACCGGTTCCTTAAAACCGATCATCGGAGAATATAATCTGATTGCGTTTGGCCGTTTCAGTGATAGTTCCAGAACGCTTACAGTGATCAATAATAATGATCATGAGGTGACGAAGAAGCTGGAGGTATGGGCATTAGGCGTACCAAAAGAATCAAAGATGATGCGCGTTTTGCTGACGGACGAAAGCGGTTTTACAACAGAACCGGTGGAATATAAGGTAGAAGGCGGAAGGCTGGAGATTACGTTAGGTAAGACTTCCGCGGCGATTTTCTGTCAGGAAGACGACGAGCAGATTAATTATGAGGATAAGAAGAAGGAATATGAAATAAACAGTCCGACGATCTACGAGCATGAGAATCGGGATACGGCGGGTTTATCGGGTCGCCTGTGATGAGAATATTCACTGAAAAAGAGTGTAAATGTTATGACACCAAACAGACTATATACTGCGGAAGATATGGCGAGAATCAGCTGTAATGACTGCAAAGGCTGCTCTTACTGCTGTCAGGAGATGGGAGAATCGGTTGTACTGACGCCATACGATATCTATGAACTGACACGGCATCTTCAAAAAAGTTTTGATGAGCTGATGGCGGATAAGATAGAACTTTATATGACGGATGGCATGGCGATGCCGAATCTGAAAATGACCGGAGAAAAAGAAATTTGTGGTTTTTTGAACGGGGCGGGCAGATGTGCCATCCACGATTTTCGTCCGGGATTGTGCAGGCTGTTTCCGCTCGGCAGAAATTATGAGATAAAAGAGATTGAAACGGAAAACGGTGTGCAGGAGATAAAGGGATTCCGGTATTTTGTTGTGGAGGATTCCTGCCCGAAACTGCCGGGAACAAAGGTAAAGATAGAAAAGTGGTTAGGCATACCAAACTTGAAAAAGTATGAGGAGTTTATCACAAAGTGGCATTACTTTTGCAGGGATTTTCAGGAGGAAATGCAGCAACTTCTGGCGGCAGGGGAAGATGAAAAAGTAAAGAAAAGTAATCTTTCGATGCTGGAGCTGTTTTATAGAAAGTCCTATGAAAAAGAGAAGGGGTTTTATGAGCAGTTTGAGGAGAGGATGCGAAAAGTTACTCAAACGGTAAAATAGATTTAAATGGAAATGATGAATAAGAAAACAGATGGCTGCGAAACAGTCATCTGTTTTTTGTATCTTTTACGAGTAAATATCCGGTTGAGTATGATTGCGAATAAATACAGTGTTATGTTACTTCTTCAGCTTTTTTGCCCATTTCCTTACGGTAAACGGCAGGCACAGCATCCCGACCAGAACAGGCACTGTGATCAGCAGATAGGGCGACCAGATATATTTTCCGAAAATGCAGAAAGTGTTGGTGCGGAAGATATCTGTGGAGCTCCCCACAAGGGGCAGCAGATCCAGTGCCTTTTGCAGAGAAAAAGGTAAGTATTGCACGATCATCATCGGGCCGTATACCGCCGCCAGACTGAAAAGCAGAGCAAAAACGTTATTTTTTACCGCAGCCGATATCAGAAGGACAACCCCTGCAAAACTGATCGATCCGAGGAAAGCAAATGCGTATTCGTAGAGTTCCGCCTGCAGCATATTCATGGGGGCAATAGAAAGCAGCTTTATCGTCTGAATCGGCATGTTCCAGCCGGTCCAACCGAGGTAGATGCTTTGGCAGAACAACATACTTCCGGCGAAGAGTACAAAAAGTTCTACAGAGAAAAGGAGACCGACGATTATTTTAGCCCGGGCGATTTCTTTCCAGCCGTTTTTGGTTGTAAGTAACAGCGGACTTGTATTGTCACGCCATTCTCCCGAAAACATAGGGGAAAGGATGATTGCAAGAAACAATGCCAGGACGGTTCCCAGTTCGGCAACCGTACTTCCGAGAAGCGTGGACCAACCTTCCACATACTCGTAGGAAAAAGGCTTTTTAACCTTTTCTTCCAGCTGCATCAGATATTCTCTCTCCGCGCCGGTCTGGCCGCCCGCCGCCAGAAAATCTTCAATGGCCTGTGTTCTGCGGTCATAAAAGCCGGTCAGTTTTTCGGGAGCGACATAGGATATCATAATCTGATACCGATCTGCATCCTTGAGCTCCGGATAAAGCCCGGAAATCCAGTGGTCGATAATCTGCCAGTCGGTCTGATCTTCCTTTCGATCTGCCGCTTCATCTCCGGCCTTTGCTGCCTGATGATTAGTCTGATAATCACTTACCATTTTCTGCAGAGTCTCGTCCGTCAGTGTACCGCCAAAAGTACGGGAATATTCCTGGCTTTCCTTTATCATAGAATAGCCGTCAAAGTTGTTTCCGAAAGGTGAATAGGAATCATGGTTACTGCTTCCGAAAGTAAACCATTGATAGACAAGAATGTTCCCGATGACAACGGTATAAATAAAGAATAAGAGTACACTGATCTTTACACTTGTCTTACGCCATAATTTTTTATGTTCCAGTCGAATTAAGTCCATAATCTTCCTCCGTAAATAGAATATAATTAATTTCAGAATATGTCCGGTTTATTTCTGTGATAGCAGCAGCGCTTTGCCTATGCGTGCCTATCATACAGTCCGGTATCTTCCGCTCCGAAATAATACAGATACAGATCTTCCAGCGTTGCCATGCAGGGAACGGCGTTTTCGGCCGGCTTCCGGTCTGAGATGATGCGCAGGACAACCTGCCTGCCTTCATGTCTCACATTGGCCACGGCCATTGTCTCCAGATATTTTCGGGATTCTTTTTGCGGTACAGTCAGTTCCCATACCTTTCCCCCAGCTTTTTCAGTCAGTTCCGGTACGCTGCCCTGCAGAATAAACTGTCCCTTTTTCATCAGAAATACCTGATCGGCGATAGCTTCAATATCCGATACGATATGAGTGGAAAGTATCACGATTTTATTATCTGCGTAGTCAGAGATCAGATTACGGAAACGCACTCTTTCTTTGGGATCCAGTCCGGCGGTAGGTTCATCCAGAATCAGTATCCGGGGATCATTTAATAAAGCCTGAGCAATGCCTGCCCGCTGCTTCATGCCGCCGGAAAAGGTTTTGAGTTTCTTTTTTGCCGCAAAGTCCAATCCCACAATTTCCAGAAGTTCTTTTGTTTTTTTTCGGGCCTTCCCTCTGGGAATACCTTTCAGGGCGGCAATATAGTGAAGAAATTCCTCTGCGGTATAATTGGGGTAATATCCGAAATCCTGCGGCAGATATCCCAACAGGTTTCTGTAATCTTCCCCCATAGATGAAACTTCCGTTCCGTCTAACAGCACTTCACCGGAGGTGGATTCCAGAATAGCGCAGAGCATGCGCATCAGCGTGGTCTTTCCTGCGCCGTTTGCACCTAAGAGTCCGTATACGCCGGGTTTTAAGTCGGCGCTGACATGGTCTACGGCTATTTTACTCCCGTATTGTTTTGTGAGGCGGTCAAGCGATAATTCCATACATTTTTCCTCTCTTTCTCATTTCTGTAATATAGATAATTTCTTTTAAGAAGAATGCGCCAAATACCAGAAAAGCAATGATCCATATCCCGGCGGCGGAAGCTTCGTAAAGTCCGGGCAGCATTTTTGCCGCAGCGCCCCAGTAGAGGCAGAAAGCCGAAAGTTCCAGAATGCAGATCTGTATGTTTTCTCTTTTCTGCAGGCGGATGTTGCGCAACAGCAAAACCATGCAGATCAGGTAAGGGACAAGGGCATATAAGATCAACTGCCCCAGATGCACCACAGAGTGCTGCAGATAAAGTTCAAACCATAGCAGGATTGTGATACAGATAAGGTTTGCACTGCCTGCCAACACTAATTTTGCCAGAATGATCTGCGCGCCGGAAGCTCTTGTTGCCGCCTCTATTTCGCTCATATTATAACGATGGCCACGAAACAGGGAGGGTAAGAGCGCAAGCACAAACAGGGGCATAAATACCGGGAGGATAGCAGGATCTTCTCTGATATGTGAAATATTGAGACAGAGGAGGAACAGTGTGGCCGCCTGCAGGCCCAATATCGAGAGCCCGTCAAAACGGAATACATCGGATAAATACTGCCAGAAGCCTGTTCGTTCCTCTTCCTGTATGTTTGCCGGCATCCGGACAATATCGTTACATATTTTTATGGTTTCTTCTAATTTATGGAGCTGCATTTCCCCTTCAAAAGCCTGCCCGAAAGCATTTTTTAAATAAGTTTCCTGTTCTTTTCGGTGCATATTATTCCTCCTTCTGATATATAAATGCGGAATCTGAGAGCCGGACAGCCGGCAGCATTTCAGGTCTCTTACTGCTTCAACCTTCGCATGATCTTCAGCCCGTTTCTGACCCGGCTTTGCGCGGTTCTGAGTGTGCATCCTGTTACTTTGGCAATTTCCGCAAAACTCAGCTCTTCTTCATAGCGCAGCAGGATTGCCTCTCTCTGTTCCGGTGAGAGGAACCTCAACAGATATGCCACTTCGTCCCGGTCCTCCAGCTGATGTAAAGGGTCATCTTTACTGATAAGGTTTTCATCATTTTCTAAAGGGAAAAATCCGGTTTTTCTGCTTTCATCAATGCAGAGCCGGTTTGCTATCGTATACAGATAAGCCTTAAATGTTCCCCGGTCTTTGTATTCGTTCAGGCGGCGGAACAGTCTGATAAAAGTTTCCTGCGTTAAATCTTCCGCTGTTTCCATATTCGGACAGTGCCACCGGCAATAGCGCAGGATCAGGTGGTAGTAACGGTTTATTAAACGCGTAACGGCGTTTTCGTCACCCGCTTTTGCCTGTTGTATCAACTCGTCATCAGAGATAGCAATGTTTTTATTATCAGATTTGACGTCGCGCACGGCGGCATTGCCCTCCTTTCTGTGAAATATGGATATTATACATATTATAACGTATGGAATTTGAGGAATGATCAAAAATAGAAAAATAAAAGAGCAGACAGGGAAAAATATGCTATAAAAAGTTAAGTGAAAAAGTTTTTGAATATAGACAACACAAACTTGAAAAAATAAAAAGTTTGTGTTACGCTTAACAAGGGAGGCGGGGTTATGTTGAAAAAAGAAATGCAGCTTAAAAAACGAGATTTATATTTAAAAAAACTAATAGCTTTTCAGGATACGGAATTGATAAAGGTTGTTACCGGAATTCGTCGATGTGGGAAGTCAAGTTTGATGAAATTGATGGTTCAGCATTTGAGGGAAAATGGTGTGCAGCCGGAACAGATTGTTCAAATGAATTTTGAATCCATGGAATTTCAGAAGATGACGGCGGCCGATATATACCGGTATGTAAAAAAGCGGATGCCCGGCGAAAAGAGAACATATTTGTTTTTTGATGAAATTCAGCGTATATCGGACTGGCAGGATGCCGTTAATTCATTTAGGGTGGATTTTGACTGCGATATTTATGTAACAGGCTCTAATGCATATCTGCTTTCTTCGGAATATGCTACTTATCTGGCGGGGCGCTGTGTTGAGATAAAAATGCTGCCTTTATCATTTAAGGAATTTCTCGATTTTTATGAGTATGAGGTAAAGGAAAAGCAAGGACTTGATGGAGAACTTCATAAGCGTATTTATGATGCAGAGGGTGAGAGCTACGATCCGAGAGAGCTCTTCGAAGCCTATATGAAAGTTGGCGGCATGCCGGGCATTGCAGATATAGGTCTTGATACGGATAAGGTTTTTGCATTGTTAGACGGTATTTACTCCACTGTAGTGGTGCGGGATATACTGGAACGGGAAAAACGTCGTGGCCAAAGACAGATAACAGATGCGGAGCTTTTACGAAAGATTGTTATGTTCCTTGCAGATAATATCGGAAATAACACATCCATCACATCGATAGGAAATACGTTGGTGAATGAGAAGCTGATTGATGCAGACAAGAGAAATGGCAAGCCGGCAGTTCAGACAATACAGGCATATGTCGGAGCTTTATTGGAATCCTATATTTTTTATGAAATCAAACGTTTTGATATTAAGGGAAAAGAATACCTGAGAACACTAGGAAAATATTATATTGTGGATATCGGACTGCGAAACTATCTGTTAGGATTTCGGGATATGGATACCGGACATTGTATCGAAAACATTGTCTATTTTGAATTGCTCAGAAGAGGGTATGATGTAGCAATTGGTAAAATAGATGAAAAAGAAGTAGATTTTATAGCTTCCAATGCCAGGGAAAAGATATATTTTCAGGTGACAGAGTCCATGAATGATCCATCAACCAGAGAAAGAGAGCTGACGCCTCTTCGGAAAATCCGGGACAATTATGAGAAAATAGTTCTTGCGGGAGAATGCAATAACCCTGTAACACAGGATGGTATAAAAATTGTTAAGCTGACAGACTTTCTGTTAAAGGAGTGAGGCGGTAGTGCATTAGGGAACTGACTATTTTATAATATTCCACAGCGAAGAGGAGAGGATTTTTTTCCACAGATAATTCGATACCACAGGCTTCAGGCAAAAGCCGATCAGAAAAACAGTTGCGAAGATGATAGCAGGTTCATATTTGCTGTAATGATTTTTATCTTCCTGTGATAGTTTCCATGGCAGTTTAAAAGAAACCCATTTGCCGATGTAATATCCGGCGACACATCCGGCCGTATTAGTGATCAGATCATCCACATCTGTCAGGCGAAAGGTAAATATCTGTAATATCTCAATAAAAAGTGATAATGACAGCCCTGCCAATGCGGCAATTTTCAGAGAACGATATTTTTTCCAGATTGCCGGCAGCAAAAACCCAAGCGGAATAAAAAGAAGGATGTTTAATATAGTATTTCGGAGATAGTCAAGGGGGCTGTTGACAATATCTATGAGTGGTATCAAATTAAAACGGGGGTACACATTCCACGAGAATATAGAAGGAATGCCTACTACCGAAAAAACACCGATAAGATAAAATGCAAAGATCATAACGGCTGCAGTTTTGGAAAAACAGCGTTGTTTTAATACTGCATATTGTATGATAAAAACAGCGGGAATTACAAAAATTATCGATGAAACAACATCAATTCCTAAACTTACTAAACGAACCATTTTTTCTCTCCTGTATGTCAATTTATAATTACTTCTGTATTTTAGCATACCCTCAAGTTATACTTCTATTAAGCGTTCATTAAGATTTGATGAATATATGTCTATCTTGAAAATAAACTTATCGGGGCAGTGAAAATGGCGTCGAAATGGTTGTAGAATTTTGTGATTCGGCCGACAAAATATCATTGTCGGCCGGTGAGATTGAGTTTATCGGATAAAATTTGTTCGATATGTTCGTTCTGTCTCCGGCAGGGAAATTCCCTTTTCTTTGCCGGCCTCAAAACATTTGAGCATCCATGCAAGATTTCGTGCGAGATTGCGCATAGTCTGCAGGCCTTCCGCGTCCTGATCCGCTTCTCCCGGGACACATCCGTGAACGGAGTTCCAGTAGGTGGAGCCGGCTACCGGCATCTGTGAAATACCGAAATATTTATTCAGCACATCGAAAGATGCGGAAGAGCCGCCCCTTCGTGCCACGGCAACGGATGCCGCCGGCTTAAACATAAAGGGCTGACTGTTGCTGTAGAATGCCCTGTCCAGAAAAGAGAGAATCCTGCCGCTGGGATGGGCATAGTATACCGGTGTGCCAAAGACGAAGCCGTCAGCTTCTTTTGCTTTTGCAAGGAATTCATTTACGTTGTCATCTGTAAAGATACAGCCTTTTTCGCTGCACTGTCCGCAGCCGATGCAGTCCCTGACAGCATTTCCGCCCAACTGAAAGATTTCATAAGAAATGCCTTCTTTTTCCAATTGCTTTCCAATTTCCGACAACGCAATATATGTGTTTCCGTTTGGCTTTGCACTGCCGTTCAACATTAATACTTTCAATTCAAATTACCTCCCGTTCAAATTTTTCTTTTAAAAGTATAACATTCATTATTCGGAATTAGAAGTGGTTTGGTGAAATTACGTCGGAAATATCTTTGATTTTCTGTACTCTCGCAGCGTGCGGTTATAAAAACGTTTGAATGTCTGGAATTAAATTGCATCAAGAAGAAAGTATCGATATAATAATAAATAATCTAACTATAGAGGAGAAGAAAAAATGTTTCATTTGTTATTGGCCATTATTTATCTGGCGTTTATCAGCTTAGGACTGCCGGACTCCCTTTTAGGGTCGGCGTGGCCTGTTATGTATCAGGAATTTTCAGTGCCGGTTTCCTACGCGGGCGCTATTTCGATGATTATTTCTGCCGGAACGATTATTTCCAGCCTGCAAACCGACCGGCTGACAAAAAAACTGGGGACAGGAAAAGTGACGGCGTTCAGCGTTTTATTAACGGCTGTATCCCTGTTCGGATTTTCCATAAGCCATTCCTTTTTCGCACTCTGTCTGTGGGCCGTTCCTTACGGACTCGGCGCAGGCTGCGTGGATGCTTCTCTCAATAACTATGTTGCGCTTCATTATGCCAGCAGACATATGAGCTGGCTGCATTGCATGTGGGGTCTGGGAGCTTCACTGGGGCCTTATATTATGGGATATGCCTTGTCCGGCGGTCAAAGCTGGAATATGGGCTATCGCTACATTGCGATGCTGCAGGTTATATTGACAGCGATCCTACTGTTCAGTCTGCCACTGTGGAAAAAACAAAGTACGATTGGAGAAAATACGGAAGATGCCCGGGGAGTTCAAAATGAGCCGCTTTCCCTGGCTCAGATTTTCCGGATTCCGGGAGCGAAAGAGGTGATCATTACTTTTTTCTGTTATTGCGCATTGGAACAGACAACAGGACTTTGGGCGAGCAGTTATCTCGTACTGCATTGGGGAATCGGCTCTGAAACGGCTGCCAATTTTGCAAGTATGTTTTATATCGGAATTACGGGTGGCCGGGCGCTCAGCGGATTTCTAACAATGAAACTGAATGATGAACAGATGATCCGGCTCGGACAGGCAGTTATTATGCTTGGGATCGTCCTGCTGTTTCTGCCGTTTGGACAGGGAACTGCGCTTTTGGGATTGATCGTTGTCGGGGTGGGCTGCGCCCCGGTCTATCCGTCCATCATTCATTCCACACCGGAGCATTTCGGCGCGGACAAGTCTCAGGCGATGATAGGCGTACAGATGGCAGCAGCTTATGTGGGCAGCTGTCTGATGCCGCCGGTATTTGGGCTGATCGCAAACCATATAAATGTGGCGCTATATCCGGTGTATTTACTGCTGATTCTGGCGCTGATGGTTTTGATGCATGAGAGATTGCTAAAAAAGACAATGGGGTAATGGTGCATAAAGTTGAAAATTATAGGAAAATAAATATGTTTGAAAAATTTCTTGATTTTGTAGGATGCCAAAAAAACGAAAAAATTAGCAGTGTGAATGAATTTTGTGAAGTACTGAATGGAAAGAGTTTTCTAAATGGCATGTATCGTTTGTTTAAAACTGATGATATAGAAAAATGGACTGCCATAACAGAACAAGCATTTCCGCTGTATAAAGGCAGATTTTCAGTATTTGGCTATGATTGGCTTGGAAGAATATTTGCATTAAATAAGAAAACCGGAACAGTTCTTTTATTTGAACCGGGAACAGGTGAAGTTTTAGATATTCCTGCTTCTTTTGAGGATTTTCATAATGTTGAGATTGCAGACTACAATGAAGATTCCCTTGCATCTGATTTTTTCAAAAAATGGTTTTTTCAAAATAATAAATATAAATTGAAGAACAGTGAATGTGCAGGATATAAAGTTCCATTATTTCTAAACGGAGATGATGTGATTGAAAATTTAGAGGTATCCGATATGGAAGTATATTGGGAAATTATGATGCCGTTAATGAATATGTAATGAACGAATAGAATGTGTAGTGAAAAAGGTATGGATTCACAGCACCTGAGTAAATATATCAGATAAGGATTGAATTATCCGGTAGAATGCGGGAGAAAGGAGAAACCCCATCAATTTCCAATATTATTAAATTATACACGCGAGACGGATATAAATAGTTTAAAAAATAAAGGTGAAAATGAGGCAGGGTTAATAGAACGAAAAATCTAAAGATGTACAAGATAGGTATCTGCGATGACGATAAAGTGTTTTGTGCCGGACTGGAAGAAACGGTATATTCGGCGGCGAAAGAATTAAATCAGAAAATAGAAACGGAAGTATGGTATTCCGGAGAAAGCATTATGCGGGATCTGGAAAAGCTTCCATGTCCGGATATATTATTTTTGGATATTGAACTGTATGAAAAGAGCGGGATTGATGTGGGAAAGTATATCCGAAACGGGGATGATTATACAACACACATAGTCTATGTCTCTTCAAAACAGGAATATGCCATGCAGCTTTTCCGCCTTCAGCCGTTGGATTTTTTGATCAAGCCGGTATCGAAAGAACAGGTAAAAGAAGTGCTGGAGCGGAGCATGAAACAGAGGATGCAGAGTAGGGCATTGTTTGAGTACCAGAAAGGCAGCGTTTATTATCAGGTTCCCTGCAGGGATATCCTGTATTTTATGAGCAATGACAAAAAGGTAAATATCATAACAAAAGATGGAATAGTTGGGTTTTATGGTAAGCTGAAAGATGTCGCGGACAGACTTCCCGCGGGTTTTCTTATGATTCACCAGTCTTATATCATAAACAGCGATTATGTTGCCGAGTATACATATGAGAACGTGAAAATGCAGGACGGTACTTTATTAAATATCAGCAAACCTTACCGGAAAATCGTGCGCGGCAGGATAACGGAACTGGAGAAAGAGAGGCTGCATGTTGGGAGATAGTATAATGATCCTCCTATATGTATGGATCATGATCGCGGTAGTGGTTGTCTTAAATATCGTGCTTTTAAAAAAGCTGATGGAGCATTTCAGTGGTGGAAAACTTTGGGCTGCTGCTGCGCTTTGCAGTGTGGAGGCGGCCTGTTATCTGATACCGTATTTCTGGGAAGGGCGTATATTTTATATAATGGAAATGGCGGCCGGGGTGCTGTTGTTTTTGATCTGCTATGTTTTGATTTTAAAAGCCGGGATACCGGATGAAGAAATGGAAAAACCGGATGGAAAAAGAACGGCATTGCTGCTTGTTACGCCGGTGACAAGTATGGCGGCGTTTGTCTGCCTGTTTCTGGGAGATTTAAAACCGTATGTTCTTTCGGCTCTTTGCTGTGTCTGTATTCTTGCGGCAAATCTGAGTGTGTTTTATCTGTATCATGTGGTGGTGCAGAATTACACACATGTCCGGCAGAGGGATATTTACAGGCAGCAGACAGATTACTACAGAAACCAGCTGGAGGTGATCGGAGAATCCCAAAGCAGGATTCGGGCGCTGCGCCACGATATGAAAAATCATATACTGCATTTGAGTGCGGAACTGCAGCAGGAGAATTATGAAGATGCGCTGCATTATCTGGAAGACATGGAGGAAGAACTGCAAAACCCCGCGGAATATGTGCGGACAGGAAACAGGGAGATAGACAGTCTTTTAAATTATAAACTGCAGAAAGCGGAGCAGGTTTTGGAGGCAGTGGAAAGCGATATCCATGTGCCGGTCGAGCTGATGCCGAAATCTTTTGATATTAATGTGATTCTGGGAAATCTTCTGGATAACGCCATTGAGGCGGCTCAGGAAAGTATGGAGAAGCGGCTGAAACTGGTGATGCGCGCGGACAGGGGCGTGCTTCTGATCCAAGTCTCAAACAGCTGCGAAAATCCGCCGAAGAAAAAGGGGGATGTGTTTTTCTCAACAAAAGAAGAGAGAGGGGAACATGGTATCGGCTTACAGAATGTAAGGCGGATGGTGGAGAGACAGAACGGGAATATTGAGTTTGCGTATAAGGAAAATATATTTTTCGTGGAAGTGATGTTGTATATGAACGAGATGTAGGGGGTAATAAGTGATGTATTATTCGATTAACGCTGGTTATTTTGGGCATGAAAAGTGGTGGAAAAGTTCATAGACTGGTGTTAAGATTACTTGGATTTTTATATTTGAAAACAAGAATGGTGATTGAATGGATAAAGAATTGTTAAATAAAATCAATGCTGCCTATTATCGATTGGAAATGAAAAATGCGGAAATCGTCCACGCCTTGTTCCACAGAGTGTTTGAACTTGAACCCGGTTGGTTTAGCGGACACTTCCATAAAAATGATGCCGGGGAATGGTATAGAGAATCCTACCCTATCCCGGTAATCAGTGTGAAAGGCTTTTGTGATATTGAGATCCAGTTCGATAAAATATCAATATCCACAAAACTGAATCGAGATGCAGCTTTGGCATATTCCTTTGAAAAATTTTCTGAATATGAATTTGAGGTCTACGGCGTAGAGAATTATCTTGCGGACTTCTATCACGAAGGACAGATGATACAGGAAATGAAAGAAAATATCTGTGCTTGCGATGAAGCTGAAATAGGCTTTTCGTTTATTTTCCCGTTTGACATAGAGGGAAAACAGATTTTTGAATTTGTTAAGCTGCTTAGGCGTGAGGGCTTTTATTACTAATATGAGGTGTAGAAATGATTAGACCGATTCTTGCTTGTATAGATCCCTATGAGACAGCAAAGGAATTTGCCGCCGCTGGGTGGAATGTTGATTTTTCGCAGCCCCCGGAAAGCGGCGACCCTTTGGTGGGAGTATCTCTTTGTGATAATTCTGTTCTGTTAGGCATAACGGATGGATATGTTGCTGACAATCAACTCCCACATATTGGGAGTGGGGTTGAAATCTACATGAGCGTACCGGCTGAACAAATCCAACGGCTATATGAAAACCATCTGGCGCTGAAACCAACTAAGTTAACGGTTCAACTGTGGGGCGATATGGCATTTGAGGTCAGAATCGGCGGTTATCGATTTATGATTGCCGCTGTAAAGGGAAATGGGTCATGAGCGATATTATAATTCACTTTAACGAAGTATCAAAAGCAATTTCTGTTATGAAGGAAGTGGCGGCATGGGGTCGTGAGCAGGGATTTCGGGTCTGGCCCGATGAATGGCTGACGCCGGAAGAATTGATTACCTCTGACGCTCGGCCGGAGAATTTTTGTATTGGAACCATTGATGACGAGATCGCCTGTGCCTTTATCTTGCAATGGGCGGATTCTGATCATTGGCCCAATGCTCCTGAATATGAAGCTGAAATCTTACGCCTGTATGCAAGTGTTGGATAGACAACATATACAGATTAGCAGTATCAGCGCAAAGGGATCAGTATGGCGCTTCTGGTTTCTGCCTGGGCGTTCACGGGGATATGTCTAATCCAGAAATTGCTCGCCGCATTGCAGTGTAGTGAGTGTGGAGCTGCTTTTGCAGCTCCTGTTTTATTTAAAGAATAAAGTTCACTATTTTTAAGGTAAAATTTCGCCAAAACTATGGGCGAATTTCGCTATTTTTCGGCAGTGAAAGAATGGTGTGATATATTTTGTTTTACAAAAAAGGCAGATTTGTGGTTTTGTGTCTGTGTAATGCGTAAAAGGCGCACATAAAAGTCTGCAGGTTTATAGAAAGGACAGGGTTATAATTACATCATGAGAAAGAAAAAGATGAAAATACTGATACCGTTTTTTATGTCACTGATTCTTTTAACAGGTTGTCAGAAAGCGCCGGAAGCGGCAAATGACGATGAAATTCTGCGGGCAAAAGGAAACGTGGAAAGTACGGTGGAAGATATTGTAAAGGAAGAAACAGAAACAGCTTCCGGGATATCAGAGGTGAAAGACGGTGAGATGGTCGATCTGGTAATAGGGGACGGCGAGAACCGCATGAAAATTGAAGCGGAGATCAAGGCGGTTCCGGAGACCGTGAATATTTTTACGGCCCAGGCAGACAGCGACTTAAATGAAGAGAAACTGCGGGAGTTTCTGGAGCCTCAGGGAACCGTGGAGGATATCACACAAAAGATGCTCGACGAAATGGCAGCAGAAGAGGAGCGGGTGAGGAAAATCGATGAGGAGCTCGGGCAGGAAAGCAGTATTGTGTATACAGCTAGCATAGGAGATGATAGCTATATTGCGCTGACGGACGGAAATCGCAAAGCAATCTTCAGTGGGAAAGTACATGTGACTTATGAAGATACACAGCTGAGAGATAAGTATCTTACAATAGTACAGCAGGATGCACAGGAACTTAATATAAAAGATCCGGAAGCAGATGCGGCCGCATTTTCGCTGCAGGATGCAAAGGAGATCCTTCTAAAAAAGTGTTCGCCCCTCGGAATAGAAGATGTCTTTATTAACAGAGCATATTGTTATGAAAAAGATGGATTTACAGGCTATGAAGTATGGTTTGTGCCTGTTATGGGCGGCATCAATATTGCCTATTCTTTTGGACAGCATGATATAGAGCGGATCTATCCGAATGGATCTGCATGGATAAGTGCAGAGGGTATTGCGAGTATCAATCTGTACGAATTCTGTATGGAGCAGGTTTCCGCTAAAAAAGAGGGTGAAGTGATAAGCTGGGATAAATTGCAGGAGATTTTAAAAGCTTATGTTGAAGACGGCAGTCTGCAGTGCCGGGAATGGGCACCGTTTACCACGGTGGAACTGGTTTATTATCCGGAACTTACAGGTGATAAGGCGCGATTTGTGCCGATGTGGAATCTGCATATGGAGCTGAGAGATCATATAGATTATGTTGTAGAGCATGATGAGGATACCGTCTGGAACATTTATATTGACGGCATAACAGGAGAACTTATAGAAGCAGAGTAAAAGGGGATAAACAGGAGTGAGCAGAAAAAGTTTTTTCTTACAGGATTTGAAGCGAAGTATCATCAATCCGGGATTTTTTGTGGGAATTGTGCTTATACTTATTATTTTGCTGCCGCCGGCAGTGTTGGATACGCCTCTGGACGGCACCAGAAGTTATCTGTTCGGCTATGGAAATGTTTTTCATGCATCGGGATTTTCACCTTTTGCGGCAATTTTTCCGGTGCTGGCCTACGCGACGGTGTTCTGTGAGGAACATAACAGCGGTTATCTGCGTATGATCCTGTATCGGACAGGCTTTGCGGATTTTATGAAAGTGAGAGCCGCGACAGTGGCATTTTCCGGCGGGATGATGACTGCGGTGCCGATCACGGCAGTCTGTCTGATCGTCTATATCGGCGGTGCTCAAGGAATGCCGACAGGTTCGGATAAGGATATTCTTTTCGGTTCAAAGATCATTGAGGCGATCGTAAAGTACGGCGACTGGTATGTAGTCGGCGGGAAGATACTTCTCGGCTTTCTGTTCGGCGTATTATGGGCGTTAGTCGGATTTGCCTTTGCGGTGTGGATCCCGAACCGATATGTTGGTCTGCTGGCGCCGTTTATCCTGTACGATACGCTGTGGCTCTTTATCGGATATAAGCCGTTTAACCCGGTGCACCTGCTGTCGGGGGATGATGTTGCGCATGGTGATTATCCGTTGGCGGTTCTGATCAATCTGCTTTATATCGGTATTACCATTCCGGTGATCTATAAAGGGATAAAGCAGGAGGGAAAATGTTGAAAAGATTACAGAGTATTTTATATTTAACAAGAAGTCTGCTTTTGTATGAG
This sequence comes from Lachnospiraceae bacterium, assembly GCA_014804795.1. Lineage (GTDB taxonomy): Bacteria > Bacillota > Clostridia > Lachnospirales > Lachnospiraceae > 1XD8-76. Next base: position 157,011 of record JAAUZC010000023.1, on the reverse strand, counting down.
TGGAGTGACAAGCGTGTCATAATGGGTTTCCTGATGGGGATGGCAGTGCCGTTTTTCTGGCTGAGAAATTTTCTGGATTATGTGATAAGTACAGGGGAACCGGTGAATATTCTGGAAGCCTTTCCGGTGGTGGAACATGAAGGCGGAAGCATGATGTTCCTGGTGCTTGGGTGGTTTCTTATTATTTCCGATGCGCCCTTTGTCAATGGAAATACCTGCTATTGTCTGTATCGTACGAAAAAAAGGGACTGGAACTTTGCCATGGTCTTCTATATTTCAGTACAGGCGGTGTTTTATACGGCGGCGGTGGCGCTTCCTATGGTGCTCTCGTCTCTTCCTTACGGATTTATTGGAAAGATGTGGAGCTATCCGGTCTATACGCTGTCAAAGGATCTTCATACGGATATGAGCGGAGAATACAGGATTGCCTTTTTGCAGAAGAACATGATGCACCGGATGAATGTACCTCAGGCTTTTGCGGCGACAGCGTTGTGCTTCTTTTTGTATCTTGTTCTGATGGGGATTATTTTGTATACATGCAATCTGCTGTTGGGCGGTATCTGGGGAGCCGTTATCGCTTTTACCGTGCATATGAGCGGATACGGACTGCTCTTTTTGGGGCGTACCGGGCTGGCTCTGATGTCATATGCATGTCCCGGAAATTTTATAGATTCCGGAGGGGTACATCTGGCGCGGCCGGTGGTGATCATGATTGTATTTGCGGCGGTGCTTGTAGCAGTGGAATGCCGCTTTATCGACAAGGTTGACTTTCACAATCAATAGGCTGGGAGGCGTGAGCAGGGAGAGAGGATATGAGCGAAGGGTTTGTGTATGATTATCTTGCGGGAGTTGAATTTCCTGCCTGGGGAAGCATGTATTCCGGAGTGATTCCGCTGATCCCGTTGGGGCGGTGGCTTATGGGCATAGCGGTGATCCTGTTTATAACAGGAGTTTATCTAAGCCGCAGGCGGCAGATCTTTCTGCTTGAGACAGCGCGTCTGGGCGGAAGGAAAAGCTGGTGGAATGCGCAGTTTTGGAATCTGTTTCCGGTGGGGATGGCCGGATGTTTCTGCTATGCATTTTGCATGAAAGGACTGGATTTTTTTCTGCATATATCGGGAGTGCAGGGGATGGAAGAAGTATTGATCCTGTTTTTGTGGCTGGTTCATATGATGACATTGGCAAGCATATTCTGCCTGCTTGACCTGACAGCTTTTAGGGAGCCGGCGCCTGCATTTTTGTTTGTGACAGAAGTGTCAACTTATACGGTCGGATTTTACAGGTGGGATCTGTCAAAGTTTATGTTCGGAAACTGGGGTATGTATGTGCAGAGTACCAGAGTGGAGAAGACTTACGGTTTTTCTCCGGCGGCGGTGATGTTGCTGCAGTGCCTGATGATCATAGTGATCTGGAAGTTGGGCGGGGTATTGCTGGAGAGGAAGGATAATTTTATTTTATGACTTAATGACCCGCCCTGATATGAGGATAAAAGTGGGGCGTATGTCTCCACGATATCCGAATATTGGACAGGGGTGTGGGAGTGCGCAGCACGAAGCAATCCGTATGGCATTTTTTGATACGGACATCATTGTATGACTTTATTTATAGAAACAATGCGGAATAAAAAGAAAAAGGGAGAAGATTCGGCATGGAATATATAGCAGAGATTAAAAATGTAAGTAAAAAATTCGGGGATGAGACGGCAGTCAGGGAAGTGTCGCTGTTTCTGGAACGCGGTAAAATATACGGAATAGCAGGCAGAAACGGTTCCGGGAAAACAGTGCTGTTTAAGATGATCATTGGTTTTTTAAAACCTACGGCAGGTAAAATTTTTGTGAATGGGAAAGAGATCGGAAAGGATACGGATTTTGCCGAAGATATCGGTATTATCATTGAAACGCCCGGCTTTTTAGGGGGATTCAGCGGTTATAAAAATCTGGAGTATCTTGCCGGCATTAAAAAACAGATCGGAAAAGAGGAAATCCGAAAGAGCATGGAGACAGTGGGGCTCGATCCGGACAGCAGGAAAAAGGTGAAAAAATATTCTCTTGGTATGCGGCAGAGGCTCGGCATCGCACAGGCGATCATGGAACATCCAAAATTATTGATACTGGATGAGCCGATGAACGGGCTTGACAGAGAGGGCGCATCCGAGATCAGAAAGCTTTTCCTGCAATTAAAGGAGGAGGGCACCACCATTTTACTGGCAAGCCATCATAAGGAAGATATGGTAGAGTTGTGTGATGAAGTTTATGAGATGGAAGATGGGTGTTTGCGAAAAAATTAAAAACTTTTGCGGTTATAACCGCAAAAATATTGATAAATATTAAAATTTGCGGTATACTATCTGCATCAGGAGGTGCTTAAGATGATTTACAGACCGGCTTACGTAGATAAAATTATGGCATATGCAGATAGTCCGTTTGTAAAAATTCTTACAGGCGTGCGCAGATGTGGAAAATCAACCATATTAAAAATGATCATGGAAAAATTGCGGTCAGAAAAAGAAATAGAAGAAGATCAGATTGTGAGTTATCGTTTTGATTCTATGGAATACGACGATATGACCGCAAAGCAGATGTATGAAGAAATAAAGAAAAAGCTTTGCGAAGGAAAAAGGACTTACTTCTTTTTTGATGAGGTGCAGGAAATCAAGGGGTGGGAAAAGGTAGTAAATTCTTTGGCATCCGATTATGATGTAGACCTGTATGTAACAGGTTCTAATTCACGTATGATGTCATCAGAGATTTCGACCTATCTTACCGGGAGATATGTCGCATTTCGCATTTATACATTATCCTTTGAGGAATATCTTACTTTTAAAAAACAATATACAACAGTAGATGATGTGAGATCAGAGCTGGCAGATTATATTCGTCTTGGGGGATTTCCGGCAACACATTTACAGGAATATAACGAAGATGAAGTGTATACAATTGTAAAGGACATTTATAATTCGACGATTTTTTCTGATGTTGTAAAACGTAATCAGATAAGAAAAGTTGACCAGTTAGAACGTGTTGTAAAATATATTTTCAATAATGTGGGCAATACATTTTCGGCAAAGTCCATTTCTGATTATTTGAAATCAGAGAAGAGAGCATTGGATAATGAAACAGTTTACGGTTATCTTGAGAAACTGGAAAAAGCTTATCTGTTACATCGTTGTTCGAGATATGATTTACATGGAAAAGAAATATTAAAAACACAGGAAAAATTTTACCTTGCAGATACTGCATTAAGGTACAGTGTGTTGGGATATCATGCGGATACTGTGGCAGCGAGTCTTGAAAATGTTGTATATTTAGAATTGTGCCGCAGAGGATATCAGGTGTATGTTGGAAAAACCGGTGCTAATGAGATTGATTTTGTAGCAGTTCGCCTGAATGAGAAGCTTTATGTGCAAGTGACACAACAGATAAATTCTGAGCAGACAGAAAAAAGAGAGTACGATAGACTTCTGGGGATTCATGATAATTATCCTAAATATATACTCCGCACAGATGAATTTGCAGGCGGAAATTATGAGGGAATTAAAACAATGCATGTAGCAGAGTTTTTGTTAAGTAAAGAGTTTTAAAGTTAAAGAGCCCGCTTAAACTCTTTCCAGAAGGCTATCGTTTCCTGCAGGTCGGCCTCATCTTCAAATAAATCCAGAGCCTTTGCTGCTTCTATCGCAAAGTCAACATAGGCATTGGCTCTGGCGGTAAGGATATTATTATCCAGAATGCAGTCATATTCTTCTATATGAACTGAACGGATTTCTTCCAATAAACCTGCCTTATCGAGAACATCCACGCCCGCGCAGATGCCTGCGATCAGGATATTTTTGCTGTGCAGCGTTTTCAGGCAGTCATATATGATATCCTGATCGATATTGGAGATATCACCGCCCGGAATGATAAAGCTTCGGATTTCGGATAAATCGATATCTTTCAGCGCGGTGTCGGGCTGGATGGAATAGCCTTCTGTAGCAGTGATTTTTTCTCCGTCTAATGAGCAAAAGACAAGGTCACTGCCCGTAACTTTAAGGAAATAATTTAAAATAACAATTTCGTAAATACAGCAGTCATTGTATAGTAAAACGATATCTTTCATGAATAATCTTCTCCATAGTTTTTCTAAATCTGTTCTACCCAATCCAGCGGCTTTTCAAAATATAAAAACAATTCCGCCGGAATCTTCACTGTATCAGGAGAGACAGGAGTCTGTATTACATAACCTTTTAAAGGCAGGCCATGCGTTCCGGTCTCCTGATCGGGCTTTAGGCGCATCATCAGGAATATAGCGCTTCCGTTATGGCTTTCGGGGTAAGATTTTAAATATTCTTTTGTGTAAAACTGCAAATTAAAATCTTTGCTGCATTCATATTCTATCCCTATATAGCACATTCCTTCCGGACAGCTTTGCTCCAACGCTTTATGACAATTCTCTTTTATTTCCTGCAGTCGTTCCGGCGGCACTTTTTTAAGATATTTGGGATCGTTAAACTGCTCTTCTGTATCCTTCCAGACATCGATCAGGGTCACACGGTTGATATGACACCATACCTCATCCCCACTATGGTCTGTAAAGTGAAAAGAGCGTCTCTTTCCGACAGTCAGCATAACGGTTTTTTCGATGATATGTCGGATAGGATCAGGCCTGTGCTTTATGGTGATGGGCATTTCCGGTAAATATTTGGGCAGTCTTTTTATATCTGCAATATGCAGGGTTACAAGCTGCAGATTATCCCATTCTTCTTCTCTTAACCAATCCGGAACAACCCATCCGGCGCGCATCATATCAATAAAAAGAGTAATTGTTCTGTAATCCTGTTCGGAATATTTTAAAGGAGAACCATTCCCGCCTTGTACTTTTAAGTGCTTATCGCCCAGCCGGACTTCGCTGCAATGTAAGTAGGTCTGTCTCTTTTCCTCATGCTCTTTTAATTGTGCCCGGTGATTGCGGTGCGCTTTTTGTTTATATTTTAAATAATCCGGTTCCGAAAAGGGCTCAAGGATATAAAGCGAGGCCTCTTTTCCCAGGCTCATGCCGATAATATGATATTTTTCATGATCTCTTTCTATGGTTTTTCCGATGACAAGGAGCTTATTCCATTCATTCGGTATTACTTCTAAATAAGAAAACTGCATATGATCTTCCTTTCATAAAAATATTTTGTCAAATACACTTTATCGGAACCAACTTATTGTTATCATTAAGCGGAATGACCATCGGGGTCATACAGATAATGGCTCCCGCGCCGATATCTTCAGGCAGATGATTTAATACACTGAAATTTTTCAGCGCAATTTTTCCCGGATCAGCACTTTTTTTGATTTCTATAGGATATAATTTCCCATTTTCCAGAATGATTAAATCAATTTCTTTCCCATTATTGTCTCTGTAATAACAGAGGCGGCTTCTTGTATCAATCCCCTGATTTGCATAGCTTTTTATAATTTCGGATACGACATAGTTTTCAAACATCGCTCCGGCCATAGCAGATAGTTCCAAGGCTCTTGGATTATTCCACATACTGAGGTAACATGCAAGTCCTGTATCCATAAAATACAGTTTGGGGCGTTTGATGATTCGTTTGATCGTATTTCGTGAATAAGGATGCAATAAATAAACAAGTCCCGATGATACTAATATCGACAGCCATGCGTTTGCCGTATTACGGTCAATTTCCACATCTTTCGCAATATCCGTAAGATTGACTTCCTGGCTTGTTCTTGCCGCAGTGCAGGATATAAATTTTAAAAATTTGTTTTCATTTTTTATAGCGATGAGATTACGGATATCACGTTCCAAATAGGTTTGCATATATGCACCGAAATAGTCTTCCGGTGATAATTCCTGATCTGTTATCATGCGGGGCATTCCGCCCCGGTATATTTTTTCAAAAATATCTGTGATGGTATCCGTTGATTCTGTTGTCTTAATATTATCGGGCAAAAAAGGTACAGAATTTCGTCCCTCAATTTCCGCCCGGGACAGCGAATACATAGATAAAACGCTGACCCTGCCGGCCAGAGACTCACTGATATTTTTCATCATATAAAACATTTGTGAACCGGTCAGATAATACATGCCGTTTTGTCCGCTATTATCTACCCGTATTTTTATATAAGACAGTAATTCGGGCGCATATTGTATTTCATCAATGATAAGAGGTGCAGGATACTGCTGTAAAAATAATTCCGGATCCTCTTTTGCGAGACTTCTTATTCTGGGATAATCAAGTGTTACGTATTGGATATTTTCATTTTCTTTTTTTATTTGATTTAACAGAGTTGTTTTTCCAACCTGCCTGGCTCCACAGACGATAACAACAGGAAAATGCCGGGCCAGATATTTTAATTTAGACTCTATGGCACGGTTAATATACATAAAGGGCCTCCAGTTTATACAAATAAGGAATACAATTCTCTTTTTGTATTATATCCTGATTTCACCATATTTATCAAGTGATTTATTGAAAATATGCAGACACAGGTAAACGGAAATTGATTCTTGACGGGCTGTTGAACGCATGATAAAATGACAGCAATAATGAAAAGAGAGGTGCGGCAATGATTAATAAGTAATTCAGATTTTTCAGATAGTGAATCACAGGTTTGTAAGTATGCTGATGGTATACAAGACTTGTTTTGCTGTTGGAATTTGGATTGCTTGTTGTTTTATGACAGTTTATCATTTGCTGCATTTTTGTATTCTTATGTTTTGAGTTTGAATATCTCCATGCGTGCAATAGATAGTTCCATTTTCGATATGCCATGATTCGCTATCGGGGACGGAACTATTTTTGGTATGGAGGTATTTTATGTTAGAACTGAAAAATATAACTGTGAATCTTAAAAATGATGGAAGATATATTGCGGATGATTTTACATTTGCACTAAACCGGGGCGAAAAGGCTGTCATTATCGGGGAAGAGGGAAACGGGAAATCCACTCTTTTAAAATTTATTTATGAACGGGAGCTCGTAGAGGAATACTGTGAATGTTCCGGCGAGGTCATCTCAAAGGGCAAAATGGCTTATCTGCCCCAGATTATGGAGGCGGACTGCGGCGCTCTTTCACTGGCGGAATACTTTGAATCTTCGGAGTATTATATGCATACGGATATTTTGGCGAAGCTTGGATTATCGATGGATTTTATCCTGTCCGACCAGAAGCTTACCACGCTTTCCGGCGGTGAAAAGGTGAAGGTGCAGCTAGCAAGGCTGCTTATGGAAGAACCGGATATACTGCTTCTCGACGAACCAACAAATGATTTGGATATTTCCACATTGCGGTGGCTGGAAACTTTTATTGCGGGAAGCAGGCTGCCCGTCCTTTATATTTCACATGATGAAACCCTGATTGAAAATACGGCGAACGTGATCATACACATGGAACAGATTGTCCGCAAGACCAAATGCCGTATTTCTGTCGCCCGCTGCTCTTACCGGGAGTATTTGTCGCGCCGTCGCAGCCTTTTTGCACATCAGGAGCAGGTGGCGCAAAAACAGAGGGACGACTATGAGAAGCAGATGGAAAAGTGGCGGAGAATTTATAACCGTGTTGATTATGAGCAGGAAGTAATTTCGAGGCAGAATCCCGGCGCAGGAAGGCTGTTGAAAAAGAAGATGCACTCCGTACTTTCCACGGGCAGGCGCTTCGAGAGAGAAAAAGAAAATTTTCTGGATTTCCCGCAGGAGGAGGAAGCTATTCTGGCAAAATTTGACGAATCCATCCATCTGCCCTCCGGCAAGACAGTGCTTGATTTTTCCTCTGAAAAGCTGTGTATCGGGGAGCGGGTTTTATCCCGAAACCTCCGGCTTTCTGTCTTTGGGAACGAACACATCGGTATAATCGGCAGAAATGGAGCCGGCAAGTCAACACTGCTCAAGATGTTGTGGGATGAACTCAAAGACCGATGTGACATAACGGCCGCCTTTATGCCGCAGGACTACGCAGAGGTGCTTGATTTTGACAAAACACCTGTTCAGTATCTTGCAGAAAATTATACAAAGGCCGATATGACGAAAGCCAGAACTTACATGGGCGGCATGAAATTTACTCATGAAGAAATGACAGGCAAAATCGGAAGCCTCAGCGGCGGGCAGAAAGCGAAAATACTTTTTCTCGATATGGTGCTGCACAGGGCGGATGTGTTGCTGCTTGATGAACCTACCCGGAATTTCAGCCCTCTTTCAAGCCCTGTCGTCAGAGCCGCTCTTCACAATTTTGGCGGCGCTGTCATCAGTGTATCCCATGACAGAAAATATCTGGATGAGGTCTGTGATAAAGTATATGAGCTTAGGGAAAGCGGTCTGATTCCTATAGACAGGAAAGAGGGCGCCTATGAAACACAATAGACTTTTTAATACGCCTATGTTAAAATCCCCATAACAGCTTTAAACAAAAAGCATCTTATTTTTTCAAAAAAGTGGAGGAAAGATCATGTTTCAGACAAACCAGCAGATAAACAATCCGCCAAACAGGAAAAATGGCATAAAAAAGGGATTGGGCATTATCAGAGGAATTCTTGTTGTAATTGTTCTCGTTATCCTTGCCGGTGGTTCCTTTTATTCGATTCAGGAGGAAGAGCAGGCTGTAGTATGTACCTTTGGCTCACCCAGAGCGGTAACAACGCCGGGACTGCATTTTAAGATTCCGTTTATTCAGACGGTAACAAAAGTAAATACGACTATTCAGGGATTTTCCATCGGTTACCGGGATGGGGCGGAAGGCGGAGACGATGACGATGCGCTGATGATCACCTCCGACTATAACTTTATCTATGTGGATTTTTATGCGGAATACAGAGTGACCGATCCGGTCAAAGCGCTTTATGCTTCGGAGAATCCGGAACTGGTATTAAAAAATATTGCCCAGAACTGCATCCGGACAACGATCGGTTCCTACAGCGTGGACAGTGTGCTGACTACCGGAAAGAATGAGATCCAGTCCAATATTAAGCAGATGATACTGGATAAACTGGAGGACTATGATATCGGTATTGCACTTGTTAATATTACGATCCAGGATGCGACGCCGCCGACCGCAGAGGTGGAGAATGCGTTTAAAGAGGTGGAAACGGCAAAGCAGGGCAAGGAGACGGCTCTGAACAACGCCAATAAATACCGCAATGAACAGATTCCCAATGCGGAAGCCGAATCAGACCGGATCCTGCAGGAAGCCGAAGCGGCAAAGCAGGAGAGGATCAACGAAGCAAACGGTCAGGTGGCACGTTTTAATTCGATGTATCAGGAATATATCAAGTTCCCCGATGTGACGAAAAAGCGTATGTTTTATGAGACAATGGAAGATGTTCTGTCGGATATCAAGCTGATCATTCAGGGAAGTGACGGTGATATGACAACGATGCTTCCGTTAGACAGTTTTGTAGCGGATAATAATAACAGCATATCCGGTACGGGAACTGCCGGGCAGACAGCTTCGCGGGCTGACGATGCAGAGGAGGAATGATCATGGATTTTGAACGATATAATTCTGATGGGACAAAGAAAACCGAGAAAAAGATGAAGGGACTGAAACTGGGCGGAATTTCTATAGCAGTCATTATTGTGGCAGCAGTCTTTCTGTTGTTAAACGCCATGGTAATAACAAAAGAGAATCAGTTTAAACTGATCAGACAGTTTGGGCGTGTGGAAAGAGTGCAGACGCAGGCCGGTTTAAGTTTTAAAATTCCGTTTGTGGAATCCGTTGATACGATTCCGAAGGAACTGCTGATCTATGACCTGCCTGCTTCGGATGTGATCACTTCCGATAAGAAGACCATGATCGTAGACAGCTATGTGCTCTGGCATGTGACAGATCCGTTGAAGTTTGCACAGACACTGAGCGGCTCGGTAAGCAATGCGGAGGGGCGTATCGATGCAATCGTATATAATGCGACGAAAAATACGATATCCAATATGAAACAGGACGAAGTGATCCGAAGCAGAGACGGAAAGATGACGATCACAGTGGAGGAGCCTGCTTCCGATGTGAAAAATAATGACCTGGACCTGACCGAGACGATGGAGGAAGTGGTGGAGATCACGTCCCTTACGGAAAAGATCATGGAGCAGATAGACCGTGTGGAAGATCAGTACGGCATTGAGATTCTGGCGGTGGAAGTGAAGAAACTGGATCTGCCGGATGACAACAAACAGGCGGTCTATGCCCGTATGATCTCAGAGCGCGAAAATATTGCGGCGCAGTATACGGCGGAGGGAAAATCCGAGGCGAAGATGATTGAAAATACCACTGACAAGGAAGTTTCCATTATGATTTCCGATGCTCAGGCAAAAGCGGAAGCGACGGTGGCGGAAGGCGAGGCGGAATATATGCGGATCCTCTCGGATGCTTATTCCGACCCAGGGAAGACGGACTTTTATTCTTTTGTCCGGGCGTTGGACGCGCTTAAAGAAAGCGTAAATGGTGATAATAAAACAGTGATTTTATCGGATGACTCTCCAATCGCACAGATTTTCAATGGACAGTATTGAGCCGCTGTTTTTTAAGCGGCGATACGAGCAAAGCGTTTGCGAGTCGTGCCGCTGTTGGAATATGATAAAGGAAAACTGCTTCACTTTGGTGGGGCAGTTTCTTTTTTGGGGAAGGTATGTTATATTTATAAGAATGCTTAAACAGTCAAAGAAAGGATGCATTACGGAATGAATACAAAGGAATACAGGACAAGAGAATTGTGGCAGAGATTTACGCCCTATTTTAAAAAGTATTACGGAACCTTGGCAATGGATCTGTTTTGTGCGGCGTTAACCACAATATGCGAGCTGGTGCTGCCGATGATCATGCGTTATATTACAAATGTAGGAATCAGGGATCTTGCATCTTTGACGATCGGCACGGTTGCAAAGCTTGGCGGTATCTACCTGGCGCTTCGTGTTGTGGATTGTATCGCTTCTTACTATATGGCAAATGTAGGCCATGTGATGGGAGCAAAGATCGAGACGGACATGCGGCGGGATGCTTACAGCCATTTACAGCAGCTTTCCAATACCTACTATAATAATACAAAAGTCGGGCAGATCATGGGCAGGATTACAAATGACCTGTTTGATGTGACAGAGTTTGCACACCACTGTCCGGAGGAGTTTTTTATTGCAGGGATCAAAGCGGTCATTGCATTTATTCTGCTTGCAAGGATTAATGTGCTTCTCACGGTGATCATTTTTTTATGTGTACCGTTGATGATAGTAATATGCACAACATTCAATCATCGTATGAGAAGCGTATTCAGCAAACAGAGACAGCAGATCGGAGAGCTGAATGCGCGGATAGAGGACAGCCTGCTCGGACAGAAAGTCGTAAAAGCGTTCACCAATGAAGAGATAGAAAATAAAAAGTTTGAAAAAGACAACGGCGCTTTTCTGGATATTAAGAAAGTATCTTACAGGTATATGGGCGCTTTCCAGACGACAGTGCGGATGTTTGACGGGCTTATGTATCTGCTGGTGCTCGTGGCGGGCAGCATGTTTATGCTGAAGGGGCTCATAGAACCGGGTGATCTTGTGGCTTATATCATGTATGTATCTACGCTGATTGCGACGATCCGCAGGATCATTGAGTTTGCGGAGCAGTTTCAGCGCGGTATGACCGGTATTGAGCGGTTTTTACAGATCATGGATGCGGACATTGAGATATTTGATGAACCCGGAGCGGTGGAATTACAGAATCCGGAAGGAAATATTGTGTTTGAACATGTAAACTTTGAATATCCGGATGATCACAACCAGGTATTCAGTCATCTGGATCTGGAGATCCATGCCGGGGAAAAGGTAGCCATTGTAGGTCCTTCCGGCGGCGGAAAGACAACACTGTGCAATCTGATTCCGCGGTTTTACGATGTGTCGGCAGGACGTATCACGTTGGACGGAAGGGATATCAAAGAATTTACGCTGAAGAGTCTTAGAAAAAGCATCGGTATTGTGCAGCAGGATGTATATCTGTTTTCGGGTACTGTTTTTGAGAATATTGCCTATGGCAGAACGGGCGCATCCAGGGAGGATGTGGTAGAGGCGGCAAAGCGCGCCGGTGCCCATGAGTTTATTATGGAACTGAAAGACGGATATGACACGTATGTCGGTGAGCGCGGTGTGAAACTTTCCGGCGGACAGAAGCAGCGTATCAGTATTGCACGGGTATTTTTGAAAAATCCCCCGATCATCATTCTGGACGAGGCAACTTCCGCACTCGATAATGAGAGTGAGTTTGAGGTGGCAAAATCTCTGGCAAAACTTTCGGAGGGAAGAACAACGCTGACGATCGCACACAGACTTTCTACGATCCGTGGTTCAGACAGAATTCTTGTACTGACGGAAGAAGGCATCGTAGAAGAAGGAAATCATGACGAGCTGATGGCATTACAGGGAATGTATTATCATTTTTATGAAATGGCAAATGAACTGAAATAAAGCGGATACGCTTTATGATACAGGTATATATATGGAAAAGAAACAGACTGACAACAGGGAAATGAAACAATTTCAGCGTAGATAAACACTTATTAAAAGAATATGCAGATATTGGAATACCTTTTTTCTGATGGGAAATACTGTAAAAAAGTGAGTAAGCTCGAAAATCCGGAGCACTTTCCTATTAAAATAAAAAACAGAACAGGAGAAAGGTATGTATCAGAAAGGCGATTATGTAGTATACGGTACGAAAGGAGTCTGCTTAGTTGAGGACGTGATGGTGATAGACTGGGGAGCGGACTGTATTTCTTCGGAAAAGCTCTGTTATAAGCTTACACCCAGGTTTGCAAAAGGCAGCACGATCTATGCGCCCGTGGAAAATAAAAAGACTGTAATCCGTTCTGTCATGTCCGGAGAGGAGGCCGAGGCAGTGTTGGATGGGGCGAGGCAGTTGGAAACGCTTTGGGTAAAAGATGAAAAAGAGCGGGAAAAGAGTTACCGGAGTGCGCTGTTAAGCGGCAGCAGTATGGAGTGGTCAAGGATCATAAAAACACTGTATCTGCGTAAGCGGGAGCGGCAGAAATCCGGAAAGAGCATGACCTGTATTGATGAAAGATATCTGCACATTGCGGAAAGCATTTTGTTTGGAGAGATGTCTCTGCCGCTGCATCTTAGTGTGAAAGAGGTGGAGGAGAGATACTTTCAGGAAGTAAATGAAGGGGAGGAAGGGTAAAGAAAAAGGTATTTTGTACAAGCGTACAGGGAGGTGTTATTTATGAAAAAAAGGTTTACAGCAGCAGTTTTGAGTGCAGTACTTGCGGCAGGCGCTTTATCCGGATGCGGTGCCGGCAGAAATTCCGACGTGCCACCGGATAAAGGCAACATGACGGCGGAGGAAGCCCCGGCGGGAGAGCCGGGACAGTGGTACAATGTCGGAGAGGCGGCAGATGGAGGGTATTATGAGGAGGCACCGGCTGAGTGGGATGCAGCGGAGCCGGAAAGCGAAAGTTATGCCGAGTCCTGTTATCAGTTTGATGTGCGGCCGGAAAACAGTGAAGAATACAGTCAATGGGAAGAAAAGGGTTTTTCCTCTGTCCTGAACCAGCCTTTATCTACTTTTGCGGCAGATGTGGACACTGCTTCCTACAGCAATCTGCGCAGGTTGATAACAGACGGCTATTCGTTGGATGAGATTCCGGAGAGGGCTGTCAGAGTTGAGGAAATGCTGAATTACTTTACATATGATCATAAAGAACCGGAGGGCAGTGAACCGTTTGGCGTGACAACGGTTATCAGTAGATGCCCCTGGAATGAAGAGGCTCAGCTTCTGATGGTAGGATTAAAGACGGAGGATGTTGACTATTCTGATGTGCCTGCCTCCAATCTGGTGTTTCTTCTGGATGTATCCGGTTCCATGGGAGACTATGATAAACTGCCTCTTTTACAGGAGGCCTTCGGAATTTTGGCAGAAAACCTTACAGGTAAGGACAGAATATCCATTGTCACTTACGCTTCGGAAGATAAGGTGGTATTGGAGGGCGTAAGCGGTGATAAGACAAGTAAGATTAAGCGGGCAATCAATTCCCTGAAAGCAGGCGGCGGCACTTATGGAAGCAAAGGGATTGAAACAGCATACAGAATTGCTGAGGATAATTTTATCGAGGGCGGCAATAATCGGATCATTCTGGCAACAGACGGGGATTTAAATATCGGAATGACCACAGAGGAGGAACTGGAAGAACTGATCAGCGAAAAACGGGAATCCGGCATTTTCCTGTCAGTGTTAGGGTTTGGAACCGGCAATATCAAGGACAACAAGATGGAGACATTAGCGGATAAAGGCAACGGAAATTATGCCTATATTGACAGTATGCGCGAAGCGAAAAAGGTTCTTGAGAAAGAAATGACAGCAAATCTCCTTACAATCTGCAAGGACGTAAAGCTGCAGGTAGAATTTAACCCGGCAGTAGTGGAGGGATACAGGCTGATAGGCTATGAAAACAGGGCATTGGACCGGAAAGATTTTAACGACGACACGAAAGATGCCGGCGAAATCGGCGCCGGACACAGCGTCACGGCGATGTATGAGCTGATTTTAAAAGATCCGCTTATGTCAATGAGTGAGGAAGAGATAGCGGGTTTGAAATACGGGGACAATTACAAAGAAGAACTGGGAGATTCCGCTTTTGCCGGAAAAGCAATGGAGGAAGAATGGCTGACGATCAGTATTCGTTATAAAAAACCGGCGGAAGATACGAGTAATCTTTTGCAGTACCCTGTGGACTTCGACAGTTATACTTACGAGCCGGGCGAAGACTTCCGGTTTGCGGCTGCGGTAGCGGAGTTTGGACTTCTGGCGGCGCACAGCGATTATCCGGAGGATGCATCTGTAGAACATGTGCTTTCTGTATTGAAAGGAATGGATCTTGAGGATGAATATAAGGCGGAGTTTGAGGAACTGGTACAGGAAGTGAGATAGATGCAGAAGATAGTTTAGAATTATGATGATAAGTATATGGCATGATAACGAAAAAGGCAATCTGGATTCAGACTGCCTTTTTCGTTATTTCTATCCTTTTACCAATCCTTGATACATCGTTCCCCACTCAAACATAGAGTTAATAATTGGGCGCATTGTATTACCTAATTCACTTAAAGAATACTCTACCCGTACAGGGACTTCGGGATAGACGGTACGGGTAATGATACCGTCCTCTTCCATAGAACGAAGATTATCTGTTAAAACCCGCTGGCTGATGCCGGGAATATCCCTTTGCAGCTCATTAAACCGCCAAGGACGGTCTAACAGTCTTTGCACAATAAATATCTTCCACTTATTTCCAATCAACATTAGCGTTGTCGCAACAGGGCAAGCCGGCAGCTCATCTTTTGTCAGCATAAAAGACACCTCCTATTGATTATAACATTTATTTTTGCACTAACTGAGAAAAAGCTCACTACATAATAAAATAGTGCGTACTTTTATTTTTAATTGTTGCAATTTATATTAAGTATAGACCAAAGGGGTCGGAAAATCAAGCAAACAATTAAGGAGGTAACTATCATGAGTAATCTTGAAAATGTTGTTGCATTTGCAGCGTCGTCCTGTGGTTCAGCCTGTGGAGCAGCAGATCCGAAGCCGGAGGAAAAACCTGCATCTGCCTGTGGATCAGCCTGCGGAGCAGCAGATCCGAAGCCGGAAGAAAAACCTGCATCTGCCTGTGGATCAGCTTGTGGAGCAGGCGATCCGAAATAGGTTTCGATTCGCAGGATACATAGTGTCAATGAGGTCATGGACACACAGTTTTTTGGTGTGTCCATAGTTGCGCTAAGAACAAAAAGAACTTTAGGAGGAATACCCAAAATGAAACCATACTTCGCATTCCAATGGCATATTACAGATGAGTGCGACCAAAGATGCAGACACTGTTATATTTTTTCCGAAGATAATCATATCTGCCTGAAGCAGATGAAATATGAGGAAATGGAAACGGTAGTTTCAAGCTGTATGGATATGTGTGAAAGAATAGGGCGCACGCCGTATTTTTATATTACGGGTGGTGATCCGATCTTACATAAAGATTTTTGGAAACTTTGTGAACTGCTTAAAAAGCATAATATTATTTTTGGTATTTTGGGCAATCCGTTCCACTTAACTGATAAGGTATGCACAAGGCTTTATGAGTATGGATGCAGAAAGTACCAGCTTTCGCTGGATGGAATGAGAGAAACGCATGATAAATTCAGAAAACCGGGCTCTTTTGATATTACGGTAGAAAAGATTGAATGTATTAAGAAAGCGGGGATGTATTGTGCAATTATGTCTACCGTATCCTGCGTCAATAAAGATGAGTTTCCGGATATGATTGATTTGGTAGTGGATAGAAATGTTGATGTATTTGCTTTTGGGAGGTACTGCCCTACAAGTGGGCAGAAAGCAGAGGAATATCATATCCCGCCTCTTGAATTTAAAGCGTTTTTGGAGAAATGCTGGGCGAAATACGAACAATATAAAGACAGGCACACCACATTTCAGCTAAAAGACCATTTATGGACTTTATTTCTGTATGAAAAGGGAATTTTCAAAATACCGGAAAAATCAGATAAAAAAATGATATATGACGGCTGCCACTGTGCAATCAGCCATATGACGATTCTTCCGACGGGTGACGTATATGCCTGTCGGCGGATGGAAAGTAAAATAGGAAATGTATTTGATACCTCCATGTATGACCTCTTTATGGGTGCAGATATGGAGAAGTATCGTGATTTTGATAAATTTGAAAAATGCAACAAGTGTGAACTTCGTGGGTTTTGCAGGGGATGTCCGGCTGTGACTTATGGCTACACCGGAAATATGTATGCCCCCGATCCGCAATGCTGGAAGGAGGTTTAGCATGGATGTTTTAGATTTAATGAAAAAGCGCAGGTCTATCCGTAAATATCAGGATAGACAGATTGACAGGGAAGATTTAGAAAAAATCATCGAGGCAGGTTTATATGCACCAAATGCAGGAGGCGGGCAGAGGGCAAGAATTGTTGCTGTCCATAACAAAGAATTAGCCAACAAAATCGGCAGACTTAACCTTGCACGTTTTGACCGGAGCAAACTTGCCGGAGGGTATGTTTCCTCTGAACAGCCAAGCAGCATTGATGACCCGACAATAAGAAACGGCTTTTACGGGGCTTCTACGGTATGTGTTATTTTTGGCGGGAAGAACTTTTTATACAGCATTCCCGATGCATTCTGCTGTGCCCAAAACATGGTGCTTGAGGCTGCAAATTTAGGGATTGCATCCTGCATCATTGCAAGAGGTGAAGAAACCTTTGACAATGAAATTGGAAGGGCATTATTGAAAGAATGGGGCATTCCTGATACCGACACAGCCCGTTGCTTTGTTATATTGGGGTATTGTGATGGTGATTATCCCAAAGTTAAGCCAAGAAAAGAGAATCGCTTTTTGATTATAGATTGAATTTGGAGGTATAAGTTATGGATGCACAAACCTGCTTAAAAAAACTGCGATATGTCGGGGTGCTGAATTTTGCTACAGTAGATAAATACGGAAAACCGCAGATAAGGAATATCAGCGCAATTCATTATGAGCAGCAGTCAATGTATTTTTTTACCGCAAGAGGCAAGGCTTTTTGTGGGGAACTGCTGTCAGATGGCAATGTCCAGATATTAGGATATACAAAGTACAAAGAGATGATAAGGCTTTCTGCAAAGGCCGAAAAAGTACCCGATAGTGAGCAGAAAAAATGGATTGACATAATCTTTGAAGAACAGCCTTATTTATCAAATGTTTATCCGGATAATACAAGGGAAATCGGCATTGTATTCTGTATTAAAAATGCGGAAATTGAATATTTCAATCTTGGAGTAAATCCCATCTTCCGTGAAAGTTATATCATAGGAATTGCTGACATAGTTGAAAAAGGTTATTATATCTCACAGGATTGTATTAGTTGTGGCAACTGCATGAAAAACTGTCCACAAAGATGCATCATATCCGGCAAGCCATATCAGATCATGCAGGAACATTGCCTGCATTGTGGGAATTGTTTGGAGAAATGTCCTGTGGGAGCAGTAAAAAGGCGGGGAATGCCAAATAAAACAGAATGAATGCAGTAAAATGGAGGTAATATTTAATGTCTTTAGGAATAATGGCTATGAGAGCTGCGAAAACCTATTCAGGAAAAATTGAACAGTTAAGAGAAAAAATAAAAAATGCGGATGCAGTCCTTATCGGTGCAGGAGCAGGTCTTTCCACTTCTGCCGGATTTATTTACAGTGGCGACCGATTTAAGCAGTATTTTAGCGATTTTATTGAAAAGTACCATTTCCGAAATATGTACGAAGGTGGGTTTTATCCATTTGACAGCCTGGAAGAACATTGGGCATATTGGAGCCGATATATTTATATTAACCGCTATATGGATGCACCAAAACCTGTTTATGAAAACCTGTTTAAGCTGGTGGGGAACAAGGATTATTTTGTACTGACCACAAATGTAGATCATTGTTTTCAGAAAGCGGGTTTTGCAAAAGAACGGTTATTTTATACGCAGGGAGATTATGGACTTTTCCAATGTCAGACTCCATGTAAGCCATACACATACGACAACGAAACTCAAGTTAAACGTATGACAGAAGAACAAAAGGATATGCGTATTCCGACGGAACTGATACCCAAATGTCCGGTTTGTGGGAAACCAATGACGATGAACTTACGGGCAGATGCTACTTTTGTGCAGGATGAGGGATGGAATATTCATGCCGGCTATTATGAAAAGTTTCTTAATACGCATAAGAAAAGCAAAATCTTATTTTTGGAATTAGGCGTTGGCTATAACACCCCCGGAATTATCAAATACCCTTTTTGGCAGATGACCGCAAGAAACAAAAATGCCGAATATATTTGTATCAATAAGGGAGAAACCGCTGTGCCAAATGAAATAAGGGCTCGATCTATAGAAATAGATGCTGATATATATGATGTATTAAATGACTTATTAAGTATCTGACCGGAAGGCCTGAAAGGCAATAAAAATCAAGCCAGCATAGGAAAAGGGTACCTTTGACAGAGATTTTTTATTGTTTGAAATATCCCAACCCCTTTGTTAAACCGGAACTTAAGTTATTCTTTATCTGCAAAAAATTCTAAAATACCATTTAATCCTGTAAGTGCGTTTTCATCATCAATTGCAGGTCTTTTATTGGTGTCATGGCTATATACTGCATCATGAATGTTATAGCAGTTCATATGATGCAAAAGCATACAAGCCGTATTATAAGCATTATCTATATGACCATCACCGCCCCCAACTAATATAACTGCGCCCTTTTTAGATTTTGTAATCGGTTCTTCCTTTCTAAAAAATCTGGCACAAAAATATGTTTGAAGTCTACTTCCGACATCTAATAATTTTCCAGTCAATTCCGAAAAATAGAGCGGTGAAGCAATCAAAATGTTATCACATTCCTGTATGTATTTATATATCTCTTGCATTTCATCATTTATTGAGCATCCATTATTTTTCCGACAATACCGACAATCAAGACAAGGTGAAATATTGCACCTGTAGGCATCTACAATCCTGTACTCGCCTGCAATTTTTTCGGTGAATTTATTAATAAGACTGACAGTATCACCATTTATTCTTGGAGAGCCATTGAATATCAAAGTTTTCATTATAAACGCCTCCGCAATTTCATATTTTTTGGCACAAAAAATCAAATATTATTTTTTATACTCAGCGCGGCCGCCACAAACCCCTTAAACAGCGGATGCGGCCGGTTGGGTCTTGATTTTAATTCCGGATGCGCCTGGGTCGCAAGGAAAAACGGATGGGACGGGATTTCCAGCATTTCCACAATACGCCCGTCCGGTGAAGTGCCGGAAAGCTTTAAACCATGGGCTGTCAGGACACCCCGATATTCATTATTGACTTCATAGCGGTGCCTATGCCGTTCCTCAATGTTTTTTTCGCCGTAAAGGGCATAAGCTCTGGAATCTTCGTCAAGAACACAGGGGCAGGAACCAAGCCGCAGAGTACCGCCGATATCCACTATGCCGTTCTGGTCAGGCATCAGCGAGATGACAGGATATTTCGTATCGGGATCAAGCTCAATACTGTGCGCTCCTGCAAGTCCGGCAACATTCCTCGCATATTCCACGATGGCGAGCTGCATGCCGAGGCAGAGCCCCAGATAGGGAATATGGTTTGTTCTTGCATATTCGATGGCGTAGAGCATACCGTCGATCCCCCGGTTGCCGAAACCGCCGGGCACAAGAATTCCCTGCACATCCGAAAAAAGCTCTGCCGCATTTTCCCTTGTTACAGTTTCCGAGTCGATCCATTTGATATGTACGGTAGCATGATTGTTTATACCGCCGTGCTTTAACGCTTCCACAACGCTGATATAGGCATCGTGCAGCGCAGTATATTTTCCCACAAGAGCGATTGTCACTTCATCGGTAGGATGGCGTAAATTTTCCACCATGGAAGACCAGTCCGTAAGATCGGGCGCAGGACACGCAAGGTGCAGACACTCGCATGCAACATCCGCAAGGCGCTCTTTTTCCATCGCGAGAGGCGCTTCATATAAATATTCCACGTCCAGATTTTGCAGCACATGGCTCTTTGGTACATTGCAGAATAAAGAAATCTTATCTTTGATCGCTTCATCCAAAGGGTATTCGCTGCGGCAGACAATGATGTCCGGCCAGATCCCCATTCCCTGCAGCTCTTTGACGCTTGCCTGTGTGGGCTTTGTTTTCATTTCCTGAGAGGCCCGCAGATAAGGAATCAATGTCACATGAATTAAGATTGCATTTTCATGTCCGACCTCATGCTGAAACTGCCTGATCGCCTCCAAAAAAGGCTGGGATTCGATATCACCCACTGTGCCGCCCACTTCGATAATGGCAATCCTTGTATCAGCGTCATTTTCATTCCGATAGAAACGGCTTTTTATTTCATTAGTAATATGGGGAATGACCTGTACCGTACCGCCGCCGTAATCACCATGCCTTTCTTTCTGCAGAACGGACCAGTAAATTTTTCCGGTGGTGACATTGGAATTTTTATCAAGGCTTTCATCGATAAATCGCTCATAATGCCCTAAATCCAGATCGGTTTCAGTGCCGTCATCCGTGACAAAGACCTCGCCATGCTGAATCGGATTCATTGTCCCCGGATCAATATTGATATAGGGATCGAATTTCTGCATTGTGACGCGGTACCCGCGCGCTTTCAGCAATCTGCCCAAGGAAGCGGCTGTGATGCCTTTCCCGAGACCGGAAACAACGCCGCCTGTAACAAATACATATTTTACTGCCATAAAATCCTCTTTTCTGTGTTTTATTATTAAAAAAATATAGAACCTTAAAACGGTCTGCCTCTTTGCAGACGATCTAAAGGTTCCAATTATGTCCTGAATCTGTGCATATCTTATTATAGAATTATATCCTCAAAAAAGCTACTGTTTTTTTGAAAAAAGTTTAGAAATCTTTTATAGTTGTGTTCATTAATTCACGAATCTATTATTGCTTTATTTTTGTAAATCGGCTAGAATCTAACTATTGAGCAAAATGATATATTTTGTGTGTCGGGAAGACGAAGAAAGGAGAAAAAGGGAAAAGAGCGACCCGTTTCCCTGCGAAAAAGAATGAATCAGCCTTATCAGAACAATAATGAATATAATAACGGCGGCTATAACAATGGCAACAATAATGGCGGCGGTTATAATAATAATGGCTATAACAACGGAAATAACGGAAATATGCCCGGACCCGGAAGGGGGAACGACCCGAAAAAGCAGAATATGTTTCTGCTGGCGCTGGCGGCGTTTATTTCCATGATCTTTCTCAGTATGCTGGTATTAGGCATGAGGGGCAGAAAGGTTGAGGTGACTTACACGGAATTTATCAAAATGGTAGAAGAAGATCAAGTCGCATCCGTAAACTTTATCTCGGATACACTGGAATTTTCTTTAAGGACGGAAGAAGAGGGTAAAAATACCGGTAATTCATCGGAGGGAACAGGCAGTACCGTAACGGAAAACCCTTTTATGAAACAGATGAGTATCATGGGTGTTCCGATTCAAAATTATTATACGATCAGAGTGGATGATGATCAGCTTACGCAGCGGCTGTTAGATCATAATGTGGAGATCAGAGGGCAGACAACGACAATCTGGGATACCATTATTTCCATATTTATATCAGTGGTTCTGCCGATCGGACTGATGTTTCTGCTGTTAAACTTCCTGTTCAAGAAGATGAACAAAGGCGGCGGCATTATGGGAATAGGAAAAAGTACGGCGAAAGTTTACGTCCAGAAAGAAACCGGCGTAACCTTTAAGGATGTGGCAGGTGAGGATGAAGCGAAAGAATCACTTGTGGAGGTCGTAGATTTTCTGCATAATCCCGGAAAGTATTCCCAGGTGGGTGCAAAACTGCCGAAAGGTGCGCTGCTGGTAGGTCCTCCCGGCACAGGTAAGACGTTGCTCGCAAGAGCAGTGGCGGGAGAAGCAAAAGTGCCGTTCTTTTCCATGGCCGGTTCCGACTTTATCGAACTTTATGTAGGTCTGGGCGCTTCCCGTGTGAGGGATTTGTTCAAAGAAGCGGAGAAAAATGCACCGTGTATTGTGTTTATTGATGAGATTGATGCCATCGGGCGCAGCAGAGATTCCAAATACAGCGGCGGTAATGAAGAGCGGGAACAGACATTAAACCAGCTGCTTTCCGAGATGGATGGATTTGACGGCAAGAGCGGTGTTATCATTCTGGCGGCAACCAACAGACCGGAGATTCTGGATAAAGCGCTGCTTCGTCCGGGGCGTTTTGACAGACGGATCATTGTGGATAAACCGGACTTAAAAGGACGTGTGGAGATTCTGAAAGTGCATGCGAAAGATGTGCTGATGGATGATTCCGTAGATTTGCATGAAATTGCACTGGCAACCAGCGGAGCAGTGGGTTCCGATCTTGCCAATATGATAAATGAGGCGGCGATCAACGCCGTGAAGATGGGCAGAAACTGCGTCAGCCAGAAAGACCTGTTTGATGCAGTGGAGCAGGTATTAGTAGGAAAAGAAAAGAAAGACCGCATTATGAGCAAGCAGGAACGGCGTATCGTATCTTACCATGAAACCGGGCATGCGCTTGTGGCTGCTCTTCAGAAAAATTCTGAGCCGGTGCAGAAGATTACGATCGTGCCGAGAACGATGGGGGCCTTAGGCTATGTGATGCAGGTGCCGGAAGAAGAGAAGTTTTTGAATACGGAAGCGGAGCTGCATGATATGCTGGTAGGCCTTTTGGCAGGCCGTGCGGCGGAGGAGATCGTATTTGATACTGTGACGACAGGAGCGTCAAATGATATTGAAAAAGCAACCGATATCGCCCGTTCTATGGTGACACAGTACGGTATGAGCAAGAAGTTCGGCCTGATGGGACTGGAATCTGTGGAGAGCAAATATCTGGATGGCAGAACAGTTATGAACTGCAGCGATACGACAGCGGCAGATGTAGATACAGAAGTGATGAAGCTGCTTAAGGACAGCTATAAGGAAGCGAAAAAGCTCCTCAAGGAAAACAGGAAGCTTTTGGATAAACTGGCTGAGTTCCTGATCGAAAAAGAGACGATCACCGGTAAAGAGTTTATGAAGATCTACCGGAAAGAAAAGGGGCTGCCGGAACCGGAGGAAAAAGAAGAGAAGCCGGAAGAAAAGATACAGAAAGATGCGGCGTTTAAGGTGCCCGGAAATTACGGGAGACCGCCGATGGGTGGTCCGGGTTTGCCGCCCGGGGGAGTTCCTTATCAGAACGGCGGGCCGATGCTGCCGCAGGGAACACCGGGCCAGCCGCCTCAGGGGAACCCTTATCAGAATGGCATGCCGATGCCTCCGCAAGGGCATCCGGGTCAGCCAACCCAGGGAAACCCTTATCAGAACGGCATGCCGATGCCGCCGCAGGGAACACCGGGCCAGCCACCGCAGGGAAATCCATACCAGAACGGCAGACCGATGCCGCCGCAGGGAACACCGGGTCAGCCAACCCAGGGAAATCCATATCAAAACGGCAGACCGCTGAATCCGCAGGGGAATCAGGGAATGCCCACGCAAGAGAACCCGTACCAGAATGGACAGGGACCGGATGGTGTTACAAACAGCCGGAAAGAAGCATGGGATGCGCAGTACAGGCAGAACCACTGGTCAAACCAGCCGGAAAATCGGAATGGTCAGTCCGGAATGGGGATGAATCCACAAGGGAATCCATACCAGAACGGCCAGCTGACGAATCCGCAGGGAACTCCGGGGACACAGCCCCAGGAAAACCAGATGCAGAGAGGTGCATTTTCCGGCATACTGCAGGAAGCGGTGGAAAAATCGGAAGAGATAGTATTCGAGCCATATGAGAAAGTAGAAATGCCGGAAAGCCAGCCGGAGCATAATAATATTTCCGAACCGTTCATGACAGATAGCGGAGAAGATGCGAAAATTGTGCCGGAAGTAGCGGAAGAAGTGGTGAAGATGGAAGAGAGAAGCGTGGAAAGATCTGAAACTGCTTTGGGCTCTGAGGAAATAGAAGAATCAATGGCGGAGGAAGCTTTGGAAATGGAGGAAAATTCCGCCGATATAGTGGTAGAAGAAACGGACGAATAATAATGTAGAAAAGGAAAAGCTGTCATAAAGGTGGCAGCTTTTCGCAGTTAGATGATATCCGTAAATAAAATTTACCCTTTTCGAAATTGTATATCCGTGAAAAAGAGGTTATATTTGTGCTGAAGAATTGTTATTTGGAGGAATGCTTATGGTTATCAGAAATGAGCATGAGAAAGATCAATTTATAGTAGAAAACTTGATACGAGATGCATTTTGGAATGTACATGAACCGGGTGCTACTGAACATTATATGGCACACAATATGAGAGGTCATAAGGACTTTGTGGATGAGCTGAATATGGTAGCTGAAATCAACGATAAGATTGTCGGAAGTATCATGTATACGATTGGAAAATTAATTGCAGAAGATGGAACCGTCAAAGATTGCTTATCCTTTGGTCCGATTGCTGTACATCCTGAATATCAAAGAAAAGGGATTGGAAAAGCTCTTATAGAGGCGACAATAAAAAAGGCAAAAGAGTTGGGATACGAAAGCATTGTTATCTTTGGACATCCATCCAATTATGTGTCTATGGGTTTTGTGAGCTGTATCAAGATGAATGTATGTGTTGGTGAAGGATATTTTCCAACTGCCCTGTTGGTAAAAACATTGACTGATAACGCATTTGACGGAAGAAGGTGGCAATTCAAAGAGAGCACAGCTGGTGAATTTGATGCGAGTGATGCAGAAAAATATGATCAGCTTTTTCCTTACAAAGAAAAGAAAGAATTACCTTGTCAGGAGGAATTTTTTATTTATTCTCATTCAAGTTTACATAGATAATTAAGAAAAAATATTCATTTTATGGAGTAGATAATGGGAACATTTTTCCGAGAAGGGAAATAAAATTTTGGGGTGTTCTGCCCGTTGCAGACGGATATATGGAGTATATGATGTTCGACATAGAAGAAGAATTAAAAAAACTTCCGGCGAAGCCCGGTGTCTATATCATGCGTGATGAGGCGGATACGATCCTCTATGTGGGGAAAGCGGTGAATCTGCATAACAGAGTGCGCTCCTATTTCCGGAAGATTCATGGCAGAGGACCGCAGATCGAAAAGATGGTGGAACAGATTGCGCGGTTTGAGTATATTGTGACAGATTCCGAACTGGAAGCGTTGGTTCTGGAAAATAACCTGATCAAAGAGAACAGTCCGAAATATAATACTCTGCTGAAAGATGACAAAACCTATCCTTTTATCAAGGTGACAGTGGGGGAGGAATTTCCGCGTGTATTGTTTTCCAGAGAAATGAAAAAGGACAGATCCCGATATTTTGGTCCCTATACAAGCGCAGGAGCGGTGAAAGATACGATAGAACTGCTCAATAAATTATTTAAGCTGCGTACCTGCAACAGAGTGCTGCCGCGGGATATCGGACAGGAGCGGCCATGTCTGAATCATCATATCGGTCAGTGCCTTGCGCCGTGTCAGGGATATATCAACAAAGAGGAGTATCGGAAAAGGGTTGATCAGGCATTAGACTTTCTTGGCGGCAATTATAACATGATATTGAAAGATTTGGAAAAGAAAATGCAGGATGCCGCGGAGGAGCTAAATTTCGAAGAGGCGATCCGCTATAGAGATCTGTTTGAGAGTGTGAAAAGTGTTGCGCAAAAACAGAAGATTACCCATAGCGACAAAGAAGATAAAGATATTATTGCAATGGCGCAGGATGAGCAGGATGCGGTTATTCAAGTGTTTTTTATCAGGGACGGAAAGCTGATCGGGCGGGAACATTACTATATGACAAATGTGTCAGGTTTCCCCCGGCGGGATATTTTACAGCAATTTATTCAACAGTTTTACGCCGGTACGCCGTTTTTGCCCAGGGAGCTGATGCTGCAGGAGGAAGTCGAGGATATGGAAGTGCTGGAACGGTGGCTTGGCAGCAAACGGGGCGGCAGAGTCTATCTTCGCGTGCCCAGAAAAGGAACAAAAGAAAAACTGGTGGAACTTGCGGCACAGAATGCGGCGCTGATTCTGTCTAAGGATAAGGAAAAGATTAAGAGAGAAGAAGGGCGCACAATCGGGGCAGTGAAAGAGATTGCCTCACTTTTGCACCTGGAGCATATCAGCAGAATGGAAGCTTTTGATATTTCCAATATCAGCGGTTTTGAAAATGTCGGTTCCATGGTTGTCTATGAAAAAGGGAAACCGAAACGCAGCGATTATCGAAAATTCAAGATCAAAACGGTGAGCGGTCCGGATGACTATGCATGCATGAAAGAAGTTCTGACCAGACGCTTTCTGCACGGCATGGAAGAGAGAAAAGAACTTTCCGCAAAAAAAATAGACACAGAATATGGCTCTTTTACAAAATTTCCTGATCTGCTGTTGATGGATGGCGGAAAAGGACAGGTTAATATTGCGCTGGAGGTGTTGAAGGAACTTGAGATCGATATTCCGGTCTGCGGTATGGTAAAGGATGATAATCACCGCACCAGAGGACTCTATTTCCATAATGAAGAGATTCCGATTGATAAACATTCCGAGGGATTTAAACTGATCACAAGAATTCAGGATGAGGCTCATCGTTTTGCCATAGAATATCACCGCTCCCTGCGAAGCAAAACACAGGTAAAATCTGTTCTGGAAGACATTCCCGGCGTAGGAGAAACCCGCCGCAAAGCGTTAATGCGCCATTTTAAGTCGCTTGAGGAAATGAAAACGGCAACAGAGGAGCAATTTTCGCAAATTCCGGAAATTCCGGAAAATGTGGCGAAGGAAATTTATGCCTTTTTTCATTCGAATAAAGAAGTATAAAAAGGACATATTCCGATTCAAATGAATTTTCCCAACTCTCTGTTATTTTCAGGAAATTTATGATATGATTGAATTAGTAGCGAGCATTTTTAATAGAGAAGGAGAAGAAAATTATGGCAAGCATCCGTCTGACAAAAGTAATTGAAAAGATGAAGCTGGAAAACCTGACACCAGAAGTAGACATTACAAATGTAAAGATCACACAGCCGGACATTAACAGACCGGCGCTGCAGTTAGCCGGTTATCTGGAGCACTTTGCAACAACCAGACTGCAAATTATGGGGTTTGTAGAATACAGTTATATGATGAGTATGAGTGATGAAAAAAAGCGGGAGATCTACGAAGGAATTATTCAGGATGACTGCCCCGGCTTTGTATTCTGCAGGGAATTGGTGCCGGATGCGATCTTTTTGGAAATCGCCACAAAGAAAGGAGTTCCCATATTAAATACAAAGAAGGCAACTTCCGCATTCATGGCGGAGATCATTCGGTGGCTAAACGTAAAACTTGCCCCCTGTATTTCGGTACACGGCGTGCTCGTGGATGTATATGGTGAAGGAGTACTGATCACAGGCGAGAGCGGCATCGGTAAATCCGAGGCGGCGCTTGAATTGATCAAACGCGGACATCGTCTTGTGACGGATGATGTGGTGGAACTTCGCAAAGTGAGTGAGGAGACACTGATCGGTTCCGCCCCGGATATCACAAAGCATTTTATTGAACTTCGCGGTATCGGCATTGTGGATGTAAAAACATTGTTTGGTGTATCCTGTGTCAGGGAAACACAGAACATCGATCTTGTTATCAAATTAGAAGATTGGAATAAAGATAAAGAATATGACAGACTTGGTCTGCAGGAGGAATATACGGAATATCTGGGGAATAAGATAGTATGTCATAATATCCCGATCAGACCGGGACGTAATCTGGCGATCATCTGTGAGGCGGCCGCGGTAAACCACCGTCAGAAAAAGATGGGCTATAATGCGGCGCAGGAACTGTATAATCGTGTGCAGCGGAATCTGGCACAGAAGCGGGAAGATAATTAAAGTACATGATAAGTCTGTTAAAGGGAAGGAAACAAAAGAATGAGCAAGTATATATTTGGGGTAGATGTAGGCGGAACCTCCGTAAAAATGGGGCTTTTTGATATAACAGGGATGGTTATTGACAAATGGGAGATTCCCACAAGGACGGAGAATGGCGGAGAACGTATTCTGCCGGATATTGCGGAAAGCATTAACGAAAAAATAGCAGAAAAACAGTATTTAAAAGAGGACATTGCAGGAATAGGTCTTGCAGTACCCGGGCCGGTAACCGGGAACGGAGTTGTTAATAATGCGGTAAATCTGGGATGGGGAATAACCCCAGTGAAAGAGACGATGGAAAGGCTTTGCGGTATTCCCGCAGAAGTAGGAAATGATGCCAATGTGGCAGCTCTTGGCGAGATGTGGAAAGGCGGCGGACAGGGTCATACATCTCTGGTGCTCGTAACGCTTGGCACGGGTGTCGGCGGCGGTGTGATCATAGACGGTCGTCTGGTAACCGGCGCAGATGGTGCGGGCGGAGAGATTGGTCATATGCATGTGATGGATGATGAGGAGGAAGCTTGCAACTGTGGCTGCAAGGGATGCCTTGAGCAGTATGGTTCTGCTACGGGTATTGTGCGGCTTGCAAAAAGAACATTGACGCGTACAGAAAAACCCAGTGTACTCAGAGAAACAGACGTAACGGCAAAGGCCGTATTTGATGCTGTCAAAGATGGAGACCGGGTGGCGGAAGATATCGCAAAAGAATTCGGGGAAATACTGGGAAAAGGGTTTGCCATGATAGCAAGCGTATTAAATCCGGAGGCTTTTGTGATCGGCGGCGGTGTATCTAAAGCAGGTGAGGTACTTTTTGATTATATCCGCCCGGCTTTTGAAAAGTATGTATTTCCCGGCGCGAAAGGTGCAAAATTTGTGTTGGCGACTCTGGGAAATGATGCAGGGATTTACGGCTCCGCGAAACTGGTGTTAGACAAGAATTAACATCTGACGATATGAAACCGGCCCGGGGTGAAGCGGAAGCGGGGAGGATTTGGTTTGAGGGAAGAGATCATAGCAGAGATAGAGCGAATTTTGCCGGCAGAGCAGATTTTCCGTAAAGAGCCTATGAGCCTGCACACAACTTTTCGTGTAGGCGGTCCGGCGGAGTTGTTTCTGGAAATAAAAACGGCTTCAGAGCTTCAAAAATTGCTTACATTTTTTAAAGAAAGCGGTACAAAATATTTTGTAGTGGGAAATGGCAGCAATCTTTTGGTGGACGATGCCGGTTATGACGGAGCGATCATTCATATTGCGAGAGAGTTTGACAGTATTCATGTCGTAGATAATAAAATAACAGCAAAAGCGGGAGCGCTGCTTAGCAGGGTGGCTTCTATAGCGCTTGAACATTCCCTGACAGGACTTGAGTTTGCTTCCGGTATCCCCGGCTTTGTGGGGGGCGGCGTAGTCATGAATGCAGGTGCTTACGGAGGCGAGATGAGCCAGGTGGTAAGCCGGGTGACGGGTTTTACTTCGGACGGAAAAGAAGCGGCATATACGAATGAGGAGCTGGAATTCGATTACCGGAGAAGCCGTTTAAAACAGGAAAAAATTGTAGTGACGGAAGTGGAATTTCAGCTTTCTGCTGGTATAAAAGAAGAAATTTCCGCGAAGATGGCGGATTTTACGGAGAGAAGACGAACAAAACAGCCTCTGGAGTATCCGAGTGCAGGCAGTGCGTTTAAAAGACCGGAAGGGTATTTTGCGGGAAAACTGATCATGGATGCAGGGCTGCGGGGTATGAGCATCGGTGGTGCTCAGGTATCGGAAAAGCACTGTGGCTTTATTATCAATAAAGGCGGTGCAACAGCTGCGGATATCAGGCAGCTTATGGAGGAAGTGCAAAGAAGAGTACAGGGACAGTTTGGCGTGGAACTGGAACCGGAAGTGATCTATTTGCATTAGGAAAAACGGCAGCATAAGAGGAACCGGACATGAGATTTGTAGTAGTGACAGGCATGAGTGGCGGCGGGAAAAGTACAGCACGGAGAATGTTGGAGGATGCAGGTTTTTATTGTGTGGATAACCTGCCTGTTTCTCTGGTGGAGATGTTTGTGGATATGGTTTCTCTGCCTGGAACGGAAGCGTCCAAGGTTGCGTTGGGGTTGGATGTGCGCAGCGGCCAGTCCTTTCAGGCGGCGCAAGACATACTGGACAAGCTCAAAGAAAACGGGTTTGTCTATGAGATATTGTTTTTGGATGCCAGTGAGAAAGTGCTTTTGAAAAGGTATAAAGAGTCGAGAAGACGGCATCCGCTTTCTCTTTCAGGCGAGCGGGTTGAAGAAGGGATATCCCGGGAGCGGGAGATATTGCGGCGGATCCGGGAAAAGGCCGATTATGTGATCGATACCTCCAATCTGCTGACGAGAGAATTGAAAGAAGAACTTGACCGTATTTTTGTCCGCAATGAAGAATATAACAGTCTTATGATCAATATTGTTTCTTTCGGGTTTAAATACGGTATTCCGGCAGATGCAGATCTTGTCTTTGATGTAAGGTTTTTGCCGAATCCTTTTTATATTGAGGAATTGAAGCAGCACACGGGGAATGAAAAAGAAGTACAGGATTATGTGATGGGCTATCCGGAAAGCCATGAATTTCTGGATAAGCTGACGGATATGCTGCATTTTTTGATCCCAAATTATATTAAAGAGGGAAAATATCAGCTTGTTATCGGAATAGGCTGTACCGGCGGCAAACACCGCAGTGTGACATTAGCCAATATGTTGTATGAGCGTCTGAAAAATAAAGGCAGCTACGGACTGAAATTGAGCCACCGGGATGTGGACGTGCAAAGTGTGAGGTAGAAAGTTGTCGTTTTCGGGAGAAGTAAAAGAGGAATTATTAAAACAGTATGCATCGTCTGAGCATTGTGTTTATGCAGAACTGGCGGCGATCATTATGTTTGGGGGCAGAAGGCGGACAAAATCAGATAATATGGATTTTTTGCCGGAAAAAGGAGAAATAAAGGTATTTTTAAGCACAGACAATGATTTTGTGAGGCAAAAAGCCTTTACATTGTGCAAAAAAAATATTACTATAAAAGTTGATGCAGAAAAGGGAATATTAATGTTCCCGGCGGAATTTATGAAGAAATATATAACGCCGGATCCGGAAGGGAGCCTTAAGAGGCAGTGCTGCAAAAGAGCTTTTTTGCGGGGGACATATCTTTGTATAGGTTCCATGAGCAATCCGGGGAAGAGCTACCATCTGGAATTTGACTGTATCACAAAGGAGCAGGCGTGCCTTTTACAGGAGTTGATCGCAGAGTTTGATATTCCGGCAAAAATTGCCCTTCGAAAAAAATATTATGTTGTTTATGTAAAAGAAGGGTCTGCTATCTGCGAGATGTTAAATATCATGGGAGCGCATGTATCCCTGATGGATTTTGAGAACCACAGAATAGTAAAAGAAGTAAGGAATTCTGTCAACAGAAAGGTAAACTGTGAGACGGCGAATATCAGAAAAACGGTAAATGCGGCAGCCGGGCAGGTAAAGGATATTATGCTGATAGAAAAAGTTTACGGCTTTGGGAAACTGCCGGAAAATCTGCGGGAAATTGCCGAACTGCGGCTGGAGCATCAGGAAGCGACGCTGCAGGAGCTGGGAGAAATGTTGACACCTCCGGTAGGGAAGTCCGGAGTGAATCATAGATTGAGAAAATTAAGTATGATTGCGGAAAGCATAAGGACTGATTAAAAAATCATTTTAAACAGGTCCCGGAAAGTAGTGAGAGGAGAAAAGTTATGTTGGAAAAATCTATGAAGATTCAATTAAAAAACGGGCTTGAAGCCCGGCCTGTCGCTGTTCTCGTGCAGATAGCAAGTCAGCATGAGAGTACGATTTATATTGAGGCGGCAGGAAAAAGAGTAAATGCAAAGAGCATTATGGGCATGATGAGTCTCGGACTTAACAGCGGAGAGGAAATAGACGTGACCGCAGACGGGACGGATGAGGAAGAGGCGATTTTAAGTATTGAAAAGTTTTTAAGCGGTGAGGAGTAAAACAGAAAAATAGCCGAGGCTTTCAGCGAAAGGTTTCGGTTATCATATAAAACAAAAATATTAAATGGAGGTACAAGGATATGCCATTAGTAACAACAAAGGAAATGTTCGAGAAAGCGTATAAGGGCGGTTATGCTATTGGTGCTTTCAATGTGAACAACATGGAAATCGTTCAGGGTATTACAGAGGCTTGTGCTGAGGAAAAAGCTCCGGTTATTCTGCAGGTTTCGAAAGGGGCTCGTGCTTATGCAAATCATAACTATCTTGTAAAGTTAGTGGAAGCTGCAATTGTATGCAACCCTGAGCTGCCTATCGCTCTGCATCTGGATCACGGCCCGGACTTCGAGACATGTAAGTCCTGTATCGACGGCGGATTTACTTCCGTTATGATCGATGCTTCTTCCAAACCTTTTGAAGAGAACATTGAGATCACAAAGAAAGTAGTAGAATATGCACATGCTCATGGCGTAGTAGTAGAAGCTGAACTTGGTACACTGGCAGGCGTGGAAGATGATGTAAAGGTATCGGCTGAAGATTCTTCCTACACACGTCCCGAAGAAGTAGCAGAGTTTGTTGAAAAGACCGGCTGTGATTCTCTTGCTATCGCAATCGGTACAAGCCACGGCGCTTACAAATTTAAACCCGGTACAAAACCGCAGCTTCGCTTTGACGTTCTTCATGAATGTGAAAAGATGATTCCGGGATTCCCTATCGTACTGCACGGTTCTTCTTCCGTTCCTCAGGAATATGTTGAGATGATCAACAAATTCGGCGGAGCAATGCCCGGTGCTATCGGCGTTCCCGAAGAGCAGCTTCGTGAAGCAGCTCGTTCCGCAGTATGTAAGATCAATATTGACTCCGATCTGCGTCTCGCAATGACAGGTACGATCCGTCAGTTCTTCTCAGAACATCCGGACAAGTTTGATCCTCGTGAATATCTGAAACCCGCTCGTGCTAACATCAAAGAACTGGTTCGCCATAAACTGGTTAACGTTCTGGGATGCAACGGCAAGGCATAAAAATCAGGATAAAAGAAAAAGCGGCATTTGCCGCTTTTTTCTTTTGCCGCCGCTTGAAAATCAGCGGCTCTGTTCTTTTTGGATATCTTCAAAGGCAGAATACATAGGTTCTTCCTTTGAACCGTGGAATGTTCTGCGGAGATAATTGTTTGTGATCTTTCCGACTGTACCGGATAACGCTAAAACGCCGATCAGGTTCGGGATCATCATAAGACCGTTAAATGTATCGGATAAATCCCAGGCCAATCCCAGCTTCATCGTACAGCCAAAGTAAGCGATAAGAACAAATATGGCTTTATAAACGACGGTGGCTTTTGAGCCAAAGAGGAATTCAAAAGCTTTTGTACCGTAGTGGCTCCAGCCAAGTACTGTAGAATAGGCAAACAGCAAAATCGCAATAGCGATAAACTTAGGACCGATAGAGCCGAAAACACCTGCAAACGCCTGGCCGACCAGACCGGAGCCCTCAACATCTGTGAGCATCTGCCCCGTTTCCAGATCCACCAGACCGGAAGAAAGAATACAGAATGCGGTCAGCGTACAAACTACTATCGTATCTGCAAACACTTCAAATATGCCCCACATACCCTGTCTGACAGGTTCTTTTACATTGGAGCTGGAATGTACCATAACAGAGGAACCAAGTCCGGCTTCATTGGAGAATGCTCCTCTCTTAAAACCCCATGTGATCGCTCTGCTGACACCATAACCGATAATACCGCCCCCGGCCGCTTTCATGGCAAAAGCGCCTTTGAAGATGGAACCGAAAACAGCGCCGAACTGGTCTATATTTGTGATACAGATGATAAGCGCGCCGATAATATAAAGGATTGCCATAACGGGCACCAGTTTTTCCGTAACGGACGCAACTCTCTTTAAACCGCCTAAAATGACAAAGGCAGAGAGGATAACAATACCAATACCGGTAATCCAGGTGGGAATGTTGAAAGCGGATTTCATATTGCCTGCGATTGAGTTGACCTGACTCATATTGCCAATACCGAAACTTGCAAGCAGGCAGAAGCAGCTGAACAGTACCGCAAGAATCAAACCGATCTGCTTACAGCCCTTTTTGGAGCCAAGACCGTCTCTCAAATAATACATGGCGCCGCCGGACCATTCCCCTTTCGCATTTTTACGGCGGTAGTAAATACCTAAAACATTTTCGGAATAGTTTGTCATCATGCCGAAAATAGCCATAACCCACATCCAGAAAATAGCGCCGGGACCGCCGGAGATGATGGCCGTGGCGATACCTACGATGTTGCCGGTGCCGATGGTTGCCGCCAGTGCCGTACACAGGCTCTGAAACTGGGAAATGGATTTATCTTCTTTTTCGGTATGAGCCGTAATGTGTTTGTCTGCAAAGATGGCGCCGATCGTGTTTTTGAGCCAGTGACCGATGTGGGTGAACTGGAAACATTTGTTGACCATCGTCATCAGGATACCGGCAACAAGCAACAGGCCGATACCGAAAGTACCCCAGACAATGCCGTTGACAATATCGTTGGCATTGGTGATCGCCTCTAATGCGGGCTTTAGGGCATTGCTTAAATTACTGAGTTCTTTTAGCATAGATAAATTCCTCCATATACATTAGAAAGTACGCTTGTAAACTTTCTATGTCGTAAAATAAAAACAGATAATCCGAAGATTATCTTTCTGAAAAAATGGTATAAAAATAAATGTCAACTCTTCGGGTTCACGCCTTTGTGAACGGATGACAAGTAAGAGTTTAGCAGTAAAATGGGAAAAAAGCAAGCTTTTCAGCTAAAAACGCGGAAGATCACAAAGGAAAGAATATTCAATATTAACTTAATGAGAAAAGGAATTAGTATATTTATATGTAAAAATATGAAAAACAGAACGATAAAAAGGGAGGATGCCAAGTAAGGTTTCCCTTACTTGGCATTTATTATGAAAAAGTTATTTAAATTATTACGATAATGTCATGGTTAAAAACAATTGTTAAATTGTTGCTGTTATCTTATGCTCTTAGTATAGACTTGAGATTTGTCTAAAAAATGATTTTCAAATTAAGTTTTTTTAAATGAAATATGAACAATTTATGAACGGCGAAAAATTCACATTATTCTACAATATTTTGCAGCCATACCCCTTTTTTGACCAGAATAAGACCGATTACAGCCTTGATTCCGTCTGCCAGCTGTACGAAAAAATACATCCATAATATGGAAAGAGTTGTATATCTGGCCAGAATGTAAGCAAGTACGACACTGATGCACCAGATAAATACGCTGTCGAAAAAGAACGCTATCAATGTTTTGCCGCCGGCGCGGAGTGTAAAGTATAAAGAGTTTAACAGTGCATGTTGCGGGATAAACAACGCCGAAACCATGATAAGCTTTGCCGCCAGTTGTTTAATAGTTTCTTCCGTATTATAAAAATTCGGAAAAGCCGGAGCAACGAAAAACATCAAAACGGCCACACAGGCGCACAGCAGGACAGAGAAAACGATCATTTTTCCGGCGGTATCTTTTGCCTTTTTCATATCTCCTGTGCCGAGGATCTGTCCAACGATGATCGCAACCGCATCGCCCATCGCAATAAACGAAATCTGGAACAGATTATTGATGGTATTGGAAATATTGAATGCGGCCACTACATTTAAGCCGCGCATGGAATAACAGCCGGCAAGCGTAGCCATACCTGCTGACCAAAGCGTTTCATTTAATAGAAGGGGCGTTCCCTTGACAGCAATCCGCCTGACGACACCGGCCGGGATGGCAGCGCTTTTGTAAAGACCGATAACAAAAGGATTCTTTACGGTATCTCTGTGCACTGAGACAACAATGATAGCCATTTCAATTATTCTGGAACAGACCGTAGCGATAGCGGCGCCTTTGACGCCGAGCATCGGGAAACCAAACTTTCCGTAAATTAAAAGATAATTTAAAACAAGATTGACACAGATAGCGGCAACGCCCGCTTTCATGGGCAGAATCGTCTGACCGCATTCTTTTAAAGTACTGCCGTAGACCTGTGTTATCATAAAAAACGGAAGCCCTGTCAGCATAAAGAGCATATATTCTCTGCCGCTTGCCATGGCAGCCTGAATACTTTCGCTGCTGCCTTCTCCTGTCAGATAAATATTGATCAAAAACTGACCGGAAAAAATGCACAGCAAAACAGTGAGAACAGTAATGATAGTTACCGCCCATAATTTGAAACGGACCGTATGCCGTATGCCGTCAGTGTTTTTTTGACCATAATACTGTGCCGTAAAAATCCCTGCCCCGGAAACAGCACCGAAAAGACAGAGATTATACACAAACAGTATCTGGTTGACAATGGAAACGCCGGACATGGCCTCTGTCCCGATCTGTCCGATCATAATATTGTCTAACATATTCACAAAGTTTGTGATACCGTTTTGGATCATGATAGGAATGGCGACTGCAAATACCATCCGGTAAAAGGCTGCATCGCCAAAGTATTTTTGTCTGAATTTTTTCATAATAAATATTACTCCCCGCAGTAAAAACTGCAAAAAAGCCCCACCGTGTGGGGCGGTGAAAATATAATGATCAAAATTTTGTTTTTACAAATTGTTTCGGTGTAATTCCCTTATATTTGTGAAAAGTTCTGATAAAGTAACTCTCGTCATTAAATCCGCAGGATATAGCGGTTTCCTTAATGGAAATACTTTTCGTGGATAACATTTCACAGGCGCATTCGATGCGGTAGTAGTTTAGATAGTCTATCGGAGTACGTCCCGTCATATTGCGGAAGTAGCGGCAGAAATATTTGGGATTCATGCCCGCTATTTTCGCAAGATTATTAAGGCTTATGCTATTATAATAATTTTCTGAGATATGGGCAAGCACATTTTTCATGGAATTCAGATGGTCGGAGGATTTTTCATCATATACACTTTCTTCATAGAGATGCTCCTTTAAAATGGTTCCGATCAACTGATACAGACAGCCCTGTGTTATGAATTCATAGCCCGCCTGTTTTCTGGAAAGAGCATCCGTCAGATCATTTACAATCGAAACAATGGAGGGGCTGAATTCGGAGAGCAGATTATGTATAATAATTTTATGATCCATAATATCATGAATTGTTTTGGCACAGGCATGATTGTCCTTCATCAGAATCTGCAGATCAAAGACGACGCAGTCGTAGATACAGCTGTGATCCTGAGGGGTTCCGCCGTGCAGCATACCATCTGTGATAAAGATCACGTCTCCGGCATGGTATATGTTCGTATCATTGTCCAGTGTGAGGTGGAAAGAGCCGGACAGAATATGGATGATCTCATAATGATGGTGCCAGTGATAGGGCATATAGTATCTGGGGCTGTGGG
This sequence comes from Lachnospiraceae bacterium, assembly GCA_014804795.1. Lineage (GTDB taxonomy): Bacteria > Bacillota > Clostridia > Lachnospirales > Lachnospiraceae > 1XD8-76. The sequence continues at coordinate 119,217 of JAAUZC010000023.1, read as the reverse complement.
GCATTTCATGATAAAAAGCGATCGGGAAATTAAAAGTGCCCTGTTCTCTTTGTTCTTTATAGTCAAGATATTTCATCGAAAAGTGGGATCCTTTCTCAATTTTAACAAAAAAAATCGGCAAAATTACCAAAAATATGTTTATATTGCGGTGAATAAGTGAATATTATTATATTTTTTTATATTATATCACTATTTTTTTCCCGTGTCAGTCTTTATAATAAATATTAACTATAAAATTTTTTCGTGATGAAGGAGGACTATAAATGGCAAAAAGCAGATTGGTGGGAGATTATCCCGTTATTGGCATCAGACCTACTATTGACGGGCGCAGAGGAGTATTGAAAGTAAGGGAATCTCTGGAAGAACAGACTATGAATATGGCAAAATCGGCCGCTAAATTATTTGAGGAGAATTTAAGATATTCCAACGGCGAGCCGGTTAAAGTTGTCATTGCGGATACTACGATCGGACGGGTTGGTGAAGCAGCGGCCTGTGCGGCAAAGTTTAAAAAAGAGGGCGTTGATATTACACTGACTGTAACACCGTGCTGGTGCTATGGAGCAGAGACAATGGATATGGATCCCATGACGATCAAAGCAGTATGGGGCTTCAACGGAACAGAGCGTCCGGGCGCTGTGTATCTTGCATCTGTGCTTGCTACACATGCTCAGAAAGGACTTCCGGCATTCGGTATTTACGGACATGAAGTACAGGAAGCAGATGACACCTCCATTCCGGAAGATGTAAAAGAAAAACTTCTTCGTTTCGGGCGTGCAGCGGTTGCAGCGGCTACAATGAGAGGAAAATCCTATCTGCAGATTGGTTCTGTGACGATGGGTATCGGCGGTTCCATTATTGATCCTGCGTTTATCGAGGAGTATCTCGGTATGCGTGTGGAATCCGTTGACGAGGTGGAGATCATCCGCCGTATGACAGAGGAAATCTATGACAAGGCTGAATACGAGAAAGCTTTGAAGTGGACAAAAGAAAAATGCAAAGAAGGTCTTGATAAGAACCCTGACTTTGTAAAAGCTTCCGATGAAAAGAAAGAAGAGACCTGGGAGTTTGTTGTGAAGATGATGGTTATCATCAAAGATCTGATGAACGGCAATCAGAATCTGCCTGAAGGCTGTGAGGAGGAGATGGTAGGACATAATGCCATTGCAGCCGGATTCCAGGGACAGCGTCAGTGGACAGACTTCTATCCGAACTGTGACTTCCCGGAGGCACTCTTAAATACTTCTTTCGACTGGAACGGTGCGAGAGAGCCGTATATTCTGGCGACAGAGAACGACGTTTTAAACGGACTTGGCATGCTGTTCATGAAGCTTCTGACAAACAGCGCACAGATTTTTGCGGATGTACGTACCTACTGGAGCGGCGATGCGGTTAAGAGAGTGACAGGTTATGATATAGAGGGACATGCGAAGGAAGCCGACGGATTTATTCATCTGATCAACTCCGGCGCTGCTTGTCTGGACGCTTGCGGTGAAGCAAAAGATGCTGACGGCAACGGCGTGATGAAACCGTGGTATGAAGTGACGGAAGCTGATCAGGAAGCAATCCTGAATGCAACCAAGTGGTGTTCCGCAGACTACGGATATTTCCGCGGCGGCGGGTTCTCTTCCAGATTTGAGACAAAGGCTGAGATGCCTGTGACGATGATCCGTCTGAATCTTGTGAAGAATCTGGGACCGGTTCTCCAGATCGCAGAAGGCTGGACAGTGCATCTTCCGGAACAGGTTTCCGATACACTCTGGAAACGTACAGACTACACATGGCCCTGCACATGGTTTGCACCGAGATGCACAGGCGAAGGCTACTTTAAAACAGCTTATGATGTTATGAACAACTGGGGAGCTAACCACGGTGCGATCAGTTACGGACATATCGGAGCCGATCTGATTTCCTTAGCTTCCATTCTCAGAATCCCGGTATGCATGCACAATGTACCGGAAGAGAAGATATTCCGCCCGGCTTCCTGGAATGCGTTCGGATCAGACAGAGAAGGCCAGGATTTCAGAGCATGTGACGCATACGGTCCGATGTATAAGACGATCAAATAAAATAGTGGGCTTTGCTCACATTGTGAGATTCGCCCCGCGAACTCAAAGGTCCGGGGCGGTCTCCAATATAGTAAAAGAGCACTTGTTCATCAGATATATATTTGGAGGAAACAAAGTGGAAAAAAACAAATTTGAAAAATTTAAACAAAATCCAATAGTCAAGAAGATCGGATTTAACAGAATAGTCCTGCTGTGCGTTATGGTACTGCTGTATCTCCTGTTTGCGCTCATCACACCGATGATCAAGGCAAATGCAAACTTTGTGAGCTTTGCCCGAATCCTGAGTCTGCTGAAATATGCATATTTCATGGGATTCTTATCATTGGGGGTAACCTTTGTCATTGCCACCGGCGGAATCGACTTTTCCATCGGACCGGTGATGTTCTGCGGGGCTCTGATCTCAGGCTATCTTCTGACATCAAAGGGGTGGCCTTTGGCACTCTGCCTGTTAATTTGTATTCTGGTGGGAACTGCTTTTGGAGTACTCAACGGTGTGCTGGTATCTTATGCCGGGCTGCCGTCGTTCATCACTTCAATGGCCAGCATGATGCTCGCGAAAGGTATCGGCTCCATATTCACAAAGACACAGTCCGTGAGCTGGCCTCAGGCAGGAGATCCCAACGGGTGGTTCAGGAATTTTGTAGGTATAAAGGTAGGCACTGTGGAGATTCCGACCGGATTATTCATTTTGCTTCTGGCGGCTATCATCTGTGCTGTCATTTTGAACAAGACTATGATCGGACGTTATATTCTCAGTATCGGCAGCAACCGGGAAGCTGTAAGGCTATCCGGTGTCAATACAAAAAAATGGGAGACGCTTGCCTATGTGATCTGCGGAACGCTGGCAGGAATAGCCGCTATCTTCTATGTGGCTAAAAACACTACAGTGCTTCCCGGTCTCGGCGATACCTTTAATAATGAGGCAATTGCAGGCTGTGTAATGGGTGGAACTTCCATGACCGGCGGCGTGGCTTCCATCGGAGGAACACTCATCGGGGTGCTGATCATCGCACTTTTGCAGGAAGGCATTATGGCGATGGGCTTCCAGATTAATTACCAGTACATCATTACCGGGCTTATTGTTCTGACGGTAGTGTATGCAGATCTGCGCAGCAGAAACAGACGCAGTTAAGCGGAAGGGGGAAAAAGGAATGGGCGACGTAATTTTAACCATGAAAGGCATCGACAAATCGTTCCCCGGAGTACATGCGTTAGATCATGTAAACCTGGAGGTCAGAAAAGGCGAAGTACACGCGCTGATGGGCGAAAACGGAGCCGGGAAATCAACCTTGATGAAGGTGCTGACCGGTATCTACAGCAAAGATTCGGGTACGATTACATATGAAGGAAAGGAAGTAGAATTTTCCAATCCGAGAGAAGCTCAGGATGCAGGGATCGTGATCGTGCATCAGGAGTTAAATATGATGGGACATCTGACGGTGGCTCAGAACATTTTTATCGGCCGTGAGTTTATGAAGGGCAAACTGATCGACGATAAGAGGATGAACGAAGAAGCAAAAAAGCTGTTTGACCAGTTGGGCATCGATATCGACCCGAAGGAGACTATGAGCCGCCTGACCGTCGGAAAACAGCAGATGTGTGAGATTGCAAAAGCTATCTCACATGAGGCGAAGGTCATTGTATTTGATGAGCCTTCGGCAGCTTTGACGGAAGCGGAAATCGAGGAATTGTTTAAGATCATCAGGGATCTCAGGAGCAAGCAGATGGGAATCGTATACATCTCCCACCGTATGGATGAGATCAAAGTGATCACGGACAGAGTAACGGTTATGCGTGACGGAGGCTATGTGGGAACGCTGATCACCAAGGATTCCACGAAGGACGATATCATCAATATGATGGTAGGCCGTGTGATCTATGAAGATCCGAAGACGGAGAGTGCAGTACCGAAGGATGCGCCGGTAGTTTTGAAGGTGGATCATCTGAACGCAGGAAAGATGGTGAAAGATGTAAGCTTTGAACTGCGGAAAGGAGAAATCCTTGGTTTCTCCGGATTGATGGGAGCGGGGAGAACCGAGACGGCCAGAGCGCTGTTCGGCGCGGATCCCAAGGAGAGCGGAGATATCTACGTAAACGGAGAGAAAGTAGAGATAAAGACACCTCAGGATGCGGTAAAATGCGGTATAGGCTATCTGTCAGAGGACAGAAAGCGGTACGGAATCGTTGTGGCAAAGACGGTCGCAGAGAATTCTACGATGGCCAGCCTTGAGAACTTTATGAAAGGCATGTTTATTGATAAGAAAAAAGAGAATGAGGTGGCGCAGCAGTATGTAGATACGCTGAAAACAAAGACACCGGGCGTAGACCAGCTTGTGGTAAACCTTTCCGGAGGAAACCAGCAGAAGGTAGTTATTGCCAAATGGTTAGTAAGAAATTGTGATATTCTGATTTTTGATGAGCCTACCCGAGGGATTGACGTAGGGGCTAAGAGTGAGATTTATCAGTTGATGAACGAACTGGCGGCTCAGGGCAAATCCATTATCATGATCTCATCGGAGATGACAGAGATTTTGCGAATGAGCGACCGGATCGTGGTAATGTGCGAAGGTAAAAAGACCGGGGAGTTGGATATTTCAGAGGCAACTCAGGAAAGAATTATGCACGCGGCAACACTTAGGGATTAGGAGGAGAGGCTATGACAGAGAAGAAAAAAGGAAATGCTTTTACAGACAATCCGCTTGTAAAAGCGATCGGTTTACAAAAGATTGTAGTTGTGCTCGTGTTGATCCTGCTGGTGCTCGTTTTTAGTGTTGCAAGCAGTTCTTTTCGCCAGTATTCAACGCTTTTAAGCATATTGGACTGTACTTACTATCTGGCACTTCTTGGCATTGGCGTTACGTTCTGTCTGATCACGGGAGGTGTGGATCTTTCCATCGGTACCGGAATGTTCTGTTATGCGTTGATAGGAGGATATTTGATCACAAAAGCGGGAACGCCTGTCATCGTGGGCATTTTAGTGACAGTGCTCTGCGGCCTGATCGTGGGAACCATCAACGGGCTGATTGTTTCAAAGGGCGGCCATGCGCCGTTTCTGGCAACCCTGTGCACTATGATGATCGTGCGGGGTATGGGTGCGATCGTCACAAACAATTCCAGTATTACCTGGCCGTCTGCAAAGGCTCCCAACGGCTGGACGCGCTTACTCTTTAAGCTGGATGTAGGTGGAACGAAGGTTCCTATCGGGCTTTTGTGGGTGCTGATTTTAGCTGTTGTGATGAGCATTTTCTTAAATAAGACCAGACCGGGGCGTTATATTATCGCTATCGGCAGCAACAAAGAGGCCACAAGGCTTTCCGGCGTTAATGTCGGGAAATATCAGACATTGGCATATATGATTTCCGGTGTTTTTACCGGTCTTGCAGCTTTGGCTTACAGTTCCGCATTCCAGTCCATGATACCGGGCGGCGGTGGCGGTATTGAGTTAAACGCTATCGGCGGCGCGATCATTGGCGGAACATCCATGAGCGGCGGTATGGGAACTATATCAGGTACTATCATCGGTGTTTTCTTAATGTCGGTGCTGCAGCTGGGACTTCCCATGATCGGCTTACAGGCTAACTGGCAGCAGGTCATCATCGGTTTGGTTTTGATCATTGCCGTATATATTGACGTATTAAAGAATAAACGGTTGGCATAATATTACGTTTGTGGTATAATCAAGTTTGTATATTGCAGATGCAATTTACAATAGAAACTATTAATCTATTTAAAAGGAGGTTTCTTTTATGAAAAAGAAAGTATTGGCAGTATTGCTCATGGCAGCAATGACAGCAACTCTTCTGGCAGGCTGCGGAAACAACGCAGAGACACCTGCACCGGCAGAAGAGCCCGCAGCAGAGGAACCTGCAGCAAGCGAACCTGCAGCAGACGCAAGCAAGATGTCCTTTGAAATCGTTTCCAAAGGTTTGCAGCATGAGTACTGGCAGGCAGTAAAGCAGGGTGTTGAGAGCAAGGCAGAAGAACTGGGAGTATCAGTTAACTTTGTAGGTCCGGACAGTGAGTCCAACTATGACCAGCAGGTACAGCAGATGGAGAACGCACTGAACTCCACTCCCACAGCGATCGGCCTGGCAGCCCTCAGCACAGATACACTGATGGCACAGCTTCAGACATGCTTGGACAACAACATTCCTGTAGTTGGATTTGACTCCGGTGTTCCGGGTGCTCCCGAAGGATCCGTTCTTGCAAACTGCTCCACAGACAACTATGCAGCAGGCGCTCTGGCAGCTGAGAAAGTTTATGAAGCTGTAAAAGACAAAATCGACGGCACAGTTCGTGTTGGTGTTGTGGCACAGGATTCCGTTTCTGAATCTGTTGTGAACAGAGGTCTTGGTTTCATTGACAAATTTGCTGAACTGGCAGTAGCAGATGGCCATACAGCAACTGTTGTTGGTAATGAGAGATATATCAACGATGCTAAATGTGAGAAGTCTGACGGCGCTAACGTTATTATCGATGTTCGTGTTCCTCAGCAGGTTGACTCCGCAATGTCTGTTGCAGACGTTAACTCCCTGTTAGGCGAGGACGGCATCATCGCATTATACGGCTCCAACGAGCATTCTGCAAACGCTATCGTTACTGCAGCTGAGAACCATCCCGAGATCGGTGACACAGTTGTAGCAGCAGGCTTTGACTCCGGTTCCGCTCAGATCCAGGCTGTAAGAGACGGCGTTCTGCTTGGCTCCATCACACAGGCTCCTGTAGCAATGGGTGAGATTCTTGTTCAGACTCTGTATGATGCAGCACAGGGCAAACCTGTATCTGATACTGATACAGGATGTCAGTGGTACACAGCTGAAAACATTGATAATCCTGAAATTTGGGACAATCTGTACGGCAAATAAGAAGTAGAAGCAAAGTAAATCAGGAGGACACACCCTGCGGTGTGTCCTTCTTTCAAATATGCTGTAAATAGCGTAGAAAATACAGGAGGTATATACTTATGTTAAAAGGAATTCCAAAAATTCTTTCACCGGAACTTCTGAAAGTTCTGGCTGAGATGGGGCACAGTGACAGACTGGTAATTTCTGACGGTAATTTCCCGGCAGAATCCATGGGGAAAAATGCAATCGTTATCCGTTGTGACGGTCATGGAGTACCTGAACTTCTGGAGGCAATCCTGAAAGTATTTCCGCTTGACACCTATGTGGAGCATCCGGTAAATCTGATGGAAGTGATGCCCGGGGATGACGTGGAGACGCCGATCTGGGATACCTATAAAGAAATTATCAGAAAGTATGACGAGCGCGGTGACGCGGTAGTCGGCAACATTGAGCGTTTCGCATTTTACGAGGAGGCGAAAACGGCCTATGCGATCATAGCGACCGGTGAATCGGCACTCTATGCGAATATCATGTTGCAAAAGGGCGTTGTCACGGACTGACCGCGGTTTGAGAATATAGGATGAGGGCAGATGATTCCGGGAATGAATGAGGGGGATCGGATGCTTTAGAAAGAAGAAGGAGCACAGCTATGGAGAAGGCAAAATATTTTCTGGCGATTGATATCGGAGCTTCCAGCGGCAGACATATACTGGGGAGCATACAGGATGGAAAATTAGTACTGGAGGAAGTATATCGCTTCTGGAACGGTATGGATGATATAGATGGCACCCTGTGTTGGGATGTGGACAGATTATTCCGCGAGATCATAGAAGGAATGAAGAAATGTAAGGAAATCGATAAAATACCTGTCAGCGTCGGAATCGATACATGGGGAGTGGACTTTGTTCTGTTAGATGAGGAAGATAATATTGTCGGTCAGACAGTGGGCTACAGGGACCACAGAACCGACAATATGGATGAAGAAGTTTATAAGATCATCAGTGAAGATGATCTGTACGCGAGAACAGGCATACAGAAAGCAATCTACAACACGATATATCAGTTGATGGCTGTCAAAAAACAGCATCCGGAGCATATGGAGAAAGCGGCGGCAATGCTGATGATTCCGGATTATTTTCATTATAGACTTTGCGGAAACAAAGTGCAGGAGTATTCTGAGGCGACAACGGCGCAGCTTGTGAATCCTGCTACAAGAGATTGGGATTATGAGCTGATCGAGATGCTGGGATTTAATGAGAAGATGTTTCAGAAAATATATATGCCGGGAACGAAAATCGGTTCACTGACAGAAAAAGTGAAAGAGATGGTGGGATATGACTGTCAGGTTGTACTGCCGCCTACACATGATACAGCGTCTGCGGTTATGGCAATTCCTTCTGTTGATGAGGATGTGTGCTACATCAGTTCCGGCACATGGTCACTGATGGGAGTAGAGAGAAAAGACGCGGATTGTTCGGCGAAGAGCAAGGCGGCAAACTTTACGAATGAAGGCGGCTATGGCGGAAAAATTACATATCTGGCCAATATTATGGGCCTGTGGATGATTCAGTCCGTACGAAATAAGCTTGCACCCGAGATGTCATACGGTGAACTGTGTGATCTTGCATCCAAAGAGACGATTGAGTCCATCGTAAATTGTCAGGATGATTGTTTCTTATCTCCGGATGATATGGTTGCTGAGATTCAAAGTTACTGTCAAAGAACTTCCCAGGCTGTGCCGGAGACACTTCCTCAGTTGGCCTGTGTTGTTTATAACAGCCTTGCAAAGTGCTACACAGAGAAATTGCAGGAAATTGAAAAACTGACCGGAACCGGATATGACAGAATCCATATTATCGGCGGCGGCTCCAATGCAGTATATTTGAATGAACTGACCGCAAAATATACGGGGGTTCCTGTGTATGCCGGTCCGGGAGAGGCAACTGCACTGGGCAATATTTTGACACAAATGATCGAAGAAGGAATTTTCGACAGCCTGTCAAAGGCAAGGGAGTGCGTAGCGGAAACATTTGAGATCAATATATATCAGTGAGAACAGTAGTGAACCGGTTTGCGGGATCGTTTGAGTTTTGACGGGATCAGAAAGGGTATGGGTGTTTTGATGAAAAATAATCAGCCTGCTGTAACAGTATGTTTTACAAACAATAAGGGAGGAAGCGGTAAATCGACTTCCTGTGCAAATATCGGCTATGAATTGTCCGCGGCAGGTAAAAAGGTTCTTTTGATAGATGGTGATATGCAGCTGAATTTATCCTTATCATTTTTTGATGAAGAAAAAGTGCTTGAAATGGCTGAGAGTGAGAAGAATCTGTATTACGCCATCCGGAATAAAAAAGATCTGCAGGAATATATTGTAGCAACACCCTACAAGAATCTGGATCTGATCCCGTCCTCACTTTTGATGAGCCAGGTCGAGTATGAGCTTTTTACGATGATGCAGAGAGAACTTGTACTGAAAAAATGCCTGGAAGGGATCCGAAACAGCGGAAAGTATGATTATATTCTCATTGATGCGCCTCCTACGTTAGGCACCTGGGTAATTAATATTCTATGCGCTTCCGATTATGTTGTCGTGCCGGTGGAAGCATCGCCGTGGGGGCTTTTCGGTCTGGCCAATATGTTTGATTTTCTGGGAGGCCTTCGGGACATGACGGAAGCGGAGATCATGGGGGTTCTGATCACGAAAGTCGATGAGCGAAAAAATTATTACAGGCAGACACGCGAAATTTTGGAAAGCTACCGGGAGATTCATGTTTTTGATTCTTTTATTCATGTGGATGCTTCGATTGAGTGGGCACAGGATGCGTCAAAGCCCGTAGCCGTCTATAAGAAATCGACGAGAAGTGCGGCGGAATTTAAGAAAATAGCAGAGGAAATGATAAATACGCTTTAAAAGGAAAGGACAGGGTTATAGAAATGGCAGTAGGAAAAGGCAGTATGGAGAGAGCGGCGAAAACAGCGGAGAAGGCGAAAACATCTGTAAAAAAAGCGCCGGCATCCGGAGCGACGTCCGCAAAAAAGACAACGAAAGCAAAAAGCGTGACGGCAGCTGAAACGATCGCAGCGCCGACCGGGGAAGTGCTGCAGAAAATTGTCTATCAGACAAGCAACGGCATGTTAGAGCGTGCAGCTGAGCCGAATGAACGTTTCGGACTGGGCGATGCGATGCCGGTTTACTATTTTTAACGCTGTCCGCAGACGGATTGAGACCGGCCGAGAATCTGCCGCAGCAGCGCGGTGCTGCTGTTGATGATAAGATGCGGCGGAAAATCACACTGCTCAAGCAAAGGAAAAATATACTGCATATCACCGATATGTTTTTTGCCATGGCTGTCGCTGGAGAGCAGAACGGGAAGAGACATCTTTTTACATAAAGAGAGTATCTCCACAGAATGGCGTAATCCGTCGACCCGGTAGGCCTCCGGCATCAGCGAAGCATTGTTTATTTCGGGATATACATGATTTTCTTTGGCCGCGCTAAGCAGACGCTCGTAATCTACGGGAAATCTGCCGTCGTCGGGATGACCGAGAAAACGCACATGAGGATGCCGCATAGCGTTGATATAGGCGGAAGTGTTGGAAGCTTCCGTGCCGGAGGAATATGTGGGGGGATGCATACTGATAAAGGCGTAATCTAAAGTCTCAAGCAGTTCATCCTCGAGATCGACATCTCCGGCTGCATTTAAAATATTCAGTTCTACACCATACAACAGTTCCGTTCCGAATTTTTTCTTATCTGCGAGATGCAGATTGCGAAAATAGGAACTGCCTGCAGAGCGGGGAGTAGCCGGGCCGTGGTCGGAAATACCCAGAATCTGCAGAGATTTTTGAGCCGCCATGCGGGCCATATCTGTAATCGTATCATGGGTACCGTGTCCGCTGGACAGGCAGTGCGTATGGATATCAAGTAAAATGGGAATGTTGCGCATATCGTAGCTCCCCGTATATTCCGTGATAAAAAATCGTCAGAAGAAACAAATATCATCAAATGGAATGCCCCGATCATATCGTTAAGGGCAGAATCTGATTTAGCATAAGAGCACTCGCGAAGCGTGTGGCCGTTGCTTTATTATCGCATAAAAACCACAGAAAAACAACAGTATATTAGCAAAAAAGAAGAAAATTTTTACAGAAGGGGTCAAAAAACAAACAAAAACAAAAGATAAAAATGTTGTTTTGTGTTGACTTTACAGGCGCTATATTTTATAATCGTATTATATAGGAGCATTGGACGACCGGAAATGGAGGATCGGCATATATCTATGGAAGAAAAACAGAGAATTATACAGGAACTGGTTCCCGGTAAACAGATCACACTTGCACATATTATTGCCAATCCGGACAGCATCCTTTACGAGAAGCTTGGTTTGAATCCGGCAGTGGAATATTCCAAATCGGCTATCGGTGTACTGACGGTTTCTCCGGCGGAAACAGCGATCATTATTGCGGATATTGCCATAAAAGCATCCGGCGTTGAGCTTGGCTTTGTGGACAGGTTTTCCGGCTCTGTCATCGTGACGGGCACGGTATCGGAAGTGGAAGCGGCGATACAGGCGATTCTTCTGTATACAGAGAACACTCTGGGCTATACAGTGTGCGGTATAACGAGAACATGAAAAAACTGATTTTAATGGGACGGAGCGAAGCGGGGAAGACAACGCTGACGCAGGCGCTGAAAGGTGAGACAATTACATACAAGAAGACCCAGTATGTAAACTATTTTGATGTGATCATTGATACACCGGGAGAATATGCGCAGACAGCAAAACTGGGAAGAGCTTTGGCTCTTTATTCCTATGAAGCGGATGTGGTAGGGCTTTTGATGGCCGCCAACGAACCTTACTCTCTGTATCCGCCCAATATCACCTGTATGGTGAATCGGGATGTGATCGGTATCGTTACAAAGATTGACAGAGCAGATGCCGATAAAGAACAGGCGGAGAGGTGGCTCAGACTGACAGGCTGTAAAAAAATTTTCTTCGTTAATTCTAAAGCAAATGAAGGTGTGGCCGACATTCTGGAATACCTGCGGGAGAACGGTGATGTGATGCCATGGGAAAAAGATGGCAATAGGGAAGGTATTTAAGTAAAAGTTTAAATAAAATATAAAGAAGAAAAGGAGAAAAAAATGGTACAGAACGAGTACGAAATCAAAAAACAGATTTGTGACATCGGCAAGAGGATTTATGACCGAAACATGGTGGCGGCAAACGATGGCAATATTTCTGTAAAACTCAATGACAACGAGTTTTTGTGCACACCTACAGGTGTATCCAAAGGGTTTATGACACCGGAATATATCTGTAAAGTGGATGCAAACGGAAATGTGATTCAGGCAAATAAGGGATTCAGACCGTCTTCCGAAATCAAGATGCATATGCGCGTCTATCAGAAGAGACCGGATGTAGGTTCTGTTGTTCATGCACATCCTACTTTTGCAACAAGCTTTGCAATTGCAGGCATTCCGCTGACACAGCCCATTATGCCTGAGGCTGTTATCGCACTTGGCTGTGTGCCGATTGCACCTTATGGAACACCTTCCACTATGGAGATTCCGGATGCGGTTGAACCTTATCTGGAGCACTTTGACGCAGTACTCTTAGAGAGTCACGGCGCATTGACATGGTCCACAGACCTTCTGGCAGCTTATATGAAGATGGAATCCGTTGAGTTTTATGCGGAACTGTTATACAAAGCAAGACAGCTTGGCGGTCCGAAAGAATTCAGTCCGGACAACGTTCAGAAATTATATGAAATCAGAAGAAAGATGGGACTGCCGGGACGTCACCCCGCTGATCTGTGTCTGAATAAGGGCAAAGCAAACTGCCATAACTGCGGTTCCTGCTCTTCATCCTGCAACGATCAGGACAGCCAGAAACTGGTAACAGCGATCACAAAGAAAGTTTTGGAGCAGCTTGGCAAATAAGCTATGGATAAATATAATCTTGAAAAAATCGTGAAAAATCTCGTTGACGACGCCATTGTAAAGGAGATCATGTCTCTGAAGCTGGCGGTTAAACTGATCGAAGCAGTAGAGCAGAGAGCGAAGGAGATGGGTATGCGGGTAGTAATTGCCGTTTCGGATGCTTCCGGCAGACCGGTTGCAGTCCACTGTATGGACAACGCTTACCATGGCAGCTTCGATGTGGCTTTAAACAAGACGTATACGGCTACTGCGTTCCAGATGTCAACGAAGGAATTGTCAAGGCTGTGCCAGCCGGGGCAGGATTTATACGGCCTTCAGTTCTCCAATGAAGGCAAAGTCATGATTTTAGGCGGCGGCGAACCGTTGATGGTTGGAGATACCATGATCGGGGCGCTTGGTGTATCCGGCGGTACGGCCGTTCAGGATACAGAACTTGCCGCTTATGGAAAAGATATGCTAAAGGAGGTAATAAAGTGTCTGTAGATGAGAGTATGATTCATGACATTGTGCAGAAAGTCATGGCGAATATGCAGATAACCGGTTCGGTTGAGGGAATGCACGGCGTATTCAAAGATATGAACGAAGCAATCAAAGCCTCGATCGAAGCACAGAAAGTTGTCCGCAATCTGACTCTGGATCAGAGAGAGCAGATTATCTCTGCAATCAGGAGAAAGACGCATGAAAATGCAGAACTCATTGCCAATATGGGCGTCAATGAGACCGGCATGGGAAATGTGGGAGATAAAATTTTAAAACATCATCTGACGGCGGATAAGACGCCCGGAACGGAAGATATCAGTACGATCGCATGGTCGGGCGACAGAGGACTTACACTGGTAGAGATGGGTCCTTTTGGTGTTATCGGTGCTATTACGCCGGCAACCAATCCTTCCGAGACGGTGATCTGTAATTCCATCGGCATGATCGCAGGCGGAAATACTGTAGTATTTAACCCGCATCCCAATGCGAAAAAGACAACAATATTTACGATTAATATGATCAACGAGGCTTCTCTGGAGGCGGGCGGACCGGACAATATAGCTGTTACGGTGGAAGTGCCCACGATGGAAACAAGTTCGATCATGATGAAACATCCTGCCATTCCGCTTTTAGTAGCGACCGGAGGACCCGGTGTTGTAACGGCGGTTCTTTCTTCCGGGAAGAGAGCGATCGGCGCAGGAGCAGGCAATCCGCCCGCATTTGTGGATGATACTGCGGATGTGAGAAAAGCGGCAAGAGATATTGTCAACGGATGTACCTTCGACAATAATCTTCCCTGTATTGCAGAGAAAGAGATCGTTGCGATGGACGGTATTGCAGACGAACTGATGCACTATATGATACAGGAGAACGGCTGCTATCTGGCAAGCAAGGAAATACAGGATAAACTGACCGCAACCGTGATCACACCGAAAGGCGCATTGAACAGAAAATGCGTGGGAAGAGATGCGAGAACACTGTTGTCCATGATTGGTGTGGAAGTAGGGCCGGAGATCAGATGTATTGTATTTGAGGGACCGAAAGAGCACCCGTTAATTACAACGGAGCTGATGATGCCGATCCTTGGAATGGTCAGAGTAAAGAGCTTTGAGGAAGGTGTGGAGACAGCCGTATGGTTAGAGCACGGCAACCGCCATTCCGCACATATTCATTCAAAGAATGTAGATAACATCACTACATATGCAAAAGCACTCGATACAGCAATCCTTGTAAAGAACGGCCCGAGTTACGCGGCGCTTGGTTATGGCGGCGAGGGGTATTGTACTTTTACTATTGCATCCAGAACAGGCGAGGGACTTACCAGCGCACAGAGCTTTACGAAGAGAAGACGCTGTACGATGTCAGACAGTCTTTGTATTAGGTAAAAACTAAAATAGACAGCATCTGGGAAGAAGGCATTCAGAGGATTTGCAGATGCGGAACTAAAATAAGGAGGAAAGAATATGGCAGTAAATGAGCAGGAAGTTGAGCAGATTGTCAAGCAGATCCTGAATCAGATATCCGGAAACAGTGCCGGTGCGTCTGCCGTTTCACCGGCAGGAAAAAATGCAGTGGGAACAGCAATCCCTGCTACCGCGCATGTTGCGATGCTGACAGAACTTGAGAAATTTGAAGTAAAAGAGTATCCGATGCCGCAGGTAGGCGATGATGATATACTGGTCAAGGTGGAAGGCTGCGGCGTCTGCGGAACGGACGCACATGAATTCAAGCGTGATCCGTTCAGTCTGATTCCGGTGGCACTGGGACATGAAGGAACCGGTGAAATTGTTAAAATGGGCAAAAATGTCAAAAAAGACAGCGCCGGAAAAGATCTCCATCTGGGAGATAAAGTTGTTACCTGCATGATCTTCCAGGATGATCCGGAGATCACAATGTATGATTTAAATAAACAGAATGTGGGAGCAGCAGATGTGTACGGACTTCTTCCCGATGACGATGTTCATCTGAACGGTTGGTTTTCCGATTACATCCTGATCCGCGGCGGTTCCACGGTATTTAATGTCAGCGATCTGGATCTGGATTCCAGAATTCTGATCGAGCCCTGTGCGGTACTTATCCATGCAGTAGAGCGGGCTAAAACAACCGGGATCCTTCGCTTCAACAGCCGCGTTGTTGTGCAGGGATGCGGACCGATCGGTCTGATCTGTATTGCGGTGCTGCGGACAATGGGGATTGAAAACATTACTGCGGTGGACGGCAATCAGGCAAGGCTTGACTTTGCGAAGAGACTGGGCGCATCCCAAACGGTAAGCTTTAAAGACTTCCAGGGGTTAGAGGCGCTGACAGGCGCTGTAAAGGATTCCTTCGGCGGACATCTGGCAGATTTTGCATTCCAGTGTACGGGAAATCCGATGGCACATGCAAATATTTACAAGTTTATCCGCAACGGCGGCGGCCTTTGCGAACTGGGCTTTTTCGTGAACGGCGGAGATGCAACGATCAATCCGCATTTTGACATGTGCTCCAAGGAAATTACGCTTGTGGGTTCCTGGGTATACACACTGCGGGATTATGCTACAACATTTGATTTCCTGAAGAGGGCGAAAGGTATCGGTCTTCCGATGTCAGAGCTGATCACGCACAAGTATCCGTTAGAGCAGATCAATGAAGCGTTAAAAACGAATCTTGCAATGACGGGATTAAAGATCGCAATCGTAAATCAGTAGGTATTATGATCTGTATGAACCGGTTGCAGGCTGAGAGAAGGGCATGGTTATAGATTATGGAAGAATTAACATCTCGTAAGGAATCAGAGGCGGTGGGCCTGTTGGAAGTGTTTGGGCTTGTATGTGCTTTTCTTGCGGCGGATGCCGGATGTAAGGCGGCAGATGTCCGTCTGGAAGTTTTTGATAAAAACAAGCCGGCCAATGCGGACTCTCTGCCGGTGCCGCTTCTGGTGACCGTGAAGTTCAGAGGCAGTATTGCCGATGTGGAGGAAGCCATGAGGGCTGCAGAGGCGGTTGCACTCGCCAATACGGGAATCGTATCCAAATATATTATTCCAAGACCAACGGAAGACACGGAGAAAATGCTGAAAATCAGCGCACTTGATAAAAATTAAACAATAAAGGATCGTATAAGGAGGAAAAAGAATGTCACAGGAAGCTTTAGGAATGGTTGAAACAAGAGGACTTACCGCTGCAATCGAGGCTGCGGATGCAATGACCAAAGCGGCAGAAGTAGTTCTGATCGGAACAGAAAAGATCGGTTCCGGACTGGTAACTGTTATGGTACGCGGCGATGTGGGTGCTGTAAAGGCAGCTGTAGAAGCAGGCACAAACGCAGCCGGCAAATTGGGAGAACTGGTAGCAACACATGTAATTCCGAGACCGCATAGTGATGTAGAGAAGATTCTCCCCAAATTTAAAGGGTAATGCGGAGACAGTTTTTGAAGGAGAAGCGGCATGGGCAACGCATATGGATTTATAGAAATCACCGGAGTCGTGGCGGCAATGGATGCGCTTGATATTATGTGTAAGGCGGCAAATGTGACGTTGGCCACATGGGAGCGTAAACTGGGCGGAAGACTGGTTACTCTGGTTATAGAGGGAGATGTTGCGGCGGTCAAACAGGCCGTTAAAGCAGGATCCACGCAGGCTATTAAAAAGCCTGCTGCAACCGGCGTGCTGCCGAATCCGCATCCGGAGATCGTGAGGATGGTTCAATTATCAGCAAGCCGTTTTAAAGGAAAAACGGAACCCTCTTCGGGCTCTAAAATGTTGGGCGAAGATCCGCCGGACTTCGTTCCAAAGAAATAAGATGGAATAAATAAAAGATATTAAAATAAAAAACAGGAGGAATTTTATTATGGCATCTTTAGAAGCATTGGGAATGGTAGAAACAAGAGGTCTTGTAGCAGCAATTGAGGCAGCAGACGCTATGTGCAAAGCTGCAAATGTAACGCTGATCGGAACAGAGAAGATCGGATCAGGTCTTGTAACTGTTATGGTACGCGGTGATGTAGGCGCTGTAAAGTCTTCCGTAGAAGCAGGCGCTAACAGTGCAGGAGCACTCGGCGAACTGATCGCTACACATGTAATCCCGAGACCGCACAATGACGTGGAAATGATTCTGCCGAAAGTTCAGTAATAAGCGATTTTGTGAAAGGAGCAGAGGATCATTGATATGAACGATTATCGTGACATAGAACAGATTACAAAAATGGTGCTCCAGACGATTGAAAACGCCAAAGAAAATGAAAAACTGATGACAGTTCCGGTGGGGGTTTCTGCGAGACATATCCACCTGACACAGGAAGATGTTGAACAGCTGTTTGGAACCGGTTACCAGCTGACCAAAAAGAAAGAATTGATGGGTGGCCAGTTTGCGGCAAACGAGCAGTGTACAATCGTGGGGCTGAAACTCCGCGCTATTGAGAATGTACGAATCCTCGGACCTGTCAGAAAGAAATCGCAGGTTGAGATTTCCGCTACCGATGCGCGCACGCTGGGGGTCAATGCACCCCTGCGGCAGTCGGGCGATACGGAGGGATCCGCTCCCATCGCCCTTGTAGGTCCGAAAGGTGTTATCTACCTGAAAGAGGGCTGCATTGTCGCGGCAAGACATATACATATGACGCCGGCTGAAGCGGCATCCGTTTCCCTGCATGACGGAGATCTTGTCTCTGTACGTATGGGGAATGAAAGAGGCGTAGTACTTGACAACGTCAAGATCCGTGTTGATGATTCGTTCTCTTTGGAAATGCATATCGATACGGATGAGGCCAACGCCTGTCAGGTGAAACAAGGAGACTGTGCAACGATCATTCGGAAAGTGTAATGAAGAATCGGATGGAAAGCATGTTTGAAGCATAAAACACTACAGGATAGGAGCATGGTTATTTATGATAATAGGAAAAGTTGTGGGAAGTTTATTCTCTACAAGAAAAAGTGAAAAGCTGGTCGGTAATAAGTTCATGATCGTGGAACCCGTTGAATCCATGGGGAAAGCGGGCGGACGTCTGGTGGCGATCGATATTATTGGAGCCGGAATCGGTGAATATGTTTTGATCGCACAGGGATCTGCGGCCAGAATCGGCTGCGACATGGCAGATGCGCCTGTCGATGCGGCAATTGTCGGTATCATTGATGAAGGTCAGGAGTGGAGTAAATAATCATGCTGATTGATGAACTCAAAAATATAGCAAGAGAAAATGGCGTAGTGGGAGCCGGCGGCGCCGGTTTCCCATCGTATGCCAAAATGACAGACAAAGCGGATACGGTTATTTTAAACTGTGTCGAGTGTGAGCCCCTTTTGAAACTCCACAGACAGCTTCTCGCCGCGAATGCGGAAGAGATCGTGCAGATGCTCGATGAAGTGCGGGAAGCTATGGGTGCGAAGGAGGCAGTGATCGGAATTAAAAGTGAACATGTGGGCACACTCCGCATTTTGGAGGAAGTGACAAAGGACTATCCCAAAGTGAGGATCTGTGCGGTCCGCCCTACCTATCCCATGGGGGATGAGGTAATCCTGATCTATGAGGCGACCGGGCGGGTGATAAAGCCGGGCGGAATTCCGATTGATGAGAATGTTGTAGTCTACAACACGGAAACAATATATAATTTATATCAGGCAGTACATAGCGATAAACCGGTCACGGATAAGCTGATTTCTATTGTGGGAGAAGTGGAAAGGCCGGTCACTGTGAGAGTACCCATCGGCACAAGCGTGAAAGATGCGATTGCTCTGGCGGGAAAGGTAACGGTGAAAGATCCGGCCTACGTGATGGGCGGTCCTATGATGGGTAAGCTTGGCACAGAAAATACGATCATAACAAAGACAACGAACGCGATCATCATTTTGTCCGAAGAACACAAAGTGGTGATGCGTATGAATAAAAATCTGGATATAGAGAGAAGAAGGGCGGCATCGTCCTGCTGTCAGTGCAAAACCTGTACGGAGATGTGCCCGAGACATGCGCTGGGGCATCCCATTGAGCCGCACCGCATTATGCGGGCGGTAGCAAATCATGACATTACAGATCTGTCCGTGTATACGAACGCGGCATACTGCAGCAGCTGCGGATTGTGCGAAAATTATTCCTGCCCTCAGGGGCTTGCGCCGAGAAGCGTGATCGCTGAGTTTAAGGACGGTCTCCGGGCTGCAGGGGTGCGCGCCGGAAAAATAGAGCCTCGAGAGGTGGAGAGAGACAGGGAGCTGAGAAAGGCTCCGGTAGTACGGCTGAAAGCAAAACTGGGATTGTCGCGGTATGATGTACCGGCGCCGCTTACCGATCTGGAAGTGGCGGTGAAAACCGTAAAGATACCGCTGAGCCAGCATATTGGAGCACCGGCCAAAGCCGTTGTCGCACAGGGAGACACTGTGAAAAAGGGTCAGAAGATTGCTGAAGCGGCGGAAGGCTTAAGTGTGGCGATTCATGCTTCAGTGGACGGTGTTGTGAAGAAGGTAAATGAAAAAGAAGTGGTCATCAGTACGAAATAATAGAAATATATTGTGGATAACTTGTGATGAGGAAGGATAAGAAAATGGCCAAAGCGATTGGAATGGTGGAAATTACAACAGTATCAACCGGATACACGGCTGCGGATGAGATGGCGAAAGCGGCGGATGTGGAGATTTTGCAGGCGGAGGTTACCTGTCCCGGAAAATTCGTGATTCTGATCACAGGGGAACTGAGTGCGGTCAGGGCTTCCGTGGACAGAGCTGCAGGCAGATACCAGGATAAAGTCATAGATACGTTTGTGCTGGGTAATCCTCATGAGCAGATATTCCCGGCAATATATGGGACGGCGCAGCCGGAGAAGATAGATGCACTTGGTATTTTGGAGACTTATGATGTGGCGGCGCTTATTGTGGCGGCGGATCTGGCAGCCAAAACGGCAGTGGTCGATCTGATCGAATTGCGTCTGGCGAAGGGCATGTGCGGTAAGAGTTACATGACACTGACAGGCAGTGTATCCGCGGTACAGGCGGCCATTGACAGGGCGAAGAGCGAGACAGGAGACAGAGGAATGTTCCTCGACAGTTCCGTTATTGCAAGACCATCCGATAAGTTGTTAAAATACATATTTTAACCAGATAAATGAAAAGCGGACGGGGGACGGAATATGCTGGCGGCTGAGAGAAGAAATCTGATTTTGGAGAAAGTTCATGCGAATAAGACGGTGATCGTCAGTGAGCTGAGCAGAGAATTTGAGGTTTCGGAGGAAACCATCCGGAGAGATCTGGATAAGCTTGAGGAGGACGGCCATGTGGTCAAAACCTACGGCGGGGCGGTCATCAATGAGAAGAGCAGTATCGATCTTCCCTTCAATGTCAGATGGAAGGCTAATCCGGAGGGGAAGCATCAAATAGCGGAACTGATCAGCAATGAGATCGAGGACGGCGACCATATTATGCTGGATGCTTCCACGACAGCAGTATTCATTGCGAAGAGCATCAAGCAGAAGAGGCACCTGACGGTGATCACCAATTCTATCGAGATATTGTTGGAACTGTCGGATGTCCCGGGATGGGATATTATAGCGCCGGGAGGACTGCTAAAGTCTAATTCAATGTCTCTGATCGGTAAAAAAGCATTGGACGGTATCAGTTCTTATCATGTGGATAAAGCCTTTTTTTCCTGTAAAGGCTTTGATCTGCAAAATGGTATTACCGATGGAAATGTTGAGACCGGAGGCGTGAAACAGAATATGATCTCTGCGGCCGATAAGGTTTATCTGGCGGTGGATTCCAGTAAATTTGGAAAGAAGGCGTTTTCCAAAATATGCGATCTGTCCTGTATAGATTTTGTTGTGACAGATAAAGAACCGGATGAGGTATGGACAGAAGTATTTCGAAAAGAAAAGATAAAGTGCTTATATAAAAAATAAAACATATGCAGATGGCAGGAAATCAGAGCAGGCAGTGTCAGAAATAAAAAAGAAAGGGATAGGTAGTTAAAATGGTTGCCAACAGTGTTGCATCAATTAAAAAAACAGACAGAATTACGAGATTAGTGGAACATTTATATGCAAAACTTCCGGAGATAGAGGCGGCGAGAGCCGAATTGATCACGCAGTCATATCAGGAGACGGAAGGACAGCCTATCATAATACGCAGAGCGAAAGCCTTTTCTCATATACTGAAAAATATTCCTATCATTATCAGACCGGAAGAACTGGTGGTGGGAAGTTCTACGATCGCACCCAGGGGATGCCAGACTTATCCCGAGTTTTCTTATGAATGGCTGGAAGCAGAGTTTGATACGGTGGAACACAGAGCGGCAGATCCGTTTTATATAGCAGAGGAGACTAAGAAAAGATTAAAGGAGGCAAACCGTTACTGGAAAGGGAAAACGACAAGTGAACTGGCGTACAGTTATATGGCGCCGGAGACACACCGCGCCATGGAACACAATTTCTTTACGCCGGGCAACTATTTTTATAATGGCGTAGGACATATCACAGTGCAGTATGATAAAGTATTGCGGATCGGTTTTGCAGGAATCAGAAAAGAGGCGGAAGAAGAGCTTGCATCCTGCGGTTTTGGAGATGAGAATTATGCGAGAAAGAGCAGGTTCCTGGAGGCGGTCATTATTTCCTGCGATGCGGTGATCGGTTACAGTAAGAGGTATGCAAAGCTGGCACAGGAAATGGCGGAAAAAGAACACAATGCGCAGAGAAAGAAAGAGCTGCTCTCCATTGCTGAAAACTGTAGTAAAGTGCCGGAGTACGGAGCTGAAGGATTCTGGGAAGCATGCCAGTCATTCTGGTTTGTGCAGCAGCTTTTGCAGTTAGAATCCAGCGGACATTCCATTTCACCGGGCAGATTTGACCAGTATATGTATCCGTATTATGAAAAAGACATAGAAAGCGGAAAACTTACGAAGGAATATGCCCAGGAATTGTTAGACTGTATCTGGGTGAAACTTAATGACCTGAACAAATGCCGTGATGCGGTCAGCGCAGAGGGATTTGCGGGGTATTCCCTGTTCCAGAATCTGATCGTGGGCGGCCAGACGGTGGATGGAAAAGATGCGACAAACGATCTGTCTTTTATGTGTATAAATGCGTCCAAACATGTATTTTTACCGCAGCCGTCGCTCTCTATCCGTGTATGGAACCGCTCTTCGCAGGAACTTTTGCTGCATGCGGCAGACCTGACAAGAACGGGAATCGGCCTGCCGGCTTATTACAATGATGAGATCATTATTCCGGCTTTGATTCACAGAGGACTGTCTTTGGAAGATGCGCGGGACTATAATATTATCGGCTGTGTGGAACCACAGAAATCAGGCAAAACCGAAGGATGGCATGATGCGGCGTTCTTCAATATGTGCCGTCCGCTTGAGATGGTATTTTCCAACGGCTATGACAATGGTGAAATAGCCAGCATACAGACAGGCAATGTGGAAGACTTTAAGACTTTCGATGAATTTTATGATGCTTATAAGAAGCAGATGAACTATAATATTTCTCTGCTTGTCAATGCGGATAATGCAATTGATGTTGCACATGCGACGCTTTGTCCGTTACCGTTTGAGTCCTGTATGGCGGATGACTGTATGAAACGAGGATTGAGTTTACAGGAAGGCGGCGCCATTTATAATTTCACAGGGCCGCAGGGATTTGGCATTGCCAATGTTGCAGACTCTCTCTATACAGTGAAAAAGCTTGTTTTTGAAGAAAAGAAAGTGACGCTCGGCGAATTAAAGAAAGCGTTGGAAATGAATTTCGGGCAGGGATTTGACGCGATCACGGCGAAAGAGATTGCTCTGCAGGTTGCAAAACAGTTGGAGGCACAAGGCAGGGAAGTAACATCGGATATTATCGCCATGACGATCCAGAATGTGCTGACAATGGAACTTCCGGAAGAGGAAAAAGAGCGCTATGAGAAGATCCGCGATATGATCGATGAACTTCCCAAGTTTGGAAATGACATTGATGAAGTGGATACTCTGGCGAGAGATGCCGCTTATACTTATACAAAACCATTGGAGACGTTTAAAAATCCCCGCGGAGGTATTTTCCAGGCAGGGTTATACCCGGTGTCGGCAAATGTACCTCTCGGTGCACAGACCGGCGCTACACCGGATGGCAGATTAGCGCATATGCCGGTTGCGGACGGTGTTTCCCCTTCTTCCGGCAAAGATATGAACGGCCCGACTGCGGCATGCAATTCCGTAGCGCGTCTGGATCATGGAATCGCGAGCAACGGTACGTTGTTTAATATGAAAATGCATCCGACGGCAATGGCCGGACAGAAGGGACTGGAGAGTTTTGTGGCTCTGGTTCGCGGCTATTTCGACCAGAAGGGAATGCATATGCAGTTTAACGTTGTGGACAGAGAGACGCTTTTAGATGCCCAGAAGCATCCTGAGAAGTACAGTGGACTTGTAGTCAGAGTGGCAGGATATTCGGCACTCTTTACCACATTATCCAAATCCCTGCAGGACGATATCATTCGCAGGACGGAACAGGCGATGAACCGTTAATTGTTTTCGCAAGTTGGGATGGAACTTTTTATGAGCTTTGGCAGGGAGACTTACAATGGCAGATATGAGTGTTTCAGGCAGAATATTTGATATACAAAGATATTCTATTCACGATGGAGTAGGAGTCCGCACGATTGTATTTCTGAAGGGCTGTGCCCTGCGGTGCAGGTGGTGTTGTAATCCGGAATCACAGGAATATGAAATACAGACAATGATAATGAATGGCAAACCGAAAACGGTGGGCAGAGATGTCACTGTGAAAGAAGTGATGGATGTCGTAAAGAGAGACATGCCTTATTATGGCCGTTCCGACGGCGGGCTGACATTATCCGGCGGGGAGAGTCTGCTGCAGCCGGAATTTGCAGCGGAGCTCTTAAAAGCGTCCAAAGAAATGGGCATCAATACCGCGATGGAGAGTATGGGATATGCAAAATTTGATGTGATCATGAAACTCCTTCCGTATCTTGATACCTATCTGATGGATATTAAACATATGAATGCTGCGAAGCATAAGGAATTTACAGGTAAAGAAAACACACTGATGGTGGAAAACGCAAAAAAGATCGCGGAGAGCCGTATGTGTGAATTGATTATACGTGTACCGGTGATTCCGGGATTTAATGATACCGAAAAGGAAATTCTTGAGATTGCCGCTTATGCGGATTCGCTTCCGGGAGTAGGCCAGATTCATCTTTTGCCCTATCATAAGTATGGAGAAGGAAAATATGAGGGATTAGGAAGACCTTACCCGATGGGCAATGCGCCTATGATACCGGAAGAAAAAATGAAACAGTGGAAAGATGCCGTGGAGCGGCATACAGCATTGGCCTGTCAGATCGGGGGCTGACAGGCACTATACTATTTGTGCTGCAGACTGTCAATAAAATCTATGATATGTCTGGCCATCAGTATGCGGCCGGCCTCGTTAGGATGACATCCGTCATTAAGGCTTGGTGAGGGAGGAAAATAGTCATGAATATTTTAGTGCTAAACGGCAGTCCGAAGGGGAAGTACAGTATCACATTACAGACAGTGAAGTATTTAAGAAAGCTGCATCCGGAACATTCTTATAAAGTGATCCATGTAGGGCAGTGCATTAAAAAGCTGGAAAATGATTTTTCTGCGGCAGGGGAACTGCTCAGGAAAGCGGATTTACTGCTTTTTTCTTATCCGGTGTATACTTTTATCGCGCCAAGCCAGCTTCATCGATTTATCGAACTGTTAAAGGAGTCCGGGCTGTCGCTTGAGGGGAAGTTTGCCACACAGATTACGACTTCCAAGCATTTTTATGATGTTACCGCCCATAACTATATACAGGAGAACTGTCAGGATATGGGGATGCGCTTTATAAACGGGCTGTCTGCAGATATGGACGATCTTCTGACGAAAAAGGGACAGAAAGAGGCACAGGATTTTTTTGACTTTGTGATATGGAGTATAAAAACGGAAAACTACGAGCCGGTGCGGCAGCCGGTATGCGAAAGCAGACATATGCCTGTCGAAATACCGGAACATGATAATGCCGATAAAACTGGCGATGTTGTTATTGTAACAGACTGCGCTGAGAATGATATACAGTTAAAAAGCATGATAGAGCGTTTTCAGGCGGTGCTGCCGATTAAAACCCGCATTGTTAATATACGGGAGTATCCGTTCCGTGGCGGCTGCCTGGGGTGTTTTAACTGTGCGGCGTCCGGTAAATGTATTTATGTAGATGGATTTGATGAATTTCTGCGTGGGGATATACAGACCGCGCAGGCGATCGTATATGCATTTTCCATCAGGGATCATTCCATGGGTGCGATATTCAAGCTTTATGATGACAGGCAGTTTTGTAACGGACACCGGACTGTGACCATGGGAATGCCTATGGGCTATCTTGTGAGTGGGAATTACCATATGGAGAAGAACCTGCAGATGATCATAGAGGGGCGTGCGCAGGTAGGCGGGAATTTCCTTGCGGGAGTCGCAACGGATGAGTCGGACCCGAATCGTGAAATTGATAAAATAGCAGAGAAGCTCAGTTATGCATTGGAACATGAGTACATTCCGCCCCGGAACTTTTACGGTATCGGCGGTATGAAGATATTCCGCGACCTGATCTGGCTTATGCAGGGAATGATGAAAGCAGACCACAAATTTTACAGAGAGCATGGCCAGTATGATTTTCCGCAGAAACAATGTGGAACCATGTTGAAAATGTATGCGGTAGGCGCATTGCTGTCTTCGCCAAAGATAAAAGCCCAGATAGGAAATAAGATGAATGAAGGCATGATCGCACCTTATAAAAAAGTGTTGAAAACGAATAAAAAATAAGGGGAATGTTTCCGGAGAAGCTTTTTAAAGCTTCTCCGGTTCAGGATATTCTACCCCAAAAGTATCTACCGTAACTGTCTGCATTACCTGATCTTCCATCGGTCTGTCCTGATAATCGGTAGCTGTCTCAGCAATGCGGTTTACCACATCCATACCTTCTATCACTTTTCCAAACGCTGCGTAAGAACCGTCCAGATGCGGTGCGTTTTTGTGCATGATAAAGAACTGGCTGCCGGCGGAGTCGGGGTGCATGGCTCTGGCCATGGAGAGAACGCCTTCGGTATGCTTTAAATTGTTCTCAAAACCGTTGATCGCAAATTCGCCGGGAATGGAGTAGCCGGGACCGCCTGTGCCGGTACCATTAGGGTCGCCGCCCTGAATCATAAAGCCTTTGATAACGCGGTGGAAGATCACACCATCATAAAAGTTTTTCTGAATTAAAGAAATAAAATTATTTACAGAAACAGGTGCAATTTCGGAATAGAGTTCCGCTTTGATCACACCGCCGTCTGCCATAGTAAAAGTAACAATGGGATTTTGTGCCATTTTTCATACATCCTTTCTATAAAATCATAATATATGATAGTATAAAATCGGTATTTCGTAAAGGGATAAATTCCTGCGGGAATGTCGGTTCATTTCCCTTGACATCTTCAAGAAAAGTCAGCAAAATGGATAATAATGATCACAAAAATTATTTTGGAAACGGAACTGAATAAGGAAGAGTTGAAAAAGCTTGAAAATCTTTTTAAAGAGACCAAACGGGATATTCTGGATAGCTTTCTGATTTTAACAGACAGTCCGGAACTTGCCGGAATCTGCAGGAGAATGGACATGGCGGTGGCAGCAGTGCTGTCAGGTGAACAAAAAGAATTTCCGGGTATTTCTTATGCAGTGATGGATGTGGACAATCTGGATGAAAAGTATCTGGAAAAGATATGGCAGCGGTACAGGGGTATTCCCTGGAAGATCTGTGAGACGAAAAGATGTCTTGTGCGGGAGACAGTGCAGGGAGATGTAGACAGTTTTTACCGGATCTACCATGATAAAAGCATTACGGCCTATATGGAGGACCTCTATGAAGATAAGGAAAAAGAGAGGCAGTATATCAGGGACTATATCGAAAAGGTTTATGGTTTTTATGGCTTCGGTATGTGGACAGTCTGCCTGAAAGAAACAGGAGAAGTGATCGGCAGGGCAGGGCTTTCCATGCGGGAAGGATTTGAGGAACCTGAACTTGGTTACGTAATCGGTAAAAGATGGCAGAAACGGGGAATAGCCACGGAAGTCTGCCGGGAGATACTGGCTTACGGCAAGGAAGAACTTGGGTTTGAGCAGGTGAGAGTACTCATGCATCCTGAGAATATTGCATCAGAGTGTTTATGTAATAAACTTGGATTCAAGTATAAGGAAGAGCAGGAAGTGGACGGAGCAATTTATAGCGCTTATATGCTAAGATTATAACGAAAATTTCCTCCTTAAAATATATGGAAGATTATTCCGGGTGTTGCTTTTTCGCCAAAGCGATCTTCTCGTCCAGCTTTAGGAAGGGTCTTCCGGTTCGAGAAAGGAACAGCGCGAAAACCACAAAACTTCCCAGAAACAGCAGCCCCACCCGTTCTCCCGCTAATTCCATCAGCCAGCCATAAATCAGCATTCCCGCAGGCTGACCCAACTGGATCACTACGGAAAGGCAGCCAATAATTCTGCCCATTTGTTCCGGAGGTGACAATATTTGGAGATAGGCGGAGATCTGGACGTTGAGTATTCCATTGAAGAACATTCCGATCGCTGCGGCCGACAGTAGCAGATAATAGAGTTCAATGCCGTGAGGGAGAACGATCAGTCCCAGGCCGCCGGCCGCCAGGGGGAACCCGATAAACATCAGAACCCACATCAGATCCCGGGGGCGGAAACGGCGGGCAAATACCCCGGCTCCCAGTGAACCAAAGAGTGCGCCTAAGGCCATGGCGCTTTCCAGATAACCGAACCGCAGGCTGCCTTCGGCCTCCCCAAAGCCCAGCATCGTGGTAACGATCACCGGGAAAGCCAGGTTTATCAGGGCTCCAAGGACAGCGTTAACGGTCAGCGCTACCAGTGCCGTCTCCCAGATGCTTCGCTGCTCTTTTACAATATACCGCAAAGTCCCGGCAATTTCCTGGAACACATGAGGCCGTTTCTCCATTTGAGGAAGCGTCTCGCACAACCGGATGCTTACCTCAAGCAGGGCGCTTATGAGGAAGCAGACAGTGCTGACGCAGAGCATCGGCAGGATACCGAACAGGCTATAGAGCAATCCCGCCGCGCCGGGACCGACGAGGTTCGCCAGAGAGTTCACTGTGTTTATCAGGCCGGAGGCCCGCATCATATCCTGTTTCTCTACAAGATACGGCATACTGGCGGTGACGGACGGGGCGTATAGCCCCTGGATGGCATATAAAAGCATTAATACCGCCAGGCTCAGAGGGACGGGAGAAACATTTTCCAGAAGCAGGGCATAGCCCAAGATCAGGGAGCCGGTGATGAAATCCAGACGGTACATGATTATCTTTTTTGGGGTGCGGTCAGCCAGGACTCCGCCAAGCGGGGAGCAGACCAGATAGGGGATGAGCGCCAACCCGGAAACCGTGCCGAAAACGGCGGACGAGCCGGTACGGTTCAATAAGTATAGCGGGATGGCGAAACACAGGAGTGTGTTGCCGAAAATGGAAATAACCTGTCCGGCAATGATTTTCAGCAGATCCGCGCTGAGCCAGCCGTAGTGCTTTTTGAAAGTAGCCATAGAGGATGCCTCGTTTCTTTTAGGATGGTTTCATTCTACCATCCGTTGAGTGGGGCATCAATCAACAGGGTTTTGATTGGGTGTGCGCAATTTTGCGTTGTTTTTTGAGAGTCAAGCAGCAGGAGAACACACAACTACAGGTTGTTTTTGTTCTCTTGATTCAGCAGGGGCTTTTTTCTCGGCGTATAATTGATGATTGATATCTCATCCTCATGGAGAAATTCGTTAAGAAAATATAGGAAAGGAAGCTGGCTATAGTTGGGCACAGGGCCATATACCAGACTGGAGTCAGTATCCGTATCAATTTCCAGTTTTTGCACGAAACCCAGACCGGCCAAATCCTCCAGGGCGTCCTTCACCGGAATGTTCAATTGAGCCTCAATTCTGCGCAGGGTCGCAGGCTTACTCTGTCCATAAAGCCATATCAGCACCCGGCAGCGATCTTTTTTGCCCAGTACGGCAAACACCCGTTCATATTCTTCCGGCGAGGACAGCACCGATGAGAAACCATCGGCGGGTTCCGGCATGATCAGTCCATAGTGGAAATTCCGGTGGATGTTAGACAGCCATAGACCACTGTCCTGACAGAGCCGCACATGGCACTGCTTTTGAATATCTTCTACATAATCTATATCCTTTAACACGTCGGAAAAACCCAGGGCGCTGCCTATTTCCTTCTGCAGCTCCCACAGAAAAGCACAGACCCGTTCGGCGGCGTGTTCCGGGTCGTGCCCCACCAGCTCGGCGGCGGCCTGGCGCTGCCATGTCTCGGCGGATTCCCCAAAGAGCATCCCGATGCTCACATCCAACGCACGGGCAATCTCCGGCATAAGAGTTACATCCGGCGCACCGCCGTTTTCCCATTTGCTTACTGCCTGGGCAGACACACCGATCTGCTCGCCCAGCTCTGACTGCTTCAGGCCTTTTGCTTTTCGGTAGTGGGCAATGTTCTCTCCTATGCTCATGGTGATCCCTCCTCAAATCGAAATATAGATTTGTCTATTTTATATTGCTATCTTATCATATCTGATTCGTGATTGCTATGTTTATATTCTATAGTAAGTAAGGTAGAAGAGGAACTATCTGTTGTTTTTTGAGCTGTTCAGGTTGATTTTAGGATGTTAATTTGTTATTATGAACGTGTATGAGAATTTTCAGCTGGTAAAGCGCGCTTTATAGCAAAGGAGTGTTTATGGAAAATACGGTTTTAGTTGTAGAAGATAATGAAATAAACAGGGAGTTGCTGGTAGCTATTCTGGAAGATACATATCATGTTTTGGAAGCGGATAACGGAAAAAAAGCGTTGGAAATTTTACGGAAACTGAAAAATGAAGTTTCTGCAGTGATCACAGATCTGGTCATGCCGGAAATGGACGGATACCAGTTTTTAGAAGAGTACTCTTCATCACCGGAACTTTCAACGATTCCGGTAATTGTATCTACCAGTCAGTCGGATTCGGAGAGCGAGGTAAAGTGTCTGGAATATGGCGCATGGGATTTTATTAAGAAGCCTTATAATGCGCAGATCATCCGGTTTAGGGTAAAAAACGTTATTGAGAGAAGCGAGCTGTATGCTTTGAGAAAGCTTCGCTATCAGGAACAGTTTGACGAACTGACCGGCATTTATATAAAAAATATGTTTATCCAGCAGACGAAGAAAATGCTGATGGAAAATCCGGATACGGATTTTATGCTTCTGCATTTTGATATTTATCAGTTCCAGATATATAACAGTGTATTCGGCATGCGGGAAGGCGACAATCTGCTGCGCCACATTGCGGATATGCTGAAAAGACTTGCAAAGAAAGAAAAGTGTGCGACATACTGCCATATTGAAGCGGATGCGTATTGTGTCTGCATGCCGGCGGCAGGGCAGGAGATCCTCCAGAAAATGATGGACGATTTCCAGAAAGATTTCCGCATTTATCAAAGGGATTATGATATTCGGGGAAATATGGGTGTGTTTTATATAGAAGATAAAACAGTTACGATAGACAGCATGATAGACCATGCGAAACTGGCGTCGAAAGAATGTAAAGGAAACTATATTCAAAACTATTATATTTATACAAAAGAGATGGCAGAAAGCTTACAGGAGGCGCAGAGTCTTGCCAACGATATGGAGCGGGCAATGAAGGAAGAGCAGTTTGTTCTTTATCTGCAGCCGAAATACGGCTTGACGAGTTCTGAACTGGAAGGTGCCGAGATACTGACGCGCTGGCAGACACCGGACGGCATGATTTCACCGGGGAAATTTATTCCCGTATTCGAGAAGAACGGACAGATCATGAAACTGGACTATTATATCTGGGAACAGTCCTGTAAACTGATCAGAAGCTGGTTGGACAGAGGGTTTGAACCATATCCGGTTTCTGTCAATATTTCGAGAGTCAGCATGTATAACCCGAGAGTCGCGGAAGAAATTTATGAGCTGACCCAAAAATATGATATTCCGCTGAAATTGTTCCAGCTGGAATTGACGGAGAGTGCTTATACTGATAACCCGGGGGCGATTAAAAAAGCGATGCAGCGGCTGCGGGAATATGGATTTACGATACTGATGGATGACTTTGGCAGCGGCTATTCTTCCCTGAATGTGCTGAAAGATATCACTGTGGATGTCCTGAAACTGGACATGAAATTTATGGCGAGTTCCGGCAGTGAGAATCAGAAGAGAAGTGAGAGCATTGTGGCGAATGTAGTTCACCTTGCAAAAGATCTGCATCTGCCTGTGATCGCAGAAGGCGTGGAAGAGATCGAGCAGGTGAAATTCTTGAACAGTGTGGGCTGTGAATACGGGCAGGGATATTATTTTGCAAAACCGATGCCGGTGGCGGAATATGAAAAACTTGCATTTAACTTATAATGCACAACTGAAAGAGGAGGAACTGAAAAAATGTATGGTACATGGTGGTCTCTGGTGCCGCCTGTGGTAGCAATCCTGTTGGCGTTTATCACAAAGGAAGTGTATTCTTCCCTGTTTGTAGGGGTACTTCTGGGGGCGTTATTTACGGCGGGATTTCAGCCCTGGGGAACTTTTGAGACATTGTTTACAACAATGACCGGAAGCATGAATCTGAATATTATTATTTTTGACGTACTGCTCGGTATGATCATTGTACTGATGCAGAAGTCCGGCGGTTCAAGGGCCTACGGGAACTGGGCCAGCGCAAAGATCAAATCGAAGAAGAGTGCGCTGTTTGCGACAACCGGCCTTGGTGTGCTGATTTTTGTGGACGACTATTTTAACTGCCTGACGGTAGGTTCGGTTATGCGGCCTGTAACAGATAAGTACAAAGTGTCCAGAGCGAAGCTTGCTTATATTATTGATGCAACGGCGGCGCCGATCTGCATTATTGCACCGATTTCAAGCTGGGCGGCGGCAGTAAATTCCTATGTGCCGGAGAACAGCTCGCTGACAGGGTTTCAGTTGTTTTTAAACACGATACCGTTTAATTTATACGCACTGTTGACACTTCTGATGGTGTGTCTGGTCATCGGTCTCAACCTGGATTTCGGCCTGATGAAAAAACATGAGAAAAATGCGGAAAAAGGCGATTTATTTACTTCCGGTGCGGAAGAGTTTAAAGACATGGAAGCGGCGGCCGAAGAGGGAAATAAGAACGGTAAAGTGATGGACCTGATTCTTCCGGTTGCAGTATTGATCGTTTCTGCGGTCTTTGGCATGATCTATACAGGTATGCTGAGTGGTGCGGAAGGATTCATTGATGCTTTCGCAAACTGTGATGCGGAGATCAGCCTTATCTTTGCGACAACGATAACCGTTATTTTTATGGCAGTTTTATATCTGCCGAGAAAAGTGATAAACTTCAAGGAATTTATGAATTCTCTGGCGGAGGGATGTAAGCTGATGGTTCCGGCCATTTTGATCCTGACATTTGCATGGACATTAAAAGGTATGGGTGATAACCTGGGTATCGGTGAGTTCGTAAACAGTGCAGTAGGAGCCAATGCGACAGCAAGTATCTTCATTCCGGCAATTATGTTTGCAATAGCGCTGTTCCTTGCGTTTTCCACAGGAACCTCCTGGGGAACCTTTGCAATCCTTGTACCTATCGTGGTGGAAATGTTTAAGTTGGCGGATGAGAGGATGATGATCATCGCTGTTTCCGCAGTGCTGGCAGGTGCCGTTTGCGGCGACCATATATCGCCGATTTCCGATACGACGATCATGTCTTCGTCGGGAGCGCAGAGCAACCATATCAATCATGTGCAGACACAGATGCAGTATGCAATGATAGTGGCAGCAGTCTGTGTGGCCGGATATATTATTGCCGGCATCTGCAAGAACTGGCTTATTACATTAATACTCAGTGCAATTCTTTTGGTGGCGGTGCTTCTGGGAATCAAGAAGTACTACGACAGCAAAGAAACGGCCTGACATGCCCTGAATAAAATATAGAATGATTTTGCAGCCGGAAAGGGAAAAGAAGATGCAGAAAAAATGGATAAAAGTTCCCTACATAGACCAGACGAAAGATTGGCCTACCGGCTGCGAAAGTGTTTCTGCGGTAATGTTTCTGAGATATCTGGGCATAAATATTACAGTAGAACAGTTTGTGGAGCAGTATCTGGAGCGAGAGCCTCTTTTTGAAAAAGAGGGAAAGCTTTACGGCCCGGACCCATGGAAAGCGTTTGCTGGGGATCCCGCTGATGATCAGTCTATGGGATGCTATGCGCCGGTGATCATGAAAGCACTGGAAAAGGCAATGCCCGCAGATCGGGAAGTTGTAGATTTAACGGGCGTTTCCATGGAACTGCTGTTACGGAATCATATAGATAATGACATGCCTGTCATATTCTGGGCGAGTATTGATCTGAAAGAAACCTACAGCGGACCGGAATGGATCTTGACGGATACAGGGGAGACATTCACCTGGCGTTCCAATGAACACTGTATGCTGCTTGTGGGTTATGATAAAGAAAATTACTACTTCAATGATCCCTGGCATGGGCATGGAATGATAGGTTATGAAAAGAAACTGGTGGAGAAGCGTCATGCAGAACAGTACAGCATGGCAGTATCCGTAAAATAGATTGTTGCTGTAAACCCGGAAATCTGGAGCATAGTAAGGAGGTTACGAATGATTAACAGAGAAGATTTAAAAATGCGTGCAAAACAGATGATGAGCGGAAATATGGGAATGCTGATCGTCTGTTTTATCATTGTGGCGGCGTTGACAGGCGTGAGCAATGCCATTCCGCTTGTAGGGCCGGTTTTGTCGATATGTGTAACGGGGCCGTTGGCACTGGGAAGCTGCTATATTTATTTGAATCTGACAAGAGGAGCGGAGCCGGATGTAAATGTGTTGCTGAGCGGTTTTCAACGTTTTGTAGATACATTGGTGCTGACTCTTTTGATAGGCGTGTTTACGTTTTTATGGAGCCTGCTTTTGGTGGTGCCGGGCATTATCAAAGCAATCAGCTATTCGCAGGCGTATTATATTCTGGCGGAGCATCCGGAAATGAGCGGAAAAGAGGCGTTAGATGCAAGTGTTGAGATGATGGAAGGGCATAAAATGGATTATTTTGTATTGCTGCTTTCTTTCATTCCCTGGATGTTGTTGTGTGGCGTTACCTGTGGGCTGGCGCTGCTTTACGTACAGCCTTATATGAATGCAACCTTCGTAAATTTCTACGAAGCGATCAAATCGCCTGCAGTTATGAATACAAACGGGGCGTTTGCAGATAATTATTATGACGAACAAATTTATTAAGATGATATCGGAAGTAAACTGAATGAATATTTTTGTAGTAATACAACAGATGTTAGTGCTGCTTGTGATGATGGTGATCGGCTATGCCGTATACAAACTGGCCTGGCTGGACAGTAATGCCTGCAACAGAATGTCGAAAATAGTAGTAAATGTATTAAACCCCTGCCTGATGGTCAACGGAGTGCTGGGAAAAGAGGCACATCTGGAAAGCAGCATGCTTTTTCAGACATTAGTGTTGGTCGTTATTTATTTTGGACTGCTGATTCTTATCAGCGGGCCTGTGGCATCTCTTTTGCATGTGAAAAAGGGAAATTACAGTCTTTACCGTCTGATGATGATTTTTTCTAACATAGGTTTTATGGGGATCCCGGTAATTTCCAGCATCTATGGGAAAGAGGCAATTCTGCTGATCGCCTTTTACAATCTGGCATATAATCTGCTGCTTTATACCTATGGAATGCACCTGGCATCGCAAAGCGCACAGACAGAAACGGAAAACAGGGAAAAAGCGCAGCAGAAAGGGAAGTGGAAGAAACTGATCAATCCGGGTACGATTTCCTGTGTGGTGGCAATTGTCATTTTTGTATCAGGGGTAAGTATGCCTGACAGTGTCTGCACGTTTTTTGATTATGTGGGAAATGCGGCAGTGCCTCTCTCCATGATATTGATTGGCGCTTCCGTGGCACAGGGCGGTAAAAAAGAATTTTTCCTGGATAAAAAAGCCTACGTCTTTACGGCAATTAAAATGCTTATGATACCGATCTGCGCAGCGCTCCTTTTGCGGTTCGTACAGTGGCCGGCGCTCGTGGAGGGCGTATTCATTTTGATGCTGGCAATGCCAGTAGGTTCTATGGTAGTGATGCTGGCGACGGAAAACGGCGCAGATGCGCTTGAGTGCACAAAGGGAAATATGTTAACGACACTCCTGTCAGTTATTACAATACCGATCGTATCGGTGTTCCTGACATTTTAAGAATTTAATTGAGTGATAATTGTTCCGTTATGCGGCGGGGGAATCTATGCTTTTATACGGAGGGGAACAGCATGCGGAAGAAACGTGTGGAAGAGAGTAAAACAGAGCAGTTTCGACTGTTGAAATATGAGGATATCAACGGTGCAAACCGTCTTTTTGGCGGAAAGCTGATGGCCTGGATCGATGAGGTGGCGGGTGTTACGGCAAGACGTCACTGCGAGACAGACGTAACGACAGCCTGCATTGACAATTTACAGTTTAAAGAGCCGGCGTTTTTGGGAAACATGATAGTGATCATCGGAAGGCTCACTTACATAGGCAGAAGTTCCATGGAAGTAAGGGTTGACAGTTATGTGGAGGATTCGAAAGGCTTCCGCCGTCCGATCAACAGAGCTTATGTAACGATGGTGGCGATTGATGAACATGAAAAACCAAAAGAGGTAGCATTCGGCCTGGAACTGGAAACGGAAACGGAAAAAATCGAGTGGGAAAGCGGAAAGAAAAGAGCAGAGCTGCGGAAGCAAAGAAGAAGAGAGGGATTTTGAATTCCCTCTCTGTTTTTCTGTTAGCATAAAACCGTTCGCAAAACGTGCGGTCGTTGCTTTATTATGCATTTGCTTCCGCTTCCACCAGTCTATGAACTTTGTAGCGTTCACGCAGCGCCGGTTTTTCAATCTTGCCGGTAGGATTCCTCGGAATATCATCAAATATGATTTTCCGGGGACGTTTATATCTCGGAAGCGCAGTGCAGAACAGGTTCATTTCTTCCTCGGTGCAGGTCACATCGGGTTTTAATTCGATGATAGCCGCTGCAATTTCGCCCAGACGTTTATCGGGAAGCCCGATAACAGCTACATCGTGGACAGCGCCGTGGGTGCGGATGAAGTCCTCGATCTGTACGGGATAAAGATTTTCACCGCCGCTGATGATAACATCTTTCTTACGGTCTACAAGATAGTAAAAACCATCTTCATCTTGCCTTGCCATATCGCCTGTCAAGAGCCAGCCGTCTTTCAGCACTTCCTCGGTGGCTTTAGGATCGTTGTAATAACAGGTCATAACGCCGGGACCTTTGACGCATAATTCGCCTACGTCACCCTGCTTTACAAGGGAACCGTCCGGAGCAATGATCTTTGCTTCCCAGCCGAAGCCCGGTACACCGATAGCGCCGACTTTATGGATATTGTCTACACCGAGATGCACGGCGCCGGGGCCGATGGATTCACTGAGTCCATAGTTGGTATCATATAAATGATCGGGGAAATAGCCCTTCCAGTGCCGGATCAGTGACGGAGGAACGGGCTGTGCGCCAATATGCATCAGCCGCCACTGGGAAAGTTCGTAATCTTCCGGTTTCAGTCTTCCGGAATCAAGCGCTTCAAGAATATCCTGCGCCCAGGGAACGAGCAGCCAGACGATCGTACATTTTTCCTTTGAAACCGCATCCAGAATATATTCCGGTTTCGTACCTTTTAACAGGATGGCCTTGCTGCCGGATAGAAGGGAACCAAACCAATGCATCTTCGCGCCGGTATGATAGAGAGGCGGAATACACAAAAAGACATCGTTCCGTCCCTGTCCGTGATGATTCTGCTCCACTTTGCAGGAGTGCATCAGGCTTTCGTGATCATGCAGAATGGCTTTTGGAAAACCTGTAGTGCCGGAAGAAAAATAGATCGCGGCATCGTCTTTGTCCATCAGCATAATATTCGGGGACATGCTGGAACAGTCCGCAGTCAGCGTGTTATAGTCCTCTGCAAAAGTAGGGCAGTTTTCACCGAAGAAAAATAACAGCCTGCCTTCGCTGATGCGGTCAGCAATCTCTTCGATACGGCCGATAAATTCCGGGCCGAAAATCAGGATATCGGATTCGGACAAATCCAGACAGTATTCAATTTCGCTTGAAGAATAGCGGAAGTTTAAAGGTACGGCAAGGGCGCCGGTCTTTAAAATACCGAAATAGATTGGCAGCCACTCCAAGCAATTCATCAGCAAAATGGCAACTTTATCTCCTTTTTTTATGCCTCTTGATAAGAGCAGATTGGCAAAACGGTTGGCTTTTTCATTAAATACATTCCATGTGATCTCGCGCCTGTAATAGGAAGCGTGGGACGGCTCGATCAGCTCATATTCTTTCCAGGTCACCCTGCGCTTGTCCTTTTCTTCCGGATTGATCTCCACAAGGCAGATGTCGTTTCCGTACATTTTACAATTTTGTTCTAACAGTTCTGTGATCGGCATTTTTTTATCCTTTCAGTAATCCATAATTTCCGAAAAAAGCTACCATTTCACTTTAGCACGTCTACCCGCTAAAGTAAAGCTTCAATTTCAAAATTGATCTTGCATTTCTACCGTTGGTTGCGCAAAAGTTCAGCAGACTATGTAGAAGTCAACCGAACTTTTATGTATTATTTTAATATCAAAACAAGGAGGACATAAGACCTATGGATTTTTCAGAAAAACTTTTGACACTGCGGAAAGCTGGGAACCTGACACAAGAGCAGTTAGCTGAGAAACTTGATGTTTCAAGACAGTCCGTTTCCAAGTGGGAAAGCGGTCAGGCGGTTCCTGAACTGGAAAAGATCGTAGCACTGAGCGCGGTTTTTGATGTTACAACTGATTATTTGTTGAAGTCATCAGAGATTGATGACCTGTCTGTGAAAACGGAAATGCTGGAAAAGCAGCAACAGCAGATGCTTGTTCGAGAACAAAAGCGACAACAGATTTGGGGTTGTGTTCTGTACTCGATTGCTGTATATCTGGTATTCTTTGCAATCTGTTTCATTGAGCATGACTTCTTCTTTTTTCTTGAACCGGAAATGTTGGGAATGCCTATTCTATTTGCAGAATTCTTTATTGCAACTGCTATCGTTATTTTTCTTTGGGTCCGGAAACTTGGAAACAGATAATAGCATAAAGATATCATACAGCGGCCTTCATTTGAGGGCAGCTGTATTGATACACATAAAAATATTTTGCTGGGAATCCTGCATGGATCGCAGAATTTTATTGTAATTATCGTCAATACCCGGCAGAAACGATGAAACATTTCCTGCATTTTCTGTCGGATGCATAAGCAGCGGCTCAAATTTTGATCAAGTCTCTGCACCTGTTGATTGCTGCGTACAATTCCTGAGGGCGGGGCATGGCGAGATTGCCGGGCAGATATTCTCCGCCTGTGAATGCCGAAAAGCCCTTTGCCTCGATTCGTTTGTATATGCCGTTTACCGCTTCCTGCAGTGTCTTTTTCCCGTCAAAATCATGGAGTTTCATGGATTTTACGAGGTAGGCCAGCGCAGTAAGCTGTTCAGGATCCACAAGCTGTTCCACATAGCGCATATCCACCTCGGATTTATTGATGGAAAAGCCGTCGGTTCCGTCGGTGCGCATTTTGATTCTGTTTTCTCTGGCAAAAGCGGCGTCCTGTTTTACGACTCTGCGGAAATCGGGAGCCCCTGCGGCGGGCACTTCCCCTGCCAGATAAGGATAGTTTTCCGCTTCTTTTTTAGCAAAAGCAGTAATCTCCACAGGAGCATATTTTTTCATCTGAACAATGCAGTCGGATTTATGGAAATAGGAACCGCAGCTTCCGGCCACCAGAATCGTGGATATGCCGTAAGTTTCGTAAAGTTCCCTGATCCTGTCGATAAAAGGAATGATCGGTTCGGCATCTCTGCTTACAACTCGCTGCATCAGGTCATCCCGGATCATAAAGTTCGTAGCGCTGGTATCTTCATCGATCAGGAAAAGCTTTGTGCCGGCTTCCATTGCTTCGATTGTATTGGCGGCCTGGGAGGTGCTGCCGCTGGCATCTTCCGTATAGAAAGAGGTGGTGTCTCTGCCATTGGGAAGATTGCGGATAAACATGGAAATATCGGCTTTCTGAATGCTCCGGCCGTCTTCCGCCCGCAGTTTGAGCGCGCTGTCATCGGTGATGACGTATTCACGTCCGTCTCCGGCGATATGGTTATAGACGCCGGCCATCAATGCTTCAAGGAGTGTGGATTTTCCGTGATAACCGCCCCCCACGATAAGTGTTATACCTTTTTTTATGCCCAT
The DNA here is from genome assembly GCA_014804795.1 of Lachnospiraceae bacterium. Lineage (GTDB taxonomy): Bacteria > Bacillota > Clostridia > Lachnospirales > Lachnospiraceae > 1XD8-76. The sequence goes on along the minus strand of JAAUZC010000023.1, from coordinate 79,556 downwards.
GCCGGAAAGATCTCCTTTGTGAGGAAGCGTCAATGTTACTTCCATAGATTCCGGGGAGCGGAAAGGAACTGCTTCTTTCATCGGAAGAGAAGAAACGCCGGATTTTCGCGGGAGAATCGAGCCGTTTGCCACAAAAGCGACAAGACCTTTTTCCTGCAGCGCTTCCCGGATAACCTTTTGGTCGTCCGCCAGAAACAGCACTTTTTCAAGCCCTGCCTTCGGGCAGGTGGAGGCAAGCAATGTCTGACGCACGCAAAGGGGCAGAAACTCGAATAAAATTTTGATCAGTTCTCCTGCGTTTATCGTGCGCCCGTTGGCGGGAAAGCCGACTTCCATGCGGACTTCCACATTGCCCGTGGCGGGATCGACCGTGCAGGCGCTCCGTTCCAGAATCTCCTGTCCCGGATGACTGATGCCGATGAGACCGCTTTTTCCGGACCCTTTTGCCTTGAAAGAAAACTCTTTTACTTTGAGGGACATGCGTCTGAGCAGATAATCCTGAAAAGCGATCCGGCGTTCCTTTGTCTCATAACATTCCTGTCCGAAACCGGCCGTCCGCCCGGGTACGAGAATGCTTATTTTGGAGGGCGAAGCGAATGGATCACCCTGGACATGATCAATGGAAAGAATATATTGGTCAAATTGATATTTATCTTTTGTATCTTTGTAGGCCGGGTAGCCCCTGTGATCGATCTTCATCAATAGATTTCGTAAATCAGCTGCTCTTTTCATGGCTGCTCTCCTGTTCTATAACTTAAATATTTTGGTGGCCGCTCCGCTTTGCATAGTCTCTGCCCTTCACGGATATTATACCATGTCAGCAGTGCCGCTCGATTCCGCTTTGCTACATCTCGCTCACGGGCTTCGCCCTATCACTTCGCAATCTGACAAAATTGACTGCAGGCAGTCATTTTGCCATCTTACTTCGTGGCACTGCTCATTGCCAACGTGTATATTATACCATGTTTATCAAAAAAATAAAAACAATAAAAATTTATCGAAAAACAATAAAAATATATTGACATTCAATGAACTGCGTGTTATATTGACGATATCAGGGGTGGTAAAACGTGGGAGGGGTGTGGTTGTTGCAATGGAAGATAATAAGGAAAACAGAAGAATGAGATATTTTATAAAAAAGCATCCGTTTTTGGCTGCAGTATTATTATCGATGTTCCTCGGCGCAGCTCTGGGTGTGCTCATGCAAGTAGGGATGATCACAAATGGCTGGGGAATGAGTGGAATTGTAGAGCTGATCGGCGGTGTTTTGTCAGGCATATTTATGTACGGAGGGTTTATGATATTTCCATTAGTGCTGACGGGTGCAGAAATTTTTCTGCTTGTCAAAGGTCGAAAAAATCATGAGATGCATCAAAAAGGAAGAATTTTTGATGTAGTGGGCATGATACTGGGAACATGTTACAGTCTGATGTATCTGGGCTTTATGAGCGAGGTGGCGTTCGGCAAAGACTGGCCGGAACAACTGGTAAACAGACAGACGCATACGCCTGTTTATACAAAGGCTCAGCTTACGGTGGCAGTAATAGCGGTTCTGGCCGTTATCGGGTATCTTGCGGTAAATTTTATTCCTTTAAAGAGCATGCCGCCGCTGACGTTAGTTCTTGGGATTGCCGCCATGTATCTGGGGGCCATAGAAAGCGTGGTCTGGGGAATACAGGTTTTTAGAGGAGAGATACTTGATTTCTTTCTTTTGCTGCTCCCGTTCAACTGTCTGCTGTTTACGGCGAGAACGGTAAGCCATAAGATGTGGGAGTGGAAGCAGATGGCGGAAGCGGGTGATTCCGGATGGGAACGCTATCAGGAGGGAAAAGGATTTTTCCATGCATGTAATTGCTTTCTGGCAAAATCGGAGCGCTGGCCTCTGGCGGCATTTTTGTTAATGTGGCCTTTGCTTGGAATTGTGATCGGAATTTTGCTTCTGTTCGGGCAAAAACCTGATGCGGTGATCAAAGCGTTTACGGAGACCAGCGACTGGACGCTGTCTCAGAGAGTAGCCCCCCAGAATATCTACTATGACGAGCATTATCTCTGCACCGTGGCGGCCGGAGGGCATGAGAAGATTGTAAAACCCAAAAGGTTGGGAGTGCGGCACGGGCATCAGGTTATTGTCAACAGACAGCTATGTGTGGCCAATGCTTTTGAACAGGTTCTGGAGGAACGGACGCCCCGTTTTCACAAGACGGTACGGCACTTTTATGACACTTACGGTTTTCCTGTGGCAAAATTGATTCACTCTAAGTATACAGCAGACTTTGTCTACTTCCTGATGAAGCCGCTTGAATGGATGTTTCTGATCATATTGTATCTGACAGATGTAAACCCGGAGAACCGGATAGCCATTCAGTATACGGGGAAGAGCCTGAAGGATTTTGCGCAGGAATAAGAAAGGATGGAGTAATGGAGAAGAGAGGAAACGGTATAGAGGATAAGAAACTGACATGGACGAAGGGGACGAAATATCTTCTGGATTTCATGTTTTATACGGGAATCCTGGTGACGGCCTCCCTGCCCTGGAGCGTCAGATGGATCGGGGAACAGATGCCCTATCTCATTGAACATTATGAAGAAGCGGTCATCATTTATTTTGTGCTGGGCATTGCGGCGGAGAAGCTGCTCTGGGAGCTTCGGAAGATTTTTAAAACAGTGCTGGAGGAAAACTGTTTTGTAAAAGAGAATGTTATCAGCCTGCAGAAAATGGGTAACTGGAGTTTTTTCATTGCGCTGATGGCGGGCGTCAGGAGCATTGTATATATGACGATAGCAATGGGTGTGGTCATTCTTGTATTCCTGATTGCAGGACTGTTCAGTAAAGTGTTGAGTTTTGTATTTGAACAGGCCGTCGCATACAAGGAAGAAACAGACTGGACGATATAAGGAGAAAAACTCATGGGAATCATTGTAAATCTGGATGTAATGATGGCAAAACGCAAAATGAGTCTTACTGACCTTGCCGGTAAAGTGGACATCACCCTTGCGAATCTGTCCATCTTGAAAAACAATAAGGCAAAAGCGGTGCGATTCTCGACGTTGGAAGCGATCTGTAAGGCGTTAGATTGTCAGCCGGGGGATATTTTGCAGTATGAGGACGAAGAAGATTCCTCGTAGGACAACACCAAAAGTGGGGGCGGCGGTTCAGACAGTTCAATACAGTATAAAAAATAAACCAAAAGAAAGGAAAAATAAATCATGGAAAAGAATATGGAAGTAATGACCGTGGGGACACCCGTTCCCATGGGCGATAATCTGTACCCAAATTTACCCTGTAAACCCGCTGCGGAAGCAGTGGAAAGGGAGAAAAAGGATCCGTTTGCGAAACCGGGACTGATAAACAGTATAGCGCCCGCAAGTTTTCTTTATGCTATTTTTTTTACTTTTTGTCTCTATAAAAACGCATCGGGTATTGCCTACCCTTTTTATGTGGCAGGAACTATCGGCTTTGCCGTGTATACTATCAGAAAATCCGGTATTTCCTGGAAAGGAGAGCATATTTTAGTGCCGGCAGCAAGCATCCTGTTAGGCATTTCAAACTGTTTCACAGACAACACAAAGATCATTCTGATGAATGAGGCATGGCTGTTTGTGCTGATGATGTATTTTCTGCTGGCGGTTTGTTTTGATACAAAGCAGTGGCAGTTCGGAAAGTTTTTGGAGAGTATATTCGGGCTGTCTGTCGGAAGCATCGGCAAAATGTTCTCCTTTTTCCCGGATGCACAGGCATGGATGGAAGAACATAAGGGGAAAAAGAATACGCAGGTACTCTATATTTTGGCGGGAATCGGCATATCCGTTCCTCTCATCGCAATAGTAACCGTCATGCTTTCCTCTGCAGACGTTATTTTCAGAAAGAGCGTGGATATTATATTCGAAAACATAAGCGGATGGGATGTTTTCTGCTGTATTCTCTGGTCAGTGGCGATATTTTTCTTCAGCTATGGGATGGTTTCACTGTTGGAGGAACGGGGGCTAAATGAAAAGATAAAAGACCACAGAACGGGACAGCCGATCATCGCCATCTCCGCTACGGCTGTGATCGCCCTGATCTATATTTATTTTTGCGTGATACAGGTGGTTTATCTGTTTGCCGGATACGGGACGCTGCCGGAGGGTTATACTTATGCACAATATGCAAGACAGGGCTTTTTCCAGCTTCTTTTTATCTGTCTGATGAATCTGGTATTGGTGTTGACAGGGCTTGGTTTTTTCAAAGAAAGCAAGGTGCTCAAAGGGGTACTTCTGGTGATCTCCGTCTGCACTTTTATCATGATCGCTTCCAGCGCCTACCGGATGCTTCTGTATATCAGTGTATATCAGCTGACTTTCCTGCGGATCTTTGTGCTCTGGGCACTCTGTGTGATCGCGCTGTTGATGGCGGGAATTATCGGAAAAACGTTAAAAAATACGTTCCCGTTGTTTCGGTATGGGCTGGCCGTGATCACGTGCTGTTATCTGATACTGTCTTTTGGACAGCCGGATTACTGGATTGCCCGGTATAATATTTCTGCTTATATGAAGCAGGAGGAAAAAGAACAGACAGAGAGTGACACGTGGCGGCGGGAATATGGCATAGATAACTGGTATCTGAGAAATCTGTCGGCAGATGCGGCGCCGGTGATCATAACGGAGGGAAGTATGGAGAGATATCGGGCTTATGAAGCGGAGAAAGAAAAATATTTGAATGGAGAGATAAAGGATGTGAACACACCATCCTGGGATGTCGCTTATATAGAAAGGCAAAAAGAGAGGGCGGAGCGGATGTCGTTTCGGAGTTATAATTTTTCGAGAGGGTATGTGAAGAGGGCGCTGAAAAGGTAGATGGAAAAGAGAAGGCGCTTTCCGAATTACTTCGGAAAAGCGCCGTAAACTTCTTGTAAAGTTTTCAGGGGATCCTCTTTTGGCATATACTCCAGACCAAAATATTGGTTATATCCCATTTCTTTAATGTTTTCAAGAATACAGGGATAATTGAGCTCGCCTGCGGTGGGAGTGGTTCTGCCCGGAACAGCGGCAATGTGGAAGTGACCGATCTGAGGCAGGTGCTCTTTTATGTTGGCAAGGATATTTCCCTCTGTGATTTGCTGGTGATAAATATCAAACAGGATTTTAATATGAGGGTCATTTATTTTTTTCAAGAAGGAGAAAGCATGGGCGCTGGTGCTCATGTGATAACCGGGGTGATCGGTCAATACATTTAGCGGCTCCAGAACAAGGGTCATATTTTCTTTTGTCAGTAAAGGCAGTGCATCTTGCATGACTTTGATTAAAGCGTCTTCGTGGGATTCAAAAGAAATGCCCTCTATCTCCCAGCCTGCCTGGGCAATCAGCATGGGGCAATTCAGTTTTTTGGCCTCCTCAATGGAAAGAGCAAGACCTTCCAGATAACGGTCATGATCCGCGGCGTTTCCGGGATTGATGCGGAAATCCGTACAAAAAGTGACAACTTTCAGATTGAGAGAAGAGCACAAATCTTTTAAAAGGTTCATGTCCTTATCCCACCATGTCCAAAATTCAATGGCGTTGTAGCCACATTTTTTTACAAGGGGTAAGACCTTGTCAACAGGCTCTCCGTGGAAGAGGGCGTCGATACAGACAGAATAGTTCATTTTAAACTCCTTTCTATAACGATATATTTATGGTTACTATATTTGACAGCCAGTCAAAGCACTTTTCATCCTGACTGCGGCAGGATGGGGCTAAACGGCTGTTTTTTCTATCTCCATGCTTTTATGTGAACTGGATGATCTGCGGATGATCAGTTCTGTATTGAGCAGCACCTGCTGTTTGTAGGCAGTGGGAGAAACAATATGCTCATGGAGGATCTCCCCGGCGGTATAGCCCAGCTGGAAGCAGGGCTGATTTACTGTGGTGATTGCAGGGTCACAGATGGTTGAGATGTTGATATTGTCAAATCCCACTACGATCAGATCTTCGGGCACCCGGATGCGGTGAAGCTTAGCGGCTTTGATAACGGCCGCAGCGATTAGATCCGAAGAGGCGAAGACGGCATCGGGCGGCGTGAGGGAGGTTAAAAGCTGGCACGCAGAAGCGAAAGCCATGTCATAATTTATCTTTGAGAGGTTGATAGACCAGTTGGACATAGTGGAAAGACCTGCCTGTTCCAGAAAAGCCTCGTATCCGCGCTGACGCTCTCGGGCGTATTTATAGTTGAGAGGTCCGTTGATAAACGCGATTTTCCTTCTACCCTGGGAGTAAATATGTTCCATAACATTATAGGAGGCCTGAAAGTCGTCAATACTTACATAAGAGTATTCTTCAGAGTTATATTCGCAGCACTGGACAACGGGCATAAGACTGCCAATCGGATCATAAAACTGCGAACTTAAGGGTGAGCAGAAAATAACACCACAGGCTTTTATGGACTTTAAGAATTTTACAAAACTGTTCACAGACTGAATGTCACCCAAGGATTCCTGGCTGATCAGAGTATAGTAGGAATGTGTGGTAGCAGAAGAGACAATACCGCTTATAATTTCGCTGTAAAAAGGATTTGTCACTTCTGAGACATTAATAATGATATTTTTTTTCTCTTTGGAACGTTTAGAAGTTCTCGGCTTATAGTCCAGCTCCTTCATGGCGGACCGGATGGATTCTGCTGTTTGCGCGTTTACCAGTTCAGGGTGATTTAAAACCCTGGAAACGGTAGAAACAGAAATGCCTGTCCGTTTGGCGATATCCGTAATAGACATCTTGGATGATTCCATATGTGAGGCCTCCTTGCTATGCGATATTAGAAAAAACTTCGGATGTATAAATTCGCAGGGCGAAATTCGATATCCGGTATTTAAAATGTTACAGCATTCTTCATTATAATAACTCAAATGAAAAAACATAGCAAGAGATAAATGAAAAAAGCGGAAAGAAAATTATATTTTCATGAAAATATAAAAATTCTGATTGCATATACAACAAAGAAGAATAGCGAAAAATGTGCAAAATGACGAAAAAAGAAAAAGTATATTGACAAAAAACACAAAAAAATCAATAATGAAGCATACAACAGCGATGAAAATAAAAAATATTTTCATGAAAATTATTAAACAAATAACAGAAATGGAGGGAAAAACATGAAAAAGAAATTATTGGCACTTATTCTTTCAACAGCGATGGTATTCTCACTGACGGCATGTGGCGCTGCGGATAGTACGGGGACGACAGAACCTGAAGTTAAGGAAGAGGAAACAGAGGCGAAAGCCCCACAGGAAGATGCAGGAGAAAAGACAACTATTAAGATTGGTATGGCGTGGGCTATTCTGGATGACGGACAGACAAATCTGACAAATGCGATCAAAGCTTGTTTTGAAGAGAACTATCCTGACTATGAAATCGAAGCGACACTGACAAATGCAGACGGCGACATTTCCAAGCTGATCGATGACGTAGAGAGCCTGATAGCAACTAATCCTGACATGATCTACATTATGAACTCTGTAGGCGACAGCGGTATCATTCCTGCAATTGATGCTTGCGTGGATGCAGAAATTCCTGTGGGAATCGGTGTAGCAGTAGAAGGCGGTGCAAATTACACCTACATCTACGAAGGATTCAGCCAGTACGCATGCGGCGAGATGCAGGCAAACTATATGGAGAGCATCTACGATGAAAGCATGGAGTACAAAGTGGCATGTATCACCGGAGATCCCGGCAGTACAGCAGGTGCAGACAGAACGGCCGGCTTTATTGAGAATTTTGTTGACAAGCATGATAATGTAGAAGTTGTTATTGAGGGCGAAGGAAACTGGTCCACGGACGATTCACAGAAACTTGCAGATGACTGGCTGATCTCCAAGCCGGAAATCAATGTCATCGCCTGCGTAAACGACGACGAGGCACAGGGTGTTATCAATGCCTGCAAGGCAGCGGGAAGAGAAGATGTGATCATTCTCGGAATCGATGCCAGCGATGTGGGCAGAGGCAATGTGGAATCCGGCGATCAGGCGGCATCTGTAGCAATCAACTTCTATGGTGTTGCATCTGCCTGTGCACAGGCGATGATAGATTGTGCTTTGGGCAATCTGGATTCCAATGAAGTAAAACTGACAACAGAAAATCTTGATTTAATCGCAAGAGAATAAGAGTAAATCAAAAGAGATAAACAGAAGAGCAGGATCATAAAATTGCGGGAAGCTCGGTTGAGAACGACTGCGCTTCCCGCTTTCTATCAGAGAGAGGAGGAAAGCAATGCAGCAAGAGACAGTATTGGAAGTCAGACAGCTTTCCAAAAGCTTTTTGGGCGTTAAGGCGCTTGACAGAGTGGATCTGGAAGTGAAGCGCGGAGAAGTCCATTCGGTCATCGGGGAGAACGGAGCTGGAAAGTCCACGATGATGAACGTGATCTTAGGGGATCTGCAGAAAGACGAGGGGCAGATTATTTTAAAGGGAAAAGAGGTTCATTTTAAATCTCCGGCGGAGGCTATTGCGGCAGGGATTTCCATGATCCATCAGGAGATCAGCCTTATTCCCACCCTGACGGTGGCTGAGAATATCTGGCTTCATCGGGAAGAAAGGTTTATGAAGGGTTTTCTGATCGACAATAAAGCGAGATTGGAAGAGACCCGGAAACTTTTGGGGGAAGTATTGAATATTGACATAAAACCCACGGAGTTGGTGAGCAGCCTGACGGTCGCTCAGTGCCAGCTGGTAGAACTGGCGAGAGCAGTCTCCTGTGAATCGGATATTATCATAATGGATGAACCGACCTCTTCCCTTTCTGATAAAGAAGTAAATATTCTTTTTGATGTTATCCGTGCACTGAAAGCGAAGGGAACAGCAATTATTTTTATCACCCACAAAATTGAGGAACTTCTCGGTATCTGTGACAGAGTATCTGTATACAGGGATGGGCACTATATCGGAACAAGAGACTGTGCGGATACTTCGAGAGATGAATTGATCCGCATGATCATAGGCAGGGAACTGACAGAACAGTATCCGGTCATCCAGACGGAAAAGGGGAAAGTCATTTTAGAGATTAAAAATTTGTGCGGTGCGGATTACACGGATGTATCTTTTCAGGTGCGGGCAGGAGAAATAGTTGGTTTTTCGGGACTGGTCGGCGCAGGCAGAAGCGAAATCATGAGAGGCATTTTCGGTATAGATTCCATTATTGCAGGAGAAATATATATGGAGGGAAATCCGGTTCGTATCCATTCGCCGAAAGACGCCGTAAAACTGGGGATGGCTATGGTTACGGAAGACAGACGGGATTACGGGATCATTAAGACTGCTTCAGTGAAAGACAATATGTCTCTGGCGGCTTTATACAGGTTCTGCTCCCGAATCGGCATCATTAAAAGGGATATGGAAAATGAAGCTGTGTCGGAAATGATCAGGGATATGACTGTGAAAGCAGCCAATAAGGGTATGCTGATCACTTCTCTGTCCGGCGGAAATCAACAGAAGGCGATCATCGGACGCTGGCTGATGACAACTCCGAAAGTGTTGATATTGGATGAGCCGACCAGGGGGATTGATATAGGAGCAAAAAGCGAAATTTATTCTATTATCGGGAAACTGGCCGCGCAGGGAATGGCGATTATACTGGTATCTTCGGAGATGCCGGAAATACTGGGAATGTCTGATCGTATTTTTGTGGTAAGAAACGGAAAAATTACGGCAGAGTGTAAAAAAGAAGAGGCAACCCAGGAGCTGTTGGGAAAATATGCATTAGGATAAGAGAGGAGCTTTCGGATGAATAAAAGTAAAAAGAAAATGGACAGCGAAAAGCTTGTCCAGATATTAATGGATAATAAGGCGCTTGTAATATTGATCATTTTCGTCGGTATTGTCTGCTGTCTGACAAACGATTTCTTTTCTAGCAGAAATCTGACCAATATTTTAAGACAGATCTGTACCAGCTGTACTTTATCCCTGGGATTCACTCTGGTGCTGTCTTCCGGCATGATCGATCTGTCCGTAGGTTATATGTTGGGGATGATTGGCATTTCTACGGCTATGATGGCGGTTTCGGGCGTGAGTGCTCCAATCGTTATTCTGGCAGCGTTGGTGATCGGAGGTGTATGCGGCTTTTTAAATGCATTTATCACATCCACATTTAATCTGGCACCCTTTATCGTTACACTTGCCATGGGCATGATTTATCAGGGCATTAATCTGCTTTTGTGCCATGCGAAGAGTATTGCAGGACTTCCCGACTGGTATCTGTTTTTCGGAACCGGAAAAATTTTGGGAATCCCTTTTCCGGTAATAGTAATGCTCGCTCTCGTTGCTATTATGGCGGTTGTGGTACAGCGAACCAGATTCGGGCGCTATGCACTGGCAGTGGGCGGGAACAAAAAGGCGGCCCGGGTCTGCGGTATACCCACAAGAAAGATCATGTACAGTGTCTATATCATTACTGGTGTATGTGTGGGAATGTCGGCACTTCTTCTGACAGGGCGTACAGCAAGCGCACAGACTACGGCGGGGGCCGGCATGGAACTGGATGCGGTCGCTGCGGTGGTAATCGGAGGCACACCGATGGAGGGCGGTAAAGCAAATGTATTCGGCACCCTGATCGGCTGTCTTTTGATTCAGGTTATTTCCAACTCGCTGAATCTGTTGGGTGTGGATTCCAACTGGCAGAAAATCGCAAAGGGACTTGTTATCATCGTTGCCATCATACTTGACCAACAGGGTTCCAGACTTCTTGACAAGATTCGTGTACGCAAGGTTGCGCAGAACGCATAAATAAAAAGATGAAAAGGAGAAACGAAATGGGAATTATCAAAAATTTGTTCCATGTATCATTACAGGAAAATGATTACAAAGGCGCTTTGGAATTTTATTGTGAGAAACTGGGGTTTGAGCAGATGTTTGAACTGAATGTGGGACAGTTTAAAGATATGCTGGAATTGGGAGAACATAATGAGGACGACAGCATGGCATGGCTGACGTATCTTCGTATTGCTCCGGAAGAATATCTGGAAATGTTTAACGGCGCGATCAACCCTCCCGAATTCAAGAGGCAGCTGATTCCTGTCCATAGGGACAGCCCTTTTCAGTCTTTCGGATTAGGATGTGATAATCTGGAAAAAACGGTCAGGGAACTGGAAAAAAGAGGAGTTGAAGTAAAAGACGGATATATTACTGATCCCGATGGGGCGAAGATCCGTTTGGTGGAAAGAAAAGGGCATACCTCCGAAAAGGAGAGGCTGTTTAATTCCCTGGCAGGTATTTCTGTTTACGTGAATGACCTCGAGGCGATGGAAGCACATTTGAAAGCCATGTGTTTTGAGGTACAGAGCAAAACGGAGGATTCTGTTGTGCTGACGGTGGGAGAGAGCGGACAGTATGTGGAGCTTTTGGCGGCCAAAGATCCGGTGAGCACAAGGGATGATGATCTGTTGGGTCACTTTGCGCTGCAGATCTATAAAGTGACAGACACAGTGAAAGAATGGGGAAAAAATGGCGTGTACTGTTGCCCGCAGCCGTTTATGAAGGAGGTACAGGTTCCGGTGGATGATACGGCAAAAGGCAACGTGGGATTGGATAAATGTGAGATTATCTGGATGGTATGTCCGGAAGGAAATAAGATCGAGGTCATGGTACAGCCGGGAGACACTACGCAGCAGGAATGGGAGAAAAAGAATCCCTACTAGGAAGGAGCATGAAAAATGAAAAAATACAGAGCAGCGGTGATTGGAGCAGGATTTATCGGGAACGTTCATGTGGAGATGCTGCGGAGGCTTGGAAATGTGTCGGTAGTGGCATTGTGCGATGCTGCGGATGTGGAGAAAAAAGCGGCGGCTATGCATATAGAAAACGCTTATAGTGACTATAAAAAAATGATTGACGAACAGAAACCCGATGCAATACATATCTGTACGCCGAATCATACTCATTACGAAATCGCAAAATATGCGATTGAAAGGGGCGTTCATTTTATTTGTGAAAAGCCGTTTACCACAACGGTAGAGCAGGCAAGGGAATTAGTGAGTCTGGCGAAGGAAAAGCAGGTTACGGGAGCAGTCAATTTTCATAATCGGCTTTATCCGATGCCGAACGAGATGCACCAGATGATTGCGAAAGGGGAAGTAGGCGACCTGTTTTCCGTACATGGGGGATATATTCAGGATTGGCTGTTATATGATACGGATTACAGCTGGAGACTGGAAAAAGGACAGGTCGGGAAGACAAGAGCCATCGCAGATATCGGATCCCACTGGATGGATCTGGCGGAATTTGTGACAGGGGAAAAGATAAAACGGGTTAATGCCGCATTCAGAACGGTTTATCCTGTAAGGAAAAAACCCACAGGAAAAGTGGAAACGTTCCAGACATTAACTGATGCGGTCTATGAGGAGATTCCCATCGATACGGAGGATGAAGCGGTAGTAATGTTTGAATTGGAAAATGGGGCAATCGGAACTGCTATTGTCTCCATGGTTTTTGCTGGAAAGAAAAATACGACTACCCTGAGCGTGGCGGGGAGCAAAAAATCCCTTGAATGGTCTTCCGAAAATTTGAATGACCTGTGGATCGGATATCGGGATAAACCGAATGAGATTATGACAAAGGATACCGCTCTGATGCACAGAGAGACGGGGAGGCTGGCTTCCTATCCGTCAGGGCATATCGAAGGATTTCCGGATGCTTTCAAAAATGTATTCAGAGAGTTTTATGACAGCATCGAGACAGATGGAGCTTACGATTTTGCCAGACTGGAAGACGGTTTGCGGGAAATGATCTTAAGCGACTGTATTTTTGAGAGCGCCATGAAAAAAGAGTGGGTGGATGTAGAGTAATATACCGGATAAACAAGGAATAATACAAGGCAGAGAGGTGACAAAAAATGAAACTGGGATTTATAACTTCTATTTTAGAAGGGGAAAGTTTTGAGGAAGTAGTGGATTTTGCGTCGGAAAACGGATTCAAGTGTATAGAAGTAGCATGCTGGCCTAAAGGGAAGGCTGACCGGCGTTATGCGGGGGTGACTCATATTGATGTAGATATGCTGGATGACAAAAGAGCGGAGGAAATAACGGATTATTGCGCTAAAAGGGGGGTTGAGATCTCTTCTCTGGCGTATTATCCCAATACACTGGATAAGGATCCGGAAAAGAGGGCGGAAGCTGTCACACATTTAAAGAAGCTGATCTGGGCATCTGCCAAATTGGGCGTCAATATGGTTACCACATTTATTGGAAGAGTAACAGATGCTACGGTGGAGGAAAATCTGAAAGTTGTGGCTGAAGTGTGGCCGGATATTTTGGAGGAAGCAAAAAAGGCGCAGGTGAAAGTGGCGATTGAAAACTGCCCCATGCTTTTCGGGAAAGAGCAGTGGCCGGGTGGCCAGAATCTGTTTACCAGTCCCTCCAACTGGAAAAAAATCTTTGAGATCCTGCCGAATGACAACCTGGGAATTAATTATGATCCCTCCCATTTTGTGTGGCAGATGATAGATTATATTCAGCCTATTTATGATTTTCAGGATAAGATATTCCATGTACATATCAAAGACATCAAGCTTTATCCGGAACGCCTGAAATCCGTAGGAACTATGGCTTATCCGTTGGAGTATATGTCGCCGAAGCTTCCGGGATTGGGAGACGTAAACTGGGGAAAATATATCAGCGCGTTAACGGATACCGGATATGACGGCTATGTCTGCCTGGAGATTGAGGATAAGGCGTTTGAAAAGTCAAAAGAAGATATTCACAATTCTCTCATTCTGGCGAAGAAATATATTGATAATTATATTATTTAAACAGGAGGTAAAGATTATGTTTTTTTCGGCATTTGCACAGTGGGATATTCACATGGTGGTTGATTCACCTATTCAGAACACAGCAGTAGAGGGTATTACTTACGGATATGAATTTAAGCTTCATTATCCTACTTACAGGGGAACTTATCTGAGCTGTATCGAGAATCTGTATTTTGAGGTGGACGGAGAACGAGTTCCGGACGGGATGGTGGAATTTCATCTTAATGGAAAACAGTTTCTGCTTTCAGAACTGCCGGGGCTTTTTGCAGAATACTGGCATATTACGGATGATGCCGTGATCAGAGTGATCAATTATAAAGGATTGGAAAGAGGAAGTGTTCATTCCGTAAAAGCACATATGCAGCACCGTATTCCCTACACCGGCTACGAGGGTGACTATGGCGTTGAAATTTCGGAGTGCACGAAAGAACTGACAGTAGAATAAGAAAAGGAGGCAGAAAAATTATGAGTAAAGACATTAAGATTGGAGTTTCTATTTACAGTTTTACTTATTTTTATGATTTAAAATTGATGAATCTGGAAGATTTGCTTAGAACAGCTCATGAGATGGGGTATGAGGGAGTGGAGATCGTTGTAGCACAGATGGCGCCGGAATATCCGAATATTTCAGACGAGTGGATTGCACATTTCAGGGAGCTTTTAAATAAATATGAGCTGCACCTTGTTTCCTGGAGCGCTTATATCGACATGGGTCTGCATCCCGACAGAGACCTGACAGATGAAGAGATTTGTGAGCACACAAGAAGAGATCTGATTCTGGCAAAGAAGGCCGGAGCGGATCTGGTGCGTACACAGCATGCGATCAAACCGAAAAACTTCCGTGCGATGCTCCCTTTCTGCAAACAGTTAGATATGAAGCTCTGCATCGAAATGCATGCGCCCCACCATCCCGATGTACCGGTATGGAAAGAATATCTGGAAATTATGGCGGAACCGGAGAGTGAAGGATACCTTGGCGTTGTACCGGATTTCTCTATCTTCCAGTATGCACCCCACAAACAGATGATTGAAAATTATCTGCGGGATGGATTCCGGGAGGATAAATTAAACAGTGTTATTGAATTGAATAAAAAACGTCTCTCGGCGGAGGAGATCATTGCCTCAGATGAGTTTACAGAACAGGAGAAGGTGATGATAAACGATATTGTTGGGCATTATCAATCGCCTGCCAAGCTGGAGGATTTGAAAAAGTTAATTCCTTATGCACCCTATATTCACGGAAAGTTCCATTTCCTGGATGAAAACTGTCACAACCCTTGTATTCCTTATGAAGAGATCATCCCCATGGTGAAGGAACTTGGATTTAAGGGATATATTGCCAGCGAATATGAAGGCTGGGATGAGGCGGCGATGGAACAGTTAAAGCGCTATGTGACACTTTTGGAGCGTCTGCTGGAAGATTAGGAGAAAAGAGAGATCATCATGAAAGAATGGAAGCAATTATGGATAAAACCGCGTCCTATAACGGACCCGGAAGGACATTATAACGGATTTAACCCTTCTGTGACTGTACTGCCTGCCGGGTATCAGGATGAAAAGGGCGATGTGGCATTGACCTGTGACGTTATATGGGAGAGGGATGATAAGGTAGTACTTCGTGACGGGACTGCTATTTATACGGACATTTATCGTCCGGTAACGCAGGAGAAGGTTCCGGCTGTGATTTCCTGGAGTCCTTACGGAAAGTCCAATATTGATGTTTCCTGGGCGTACAATGAGAAAGATCTGTCTCATTTGCAGAAAGAGGAGGGTGTAGATCCCGCGCTATGGTGTGCTGCCGGCTATGCGGTGGCACATCCGGATGCCCGCGGCGCCTATATGTCCGAGGGGAACATTTTCCATTGGGGCGAGCCGGAAGGAAAAGATATCTACGATTATGTGGAGTGGCTTGCCGCGCAGGATTGGTGCGACGGAAATGTGGGTATGGCCGGAAATTCCTATCTGACGATCGCGCAGTGGTTCGCGGCAGATCAGAAACCACCCCATCTGAAAGCAATCGCACCCTGGGAGGGGCAGACAGATGCCTACAGAGAGACCATACTTCAGGGAGGAATAGCAAATGTTGCTTTTCCGCGACAGGCAGTCAGTGTGATGCATGGAAACAACTATGTGGATGACATGCCCTCTATGGCTGAGAAATATCCTCTGATGAACGATTACTGGGAGGATAAGAGAGCGGTTTTAAAGGATATCACGATACCGGCCTATATTGTGGCGAGCTATACTAATCCGATTCATACACACGGAACATTTCGGGCTTACCGGGAAATTTCATCTAAGAAAAAATGGCTGAGAGTACACAATTCTCATGAATGGGTGGATTTTTACAAATCGGAAAATCAGAAGGAATTGTTAAGCTTTTTTGACAGATATCTGAAAGGAATAGAGAACGACTGGGAAAAAACACCGAAAGTAAGATATGCGGTTCTGAATCCTGGCGGAGTGGATGAAACGAACCTGGTGTCCGAAGTCTTCCCGCCGGAGAATGTTCAGTATACGAAGATTTACTTAAGCGGTTCGAACGGAAAGCTGTTGCCGGAACCCGGAGAGAATGGAGAGGTTTCCTATGACGGAAAGGATCCTGAAGCGGGTGTGGAATTCAGAATTACTTTTGAGAAGGAGACCTGTATTATAGGTTATCCCAAAGTAAAATTTTTTGTGGAAACAAAAAACTGTCATGACATGGATCTGTTTGTGGAAATCAGCAAGGAAAACAAAGAGGGAGAGCTGACAGCATGGGACTGCACGCCTCATAATCGCTATCAGGAGCCGCTTGCAGGATTTGAGGGAAAGCTCAGAGTATCTCTGAGAGAACTGAATCTGGAGTTATCGAGCGATTTGATTCCGGTTCATAGTTTTCGGGAACCTGATTATTTAAATGATGGAGAAATCGCAGAGGTTGAAATCGGCATCAGACCGATTGGACTCAAATGGGAAGCGGGTGAGACCTTAGTACTTCGTATTGGAAATGAATATAGGGAAAATCTTGAAAAGGGAATCCACTTGGGAACAGCCAATAATATGGGGGAACATATCATCCACTGCGGAGGCGACAAGGCGTCTTATATTCAATTGCCTTTTCTAAAGGAAAAGAAATAAAAATTATTTAAATTAAGAGACGGCAGAGCTGTCATGTTTTGTGGTAGCTCTGTTGTCTGCAAGTATTTTATCGAAAAAATTACCTTCCCGAAGTTATTGACATTTTTCTCCGAGCTCCGGAAACCAGATCATCGGTCCGGGGGTTTCCGGATGCTCTTCCAGTATTTCTTCCAGGGCATGATACAGTCTTTTCCCGACTCCCATCTTTTTCCGCGACAAGATAAGGGTATTTTTGCAGAACAGTTTCTATTCGTATCCTAAATTCCTCTATAGAAGGAACATCATACTCAAAAGAGATTGCTGTTTTTTCCATATAAGGGGCATAAATATCCAAAAGAGCGGGAGTATCCTCTACCCGGGCGAGACGGATGATTATATCTGAAATTTCGTTCGACATGTCATAAGTCCTTTCTTGGCGGAGTATCGCTAATATTATATCTCTAATCCGCGGTAAGGGCAATTCGGCAAAATAAATTTTTGTCAGCCGGATCAGTAGTCTGTATGGGACTTAAATTTTCTGTCGCTACGTAAAAAACGCAACGGACACTAAGCTCGAAAATACCTCGCTAAGTGCCGGCGTTTTTTAAGGGACCCCTTAAGAATTTAAGTTCCATACGGGCGGACTTTCTGGTATGTTTAAACAGTAACCGGTAGCCTCATAAAAAGCAACACTTGTTCTCACTGGGGATATCGTGTATACTGGAATCGGTCGGGAATGAATGGCGGGTTTGATTTTTCGGGGAGATTTTTAAGATGGATATGGAAAAATTTGAATTCAGAAGCATAAAGCCGGATGAGATTAAGCAGGCCGTCGCCATAGAACAGATCTGTTTTCCGCCTCACGAGGCATGTTCCGCGAAAGCGATGACAGAGCGGATTGCTGCAGCGCCGGAACTTTTTTTGGTGGCGGTTGATAAAAGTACCGGAGAGATTGCAGGTTTTCTCAACGGCGTTGCGACGGATGAGACTTCTTTTCGGGATGACTTCTTTACGGATATAAGCCTTCATAAAGCGGCAGGAAAGAATATCATGCTGCTGGGGCTCGATGTACTGCCGCAGTATCGGGGGCAGGGACTGGCAAAGGAAATTGTAAACCGTTATATCGGGAGAGAAAAAAAGTGCGGCAGACAGTCGTTGATTCTTACCTGCCTTGAGGAAAAAGTAGAGATGTATAAAAAAATGGGATTTATCGATCATGGCATTGCAAACTCCACATGGGGAAACGAACAGTGGCATGAAATGTGCTGTGTGATTGGGAAATAAGGGACAACTCTATTTGTTTAGAATTATTTCTTACAAAATGAGTATATTAAAAAAATAAAACGGGATCAGGAGGGAAGGAAGTATGAGTAAGTATGAAGGAACACAGACAGGAAAAAATCTGGAGGCAGCTTTTGCGGGTGAAACACAGGCGAGAAGCAAGTATACTTATTTCGCGTCTGTAGCGAAAAAAGAGGGCTATGAGCAGATCGCTGAAATTTTTTTAGAGACCGCAGACAATGAGAAAGAACATGCAAAAATGTGGTTTAAGGAGATGGAAGGTATCGGAGATACAGCCTATAATCTCGGCTCGGCCGCAGCGGGCGAAAATTATGAATGGACAGATATGTATGCGGGTTTTGCAAAAACTGCGGAGGAAGAGGGCTTTACGGAATTGGCGGCAAAATTCCGTCTGGTGGCCGAGATTGAGAAACATCATGAAGAGCGTTACAGAGCTTTATTAAAGAACGTAGAGACCGCGCAGGTATTCGAGAAGAGTGAAGTGAAAGTCTGGGAGTGCAGAAACTGCGGGCATATTGTGGTCGGCAAGAAAGCGCCGGAAATCTGTCCGGTATGTTCCCATCCGCAGGCTTATTTTGAAATTAAGGCGGAAAATTATTAAACTGAGAATTTGGAAAAGCTCCCGTACCGATGCGGTGTGGGAGTTTTTCTGTCTAATTATAAGATAAGGGAAGAAAAGGAATGAATATAAAAATCTTTGTCATGACCCATAAACTATTTGAACGGCCTAAGGACAGTATGTATGTTCCGCTACAGGTTGGGCATGCGTTAAGAGGGACGTTAGACGAAACTTATCTGCGGGACGATGACGGAGAGGATAATATTTCAGAACAGAATCCTTATTTCAGTGAGCTGACCGGTATGTACTGGATCTGGAAGCAATGTAAAGATACAGATTATGTGGGAGTCTGCCATTACAGACGTTTTCCTGTTATGCGGGACAGGGCGGGAGAGCGGCTTATGACGGAGTGGGACTGCGAACGGATTCTGCAGGAATATGACCTGATCACAACAGAAAAGCTCACGCTTCACAGTAATTATTATGATGGGTTTGGGGTGGATCATAACCTTTATGATCTTCAGGTGACGGAGCAGGTTGTTAAAGAAAAATATCCGGAATATCATAATTGTTTTGAAAGACTGGTACATAGCAATCAGGTCTATTTCGGGAATATCTGCGTTATGCCGAAACCGCTTTATGACAAATACTGCGAATGGCTGTTTGATATTCTGTTTGAAGTGCGAAGCCGCATTGATGTGACGGGATATGACGAATACAGAAAGCGTGTGTTCGGATTTTTATCGGAATTTTTACAGATGGTCTGGATACAGGTGAATCACCTGCGGCCCTATGAGTGCCGGATAGCGATCATAGGAGAAAAATTTGAGACCGGAGAAGTAAAAAGAGCTTTGGCAGATTTCTTTGCGAGAGGAGATGTGCAGGGAGCGAAAGAATATTTTCTTGAATGCTTCGAAAAAAGGCCTGATATTCTGATGGAGGCGTCGGATATTACAGGAGAACTGCGCATTTGTATGCAGATCATCTCGACCTGTGAATTTGAGATGAGTTCTTTGGGAAGCTGTATTTTGGATAAAGAAAAGGATATACGGAAGCTGATCTCACTGTTTAAGGCGTTAAATATGGCTGTATTGCGAAAAGAAAACGGAGCGGAAACCGAGGCCGACAGGAAACTTCTGGAAAACGGTATGATAACGAAGCCGGCACTGGAAGTGGCGATGCGGGTGATGGGGATTACGGAGATGAAGTGATCTTTTGTGCGATTTCTTTTCATCTTTCTTTTGTAAAAGCAGACAAAATATATTATACTGTAAATATATATATGGTTTCAGGAAAGGAGCACCGTTATGAAATGCAGGAGAACACCGATAGAAGCGGATGTAGTTAAGTATGAACAGGGAAAGGGGTTGGAAGACGGATACGAGCTGTGGTCAGACATCCTGACAAAGATATGGATCGTCACGGATTCTCTGGTCAAGGTGACAAAACCGGATGGCTCGATCGTATGTCCTTATATTTTGCACCGCAGAGGACGTACTTTTATTAACGAAAATGATTATATCATCATCGATGAAGACGGTACAAAGCATGTCTGCGGAGAAGAGAAGATTTTCAGCCGCTATGAACCGGTTGACGTAGATAAGATTTTATAAAGGAGATACCATTGACTCTGCAGCAACTAAAATACGCTTTGGCAATAGCGGACTGCGGCTCTATGAATGAAGCGGCAAAACAGCTTTTTATTTCCCAGCCCAGCCTGTCGGAGACGATGAAAGAACTGGAGACGGAAACAGGAATCGAGATCTTTCTGCGCTCCAACAGAGGCATCAGCCTTACGCCGGAGGGTGAGGAGTTTTTAGGATATGCAAGACAGGTGACAGAGCAGTTCGGGCTTTTGCAGAGCAGATATATCGAAAAAAAGAAAAAAGAGAAGTTCAGTGTTTCCACCCAGCATTATACGTTTGCGGTGAAAGCCTTTGTTGAGACGGTAAAGAAGCTGGGGATGGAGCATTATGAGTATGCGGTGCATGAGACCACAACGTACGATGTGATCATGAATGTCAAAACATTTAAAAGTGAGATCGGCGTACTGTATCTGAATGACTTTAATGAAAAAGTCATGATGAAAACGATACAGGAAAACGGACTGGAGTTTAAAGAGTTGTTTTCCTGTAATACCTTTGTTTATCTCTGGGCCGGACATCCGTTGGCAAAAAAAGAAGTGATCTCTCTGGAGGAACTGGATGATTATCCCTGCCTGTCCTTTGATCAGGGTAAGAATCATTCCCTGTTTCTGGCGGAGGAGATGAAGAGCGATTACGAGTATAAACGTCTGATCAAAGCGAACGACAGGGCAACTTTGCTCAATTTAATGGTAGGTCTGAATGCCTATACGCTTTGCTCCGGCATTATCTGTGAGGAATTAAACGGCAGTGATTATATGGCGGTACCGTTAGAAGAAACAGAGCGGATGCGGATAGGTTATATTGTCAGAAAAGGGCAGAAAATAAGCAAAAGCGGAAAATTGTATATTGAGGAATTGAAAAAATATCAGACAATGGCAATGTAAAAACAATCCGTATGCTGTCGAAACTGCCTCGTGGCGAAGCCATCTTGATATAGGATAAACCTATAACCAAATAAAGGTTTCGTATATTAGCTTTTTTTTCTAAATAGATGTATACTCTTCATGTCAGCAGAAGAAAAAGCAGATGTATTATAGAGACATCTGAAAAGCTGAAATGAAGGAGGAAAATATTATGAAGAAGAAATTATTGGCAGTTCTTTTGACAGGTGCGCTGGCAGCAGGCGTTTTGACGGGCTGCGGCAACAAGACAGAGGATGCGGTGGCAGAAGAAAAGGGAACTATTACAGTAGCGGCATCTGCTACACCTCATGCGGAGATTCTGGAAGTTGCAGCCCCGATTCTGGCAGAACAGGGATGGAATCTGGAAGTAACAATTTTTGACGATTATGTTATGCCCAACAATGTAGTAGAGAGCGAAGAGATAGATGCAAACTATTTCCAGCATATTCCCTATTTGGAAAATTTTAATGAGGAAAATGGAACACATCTTGTAAATGCGGGAGGTATCCACTATGAACCTTTCGGAATTTATCCGGGAACAAAGAGTAATTTGGCAGATGTGGCGGACGGCGATGCGATTGCAGTGCCGAATGATACTACAAACGAAGCGAGAGCCTTGCTCCTGTTGCAGGATAACGACTTGATTACTTTGAAAGATGGTGTGGGCCTGACAGCCACAAAAATGGATATTGTAGAAAATCCGTATAATCTGGACATTGTGGAACTGGAGGCGGCACAAGTGTCGAGAGTTAAGGATGAGGTGGCATATGTTGTATTAAACGGTAACTATGCGCTGGAGGCCGGATTTAGTGTTGCAAAAGATTCCATCACTTTTGAGAGCGCTGATTCCGAAGCGGCAAAGACTTATGTGAATGTCATTGCGGTAAAAGAAGGAAATGAAGACAACGAAGGTATTAAGGCACTGGTGGATGTGCTGAAATCCGATGAGATCAAGCAGTATATTAATGATACTTATGACGGCGCGGTAGTTCCGTTTAACTAAGCGGGCTATAATGCCGGCAGGCAAAAGGATACGATAGTTTCATGTGAACGAAAGAATAAATCCCCCAACTGTACTTGCAATACGGTTGGGGGATTTTTTTGTGGGCCTCAGCCTGCCAAAATAAAAGGTTATGTAGAAAAAGTTTAAAGTATCCGGAGGAAAAAACAGATGACCGGTTAAAATTTATTTTCTCATCTCGTTTTGGAATGAATTAGATTAAAAATTGGAATTGAATAGAAAGAAAAAATTATTATATTATGTTTAAAATAAAAAATGTGAGAAGGATAGAGCATAGATAAAAATGGATAAAATAAGAAAAACGTACCAAAAATTGGATGGAAAAATACATAGTATGTTTTATGAACCTGTCGGGGAAAGCGAAAAGAGTAAAATCTGTATTTTGCTGGTGCATCCATACGGGGATTATATGACGTTTTCGCCGGGAGAAGAAATGGCGAAAAGAGGATATTGTGTTCTTTGTGCAAATGTAAGTAATCCTGACTCTTTGATGGAAGACAAAATGTCAGATGTCAGGATTATGATGGATCATTTAAAAGGAGAACGAGGATTTAAAGCAGTTCTTTTGTGGGGGCATAGTGGTGGGGCATCCCTTCTCAGTGCATATCAAAGTGTGGCGGAAAATGGAGTACAGATTTTCCGGGGAAGCGAAAAAATAGTAAAGTGTCAGGAACTTTCAGGTTTTCAGGCCGCAGAAGGGATGCTGTTACCGGATTCTAATTGGGGAAATGGAGCGATGGCCTTATTTAGTGTGGATCCCGCTGTTTACTGGAAAGATGGAAAAATAGCAATAAATCCGGAACTGGATATTTTTAATCCTGAAAACGGATTTCGGGAAAACGGTGCGGTTTACAGTGATGCTTTCGTGCATAAGTTTCTGAAAGCTCAGGGAAAACGGAATAATGAACTGATTGAACGGGCATTAGAGAGACTGCATATAATTGACCGGGGGGAAGGGCAGTATTCAGATGATGAACCTTTCATTATTCCGGCAGCCAGTATGTTTCCGTTGAATAATAAACTCTTTCCGCAGGATATTCGATATTTTTCTCATACAAAAGGCTCCTGGCCATTACTTTGCGGAGATGGTGGGATACGGAAAGAAATTGTGCATTCTGTACGCAGACCCTATAATATGGAATCTCTTTCCAGATCATATCGTATGGGTGCAGCGGTTACAACAGTGCGTCTGTTTTTGAATACTCTTGCGGTTCGGGTTACCGATGACTATTACTACAATGAGGATACATTGTATGGTGTAGACTGGACTTCTTCATTTAACTGTACCCCGGGAAATATGATGGGAGTCCATGTTCCAACGCTGGTTATGGGAATGACAGGAGGTTATGAGTTTTCCGCTGCAGAAACAATATATGAAAATGCGGCCGCGGAGAAAAAAGAATTGGTATTTGTGGAAGGGGCAGACCATAACTATCAACCGGCGACAGAATGTGAAACTTATCCGGGACAATTTGGAAATACAGAGAAGAGACTTTTCGATTATACAGATCATTGGATAGAAGATAATTTTTGCTAGAGGAAGACAGCCTTAAGATTTTATGTCAGATTATGAAAGCAGTGGAGTTATGGTATGAAAAAATATAAAAAGAATTACTTGCTTATTGCGATTATTATTGTGGGAATTTGTTTGCGACCCTCTATTACAGGGATTGGCTCATTGATGAAACTGATAAAACCGGATTTGATGCTTTCAGATACGGCGTGCGGCATGTTGACGACGATTCCGTTGCTTACTTTTGCAGTTATTTCACCTATGGTAAAAGCATGCAACACAAGGATAGGAACAGGGCGCACACTGATAATGGGCTTTCTGCTGATTGCTTTTGGGACGTTGATCCGTTCATTTTGCGGATTGTCCGGGTTGTATCTGGGAACGGTTCTGATCGGAAGCGGCATTGCCTGTGGAAATGTCCTTATGCCCGCGATCATAAAAAATGAATTTGCCGAGAAATACGGATTCGTTACCGCTTTAAATTGTGTAGGGCTTGCGGTATCCTCGGCGATAGCGTCGGGGGTCAATTATCCTTTGGCGGATAATATAGGATTAGGCTGGCAGTTTACGCTATGCATTTATGCTGCAGTTTCAATAGTTGCCATTGCAGTATGGTTTCCCGTCCGTGCGGTTTCTATTAATACAAGGAAAGTGGAAGGAAATTATTTCGACATAATGAAAGATAAAACCGCGTGGGCGGTGACACTTTTTCTCGGAATAGAAGCATTGGCCTTTTATAGCTGTTCTGCCTGGCTCTCAACTATTTTCCAATCTAAAGGCCTGGACGCCGTCACTGCAGGGTATTATGTATCCTGTTTTCAGTTGACCGGTATTCCGGCCTCGTTTTTGATGCCTGCATTAGCGGGGCGCTACAAGGATCAAAGGAAGCTTACCTGCTGTGTTGTCGGGGCATTTTTGATGGGAATTGTCATGATGGCATGTACGGAGGCACCGTCCGTTTTATTTCTGGCGGCTTTGATTGGCGGATTCGGATGCAATGGCGGCTTTGCTCTGTCAATGGCGTTTATCGGGTTTCGCACAGACAATGGAACAGATGCTATGCTGCTGTCGGGAATGAGCCAGAGTATAGGCTATGTTATTGCGGCATTCGGCCCAACCGGATTGGGAATAGTGCATGACTGGCTGGGAGATTGGAATGCCAGTCTGTGGATTGTGGCAGCATTGCTGGTTATTTTGCTGGCGGTAGGAATGCAAAGCGCAAAAGATAAGACGATTGACACATGTATATGATCAGACACCTCCCTCCGATAAAAGGAAATCTGCAAAACAGTTGTAGTTTTGAAATACCGCCTCGGATCTCGATTTGGGAATTGTCAGGACAAGCGGTGTATCAGGGATATCCGATATCGGACAAAAATGAAACTGGGTAGTGTCGATAATGTCAATATTACTGTAATAAGCTAAAGTAATCCCTTCGTTATGAGAGACACGACGCAAAACGGAAGGCCAGTTCTCTATTTCTTCTGCGGCATAGGAAGTGCCGAAAAAACGATTTAACTCCGGCATTAGGTAAGCAATAGTATGGGATTTTTCAATCAACAGTTTTTCATTTCGCAGTTCTGCCCAGAGAATAGGAACGGTGCTTCCGTCGAGAGATTTTTTGGGTGTTTTGCTCTTGACAGAAAAAATGGCTATAAGCTGGTCATCTTTTAAAGGAGTATTGCATAAATCATTATGTTCGAAAATCGATTTATGCATGATTCCGAAGTCGGCTTCGTCTGAGTAGAGGAGAGACAACAGCGCGTCGGAATCGTAGGAAGAGGCCTTTAACGTCATAAAAGAATTAGGGTTCTTTTCATTAAAACGATTGATCAACCGCGTGATATCAAGAGAAAATGCACTGCTCTGAAAACAGATATTACTGGTATTCAAAGAAGAAAAAGAACGCATTTGGGACATCATTTTTTGATATGCAGGGCGAATTTCCATCAGGTTGTTATAAAAGCATTTGCCCGCTTCTGTCAATGAAACAGAGCGGCGTGTCCGGTCAAACAGCTGACAGCCGAGTTCATCTTCCAGACTTCGTATCATTTTGGAAATGGAAGACTGAGAAATATGAAATTCTTCAGAAGCGTTTTCGAAAGTGATGCCGCCCTGTGCGATATATAAAAAATATTGTAGAACATCTGTTGTCAAATTTGCTGTCCCCCGTTTAAAAGATAGTCCCTGATTCTTTTTATTTTGGAAAGAAACCTCTGTACTAATTGGAATTGAAACACTTTTTGGCTTTTGTTAGACTGACAATAAAGAAATTGCACTTAGTGTAGCATGGCAAATATGTTTTGTCAAATGAAGGGGCGTTGCGAAACGGTAGCGGATTGTTTCTTAACACAATGTAACCGGAGAAAATCGAGGAGGAAAAGAAATGTCACTGTGTTCTTTAAAAATGAACAGTCGGAAATTGATGCTTCCTGTGGAAGTAAATATAATCATGCCGGAGATACCGCATACATGGAAAAAATCTCCAAAAGAATTTTATGACTGCGGAGAAAAATATAAAGTGCTTTGGCTGCTGCATGGGGCAACCGGAGATAGCTGGACCTGGATCCATAATACAAATCTGATGAGATACGCAGAAGAAAAAAATCTGATTGTGGTAATGCCGAATGCGCTGAACAGCGATTATGCAAACCATCCGGAATTTGCCAACGGATATTATTATACGGATTTTTTCTTTGAAGAATTGATGCCGATGATATTTGGCTGGTTTCCGGCTTCAGAAAAGCGAGAGGATAATTTTATCAGCGGAATGTCTATGGGAGGCTCCGGGACATTGCTTCTTGGATTCCGCCATCCGGAAAAATTTGGAGGGATTGCTCCGATTTCGGCATCTCTCAGGGAGTCAAAGTTTTTGAAGCCTTACGCTGATTTCAGCGCAGAAGAATTTCGAAAAATGGCGTCGGTGGAACCCGAAAAGTTTCCTTCCGAATATGAGGAGGGCGGCATTACTTACAAGGAGATCAATATGATCGCGAAGTATGATACTGTAAGAGCGTATTTGGATTCTTACGAATGTATGTGGGAGAGATTTCCGGAACTGGTTTTGGCTGGAAATCTTCCTGAAATTTACTTCTGCTGTGGAACGAAAGAAGTATGTTATCCTAAAATTATGGAGTTCAAGGAATATGCGGAAAGTCTGGGTGTGCACAATATTATATATGATGTTAACTCCGGCTATGGACATGATTTTGCGTTTTGGGATATTGCAATCCAGAAGATAATACACTGGATCTTTAAGGAATCATCTGCCGAAAAGTAAGTGTAAAATAAATAATCGTGGGCTAGCAACGATTTTTATTTATATTAAGATATAAAATATATACTGAAAACAAGGAGAAAAGAGGAAAGGAACGGGTGAAAATGAAAAAAAGGTTACTACAGACGGTTGCTGTTACTTTGACGGCAATTATGACATTAAGTGGATGCGGCAATTTAACAAACAATACGACGGATCCTGCTCCGGATACATCTGCAGTGGAAGAACCGGAGGAGGCAGCAGAAAATGAAACAGTATCAGAGAGCGGGCTCTATCCGAAAGTGACTATGGCATTGCAGGCAGATCCGGAAAATCTGGAGCCCAGTATGAATATGGCGCTCGGCACAAGCAAGGTAAACTGGTACTGGAATCTGTATGAAACTTTATTTGACTATGATGATGACGGGAATCTGGTTCCCGATCTGGCATCGGGATATGAGGAGATTTCAAGTGACTGCTGGCGGGTTACACTGTTTGACAGCATTCATGATTCCGAGGGAAATCCTGTGACAGTAGATGATGTTATGTATTGTTTTGATCATGCCTTTGAAGTGGGCGATGTAGTCAGCTTTGATATTTATGACCATATCGAAAAAGTGGATGACTATACGATGGATTTTTATTGGACATCCGAGGCAACGGTAACGACAGTGGAATTCCCGTTATGCCGAACACAGATTTATACGCAGACAGCCTATGAGAGCCATCAGTTTGCAACGGATCCTGTTGCGACAGGAAATTATGTGGTGAGTGAATTTATTCCCGGTTCAAAAGTGGTTTTGACCTATGACAAAAATTACTGGGGAAATGATCCGGAGATTGCGGCACAGCGGCTGGATCTGCATGTGGGAAATGTGGAAGTTCTGGAACTTGATGTGGTTCCTGAGGCGGCCACAGCAGCGGTCGGACTGCAACAGGATACCATTGATATATGTACCTACGTTCAGATGGCAATGCTGAATACATTCCAGGAGGGCGGAGCAAAAGCGGATCGCTATAATGTTACAGTTGAAGTGAGCAGCGATTATATGATGCTGGAGCCTAATATGTCTTCTAATATTTTCAGCGATGACTTGAATTTGCGTCTTGCCATTTTCTACGGAA
The DNA here is from genome assembly GCA_014804795.1 of Lachnospiraceae bacterium. Taxonomy (GTDB): domain Bacteria; phylum Bacillota; class Clostridia; order Lachnospirales; family Lachnospiraceae; genus 1XD8-76. The sequence goes on along the minus strand of JAAUZC010000023.1, from coordinate 51,389 downwards.
TTGATAATGAGGCAATTGCTACCGCTATGGGAGGTTCCTATGTCGCTTTAAAGGCATTTGGTGTTTCCTATTATAATTCTTATGATCCGAACTGGGAAGAAGAGGAAAATTATATCAATACTTATAATAAGGAACTTGCAAAAGAATATTTGGACAAATCAAATTACAATGGGGAGACAATCCGTTTAATCTGCAATTCTGCTGAAGCGTATAAAAACGGAGCTACTATGATGGTGACAGAATTAGATGATCTGGGCATTAATGTAGAACTTCAGGCATATACGCAATCGGAACTGGATACACATTCTGCACAGAGAGGCGATTGGGATATGCGGTTTGTGGGAACCGGCGGACCGAACCTTATCAGTTCATACAGACCTATGTTTAAACTGGGATTTTTTGAAGAGGGTGTCACTTCAGGATATCTTTCCGATGAAAAGCTGAATTCTCTCTTTGATGCGGCAATGCAAACCGATGATTCTGCCGACGTGAAACAGGTGATTGATTATGCACTGGAAAACGGTTACATTGATTGTATTGTCGGAGAAGCATCTGTAATCGTAGTGACAAAAGATGTTGCTTCTCTGTATAAGAGAGAAGGCCATATTACGCCGACTGCCTGCACTTATAACGTGCAATAATAATGGACACATGGGGTAAACGAGGCAGACTTTTATGCCTCGTTTCTCCTTTGCGAACTAAAGGAGAATGAATTTATGGGTAGGTATATTTTAAAACGATGTCTGTGGATGATCATAATCGTTATAAGTGCGGCTATTGTGGCCTTTACCCTGATGTACCTGATGCCGGGAGATCCTGCGAGACTTTTACTGGGGACACAGGCAACGGAAGAATATATTGCAGCAAAGCGGCATGAACTGGGAATCGATCTGCCTTATATTATACAATTAAAAAATTATCTCGTGGATACTTTTTTGCATTTTGATCTGGGCACAAGCTGGGTGTTTCGGACGCCGGTACAGAAAGAACTGGCCGTGAGGCTTCCCAGAACGCTGTTTATCGGATTAAGCGGTATGGCACTGAATGTTATAATCGGTACTCTGCTTGGTATCTTTGCGGCCGTTCATGAAGGAAAGTGGCAGGATTCTTTGACAATGGTAATTGCAATGGTATTTATCAGTTGTCCGGATTTTTTTGTGGCAATGATACTTGTTCTGGTATTTTCGTTGAAATTGGGACTGCTGCCTCCCTATGGAATTGATTCCATGCAAAGTTACATTCTGCCGATCATAAGTACTGCGCTGGCCGGTATCGCCATTAATGCAAGACAGGCGCGCTCCAGTATGCTTGAGGTCATTCGCGCAGATTTTGTCACAACCGCCAGGGCAAAGGGGCAGAAAGAGGGTGTTATTGTACGACGTCATATGTTCCCGAATGCAATGATGCCTATTATTACAGGTGTCAGCGGTGGACTTGCCATGCTGATCGGAGGAAGTCCTGTAATAGAAAGTATTTTTTCCATACCAGGCGTAGGGGCATATCTTCTTGTCGGAATACAGCAGAGAGATCAGCCGATCGTGAGGAGTTGTATTGTCTTTTTTGCAATCTTTACATCAATAGTCATGCTGGTCATGGATTTGGCTTATGCTGTTTTAGATCCGCGCATTAAGGCGCAGTATTCTCGGAAGAAGGGGGGGAAATAGTATCATGCAAAATTTTTCTAAGAACAAAAAAATGCAGGTGGCCGGAGAATTTTTATATCGTCTGCAAAAAAGCTGGAGTTCCAAGTTGGGAATTGGACTGCTCGTTTTGATTGTACTTTTATGTTTGATAGGACCGTTTTTCAGCCCTTATGGAATAAACGAAATTGATCTGTCTTCCATATATGCGGGTCCCAGTGCAAAGCACTGGCTTGGCTGTGATACTATGGGTAGAGATATGTTGACCAGACTTCTTTATGGTGGAAGATATTCTCTGGCATTGGGACTGGTCACCGCTTTGTTCGGAGCGGTACTTGGAACTGTCATCGGATGTATTGCCGGATATTTCGGGGGGAAGACAGAGATGATGCTTATGCGCATTATGGATGTCTGGAGCGCCCTGCCAAGTTTGATGCTCTGTATTTTGATATCAGCAGTGCTTGGTTCCGGATTTTTTGCGACTGTGTTGGCACTTTCTGTCGGAAATATTCCAAATGGGATGCGAATGGTGCGCGGTCAGATTCTTTCTGAAAGGACAAAGGAATACATTGAAGCGGCTATTTCCATTAACTGCTCCAAAACAGTTGTAATGTTTCAACACTTGCTGCCGAATGTAATACAGCCTATGATCGTAAACACAACAATGGGGATAGGAAGTGCTATTGCTATGGCCGCATCTCTATCTTATATAGGTCTGGGAATACAACCGCCGGATCCGGAGTGGGGAGCTATGCTGGCAGATGGAAAAACTTACGTATATGTTTATCCGCATTTGATCCTGGTTCCCGGTATTGCAATCGCACTGGTTGTATTTGGGATTAATTTGCTGGGGGATGGATTGCGGGATGCACTGGACCCAAAACTGCGGGACTAAACAGGAGGAAGAGAAAATGACAGAACCGCTGCTTAAAATTAATGATTTGGAAATTGTCTATTCGCAAAACCGCAAAGTAGTGCATGCGGTGAATGGGGTATCTCTACAGTTGGAAAAAGGAAAAACATTAGGGCTTGTAGGCGAGACAGGTGCAGGAAAGACAACGATTGCCAAAGCAATCATGCGTATTCTTCCCGATCCACCGGCAAGAATACTTCGGGGTGAGATTCTATTTGAAAATGAAGATCTGCTGAAAAAATCAGAGTCAGAAATGGGAGATGTACGCGGAGAAAAAATCGCAATGATCTTCCAGGATCCTATGACGGCGCTAAATCCTCTGATGACAGTGGGAGATCAGATATTGGAAGTGATAAAGCTTCATACAGACTGCAGCAGGCAGGAAGGGATGAAGAAAGCAGGAGAAATGCTGGAAACAGTGGGCATTCCGGCAGAACGTTATGTGGAATATCCTCATCAGTTTTCAGGTGGAATGAAGCAGCGAGTCGTAATTGCAATGGCGCTTGCCTGTAATCCGGAACTGATTTTGGCGGATGAACCGACAACTGCTTTGGATGTGACAATTCAGGCACAGGTGCTGGATTTGATCAACGCGTTAAAAGAAAAATATAATACGGCTATGATTCTGATCACGCATGATCTGGGCGTTGTTGCGCAAACCTGTGATGAGGTTGCGGTTATTTATGCCGGTCAGATTGTAGAATACGGAAAAAAAGAGGAAATATTTATGCATCCGCTTCATCCCTATACATTAGGGCTGTTTGCATCATTACCGGAGATGAGTATTGGAAAGAAAAGGCTGAAGCCCATTGACGGTATGCCCCCGGACCCTACAGTTGTGGCAGAAGGCTGTCCATTCCGTCCCAGATGCCCCTATGCTATGGAAAAGTGCGGACAGTCTGTGGAAAATCGTGAGATTGCACCGAATCATTTTTGCAGATGTATATGGGAGGGCAGAAAGAGTGAATGAGAATCTATTGATTGAAGTAAGACATTTAAAGAAATATTTTAAAGTGCCAGCCGGAGTGAATCATGCAGTTGACGATGTTTCTTTTACCATTTCCAGAGGAGAAACGCTTGGGGTTGTTGGAGAATCGGGCTGTGGGAAGAGTACCCTTGGAAGAAACATTATACGGCTGCAGGAACCTACAGACGGAGAGATATTACTGGGGGGACAGGATGTTTCCCATCTTTCTGGCCGCGCCTTAAAAAAGGTCAGAGAGAAGATGCAGATTGTTTTTCAGGATCCATATTCTTCGCTGAATCCACGAAAGACGATTGAAAGTACTGTTATGGAACCTCTTAAAAATTCGGGGAGATTTACGTCAAAATCCGAGATGCAGGATGAGGCGGAGAGGCTGATGGAACTTGTCGGAATTGATGAACGGCTCAGGCGCAGTTATCCTCATGAACTGGATGGTGGACGCAGACAAAGGGTCTGTATTGCGCGTGCCCTGGCACTCAATCCGGAATTTATTGTATGTGATGAACCTGTGAGTGCGCTGGATGTGTCTATTCAGGCACAGGTGTTGAATCTTCTAATGGATTTACAAGAGCAGATGGGTATGGCGTATATGTTCGTTACCCATGATCTTTCTGTAGTAAGACATATTTCCAATAGTGTTTGTGTCATGTATCTTGGACAATTAGTGGAAAAGAGCGAGACAGAAGAGTTGTTTGAAACACAGTATCATCCATATACAAAAGCACTTTTGTCTGCAATTCCCTCCGTCGATTTGAAAAATCAGACAAAACGGATTACTTTAAGAGGGGAGATTACCAGTCCTATCAATCCAAAACCGGGATGTCGTTTTGCGGCGCGCTGTCCCTATGCAAAAGAAGAGTGCAGTCAGCCGCAGGTATTGGAGGAAGTATCACCGGGGCACTATGTACAGTGCTGTCGTGTGAGAGAAATCAATGCATTATGAGTCTGAAAAAGCAAAATTTATTTAATGAGAAAAATACGAGCGAAAGCGGATATCATAGTCGTTTTTATCATCAATATTTTGAGGACTGGTCGGAACGTGTTGTGAGGATGTCCGATGGAAAAGTAAAGGTAGAACGTGTTTATACAGGTGACTATTATGAGATGTTTTTTGATAAAGCGAACTTGTGGAAATGGAAAATAATGCATTGTGTTTTAGGATGTTTCGGGATGTGTCTATACTTGTACGGAGCCTCCCGCAATACACCGGGTAACCTTGTGTGGTATGTGGCAATCGTACAAATGTTCAGCCTGTTTTTTATATTGTGGAATATTATCTCCATAATAAGGGTTTTTTCGCTTAAACAGGAGAAGATGTTGACAATCCGGGAATATAAAATAACACATATTGCATTGGAGAAATCCTGTATGTCAGGTTTTATTTTGCAGGAGATAACAGCTTTGCTGTTGATCATCTTTGGTGTGCTGCATCAGAATTTGAACCAGGCCGGAATTGGGGGGATAGGAGCCTTTATTTTAAGCGGATGCATATACTTTTTGGGATGGAGAATAGAGAGAAAAGTAGTTGTAAAAAAAATTCCTCAAGAGGGCAAGGCTTTAGAGGAAAAAGCTGATAATATAGGAGATTTTTATAAAGAAAAAGGAGTTTGGTTTCGAATGGGTGGATGAATATCCTATGTAAAATCTCACGGTCAGGATGCTTTATATGATGGTAGCAAGTATGAGATAAAACTTTTCTCTGGCAAAAGGACAGGTATTGGAGGAAACTCATAGCTGTGTTTTTGTCTTATAGGAAATTCCTCCTACCGAAGGAATCATGAAATAAAATAACCCACCAGAGGCGGGCATTTCTTGACCAGTTTTGCAGTCATGTCTTCTGGAGGATTTTTGATATATTTCTGCCTGAGTTCCTATACGAAATGATGAGCATGTTTGCATATTAGGTGAGTGACAAATTTAAAAGAAATGGAGCAGATGATAAAGGAGTACCGCTTTGCACTGCCGCCGTTTTGTGATTTTACGCCCGAGGAATGGCAGGAAAAAGGGCATGATTATGATGAGGTCAGGGAGAATATGTTAGGCTGGGATATTACGGATTACGGGATGGGGGATTTTACAAAAATCGGGTTTTCCCTGATTACAATCAGAAACGGCAATCTTTTAATCACGGTTTATAATTCTACAAAAGAGGAAGATTTGGATAAAGAGCCGGGGCTGCATCATGATTTTAATGTGGAAGAAGGGACGGGATCTGTGCTGATTGGCGAGGTCAGCCAGTGTAATGATGACAATACGGATAACCGTTTTTAGGAAAAAATGGGGCGGTTTCCGAAGATAGAAGAGGATGAACAGCCGTATCGGTTGCTTTGAGAATTACTAATGCGGTATCCAGTGAAAATAAAAGATAAAGAAGAGATGCTGTAATATTTCTTGCTGAGAAGATTGTGAATGAGGGAGAGCCTGTGTACCTTACAAAAAACGGATATGGTTCTATGGTAGTGCTCAGTTTGGAGATGTACTCGCGATTAACAGAGAGGGTGGAAGCCGCATTGGATGAGGCAGACAGGGCAGCTATATATTAGAGGATGGGAAAATGAAGTGTAAAATGACAACTTTATGCTACATAGAAAAAGACGACAGATATCTTATGCTGCACAGAGTCAAAAAAGAAAATGACATGAACCAGGATAAATGGATTGGGATTGGCGGTCATTTTGAGGACGGTGAGTCACCAGAGGAATGTCTGTGCAGGGAAGTTTCTGAGGAAACAGGCCTTAGACTTACAGAATACCGGCTCAGGGGAATCATTACATTTGTGTCGGACAGGTGGCAGACAGAGTATATGTTTCTTTATACTGCGACAGGATATGAGGGAAACATTGGGGAATGCAGTGAAGGAGTTCTCGAGTGGGTGGATAAGTCGGCAGTTTACAGTCTCCCTATATGGGAGGGCGACAGGATATTCTTTCGGCTGTTGGAGCAGGAGGAGCCGTTTTTTTCGCTGAAGCTGCAGTATAAAGGGGAAACACTTATAGAAAGTATTTTGAACAACAGGGCTTTGTGATAAAGGAGTATAAAGAGATATGCCGCCTGTTTATGATGTGACAGTATTTTCAAAAGAGGATGACAGGGAAATATACCATGATAAAGTGCTTGCCATAGACGAAGATACAGCGATAGATCAGGTGACGGATGCACTGAACAAAAAAGGAGTGTCTTACGGGGTGTGCATGGCTGAGGAAATATGAACTTAGTTGAGGAAGGGGAGAAACATGGGACGCTTAAAAGAATTAAGGGGATGTGTAGACCGGAAGTTAGAAGACATGGAGAATATCGGAAATCATCTGTTCTGCCATTTACCATCATGATGATAAACAGGTTATCGACGAGCCGATGGATGAAGTGCTGAAGGATGCCGATGTGATGTATCACTGCATGAACGACATATCCAAAACTGTAAAAGAGAAAGAAAAGGTAAAGGACGTTTTTCCGGCAAAAAGAACCTATAAGTCCATGCGGACAAAGAATCGAATCCCCCAACCGTGTCGCATCACAGTTGAGGGATTCCTCTTTTTTAGACATAAAAAAACAGAAGCCCCCAAAATCAAGGCTTCCGGCAGTCGGCGCGACAGGATTTGAACCTGCGACCTCTGCGTCCCGAACGCAGCGCTCTACCAAGCTGAGCCACGCGCCGATATGAAATTATTTTTGAGAAAATAATTACTATCTTTGCAACAACTATGATAATACAGTATTTGGGGTATGATTGTCAAGACTGAATTGGGTAGAAATTCACTGAAATTTGGAAATAAACTTCTGAAATAGGATAAAAGTTCTGAGACGCGGAAAATACTGCAACCGTTCAAATGTTACCGGATTTTCTTCAAGACTTCCCATATATATTCCGGATATGCTATACTATACAAAGCGCAGAGAAAGAAGAGGGCATATATGGAATATACAAAGGAAAAAGTACAGGAATTATTAAAAGGCATGGCGGAACCGGAATATGCGAAATTTTCGGGTGCTCTCCTTGGAAGAGAAGCTGTTATGCTGGGAGTGCGCCTGCCGAAAATCAGAGAGCTTGCAAAAAAAATTGCGAAGACAGACGGAAAAGAATACCTGGAAAATACATTGTTTGCTGCGAATGCGAAAACGGACGCCGGCGGATGCATGATGGAAGAAATACAATATATGGAGGAACAGATGCTCTATGGCATGGTGATCGGCTGTATGAAAGCAACACTGGAAGAATTGTTTCCTTATATTGAAAGGTATGTCGCCCTGATTGATAACTGGTCTCTCTGCGACAGTTTTTGTGCGGGCTTAAAACAGACAAAAAAGCAGCCGGAGCCGATGTGGGAATTTTTGCAGCCCTACCTGCATTCTGACAAAGAATTTGATCTGCGGTTTGGCGTAGTGATGCTGATGGATTTCTATGTGACGCCGGAATACATAGATAGGCTGCTGCAGATTTTTGACGGGATACATCATGAAGGATATTATGTAAAAATGGCGGTGGCATGGGCGCTTTCCGTTTGTCTTGTAAAAGAATGGGAAAAAAGCTTTGCATATATGAGCGCACCGGAAAATCAACTGGATGACTTTACTTATGCGAAAACAGTGCAGAAATGCCGGGAAAGTTACCGACTGACAGCAGAGCAGAAAGAGGAGCTGACCGCATTGAAAGTGAAACGTATAAAGAATCGGAGTGAAAAATGAATAAAATAGATATCACAACATTAAAACCTGACACAGACCTCTCCTGCCCTGCGACGGCCATTTTAAAAAAGGGCGAAGGGCGCAGCTTAAAAGCAGGCGGCTTGTGGATTTATGACAATGAAATTGCAGAAATAAAAGGAGGTTTTGAGGACGGAGATATTCTTTCGGTGGAGGATTTTGACGGATATTTTATGGGCTATGGCTTTATCAACAGTGCTTCTAAAATCAGGATCCGCATGCTTTCCCGCAGAAAGGAAAACCGGATCACGCCTGCGTTTCTGGAAAAAAGGGTGAGAGATTGCTGGGAGTACAGAAAAAGAGTGATAGATACGTCAAGCTGCAGGCTGATTTTCGGCGAGGCGGATTTTCTGCCGGGACTTGTGGTGGATAAATTTTCCAATGTGCTCGTGGTGGAATCTCTGGCGCTTGGCATTGACAGGTTAAAGCCGCTGTTGCTTACGAATCTGAAAAAAGTACTTGCGGAAGACGGCATCCATATCCGGGGAATCTATGAGCGCAGCGATGCGAAAGTACGTCTGAAAGAAGGGATGGAACGCTGTAAAGGCTTTATCGGAGAAGCTTTTGACACAAAAGTAGAAATTGTGGAGAACGGTGTTCGGTATCAGGTGGATGTGCAGGATGGGCAGAAGACGGGGTTTTTCCTGGATCAGAAAAACAATCGTGCGGCGATTCAGAAACTCTGCCCCGGGAAAAGAGTACTGGACTGTTTTACTCATACAGGTTCTTTTGCACTGAATGCGGGCATAGCGGGTGCAGAGTCTGTACTCGGCGTGGATGCCTCGGAACTTGGGATAGCACAGGCCAGGGAGAATGCAAAATTAAACGGGTTGGAGAACAGAGTGACTTTTGAATGTGCGGACGTGTTTGAACTGTTGCCGGAGCTTGAGAATAAAGGCGAGCAGTATGATGTGGTAATTTTAGATCCGCCCGCGTTCACGAAATCCAGACAGGCGACTAATAATGCGGTAAAGGGCTATCGGGAAATTAATCTACGGGGCATGAAACTGGTAAAAGAGGGCGGTTTTCTTGTGACCTGCTCCTGCTCTCATTTTATGGAACAGGAACTGTTTGCAAAAACAATCAGAGAAGCGGCAAGAGGCGCTCATAAACGGCTGCGCCAGGTGGAATTCCATACCCAGGCGCCGGATCACCCGATTCTCTGGGCGGCGGAGGAATCTTATTATTTAAAATTTTATATTTTTCAGGTGTGCAGCGAATCATAATACTGCATTTTATCGGAAAGTATGGACTATTTGAAATAAAGTGGTAAAATAAAGTAGAGTAACTTCACACAATAGAGAAAATGAGGTGGGATTATGTTTATTATATGGGGATTCAGAGAGACGGATAAAGAGCTTGGAACTGTAGATTATCTGCACTGCAACAGATGTAATAATGACAGCAATTGGAGGCTTCAGAGAACCACATCCTGGTTTACATTGTTTTTCATTCCGGTTATTCCTTACAGAAGAGTATATTATGTATACTGTCCGGTCTGCCGTTGGACAACAGAAGTTCCGAAAGAAGAGGCAAAACGGATTATGGAGAAAAACGCGGCGGGGCAGGGCTAAGCGGTGAATTTTACAGCAAAATCCGTTCTTTATCTGGACAAATGATAAAGGTTATACTAAGATAAAAAGAAAAATAAGTGGCAGAGGAGGAGAGAGTTATGGAAAAAAAGCAGCTTGACTGGTCAAATCTTGGTTTTGGCTATATTGAGACAGATGCAAGGTTTGTTTCTGCTTATAAAGATGGAAAGTGGGATGACGGTGCGATCGTCACAGACGCCAATATTGTTCTGAATGAATGTGCGGGCGTATTCCAGTATGCGCAGACGATTTTTGAGGGACTTAAAGCTTATACAACAGAAGACGGACATATCGTATGCTTTCGTCCTGACCTGAATGCGGCAAGAATGGCAGATTCCGCAAGAAGACTGGAGATGCCCGTATTTCCGGAAGATAGATTTGTGGAAGCGGTAGTGGAGACCGTAAAAGCAAACGCTGCCTATGTACCGCCTTTCGGTTCCGGCGCAACACTGTATATCCGTCCGTATATGATGGGCACAAACCCGGTAATCGGTGTAAAACCGGCCGATGAATATATGTTCCGTATTTTTGTGACACCGGTAGGGCCTTACTTCAAGGGCGGCGCAAAACCGCTGACAATCAAAGTAAGTGATTTTGACAGAGCGGCACCCCACGGCACAGGCCATATTAAAGCGGGGCTTAACTATGCGATGAGCCTGCATGCTATCGTAACAGCCCATGAAGAGGGCTATGCGGAAAATATGTATCTGGATCCTCAGACAAGAACGAAGGTAGAGGAGACAGGCGGTGCAAACTTTATCTTCATTACAAAGGATAATAAGCTTGTAACACCTAAATCAGACAGTATTCTGCCTTCTATTACAAGGCGCTCACTGGTATATGTTGCGAAACATTATCTCGGCATGGAAGTGGAAGAGAGAGAAGTGCTTCTGGAAGAGGTAAAAGATTTTGCGGAATGCGGTCTTTGCGGGACAGCGGCAGTTATTTCTCCTGTCGGTAAGATCGTAGACCATGGCAACGAGATCTGCCTGCCCGGCGGTATGGATGAAATGGGACCTGTAACAAAGAAATTATATGATACGCTGACGGGAATCCAGATGGGCAGACTGGAAGCACCGGAAGGATGGATTAAGACAATTCTGTAAAATAGTGATTTGAGCGTCCGGAAACCGACGCGAATGGGAGTTGAGGCGGCATTTATGGATGAGCAGGAAAAAATGATAGATGAAATACTGCGGCATCTGGACAGCGAGATGGAAATAGGCGCTATGAAAATGAGCGTGACTTTCAATGAGCTGCAGGATGAGGAGAAACTGGTGGATCATAAATGCTGCCACATGTACGGGAGACCGGTGAACGAAGTGGTAGGTTTTTTGGATATGTATTCGGACTCATCAATGGAAATTTAGATGTAATGCGAAATGAGACATGGGGGAGATGGTTTTAAATATCTCCCCCGTTTCTTATCAATACTTTGCTGGGTATGCAGCCCTCATAAGCTCTTCAAATGTCCTGCGTTTAGGGTACTCACTGAATCGTTCCCCGTTCGGGCATACGGATTCGGGATCAAAATCTTCCGGAAACAGGCGTGTATGTTCACATATAAAAATATCCCGCTCCTTTTTAGCTGTTCCCTTGGGAAAAGACAGGACAGGCGTGTAACCATAGCAGAGTATTTCATCCTGACCTTTCACCAGATTGTATTCCTCAAAGCAGGAGCCGCTGTCCTTCATCAAATGACTGATGAGCCAGAGGCGCCCCGGTTCTTTCACTTTCACGCTCACCTTTTCCGGCAGAGGATATTCCTTCTGGGAAAACAGTTTCCGGAGATCTTCAGGCATTTGCCCTTTTTCCAGCTCTTCGGCATATCTACTTTCGACAGAAAACAGCGGAACGCCTATCACCCCGCCTCTGACCGTGATTGCGTTATTTTCAAAGTGAAGGATATATATCCGGTTTACTTTTCCTTTCGGGTTTTTAAGCTGCCACAGTTTTCCCTTGCGCACGACGACTAATGACGCGTCCGCATCGATACTCCTGTTTTGCGCGGAAAATATATCCGGATATCCTTCCGGTATGATACCGGTATCCAGCAGCGAAGCATCCTCTGCCGGCAGTTGAAAATAAGGTCCGTCCAAAAACATAACGGAAGCGTCACTGAAAATTGTTACGTTCATTCTGCATTCCAGAAAATCACAGCCCAGAAGCCATGCGTCGGAAAAGCTTACCCGCCGTCCCTCTGCGCTGAGGCCTAAGTTTGCGCCGCTGAAATTGGCATTGCACAAAATACTTCTATCAAAATTAGCTCCGGTCAAAGTTGCCTGTCCGAGATCAAGTCCCATCAGGAATGCGCCGGAAAGATTTGCCTGATCTAATTTGGTTTTCTGCGCCATTATCGGCCTGTCGCCCCCGGCATTTGTTGTGTACCATGCGCAGCCTGCAAGATTTACATTATACAGATCCGCCTCAGAGAAATTTGCTTCTTCCATATAAGCTCCGCTCAGATCCGCGGCGTTTTCTTTGCTTGCTTTTACGGCGCCCATCTGTGCACCTTCAAAGTTTGTCTGATACATGCTGGCATTTGACATCGTGGCGCTCCGGAAATTTGAGCCTTCGGAAAAATCCGCATTATCAAAAACCGCACCGGTAAAATTACTTTTTTGGAAATTTCCGCCTTTCCAGACGGCATGACTCAAATCTGCACCGCTGAAATTCATCTCTCTTGCCTGCGGCTTATCCCAGACGGTTCCTGTCAGCTTTGCTTTCCGGAAGGAGCTCTTTTCACCGCTGCACCGGCAGCCGTTCAAATTGATTCCCGAGAGATCCGCCTCATCAAAAGTCGCGTTGACCATAGATACTTTTGCCCATGCACAGCCTGAGGCATGACACCGGAAAAATGTGCTGTACTCATAGCTGCAGGCCTGAAAAACGCAGGATTCTAAAACAGTGTGGCTGAAGTCTTCCGATATCCCTTCTACATTTTGAAAGGTCAGCTTTTGACAGTTGCTTCCGGCAAAAGAATTATTTTTCATTTCCAATACGTTTTGCACTGCATTTTGAAATACACACTTATTCAGGTCACTCTCCGTAAATTTGCATGATTCTATAATACTTACCTGAAATACGACATGTTCCCATGTGCTTTGATTGATAAGATTATCAGAAAATACCGTGTCTTCTCCTTGAAAAGAGACTTTATTAAATGTTGTATTTTGAAAATTCACATTATCAAAAATACAATTTTGAAACTGAAACCCTGTCAGGATTTCCCCTTGAAAGGAAAAATCAGTGAAATCCATTTTGTTGGCGCTTCCCGTTTTTTTGATTTTTGCCCATTCTTCTGGTGTCATGGCACGCATCTCCTTATAGTTGTGTTATATTGATCTTTCCCGCCTGGCCGCTGTTTCCGCTGTTTCCGCTATTGCCGGGCTTTCCTGTGGCACCGCGGTTTGAACCGTCACCGCCATCACCGCCGTTCCCACCTTTGCCGCCGCTTCCGCCTTTGCCTCCCGCGCACTTGGTATCAACGGTAAAGGCTTTCTGCCCTTCATTCAAAAAGATTGTCAAAAGGATGTCGCCGCCATCGCCGCCATTGCCGCCGTTGCCGCCATCACCGCCGGCTCCGCCTGTTCCGCCGTCGCCTTGTGCGCCGGCACCGCAGTGAGAAGAAGAATCTCCCCCCGGGCCGCCGCTTCCGCCTTTGCCTCCAGCTGTTCCGTTACCGCCGTTGCCGCCGTTACCGCCGTAACAGCACAGCTGAGGAAATTCCCCTTCTACATTGGAAAACGTCCAGGTGAGCGTAGAGCCGCTGCCGCCGTTACCGCCGTTGCCGCCGTTACGCCCCGGGTCTCCGCTGCCGCCGGTATCACCTTTGCCTGCGTTACGGTCACAGCTTTTATTGCCGCTTTTTGAATTCTCTCCTTTTGCCCCTGTAGTTCCGGCTGCCCCTCCTGATTCCGGTGTTCTGCCGTCCGGACCATGTGTCCCGCAATTATCAATCTTGGCGTTATTCTGCAGATTTCCTTCTTTCACAGTGAAGTCCGCGCAGCAATAATTTTGGATCGATGCGTCCTCTTCCATTGTCAGTTTATCGATCAGGACCGCCGTATGCTGTTCGGAGTCGTCTTTTCCGAATACATATACTTCCCCCTTCTTAATGTAAAGATCTTTGATCTCATATACATCCACACTTGTCGGGAAGCGGAGCATGTTGATGATCTTTTCGTAAGACTTTGCCTTATTTGAATGACCGTAGATGTAAGTTCTGAATGCCTGGCAGGTCTCTTTTAAAAAGATATCTCTGTTCGACCGGAGAAGTTCTTTTTCCCGATCGGAATTCATTGGCTCGGGAGCGGACGTTATATCATCTATCAATCCCTTTTCTATGAGTTCATCCGGTGTTCCCACCAATGATTTGAGCGTCTGCACATCGGGTACTTCAATGCGATAAAACGCAAATCCCAGGCCGGACGCGCTGTACTCATTGACCTCATGTACCAGTTCATGGCTGTCCGCGTTCGCGGCCGGAATTTCCAGACCCTCCGGTCGTCCGGCCTTGATAAAGGCGAGTTTTCTTTCCAATTGTTGCTGTAATAAGTTTCGTTTTTCCATTTTTTCTCCTTTCGGCCTCTTATTTTGGAGCTGACGGAATCCATTGCGTAAGCTTCGGTTCCCGACGCCCATTGTTACCTTTTTCATTTTCAAAGTGCATCGCAAAAAGTGTACGAAAATGGTCAATGTCCAGTTTTCCCGCTACGATATGCGGCTGCCCGGGATGCTTTGAAGTGTCCGGTATCTGCACGAGCCATTTCCCCTCCGGCGTATAGATATCAATCAGATAATCTTCCGGAGTGTGTCCTCCATTCCGGTAATACAGTACATAGATATATCCCTTTTCCTCTGCCGCAAGATCCAGCCAGACACATTCCCCGTTTTCACGAAGCGGAATATAAGATTCTTTTCTGGAAATGCTCACCAGCTGCTTTTTTTCATCCGTACAGATAATCTGATAGCTTCTTGCCATTTCCGTATCCTGCAATACCCATTCCGTTCCCGGTGTTACGGTGCGCAGCAGCAGATGGTCTAAAATACGTTCTGCTTCCAGAAGATTATTTTTACGGCAGAGCTTCCAACTCAGTTCCTGAGATTTGTCATGAAGCAGCCAGGTATCTTTCTGCTTGTCTTTCGCAAGGCTCAGGTATTTCCATTGTCCCGTCTGCGCGTCTTTTCCGGATGCGGGGTATATGCCTGTGTCAGCCAAATGGCTGAGCAGTGTTTCGGAAATGATCAGGTCGGATAATTCCTGCCATATCCCGTCATCTACCGTAACTTTCCCTGCCAGAGTATCCCCTGCCTGTCTGAGGCAGTCTGTCAATGCTTCCGGTATGGAGCTCTTATTCAACTGCGGAATACAGTTTGCAATACCAGAAGCAAGCCCGTCCCCAATAAAACACTGGACCGGATTCATGGAAGAATCAAAAGCCTGTATTCTGTGGTTGGTGCTCTCCAAAATCAGGATTCGTCCATCGGCTGTTACAGTCATAGCCTTTGGCCCGTGCAGAAGCCCCTGTCTGGTTCCCTGTCCGCACATCATGATGCCGTCCGAATCATTTCCGTTTGTTTCACCGGCTTTTAAATCGATGATTTCAACCAGACTCTGTTTCCAGCTTGTCGCTATGACTTTTCTGTCCGGATGTACTGCCATGGCATCTATGCTTTGCAGATGAAATGTCCCATAGCTTACTTCCCGGCTGTGATTTAAATCAAAGTCATTCTGATCAAGGTCAATTTTGCGCAGTTTATAAGTGCTTCCATCGGGATCCAACAGATAATTATCACTTCCGTCTCCATATTTATCCAGTGCAAACAACACATCCTGTTTAAAGCCTTTTTCACAAAGTGAGGAACGGACTGCACCATCTCCGATTTTGCTCATCCCCTGGGCAAGCGCTTCGTTGCCGCCGGCAGCGGTTCCGTCCGTATCTGGCAGCCCTGTCCCCGATGCGCGGTATGTATATCCCACCCACTGTTTGGCCTCATTTAAGGACAGGTTTAAAAGCTTACAGAGGGCGTCCTGATATCCACCATCATCCAGTACGTCAATCGTATCTTTTGGGATTTCGTGTTTTTCACGCCAGCAATATGTTCCATTTTCATAGGTTTTATTATAAATCAGGTTATACTGTGTGCTGCCGTCAAGCGGTATAATCTGTTCCACGATGGAAGCATCCAGCCGGATACCGCTTCCGCTGTCCGGAAGAGCCTTTATCCAGTCTCCTTCCCAGAGGCCGCAGAGCCAGTCCTCTTTGGAATACAGGCAGGCGCATACCTTACATTTTCCGCCCGCCGGAATGCCGGAAAATGTCACACAGATCGGTTGGTTTCCTTTCTTTACTTTTCCGGTCAGTTCACGGTTTGTGCCCCCTTCATAGGTAAGCAGTATTTTGTAGTTATCTGCGATCAATGGCCAGACTGCCGTTTCAGGCTTGCCCGCCTCTCCGTGGGTCGGGTCCGGATGCAGTGTAAGCTGCAGATCAGTCGTCCGGCTTACCTCTATCTGTAAAGTTGCGGGAGAGGATATGATTTCTCCGGTTGTCACAGCCAGCGCCGCGGCTCCGACAGTAAGATTAAATATTTTCAGCGCCCATCCGGCTATCGGAATCTGTTGCGCCAATTGTTGTGCAGTGATCATCCCCGTCAGATACAATACAAGTTTTTCTACGCCTTTCTGCAATAAAATGCCGACAATGGCATCGCCAAGAATGCTGATAATGCGCTCGGCATCGACGGACTCTGTTCCGTCTGCCCCGGTTACGGCAATAACAATATTTATTATCACTGTAGACAATTCGACCGCGAGCTCTATAAGCGTTTGACCGTCCGGCACTAATGTGGCGGCAGTCAAAAGTAAAGCCGGAATCGCGAGCTGGAAAACCCCGGTCAGCATTGCGCCCTGTTTGTTGATCTCAAAATCTTCGTCATAACCGTACAGACCTAATGTGCCGAACAATAGTCTTACTTTTGCGGCATCATCCGGAAAACAAAAAGTAAATGCCGTTTCCTGCGCCGGAAACGGAATCCCCATAATACTGTTTACCGGCGTGACAAGGCCCATGTATTTTTTCTCGTCGGTCTCATATTTTTTTATGTCTTCTCCGCTCAGCTTTTCCTCCCAACCCTTCGGATTTGCAATTCCCTTGCCGGCGTCATTAAAAAACTGTGCATAGGCCCCCAGAGTGCGCATAAAATGATTTTTGACCGCTAAAGACAGTTTTCCGTTTTGAAAACAGATCTTGTCTTCTATCATTTCCAATCCGTGGTGGCTTCCTTTTTTGTCCGCCGTCCATTGAATGCCGCCAGCCGTCGTCATTGCTTTCGGCATTTCCCGTTCCACCGGATTTCCGATCGCCACAGTCCAGTTTGTGTTTTGGAGGCGTTCATTGTTTTTAGCCAGCTGCAATGCGCCGCTTGCCGGTTTTTTTGCGGCATTAAGCGTATTTGTGGACAACTGGTAAATTTCTATCTGATCCCCTGCATGATAGCCCAGGGCGTCATACTGGCACAGCACAGGTTTTCCCTGATAGTCTCTTGCCACATCGCGGACGGCCCAGTTATCCGGACCCTGTCGCTCTATTTCCCTGGCAAACAGATACATCTGGTAAAATTGATCGGGATCTATTTCACGATCCGGCATAATCGCCTCATCCATAACGACCGCCGCCGTATAGGGTTTATTGCTTCCAAGCTCTGCGTGCGTAAAGAGGATGCTCGCCGCCGTATCCATGTCTGTCATCAGATAATGGGCATCTCTGTTTATCGCTTCTATATCAAACGTGCTGAATCCTTTCCTTTTTGCGGCCATCTCATGCAGATCCGGCTGCGTCTCCAGAAATTGCATTTTGGCGCAGATACCGGATAAAGCATTATTCTTTTCCGTATTCTGCCTTGTATTTCGGCCATTCTGCCTTGCAAGCCTGTGATATTTCTCCGGTATCCAGTATGAAAAGTGATGCAGAACAGGAAGCTTTCCCTCTGTGATTTCTTCCTGTACCATGATGATGTTGACGGACTGCCGGTGAATCGCGTCACTGTCCAGATCCGCATAAGCGGTTATTTTTTCACGCGCATTCTCCGCCAGGAATGCAATTGCATTATTTTCCAGCACCGCCTGCTTCAGCGTGTGCTCATTGTGCTTCTCCAACGGGTATTTTCTGCCGTTGACAGTTACTGCCATTCCTGTCCAGTCATTATCTCTTTTTCCAAGACAAAAATGCATTCTATTGTTTATTGTAGTTTGCATGTTATTATTCCGGCTCCTTTCCACTTTTATTTAATTTATCTTGAAAAAAGAGCAAATTGTAACATAAAATTTACCGTTTATCGTTTAAAATATGCATTTGTTTTATTGTTTTAAAAGGGATGTAAAGCCGAAATAAATTTGAGACGCTCAAATCAGTCTTCTTTTTTGGAGGCCCCCGGTGTAGTCTGGAACATCCGGTAATAAGAGCGTGTGAAGGTAGAGTAGTGCTGAAAGCCGGAAGAGTAACAGGCTTCAGTCAGAGACATGCCATGCTGGA
Organism: Lachnospiraceae bacterium; assembly: GCA_014804795.1. Taxonomy (GTDB): domain Bacteria; phylum Bacillota; class Clostridia; order Lachnospirales; family Lachnospiraceae; genus 1XD8-76. The sequence continues at coordinate 33,021 of JAAUZC010000023.1, read as the reverse complement.
TTTTGTTTCTTGCGGAGAATAAGCGCTTTGAATTGATATATTTGCCGATACTGTAGCCGGTTTCCTGTTTGAAAATATGCATGAGATAACGGCGGCTGATAAAAAACTGTTTCGAGAGCGTTTCAATGGATAGATCACTGTTTAAATGTTCATTGATGTAATGGAGAATTTCTGTAATCTTTTGATTGGAGGAACCGGTCTCAATATAACGGAAAGAGTCGGTTAAAAAACTCCGGTTCAGCTCTACCAGAAACTGGATGAGCAGGCAGCGGCTGTATAATTCGGCGGCATATTCTTTACTGGAAAGAGAGTCTTCCAGTTTTTTACAGAGTTTAAAAAGTGTATGAACAGACGGGGAGGAAGTGCGGAGTACCGGAGCGTGTTGTCCGTTGTTTCGGAAACAGGTTTCCAGGGAATAATCTTCGGCATCATAGGAAGTTAAAAGTTCCGGCGAAACATAGAGAATGATCCGCTCATAGGGCGCCGCAGAACGAATGACAGGTCTGTGAACGTCTCCGGCGCCGATCAGGACGATGTCAAAAGGTTCCAGCCGATACGTGATTCCTTCAATAAAATAGTCTACATCACCGGAAATAAAAAGCATAATTTTAAAAAAATCATGATAGTGGCAGCTGTAATGTGTCGCTTCATGATCTGTTAAATGAAACAGTTTAAACGGCTCGTTTAAATATCCTTTTTTTTCATAGTCTGTATTTGTCATAAACGGCTCTCCGTGTAATAGCAAAACTCCCGATACGGAATAAACTCGGTATCGGGAATTTATAAATCATGTTTACTTTACATAAGGGCGGCCTGTAAAGCGGCCGGCCAATTTTTCTTTTTGCGGTATGTATTAGTAAAGCGCAGGCGCTAACAGTGCTCCCACTAAGAAGCCCATACCAAGAGCAGCAGCTACCAGTAAAATACAAAGAACAATCTTTACACCGATATTTAATTTGCTTCTGATAACAACTGCTGTAACAAGAAGAGCAATCAAAGCCCAGAGCCATCCGGCAAGAACAGCGCAGATGATATCCAGTACAAAGAACACCCAGCCCCATGCAGGAATCTTCTGATATTCCCAAGGCTGACCGGTAGCGCAATCATAACCGTTGTATGACAATACAGGAGCGGCCATAGACTGTATAACCAGAGTTGCTGCTCTGTTGCCAAGCGGGATAGTATATTCCGTATCAACAAAATGTGTCTTCTTTGCGAAAGAATTCAGCTTCTGTACGGAACCGTTGATGCTTACCTTGTTACCTTTCAGATCAACCGAATAGGTGCCTTCGTCTGTTGTAACAGACCATGATTTTTTTGCCATTTTTGAGTCTCCCTCTCTTTCCGTAAAATCAAAATAAAGAAAAATCTTTAACACTAGATAATGTATCACGTCAAAGCGAAAATGTCCAGTAGGGGGAAGAAAAATCTGAAATGTTTTGAAAAAAATGCAAAACAAAACACTGCCCCCACAACATTGTCACAGAAACAGTGCTTCGTGGGCCATCAGGGACTCGAACCCTGGACAAATAGATTAAGAGTCTACTGCTCTACCAACTGAGCTAATGGCCCAAACAATATGATTCATAGCAATAGAAAGCACACTCTGTAAACTTTCTATTGTTTACAACGCAACAACAATTATAGTATAATGTTTTTAAGAATGCAAGAGTTTTTTTACAAAATATTCAGGAAATATTCAAAATTTAACGGAAAGATCGGAGACGGAGATGATATTTGAAAGCCATGCGCACTATGACGATGATGCATTTGATGAGGATAGAGATAAATTGTTGTCAGAATTAGGGGAACACGGCATCGGTTATGTAATGAATATATCTTCCAGCCTGTCTTCTGTTCAGACGACTCTTTCTCTGGCAAAAAAGTATTCTTTTATCTACGCGGCGGTGGGTGTGCACCCGAGCGATGTGGGCGAATTGAACGAGGAAAGTTTTGCGTGGTTAAAAGAGCAGTGCAGAGAAGAAAAAGTTCTGGCAGTGGGAGAAATCGGATTAGATTATTACTGGGATAATGTGGAGAGGGATATACAGGAAAAATGGTTTGCAAGGCAGCTCGCACTGTCAAATGAGGCAGATCTTCCGGTAATCATCCATTCCAGAGAGGCGGCAAAGGCAACGCTTGATATTATGCGGTCGGAGGAACCGGTAAAAAAGCGGGGTGTGATTCATTGTTTTTCCTACACAAAGGAGACGGCACGGGAATTTTTGAATATGGGGTATCTGATCGGCGTAGGCGGCGTTGTGACCTTTAAAAATGCAAAGAAGCTGCGGGAGTGCGTGGAATATCTGCCGATGGATGCAATTCTTTTGGAGACGGACAGCCCGTATCTTGCCCCGGTGCCTTATCGCGGAAAGAGAAACTGTTCCTTATATCTTTCCTGTGTAGTGGAGGAGATTGCCCGTATCAAAGGGATTTCGCAGCAAGAAGTGATAGCGATCACCGAAAGGAATGCAAAACGATTGTTTGGAATACAGGGAGAACTATAATAGATGGCGACATTGGGAATTCCGCAGAATACGATAGCAATATTACAGAAATATCAGTTTCATTTTCAGAAAAAATACGGGCAGAATTTTTTGATAGATACTTCTGTGCTGGAACGTATCATAAAAGCGGCACAGATCGGCCCGGAGGACTGCGTGCTGGAGATTGGCCCCGGCATCGGGACAATGACACAGTATCTGGCTGAAAATGCGGGGAAAGTGATAGCGGTAGAGATAGATAAAGCGCTGATTCCGATTCTGGAGGAGACGCTTGCTCCCTACGAAAATGTTACCGTCATACAGGGAGATATTCTGAAAGTGGATATCGGGGAACTGGCAAAAGAACATAATGCGGGAAGACCTTTAAAAGTAGTGGCAAATCTGCCCTACTATATTACGACACCGATCATCATGGGCCTCTTTGAAAAGAAAGTGCCGATTGAGAGTATTACGGTCATGGTACAGAAAGAAGTGGCGGAGCGCATGCAGTCAAAACCCGGCACAAAAGAATACGGAGCGCTTTCTCTTGCTGTGCAGTATTATGCTGCCCCGGAGATCATAGCCAATGTCCCGCCCAACTGCTTCATGCCCCGCCCTGCCGTGGGGAGTGCTGTCGTAAATCTGAAATGTTTTGAAACGCCGCCGGTGGAAGTAAAAGACGAACAGTTTATGTTCGCCCTGATCCGGGCAGCTTTTAATCAGCGCAGGAAGATGCTTGTAAACGCTCTTTCCGGCGCAGGAGAACTCGCGTTGTCCAAGGAAAAAATCTGTGAAGCCCTTGCAAGTCTGGGGATTTCGGAGACGATACGCGGCGAACGACTTTCCCTCACTGAATTTGCAAAGTTGTCAGATTACTGCATGGCCAAATAGCTATTATATTCGCACAACATTTAGTATCTATGGCTTTGACTTATAACAAAATCTATGGTACACTTAAAAATTAGTAAAGATAGATTTTGAGGTGGCCCCTTTGGATAAACAGGAATACAAAATAAGATCAGAGGAAATCAGAACTCTGGTAGAAGAGAAAAATTACCGTGAAGCTGCGGTTATAGCCGATACGATTGACTGGCGCAGGGTAAAGAGCGTAAAAATGCTCTGCACGGTAAGTGATGTATATAAAATGGTTCGGCGGTATGAGGACAGTAAGACCATACTGGAGATGGCTTACGAAAAACGGCCGGGCAGCAGGATGATCGTATATGCGTTGACGGAACTGTGTTTAAAACTGGGCGATGTGGTAAACGCGTGGGAGTACTATAAGGAATTTTGTCAGGTTGCACCGGAGGACAGCCGGAGATATGTCCTGCTTTATAAAGTGTACGCAGCACAGGAAGTCAGCCTGGAAGAACAGATCAAAGTACTGGAAAAGCTGAAAGAGGAAGAATATATAGACAGATGGGTGTATGAACTTGCCTATCTGTATCATAAGATCGGGTTTGGCACAAAATGTGTAGAAGAATGCGATGAAATGATTCTCTGGCTCGGGGAGGGGCGGTATGTCCGCAAAGCAATGGAACTGAAAATGCTCCATGAGCCCCTGACGGCAAAACAGCAGGCAATCTATAACGGCGAGAGACAGGTGGAGATCGAGCAGGGAGAGACCCGCGTTATTTCGAATCTGAATGCCGCTATTGTCAAAGAGAATGAGGGCAAAAGTGTTTCGGAAGATCCGACGATCAAACTGCCGGTGGACGAGCTGGGAGATATTCAGGTAAAAATTTTAGACAACAGTCCTTATAATACGATAAACCTGCAGCAGGAGCTGGCGAAAGACATGAAGCGCCTGATGGAAGGGGAGAACAATGAACCTGTATGGGAGGGCATGGATCCGATTCTGCCGGATAGTCAAAATGAAGGCTTTGCCTACGAACAGGAAGATGCCGCCCAATTTTATGACGGGGATGAAGAAGAGATCATAAACAATACCAGTGAAATCGTATTGCAGGACGGAACTTATGAGGAGGAAGATACCGAAACAGATCTTATTACAAGAAGTCTGATTGCTCCGATGTTGGAGGAGACACAGGAGATACCGCCTGTGCCGGACATGGAGGAAGTGTTCTTTGAGGAGGCAAATACGACAGATCTGTCAGATGCGCCAGGGTATTCCGGCATAAGGGCAGGGGAAATAATAGAAGAGGTGTATGAGCCGGAGGAGGAAGAGCCGGAAGAAGTTTCCGTGGAGCAGGTAAAAGCCCCGGTTTATGAAGAGGAGAGTTCTGCTTCCGGCGTAAAGAAGGTGATTGTGCCGGTCGTGCAGGGGCAGGGCGTTTTGAGATCGCCGAAAGAGATAATGCAGCCGACGGATTTTGCCGTACACAGTTCCGGTTTTGACGATATGCTGTCTCAGGAAGCGGACGGACAGATATCCCTTGTTGTACCGGAGAAAGAAAAAGTAGAAAAACAGATTACCGGCCAGATGAGTATTCAGGATATTCTGCAGGAATGGGAGCAGATGAAGAAGAATAAAGAGGCCGAGCTGAAAAATACCGTACAAAAGAGCGTACTCGATAGAACCGGTGATATTTTTGCGGAATTTGAGGCTTCCAAAGACTCTCTGATCCATGAGCTGGAGCAGGCCTCCAAAAGGGCAGAGGCAAAAGAAGAGCAGAGAGCACGGAAGGAGGAAATGGCGCCGCAGGAGCCGGAGGAGGTTCCGGAGCCGCTCGTGGAGGAGGAAACTGCATACGAGGAGGAAGAATCCACATATGAGACGGCCGGGGCGCAGGAGCCAGAAAGCACTCCGGCAGAGCCTGTGAAAGAGCGTATCCTGCCGGAAGAACTTCGCAGGGCGACAAACGACAGACCGCTTACGCCGGAAGAAAAGGAACTGTTCGAAACTTTTGTGCACAGCCGCAGATCGAAAGGGCAGCTATTGCATGTGCTTGATAATATGAGCCTTGCCGCTTATACCGGCAACGTCCTGATCACGGGGGAAGCAGATGCGGGAGCAATAAATTTTGCAAGGAATCTGGTGCGTGATATGCAGATGACTGACAGCAATTTTTCGGGAAAGGCGGCAAAGATTACCGGCAGAGCGTTAAATAAGAAAAATCCCGCCGAAGTGATCGATAAGCTGAAAAACGGCGCTCTGATCGTGGCGGATGCGGGCGGTATGGACTGTTCTACGGCAGAGGCGCTTGTGAAAGAGCTTCAGACAGAAAGCAAGGGCATTATCGTGATGCTTGTTGACACGAAAGGAGCGATCAACAGCCTGTTGGAAGTCAATGATGTGTTAAAAGATCCGTTCAATACCAGAATCGATATAGAAGCTTTGGATGACCGCGCACTTGTAGCCTACGGGAAAAAGTTTGCTTACGAAAAAGAGTATGGTATTGACGAAATGGGAGTGTTGGCGCTGCACACCCGGATTGCGGACATGCAGACGGCAGAGCATTCTGTCACAACTTCGGATGTGCGTAAGCTTGTGAAAGAGGCGATACAACATGCAAACAAAAAGACGCCAAAACATTTCTTTGACGTATTGTTTGGGAAGCGCTATGACAGAGAAGATATGATTGTACTGAGAGAAGATGATTTCTTCTATTACGCGTAAGGGAGGGGTAAAGTATGGCAAAAAAGAAGAATACTTTAGACACAAGACCTGAGGAGAAAAAGGTGTTTATATCCGAAGCGGATCAATTTCTGTTCGCTCAGGGAACACACTATGATATTTATAAAAAGCTGGGGGCGCATCCCTCCGAAGAGGACGGAGAAAAAGGTTATTTCTTTGGCGTATGGGCACCGAATGCCGCAGAAATTTTTGTGATCGGCGAGTTTAACGGCTGGAATGAGACCGCAAACCCTATGAAAAAGCTGGGAGATGGCGGAATCTGGAGCTGCTTTATTCCGGGTGTGGAGAAGAATCAGATGTATAAGTTTCTGGTGGTGACGCCTGCGGGTGAAAAGCTTTATAAAGCAGATCCGTTCGCGAACTATACGGAGATGCGGCCGGGCAATGCTTCAAAAACGACAGACCTGTCAGGATTTGGATGGACGGATACGTCATGGCTTGAGAAACGTGACCAGAAAGACATAAAAAAAGAGCCGATGGCGATTTATGAGTGCCATATCGGCTCCTGGATGAAGCATCCGGATGGCACTGAAGACGGTTTCTATAATTACAGGGAGTTTGCAGACAGAGCCTGTGACTATATAAAGGAGATGGGGTATACTCATATTGAATTGATGGGGATTGCGGAATATCCTTTTGACGGGTCCTGGGGATATCAGGTGACGGGTTATTATGCTCCTACTTCGAGACATGGAGAACCGGCAGATTTCATGTACCTTGTCAATAAATTCCACAAGGCGGGGATCGGTGTTATTTTAGATTGGGTGCCTGCACATTTTGCAACGGATGCACACGGACTGGGCAGATTCGATGGGGAATGCATTTTTGAGCATCCGGACCCGAGGCTTGGGGAGCACCCGGATTGGGGAACAAAGATTTTCAACTACGGAAAAACAGAAGTAAAGAATTTCCTGATCGCCAACGCGCTGTTCTGGCTGAAAGAGTACCATATAGACGGTATCCGTGTGGATGCGGTTGCTTCCATGCTTTATCTTGATTATGGAAAACAGGACGGCCAGTGGGTGCCTAATATTTATGGCGGGAATAAAAATCTGGAAGCGATCGAATTTTTCAAACACCTGAATTCCGTAATACGTGGTACTTATCCGGGATTTTTGACGATTGCAGAAGAATCGACGGCATGGCCGATGGTGACAGGCAGCATTGATGACGGCGGACTTGGGTTCTCCTTTAAATGGAATATGGGCTGGATGCACGATTTCTGCGAATATATGAAGCTTGATCCGTATTTCAGAAAAGACAACCATTACGGTATGACCTTTGCAATGACATATAACAGCAGCGAAAGTTATATTCTGCCGCTGTCCCATGACGAGGTAGTACATCTGAAGTGCTCTATGGTAAATAAAATGCCGGGTTATCAGGTGGACAAATATGCAAATCTGAGAAACAGCTATACGTTTATGTTTGGCCATAACGGAAAGAAACTTCTGTTTATGGGACAGGAGTTCGGGCAGGAAAGAGAATGGAGCGAAGCGAGAGAGCTGGACTGGTATCTGCTTGGAGAAAACCTGAATAAAGGACTGCAGGATTATGTGAAAGAACTGCTTCACATCTACCGCAAATATCCTTGCTTGTGGGAGAACGATGCGGACTGGAAGGGTTTTGAGTGGATGAATGCGGATGACTGCGACAGAAGCACCTACAGCTTTATCAGAAAATGCGAAAGTGATAAAAAACGTCTGCTGTTTATCATCAATATGACGCCGATGAAATGGGAGAACTACAGAGTCGGTGTACCGGCAAAGAAGAAATACAAACTGTTGTTAAACAGTGTGGAAGAGCGGTTTGGCGGAAGCGGTGAGGAAGTGCCGGCGGAGATTACGGCGAAGAAGGAGGCCTGCTGCTTTAAGGAGTATTCCATTGTCCTTGATCTGCCGCCCTACAGTGCATTGATTTATGCATTTTGAGAAAAGACTTTAGAGGAAAGAAAAGTTTGACGATATAAAGAGTGTATGTGAATGCATGCACTCTTTTTTGTGAAAGTTTTTGTAGAAGCAACGAGCCTTGTCTGAATACATAAGAACGGGGTTCCGCGTGGTTACAGTCGCCCCTTATCTTATGTATTCAGACAAGGCTCTGGGGTGTGGTCTGCGGTAAGTGGAGAGGGCTGTATGGTTATGGAGAGAGGAGCATGCGGATGGTTGGAATAAGGGAGAAGGAACAGGTATGAGAATCACATTTGAGCCGACGGCAGAACATAATATACAGGGGAAAAGCAGCATAGAAAAGCCCCATCCGTCCATGCAGGACGCAGCAAAAAAGGCGGAGAAAGCGGGTGCTTACTCTGTTAATATCGGGGAACAAAACGGCAGGGCAAAAGAGGGTACCTATAAAAAAGAGGATATGACAAAGAAAGATATCTCCATGCTGGCTGAGGGCACAGATTTGGATGTCCAGAAAATGTATATGGCTGTCATGTCGAATTCCATGTCTCAGGATGAATTTCAGAAAATGGTGGAAGACGGTTACAATGTTTCTGATACGGATATTGAAACGATGGTGACGATCTTGGACCGGATTAAAGTAGCTGTGGCAAAGGGCGGCGGGGACATATCCGGTTATACAGATAAGTTATCAAAAGAAACGTTAGAACAGATATTGGGCAGCACCGCTTATGCACAGGCTCTCGAGAGCGGCCTGGAAGAGGGTGCAGCGGCGTATATGGTGGAGCAGCAGATGCCGCCCACAGCGGAAAATCTCTATAAGGCGAAGTATTCCGCAGGCGCCTATCAGGGCGCAAAAGATTCGGAAATACCGGATCAGGAGAGTGCGGAAGGAAAAGCTTTTTGGGAACAGATCGATAAGGTGATCAGAGAGGCAGGGCTTCCCGAAAACGAGGAGAGCAGGGAAGATGCGGCGTTATTATTGAAATATGATGTGCCGTTGACAAAAGAAAATCTGTTGTTATATGAAAAAATAAAACCCTTTGAGAAAGATGCGGAGGGACTTTCGGAAGAGGAATTAAAATACAGGATCGGAATGCAGGTCTATGAGGGAAAGACTGCGGCACAGGCTGATCTCTCAAGGCAGGAAAGCATTTATGAACAGGCGGCGGGCCTCTATGAAGCAGTGCAGGATCTGACGCCAGAAGCGGTCGACCAGGCAGTTAATAATCGTCCTGAGGGGGCGGAACTTACTTTAAAGGATATCATAGAAAGTGAGAAAGCGTTAGAGAGAACGGCGAAAGAGGAAACTGCCGAAAATAGAGTGGAAATGCCGGAGACGGAGACCGGGAAAGCGGCGCAGGAATCCGCGGAAAGCAGAGAGCTTCTGACAGCGAGAAGACAGTTGGAGGAAGTACGGCTGCGTATGACTGTGGAAGTGAATATAAAGCTTTTGCGCAGTGATTTCAAGATTGATACCGCACCTATGGAAGAACTGATCGAGCGTCTGAGAGCGGCGGAAGATATGCTTATGGGACAGGGAATTTTGCAGGCTGAGGAAGCGGTAGAAAAGCTGGACGACCTGCGCACAATGCCGCTGGCAACACTCGGGTATGCGGTAAGCAGAGAGATATCTTTCACAATAGAAGCGCTGCATGAAAGGGGAAGCGCGCTGCAGGGAACATTTGAAAGCACAGATGTCCTGCAGGCGAAGAAGGAGGCGGCGAAAGACCGCTATGAAACGATGCAGACGGAGGTCCGGCCCGATTTAGGCGACTCCATCAGAAAAGCTTTCCGAAATGTGGACGATATTTTGACAGATATGAACAGGGAGCCCTCAGAAGAAAACCGTCGGGCGGTGCGTATGCTTGGGTATAACAGGCTGGAGATCAGTGAGGAAAACATGAACCGCGCCCTTGAGCTGGATTCGAAAGTGCAGAGTCTGTTCCAGAATATGAAGCCCGGAAAAGTACTGCAGATGATCAGGGATGGCGTGGACGTTTTACATACGGATATCGGGGAACTGGATGCCTATCTGACAGCACAACGCAGCGGTTTTTCGGAGGAGAGCGGGGACTTTGCCAGATTTTTGCATAAGCTTGACAAAAACGGTGAGATCACGGCAGCAGAGCGGGAGAGTTACATCGGCATTTACAGGCTTGTCCGTCAGGTGGAAAAATCAGACGGCAAAGCACAGGGATATCTTTTGGGGAGCGAGGCGGAGCTGACAATGGAAAACCTGCTCTCCGCGGTGCGCAGCGGTAAAAAAGGCTATATGGATTACAAGATCGATGAAAACTTTTCCGGCGTCAATGCGCTGCAGAAAGGAAAGAGCATCCTTGACCAGATAGAGGCCGTAACATATGAAGATCAGGAAAGCTATGCGGAAACGATGCAGGCGCTTAACGGTTCGGAGCAGAAAGCCGGGGCGCAGCAGGAGGCTCTTGATTTTCTGGAGGAGATGCATCAACCGGTCACGGTATCGAACCTGCTGGAAGCCTCTTCCGTATTGCAGGAGGATGCCGGGCTTTATCAGAAGATAGAGGACTATGAAAAACAGGAAGAAAAACTGGCGAATGAGCAGAGCAGGCTTGAGGCGCATGTAATGCATCTGCAGGAGTCGATGACGGATGAGGACTCTCTGAAAGAGGGTATGGAAACTTTTGCCGGACAGGCGGAGAAAATTCTCAGGGAAGCGGAAGACCGGGACGGCGTGACAGAGTTAGATATCCGGAATATGAAACGTCTCTATCGGGGTATTCAGTTCAGGACAGCACTTGCAAGAGAATCCCGCTACCAGATTCCGGTGAAGCTGGAGGAAGGATATACCGTTATGAATCTGACTGTGCGAAAAGGCGCGGGGACAGCACAGGCGGAGATATCTATAGAGACAGAAAAATACGGCAGGCTGGAGGCAGTGTTTACGGAAAGCGAAAAACCGGAAGAAGGAGAGGGAAACGGGAAAACCGGTGTGAGCGGCCGCCTTTTTGCGGAGACTGAGAGCGGCACCAGATTGCTTGAGAAGATAGCAGAGCATGCACAGGAAAGACTTTCCGGTGCAGGGATTTTAGTGGAAGACATGACTGTGATGCATGGCAGCCGTGTAAATAAAGGGATTTCCGGCATAGAACAGGACGGCGGGGAAAATGCTGCCGATGCGGAAGAAACCGGCCGGAAACAAATTTCTACCGGGGAACTTTATCAAATTGCTAAAATTTTTCTGCAAACTGTCCGAAATGAAAGATAAGAAGGATCTGAATACATAAAATTTACAAACGGATTTGTAAAGTCAAGAAGGAAAGAGTATGAGAATCAATTATAACGCAACAGCAATGATGGCAGTGAATGCCTTAAATAAGAATGATGAAAATGTATCCGTGTCCACCGGAAAGCTGAGCTCCGGCTACAAGATTAACAGAGCGAAAGATAATCCGTCCGGGTATGCAATGTCCAGGAAGATGCGTGCCCAGTTAGACGGACTGATGCAGGCAAGGGATAATTCTGACACGGGTGTCAATATTATAAAAGCGGTAGATGGCGCGCTCTCCGAAGTGCATGATATGCTGCAGAGATTGAACGAACTTGCGATCAAAGGTGCAAACGGCCCGCTTTCAGATGGTGACAGAGAGCTTATAGATGAAGAAATGCAGAAACTGAAAGAGGAGATACAGCGCATTTCGGAGACTTTTGAATTTAACGGACAGAAGCTTCTTGATGGTACTTTCCAGTTAAAAGGATATGTGAAAGATGAACTGAGCGTTAAGGTCGGAAGTTATAATGACCGGATGACGATAGGAGATTACGAGTTTGACCTGATCGGGTTTAGAAATTTCCAGATAGCCAGAGCAGACGGAAGGATTGCAAGAGATATTAAGATTTACGATGAAAATGGTAACTTTATCCCGGAAAATGTCTATGATCTGTGGAGAGACAAAATAACTGTTCCGGCGGATCCCACAGAAGAGGTGGCAGAAGGCGAAGCGCGGACCAAAGCGGCAATCCTGGATCCTGACGGGAAGCAGGAAGGATGGGGATATATTGATGCCGAGAACAATTGGGTGGCACTTCCGGAAGAGTGGGAAGAAACTGTAGAGATAGATAATCCGAATGTGGATGATGTTCATATTGTTAAAGTGACCGGACCAAACGGAAAGCTTATAGAACCTCTCTATGTAAGCGATGCATCCGGTACGTCAATGACGTTAAAAGGCCCGGACGGATTCGAAATAAGACTGGATATCAATGAGGATTTTCTGAACAGTGCGAACAAGGAAGAGGTCAAAATAAATCTCACCGGCCTTGGCTCCATGACGATACAGGTAGGCGCAAACGAGGGACAGGAATTGGATGTAGAAATTCCTGATGTGGGTCTTAAAGCGCTTGGCATCGACATGATCAAGACAACGACAAAAGCGGATTCATTGGATGCGATCACGCGAGTGAGTACTGCGATCAACAGATTATCCGGCATCCGGAGCAAACTGGGCGCATACCAGAACCGTCTGGAAGCTGTTGTGGAGAGCAATGAGATCAACCATGAAAATATGACGGCGGCATATTCGTCCATTCTGGATACGGATATGTCTGAGGAGTATACAAAATATTCTACCTATCAGATTCTTTCTCAGGCGAGTACATCTGTTCTGGCACAGGCAAACGAGCGCCCGTCGCAGGTATTACAGTTGTTACAGTAAAGGTGAGTATGAAATTGAGAAAGTATATGCATGAAAGGTATCCGGAGGATCTGCATGGGCATAAGTGTCTGTGAATTTCCCTGTTGTTGAGGATACAGAAAGTGCATAGACGGAACTGGAATAGGGTATATGAGAGACGAATTAAAGAAAGAATTTACGAGACGGATTACACAGGCGAATCCGGTTTCCATGATAACGATTCTCTATGATATGACATCTGTGTATTTGAAAGATGCGAGGGCGGCGCTTGCAAAAGAGCAAAAGAATCAATTTGTGCAGGAAATTCATCATGCGCAGGATTGCCTGATGGAACTGCTTAATTCGCTTAACGTGAAGTATGAACCGGCGCCGGCGCTTCGTGAACTGTATTTGTATATGCACAGGGAGCTGGCGAGAGCAATTATTTCTTCTTCAGAAGAGCCGCTTGTGCAGCCGGAGAGTATTTTGACAAGGCTTAGGGACGCGTATCTGGAACTGGAAAAGACCGGCTCTTTTGAACCGGTCATGGACAACGCACAGCAGATCTATGCAGGACTTACCTATGGAAAACATTCTCTTGTGGAAAGTATTGCACAGCCTGTAAACAACAGGGGCTTTCTGGCATAAATTTAATCTTGAAAATCTTCTTTGGGCAGCGGTGTGAAATCCGCTGCCTTTACAATATTCATCTCTACAGCTTTTCCAATTAAAAATTTGTAACGCTTTAAGACGGCATTTACTTTATAAATATAGCAGTCTATCAAATCCGGGTCCGTCGCATTGTCAAATCCGGAATAGGCAATCTCCAGTTCTGTACGGGCCAGTTTTAATTCATTTAATAAACGTTTCTCATCTTCGTCCTTTGCCGGCAGGTCCGGTTCATCAGTCGCATATGTAGTGTGACTGAAAAAAGATTTCATACAGTTCCCTCCATAAAATACTTGCAGCATAGCCGCCCGTCAGCTTACAAAGTACCCTTGCAGGTAAGTAAACTTTTTGCAAGCTATAATATAAGTATAGACGGCAAGATGAAGATTTATTCCATTTATTGGAAAATTATAAGATACAGGAACTTTTTATTTCCGGTATCATATTGGAAAAGCTGCCGCATATATTGTAGGGAAGGAGGTGGGATTTTGGAACAGGCAGAATGGATGATCGGGTTGGTAACATCTTTTGTGGTGTTGATCGTTATATTAAAGAGCCGGGCTAATGCAGTGCTTCGCTTTCTGGTACAAGCAGTTCTGGGCGGGATTTTAATATATGCTATGAATCAGTTTTTTTTATCACAAAATCTTGTCTCTATTATTGCGTTAAATCCGCTTACGGTTTTGACATGTGGATTCCTTGGAATTCCGGGGGTCGTACTGCTTTTTTGTATCCAGATTTTAAGCATGTTGTAGAGAATTCACAAAAATAATTTTTCCGAAAAAAAGAACTGGACAAGCCGGAAAAAACTGCATATAATCAAAATTACTTCAAAAGTCTGTTCGGACTTTAAAACATATCGGGAGATTTCTGAAAAATATTTCTAACATTCTATTTTTTAATTTATTTCCCAACGTACTTACAAAATAAAAATAAGGAGAGTGGTGGACTTGTTTTCATGCTGAAAAAATATGTATGGCTGTTTTGCTGATCATATTGGCGGCGGCAGCATCATGGTTTGATATGCGAAGAGATATGATACCCAATCGGTTACTGATTCCCGGTCTGGGAGCGGGTGTGATACTTCGCATGACAATCGATATTCTTGAAAAGAAGCCTCTGGATATCTTGATCATGGCAGCAGAGGTGATTGTTCTTTTTATCTGTTTATGGCCTGTCTACAGTACAGGAGGTCTGGGAGCCGGAGATTGCAAGCTCCTTCTGCTTGCCGGAGTATTTCTTCCGGTAAAACAAGCAATTATGGTGATAATAAGCACATTTTTCATCGCAGCGATAGAAATTGTACTGCTTTGGCTGATCAGTCGGTTCGGCAAAAGAAAGCGGAAAATAGAAGCGATTCATTTTGCGCCGGCATTTTTGGGAGCTGTGCTTGCCGGATGGTTGTAGAAAGCATTTAGGCCATGGATTAAGTATACAGAATAAGAGCATTGCATTTATAAATTGAAATGGAGGTGCATAATGGCAGGAAAACCGATCATGGCGATCTGTGACAGCCAGGCGGCCTATACAAGCAGGCTGATCTCGATGTTTCAGGAAAAGAAAGAATTGCCCTTTGAAATACATGGATTTACAAAACAGGAGAGTTTGCAGGAATTTTGCGGCAAAAACAGAATAGCGCTTCTGATCATTTCCGAACCGGATTACAGAGAGGAACTGGAAAAGAATGCGATAGACCAGATTCTTGTGCTGCAGGAGGGGGTGAGGAATTTACCGGAGAATGTTGTTACAGTCAGGAAATTTCAGCCGGCCGGCATGTTATACAGGGAAATTATGAGGGTGTACGGAGAGAGCGAAAAGATCGTACCTTTTCAGGGGAGTAAAAAAGACGAAATTCAGTTGATTGGCGTGTATTCCCCACTGCACTGTTGTATGCAGACGACCTTTGCGCTGACAGCGGGGCAGCTCCTTGCAAAGAAGAAAAAGACACTCTATTTAAATTTTGAGTGCTTTTCGGGATTTGAGACACTTCTGGGAAAACGTTTTGACGGAAATATGACGGATATTCTCTACTACTATGAGTGCGCAAAAGAAAAGCTATCCTATAAGCTTGAGGCTATTGTGCAGGAGATGGGAGATCTTTACTTTATTCCACCGGCAGGTTCTTATGAGGATTTTCGGGATATTCAGGAAGAGGAATGGGCCTGTATTATCACAGAAATAGCAAAGGCCGGAGGGTATGATGTGATTTTGCTGGATCTCACAGAGCATGTAAGAGGTATATATTCTATACTGGAATCCTGCGATAAGATTTATACACTGATCAAAGATGACCGTATGGCAAAAGCGAAGCTGGCACAATATGAATTGATGTTAGAGAAGGAAAACTACCGGAAAATCTCGGAAAAAACAGAAAAATGCAGATTGCCGCTCATCAAAAATCTGCCGCCCGGACTGGGACATTTAAATCATGGTGAGCTGGCGGATTATGTGGAAAAATTAATGAAAGAAGACGGGTTATTGTAAAATGGAAAAACAAATGAAGAGAAAAGAGTTTTATCTGAGTATAAAAAGAAATATCCAACAGGAGCTTTTCGGGGAACTGGATTTTTCAAAAGAACTGGAAGAGAAGGAACTGCTTGAACTGATTGACGAAAAGATTCATCGGACGGCTTTGGAGAAAGGGCTGTGGCTTGAGGAGCGCAAGCAGATGAGGAAAGAAATTTTCAGAGCAATGCGGCAGCTTGATATTTTACAGGAGCTGATTGAGAATCCGGATATCACAGAAATTATGGTAAACGGGAAAGATGATATTTTCATTGAGAAAGGGGGAGAACTTATTCGCTGGGAAAACGGATTTGATTCGGAGGAAAAGCTGAATGATATTATTCAACAGATGGTATCGGGCTGCAACAGAGCGGTGAATGAGGCTTTCCCTATTGTAGATGCAAGACTGGGCAATGGTTCGCGGGTAAATGTAGTATTAAAGCCGATTGCGCTGAACGGGCCGATCGTCACGATCAGGCGCTTTCCGGAAAAGCCCATGGATATGGAAAAACTGATAGAGATTGGCGCACTGCAGGAAGTCCATAGCTTATTTTTAAAAAGGCTTGTATCAGCCGGGTATAATATCTTGATCAGCGGGGGAACAGGATCCGGAAAAACGACATTTTTAAATGCACTTTCCAATTATATTCCTGCAAAAGAACGGGTGATCACGATCGAAGACAGTGCGGAACTGCAGATTACTTCTATTGAGAATCTTGTGCGGCTGGAAACAAGAAATGCCAATGAGGAAGGATGCCGGCCGATCACGATACGGGATCTGATCAGGACTGCATTGCGCATGCGGCCTGACAGGATCATCGTGGGAGAAGTCAGAGGTGCAGAGGCAGTGGATTTACTGCAGGCGATGAATACGGGGCATGACGGTTCTCTTTCCACCGGACATTCCAACAGCGCGGAGGATATGCTGAGCAGATTAGAGACGATGGTACTGATGGGAATGGATCTGCCGGTGGCGGCAATCAGGCAGCAGATTGCTTCGGCGGTGGATATCATTATCCATCTTGGGAGACTGCGGGATAAGAGCAGAAAAGTGCTTGAGATCACGGAAGTATGTGAATATGCGGATCAGAAAGTAAGACTGCAGCCGCTTTTCGTATACCGCTATGACAGTAAAAAACTGGAAAAAGAGGGGGAGCTGGAAAATGTTCAAAAGCTGCTGGCGGCAGGTCTTGACTTATATACAGAAAGCAAAGAACGGGTTTAGAAAAATATATGGGGAGGAAAGCAGCTTTACAGCAGGAGAAAAAGTTATCTGTACGATACAGGCAATGGCAGTAGCCGCATTTTTGGGATTGTTTTTTTACAGATCTTTCACAGCAGTTTTTTTCATGATCCCGATGGGAATAGTGTATCTGGTGCTGTTGGAAAAAAAGAAAAAGGGCGAAAAAAGACAGCGGCTGCGAAACGAATTTAAAGACGCAATTCTGTCCGTTGCAGCAAATCTTCGCGCAGGTTATGCGGTGGAAAATGCTTTTCGGGAAACGTTACAGGAAATGAAACTGTTACATGGCAGTGAAGCAATGATTTATCGGGAGTTTTATAAAATAATGCAGGGAATTTCAAATGGAATCAGCATAGAAACTTTAATGCGGCAGTTTGCAAAGAGTACAGAGATTGCAGAGATACAGGAATTTGCGGATGTTTTTGCACTGGCAAAGAGAAGCGGAGGAAATCTGACAGAGATCATCCATGAGACTGCAATGATGATCGGCGAGAAGATAGATGTGGAAAAAGAGATACAGGTGTTGATCGCGGCAAAAAGGCTGGAACAAAATATTATGTCTGTAATTCCCTTTGCGATTGTTCTCTATGTGGGCGTGACCTCAAAAGGGTATTTCGATGTGTTATATACGACGTCTGCGGGAAGAGTGATCATGACAGTATGCCTTGGCGTTTACGGGGCGGCTTATATAATAGGAAAAAAGATAATAGAAATACAAGTGTGAACAACGGATAAAAATCCTTTTTCTGTGTCTGATGCGGAAAAACAGGTTCTTGGGAAAAGGTTTGCCATAACCGGTAATATGATGTGAATAAAAGTAAAGCAGACAAAGATAAATGGAACAGAAAAGGTTGAGATAAAAAGTAAAAGCGGATCGGATAAACAGATAGAAATAAAAGATAAAAGGTAAATGCAGCGGACACATGAAAAAGGATTTTTTATATAAAACAGCAGAAAAAATATGGGAACGGTTTATAAAAGAGGACAGAAGCGGAAGATGGTATTCGAGACAGGTAGAAGAACATCTGGAAAAGTTGTATCCCTTTGCAGGAGAGAAAAAGGCGAGGGAGCACTACATACAAAAAATAAGAATGTCGTTGGCATTGTGCATGATCGGATTTTTACTTGCGGCAGGTCTGTTCGTATCAGAGCGCCTGCAACCGATCGTAAAAGAAAATAAAATCTACCGTCAAAGCTATGGCGGCGCTTCACAGAATGTTCCGGTGGAAGTATCGGTTGGAGATAAAAAAAGATATGAATTGGAATTAAACGTGCGGGAGCGGATTTACGGGACGGAGCAGCTGGAGGAATTGTATGAGAGTGCAAAAGAGGAACTGGAGGCCGTGATACTCGGGGAAAATAAGACTCTGGAACATGTGGAAACAAATCTGAATCTGGTAACCGAACTTCCCGGGTATCCTTTCCTGATGGAGTGGGAAAGCCGGGATTACAGCCTGATCGATTCGGAGGGAATATTGCAGAAAACAGATATTTCCGGGGAGGGCGAGCCTGTGGGTTTGAATGTCATTTTTATTTATGAAGATTTTCGGGCGGAATATATGTTTTATATACAGATTTATCCCGAAACACTGACAGAAGAAGTAAGGCTGGAAAGGGCGTTGCTTGAGGCGGCTAAGAGAGCGGAGGCGGAAAGCAGAGAAAAAGAAGCATTGCTTTTGCCGTCGGAATTAGAAGGGGAAAGGCTGGTTTGGAAAGGTCAAAGAGATAACACATGGGCAAGCGTTCTTTTCGGGCTCGTTTGCACGGCGGTATTGGTTTATTTCCTGAAAGATGAAGACCTGAAAAAGGAAATAAAAAAGAGAGAGGAACAGATGCAGCGTACCTACCCGGAAGTAGTGAGCAAACTGTCCGTCTATTTGGGGGCAGGCGTAACGTTAAAAACGGCATGGGAAAAAATCTGCGAAGATTATGAAAAGGGAAAAACGGATAGAGGCAGAAACCCGGTTTATGAAGAGATGAACATAGCCTGTCAGGAAATGAAGAGCGGTATTTCGGAGATGGCGGCGTATGAGAGATTTGGGAAAAGATGCGGCACACAACTTTACAGTAAATTTTCTGCACTGCTGACGCAGAATCTGAGAAAGGGAAGTACAAAACTCGGAACATTATTGAAAGAAGAGAGCAGACTTGCTTTTGAAGAGAGAAAAAATGCGGCGAGAAAAGCGGGAGAGGAAGCCGGAACGAAGCTGCTGCTTCCTATGATGTTGTTGCTGTGCATAGTGATGGTGATGATCTTGCTGCCGGCGTTTATGTCGGTGTGAGCCGGGATGTTTGGCAGGTCAATGTAAAGTGTAAATTGGGAAAAGCCTGCATTTATGCAGGAGAAATTCATAAAAAGTTGTCTTAACTGATAGCGGGATAGGAAAGGGAGGAAAAAGAAAATGCAGAAAACATTCAAAGACTTTATAAGAGAAGAAGACGGTATGGGAACAGTGGAAGTGATTCTGATCATTGTGGTGTTGATCGGACTCGTTATTATTTTCAAAAATCAACTGACCCAGATAGTCAATAATATTTTTTCAAAAATTTCGTCGCAAAGTAACAGTATCTGACATGAAAATAAAAGCATATCTGACAATTTATCTGACCTTTTCTCTTACAATACTGTTATCCGTCATTATGGTACTCCTTGCAGGAATAAAAAAGAATACGACACGAATGGAAGAAGAAGTTGCACTGAATACGGCAGGCTGGTCTGCGCTGGCAGAATACCATCAGGAGCTTTTAAAACAGTATGATCTTTTTTTCATAGATACTTCCTACGGCAGCAGCTATCCGGGCATAGAAGCGATTGGTGACCATGTAAAGGAGTATGCAAACAGAAATCTTTCTGATACAAAACTGTTGGATGGCAGACTTGCGCTGATTGATATACAGGAGGCTGAAATTGCGACAGACGATGGCGGAGAGGTTTTAAAACAACAGATCATAGAGTATGAGGAAAATTATCTTGGCCTGGAAACAATAGAAAATCTTTTTTCTAAATACCGGGAGGCGGAAAAAGAAACGATTGATGAAAAAGGGCTGATCAAAGAGAAGGATGAAAATGCAGCAAAGCTTGAAGCTCAAAAGGCACCGGTAAGGGTGGTGGAAAAAGAGCAGGACGAACGGGAGAACGATGGAACGGAAACCTGCGAAGAAACAGAGGAAGTACCAATCGAGGATCCGGCTGCACATGTAAATGAACTCAGAAAGAAGGGCGTGCTGAACTTGGTGGTGGAAAATACAGAAAAAATTTCTGACAAGGCAGTACGTTTGGAGGAATATGTATCTCGGCGCAGTAGTCTTTTGCAGGGAACAGGTTCTCTGCAAAAGACAGCAGAAAAGTCACTTCTTGCAGAGAGCAAAGAAAAAATACTTCTGAATGCTTACATTTTCCAAAAATTTGGATATTACGGAAACGAAAAAGAAAATGCAGCTCTGGACTACCAGGTAGAATATATGATCGGCGGGAAAAAATCGGATATGGAAAATTTAAAAGCTGTAGTAAACAGACTTTTACTGTTCAGGGAGGCGGCGAATGCAGCATATCTTTATGGGGATGCTGCAAAAAGGGCAGAGATATCGGCAATGGCGGCCTCTGTTGCGGCAGTGACACTTGCACCTTATCTGCAGCCTCTGCTTGAAACTTCTATCCTTTTTGCATGGGCGTATATAGAGAGTATTCAGGATGTAAAGCTTTTGTTGGAAGGGGGGAAAGTGCCTCTTTTAAAAACGGCGTCAGATTGGAGGACAGACCTTAATAGTATTTTGAATTTTTCAGGTGATTCTGTCGACAGAGGTACAGAAAAGGGTCTTACTTATCAGGAATATCTGGCTATGCTTCTGCTTGCGGAAAAGGAAGAAAAGCTGCTTTTTCCAATGATGGATATTATGGAGATGGATATCCGGAAAACGGCATATAACGAAAATTTCCGGATGGATGGCTGTGTCAGCGGGTTTAAAGTGTTGGCAGAGTTTGAAGACAGCAGCGGCGGCTGTTCGTTTATAAGGACATTTTGTTATTGAGAATGAGGAAGATAAAGGCAATGGTGTGAAAAAGGGCGGATAACAGCAGCTTTTTGCGATAAAACAGAAAGTGTAAAGTAAGTGATATAAATAAAACAGACTATAATAAAAATACTCTCCGGGCAAAAGCTTTGATTTTCTTTCATGTTTCCCCAATATAGCAAAAGGCTGTTGTTATCTGTCCTTTTTCAAAAAACATATAGCGGTTATGCAAAAATAATTTATCGCCTGCAGGAAAAATACGGAGAAACGTCGGCAGAACGTGAAAAGATATGGTAATCAATATGAAAAAAGAAAGAAATGCGAAAAAGGTAAAAGCAGTTATGACTGTGGAGGCTTCTTTGATTTTGCCAATATTTATGATGCTGTTGATGAATTTGCTTTCCATGATAGAAGTATATAGGATTCACAGCAGCGTGGCAATGAGTCTGTGGGAAGAGGGCAGGAACGTGGCGAAGTATTTGTATTTGAAAGAGGCAGGAGAAGAAGCTTTTGATGTATTGGGGGAGATGAGCAGTGAGCGGCTTGGTGCGATTTGGACCTCTTTATCTGCAAGACGGCAGATTATAAAAGATCTGGAAAATTATCCCATCTGGGAAAAGATTGTAAAGAGTGGGGAAAACGGGTTTTTCGTAGCAGGAGAGATAGAAGAAAGCGGTATAGTGCAGATAGACTGCAGCTACAGAATCCATCCGCTGTTCGCATCGCTCACGCCGGTGTCAAAGGAACTGGAAAATCACTATTATGGACATGCGTGGATCGGATATGTGCTTGATGGGGGAAAAACAGATGAGGAAGAAATCTGGGTCTATATCACAGAAACAGGAACCGTCTATCATAAAAACCGTGGATGCAGTTATTTAAATCCCAGTATCCGAAGCGTTTCGGCAGGGGAGGTGGGGAAGCTGAGAAACAGAAGCGGAGCCATTTACTACGAATGTCCGCTTTGCGATGATCTTCCGGCAGTATCAAACTGTTATATAACAGATTATGGGACGGACTATCACAGAAGTATTACATGTTCCGGACTAAAGAGGACGATTTATGCGATAAAGCTCAGTGAGGCGGAAGGAAAGGGTGCATGCAGTAAATGCGGGGGATAAAGTATATGTTGAAAATTGTAAAAACAGTGGGCATATTTATTTTTTTAGTCTGTTGCAGCCTGCAGGATATAAAAGAGAAACAGCTTTCTGTGAAAATGCTTGTTTTGGCAGGAATTTCCTTTGCGGCGCTGTATTTATTATGCGGGCAGGCATCATTTGAAGAGTGGCGGCGTAATATGCTGCCGGGAATGTTTGCCTTTTTTCTGGCGTTTTTGACAAAAGAACAGATCGGTTACGGGGATGCAGCCTGTCTGGCCGTTTTAGGGAGTGTGGTTTCCTGTGATGCATTGTTGGGAGCTATCATAAGCGGTCTGTTACTTCTCAGTATATATAGCTTAGCTTTGCTGATAGGGAAAAAAGCGGATCGAAAAACAAAGCTGCCGTTTTTGCCATTCTTAACAGCAGGGATGCTGTGGCAGATGATCATATAAATCAATGACTTCGCTGCAGGCAGCAGGAATGTTGGAAATATTGTACGAATACATAAAAAATATATATAGCTCACGGAATTTGAAAGAGAAATGTATAAAGGTCTGTAGATTTTGGAAGGGATGTGGTATCAGAATGAAAAGTACATTACATGGATATATGACGTTAGAAGCCTCACTTATCATGCCGTTTGTGTGGTTTTCCGTATTTTTGGTGATTTTTGCGGGCTTTTTTCAATATGACAGATGTATTGCGGAGCAGGATGGTAAAATGATTGTGCTGCGGGCATCAGAGCTGCGGGAAAAAGATGAAGCGGAAGTGATTCGGACAGTAATAGATAAAGGAGAACTTGCCGGAAAGAAAAAGCTGTTGTTCAGTGATGGAATTCAAAAAGAGTTTCATTTTTCAAAAGGAAAAGCAAACATAAAAATAAGCGGAAAAGTAAACACGATACTGAGCAGTTTGATAAAGGCGGAAGAGTTTCATGCTTTTGATTATGTGTCGGAGTATGAAGCAGAGCAATATGACCCTGTGCAATTGATCAGGACATGCAGGAGGTTTGTGAATTATGGAAAGAGCTGAATTTGTAAACGATCTATGCTGCAATTATCTTGCTGTTTTATACGGGGGAGAGGAACATGATTTTGCGCTGCGGATGATCATGGAAAATGTGACGGATGTTTTTCTGCCGGTGGAGCTGCGGCGGCTGGATGAAGAAAATTATCTTTACTATAATATTTCCGGTTTACAGAATATGGAAGTACTTTATGCGGAAAAGACAATAGACCGGAAAGCATTTCAGGCATTTATGTGGCAGCTTCATGAAACGATAGAACAAAGCAGAGAATTATTTCTGCCGGGAGACGGTATTTGTCTGGAACCATCGTTTTTATTCTGGAATATGAGAAAGAAACGGTGGGAGTTTGTATATATACCCGGGAGGGATAAAGGGGAATCTGCAGATATACAGGGAGAAAGAGAACGGCTCGCGGAATTTTTTGTGATGCGAATAGACTATGATGACAAAAATCTGACGGAAACAGTATATCGCTTTTATGAGGAAATATGCTCCGGGAAAATAGATCCTGCTTATTTTGAGATGAAGCAGATGGACGGGACAGAAGCAATAGGGGGAACAGAGGAGGAAGAAAAAGGAATCGAAGAGGTGGATATAACAAACAATGATGTAGAAATTCAAAGTATGGAAAACCGGGGCATAAACAGTCATAATGTGAAAATTTCCGAAACATATAGACCGAAAACACAGGAACCGGAAACAGACGGGCAAGAAATGAATGAGCCGGACTCAGAAGAGAGCGGGCGAAAGAGAAAGACGGAAAAAGCAGGAGAAAGCAGAGGGATTCGGATAGTATTGTGTGTTCTCTGCGGCATGGCAGTTTTCGTAACATTATCAGCGGGCAGAATGGCACCGGATATTATACTGCCGGGCGGAGCAGTGACGGTTTTGCTGGCGTCGATATTGTTTTACATTCATAAAAAACAGAAAAACATATATGGGAATAAGAAGGCGGAAACAGAAGATATAATATATATGGAACAGGAAGAGAACTCATACGAAATAAAAATCGCAGAAGCGGAGGAGGGTGAGCAGCAGATAGAGGAAACCGTTTATATGGATATCCGACAGGAACAGGAGAGAAAATTATATGGTATTGGAAAATTCAGGAAACAGAAAATATTTTTAGACAGGCTGCCCTGTCTGGTAGGAAAAGACGAGTCGTTGGTAGATCATATCATTTCGGATACCTCGGTGAGCAGAATGCATGCCAGATTTTTTGAAGAGGAGAGAATGCTCTGGGTACAAGACTTAAACTCTAAAAATGGAACATATCATAATGGATTGCGGCTGCGTCCCAACGAAAAAATAATGTTGGAACCGGAGGATGAAATAGGATTTGGACGTGTGCAGTTTGTCTTCCGATAAAATTATTGTCTGCCGGCATTGAAAAGCAGATGGTTTCATGTTTACCGCATTATAGGAGAAGCCGCTTGTAAATAACAGTACTTTTATAGTAGAATAGTGGCATGGGACGGTGATGAATATGTACCAGACAAATTTATCTGTGTGGAAAGAGAAAATTACGACAATCGGTTTGGTTGTCCTGAATATATTTCTTTTTATTATTAGTGTGTTCAGCGGCGATTTGTTGTATAATGAAGGTGCATTCAGCCTGCAATATGTTTTATATGGGAAAGAATGGTGGAGGACCATCACCTCGATGTTTCTGCATGCAGATGCTGACCATCTGGTCGGGAATATGCTGATGTTGTATTTTGCCGGGGAAATAGTAGAAAAATATCTTGGAAAAAGACAGTATGTAATACTTTATTTTTTCAGTGGGATAACCGGCTCACTGTTCTATGCGGCATATGAATTTTATACAGGAAGTTATATGGCTTCCATTGGTGCGAGCGGAGCGGTATTTGGCCTGATAGGAGCGCTGTTGGTTATTGTGGTGCGGCATAAGGGAAAGTATGGCGATATTACGTTAAAAAGAATGGGATTTATGATCGTCTACATGATATATATGGGACTGCGGACATCAAATGTGAATAACGCCGCACATATTGGCGGCTTGATCTGTGGAATTTTATTGACATGTCTTTATATGCTGATGCAGAATCGGGAGAGCGAAAGGAGTTAATATGAAGATCAACATTTATTATGGCGGACGAGGATTGATTGATGATCCAACACTGTATGTGATTGAGAAGATGGAAGAAGTGTTCCGGGAGCTTCATGTCGTGGTAGAAAGATTTATGCTGTATGATATGAAAAACAGTATTACAATGCTGCCTCAAACATTAAAGGACGCAGATGGTATTATTCTTGCGACGACGGTGGAATGGTATGGTATAGGCGGCTATATGATGCAGTTTTTAGATGCTTGCTGGCTCTACGGAGACAAGGAAAAAATTGCCAAGACTTACATGTGCCCGATTGTGATGTCCACAACTTACGGGGAGAGAGATGGAGAACTGAATATGGCGTCTGCCTGGGAAATTCTCGGGGGGATGCCCTGTAACGGGCTTTGTGGTTATATTGAGGATATTTCCATTTTGGAAAACAGTGAGGCCTATAATGCGTTGATTGAAAAAAAAGCGGAGGATATGTACCGGGTGATCAATAAGAAAGTGCTTGCTCTGCCGGCCAGCAATCAGGCAGTGAACCGGTTTGTATCTATTACAAAAAATACTGATCTGACACCGAAAGAAGCGGAGCAGCTTTCGCAGTATGCTTCTGATGACAGTTATGTGCAGAAAACGAAAGAGGATATCAGGGAGCTGACCAGCTTATTCCGTAACAAATTGGATGAGGATGAAGAGGATGGTCAGACGGAGTTTCTGAATACATTGCGGGATCATTTCAGGCCAATTGTCGGTTTTAGAGGAACCTATAAGATTATGTTTGAGACGAAAAAGCTTCCTTTATGCATTGAAGTGAGACAAAATGATATGATATGCAGTTACGGCCAGAGGGAAAAGGCGGATGTGGAAATTCAGATGTCAGAGGAGACGATGAATGATATCATAAACGGAAGAATGTCTTTCCAAAGGGGCTTTATGAGCGGTGTTATGAAGATGAGGGGAGATTTCAAACTGCTCAGACAATTGGATCAGCTTTTTGTATTTAGCTGAAGAAAGCGGGAAATAATGCCGGGGTAATGGAAAACAGAATAAATAATAGAGGAGAGAAAAGAAAATGAAGGATGATGCTTGTATTTTCTGCAAAATAGCAGCAGGAGAAATTCCGTCAAAAACATTGTATGAGGATGAAGAATTCAGGGTGATTCTGGATCTGGGGCCTGCCACGAAAGGCCATGCATTGATTTTGCCAAAAAATCATTACCGGAATCTTTTTGAACTGCCGGAAGATCAGGCGGAAAAAGTGATGGTACTGGCAAAGAAAATGGCGGCACAGATGCGCGGGAAACTGCAGTGTGACGGTTTTAATCTGGTGCAGAATAACGAGGAAGTGGCAGGGCAGACAGTATTTCATTTTCATATGCATCTGATTCCGCGCTATAAAGGAGACGGACAGGTGATTGGCTGGACCCCCGGAAAGCCGGAAGAGGCGGAATTAGAAGAAATCAAAAATAAGATTGTGGGAAACTAATGAGAGACTTTTCGCTCTTGCAAACGATGAGTGAGAGAGCTGATCATAGTAGAGGTGTTGGTTTGTCGATTGCAGAAAGGATATGGTTATCAGTAAATTGTAACCGAAGCCAGAGGTTTATATGAAAATTATACAGGTGGCAGAAATTACACAACAGATCAAAGAGATGTGCATTGAGGCAAATTATTTTTTGTCTCCGGATATGAAACAGGCAATAACGGATGCGGCTGATGTAGAGGAGACGGAGATTGGAAAGCATATCATAGGTAAGCTTTGTGAAAATATGAACATAGCGGGTGAAGATATGATTCCTATATGTCAGGATACCGGCATGGCAGTGGTTTTTCTGGAAATAGGACAGGAAGTACACTTTGAAGGCGGTAATCTGGAAGAAGCGATCAATGAGGGCGTTCGTCAGGGATATCGGGAAGGATATCTGAGAAAGTCTGTTGTAAGAGACCCTCTTATGCGTGAAAATACAAAAGATAATACGCCTGCGGTAATTCATTATCAGATCATACCGGGCGATCGGGTGAAAATTACAGTTGCACCCAAGGGCTTTGGCAGTGAGAATATGAGCAGAGTGTTTATGTTGAAACCGGCTGATGGTATAGAAGGGGTTAAACAGGCTGTGCTCACGGCGGTGAAAGAAGCGGGACCCAATGCCTGTCCGCCTATGGTGGTGGGCGTGGGAATCGGCGGCACGTTTGAAAAATGTGCTCTTCTTGCAAAGAAGGCGCTGACAAGACCGGTGCAGGAATTCTCTGATATTCCCTATGTCAGGGAAATGGAAAAAGAGTTGCTTGAAAAGATTAATCAAACCGGAATCGGCCCGGGAGGATTGGGCGGAACAGTGACGGCTTTAGCTGTGAACATTAATACATATCCGACACATATTGCGGGACTGCCGGTGGCGGTTAATATTTGCTGTCATGTCAACAGACATGTCGTGAGGGAAGTATAAAAGCGAATAAAGAGCAGCAATGAAGAGGCGAAAGAGCATGAACAGTAAAGAGAAATATATTCATGCCCCGTTGAATGAAAAAACTGTATGTGACCTGAAAGCGGGGGACTTTGTATATATTACCGGGACGATCTATACGGCAAGGGATGCGGCTCATAAAAGAATGAGCGAGACGCTTGCAGAAAACGGTACGCTTCCGATAGATCTTAAGAATAATATTATATATTATCTGGGACCTTCTCCAGCGAGAGAGGGGAGACCCATTGGTTCCGCAGGCCCTACAACTTCGGGAAGAATGGATAAATATACACCGGAACTTCTTGATCTGGGTTTAAGAGGCATGATTGGAAAAGGGAAAAGAAGTGAGGCGGTAAAAGAGGCGATAGTCAGAAACAGCTGTGTATATTTTGCGGCAATCGGCGGTGCGGGAGCGCTTTTGTCAAAGGCGATCACATCATCGGAAGTGATCGCTTATGATGATCTTGGAACAGAAGCGATCAGAAAACTGGAAGTAGTTGATTTTCCGGCTATTGTTGTGATAGATGCAGCCGGAAACGATTTATATAAGCAGGTGACAGTATAAAGATATCACAGTCGGCATTGCGAAAAGTATTATAAATTAACAAAAGGCAGAATAGAATCAATCGTAGCATGGAGGCTGAGAATGGCGATTATTGGAATTGATTTAGGAACAACGAACAGTCTGGTATGTGTTTATATGGATGGATATGCCAGACTTATTCCGAATGCCTTTGGAAAGACACTTACACCCAGTGTGATCAGCGTGGCGGAGGACGGAAGTATTTATGTGGGGGCAATTGCGAAAGAACGGTTAGTGACCCATCCGGAAGCTACGGCCTCTTCTTTTAAAAGATATATGGGAACCGGTAAGGTTTTTACATTATCCGGGCGTGAGTTTACACCGCAGGAACTTTCCTCTTTTGTGCTGCGTCAGTTGAAGGAGGACGCAGAACGATTTTTGGGAGAAGAAATAACGGAGGCCGTGATCAGTGTGCCGGCCTATTTCAATGATAACCAGCGTTATGCGACAAAAGAAGCGGGAGAGCTGGCCGGCCTCAAAGTCGAAAGGCTGGTCAATGAACCCTCTGCAGCAGCATTGACAGCCAGCCGCCTGGGAGAAAAAGAGGAAGGGAGTTTTCTTGTATTTGACTTCGGGGGAGGAACTTTAGATGTTTCCGTTGTAGACTATTTTGATAATGTGATAGAAATTATTGCAGTCAACGGAGACAACCATCTGGGCGGAAATGATTTTGATGAAAAGATTGCACGCTATTTTTGTGAAATCCATCAGATTTCTTATGAGGAACTTTCCTCCGGAAAAAGGGCTTCTATTTTGCAGTATGCGGAACAATGCAAGAGAGAATTGAGTGTTTTAAAAGAAGTAACTTATACTTTCGAATTGGACGGAGAGAAAAAAGTAACACTGGATAATGTGCGGCTTGCAAAACTGGGACAGGATCTGTTTGACAGGATAACGCTGGTAATAACGAGGGCTTTAAATGACAGTGACAGGACAATGGAAGATATAGACGAAATTATTTTAGTGGGAGGTTCCTCTAAAATGCCGGTAGTCAGTTTCTTTTTGCAGACTGCTTTTGGGAAAAAGCCACAGATTGCCGCTTCGCCCGATGAAATTGTAGCTATGGGGGCAGGTATTTATGCGGGAATTAAGGAGCGGAAGGAGGAGATTCGTGATCTGGTGCTGACAGATACATGTCCGTTTACGCTTGGAGTAAATGTTGTGAACTATGTAAACACACAAAATCCGATCATGTCACCTGTCATTGAAAGAAACAGTATTCTTCCTTCTTTTAAGAGAAACTTCTATACAAATGCCGTCACAAATCAGTCAAAGATGCTGTTTAAAGTGTATCAAGGGGAGGGATATTACTGTAAAGAGAATCTTTATCTTGGAGAGGTTGAGATAGATATTGAGAAGAAGGAAGAGGGAGAAAACAGAATAGAGGTATGCTTTACTTATGATATCAATGGGATATTGCTGGTGGAAGTAACTGATTTGGAACAGAATGTAAAAAAGCAGGCTGTTCTGACAAGCAGTCAGTCGAGATTGAAAGAGGATGAACTGAAAAAACGTGTGGAAGAGCTGAAAGCTTATAAAATTGCGGCTCCCAGAGATATTCGGACAAACCTTGTACTGGCAAGGGGTGAGAGGCTGTTTGTTCAAATGTTGGGAGAGAGACGGCAAATGGTAGCCAAAGTCATGGGAAAACTTCATGAAGCGATGGGGACTCAGAATGACCAGAAAATTATCAACTGTGTAAAAGAGGCAGAAAAGGTTTTTGATTTTCTGGAAGGAAAAGATTTCCGGGAGTAAAATGACAAATGGGGCAGATATGGGATGTTTTACAGATAGAGCCGACAAAAAATATAAGAGAAATTAAAAGAGCCTATGCCCGCCGCTCAAAAGAGATACACCCTGAAGAAAAACCGGAGGAATTTCAGAATCTTTATGAGGCATACCAGAGAGCACTGCGGTACGCTTCGTATGGAACGGAGAGTGAGGAAAGAAAAGAGACAGGGGATAAAACAGCGCAAAAGGCGGATGAAGAATCGCTTCCGGAAGAGGAGAATAAATACAAGGAGCTTGGATTTTATTCTGAAGAGATGCAAAAAGAGTGGTCTCATATAGAAGCGGCGAGATACTTTCAAAATTTTTGGAATAAACAGATATCCGAACGGGAGAAGGGAAGAGAGTTCCTTAGTGAAGAATGGAAAGAATATCTGCAGTCGGAGGAATTTGAGGAAATTATGTTGTCTCCGTTAGTGCTGGAAACCATAGCGGCGGGAATGACAAAATATTTTCAGTGGAAAAAGGATGTATTGCTGTTTTTCTGGGAACTTTATGGTTTTGAGATATATGAAAAATGGGGCGGGGAAAATTTTGCGTGGGAAAATCCTGAAGGGGAAGGGCTGAAACAACTGTATGAAAGTCTGTATCCTGTGTGCAAAAGAAGTATACAGCGGGAAAGATTACAGAATATAAACTTCTTTTTAAGTTGTTGGAAAAGTCAATTGCTTTTATGGGACAGAGGGGGAGGATATCTTGACAACAATTGGAAAGAGTATCTGCAGTCAGAGAAATTTCGGGATATCATGTGGTCCATGTCGGTGTTGGAAGCTGTGACGGACGGACTGTTAAAAACTTTTCCCCGAAGAGAAGAAATGGCGCTGTTTTTCTGGGAACTGTATGGCTTTAGGGAGGGAGAAAAGGAGAAGTATGAGGGAAAAGGCCAACAGTTGTACAGGATTCTTTATTCCGCATACGTAAACTATATAAAGCGGCAGCAGTATGAGGAAATCCGAGAGGAAGTAGAAAAGGCAGAACGAAAGAGCATATGGAAAATGCTGATAATTATTTTTTGTTCTGCGGTCGGAATAATCGCTTTCATGTTTATTTTCGCGTATTTTAAAATGCTTGATTGGATGCTTGTCGGATTTTTTGTAGCTGCTGTTTTGATAATTGGAATTCTGTTGATCAAGCATCTGGTATGGAGTTAAGGCATAGAGGAATCAGTCTTTTAGCCGGTCAGCATATGGTAGACCCATTTCCCGGAGGAGCTCAGGTCATCTTCTGTAAAATCGGAAATTTTGCCGCATTTACTGGAAAAAATGGCAGAGGTTTCTTCTTTGTTGGAAAGATTCCATGCAACATAGCTGATGCCGTATTCGTCCATAAGGTTTATCCATTGAGCTGCTTGATACTCATCAATAGCACCGTTCCCGGAGGCGTCACAGATTCCGTATTCCGAAACAAAGACGGGAAGTCCGGCATTGATAGCGGAAACCATAGTATTTCTCAGAGAATCTGTATGGGTGGCCGCATAAAAATGTAAGGCGTACATGATATTATCGTAGCCAGTAATGGGATCTGCAGCGGCCTGATCCACATATTGCGACCAGTTGGGTGTGCCGACAATGATAATGCCGTTTTTATCATAAGAACGAATGACAGGTATGATTTCTTCAGCATAAGACTTGATATCATTCCAGCTTGTGGCGCCGTTTGGTTCATTGCAGATCTCATATAGAACATTATCATAGTCAGCATATAATTTTGCCATTTCCGCGAAAAAGGTTTTGGCGTCTTCTTTATAGGTATTGGGATTACCATCAGAAAGTATATGCCAGTCAATGATCACATACATATCTGAAGCGGTTGCATACTCCACCCCATTTCTGACCAGTTCTTTCAGATGTGCCTGATCTCCGCCGGTACAGTATCCGCCGTATTCGGCTGTATACATAGCAAGGCGGATGACATTTACATTCCACTCATCTTTTAATTGGCGAAAGCATTCTTCGTTTACATACTCGGGGAACCATGCAAGTCCATGAGTGCTGATTCCTTTTAACTGTATGGTATTGCCTGTGCTGTCTGTAAGCCGGGAACCGTCAACATGGAGAGAACTTGTTGCAGAGGAAGAGGTGGAGGTTTCTCCCGGTTCTGCCGATGTGAGATTCTCTTCTGATTCTGTCTGGGAAGAAGAGTCTTCTGTTGCCTGATTAATCGGATGCTCATCAATGCTGAAAAGAACATCTGAAGTTTCTGCTGCAGGAGATGCAGTGTCTGACTCAGGAGAGGTATTTGCGTTTCCCTCAATAGTATTATTAACATCCTCAAAAGCTTTTTCCGGTTGAAAGTCCGGCTCATTTTCCGCGGTGTTTCCGCAACTTTGCATCAGCAGAGAAAACAGCAATACAATAGTTATAATAAGAAGACGAAATTTTCTTTTATTTATATTCTGCCACATATAGGGTGGACCTCCTTTTGCGATTGGGTATAGACCTACAATAGTGTGAAAACTGCGGTTTGTCAATTGTTGAATTGTGTTAAGAGAAGGGAATGATTCTTTCGGGTCTCAAATTTTTTGCGGCTATATGCAATGGAGTAATAAGCAGCGTAATAAGTGTACCGAACGTAGGAAATTTTTAGTTGACAAATAGGAATGTCTTGAGTATAATTATTTTTACGTTCTTAAATGAACGCAGTTATACATTATATATTGGTAGAGACGTAGTTCGGATTAAGGAGAAATACTCAAGAGGCCGAAGAGGCGCCCCTGCTAAGGGTGTAGGTCGGGTGACCGGCGCGAGGGTTCAAATCCCTCTTTCTCCGTTTTCTTTATCAACTAAAGAAAAAAGTAAAAAAGTAGAAAAAAGTGCTTGACACAGAGCAAATGGCGTGATAAGATAACAAAGCTGTCGCGCAGGAAGAACAAAGAAGTCTGTGGGAGAGCATCAGCACCTTGACAAATAAAC
>JAAUZC010000022.1 GCA_014804795.1 Lachnospiraceae bacterium | reverse complement strand
GGATTCCTGCGGTATGTCGCTGCCGGTTTTGGAAAGATATGTAGAATTCAATCCCATAATGAAAAACGGAAACAGTGAGGAATGCTTTTTTCAGCTGAAGAACGGGAAGAGATTGGGATATGAGATGAAATTCTATCTGCAGGAAGATTTGGATGAGCTTTTCCGCTATATCTATGAGGAGACCGGAATTGAGTTTCAGAAGACTTCAGGAGAAGAATTGTTGAAACCATAAAAACTTTATGGTAAGGTATGCATATGAGAAGTCCTGCCGTTTAGGAAAGTCGTTGGTGTTGATAATTTCAGTAAGGGAGACTTTGGAGCTTAAGTCGAAGCGGTAAAGAGAATCCGGAGGGTGTATGGAACAGAAGGAAAACGTCACAATTGCGGGAAAGGCGGCTTCGATCAAGGAGCGTATCTTTCAGATCATACAGATTGGAAACAAGACAGATATCCCCAGCGTGTGCTTTGATATCTCTATTGTCCTTGTTATTTTGGTCAATATTTCCGTCACTTTTCTACAGACCTTTGAGGAGGCGGCGGGATATGCCGACGGGATAAGGATCGTGGAATTTATCACTATGGTGATTTTTCTTGTGGAGTATATTCTCAGAATCTGGACAGCAGACTGCCTGTACCCGGAGAAATCGTATCCGTCGGCGGTATTCCGGTTCGCCGTATCCTTTTATGGGGTGGTGGATCTGCTGACGATTCTTCCCTATTTTTGTCCATTTTTCATTCCCAGCGGAGCGGTAGTATTCCGTATGCTTCGGGTGGTGCGTATCCTGCGTCTGTTTCGGATCAATTCCCGGTATGATACCTTCAATGTGATAATAGAGGTGTTGAAGGACAAGCGGAATGCCCTGGTGTCTTCAATCTTTTTGGTGCTGGTGCTGATGCTGGCCTCATCCCTGTGTATGTATGGCCTGGAGCACGAGGCGCAGCCGGAGAACTTTTCCAATGCCTTTTCCGGAATCTGGTGGTCCATGTCCACACTTTTGACGGTGGGATACGGGGATATTTATCCGGTTACCATTGGCGGACGGATCATGACGATCATCATTACCTTTCTGGGAGTGGGCATGGTCGCTATTCCGACGGGTATTATCTCTGCCGGTTTTGTGGAGTATTATACGAAAATCAAGGTGGGAACCTACTCTCAGCACGAAGCGGATTTTATTATTTTGAATATGACAGACGGCCATCCTTACATTGGATTGCAGTTGAAGGAACTTGGGCTCCCTCAGGGGCTTTATCCCGCTGTGCTGCTTCGGGGAGAGGATGTGTATACGCCCCATGAGAGTCTGATTGTGGAAAAAGGAGACAGCTTACTGCTCGGTACGGTCAGTTCGGGACGGGTTGAGTGCCGCATCGAGGAGGTGTGTCTGGAGGCAGGGCACAGCTGGATCGGCTGCCGGATAAAAGATCTTGATATTTCCCGCAGAGTCTTTGTGGTGATGGTAAAGCGCAGGAGAAAAAATATTTGTCCTAAGGGCGACACGCTGTTGAGAGAAGGCGATGTGGTGCTGCTGTTGGAAAAAATGGTTCAGAATAAGTAAAATGATAATAGAATGAGCAAAAAGAAAGCAGGAAGAGCAATGCGGAAACAGATTTTAAAAACAGTTGTCATACTGTTATGTGCGCTTAGTCTTGTGACAGGCAAAGAAAAAAGTATGGTTTATGCGAAAACGGAACAGTCTGCGACTTCTTTTTCCGGCGATGTAACGATGCTGAAGCAGGAAAATAACGGATATGTGATGCAGGTGACAGTCGAGAACAGGGGGGAGGATTTTACCGGTACGGTGCAGGTGATCTTTGCCGGTCAGGGCTTTGAGAATTGTGCATACAATACAGAGATTGTCCTTCCGGCGCAGGGAAAGAAGCAGTTTACGATCAACGTGACAAATACGGCGGTGGACACTACACGGGGAATATGTAAACTGAATTTTCTGGATGAGAGAGGAAATGTACTTCAATCTGTTCAGTTGAAAAATCTGTTTGGCAGTGCGATCACGGAGATTCCGGTGGGGGTTTTGTCAGATGATTACGCCGGACTTGATTTTATGGAGGCGAAAGGAGAAACTTTTTATATTGACGGCGGAAGGTATCCTCTGAAACTGACGGAATTAAATAATGATAATCTGAAAGAGTATCTGGACGGGTTATATTTTTTGATAATCGATCAGTTTGATGTGTCCTCTTTAAGTAAAGAAAATATTGAGGCGATTCAGGACTGGGTAAAAGGCGGCGGCTCTTTGATGATCGGAACAGGGGAATATGCACAGCAGACACTTTCCGGCTTTGATAAGGATTTTATAGATGTGAGCGTTCTGGATACCAGCGAACCGGGAGAGGAAAACATTGCCTCGGTCAATATTGATCTGTACGGATATTATTACTATATGTATACGAATGACGATATTGATTTTACCAATATGACAATTGCGAATCTGTATGATGACAGTACGTACTGGTATTTCTATGAAAGTACAGAGAATCCGGCTATATGCGGTTCTTTGGGTGAGGGAGCGGTAATGATCTTTTACTTCTCCCTGGGAGATGCAGAACTGCAGAAGCTGAGCAGTTATACAGTTACCTGCATGTATGAGGAAGTTACGAATCATTCTTCCGGTTATTATCAGTCAAGCGGATATTCGGAATGGGGATATATCAGGCAGAGGGCGCTTGTTTTCATAGATAACGTTCATACCAATGTGGATTTTACCGGACTTAAGGTCATGATCATCCTGTATGTTGTGCTGATCGGCCCGGTCCTGTATCTGATTCTGCGCAAGTGCAAAAAGTGTGAATGGTATTGGATCTGTGTTCCTGTGCTTGGCGTACTGTTTATTGCGGGCGTATATTTCGGCGGCCAGGGGATGCGGGTAAATGAGACGAGAGTTTACTCCGTGACTGCACAGAAAGCGGACAGCAGCCGCAAAGACACGTATGTTCTGGCCTATCATGCGGGGACGAAGCCCTGGGAGATACGTTTACGGGATGATTATGAGATGGCGGGTCCGAGTGCAGGATGGGGCGGATATTACTACGGAAGTTATGGTCAAAACATTGATGATTACTATTATACTGTGAAAAATGACAGTGAAGGGCTCTCGGTGGGAATAAAACCTGAGGAGAACTTTGACAGCGGATTTTTCTATGTGTCGGGCAGGGCAGAAAGCAAGGGGACGATTTCCTGTGAGAATCTCACACGTACCGGGAGAAGAGGGGTCAGCGGAACCATTACGAATGAGACAATTTTTGATATGCCCTATATGGCAGTATATTTTGAAGATACAATGATGGTGTTTTCCGATATAAAAGCGGGAGAGACGATCAATCTGGAAGAGGCCGTGAAAGAGGGAAGATGTATCTATGACAAAACCGTTACTTCCCCTGACGGACTGTTTTATGACATGATTCCCACGTACAATTATCGTTCCGATATGGGATATGAAGCGGACGATATGGCAGCACTTCTGATCGGTCTCGGCATTGCGGCGGATGCAGAAGCAGAGCAGGCAGTTATCGTAGGGGTTGTAAGGAATTATGACAAGGCGGCTGTCAGTAAAAGTAATGAACTCTCCTATGGATGTCTTTATTCCTATGCAGAGGTGGAAGGAGGACAGAATGCTTCAAATTGATCATCTGTGTAAAAATTATGGTAAATTTCAGGCTGTAAGCGATCTGACACTCCATGTTCCGCAGGGGGATCTGTTCGGGTTTGTGGGGCCCAACGGCGCCGGCAAGACGACCACGATACGTATGGTATGCGGGCTGATGCTTCCCACTGCGGGCAATATTATGATCAACGGTGTGGATGCGTTGACAAATCGAAAAGAAATCAAAAAGCAGATTGGTTACGTGCCGGACTTTTTTGGGGTGTATGATAATCTGAAAGTAAAAGAGTATATGGATTTTTACGGTTCCATGTACCGCATGAATTCAAGAGAGATTGAGCGGATATCAGATGATCTGCTGGAACTTGTCAATCTCTCCGACAAAAAAGAAGTTTTTGTGGATACGCTTTCCCGCGGTATGAAGCAGCGTCTCTGTGTGGCCCGGGCGCTGTTGCACAATCCGGCACTGCTTGTTCTTGACGAACCAAACTCCGGTCTGGATCCCAGGGCGAGAGTTGAGATGAAAGAACTTTTGCTGAACTTAAAGAGCATGGGGAAGACCATTGTGATCAGTTCCCACATTTTGGCAGAGCTTTCCGAGATGTGCAGCAGCATCGGTATCATGGATCATGGTCATCTGGTGGCGGCGGGACGCATCGAAGATGTCATGGAGAGTGTGTTCGGAAACGATCAGCTGATCATTACGTTAGATGGCGGACGTGAGACAGCGGTGCGTATTGCCAGTGAATACGCAGGAGTGAAGGTAAATTCGGTGGGAGAACATGAAATCAGGCTGTCACATACAATGACAAAGCCCCAGATTGCGAAAATGATCGGAAACATGATAGAACATGATGTGGTGGTGACCGGCTTCCATAAACAGGAAGGCAGTCTGGAGACACTGTTCATGCGCGTCACCGAAGGTGACGCTGGCACCGGAAGTGACGCTGTTACCGAAGGTGACGCTGTTGCCGAAGGTGACGTTTCACTGAAAGGAGAGAAGGAAAATGCGGCTGAATCCAATTGTTAAGAAAGATGTCCGGGTACAATCCCGCAGCATGAAAATCTGTTTCGGTGTGTTTGCTTATGTTTTGATACTGGCACTTGCTTTTTTTCTGGCAATGTTTGTGATTGAAGAGAATAATGTATATTCAAGCGAAAATATTTATAGTCAGTTAGTATGGCTCTATCCGATTCTTGCAGTGACACAGCTTATTATTCTCGGTGTGATCGTGCCTGTCCGTACGGCCTCGTCCATATCGGGGGAGAAGGAGCGGCAGACTTTTGATATCATGATGACTACCGGCATGACTCCCTTTTCGGTTATTCTCGGTAAGGTTATGACAGCAATCGTACAGAGTATGCTGTTTATTGCTGCAAGCCTGCCGATCATGGCTCTTTCCTTTGTAGTCGGCGGGATGTCATGGGGTTATCTGTTCTGGTTTTTTGCGATTGCGCTTCTCGTATCGTTTTTTTCCGCAAGCATAGGAATTTTCTGCTCTTCTCTGTGCAAAAGGAGCGTCAGCGCAGTTATTATGTCTTACGGTTTTTACATTCTTTTTTTCCTTGTCACAGCGGTGCCTGCCATTTTGTATGGAATATACAGCGTCAATCTTTTGTATGCAAACGGCGTCGCATCAAGCAGATACAGTTATGGCGAGAATGCCTATCTGCCGTTAATGCTGAATCCGGCAGTATATCTGATAGAATTTTTTACGGAGATCATGACAGGAGAATCTCTTGTAAATGAGATTGCTGATCTGGGTGTTATAGCAAATGTCAGAGGACCGATCAGATTGGTGACGACCGGGCATCGGTGGATGATCGTTTCCACAGTTCTGTTTCTTGCGGTTTCCTTTTTGTTTCTCTGGATTGCCGCCAGGCGTATTGATCCTGTCAGAAAGCGTGTAAAGAAACGGGCGTAAAGGAACCGGAATTGTCAGGAGTGTGCAATATATGGACAATAAACAGTATCTGCTTGATCAGATCAGAAAATGTAAGCGAAAAATGAATCTTGCAAAGCTGATTGACTTCGGGATTTTGTATGCCGCGGCGGGCGGTATATTTGGAATGCTCTGTGAAGTTGTATCTCTGTTTATACCGTTTTACTATGCTGATCTGACGGCTGCATTGTGCTTCGGGACAGGACTTCTTGCAGGTATCTGTTATGCCGTATACAGGCGGGCAGATATGAAGCGGGCGGCAGGGCGGCTTGATTCTTTCGGACTGAAAGAGCGCATGCTGACAGCCTATGAAAATATAGATAAAGAGAATGAATTTGCAGAACTGCAAAGACAGGATGCACTGTTTCATTATAATCAGATACGTGAACAGATCAGGATACCGCTTTTTCCTGATAAGCGTCATGTTCTGGCATTGCTTGTGGCGGTTTCGGCAGTGTTGGGAATGAGTCTTATTCCCTCTCCTGTGCGGGAACAGGCAGAGCTTTCCCATCAGGTTCAGGAGCAGGCTGAAAAAGAGAAAGAAGAGTTAAAGGAGCTTTTGAAAGCTCTGGAAAGTGTGGATATGGAGAGTCTGACAGAGGAACAGAGAGCAAAGCTTCAGGAGATGCTTGATACGATGAAACTGTCACAGGAGGAGCTTGCAGGGGCAGATTCCTGGGAGAGCCTTTCCGCTGCCACACAGAAGTTAGATTATAAGTATGGACAGGCGGCACAAAGTTTAGAGCAGCTTGCCTCACAGATGGAAAATCCCGATGCGGCAGGTGTAGCCAGTGCGGAGGCGCTTGCGAAAGCGGCGTCAAATCAGAACGGACAGCAGACAGCTTCCGCAGGCACCCCCACAGGAAGTTCCGGCGAGGGAGACGGCGAAGGCAAAAACGGGAACAGTTCCGGCGAAAACGACGGTCAGGGCGGAGAAAACGGCTCCGGTGAGGAAGACGGTCAAAATGGAGAGAATGGTTCCGGTGAAGGCGGTCAGGGAAACAGCGAAGGCACAGGAACGGGCTCCGGTAGTGGAGATGGTCAGGGCGCAGGAAACGGTCAGGGAGGAGGAAATGGCTCCGGCGATGGAAACAGTCAGGGTGGAAACGGTTCCGGAATCGGCACGGGAGGCGGACGTGGGACAGGCAGCAGCGATGCCGCCCATGATTATGTCAGTATCCCAAACGCAGTGTCAGATGATCCGTCTTTGACCGGAAATAAAAACGGGGATCAGGATTCGGATTATTATCGGGGACAGAACGGTCTTGCATGGGAGGGCGAACATGTGGATTATAATTCTGTGATTGGCGAATATACAGACAGTGCCTATGAAGGGCTTGCAAATGGCAGATATCCAAGTGGTATGGAGTCGGTCATCCGGGATTATTTTGAAAATTTGAATAAATAGGATAGTGTATTCATTAGAAAAGTTATAATAGAACTGACAAACCGGAATTGACTGAACTGAAAGTGAAGGATACAGGAGCACAGTGCCTGCGATGCAGGCACGAGCGAAGCGTTTGCGAGTCTGTCTTAAGTTAATAAGCAAATCGAAATTTGTAAAGGAGATAGCCCTATGAAAAAATTAAGCCCAGAAGCTGAAAAAATAATGATTGAACGTTTTGGAAAAGACACGGTTATTGCGTTGGCAACAGTAGAAAATGAAGTACCCTATGTGCGATATGTCAATGCCTATTATGAGAATGGTGCATTTTATATTATTACATATGCACTCTCAAATAAAATGAAACATATGGAAAACAACCCTACTATTGCAATAGCTGGTGAATGGTTTACAGCACATGGAAAGGGTGTTAACTTAGGTTATTGGGGGAAAGAAGAAAATCATTTAATTGCCGAGAAATTGAAAAATGCCTTTGCTGAATGGATTGATAACGGACATAATAATTTTAATGATGAGAACACTATAATCTTATGTGTAGAATTAGTAGACGGACTGTTACTTTCACATGGAACAAGATATAAATTTTAGACCTCAAATTCCTGTTTGCGTAGTAGTTAATAGGCTTTGTTGAAAAAAAGTTGCAAAATAAATGTATGGAGGAAACAATGTCAGAGATCGAATTGTATCAGAAAAAAATAGTGGAGTGTGAGGCGGAGATTGGCAAAGGGATCATCGGTCAGAGAGAAGTGATCCGTCAGGTCATGCTGGCGCTTCTTTCCGGCGGGAATGTACTCCTGGAGGGTATGCCGGGGCTTGGCAAGACGATGCTCGTGCGCACGATCAGTCAGGTATTTCTGCTGTCCTTTAAGCGGATTCAGTTTACGCCCGACCTGATGCCAAGCGATGTGACAGGGACAAATATTATGGTGAAGGAAGAGGGAAACAGCAGTTTCCGGTTTGAGCGAGGTCCCGTTTTTGCCAATCTGGTGCTGGCGGACGAAATCAACCGTGCGACGCCAAAGACTCAGTCCGCCCTGCTGGAAGCAATGCAGGAACACACGGTAACGGTAGGCAATGAGAGCCATCGGCTGGAGGAACCGTTTTTTGTACTGGCAACCCAGAATCCGATTGAACAGGAGGGAACCTATCCGCTGCCCGAGGCGCAGCTTGACCGTTTTATGTTTAAGATATTGATCAGGTTTCCGGACAAGGAGGAACTGCGGGGTATTGTAGGGCTGACCGAGGGGCAGACGATGCCTGAAATACGAAGTCTGTTAAACGGGGAGGAACTTTTGAAAGTGCGGGAACTGATAGGCAGGATTCCCATTGCGGATGCGGTCATGGACTATATACTGGAGCTTGTTATGGCAACCCATGAGCCGAATCCCTATATCAGAGAGGGCGCCAGCCCCCGTGCGGCACAGTCACTGATTCGTGCGTCCAGAGCGAGAGCCTTTATGGAGGGGCGTCTGAACGTTTCCTTTGAAGATGTGCAGCGCATGGCATACCCGGTACTGCGTCACCGCGTGCTGTTAAGTTTTGATGCAATTTCGGAGGGAATCACTGAAGATACTGTGATACGCCAGATTATAGAAGCAAAGGAAAAAGGATTATATGCTTGATACCGGATTTTATGATACTTTATCGCGGCTGCAGCTTCGGATGTCCCATAAAAGCAGTCTGAATGTATCCGGCAACCGAAAATCGGTGCGGAAAGGAAATTCCACGGAATTTTCGGATTTCAGAGAGTATATGCCGGGGGACGATCTGCGCCGTATGGACTGGAATGCATATGCGAGATTAGATAAATTATATATTCGGGAGTATATGGAAGAAAAAGAGGCTGTTGTCACTGTTCTGCTCGATACCAGTGCATCCATGGATTATGGCACAAACAGTAAAGCGGAGCTTGCAAAAGATCTTGCGGCGGTAGTGAGTTTTCTGGCCTTAAATAATATGGACCGGGTGCAGATTTATGATATGAAAGATATGAGCCGGCCTTTTTTGGCACTCGGCGGGAGAAGCGCTTTTGCGGGAGTGCTTCGCTGGCTGGAAAATGTGGAGTTCGTTGGTGAAGTCGATATGCTTTCTGCCGCCAGAAAAATGAGATGCCGCGGAGCAGGAGTAACGGTGATCATCAGTGATTTTCTGCATCCGGATATGGTGGAGAAGCAGGAGGAAAAATCCGGCTATGAGAAACTGCTGCAATATTTGAATTATTGCGGACAGCGTCCGGTCATCCTGCATACGATGGCGAAAGAGGAACTTCACATCACACTGGAGGGAGCGCTCAATCTCATTGACGCCGAGACAAAGTCAAGGCTCCGTCTGGTGGTGGACGCGAAAGCAATCGACAGCTATGAGCGGGAGTTAAAGCGTTTTACGGAGCGCATGAAAAAGGGCTGTGCTTCCGGCAGGGGCGCGTATGTGCTGTGTGACACGGGAAGAGACAGAAAACAGCTTGTGTTTCAGGATTTAAGGGTGATCTATGATATTTGAAAGTATGT
The DNA here is from genome assembly GCA_014804795.1 of Lachnospiraceae bacterium. Lineage (GTDB taxonomy): Bacteria > Bacillota > Clostridia > Lachnospirales > Lachnospiraceae > 1XD8-76. Next base: position 83,895 of record JAAUZC010000022.1, on the reverse strand, counting down.
GGCCGCTGGCGCTTTTATTGACAATTCCGGTGGTGATCGTTTTATATTTGTTAAAGCCCCGGGGGAAAGATTATCGAATCTCCTCCAATCTGCTGTGGGACAGACTGTTTCGCAATGAGCAGTCCAAAACTTTTCTGGAGAAATTTGTCCATAATATTCTGATGTATCTGCAGATTCTGATTCTGTTTCTTCTTGTGGCGGCGTTAATGTCACCGTATATTCACAGACAGGGAAAAAGCGGAGGCAATGTGATTCTTGTGTTTGACACAAGCGGAAGTATGCAGCACGACGCCGGGGATGGCAGGACACGCATGGAGAAAGCGCTTCATGAGGCGAAAAGCCTTATCGCATCCTCGGAAGAGACTGTTTTTTCCATTGTGACAAACGACTGTATGGGAACGGAGCCGCTTGCGGTGGGAGTGACGGATAAGAGCAGTCTTTATGCGCTGCTTGATCAGATAGAATGCTGCGACGGGCCGGGGAATCTGACGGATGCAGAGAGTATTGTGGAGACTCTTCGAGGAGCCGCTTCCGAGTCAGAGGAGGCATCACATGCAGAGGTGATCGTATTTACGGACGGCAATGGCGCAGAGGATGCCATGAGTTTCCGGACGTATTTTGATGCTCAGGTGTTTGTGATGGGTGATGCGGTGAGCAATGTGTCCAATAATTTCCTCACTTATGCGGAGGCGGATGAAGAGACAGAGACAGAAGTAGAGAACGCGGCAGACAACACGGATAACCGACGTTTTATAACCTGTGCCTCCAGCCTCACCAATTACAGTGATGCGGATGCTTCTATGGAAGTCAGTCTGTATGAAGGTGACCGTCTGGCTCAGATTAAGCAGCTGACCATTGCTCCGGGTGAGACCACACTTTGCTTCTTTGAAGAATTTGTATGGCAGGGTGAGGCGCTGCGCAGTGAGGTCAGTTCCGTGAAATTTGACGGGAAGGATGATGAGGATTCTCTTGCGGGGGACAACGTAGCTTATGCCATAAAGGAACAGACAGGCCGGATGGATGCAGTGCTCATCGGGGACGGCAATACTTACATCGAAAAAGCCTATCAGGCGGCCGCAGGGATGAGCCTGACAAAGATAAAGGGTGAGAATGCGCTGCAGGATGGGACACAGGCAGTGCGCATTTATGATGCCGGTACAGAGAGCAGTCTGCGGGATAATGCCGGTTCTATCGTGTTTCGGGATGACAGTTCCTCCATTGGAACGGTGGAGAAAGTGATGCTCACGGTCTCTGACTGCGAGCTGACAGAAGGGCTTTCGTCTTTTAGGATCGGCGTCAATAAGACCAATGTGTATGAAGTGCCGTCCTGGGGGATGGGATTTTTGTGGGCAGGCGGACAGTGTGCCGGTTATTACGGTGAGCATGACGGCGTAAAGACAGTGGTGGTCGGTTTTGACATCCGGGAATCGGATTTTCCGCTCAAAGCGGAGTTTCCGGTATTCATGGCGAATGCGATTCGTTTTCTGGGGGACACCTCGCTCCTTGCGGACAATATTTACGAGGCGGGAGATAAGCCGGCGTTCCACCCGTATGCGGATTTCAATGCGGATATGCTGAGCGCAGAGACAAAAAAGGCCGGTTTGTATGAGGTGACAGCCGGTGATGTTACAGAACAGTATGTGGTGCGTTTTGCCACAGACAGCCAGTCGGACGGGCGGCTTGTGGCGGAGGGAACCGATTCGGATATTTCCTACAGCCGTCAGCTGGTGAAAAAGCGGCTGCGCAATATATTACTGGTACTGGCTCTTATTCTTATGGTGGCGGAATGGATTCTGTATGTGCGGCAGATCCGTTACCGCGGCAGATTTTATCTCGGCGTGCGTGCGGTGGGAATACTGCTTCTTGTCCTGGCATTGTCCGGTGTGGCCATAAAGAAGCGGGATACCGCAAATACAACCATTTTTCTGGTGGATATTTCCAACAGCAACGAGCAGAATCTTCCGGCTATGGAGGCGTATTTGAAAGAAGCGCTTGGAAAGATGCCGAAAGATAATCAATACGGCATTGTGACTTTCGGAAAGAATTCTCTTGTGGAGCAGTTTCTGTTAAAGGAGGATCATTTTTCTCAGATCATGTCGCTGCCGGATAAAACGGCAACAAATTTTGAGAATGCCATATCCCGGGCACTTGCCATGATCCCGGCAAACGGAGCCGGGCGGATCGTTATATTGACAGACGGCAGGGAGACAAAGGGGGATCTTGCGAATACGGCGTCTGCCCTGATGTCCAGACAGGTGGAACTTCTGGCCTATGTCTATGATGAGGCGGAGCAGGGGCAGGATGTCTATGTGGAGAATGTGGCGCTGCCGGGTTATCTGTATCAGGGCGATCTGTATTCCATGACGGTGACAGTGGTGAGCAACTATGAGACGGATGCCGCTCTCCAGATCTGGATGGGAGAGACAAAGACGAACGAATATGAGGTTCATCTGAATCGGGGAAGCAATCAGTTCAGGTTTCAGCAGAAAGTAACGGGCGAAAATGTGGAGAGCTTTGAAGTCAGAGTAGCTGCCGCCGGGGATACCTGTGAGGAAAACAACAGTTATCATGCGTATTCCGTAGTGGATTCGGCGCCTAAAGTGCTTTTGCTGTCCGGTATGGGGGAGGACAGCAGTCAGTTCGTGAGTCTGCTTCAGAGTGCAGGCTGTGACTTTGATGTGATGCCCGCAGTCAGTGCGCCGGACTCTTTAAAAGGACTTCTGGAATATAAGAGCATTTTGCTGGAAAATGTCTATCTGTCCGATCTGCCGGAGGGCTTTTTATCAAACATAGAGACTTATGTAAAAGATTACGGCTGCGGGCTTGTCTGCATCGGCGGAGACGACAGCTTTGCGCTTGGCGGCTACCGTGAAAGCGTTCTGGAAACTGTGCTCCCGGTGGATATGGAGCTGCGGGGCGTGAATGAAATACCGACAACAGCCATGATCATGGTGATCGATCACTCGGGAAGCATGAGTATGGATGCAGGCGATGGTGGAACGAATCTGGATCTGGCGGTCACCGCGGCAAAGACGGCTGTGGATCAGATGCGTGACACGGACTATGTGGGCGTTATCACCTTTGATGACAGATTCAGTTGGGTGGTGGAGCCGACTTCTGCCGCCGATAAAGAGGAGATTAAGGCCAAGATCGAGACCATAGCGGAGGGCGGAGGAACGACAATTCAGCCTGCGCTGTGGGCTGCGTTGGACGGCGTAGAAAAATGCGAAGCGAGTATCCGCCATGTCATTCTTCTGACAGACGGACAGGGGGAGAGCAGAAACTATAAGGATATTACAGAAGAATATGTAAACGCAAACGTTACACTGTCTACGGTAGCGGTGGGAGTTGATTCGGATACCAGAATTTTGGAGCAGTTAGCGGAGAATTGCAAAGGACGCTATTATTATTCCGATATGGCGTCCGATATTCCGAAGATTTTTGCGCAGGAGGTATTTTTGAGCGGAGATACTTATCTGCAGAACGGCCTGTTTCATCTGGCAGTAGACGGCAGTAGTGAGATCACGGAAGGATTGTTTGAAGCAGGATGGCCCGGTATTTACGGTTATGTCAGCGCAACGCCGAAGAATGCCTCCCATGTGCTGATCGCTTCGGAGAAAGATGATCCGCTGCTCACCGTCATGCAGTACGGCCTCGGGCATACGGCGGCCTGGAATACGGATGTGACAAATGAGTGGACGGCAGAGTATGCGGGTGAGAGCGATTATGTGCAGCTCTGGCGACGCATTATAGACTACAGTGTGGGCAATGCCGCGATCGGCGAGGATTCGGTGGATGTGGCGACAGAAAGCGGATATACCGATATTGTATATCGGGCATTGGACTACGACGGACAGACGAAAGTCGAAGCAGTATACACCGATCCTGACGGGAACACGCAGACAGTACCTTTGCAGGCTGTGGCGCCGGGGCGTTTTGAAGCGAAGCTTGATACGGACATGACAGGTCTTTACAATCTGAGCGTGCGCAGGTTGGATGACGGAGATATCGCCAATGCCGTGACTACCGCGGTGGCGGTTCAGTATTCGGATGAATATAAATTTGATGTAGATTCCACCGCCTTTACAGGTTTTGTGGAGCGTTACGGGATGATGCTTGACCCGGAGGAGAGTTTCTGGCAGCAGAGAAAGAGCGAGGCAAGAGAACGCTATGAGTTGACGAAATGGCTGATACTTCTGCTGATCCTGTGGTTTGTGATGGATATTGCCCTGCGCAGGTTCCATTTTCTGCCGCAGGATACGAAGTTGTATCAGAGGGCGGCTGCGTACCGGAGAAAGAGAAATGAGAAAAAAGCCGGGATGGGTGAAGCTGGGCACGGCAGGACAGAAGGAATTGGCGGCGGAGGAGCTGGCAGGAGTACGATAGATACGAAAGATAACAGTGCAGGATTTACGGAGAGTATGACTGACAACAGCACAGGCTCCGCGGCGGGCATGGCTGCAGATACCGGAAAAACAGAGGGGGCTGAGGCCGCAGATGTTTCCGGAAGGACGAAAAAGCAGAAGAAGTCGAAGAAGGCTGACAGGAAAAAAGAGACACAGACATTGGATACCTCTGCCTTACTGCAGAAAAAGGATCAGAGAAAGCATATGTAAAGCGGACGGACTTACAGAAGATTTGGTGGGAGCGTAAAGATGCTGTCGGTTATTATGGAATGAATGTTTACTGATAAGGGGGAAAGAAAACGATGGAAAAAGATACTCGTCTTATCAATATCTATTTGAAGATACACCATAAAAAAACATTGACTGTGCGTGATCTGCGTTATCTGGCGCAGTATGATCCGGAGTGTTTTGAGAAGACATGCAAAAATGTTGTATACAATATTCCGGAAGCAAAACCGATTATGATACCGGACATTCCGGAACTTTCACAACCTCCGGAACTTATACAAAAGGATGAAGCAAAGCCGGAGCCGGAACTCCCTGAATGGCAGAGCATAGAGAAAGTTCTGGAGAATTTAAAGCATCTGGAAATGCAGGATTTTCCCGTTATAGATATTGATGCCGACAAAGTAAAAAGCCTGCTGGGAAATCTATACATGGAGCTGCTGTTTCCGCACAATGATAACTATCCTTTTATGGATTTGACAGATATGATGGATAAGATCAATGCTCCTTCGTTTGATAAGAGAGCATAAAACTTCACCCTTCTCCCCAAGTTTGCTGACCGGTTATCTGTACTTTCAGTTCACATTGTGGAGTGATATAATAGCTGGCAATCCAGCTGATGTGATCTTCTTCCCACAAAGATACATTCATATAGTAATTATAACCTTCTGTCAAAAATAACTGGAAGGTGTATATTTGATTGTCAAACTCTTGATACCACCGCTGGATCAGCGTATATTCATAGTTGGAGTAGGGACATTCCGGTTCCCAGTTCTCCAGTAATTTCAGCGTAGTATTCTCCAATCGGCATTCTTCCGTGATCAGATACAGCGTTGTAGAATTGCTGGGAAACCAGTGGTGTCTGATCTGATATTCCGGCACCCCATCATTGTCATAATCCACCATGTACCAGTCCCAGTAATAGTCGACTGAAAGCCGCTGAAACTTTACCGGGTCTGTGACGAGTTCCTCACATCCGGTATATACGATGATATCATCACTGATGGGGGATGCCTCCATCAGCTCTTTTTGAATGCTCTCTACATAGTTGTTGATCTGCTCCAGCGTGGAGGCATTGCTCTGATACCCTTTTGCCCAGATATAATCCTCAGGCAGCAGCGTCACTTTCAGCGCCTGCTCGCTGATTCCCTCTATGGTTAGAGGATACAGATAGATTGTGTCATTGTATTTAGAATAATAGTTATAGCAGGTATCCACCAGATAAAATCCGTTCTCGTAGGGCACCACGCGGGCATTCATATCCAATGAGCCTACATAACCCAGATATTCCCGTTCATTTTCCACAAGGCGGTAACAACTGATGTTCACATAGCGGGCCGTACCGCCTGAATCCTGTACTAAAAGAAAAAATCGGGATTCTCCAATGCTATATTGATAGATATGACACATATATTTCCTAAAAATGTCCAGACCCGTCTGATAGTTCGGGTCCGTCTGGCTGCTTTCCATAGGGGCAAACCAGGTCTCATACACTGCTTCATGGTCTGTCAGCTCCAGAGGCGCCGCGAGAGTATCCAGTGCGGACCAGTCTCTGGTGAAAAGGGCTTTTTCCGCCAAGAGCACCAGTCCTTCCGGGACGATCGTGCCGGCTGACAGTGTCTCCGCCTCTTCTGATGCCGGGTTCTCCGGTGTTACATTCTCCGGCAGTGCCGCCGGTTTAAACTTTCCCTGTACCTGCTGCCATAACTTCGCCGCAACCTCTGACCGGTTCTCCGGAAAGGCCTGCGATGCATCCTCCGGCTGATAACAGATGTTCTCCACATTGCTGTCTTCATAATTCCAGTAATCATCTATCACTGCATAAATGTGAGGCTTGATTCCATAGAGGGCAATAGGCTCCAGTTTTGCCTTTTCCCCATTCCCATTATAGAGAAAAGCCTCCAACAGGTACTGCTCCGGCTGTTCTTCATAATACAGGACGAAATACACTTGCTGATTTTCCAACATAAAGAGCCATTGCTGTTCTTGCGGGATATAGTCTAAATGTTCCGGTGTCCAGCGTGCATCTTTCAGAGCCGCCGTCAGCTCGTCCATTTCCTCTTCTGACAACTCTTTTTCTGCGCCGCGGAAACGTTCGCTGTTCTGATTCCGCAGCATCAGATCCAGACCAATTTCCTGAATGTATGTTTCCATGGAGGATTGGAGATTCGCTTTTTCTGTCAGTTCGTCTGTCTGCTCCAACGTCCACAGTGTTCTGATCTCACAATCCGTACTGCAGCGGCGCAGAAAAATATGCTCCTGATAAATCTGCCGCGTAAAGCCTCTGACCTCTCCGCTTAATTCAAAAAGTCCCAGTGCTTTAGTGGTTTCTCTCTTATAGTCATCGTAGTTACAGACCATATAGCAGGTTCCCTCATAGGAAAATATTGCATACAGCCTGTAATAGCCAATATAGTTATAGCTTGCAAGTGTATAGGAGCCTGCGTCATCCTGTTCCAGAAGGATAGCAGTATTGCTGGGGGAATATTCGTATCGGGTACGCTCTATCATGATGATCTCATCCAGACCATCCCCGTCCACATCCAGCTGATAAAAATCATAAGATTCTGTCTGGGTTTGATTTTCCAGAAAGTCATTGATGTCCTTTTCCTCATGGGACAATTCCTCTCCCACCCGGGGGACATAATCAAAATCTTTCCGGTCTATCCTCAGATCGGCATCATCCAACTCCTGTAGCAGAGCGTCCGAAGTCCCTGCCACCAGCGCCTCATGTAATTGCTGAACCAGCTCAGCCGGAAAATTTGCAGCGGCGGCATCCTGAGACAGATCCGGCAGTGTTTTTTCGGTGTCTTCAGAAGCCAGTTGGAGCACAAGAGCATCTAACTCTTCCTGCAGAGTCTGTTTCTTTTCAGTGGCTGAATCCGCAGCGTCACCGCTTTCGTCTGCAACATCAACATCCTCATCTGCGGTATCGCTACGATCTTCTGCAGCTGTGCTGCAGCCTGCCAGCGTGAGTATCAGCAACAGGAGCATCAGCAATATCCATAGCCTTTTATATATTGATCTACTATACCATGATTTTATGTGCCAATCTCTTTTATTCATTTGGTTTTTCTTTATTCCTTTCCGCTATAATATCAGAATTCTTCTGGATACGTTCCAAGCAATGGGAAGAATTGTTATCCTGCAAAGTTTAGGGAATGAACCTATTTCCTTTTCGGTGACTAAGTATCGGTACGGCCAAGCTGCCAGAAGGCGACAGCACTGGCTGCTGCAACGTTGAGAGAGTCCACACCGTGAGCCATTGGAATGCGCACCGTAAAATCACATTCAGCGATGGTGTCTGTCGAAAGTCCGTCGCCTTCTGAACCCAGAATGACAGCAAGCCTGTCCGCTGCCGGCAGACGGGGGTCATCAATGCCGATAGAGAGAGGATGTAACGCCATGGCGGCAGTCGTAAAGCCCAGTTCCTTTAAGACGGGTACAGACGCCTCCCGGTCAAGGAAGGTCCAGGGAATCTGGAAGACGGTACCCATGCTGACTCTGACAGCGCGGCGGTACAGAGGATCGGTACAGGAAGGCGTCAAAAGGATTGCATCCATTCCCAAAGCGGCGGCAGAGCGGAAAATCGCTCCTACATTGGTGGGATTCATGATACGTTCCAGCACGACGATACGGCGGGCGCTGGTGCAGAGTTCTTTTATATCAGGGAGCGTGCGGCGGCGCATGGCGCACAGGATACCACGGGTCAGCTGATATCCGGTGAGCCGGGTCAGGACAGGAAGCTCGGCAGTGTAGACAGGGATATCTTTGCAACGGTCAATGATCTGCTTTGCCTGACCTGTGATCTGTTTTTCTTCTACCAACATGGAAACAGGCGTATAGCCCATATCCAGAGCCCGCTCAATGACTTTTGGACTTTCTGCGATGAAAAGGCCGTTTTCCGGCTCATGATAACGGAAAAGCTGTATCTCCGAAAGACGTGCATAGATATCCAGTTCAGGCGCAGAAAAGTCCGTGATGGGAATGATATTTGACATAGCAGGCTCCTTTGTAAAATATAAGTCTACAGGCATTTTAACATATGGAAAAGGCGGGGACAAGAAAGTATCTTATTGTAATTTGCCGGATTGCTGTATATAATAAAAAATACTTGAAGAAGGGGGAAGAAATGATGACTAAATGGATAATGTTATTAAATGAGGATGGTCGGTTATCAGATATTATCAGAGTGTCACAGGATGATGAATACCGCCAGAAACTTTATGTGGAATATCATATTATTTAATAAAGGAAAAAGGCATTGACCGGGCTGAAAGACAAAGATGCATGCAAAGACGGAGTGCTTGCGAGTCCGGCTTAAGCAAATCATGATTGGGGAGAAAAAACATGGTACTGAAAACGTCAAGATTGAATATACGATACATTGAATCAGGTGATTGGAAAAGCCTGATTGAAATATGGAAAGATTTTAACCAATCTGAGTTTTCAAAGTATGATGTTCCGCATTCATTGGATGAAGCGGAAGTGCGGGAAAAAACAAAACGTATTGCGAAAGCATCGCCTCATAAGGAGCATATGTGTTTTGCTGTGTGCAATCAAAAAGAGATGATCGGGTACATCGACTTCCATAAGAACGATGACGGGTATGAGTGCGGATATTGCTTTCATAGTAAATTTCATGGTATGGGCTACGCAAAGGAAAGTATGCGGATGTTGATGGAATGGTTATCAAAAGACGGCAGTAAACGATTTGTGGCGGGAACAGCTTTGAATAATCTGCCGTCAGTCAAACTGTTGACTTCCCTCGGATTTCAAAAAACAGGGGAAGAAAAGGTGTCATTCTATAAAGACGAAAGGGGCGAAGATATTTATTTTGACGGCGGCATTTTCATGGTTGATGTAGGTTGACAATCTGGAATTCTGATAAGACACTTTTTATAGCATTCATCAACTGTTATATCTTATCTTTAAAAGTCTGCAGATGTTTATAATAACGATTATTATGCATGAGGAGGATGTATTTATGACTAAAATGATTTCAAGAAATTTTAGAGTTTTATGTGATTTTATGGATGTTTATCGATTTATGATTGAGATATATGAAAAAGACTGGAGAAATGGTGTTCCTGCTCCATTTTTGGAGTATGCACTTTCTAGTGATTGGATGGATAAATCCTTAGTACATCGCTGGAAGCTTTGGGAGGATAATGGATGCATAGCAGGTCTTGTTTTTTATGAAAATCCTGTAAATGATGTGTATTTCAGCCTGCGTCCCGGCTATGAGAAGCTGGCGGATGAAATGGTTGCGTATGCGGTTTCATCTATGCCGCGTGTGGACGATTCTCTCCGATTTGTGATTTTTGATGGGCAAAATGCAGTGAAAGAAGCAGCGGCGAAAGTTGGTTTTCAACAATCTTCAGGATATATAGAGAAAGTCTTTGACTTTGAACAATCACTTAATTATTCGCTGCCGGACGGATTTCATTTCGTGGAATCCAAAAGGCTTTCAGTGGAAAAAATAGCAGAGTGTTGTTGGAAAGGTTTTGACCACGAAAAAGAGGAAGGTTCCTGGAATGGAGATGCTGAGCATGGATACTATATGTTAATGGCACCGCACATGCATCAGGAGGATTCGGTTGTCATTGAAAATGATGAGGGGGAGTATGTCTGTTATGCAGGTATGTGGTGGACTCCGGAAAATCACCTTGCTTATATGGAGCCGCTATGTACTATTCCAAAGTATCGAAAGAAAGGCTTGGCAGCAGCGGCGCTTTCGGAGCATTATCGCAGGCTTAAGCCCTTAGGTGCAACACACATGACCGGCGGTGGTAATACATTCTATGAAAAGATAGGCTTCAAGCCTTTGGTTCATTGGACTTTTTGGGAGAAAAGAACTGATTAATATTGACAAATGAATAGAAAGAGGAATATTGCAGAGAACCGATGTATTCTGTGGAATGGAAAGAAACGGCATCCCATAAACAAAAAACCGTTAACATCTGTAGGTGATTATCCTCCCGCCATACAAGAGAAATTGAAGTGTTAGTGCATAAGAAAATTTTTGAATATGATTTAATTAGAATTGATCATCAGTATATGGAAAAAGAGTCTGAGCTTTTGTAATAGATTTCAGGTAAAAGGAGGTACATATGATTTTTGAGATTTTAGGTAAAGATAACGTACAGGAATACATTGACTATTTGAAAATAGCAATGAGCGAAGAGCCGGAATTGATGACTGCCGACACAGTTGATGAAGAGGGTATAAAAAACAGAATTAGAGACCCGTTTTTCAACAAAACGACGTCTATTCTTGCTAAAATTGGTGGCAAAGTAGTGGGACGGATAGAATACCATTTTTATGGCTGCATACAGAACGGATACAAAATGGCATACGTTGACTGGGTTTACGTCCTGAATGCGTACAGGCATCAGGGGATTGCTCAAATGCTGTTTTCGGAGTTTGAAGCGGATTGCGTTATGAATGATATCAATCAATACTATCTGATCCGTGCTGAGAATCGTAATGCAGATAGATTTTACGGCCATTTTGCAGACGTTGAGCTGAGCGAAAGTCCTATTTTAAGGAAACACTTAAAACAGTAAAATCCGGTTTATCCAACTGAAAATTGAAATAAATAATCCTGTTTCTTTGTATTATCAGCAGCATAATTTCCAAAAACTATGCTGCTGATAATTTTTTGTCATATAGGAAACTTTGTCTCCTATATGACAAAACCCTCCGGGGGATGCGCAGCTCGCGGAGAGGAAATTACTGCTTTGCAGTCCGCTCGCGCGCGAAGAGTTCGCCTGCGAACTCTTTTTGTATAATTGCTAAACATTTCTTTAGAAATATTTAAGAACAGTATTCGGTTTTTGTTTAGATTTTCCCATTATAGTAGAGGCAGATGAAAAACGGGCGACAGTATGGCTCAGGGTGGAGGCGTTTATGGGAATCGAAACAATCATGGAATATTTTGTGAAATATGGAGGTGTGGCGATCTTTGTGATCGTTCTGCTGGAATATATGAATCTGCCTGGGTTTCCGGCGGGGGTGATCATGCCGCTTGCGGGAATGTGGGCGGCAAAAGGAAATATATATTTTATACCGACGATCCTGATCACCGTAGCGGCGGGACTTACCGGGAGTTTGATTTTGTACTGGATCGGATATACAGGAGGCGAATTGATACTGACAAAATATTTAAACAGGTTTCCGAAACAAAGGCCGGCAATCGAGAGAAAATTGGAATGGGTGAGAAAACGGGGGAGCATAGGAATTTTTTTGAGCAAACTGATCCCCATGATCCGGACGTTGATATCCATACCGGCCGGCGTGTCGAAAATGAATCTGGTTTCGTACACGATAAGTTCCACATTGGGAATACTGGTCTGGAATTTGTTTTTTGTCGGGGCAGGCTATTTTCTGGGCGATGCCGTTTTACAATATCTGACATAAAAGATAGATTGAAAAATCATGCTGATGCACTGACATAAAGGAGGCGGACATGCTATGAAAATTGCAATGATGACAAACAGTTACAAGCCTTTTGTGGCAGGAGTACCAATCTCTGTGGAAAGGCTTTCGGAGGGGCTTCGGGCTATAGGAAATCAGGTAGTGGTCTTTGCCCCGAGTTATGACGAACAGAAGGAAGAAGAAAATCTGGTGAGGTATCGTTCCCTGTTTAGAGGAATTATGGGCGGGTTTTCCGTTCCAAACCATTTGGATCCAAGAATCGAGAGGGAATTTCGGGAAGGAGAATTTGATCTGATCCATGTGCATCATCCGATGATGATCGGAAGTACGGCACGCTATCTGGCGTGGAAATATCAGGTGCCTCTTGTCTATACATATCATACAAGATACGAACAATATCTGCATTATATCGGGCTTGCCGGGGCAAAAAGAATCATGCCGCTGTATTTGCGGAACACGTTGCGGCACTGTGATATGGTCATAGCCCCCACTCCGGCGATCAGGGATTATCTTGAGGAGATCGGGATTGAAGCGCCGGTGGAGATTCTTCCCACAGGTCTGTCGGATGACAGTTTTTTGCCGGATGAGAAAAGAGCAAAGAAGCTTCGGGAGAAACTGACAGGCGGAAGAAAACAGTTGTTTTGTACGGTGGCAAGGCTGGCAAAGGAAAAAAATCTGGATTTTTTGTTGGAAAGTCTCTGGTATTACAAACAGAGCGCGGGCTCCTGCTTTAAACTGGTACTGATTGGGGAGGGACCTTACCGGTCAAGGCTCGAGGAGCGGATAAGGGAACTGGATATGACGGAAGAGGTCATTTTGACAGGGCAGGTTCCCAATGGGGAAATCAAAAACTACTGCCGGGCTTCGGATCTGTTTCTGTTCACTTCCCGGTCGGAAACACAGGGGATCGTTCTTTTGGAGGCGATGGCGGCAGGGACACCTGTACTGGCGCTTGAGGCCACCGGCACGGAGGACATTGTGGTAAACGGAGAAAACGGGTATATGACACAAGTGTCAGGAGATGCGGAGGAAGCAGTAAGGGGTGATGAGCAGTCTTTTGCGGAAAAGCTTTCGGAGATTCTGGAAAAGAAAGAACTGGAATTTTTGCGTAAAGGAGCACGTTACACTGCCGACAGTTACAGAGGAATGCAGATTGCCGGACGCGCGAAGCAGTATTACAGCAGAGTCCTCTGGGCATACGAAGAAAGGAAAAGCGGATTCGGTAGGAAACATCTGACGGATATGTTATACTGGACAGAGCATTGAAGTTGTATAGGATCAGGAAAGTGCAGGAGGACAGATCGTGATGGAAGCGTATCATATCTTGATCGTTGAGGATGATAAAGATATCAGAGAGGGTATTGAGATTTATCTCAAAAGTCAGGGCTATGTGGTTTATCAGGCGGCGGATGGGATAGAGGGACTTGAGCAGATTGAAAAACAGGAGATTCATCTTGCCATTGTGGATGTGATGATGCCGAGGATGGACGGCATTAAGATGATGGTGGCGGCCAGAGAGAGGGGATATGAATTTCCGGTGATCATGCTTTCCGCCAAATCGGAGGAAGTGGACAAGATCATGGGCTTAAATATGGGAGCCGATGATTATGTGACGAAGCCTTTTACAACCATGGAGCTTTTGGCAAGAGTAAATTCCCATCTGCGCAGATATGGAAAATTTCTGGAGATGGTGGACGGGAAAAAGACAGATGACAAGGTGTATGTGATCGGCGGGCTGGAGTTAAATGAGAGAACGGTGGAAGTGACGGTGGACGGCAGCCCGGTAAAGCTGACCCCGTTGGAATTCAAGATCCTGCTGCTTTTGATGAAAAATCCGGGACAGGTGTTTTCAGCGGAGGAGATTTATGAGAGGGTCTGGAATGAACAGGCTGTCAATACGGATACGATCATGGTGCATATCAGAAAAATCCGGGAGAAGATCGAGATCAATCCCAGAGAACCAAAATATTTAAAGGTGGTGTGGGGCATTGGATACAAAATTGAAAAACAATAAAAGGATCAGTTTTTTAATAGCATTTTCGCTTGTCACTGCGGCGGTGGTTTATTTCTGCTTACAGTATCCGCTATTTGAAGAAAATGTTCAGAACTACAGGGAAATTCATCGGTTTGACGATGAGTATCTGTATATAAACTATTCGGGTGTTTACGGGAGAACTTTGGTAATCCTGATCATATTGGCTGCTTTTGCCTTTTTGCTGCCGCTCTGGAAGAAGTATATGCTGCACAGATCGGTTCTGGTGCGGCTGCCGGTTGAGGTCACTCTGTTTATGATTTACTTTGAGCTGTCTGTCGGTATATTCTGGTTAGCGAATCTGGTAAACGGTGTGAACGGAGGCGGTTTTGGGGAAGCGCTGGAAAGCCTGTTTGGAACGGTGAGAGACAGACAGCTGCTTACATGGATCGTCAATGTGGCGATACTTTATCTGGTATTCGGCGCCTGGTACTATTTTGTGACCGCTTTGGGACAGGTGTGGGAACTAAATATTTTAAACTATGTGAAAGAGAGAAGTCTGATAAGACGCTACGGCGGAAAGATATGGAGATTCTGCAAAAGATCAGTCAGACGTTTTTCGGATGAACTGCTGCATGTGGACTTGGGAGAAAAGGCAAACAAGACTGTTTTTCGGATTGTGGCAGTCAACTTTATCGTACTGTGGCTCTTTTATGCCATGCGGCTGTTTGGATGGCTCATCCTGCTCATTTATTCCGTCTTTTTTTACGTGATACTGAGAAAATATGTATGGAAGATCAAAGAGCAGTACCGCAGGGTGCTCAAGGCGACAGAGTCTATTGCGGAGGGAAATTTACAGACGGAGCTGAATGAAGACTGGGGTGTATTTGAGTCTTATAAAGGGGAAATAGCAAAGATACAGAGCGGTTTTTCCAGGGCGGTGGAAGAGGAAGTAAAGAGCCAGCGGATGAAGACGGAACTCATTACCAATGTATCCCATGACCTGAAAACCCCTCTCACGGCGATCACCACATACATTGAGCTGCTGAAAGGGGAGAATCTTACAGAAGAACAGAGGAAGGAATACCTGGCGGTTCTGGAAAGAAAGGCGCTGCGGCTGAAAATTCTGATTGAAGATCTGTTTGAGGTGAGCAAGGCGAGCAGCGGCAATGTAACGCTGCATTTTCAGGATGTGGATCTCGGGAATCTGATGCGCCAGGTTTATCTGGAATATGAGGACAGGGGAAAGGAAGCGGATCTGATCTTCCGGTTTGACATGCCGGAGGAGAAGGTTGTTTTACAGCTGGACAGCCAGAAGACTTACCGTATTTTTGAAAACCTGTATAGTAATATCATCAAATATGCCATGCCCCATTCCAGAGTCTATGTAAGTCTGGGAAGAACAGAGGATGAGATTGTTGTCGAGATGAAAAATATATCCGGCATGGAATTAAATATCCCGGCGGAAAGCCTGACCGGGCGGTTTGTCCGCGGCGACAGCTCCCGGAATACGGAGGGAAGCGGTCTTGGGCTTGCCATAGCAAAGAATTTCGTGGAACTTCAAAAAGGACAGATGAAAGTGGACATAGACGGAGATCTGTTTAAGGTGACGTTGAAGTGGAAAGGGTGGAAAGAATAAGTCAGGATCTTATTTAAAAGATATAGATGAAGATCTGTTAGTTAATGAATGACTTTGTGAATATTGTATTCGGAAAGTATTCTGTGTATAATAGGCTTGCAACAAATAATAAATTCGCTCTCGGCGACAGGCAACACTTTGAAACGATCATTAAGCCGTATACTTGTTTTGTGGGCATTTATATCAAGCTGAAAAAAGGATTATTATGCATAAATACAAGATATTGACTAAATATTTATTGCCATTGATGCTGCAAATAACAGCAATGGCGTTCATAGCTTTTATGATGAAAAGTGCTGGAATAGAAACAGGATATGGAAGCGTCATTGGCATAATATTGATTGTTCTGTCGGGCATTTCCTCTGCTTTGTGGGGGATTTTATATCAGTGCCGGTATCATCACAAAAATTTAATCAAAATAATAATTGATTTTATCAATGTCAAACAGCGGGTAAAGTCATATCTTCTGGTAATTATGTTTTTGTCGATTGATTTTGGCTGGATAATACTAAACAAGGGGTTTCATGCGGAAAGTCCGTGGCTTCCGATATTGTTGTTTTTAAAGGCAATTGCATTTGGTGGAATAGAAGAAATCGGGTGGAGATATACATTTCAGCCGGCTATAGAATACAAAATTACATACGTACCGGCAGTATTTGCAACATTTATTTGCTGGGGAATATGGCATTTTCTGTTCTTCTATATTGATGGAAGTATAACAGTTGTAAATGTCCCGTTTTTTCTGCTGGGATTGCTCACGAACTGTTTTATCTTATCGGCTCTATATGCATACTCCGGAAGTTTATGGATTTGTGTTATGACACACGCTCTGATCAATGCACTTTCGCAAATTGCTGTAGATGACAATAGTATTGTTAATATCCTGTTAAAAATTGTGTGTATGATCATTGCGGTTGGTTTGTACACAAAGATGTCTACAGCTTCAAATATCCATGGACAGAGGAAACAAAAGACAATGTGATCGAAGTACATCATAGTCTGTATTCTTATTTTCGAGACAAATATATAGGATTTCATATAGTAACCTCACGATTATTGCGTCAGGAATATGAAAGTGGTATGATAATAAGCGGTGGAGATAGGGGAGGTTATCAGTACTTGAGGAGAAAGGTTTATGTAAAGATATACTGACAGGGGACGGTAAAAGAATGGAATATGATGTGTTATATGAACCTGCAGATATCGTTATCCACGTGCAGGGAAAAGGAATTGTATTAAAGGAAAAATCGCTTGTAGCATTTCAAAAAAATGACAACAAAGTAGTGGCTTATGGAACAGACGCGGAGCGGTTAATTGGAAAAGACACAGATAATATAGTGGTGCTGTCTCCGTTTCGTCAGGGAATGGTTTGGGAGTTTACAGTGGCGGTGAAGTTGTTTTCGCTTCTGTTCAAAAAAGCGTTTGGAAAAAAGTTCTTTAAAAGACCGAAAGTAGCTGTATGCGTGCCGACAGGGATTACGCCTGTGGAGAAAAAAGCGATAATGGATATGTTGAATATTTCTGTTGTGGCGAAAGAGCTTTTTATTGTGGATATTCCGGTAGAGACATTTATCCGGGAATTCCCTGAAAAATTTCCGAATGAATACCGAAAGTTTAAAATTACTGTCGGAATTACAAAGGATGAGCCGGAGCGTTATGTGGAAGAGAAGTTGAAAGATGCTTTAATATATGCCGAACAGGAGCAGATTTCGCCGGACAGGGTGTGTGAACTGTTACAGAGGTTAAAAGAATAGATGTCCGCGGTACTTTTTTGACAAAGGGACACAGCGAGGGAGAAAGAAGAGAAATATGCGCATTTTACAGGAACAGGACAGGGAAGAGATTCTTCGCTATGTGAGAAAAGAACCGGAGATGAATCTGTTTTTGATCGGAGATATAGAGAATTTTGGTGTGGAGAGCGAGACGGTCAATTTTTATCTCCATGAGGAAAAGGACAGATGGGATTTCCTGATTTTAAGATTTCATCAGTTTTACATACTGTATAGTCAATATGAGGACTATAATGCGGCGGAAGCGATCGCTTTTTTAAGTGAGCAGGAAAAAGTGGATTGTATCAGCGGAAAGACTATGTTATTAGAAAGAATTGCGGCGGCGTTTCCACAGTGGAAAATCGATTCCACTTATATGAGCCGTTGTAATGATATAGAAGATGGTGCGGAAAGCAGTTCCGGGGAACCGGATGGCCTTGTGATCCGCCGGCTGGAAAGAGAGGATGTGGCGGAAGCGATCGATCTTTTGTCAGATATTGAGGAATTTGCCAAGACTTACAAGAAAAAGGAGCGTAAGGAGCAGATTCGGAGGATGGAAGAAGAGATGGCGCAGGGCAGCAAGGCAGCCGTGGGCGGATTTTTAAACGGAAGCATGATATCCGTTGCTTCCACCAGTGCGGAAAATTCGGAGAGCGCAATGGTCGTAGGGGTTGCCACTGTAAAAGAACATAGAGGAAAAGGTTACGCTTCCGCAGTGGTCAGGGCGTTGTGTCAGGATTGCTTTGAGCGGGGAAAGAAATATATTTGTCTGTTTTATGACAATCCGGTGGCCGGAAGGATATACAACAGGATAGGATTTAAGGAATTGGGCGAATACGGAATGCTACGGTAGGAGAGATACAAATGACAAAAAAACAACGCACTTTGGAAATTATTGAGAGATTAAAAAAGGAATATCCTGACTCGGACTGCACATTGGATTATGATCAGGCATGGAAGCTGCTTGTCAGCGTGCGTCTGGCGGCGCAGTGTACGGATGCCAGAGTGAATGTGGTGGTGGAGGAACTTTATAAGGTATTTCCGGATGTCAATGCACTGGCGGAGGCTTCCGCGGAGGAAATAGAAAAAATCGTGCATCCCTGCGGTCTGGGGAAGAGTAAGGCCAGGGATATCAATGCCTGTATGAAGATGCTGCGGGATGAGTATGACGGAAAGGTGCCGGATGATTTTGATAAGCTTCTGGCTCTGCCGGGAGTGGGCAGGAAAAGTGCAAACCTGATCATGGGGGATGTGTTCGGTAAACCTGCCATTGTGACGGATACACACTGTATCCGGCTGGTGAACCGCATGGGGTTGGTGGATGGAATAAAGGAACCAGCTAAAGTGGAAAAAGAGCTTTGGAAGATCGTTCCGCCTGAGGAAGGCAATGATTTCTGCCATCGCCTGGTGGATCACGGAAGGGCTGTGTGTACTGCGAGAACACATCCTTACTGCGATAAATGCTGCTTACAGGATATCTGCAAAAAAGTGGGTGTGTGAATGTGCGAAAATCACTTGATTTTCGCATTGGGAAAGCCTATAATGAAATCAGTAATTCATACTTACATGGAAGAAGGAGTAACATTATGCAGGAACGCAGAAAGAACAAACGGCTGGAGTTGGAATCAAAGATCATTATAAAATCGTTAAATAATCCGGGGGAGCAGCATGAAGCGATCATTGATATCGTAGATGCCAGCAAAACAGGAGTTGGCTTTAATTGCAGTCTGCCGCTTTCAATCGGGACGATATATGAAGCATACCTGACCATCTGGACAAAAGAAGTGCTTCACACATTTATAGAGATTGTCCGTATTGAAAAGCAGGGGGATACCTTTAACTATGGCGCTACTTTTGTAGGCATGCCCGGTATGGACGCTTCCCGAATCAGCATCTATGATACTATAAATGAAGAGCTGGAAAAACAGAAAGATAATCAGTAAAGTTTACAGTGGAAAGCAGGAAAGCAAAACAGCAGCTTCATAGTGGAGAAGCTGCTGTTTTATGTTGTGCGCCCGCATAAGAAATTATTCTGTTCAATCGAAGTTTCCATACATTCTAACAGCACAATCGTTCCAGATCTTCATAAAAATTCGGATAGCTGATCCTTACGCAGTCAGCATCTTTTATCTCTGTTTTTCCATCAGCGATCATGGCGGCTATAGCGAAGCTCATGGCGATACGATGATCAAGATGAGAATCTATCACGGCGCCATGCAGTGTATTTCCACCATTTATGATCATACCATCCTCAGTGGCAGTAATGTCACAGCCCATAGCGGAAAGATTTTCGGTCATAACAGCAATTCGATCGGACTCTTTTACTTTAAGCTCAGCGGCATCTTTGATGACAGTGATGCCTTCAGCGGCTGCCGCCATAACAGCGATAACGGGCAGTTCGTCAATTAACGCAGGGATAATATCTCCGCCGATCGTGATGCCGTGGAGAGAACTGCTTTTTACAAGCAGATCGGCAACCGGTTCGCCGGTGTTTTTCTCGTTTAACAATGTAATGTCAGCTCCCATTTTTCTGACAACCTGCAATATACCGTCTCTGGTCGGATTGATTCCCACATTGCGGATCAGTATTTCCGCATCCGGTACAAGGCAGCCCGCGGCAATAAAGTAAGCGGCGGAAGAGATGTCTCCCGGTACAAGAATGTCCATACCGCATAAGGCAGGCTCCGGCTGTACGGTGGCAGTCAATCCCTCAGACCTGATATCGGCTCCGAAACTTTTTAGCATCAGCTCAGTGTGATTTCTGCTGACGGCCGGTTCGGTGACGCTTGTTTCACTGTCCGCATAAAGACCCGCCAGTAAAATCGCTGATTTTACCTGGGCGGAAGCTACGGGAGACAGATAGGAGATACCGTGAAGGGCGCTGCCTGTAATTTGAAGCGGAGCACAGTCATTTTCGTTTATACTGCGGATGGAGGCCCCCATTTGTGACAGTGGTGTCATAATGCGCCTCATCGGACGTTTTTGTATCGATTCATCTCCGTTTAACACGGAAGTAAAGTGCTGGCCCGCCAGAATACCGGAAAGTAACCTTGTGGTCGTACCGCTGTTGCCGGTATCCAATGTATCCGCGGGCGCATGCAAACCATGCAGTCCTTTTCCGTGCACAATAATTTTATCGGTTGTTTCTTCTATAGAAATGCCGAGCTGTCTGAAACAGGAGATCGTAGAGAGACAGTCCGCCCCGCGAAGAAACCCCGTGATCTCTGTTTTCCCCTTTGCCAAAGCTCCAAACATAACAGCGCGGTGCGATATGGATTTGTCGCCCGGAACCGTTATCTCGCCCCGGAGTTTTTTTACACTCTGAAATTCCATGTGATTCTGCCTTTCTTAATTTGTGTGCCGGTCCGGATTTTTCACTTCTTAACCCGCACCACATACCCTTTAGCGGACAATACATCCTGTGCTCTGGCAATATCTGCTTCCTCCCAGACCTCGATCAGAAGCGATCCCTCGGCCACTTCTCTGTTATGGGTAATTCCGATATTTTTCAGATTGATCTGCTGGAACGCAAGCAACGTAACGATCGTAGCAAGAGCGCCCGGCTCATCCGGTATATCCACATAGAAAACGTAAGATTTTTTGATAGGACCGCCGGAGACATCAACGAAAGATTCCCGGTAACTGCGGGCCGACTCAAAAAAATCATAGGTGCTTCGGGCATCCTGCATCTCAATACAGCTTTTAATATCCTGCAGGGATTCCATATAACTGTCCAGCAATAAAAGGATATTGTCTTTGTTTGTCATACAGATATGTTCCCACATCACAGGTGAAGAAGAGGAGATGCGGGTAATATCTTTAAAACCACCTGCGGCGATCAGTTTCATAATACCGTCGGCATTGTCTTTATTTTTGACAAGATTTACTAACGAGGCGGAGATAACATGAGGCAGATGACTGATACCTGCCGTTACGTAATCGTGCTCCGCGGCGCTTAAAATTAACGGGATCGCCCCTAAAGATCTCACGAGTTTTTCCATGGAATCTGTTTTTTCCCGGGGCGTTTCTTCTGTGGGCGTTAAAATATAATAAGCATTTTCCAAAAGCATTGCTTTGGAATTTAAGTACCCCGTCCGTTCACTGCCCGCCATGGGATGTCCGCCGATAAACTGTTTCATCAGTCCGGCAGCTTTAATATGCTCATAAATGTCGCCTTTGACACTGCCCACATCAGTCAGGATCGTATCTTTTCCGAGCATTTTCTGCAACAGAAGAAGATTTTCATTATTACAGGAAACCGGTGCGCACAGAAAGATAAGATCACATGCCGAAAAGACCCGGTCGATCTCATAGGCACAGATCGTTACGACGCCATCCCTTTTTGCCGCTTCCACATTGGAAAATTCCATATCATAGGCAGTGATCGTGCAGGCGGGATATTTTTCCCGCAGCGCTCTGGCAATGGAGCCGCCGATCAGCCCCAGTCCGACAAAACCGAAATGCATATGCTCAAAATCCATAGAAATCATAAAAACCTCTTTTTATAGAAAAATGAATAACAAAAATCCGATAAATATAACCTATTGAATTATAGATTTTTTTACAGGAGATGTCAAATAAGGATATCCGCTGTCTGCCTGTGTTCTGCGCGATCATAAAAATTCTAAAAATCTGGTAAAAATGGATAATCGCTCTTGTAAAATGATAAAATCTTTAGTAGAATATTCACATGGGTGTTTTGCAGAAAAAACAACGTTCAGAATTTTCTGTGCATAATGCCTGTAAAATTACCAGCATTGGAGGAATTTACATGAAAGTTTACACAACCGACAAGATTAGAAACGTTGTATTACTGGGGCATGGCGGCTGCGGAAAAACATCACTGGCAGAAGCGATGGCTTACTTGTCCGGAATTACATCCAGGATGGGCAAAGTATCCGATAAGAATACAATAAGCGATTACGGTAAAGAGGAACAGGCAAGAGGCATTTCCACAAATACGACTCTGATACCTGTGGAATGGGAAGGCTATAAAATTAATGTACTTGATACACCGGGATTTTTCGATTTCGTGGGCGAAGTGGAAGAAGCAATGAGCGCTGCAGGCGCAGCAGTTATCGTAGTGTCCGGTAAGGCCGGCGTGGAAGTAGGTACGGAAAAAGCGTGGGAGCTTTGCGAAAAGTATAATCTGCCGAGAATATTCTATGTGGATGATATGGATATTGACAATGCTTCTTTCCGCCAGGTAGTGGAAGATCTGACAGAGCGCTACGGCAAGAAAATTGCGCCGTTCCATCTGCCGATCAGGGAAAATGAGAAATTTGTGGGCTATATCAATGTCATTACGGAAACGGGTAATAAGTGGCAGGGAAAAGATGTTGTTCCCTGTGATGTACCGGATTACAGCAAGGACAACCTGCAGATCTGCCGTGACACTTTATTGGAGACCGTAGCGGAGACTTCAGAAGAGTTTATGGAGCGCTATTTCGGCGGCGAAACTTTTTCTGAATCTGAAATACGTGCGGCACTGCGTGTCAGCGTAATGGACGGCAGTGTGGTTCCTGTTACAATGGGTTCCAACGTGCTTTGTCAGGGTGTTTACACACTGCTTGATGATATTCTGAAATATTTCCCGAGCCCGGAAAACAGGAAATGTGCCGGCGTGGATATGAAGACCAATGAGATTTTTGAAGCAAATTACGACTTCTCGAAAGCAAAATCTGCAGTGGTCTGGAAGACGATCGTGGATCCGTTTATCGGTAAATATTCACTGATCAAGGTAAATTCCGGCGTCCTGAAACCGGATGACATGATCTACAACGTAGATAAAGATGTGGAAATGAAAGCGGGCAAACTCTACGTAATGCAGGGAAATAAGGCGATTGAAGTACCGGAACTGCATGCCGGAGATATCGGTGCGATCTCGAAACTGACAGCAGCTAGAACAGGTGATTCCCTGTCCACAAAACAGCATGTGATCAAATACGGCAAGCCTGAAATTTCCGTTCCTTATACATATAAGCGTTACAATGCTGTAAATAAGGGCGATATTGATAAGATTTCTCAGTCTCTGCAGAAGATCATGCATGAAGACCTGACTTTAAAGGTAGTGAATGATTCCGAAAACAGACAGACACTGCTTTACGGTATGGGCGATCTGCATCTGGATGTAGTAGCAAGCAGACTGAAAAATGAGTACAAAGTTGAAATCGAGATGGCGGAGCCGAAAGTTGCCTTCCGTGAGACAATACGTAAGAAATCCGATGTGGAATATAAATATAAAAAGCAGTCCGGCGGACATGGTCAGTATGGTCATGTTAAGATGCGTTTTGAGCCCTCCGGCGATCTGGAGTCAACTTATGTATTCGAGCAGGAAGTTGTAGGCGGCGCTGTGCCGAAGAACTATTTCCCTGCTGTAGAAAAAGGTATCGCGGATTCCGTACAGAGAGGACCTCTGGCCGGTTATCCTGTAGTGGGTGTAAAAGCTGTTTTATACGATGGTTCCTATCATCCGGTAGACTCCTCCGAAATGGCATTTAAGACGGCAGCAAGCCAGGCATTTAAGAAAGGCTTTATGGATGCAAGCCCTGTGCTGATGGAGCCTATTGCAAATCTGAAAGTAACAGTGCCTGACAGCTATACCGGTGACGTTATGGGCGATCTGAATAAGAGAAGAGGCCGTGTGCTCGGCATGAATCCGGCTCCCGGCGGAAAGACTGTTGTGGAAGCGGATATTCCGATGACAGGACTTTACGGTTACTGCACAGATCTTCGTTCCATGACCGGCGGCAGAGGCGTATATGCTTATGAGTTTGCCCGCTATGAGCAGGCACCGTCCGATATTCAGGAGAAGGAAGTTGCGGCAAGAGCGGCAGCGATGTCTGAAAATAACGAATAAACCGGAAGTGTAGAATGATCAATATTGGGGTTACAGTGATATAAGGGGATAAGAAAACACCTGTGCAGAATATGCATGGGTGTTTTCATGTGGCGGATTCTTTGCTTGACAAAAGAACATAGTATAGGTAATATTTAGAAAGGATTCTTTTGGAAAATACAGGCTGTTTTGCAGCAGAGAAATGAGGAAATAAATATGTCAAAAGTTTATAATCACAGAGAAGTGGAACAAAAATGGCAGAAGATCTGGGATGATGAGCAGGCTTTTGCAACATCTGAAGATTACAGTAAACCGAAGTATTATGCACTGGTAGAGTTTCCTTATCCGTCAGGGCAGGGATTGCATGTGGGACACCCGAGACCTTATACGGCAATGGATATTGTATCCCGTAAGCGCAGGATGCAGGGATATAATGTACTGTTTCCGATGGGATGGGATGCTTTTGGTCTGCCGACGGAAAATTTTGCAATTGCCAATAAGATCCACCCGAAGATCGTGACAAAAAATAATGTGGCGCGTTTTAAAGAACAGCTGCATTCCCTTGGGTATTCTTTTGACTGGAACAGAGAGATCAATACCACCGATCCGGACTATTATCATTGGACCCAGTGGATATTTTTACAGCTTTTTAAGAAAGGGCTTGCCTATAAAGCTGAAATGCCGATCAACTGGTGTACTTCCTGTAAGGTGGGACTCGCCAATGAAGAGGTTGTAAACGGTGTATGTGAGCGATGCGGCGCCGAGGTGGTACGAAAAGTAAAGAGTCAATGGATGTTAAAGATCACGGAGTATGCGGAAAAGCTGATAAATGGTCTGGACGGTGTGGATTATGTGGAGAAAATTGCCGTATCCCAGAAAAACTGGATTGGGAAATCTCAGGGTGCGGAAGTCGATTTTCAGATTGCCGGCAAAGAAGATAAGCTGCGGATCTATACTACAAGGTGTGATACGCTGTTTGGTGCAACTTATATGGTAGTTTCTCCGGAACACCCGCTGCTTGATAAATATAAAGAAGATATCAAAAACTGGGATGATGTGGAAGAATACAGAAAGCAGGCAGCGAAAAAGTCTGACTTTGAACGTTCTGAACTGGCAAAAGATAAGACCGGCGTTGTACTGGACGGACTTTGTGCAGTAAATCCCGTAAATCAGAAAGAAATTCCTATCTTTGTATCGGACTATGTACTGATGAGTTATGGAACGGGTGCGATCATGGCGGTGCCTGCTCATGATGAAAGAGACTGGGACTTTGCGAAGAAGTTCCATCTGCCGATCGTGGAAGTAGTGGCCGGCGGTGAAGATGTGCAGAAAAAAGTCTACACGGATGTTGCAAGCGGTATTTTGGTGAATTCCGACTTTTTGGACGGAATGCCGGTAGAGGCAGCAAAAGAGCGCATGATTCAGTATCTGGAAGAGAAAGGGATCGGTCAGGCAAAGACCAATTACAAACTGCGTGACTGGGTATTTTCCAGACAGCGCTACTGGGGTGAGCCGATTCCTGTCGTATATTGTGAAAAATGCGGTTATGTGGCGCTTCCTGAGAGCGAGCTGCCGCTTGAACTGCCGGATGTGGACAGTTATATGCCCACCGATACGGGTGAGTCGCCGCTGTCAGCAATGACCGACTGGGTCAATACCACCTGTCCATGCTGTAACGGACCGGCGAAGAGAGAGACCGACACGATGCCCCAGTGGGCAGGTTCTTCCTGGTATTTCCTGCGCTACACGGATCCGAAGAATGATAAAGCTCTTGCAAGCAAAGAGGCGCTTGAATACTGGATGCCGGTAGACTGGTATAACGGCGGTATGGAGCATACAACACTGCACCTGCTGTATTCCAGATTCTGGCATAAGTTCCTGTATGATGAGGGAGTAGTACCCTGTCCGGAACCGTACCAGAAGAGGACTTCCCACGGCATGATACTGGGGCTCAATCCCCACAGCTTTTCCAATCTTCCGGCACAGGAGCAGAAAAAACTTCTGGAGGAGTACGGCAGCGAAGATGCGGTGAGAGCGGCACTGCGCGAGAAATACGGCGAGATGGCGGATCATCCGGTTGTGAAGATGTCCAAATCGCTGGGCAATGTAGTAAATCCGGATGATATTGTGAGAGATTACGGCGCTGATACGCTTCGTACCTATGAAATGTTCATCGGTGCTTTTGACCTGAGCGCCGGCTGGAGCGAGGACGGTGTAAAAGGCTGCCGCAGATTTCTGGAACGCGTCTGGAAGCTGCAGGATATCATGACGGATGAGGAAAATTACAGCGCTGATCTGGAGACTAAGATGCATCAGACCATCAAAAAGGTAAGCGCCGACTATGAGAGTCTGAAATTCAATACGGCCATTGCGGCGATGATGGCGTTGATCAATGAGTTCTACCGGAAAAATGCGGTGACAAAGGGAGAGTATAAGACACTCCTTATACTGTTAAATCCCGTGGCTCCTCATATGACAGAAGAACTTTGGCAGATGATCGGTGAGGAGGGATATCTCTATGTTCACAGCTGGCCTGAGTATGAAGAGGCAAAGACTGTTGAAGCTACGATAGAAATTGCTCTGCAGATCAACGGAAAAGTCCGTGGTACAATGAATATCGGGAAAGATGATCCGAAAGAAGACATTATTGCCAGGGCGAAAGAGATGATGGCAGAGAGAATCACCGGTACGATAGTGAAAGAGATTTATGTGCCGGGACGGCTTGTGAATATTGTGCAGAAATGACGTTACTATTCATAGTCACATGGAAACCGGAACTCCGCCCGCATGAACAAAATATCAAGCTGCGAAGCAGCGACAGGCAGCTCTGCTGGCTGATTTTGTGAATGCGGGTGGAGGGACTGTGAATAGTAACGGTTTCATCATCCCATGGACTTCCGCATCTGCATGATCTGATTCATGCGGGTCAGTTCATCGGGGGTGGAGTGTTCTTTTAAGACTTCTAAAATGGAATCCATTTCTTCTTCTGTGAAAGTGATATTTTTTTCGCGGCTGACTTTAATAACGGACATAAAAAACGGAAGCATTTCATCCTGCTTCAATTTACGGCTCTCAAAGAGCATGATCTGTAAAAATTCCAGTTTTGAATGGGGAATGTGAGAGAGCGCGCTGTCGCGCATCCATTCACCGGAGGATAAATAATCGTTTTGGTTATCGGTTTTATTTGCCATAATTGTCCTTTCCGGCAGGCATACCTGCTTAACTTTCTATATGGATTTATTTTGATATTTATGTCCTGCCTATATATTCCGGAAGCGCTCATTAAATTTCTGATACAGTTCCATCTGGGAGTCGGACATCATATTTTTCAAAATGTCGCCGCCGGATGTACCCCGCATCATATTTTGAAGAATGTTGTTTTCGGAAAAAGGTTTTGCTGATACAGGGGATGCTTTGGCCGCCGGATCAGCATTTGGTGTATCGGTTTTACGGAAAGTATCATTTGTTCCGGACTCAGCCCGGCCGTGATCGTCGCTGCCGGGGCGGCTATTGCCCATCATCTGCCCGAACAGCGATTCGAAATCCATACCTTCAGGCAGGATGCCCTTTAGAGCTTCCATATTTTTCTGCATGGCGGAAAACTGTTTCATCATATCCATGCTTTTTTGAAGCTGCTTAAAGTTTTCGGCTTCCTGCGGTGTGAGGTAAGGGAGCAGGTCATTTATCGGAATTTCCTGCTCTCTGTGTTCTTTATCAAAACCGCATCCGCTGATGACATAGGGGTGTGTGCTCAGAAACGAAATAGTATAACGAAGCTCTAAAAATTTGATGTACAATGCCAGATTTTTTTGAAGGGGAGGATTTAAACAAGGCAGTAGTATCTTCAGCATTTGAATATGATTGGTCGTATATAAACTGTCAAAGGCATATATTTGTTCGTTTTTGATCGTTTCCATAGAATCACACAATGTTCCGGCTCCATCTGAAAATTTTGGATGTTGATACCAAAGACTGCTTTATGCTTTGTTTTATCAATGTATGCGGCAAAAACAGGCTTCATACCCGAAAATTTGGATGCTGCACCCTGATGGCACAGTGGATGCGGGAGAAAATATCTGAAAAAAGACGGTTTTTATATAAAGAGGCAGCTTTTGGCTGCCCCTTTACCGGATTTTTAGAACAATCCATTACCGCATCCGCCGCAGCTTAACAACAGTAAGATCCAGATGATGCATTCGCAGCCGCCATTGCCGCCAAGGCCAAATAAGCCGTTGTCGTTGCATCCGCAGTCATCATTACCGTTGCCTCCGCACAGAGACAGGAGAAGGATGATCCAGATGATGTTGCTGCATCCGCATCCGCTTCTGCCCATGTTGCCGCATCCGCAGTTTGTAGCTGTTAAATCACTCATGTTAGTTACCTCCGTTTGTTTTTATGGTTTATCTTATGCGGGCAATAAAAAAGGGTTCGCTTTTTGGAGAAATATTGTAGGAATATTGCAGGAATATTGTCTGGTCACCCTTGACGTTTTCAGAAGATTCCCTTATGCTAAAGAAAAGAGTGAACAGACTGCATGGCTGTCTTTGCTGGCTGTGGAAGATTTGGAAAATACGGAAAAACTGATACAGGAGTATCCGTGGCTGGAAGAAATTTATAAAGAGATAGCTATGCTGAGGCAGAATCCGGAGGAGATGTTAAACATGTTTTCGGAAGCGCTGAGGATATTGGACAGGAATACAATACATTATATGATAGAGGAACTGCAGAAAGAGGTTGAGGAGGAGAAGAAAAAACATATAAATACTATACCAAAACCGTTGAAAACATCGGATTACCCATTTGTTTTCAACGGTTTAATTGAATGAAGAACGGAGAAAGGATGAAAAAAAAGAGAACACTGCGGACAGAGATTACCATATTGACAGTTATGACATCTGTCTGCACCTTATTATTGGCCTGCATAGCGATTCTGTATGTTTTTTTCTCTTTTTTTTATGAGAATACAAGAGAGGATATACAGTATGTGTTGCAGAATACAAGCCAGCAGCTGCAATCCCATATGCAGTTTATCGAAGACGGTGCCATATCTATCCGGCATAATGTGATGCTGGACGATTTTTTTGACAAGGCGGATTATGATGAGAGTGTGGCGGAGGAACAGCTTTCTTACTGTATGAAGCTGTTTTCGGACCGCAATACGATCAATCGTCAGCTTCCGTTCGTTATCAGCGTCTATCTTTTTAATAATTGTGATGAATATGTTTATGAGCGTTACTATGCGTCTACGGTGGAGTTTCAGCAGCTTGAAATGGAAAAATATGCGGAATTGCACCAGAGGTTTAAGGGGCAGGAACTTCAATATAAGACATATACGGACACAGAGAATATTAATCTCTGTTTCAGGATCTATGACGATCATATGCAGGAACGCGGGATATGCATTGCGGAGATCAGCAGTGAGGCTGTGGAGATGGTGCTGGGAGAGACGGCTTCCTATAAAAACGGGGCATGGCTGATACTGGATGAGGGCGGCGAAGTACTGGATGCTTACGGGGAACAGGATAGTATAGACAGTTTGCAGAGGATTGGCAGTAACTGGCAGGGACGAAAGATCATCGATGAGCCGGATATGCTGGGATATGTGGATTCCTGCGGCTTTGGAATATATTCTGTGGTGTCGGCGGGAAGAGAAAATATATTTGCGCTGCTGAAACCTACGGTGTTCGTATTTGGCGCGGGGTTTATTCTTGTATTGCTATTGACGGTTTTTCTGGCATTCAGTACAAGTTATCGTTTTACAAAACCGATGTCAGGATTGAGTGAGAGCATTAAGGCCTTTGGTGATCAGAATTTTGATGTCCGGATGGGAGATTCACCGATTCAGGAATTTCATGATATTGGGGCCGTATTCAATGAAATGGCAGACCATATCAAACATCTGATCACACAGGTGTATGAAAAGGAGATCCTTGCGGGAAGGCTGCAGGTAAAATACCTGCAGGCTCAGATCAATCCCCATTTCCAGTTTAATGTATTGACTATGCTGGGATTGAAGGCAAAAATGGCAGGGAATGAGGAGCTGTACGAAGGGCTCCAGGCATTTTCGGGGCTGGTGCATGGGAAGATATTCCGTGAAGGGGAGATCATGATCAGAGTATCGGAAGAACTGGAGATCGTGAGGTTTTATCTGTATCTCCAACACAGCCGTTTTCAGGAAAAGATTTCCTATGAGATAGATATCGCGGATGAGAGTATAAACCGGGATCTGATTCCGAGACTGTTGATCGAACCTCTTGTGGAAAATGCGGTGTCCCACGGGCTGGAGCCCAAAGAGGAAGAAGGATGGGTTAAGGTGGCATTATGGGAACAGGAAGAACAAGGAGAGAGGATGCTGCATATACAGGTGGAAGATGACGGAGTCGGATTCGATCCGGAAGAGGTGGATCGAAAAGAAGCCGGTGAAAAAACTGGAAAGATGTCTGAGAAAGCTGTGCAGGAAGAAGGACAGGAAGAGGCGTTCCGGAAGTTCCATACCCATATAGGGCTGGCGAATACGCGAAATCTTCTGGAGATTTTATACGGAAACCGTTTTCGTATGGAAATTTGGGGAGAAAAAGGGAAGGGGACGAAGATAGAAATTGTCCTTCCGGTAGACAGAGGTGAAGAAAATGTGGAAAGTAATAGCGGCAGATGATGAAGCATATATCCGGGAAGCGCTCTATAAACTGATATCGTGGGAAAAGATGGACTGCAGTCTTTGCTCGGTGTGCAGTAATGGAAAAGAACTGATCATGCAGATAGAAGCGGAACGCCCGGATATCATTATCGCAGATATCCGGATGCCGGTAATGGACGGACTGGAGGTATGCCGGTATGTATATGAGACCTGTCCGGAGATACCGGTCATACTGCTGACCGCGTACTCGGAATTTGAATATGCAAAAAAAGCGATCCGGTACAGTGCCTGTGAATATGTATTGAAGGTATCTGTTCTTGAGGAACTGCCGAAGGCTGTACAAAAGGCGGTCGGGGAGCTCCGACGGTTTCATGAAGAACTTGAGGGGAAAAATGCAAAGCTTGAGACAACGGCAACACTGCAGAGGCAGATAGAACAGTACATAGAACAAAATTATATGAAGAGGATATCGCTGGATGAGATTGCGAATGAGCTTCATGCAAACAGAAGCTATCTGAGCCGGTTGTATAAGGAAAAAACAGGAATGAACCTGTTTGATGTGATAGTAAAAAAACGGATCGAAGCGGCAAAGGGGTTTCTGCAGAATACGGAAATGAAGACTTATGAGATATCGGACGCGGTAGGATTCGATAACGCGGGTTATTTTTCAAAAGTATTTAAGAAACAGACAGGGCTGTCCCCGAAGGAGTTCAGAAATGGAAAAAGAAACGGCATGGAAGAAATATAAAAGGGTATGGATCATAGGTATTTTGCTGGTACTGACATGTATCATTGCCGGTTGCGGAAAGGAGCAGGAAAATAAAGTGACCATAACAATGGTCCACGGCTGGGGAGGCATAGAGGCGGATCATGTGGCAATGCGAAAAATATACGAGGAGTTCCAGACCGAAAATCCGGATATTGAATTAAGGCTTATCTCCATGCCCACCAGGGAAGAAATGCTCCGGAAAGTGGAAGATATGATCATGGTGGGCGATATACCGGATATTGTGAATTTTGAAGGGATAGGATATAACCAGACTTATGATTTTATGGTAAGGAATGATATGTTGATAGACCTGATGCCTTATCTGGAAGAAGATGAAGAGCTGGCATCTGATATATCGGAGACAAATCTGAAATCCTGGACGACGGATGAAGGAGAGCTGTATAATGTTGTAGCAGTACTATCACTTAGCGGAGGATACTGGTATAATGAGGAAATCCTGGAGCAGGCTGGAATCCGGGAACTGCCTGCTACTTGGGAAGAATTTATGGAAATGTGTGAAACACTGGAAAACTGGTCGGTTTCTGAGGGAACAGGAATTAAACCGCATAAAGTTACCTCGGAAGGATATCTGTATTTTGCGGACCATGTACTTGCAGACAGTGAGGGAGGACTGAACTGGTCGCCGCAGGAGCACAGACTGCTTGTAGATGAGGATAAAATGGAGGATGTGTTGAAGCAGCTTAAAGAGATTTATAAATACTCTGCTTCTGATGAAATGAATTATACTTATCGGGACGAAACGAGTCTTTTTAATGACGGAAAACTGGCCATATATATTAACGGCGTCTGGGGAGCGCCTATGATCGGGGAGGAACTGGATGTAAAATACGCCCTGCTGCCGAGTGCATCAGGAACAGCAATTTCCTGTGAATCGGCATGTATGGGCTATGTACTGGGAAAGAGCAATGCGGCGGAGAAAGAAGAGGCATCGGTAAGATTTTTAAAATATATGTTAAGCGAAGAGGTACAGACAAGGATACTGGAGGAGACGGAACAGATCCCGTCGAATCCCCAGGTCTCTCTTGAGAGATACAGTGTAGAAAAGCCGAGAATGTATCAGGCGGCAACGCTTGTTTTGAATGCAGAAAGAAAGATCGATACACCGGAAAATATGTGGGGTGTGGATAGGAAGGAAAAGTTTACGGAAAATATCATGGAGGTGCTCCGGGGAGATATGTCAGGCCGGCATTTGATAAACAGTTTGCGGGATGACAACTAATAAATACAGCAGATATCTGCGGAACTGGAATAATGAACAAAATACCGTAAAAGCAGACTTGATAATGAATGCTTTTGCGGTATTTTTCTTGGTGAAAAATATTGACCTTGGGTAAATATTTTACCATAAAATAAAAAAATATTGACTTATAGTAAATATTTTACAATTTTAATCAGAGAAAAAGTAAACACAATGCATCTTAAAACAAATAGAATTCATTCAAATTGCACAAATATAAATGTAAAATTATCGTGTTAATATTAAAAATGCACAGAAAGAAACAGTGCAGAATCAGAATAAAGGAGGAAAGAGATATGAAAAAAAGAACAGTGAGCATTCTTATGGCTGCTGTATTATGTGTTGCTGCATTGACGGGCTGCGGGAACAGCGGTGTGGAAACCGGCGCGGAAACAGATGTGACCAATGAAGCTGATGCGGATACTGACACAGAGGAGGCAGCGGTTCAGGAAGAGGCTTCCGGGGATAAAGAAGTGCTGGAATTTTATCATGGCTATTATCAGGATGAGAGTGAATGGGCGGCAGCACAGGCCATGAGGGATATTTATGATGCATTTGCAGCGGCTCATGCGGACGGGAATGTGATATTTAAACCGATCGCTGTGGAAAACAGAGATGAAATTGTAAGCGCGCAGGTGGCAGGCGGGAATTTCCCGGATATCGTGGATCTGGGAAATGCAGGAGCTTCACTGGCAGCAATACAGCAGGGGCTTATCTATGACCTGAAACCGTATATTGATGAAAACGGCCTGCAGGATGCAGTTGGTATAAATTATACACAGCATGATGTAGACGGACATATTTATCTGGTACATGATCAGATTGAAAGCCGGGGAATCTGGTACAATGCTGATATATTGGAAAAAGCGGGTGTATCTGCAGATTCATTAACTGACTGGGAATCTTTTGGTGAGGCAATGGCAAAAATCAGGGGGTTAAATGACGGCAGCTATGGATACATAGCAGGACAGGGCTCCAGCAAAATGGTAAATTCCATTCTGGCTTCCACAGAAGCGGGAAGAGAAATGCTGGAATCCGAATTGACAGTAGATATCATCAATTCAGAAGAATTTGCGGAAGCTTTTAAGACAGTGGCAAAACTGGATCAGGAAAACGGTTCCGAGCATACAACAGAGGACAACGGAAATCTGATGGCTGAATTTAATACAAACGGCACAGTAGGAGTATTGTTCAACGGCGTGTGGAATGCGAGCGGCATTGATGAATCACTTGCAGACGCGATAGAACCCGCCCTTTTCCCGGGGAATGTTGCTATTGCATCGGCAGGCGGTGGTCTGGCAATTGCAAACGGCATGAGTGAAGAGAAAACGGCATTGGCTCTTGAGTTCATTCAGTATATGACAAGCGCGGAAGTTCAAGAGAAAATATTTACGGATGTGCAGGCAAATCCGTGCAACGTAACAGTAGATCTGAATGCGCTTGCGGAGAGCAGCGGCAACAGCATAACCATGAAACTGGCAGAAGCATGTTCTCAGGTAAACAGTGCAGACATTGTTGTAATTGATATGAACTATTCCTGGGGGGCTGATGTAAATAGCGCGATTATCAATGCTTTAATGGAATGTGCAGTATCCGGGACAGATATTGATGCACGGTTTGAACAGCTTCAGAAAGAACTGATCGCTTTGATCGGATAACAGGGGTTTTATAGAGGGGAAAGGAGTAGTTTCCTTTCCCTTCTTGTTATGGGGGTGTTTATATTGACAGAGTTAAAAGAAAACAATAAAAATAAAAGCAGGCTCCGGAGAAGGCGTTCGGGATTTATCATCCTGTTTCTTGCACCGACGATGGCGGCATTCTGTATTTTTTATCTTTATCCGATCATTACAGTTTTTATCACGTCGTTCTGCAAATGGGATTATACGAATATTACAGCTCCGGAATTTTTTGGATTTGCAGATATGTGGAATAACTACGACTATATCTTTCACACATATCCGTATTTCTGGGAGGCACTTCGAAATTCAGCAGTATGGGCACTGCTGGGGGTAGTTTTGCAGATACCTATCGCAACAGCTATTGCCCTTGCACTGTCCCGGAAGGTGAAAGGCGTTAAGATTATCCGTAATATCTACATTATCCCGAACATGGTATCGACAGCGGCCATGGGAATCATCTTCCTGCAGCTTTATAACCCTTCCTACGGGATTATTAATCCCGTGATCCGTATTTTTAAGAAAGAATTTACAGATAATATCCTGCTGTTAAAAGGCCCGGCATTTATAGCGATGACCGCAGCATACATATTTTTCACAGGGACAACAACACTGATGATCCTCGGCAATATCATGGCAGTTCCGGAGGAGATCAGGGAGGCGGCTATGCTGGACGGGGCCAGCGGACTGAGACAGGACCGGTATGTTACGATTCCGATGATCAAGGGAACTTTAAGAACCGTTTCCGTTCTTGCCGCGACATCCGGTTTCCTTTTGTATAACGAAGTATATTTCCTGACCAAAGGGGCGGCGGGAACATACAGTATCAGTTATGTGATCCGTGAACTGGCGATCACCAGTCCGAGGACGCAGTTCGGCCGAGCCAATTCTGTTGCGGTGGTACAGATCCTGGCAGGAATGATTATTATTGCGGCGGTCAATCTGCTTTACGGCGTATCTTTCAAAAAGAAAAATAATCGAGGAGGTAGGGCATCGTGAGCAGAGACAAAAAGAAAACAAAAAGTGTAAAAAGTATATCCGGGGGAACCCGTATTTTTACTTATATCTGTCTGGCATGGGCGCTCATAGTATCCCTGGTCCCGGTGGTGTGGCTGGGAATCTCCAGCCTGAAAAAAGATCCGCTGGCGAGGCCGGGGTTCCAGCTTCCTGAATCAATCTATCTGGAAGGGTATATCTCAACATTCCGTGATCTGCATGTGATGCGGTATTTCGGAAACAGCATGCTGATAGCGGGTATATCCGTTTTGATCAGTGTGGTAATGATCTCTATGTCAGCCTATGTGGTGGCAAGAATGGAATTCAAGGGGAAAAAGTTAGTGAATATCATGCTGTATTCCACGATGTTCATTCCGGCAACAGCCCTGACTTATCCGGTGTATAACCTGATCAACAACCTGCATTTATACGATACAAGGGCAGCGCTTATCCTGATCTATTCCTGCAGCGGGATTGCGGTAAGCTTTTTCGTGATCAAGAATTATTATGATAATATACCGAGGGATTTGGAAGAGGCAGCGAGGATTGACGGATGCGGATATGTGCAGACATGGGTAAAGGTTATCTTCCCGATAGCAAGACCGGGGATCATGACAGCAGCCGTACTGGCTTTCTTAAATAACTGGAATGAATATTACTGGGCATCCCTTGTGCTGATCGATCGGAATAAACTGACCGTTCCGGCACTGCTTTCCACTTTTACGACTTCTTTTAATACAAATTATAACGGATTGTTTTCGGCTATGGTGATCATCATTCTGCCGCCGGTTCTGTTATATTGTATTTTCAGTAAATTCTTTATTGAGGCATTGTCCGGTGGTGCAGTGAAAGGATAGATATGTTAAAAATATCGGGGCTTGTGCGAATGCCGGAGCATGTTATTATTAAGATTAACTGATAGTCTGAGAGGAGAAGGTTTATGAAGCAGGAAATAAGAGAACGGACAAAGTGGTTTATGGATGCCAGATTCGGGATGTTTATTCACTGGGGTCTTTATGCCATTCCGGCCTGTGGGGAATGGGTGATGTCAGAAAAGGAAATGTCGGCAGAGGAATACCGAACCTATTTTGAGCAGTTTGATCCGTATGATTATGATCCGAAAAAGTGGGTGAGCCTGGCTAAAGAGGCGGGGATGAAATATATTGTCCTGACAGCTAAACATCATGACGGCTTTTGTTTATTTGATTCGAAGCTGACAGAGTATAAATCAACGAATACAAAAGCCGGAAAGGATCTGGTGCGGGAATTTACGGATGCCTGCAGGGAGGCAGGATTAAAGGTTGGACTGTATTATTCCGTTATTGACTGGCATCATCCGGATTTTCCCAAATACGGAGACCGCCAGCATCCGATGAGGAACAAAGAGGAGTATAAGGGGGAGAAAATAGATTTTGACCGGTATCTTGCATATATGCATGGACAGGTGAAAGAACTGGTGACAGGCTATGGGAAGCTGGATCTGTTGTGGTTTGATTTTTCCTATGATGATATGGCCGGTGAAAAGTGGAAGGCCACGGAACTGGTTGAAATGGTACGGTCTTATCAGCCGGATGTGATCATAGATAATCGGCTGGAGGGAGCCGGGGACAATCATGGGAGCATCACAACAGAACATCCGCTGCCCTACAGCGGTGATTTCGCAAGCCCGGAGCAGATCATCCCGCCGAAAGGTGTTTGCGATGACAAAGGGGAACCGATCCCTTGGGAATTATGTGCAACGATGAACAACCACTGGGGATACTGCAATTTTGACCATGAGTATAAGACTTCAAAGATGCTGATCCGTAAACTGGTGGAATGCGTGAGTAAAGGCGGAAATATGATCTTGAATGTGGGACCTGATGCCAGAGGGAATATACCGGAAGAAAGCGTAAAGATCTTAAAGGAAATTGGAATATGGATGGCGAAGAATAATGAAAGCATTTACGGGTGCGGGATATCTGAGCTGCCCAAGCCTGAATGGGGGAGATATACACAGAAAGGGGATACGATATATGCACATGTGTATGAAGAACCCCTTGGGGCACTGCCGCTTTATGGGATCAGGCCGGAAAGGCTTAAGAATGTTATCTATCTTGCGGACGGAAGTGAGATGAACCGTGGGGAGGCGTGGAATACGGTTTTATATCCGGACGTGGCATTCGTCTCTTTTGGAGAGAATCCGGTATTTACATATCCGTTGCCGGATGAAAAGGATACGGTGTTGAAGATTCAGATGAAAGAGTGAGGATATGTTATCAATGTAGTTATATTTCCGTTCCGGCTGGTTACGGCTTTAACTAAATGATTTTGTTATGCAATGTGGAGAGGGGGAAGAGGTATGGATCAGGTGACAGGAATTTTGATTGGAGCGGGATTAAGGGGACGGAAGGCATATGCGGTTTATGCGTCGGCTTATCCGGCGGCGTTTCAGATAAAAGCGGTGGCGGAGCCGGATCCGGTAAGAAGAAAGGCATTTGCCGAAGAATATGGCATATCGGAAGAATTCTGTTTTGAGGATTACAAAGAGGTTCTGGGCAGAGAGCGGTTTGCTGACTGTGTGCTTGTATGCACACCGGATCATCAGCATTTCGGGCCGGTGATGATGGCGCTGAGGCAGGGATACCATGTATTATGCGAAAAACCGATGTCTCCTGACAGAAAAGAGATGCTGCTGATGGAAAGAGAAGCATTGGAACGGCACAGAATCTTATCAGTCTGCCATGTGCTCAGGTATTCTCCTTTTTTCAGGAAGATTAAAAGCCTTTTAGAGGAAGAAAAAATCGGGAAACTTATTAATATAAGACATACAGAGCATGTGGGATTCTGGCATTTTGCCCATAGTTTCGTAAGAGGAAACTGGCGCAATGATGAGGAGGCGTGTCCTGTGATCATGGCAAAATGCTGTCATGATATGGATATCCTGTTGTGGCTGGCGGGAAGTCCCTGCCGGAGGATACAGTCTTTTGGGGCGCTTTCTTTTTTCAGGGAAGAAAATATGCCGGAAGGAGCGCCGGAGTATTGCATGGAAAACTGCAGGCATGCGGATTCCTGTCCTTATTATGCGCCGAGGTTCTATCTGGAACATCCGAAAGCGGAAGAAGATAATCTGGTTTACGCGGTAAGTGAGGAGTTTAACGCAAAAAAGGTGCTGAAACGATTATCGACAGGGCCTTATGGGAGATGTGTTTTTCGTTGCGACAACAATGTCTGTGATAATCAGACTGTCAATATTGAGTTTGAAAACGGCGTGCGTGCGGATTTCATGATGTCTGCTTTTTCAACGGAATGTTTCCGGGAGATACTGCTTATGGGAACGAAAGGGCAGATTCGGGGGAATATGGAAAAAGCGGAGATTGTTGTAGATGATTTTGTGACAGGGGATTCGGAGTATATAAAGGTACATACGCCAAGGGGCGGACATTGCGGAAGTGATATGGAGATAATGCGGGAGTTTATCGGGCTGGTTGCCAAAGACGGGAACGGGGTAAGCATGACGGATGTTTCTGTTTCCGTGGACAGCCATTTGATGGCTCTGGCGGCGGAAGAGTCCAGGTTAAAATCAGAGGTTATAGATTTTCGGGAGTTCAGGGGGAGAAAAGAGTGGAACTGATTGAACTGTGCAAAGAGATCGGTATACCGAAAGATGCGGCAGAGATACTTAGTCTGTTAGAAAAAGAAGATGATAATTATGCTGCCATGCATGCACTGTTCAGGAAAGACAGAGAGGTATTTTATAAAAAGATAAGTAAGCAGGAGGAACCGGAAGAGCTGCTTTTATATTATTACAGCAGGTTTGCCTGTGAAGTTTATGAGGAGTATCGAAAAAGGGGGCTTGAGGACAGGATTTTTTTTGATACATTTCGGGATATCAGTATCTGGTGCGAAACATATTATCGTGATACAGGGAAATATGGACTTGGATACTATGTGAAAGATTGGTTCTGGCGCGGATTAGAGATGAAGCTGTTCAGGCTGGGCAGACTGGAGTATGAAGAAATGGAGTCGGGGGAGGAGATAGCAGAAGAAAATGTTCATATCAGGAAGGGAGAGAGGGTTATCAATATCCATATACCGGCAGGGGAGCCGTTGGAGAGGGATCAATGTCTGGAATCTATTGAAGAGGCATACAGGAGGTTTGGAAAAGAACGGCAGTATATTTGCCATTCGTGGCTTCTGTTTTCAGGACTTAAAGAAATTCTGCCGGAAGAATCCAACATTCTGCGATTTCAGGAATTGTTTGATATAGTGAAGGTGGATTACAAAGAACGGGAAGCAGAATGGAGAATCTTTGGGCAAGGGTTTTTCTGTGTGGCAGACTATGCAGAAAAAACTTCTCTTCAAAGGAGGGCAAAGCAATATCTGCTATCAGGAGGAAGTCTGGGAAACGGTCTGGGATCTTGAAAAGGGAATTATATAACAATAATTCCATGTGAGAATAAGCGAATGTCTATTATAAATATGAATAAATCAGTGGAAAAATGATCCGTTTTTTAAGCGGATATTCCATCCCGATATTCATACGGACCGGTTGTCTAGGCTGGTATCAAGCCTGCTGGGGATGGATGTAAAGATTGTCCGTGTTCTTCCGAATGAGGACAGCATGATGGATGGAGATACGCTCTTGATCATGGATTTATTGGGAGAAGTAGAAGATGGGTCTTTGATCAACATTGAGATACAGAAGCAGAGTTACGCTTTTCCGGCAGAACGTATGTCCTGTTATTCCTCAGACCTTGTGATGCGGCAGTATGCAAGGGTGAAGGGGAAGAAAAACAGTTTTTAACACAGGGCTGAAACTGGAATTATTGCAGGAATATTGTCTGGTCACCCTTGACGTTTTCAGAAGATTCCCTTATGCTAAAGAAAAGAGTGAACAGACGGCATGGCTGTCTTTGCTGGCTGCGGAAGATCTGGAAGATGCGGAGAAATTGATACAGGAGTACCCGTGGCTGGAAGAGATCTATAAAGAGATAGCTATGCTGAGGCAGAATCCGGAGGAGGTGTTAAACATGTTTTCGGAAGCATTGAGGATATTAGACAGGAATACAATACATTATATGATAGAGGAACTGCAGAAAGAGGTTGAGGAGGAGAAGAAAAAACACATAAATACTATACCAAAAACGTTGTAAACTCAGGCAATCATCCGTCTGTTTTGCAGCGTTTTTTGAAAATTGTCGTAATGTTGGATAGTTCCTGTTTTTGTATAAAAACAGGAACTGGAAAGAATTAGTTTTCCAGATGTGGTAAAAATACTTGCATTTTATGCAAGATATAGTAAAATAGGATATATTAGCAGTATTATGTCTGAGAAATATGGCAGGAGACAAAAATGAGCAG
Source organism: Lachnospiraceae bacterium (assembly GCA_014804795.1). Taxonomy (GTDB): domain Bacteria; phylum Bacillota; class Clostridia; order Lachnospirales; family Lachnospiraceae; genus 1XD8-76. The sequence goes on along the minus strand of JAAUZC010000022.1, from coordinate 42,927 downwards.
ACTGCAGGATATAGAAGACGAAAAGCTGAGAGCTGCTGTAGAAAGGGAACTGAAGAAGCGCGAAAAGAGAAGGAAAACGTTGATCGCTTTGTGTGTTGTACTGTCATGCGGCTGTCTCGGGTATTTTTCCGTATATACCTATATGAATCACAGAACCCAGTCCAACAGTGAAAACTGGGCCAAATTGAAAGAAGAAGGGCAAAAAAAGATACCGGATAAAAAAGAAGAGATCGTCATTCACAGGACAGAAGAGATGGAAGTGCCTGATATTCTTCCTGAATATGAAAGTTTATTTAATAGAAACAAAAAACTAATCGGATGGGTTAAAATAGCCGATACAAATATTGATTACCCGGTCATGCAGACTGTGGACAATGAATACTATCTGACACATGATTTTGGACAGAATACCGATAAAAACGGATGTATTTTCATGGATAAGGATTGTGATGTGATAGACCGTTCCACAAATCTGATCATATACGGGCATCATATGAAATCAGGAGCTATGTTTGGGCATCTTGACAAATATACCGATGAGTCCTTTTATCAGGAGCATCAGACTTTCCAGTTTGATACGATATATGAAAAAGGGACTTATCAGGTTGTTTATGTTTTTCAGGCTCAGATTTTGGCTGAGGATGAGATCGCCTTCAAATATTATCAGTTTATTGACGCCAATTCTGAGGAAGAGTTTAACTCCAATATGGTGGCAATGGCGGAAATGTCCATGTATGATACAGGGCTCACGCCGGTTTACGGTGATGAACTGGTAACGCTTTCTACCTGTGACAGGTCACAGGGAGCAGAAGGGCGGCTTGTGGTAGTCGGCGTTCGAATTGCATAAGATAAATAAAAGAAAGTTACATCTGCAGAAACATAAGATGCAGAGTGTTGCATAAACATCGCGGGGGTAAACGATATATTCCCGACATCATAAAATGACAGAAGAAGGTGGATTTTTATGTTTGGAAAATTGAAAAAGAAACTGGACAGAAAGATGAGAAGGCGCATCAGGAAGACAACAGCTGCCATGCTGCTTGTTTCCGCTATCACGGTGGCGGCAATCCCGGTGCCGGAGGCTGCGGCCGCGGGAGGAGAGGCCGGTCATAGTAAACCTGTGATAACGAATGCAGGGGATGCAGATGCAGCAACTGGTTCTAAGATTCCTAAGTTGGATCCGGATACTACTACAATATACTGTACCGGCGATAATAAATTCCAGTTCGCTTATGGAACTGTTGATAATGTTACAAATGTGGCGATTCTGGTGGGGTATGTGGCGACGCCTCTGCCGGACGGACATCTGGAAATTCCTGAAACACTGAATGCTTATGTACCCTATACGGATGCGAGCGGTACGAACAGAGGACTGGCGGCGGCAAGCAGAAATGGAGCAAAACCTTTATATTATAGAGCTGTTACAAGGGTTACAGCTACCAGAACGGCAAATATACCGGACGGCTATATTGCTGGTACCACTAAGCTCAACTATGGGCTGTGGTCGATCCAACGTGCGGAGGTGCCTGAGGTTGAGACTTCCACTAACAGGAACCGATTTCAGGCAGGTGCAGCTGAGGTGCCGTCTGCTGATGGAAAAATAATGACACAGACAATTACATATTTTACGTTCAATCATAATCCTTGTGAATATGATACGGAGACTACATGGAATATCCCTGGTGTAGTTTATTATACTTATAATACAGATAAAGTATCGGGAGATGACTCAAATTATAAAGAAAGCGCTGCGGCGTGGGAATATTGCAGGCTGCCGTTCGATGAATCGTTGGCACAGATTGGATTGGGTGGTAAAGATGGTTTCCGAAAGTCGATAGAAATGTCGGAGAAGGTTCTGGATGAGGCTGCTTTAGGTTTGGAAGCGACGGAATATTTTACTGATGCGACTGCAAGCAGCGGCGGATGGCTGACCGGTGTTGATGTCAACTGTATTTCCAGTCAGAGGGTTACCACAGATCAAAACGGAATATATAAAATTGACCCTAATAAAACGGCGCAAAATACCAGCTTTTTTACAAATGGCGCAAATATTCAGTCCATCAGCCTGCCGAAAACTTTGCGTGTCATTGCGGATTATTCCTTCTATAACTGTACGAATTTGAGAGAGGTCACTTTTAATGAGGGAAGTATGATAGCTGTCTTGGGAGAGTCTGCATTTGAGGGCTGCACCGGTATGCGGACATTCAAGATGGCGACTGCCTGCGCTGTGGAGACGATAGGACAGAGTGCGTTTAGAAATTGCAGCAACCTGCAGACTTTCTATTTTCCGTCGGCTATTACTGCAATCGGCGATAAGGCGTTTGAGGGCTGCACAAGGTTGGCAAGTATTACTTACGAAGAGGATAATTGCAATATAAGAAGGATTGGGGATGATGTTTTTAGAAATTGTGCCTCTTTAAAAGAGATTGTTTTACCGGAAAATCTGGAAGAGACAGGCGATGCGTTATTTGAAGGCTGTTCTGCTTTGGAGCATGTCACATTGCCGGATAATCCAAATTTTAATGACCTGTTTTTCTCTGACTTTAAGGGATGCACCAGTCTGAAATGGATTGATGTGTTGAATGATAGAACAACTTTTGACCTGACTTTTAATCCAGACCCTGAACTTAAATTTGATGTCGAGAAGTTTAAAGAACAGGTGGGAGAGCAGTTTTACTTTATCGGAAGTTCCAGCGGTGCGTGTAAGATCCATAATGAGATAACGAAAGAGTATTCCATCGCCTTTAAATATCGCGATACGGAAGTTTTTGAGGTGATCAAACAGGATGCGAATGGTTCAAAGCTTACCTATCAGGCGAATAAGGAAGGGGAACTGTTAGGAATAACAATTGATGGAACTAAACATTTTGATGCGGTAATTCCGGGCAGTGTCGGCCCTTATCCGATTACGGCTATCGGAAGTGATTTTAAAGGAAATAAGAATGTCGATTCTATTTATATACCAAACACGGTAGTAAGAATTGCCGACGAAGCATTTATGGGCTGCAATAGCCTGAAAAAAGTCACATTCCAGGAAACCAACAAAATCGAAATCGGGTCGATTGGAAAGAATGCTTTTTACACGCAGGAAGGTTCCACAGCGGAAGTGCCGACAACATTGACTTTTGTCGGAAATATTGATTTTAATTCCGGTCCGTTTATGTATGCGATGGATCCGGAAAATACCTATAATAGTCCTGACCAGCCGGTGTCTCATATTGAATTTTCTTCCGGGAATCCTACCAATATCCACGTGAAGTATGATGCAGAGACGGGTAAGCGCATCGTATGCAGTGTACCGAAAGCGGATGATATAATGAATAAGGTTAAGGCTGCGATAGAGGCCGGGGAATCTTCTGTAACATATAGTGAAGATGACGAATATTATCAGGCATTAAAGGAAGCATTGATCAGTACTGGAGGGTACAATAACGCGGATGGCAGCATTATTATAGATGGTGAAAACGGAATTAATGCGAGAATTACTGAAATTGCTAAGGCGTATCTGGCCGACAAAACGGTACCGACTGACTCGCCGAATGTGACAGCAGCGTTTCTGTCAGCTATTGATGTTACGCTGCCGACCGGTATCCAGGGTATCGGAAAGGAACTGTTTTCCAAGGCTAATGATGAGAATACTGTAAAAGCGGCAGATGTTGCTGAAAATGCATCAGCGATTCCGGAAGATGCTGATTTTGCTAATAAATATCTCCGCAGTATCACTATGCGTGATATCGAGAAACTGGATGACTACACATTTTATGGATGTGAGGCGTTGGAAACCGTGGTGATGTATCCTTCCAATGCGGAAAATGGAGAAAGCATCGGCAACTATGCTTTTGGTCAATGCAAAAATCTGAAAAGTGTTACAATTCCGAACACAACGAGTGAGATGGGCATCAGACCTTTTGCGCATGATGCGGGTGTGAATGCTGTATATTTCACAGGAGAGAGCACAACGCCCGGAACCGGTACTGCAGGCGAAAATTTCTCATGCAAAGACGGAATTATCTATGAAGGGAATAACGGCCAGCGGGATGCCATTGTGGAGTGTCTGGTGGAGAGAGGCGGCAACATAGGTTCTATGATGGTAGGACCCGAAGAACTTGCGGGCATAACCAAAATTTATCCTGAAGCATTTATGGATTGCGAGCAGATCGTCATGGTTGATCTGACCAATACAAATGTAGAAAAGATACCGGAGTTTTGTTTTGCAAATGCTTCTGACCTGACGCAGCTGAAGCTGCCGCTTGCCTGCGGAGAGCTGGAGGATTATTCTTTGAAGGATACCAATCTGAAAAGCCTGCGTGTGGTGAACAGCAATGTGAGATTTCCGACGAATAAGGTATTTTACAGCAGCGATGATGAAGATAATGTATTACATAATGTGGAGGTGACATGTCCGGCGGGCAGCACTGCAGAGAAGCTGATGAATACAAACGTAAAATACGGTTGGAAACCGGGAAATGAAACAATTCTTCCCTCTTATACGATCACTTTCCTGGATGATGACAGCAGAACAGTGATTAAAGAAGTGATTGCTCAGCAGGGGCAGGATGTAGTTCCTCCTACAGATGAAGAGCTTGCGCCGTTTTTGGCAAAGCATCCGGGAATGTATTTTGACAAATGGCTTCCGGGCGGATATTCACCGGCTGTAAAAGACATGTATGTGCAGGCAACTTATACGGATGAGGCGCCGGTAACATGGACAGTGCGGTTTGTGAATGATGACCTGAAACTGATCGTGGAACGTGAGGTGTTGGACGGCGGAGTTGCGGAGGAGCCGAAAACCCCGACATCTTACAGAGGTGAACAATACAAATTCCTTGGCTGGATCTCTGTGCCGGAAGAAGACGGAGCAGGTGAGATTCAGATGAATAACATTACCGGAAATGTAATGTTTATGGCGAGTTATGATTATTTGAACGGTGGTACGAGCGGAAATAATCCGAATGACCCGAATAATCCAAATAATCCAAATAATCCGAACGGCGGGAATAATAATGACCCGAACAATCCGAACGGCGGGAATAACAATGACCCGAACAATCCGAACGGCGGGAATAACAATGACCCGAACAATCCGAACGGCGGGAACAATAATGATCCGAATAACCCGAATGGCGGAAACAATGGCGACAATAATAACAATAACTCCAATGGTCCGTTATACACCCTCACTGTTGTAAACGGTTCCGGTTCCGGTGATTATGCGGAGGGAACTACAGTAGTGATCGCTGCGTTTGATCCGAATACCGGATATGAGTTCTATAACTGGACTTCTTCGGAAGAAGATACAAACTTTGCCAGCAAGACAATGTCGGCGACAACCTTTAAGATGCCGGCTAAAAATCTGACTGTTACGGCAAACTACAGGACGAAGAGCGAGACGGGCAACAGTATTACGTCGAGAAGGACAGAAGGTACTATCACTTCTGCGCCGTCTTCCAACACAGGTTCTGTGAGCAGCAGCAATAGCGGCGGCAGCGGAAACAACGGTGACGGCAACAGCAGTAACAGCGGCAGTACCATAGAAGTAAGCAGACCGGGTATTTCAGATACCACTGTCGCTTCTGCAACAGTAAACGGTTCTACAGATAACTTTGTTGTCAAAGTAACAGAAGACGGGCAGGCTACGGCTGCGGTAGCAGAGGCGCTCCGGAATGAGTATGGCGATTTAGAAAATATTCACTATTTTGCGATGGATATTTCGCTGTATGATGAGACCGGAACGACAAAGATAACAGATACCAGCGGACTTTCCGTAACGATAACTCTGCCCATACCGGATGAACTGCGCCAGTATGCCGGAAACAACAAGGTGGGAGCGGTAATCGGCGGAAATAATCTGGATAAACTGAATGCAAGATTTACTACAGTAAACGGTGTGCCGTGTGTAACCTTTACGGCAACACATTTCTCACCTTATACTGTTTACGTTGATACGGCGAATCTTTCAGATGGTGCCTTTGACGCTACACCGAAGACCGGTGATGCCATCCATCCGAAGTGGTTTTTGGCAGTGGGGCTTGCACTGTTCTCAGCAGTGCTGTTCCTTAAGAAAGACAGGAAAGTAAATCCAAGCGCAGCGTAATGATAAGATCAGGGAAGTTGAAGAGATATTCAGCTTTCCTGATTGGCGTAGAAATATTTAAAAGGTAGTGACAGGAGCCGGATATGAAAAAAAATATATTGATTGGCTGTGGTATTCTTGTTTTGTCTGCCCTTATCTGGGTCGGTGCAAGAAACTTATATGCAGCAGCGGAAACAGAAGAATCATCAGATACCGTGGAGAGCGCGGAAGTTGAAAGTGATGCGGCAAAGAGCGCTGATGAAGCAGAAAAGCCGGATGATCCTGAAGCACCTGCTTCTGATACTGCGCCGGAAGAGACCTCTGAGGATACGGAAACCGCTGAAGATGAGAGCAAAGCGGTGGAGAGCGAAGAGGCTGCCGAAAATACAGATGCGGCGGAGCAGGAAGAATCTGTAGAAGATGAGAGTACACTGGAAGAAACTGCCGTTTCTTCTGAGGAGGGTGTTCTCTATGTAATGAAGACTTCTGCCGGAAATAATCTCGGTATGGTGCCGGTGGTGAATGGAACTGCGGTTGTGATGATGAACGGCAGTTATGCTTCTATTTATCAGGGCAATTATGAACCGGAAGAGATAGACGCGTTTTCCCTGAAAATGGAAAACGAGACGGCAAAAGCGATGTCCAACAGCAAAATTGCCGAATGGGCCTTTTATAGAGAGGAGATGCTGCAGGATTATACATTCCCGGACGGCGTGAATACCATTGAAAAATTTGCTTTTGCAAGAAGCGGTTTAAGCAGCATATCCATTCCGGGGGGTGTAACTTATATCGGATATGGGGCTTTCTATCATTGCGATGCACTTAACGATGTGGTCATACCGGACAGCGTTACGACTATCGAAGAAAATGCTTTTTCCCATACGCCATGGCTGAAAAACTGGATGGAAGGCGCTGCGGAAGACGATGAGACAGCCGGTGTGTCAGATGCGGATGATTTCCTGATCGTAGGGGATGGTATTTTGCTTGCATATCGCGGAGATGAGGAAGATCCCGTGCTGCCTGAAACGGTAAAGAGTGTTGTACCCGGAGCGTTAGGACGGTAGCATCGCTATAGGATCGACCATGCCGTATCCCTGTTTATTCCATGCTTCACCCAAATTGCGGGCGGTCTGCAAAAGCCGCCTTTTACAGTATTCATTGGATTCCACCGGATTTTTTTCAAAAAAGAGCGCACAGCACCCTGACACGATGGCGGTAGCCATGGAGGTGCCGCTTTTCTTACAATAATATTTGTCCAGTATTGTCTTCCCCCTGTAGGGAGCCGCTTTGCAGGAAATAATTTCTGTTCCCGGGGCGACAATGTCAGGTTTTCTGTAAATGTCTGAAATTTCACCTCTGCCGGAATAGGTCTGGCAGGGGTGATCGAAACGATAACTTTCCCATCCTTCATGACAACCGACTGTAATGATATTGCGATTCATGCCGAGCATGGAAATGCTGCCGTTTGCAGGCCCGCTGTTTCCTGCCGCACAGATGATCATAATGCCCTGATACCAGGCTTCGTTAAAAAGTTCTCTGATCTCATCGTATTCCTTTTTTTCATATCCGTTTCCTGTTCCAATGGAGATATTCAGCACACGGATGTTGTAGGTATTTTTTATTTCCAGGATCCACTGCATTGCCTGTACCATTTTTTCAACATTGCCATCCCCTTTTTTATCCAGTATTTTTCCGACAATGAGACGTGTGTTTTGGGCGATGCCGCTATAGATGCCTTCAGAGATTTTTCCGCTCCCTGCAATGCAGCCGCAGACATGTGTGCCATGTCCGTAATCGTCATGAGGTACATTTCTGCCCGTTACAAAATCCTGAAATTCAAGTATTTTCCCCTCCAAATCAGGATGTTTCATATCAATTCCGCTGTCCAGCACAGCAACTGTTACAGGCTCCGTTTCAAGATATGGTGTTTTTGGTATTTGGTATAGTCCAAGTTGATTTCTTACTCTGTTCATAGCTTATGTCTGATAAAATAGTTCTTTTTTCTATCATAATCAGAAGCCCCTTGTTTTGAGTTTGTACGGATAGCCGGTCTGTGTTCTTTTTTGATGAACTTTTGTCTTAAAGAACAGGGCAAGTTTCCTCTGTTTTTAGTAAAAATGCAGATTGACACAGGAGTGTACTGTTGTATACAATGATACAGAGACTGTCGGTAAAAATTGTAATAAAATAATTTTGGATATACATCAGAGAAAGGCAGGCTGTTTATATGACGGATTTTTATAACAGTGATATGTTCACAAACAGGCCGATCACAATGAATGATAATAATAATCTGCTGGAGATAGAGGAACACATGTACATATTGGATGATGTGAAAAAACCTAATGTGTTCCGCAATATGTTCCCCTATTCCGAAGTGCCGAAGATTCCTTTCAATGACAGGATCGTGCCCCACAATATGCCGAAAGAAATCTGGATCACCGATACGACATTCCGGGATGGCCAGCAGTCGAGAGCACCCTATACAACAAAACAGATTGTTACAATCTATGATCATCTTCATAAACTGGGTGGCCCGGGTGGGTTGATTCGCGCCTGTGAGTTTTTTCTTTACAGCAAAAAAGACAGAGATGCGGTTTATCAGTGCATGGAACGAGGTTATAAATTTCCCGAAGTGACAAGCTGGATCCGGGCTTCAAAAGAAGATTTTAAGATGGTGAAAGAGATCGGTATGAAAGAGACCGGCATTCTGGTGAGCTGTTCCGACTATCATATTTTTATGAAGTTGAAGATGACAAGGCGTGAAGCGATGGAGCATTATCTGAATGTGATCAGGGACTGCCTTGAGGAGGGTATCAGTCCCAGGTGCCATCTGGAAGATATCACAAGAGCGGATATTTATGGCTATGTGGTGCCGTTCTGTCTGGAATTGATGAAACTGATGGAGGAATATAAGATCCCTGTCAAAGTGCGTGCCTGCGATACGATGGGCTATGGTGTAAATTATCCGGGAGCTGTAATTCCCCGTTCCGTGCAGGGCATTATTTATGCGATTCACAAGCATGCCGGTGTGCCGAACGAGCTGATCGAGTGGCACGGGCACAATGATTTTTATAAAGCAGTGACAAATTCCACGACAGCATGGCTATATGGATGCTGCGGGGTAAATACTTCTCTGTTCGGTATCGGGGAGCGGACCGGCAACACGCCGCTTGAAGCAATGGTATTTGAGTATGCGCAGTTGAAAGGGACACTTGACGGTATGGATACCACGGTTATCACGGAACTGGCAGAGTACTATGAAAAGGAGATCGGCTACCGGATCCCACCGAGAACGCCTTTTGTGGGAAAGAATTTCAATGTGACGAGAGCAGGTATCCATGCGGATGGTCTGTTGAAAAATGAAGAGATTTATAATATTTTTGACACGGAGAAATTCCTAAACAGGCCGGTGGTGTGTGCGGTTTCCAATACATCAGGCCTTGCAGGTATCGCCCACTGGATCAATACTTACTATAAATTGAAGGAAGAAGAGCATTTGGACAAGACAAGTGAGCTTGTGAAAAATGTGAAGATCTGGGTGGACGAGCAGTATGCCCAGGGGCGTGTAACTGTTTTGACGGATGAGGAATTGGTGTACGTGATAGGTGAAGAGTGTAAAAAGCTTGGAATTGCGGATTTGGGTAAGTGACTGTAAAGTGAGGAATGAAATGGATAAGTATGATGTAAAAAACGAAGTAACGGACAAATATTCTCTGCGCGGAAGAGTCTTTCATAAGCTTCGGGATGATATTCTGAGCGGAAAATACAAGGAACATGAGGAATTGAGGGAAGTTGCGATCGGGGAAGAGTTAGGCGTATCAAGAACCCCGGTCAGGGAAGCTTTCAGACAGCTTGAATTGGAAGGACTGATTCAGATCATTCCGAATAAGGGTGCTTTTGTCACCGGCATTACGATAAAAGATGTGAAAGATATCTATATGATCCGTTCCAGACTGGAGGGGCTTTGTGCAAGATGGGCGACGAAACACATTACAAAGGAACAGATGGAAGAGATGGAGGAGAACGTTTATCTGACGGAATTCCATGCAAAAAAAGGCCATATGGAGCAGATTGCCGAACTGGATAACCGGTTTCATGATATACTGTATGAGGCCTGTGATTCTAAAATGCTGGAACATCTGTTGAAAGATTATCATAATTATGTGCTGCGTGTCAGAAGAAAAACACTGGTGACGGACAGGGCAACAGCTTCCAATAACGAGCACCGCCTGATCATGGAGGCGATTCGGGATGGAGATGCGGACAGGGCGGAACAGCTTGCCAATGCACATATGATCAATGCGTTTGAGAATATGGTGAAGAGCGGGCTTTATCAGGCGTATCAGGATGAGTAACTAAAAACGGCAGTCCGGAAAGGCTGTTGCAGAATTTAAATAAAGGAGATAAATAGTATGGATAAGATTAAAATGACGACGCCGCTTGTGGAGATGGACGGAGATGAGATGACAAGGATCCTCTGGCAGATGATCAAGGAGGAACTTCTGCTTCCATTTATTGATTTAAAGACAGAGTATTATGATCTTGGTTTGGAGCATAGAAATGAGACGGATGATCAGGTGACTGTGGATTCTGCAGTGGCGACGAAGAAATACGGGGTTGCCGTAAAGTGTGCCACGATCACGCCCAATGCCGCAAGAGTGGAAGAGTATCATTTAAAAGAGATGTGGAAGAGTCCGAACGGGACGATCCGCGCGCTGCTCGACGGAACGGTTTTCCGTACGCCGATTGTTGTGAAGGGTATTGAGCCCTGTGTGAAAAACTGGGAGAAACCGATCACATTGGCAAGGCATGCCTATGGAGATGTCTATAAGAATGTGGAGATCAAGGCACCCGGTGCGGGTAAGGCGGAGCTTGTCTTTACCGGAGAAGACGGTACTGAGATCCGGGAAACAATTCACGAATTTAAGGGCGCGGGTATTTTACAGGGCATGCATAATACAAACGCTTCCATTGAAAGCTTTGCAAAGGCCTGTCTCAGTTATGCGCTGGATCTGAAACAGGATATCTGGTTTGCGACGAAAGACACGATCTCTAAAAAATACGATCATACGTTTAAAGATATTTTTCAGGAAATCTACGAAAGAGACTACAAAGATGCTTTTGAGAAAGCGGGCATTGAGTATTTTTATACTTTAATTGATGATGCGGTGGCGAGAGTGATGAAGTCAAAGGGCGGATTTATCTGGGCCTGCAAAAATTATGACGGGGATGTTATGAGCGACATGGTCTCCTCTGCGTTCGGTTCCCTTGCGATGATGACTTCTGTATTGGTTTCACCGGAGGGCGTTTACGAATATGAGGCGGCACATGGCACAGTACAGCGTCATTATTATAAACATCTGGCAGGAGAGGAGACTTCCACAAATTCAGTGGCAACAATCTTCGCATGGACAGGCGCTCTTCGGAAACGCGGTGAACTGGACGGAAATGAGGAGCTGATGGCGTTTGCAGACAAACTGGAAAAAGCTACGGTAGAAACGATAGAATCCGGGAAAATGACGAAAGATCTGGCTCTGATCACAAGCATGAAAGATGTGACTGTGTTAAATTCTCAGGATTTTATCAAAGCGATACGTGAGAAGCTGGAAGAGATGTAAATTGCATTTAAAGACAAAGCAGCAATCGCACGCTTTGCGAACGGTTTTATGCTGACGAAAATCCCGATAATCATCTTATCAACAGAGATTATCGGGATTTTTTAGTGGGGTGGGGCGAAGCGAATATCGGAGGTCTGCATAAAATCGGTTATACCATCTCCGACAGTTCTTCCCAGACTTCATAAAGAGAATCCAGTTCTTCCTGCAGTTTTCCCTGCTCGGCGGATAATTCTCCGAGTTTTGCCGAGTTACGGCAGACTTCATCGGAAGCCATCAAAGTATCAAGATCGGAAATATTTTCTTCCAGCTGCGCAATCCGGGTTTCTGTCTTCTTTAGATCATTTTCCAGTTTCCGCTGTTTTGCCTGCGCCGCTTTTTTTGCCTGCCAGTCTGCTTTGGCAGAAGAAATGACAGGAGTGTCAGGATTTTTCTGCTGCGGCACAATACTTTGTTCTGTTTTTTTCTCCAGATAGTAGTCATAGTTGCCCAGATATCCGGTGAGCGTCTGCTCGTTTAATTCAAGAATCCGGTGGGCCGTTTTGTTGATAAAGTAGCGGTCATGGGAAACATAGAGGATGGTTCCCTCGTACTCGTTTAAAGCGTCTTCCAGTATTTCTTTTGAGGCAATATCCAAATGGTTTGTCGGTTCATCAAGAATCAGAAAGTTTGCCTCCGAGAGCATCAGTTTAGCCAAAGAAATGCGTCCGCGCTCGCCGCCGCTGCATTCTCCCACCAGTTTAAAGACATCGTCCCCGGTAAACAGGAAAGCGGCCAAAATATTGCGTATTTCTGTTGTGGTAAGAGTCGGATACTCATCGGAAATTTCATCATAGATGGATTTTTCCGTATGCAGCACATGATGTTCCTGATCATAGTAGCCGATATGAACGTTGGTTCCAAGACGGATCGTCCCCTCATCCGCCGCAAGCAGTTCATTGATCAGCTTTAGGAGGGTTGTCTTACCGGTTCCGTTGTCACCTATGATCGCCACATGTTCGCCGCGTTTTAAGGAAAAAGAGATTTTTCGGAACAATACTTCCTTATCAAAAGCTTTGCTTAAGTTTTCAATATCCAGCACATCTTTTCCGCTGGTGATGTTCGGAATCAACCTGATATTCATATCTGTGCGGACTTCTGTCGGCTTTTCCAGAACCTCTATTTTGGCTAACATCTTTTCACGGCTCTCGGCCCGTTTAATGGATTTTTCCCGATTGAAAGATTTTAATTTGTCGATGACTTCCTGTTGGTGTTTGATCTCACGCTGTTGATTTAAGTAGGCATGCATTTTGGCCGTACGATACTGTTCTTTTTTCTGTGCATACGCGCTGTAATTTCCGGCAAAAGTCATGACAGTTCCGGCGTCTATCTCAATAATTTTCATAGCGATGCGGTCCAGAAAATAACGGTCATGGGATACGATCAGCACAGCGCCTTTATAAGCGGAAAGATATCCCTCAAGCCAGCGGATCGCATTCATATCCAGATGATTGGTAGGTTCGTCCAACAGGATGATATCGGGGGAGAGCAGAAGAAGCTTTCCGAGCGCCACTCTTGTTTTTTGTCCGCCGGATAAGGTGCAGACGGGTTTTTCATATTCCGCTTCCTCAAAACCGAGCCCTTTTAATACGCCGGTCAGTTCGCTTTTATAGGCATAGCCGTTTTCCATCTCAAAGCGGGTCGTAAGACGGGCATACTGTTCCATAAGGGCTTCCAGTGCGGAACCTTCTCTATGTTTCATGTCATGCTCCATCTGCCTGATCTTTCGTTCCATTTGAAGCAGGTAGTCTTTGACGCTCATCAGTTCGTCAAAAATCGTGTTTTCGCTGTCCAGAATGGGATTCTGCTCCAGATAACCGATCGTTTTGCCTTTGGAAATGCTGACAACACCCTCATCAGGCTGCAGACGGCCTGTGATGATATTTAAAAGCGTGGTTTTCCCGGCACCGTTAATGCCGATGATCGCCGCTTTTTCATGTTCTTCTATATGAAAATTTGCCTGTTTTAAGATGGTTTTTCCATCAAAAGCCTTTGTAATATTCTGACATGATAAAATCATTGTGGTGTACCTCATTTGTCTATCTGAAAAAGAAGTCCCGCATATTTCCGGCCGGAAAGAATCTGACGGAATAAGAATCCTTTGCGAAACATGTTCTATGCCTGTCCCGGACAGTAACCAGTTTACTAAGGAAAGCAAAAACTGTCAAGAATGTGCGAAGAGTATTTGCCGATTTGGAAATGAAGTGTTATAATGTCCACGTAGGCAATGAGCAGTGCGGAAAAAGACTGATAAAAGATGCGTTGTGCTTGCACATAAGCAGATTTTATCTGACTTTTTCCATAGGGCGAACGCCCGTGAGCGAGGAAAACCGCAGGTTTTACGAGCGGGCACTGCTCTGATACTTGTTTGTTTGTGATACTCGATTTATATAGAGTATTATCTTTCGGCTCCTTGGTGAAAGCCCATGAATGAGGAAAAAATGAAACAGAACAGATTGCTTTCAAAACCAATTGCATATACCATATTTGGGTTGACAGGTTTTTTCTTTATATTCTGTCTGCTGACGGGACGGGAATTGGCTGCAGAGGGAAATATTCTATGGACAGCGGGACATACATTTCAGATCCTGGGAATCAGTTTTGTTGTCGGCGGAGCGTTGGGATTTTTGATCTGCCTGCTTTTTTACAGATGGGCCAAATCTGTCAACACAGTAAATATGTATAACGAGGACAAAAGAAATGCGAACGGTCAAAAAGACCAGGCTTTCAGAAGAATATCATGTCTGCTCTGGAAAAGGGCGGATGGAAAAAGTTCGTGGATCGTGTTTTTGGGTACACTGCTCTTCGAGTTTTTAGCCTGGCTTCCCGCCTTTTTGGCATATTACCCTGCCATCTGCGCATATGATATACCGGTTCAGACAGAGCAGATTGTTTCCGGCATGTATATTGACCATCATCCTCTTGCCCATACGCTTTTGTTAAAAGGCACCATGTGGCTTGGGGAAACGGTGTTTGGAAGTGTCAACACAGGAATCGGCTGTTATGCGCTGTTTCAAATGTTGTTTCTTGCCGCGGCATTTGCCTTCGGCGTGTATTGTCTGCACAGACATCAGGTGAGAAGGATATGGCTGTTTCTGGTGCAGCTATTTTGTATATTCTATCCGTTTCATCAGTATATGAGCATAAGCGTGACAAAAGATACAATATTCAGCGCCTTTTTTGTGCTTTTTCTGTCAGCTCTTTGGGAAATTGTGGATGGGCGCAAGTCCTATGTGCCGTTATTCATTTTTGCCGGCATAGGAGTGATCCTGTTTCGCAATAACGGAAAATATGCTTTTCTTGTCCTTCTTTTTTTTATACTTATTGCAGTTATTTTTGGAAAGGAGAGGAGAATTTTTTGGGGAAAAGTACTCTTTCTGGCGGCAGGAACTTTCCTTATCGGAAATCTGGCGTTGTCCGGAATTTTCAGAGCAGTGAGTGCCGGGCAGGGGGACAAGAGGGAGATGCTCAGCCTCCCCATTCAACAGCTCTCCAGAACAATGGTTTATCATGGTGGTGTTAGTGTTATGCCGGAGGACGATGGCACTATGTCGGATACTGACAGGGCGCTGATCAATGACTTTATTTTAGAGGAAGCTTATCGGGATTACAGACCGGATTTTGCAGATCCTGTCAAAAGCCATACAAACACCTATGTGGCAAGATACAGGGCGAAAGATTTCCTATCCACCTATCTGGGCCTGTTTTTCCAGTATCCGGGTGATTACCTGAATGCTGCGCTGGCAGTGAATGCCGGTTATCTATACCCGGGAGATGTGAGCCATGCTTATATTAATGCGCAGGAGGGGCAGGAGGCAGGAGGCGGTTATGTACAGACGAGATGGGACGAGCTGACTCTGAATGAACGGGGAATATACAAAGATTCCAAATGGCCCGGACTTATGAAACGGATGGAAAAATGGACAAATGACAATGCTTATTTAAAGTATCCGGTTCTGAAATATTTATTTGTCCCCGGGGTATGGTTCTGGTTTTATCTGTTGCTTACAGGATGGCTGCTTATCAACAGAAAATTTGCAAAATGTATTCCGCTTATGTTGGTATTTGGTTATTACCTGACTCTGTTTTTAGGACCTACGGTGCAACTGCGTTATCTGTATCCTGTTATGGCGGCGTTTCCGTTTTTTATCGTTTTAAATGCTTCGCCGAAAGAGAAAGATGCGATATAGCACATATCCGGTAAAGCGAATGTGAATCAAAGCATATATTAAGATATATCGCAACAGAAAAGAAGAGGCTGAAAATGACTATCAATCAAATTATTATAGTTGTCATCTTTATCAGTATAGCCTGTTTGCTGACCCAGATCGTGAATCTGGTATTCAGGCGGCTTGAAAAGAAAAATAAAGCGGCGCATCTTAGATTTTCCAGAGGAATTATCAAGGCGCTTATTATTGTACTGACAGTTTATACGCTTGCACAGCAGTTTGAAGTGACAAAAGATATGAGCACGGCTCTTTTGCAGAGCGGTTCTTTAGTAATTGCAGTGGCAACTTTTGCCGCCCAGCATGCGTTGTCCAATGTGATCAGCGGGTTCAGTCTGGCGTTTTCCAAACCGTATAATGTCAATGATAAGATCAGGGTTTCACAGGGAAACAGTGTGATCGCGGAAGGGATTGTAACGGACATCACACTGCGTCATACGATCATCAGTCAGTTTAACGATGAAAGCTGCATCGTCCCCAATTCTGTGATGGATTCAGCGGTGATCATCAATACAAATTATACGGAAAATATCGGAAACTTTATGGAGATAACGGTAGGATATGATTCCGATATTGAAAAGGCGATCGAATTGATGAAACAGATATGTGCAGAGCATGAGTTGACATTAAATACATTGGAAAATAATGTATTTGTAAAGGGGTATTCCGCAGACGGCGTTATTTTGAAAACTACGGTCTGGACGAAGAATCTGGATGACAGTTTCCATGCCTGCAGTGATATACGCCTTGCACTTGTGCAGCAGTATCTGAAACATGGAATCGAGATACCATATCAGACAGTGACGGTGACAAAAAAAGAGTAAGTGCGGGCAGAGGTTATATTAAAATGGAAGAGACGAGAGAATTATCAAAAGAAATTTCGCAGGCGGTGATCAGCAGGCTGCCTCGATATTTTCGTTATCTGGGGGAACTGAAGGATGAAGGCGTGACGCGGATATCCTCGAAAGAACTGAGTGATCTGATGCATGTGACAGCTTCCCAGATCAGACAGGACTTCAATCAGTTTGGAGGTTTTGGACAGCAGGGCTACGGTTATAATGTGGAATTTTTATATGATGAAATCGGGAATATACTGGGGCTCAACAAAACCCATCATTTGATTTTAGTCGGGGCAGGCAATCTGGGACAGGCACTTGTCAATTATATGAATTTTAAGCGGCGGGGGTTTTTGTTTCGGGGGATATTTGATAAAAATCCGGCGTTATACGGGAAGAAAATCCGGGATATCGAAGTACAGCCGATGGAAAATATGGAACAGTTTGTAAAGGAAAACAATATCGATATTGCGGTACTGACTATTCCGAAAACAAGCGCCGTAGAAGTGGCGGGGATACTTTCAAACTGCGGCATCCGTGGTATCTGGAATTTTGCTCATTGCGATCTGAATGTGCCGCCGCATATTCAGGTGGAAAATGTGCATCTCTCCGAAAGCCTGATGAAACTGTCATTTCTTTTGAAAAATGAGGAGTTGGAATAATATAAAACAGATTGAGGAAAGTTATTATGTCAAGAACAGATGATATTTACAAACCGGCTTTAGCAGATGTAGATCTGCCGATTTTAACACTTGATAACAACTGGCACAGACTTTTTACGCAGACAGGTGAAACACCTGAGATTAAAAGACTGGAAAAGCAATTAAATAAACAGCTGAAAGAGCAGGGCAGGGTAAATGAGGAGAAGAAAAAGCTGAGAGCAGTCAAAAGAAAGCTGATGGATGAGATCATACAGTTGGCGGACAGATATGGCGGCTCAAGGGATAAAGATATTGAGAAAGTTATGGATCACCATAAGCAGATGGTGGAGGAATGCAGCAGCAGACTGAAAGCCCTGGAGCAGGATGATCTGGGAATTCAGGAACAGATGAAAGAAGTCAACTACCAGTTGATGCTAAGAACAATGGAGGTCTGCTATAAACGTCTTGAGGAAAATCAGGAAGAGATCAAAAGCTGTGATGACTGGATACGGGAGATGCGGGAAGAGCTCAGAAAAATGGTTATCCGCAAGCAGGGAAGTGAAACAAATACCTATGAGCTTTATTCTTTTATGCGCAATATTTTTGGACGGGATGCGATCAATATTTTTGATATGCACTATAATCCCAATAAGTATCGGCCAAAGAAAAAGGAAGAAGGTTATATAGAGTAATGAATTATATCGTAAATACAGAGGAGATGCGGCGCGCGGATGAAAATACGATTTTCTGTTTTGGCGTGCCGCAGCTTGTGCTGATGGAACGTGCCGCACTTTCGGCAAGAGATTTTATGATGCAGGAGTGGAAGGAACTTTTTACAACGAGCGTGCGCATTCTGATCGCTGTGGGAAACGGAAATAACGGCGGGGACGGTGTCGCACTGGCGCGCCTTTTTTATTTGCAGGGGCATCAGGTGACAGTACTTGTCAGCGGCGATCAGGAAAAATATTCTCCGGCATTAAAAAGTCAGATGCAGATATTGGAAAAATACAGGGCGGAAAGTGAAAAACAGCAAAATATGAAGCTCAGGCAGGCGCTGCATATTATCACAGATGACATGTGGATGACAGCGCATGAACAAAAGAAAGAATCTTATGATCTTGTGGTGGATGCTCTGTTCGGCGTTGGCTTATCGCGCCCGGTGGAAGGGATTTGCAAAGAAAAAATCGAATGGTTAAATGGTTTAACCGCAAAAAAGGCAGCGCTTGATATTCCGTCCGGTGTTTCCGCAAAGGATGGCAGTGTGCCCGGTGAAGCTTTTTTGGCGGATCTTACGGTGACATTTGGTTTTGTGAAAGCAGGGATGCTGCTTTATCCGGGAAAGGAGTATTGCGGTGCAATAAAGACAGCCGAGATTGGGATCACAGAGGAAAGTTTTCTGGGGGAATATCCCGCAGGAGTAACTCTGGACAGGACAGATGAGGCACAAAAAGAATGCCTGGATACTTTTTTATACAGAAAACCCGACAGTCACAAGGGGAGCTACGGAAAAGTTCTGTTAGCAGCAGGGAGCAAAAGAACGCCCGGGGCGGCGCTTCTTGCGGGCAAAGCAGCTTTCCGGAGCGGTACAGGAATGGTGCAGTTGGTGACTTCTCCGGAAAACAGAGATCTTGTATTGTCGGCACTGCCCGAGATCATGTATCAGGAGCTTACGGAAGACACAGACTGGGAAAGACTGCTTGACTGGTGCGATGTTGTAGTGGCCGGACCGGGAATCGGACAGGAGAGGTTTGCGGAGAAAAGTCTGGAAAAGATTATGACAATTGTGTCAGAAAAGGAGCCGCGAAAACCTGTTGTTCTGGATGCGGACGGGTTGAATCTTGTGGCATCTTCAGAGAGGCTGTATGAACTGGTTAAAGCATACACAGCGCTTGGCGGTATTGTGATAATGACACCTCATATGGCAGAGTTTTCAAGGCTGTTACATTGTGATCTAAAGGAACTGCAGACCGGGCGAATGGAAAAGCAAAAGCGCTACGTCAGGGAGAGCGGCGTGATTCTGGTGAGCAAGGATGCTGCTACGGTAGTCTGTTATGCAGATGAAGAGGATTCCTTTCATTATTACATCAATCAGACCGGAAACAGCGGCATGGCAACCGCAGGTTCAGGGGATGTGCTGTCAGGGATAATGGGGGCCTTTGCAGCTCTTACAGCTATGCAGCAGGAAAAAGAGTCAAAAAAAGACGATCCGGCGAAAAGAATGCAGAGAAAGACAGCCTATTTTGAGGCGGCTTACAGAGCAGTTTATGTGCATGGGCTTGCAGGAGATCGGGCTGTTCAAAAATACGGGGAGACTGCAATGAAAGCAGGAGATATGATTCATGCGCTGCCGGAGATATTTCCCGGTTTCGTCGGATGACTTGCCTGAATTTTCATCTGCCATGTTAAAAAGCGGCGGAAAAAGCAGTATGTTTGTATTTGTACTATGCATAAAAACAGTGAATCATAGAAGGGATTAGTATATATCATGAAAAATATACCGGAAGAGCATAAAAGAGTATGTGCAGTGATAGATCTGGATGCCGCAGTGGAAAATGTGAAGAGTCTGCACAATAAACTTTCTCCGGGGACAAAGATGTTGGCTGTCATCAAAGCAAACGCCTACGGGCATGGGGCGGTGCAGCTTGCGAGGAAACTGGATACGCTTGATATTGTTTTCGGTTATGCGGTGGCGACGGCGGAGGAAGCGTTTGAACTTCGGCGAAACGGACTTGATAAGCCGATCCTGATTTTAGGCTATACATTTCCCGAATGTTACGAAAAACTTGTGGCGCAGGACATCCGTCCCACAGTATTTCGACCGGATATGGCAAAAGAACTTTCCGCGGAAGCACTCAGACAGGGAAAGAGTTTGAAAGTGCATATCAAAGTGGACACGGGTATGTCAAGGATCGGAATATTCCCGGATGATACCGGCGTTTCTTTTGTGAGACAGGTAATGGGGCTGCCGGGGGTGGAGATAGAGGGAATGTTTACCCACTTTGCCAGAGCGGATGAAAGGGATAAGACAAGTACACTGAAACAATTCGAACGTTTTACTTCATTTACGAAACGGCTTGAAGAGGAGCTTTCCCTGCATATCCCGTTAAAGCATTGTGCGAACAGTGCGGCAATTATGGAACTGCCGGAGACAGAACTTGACCTGGTGCGGGCGGGAATTGCAATGTACGGCCTGTGGCCGTCAGAGGAAATGGACAGAAAAAAAACACTGCTTCATCCTGTGTTCCGTTTATACAGTCACATTGTCTATATAAAAACAGTACCGGCAGGGACGCCGGTCAGCTACGGCGGCACGTATGTGACTGCGAAAGAGCAGCGGATCGCCACGATACCGGTGGGCTACGGGGACGGCTATCCGAGGGCGCTTTCCGGAAAAGGCGAAGTATTGATCTGTGGAAAGCGCGCGCCGATCGTTGGAAGGGTTTGTATGGATCAGTTCATGGTGGATGTGACTGATATTCCGGAAGCGGTGCAGGGAGATAAGGTGACGCTTATCGGTGCGGATGGCACAGAACATATTACGATGGAAGAATTAGGTGATCTTTCGGGACGGTTTAATTATGAACTTGCCTGCGATCTGGGAAGCCGGATTCCGCGCATATATGCGAATCTGCTTTCAGAATAAATTTCAGAAGCAAATTTGATATTTTGTGTATGAAAAAAAAGCCACGGGAAATACTGTAAATATCACCTGCAAAGTAAAAAAGCAGCAGGAAAATTTCAAGAGGTGAGTGCCCATGAAACGAGGAGATATTTACTATGCCGACTTAAGACCCGTGGTGGGTTCCGAGCAGGGCGGTGTAAGACCGGTACTTATTGTGCAGAATGATACAGGAAACAGACATAGTCCGACGGTCATCTGTGCAGCGATCACATCGAGACAAAACAAGGCGAAGCTTCCGACCCATATAGAGCTTCGCGCAGAACAGTACCAGATGGAGAAGAATTCGGTAATCTTGCTGGAGCAGCTCAGAACAATAGATAAGATGCGGTTAAAAGACAGAGTATGTCACCTGGATGACAAAATGATGCATCGGGTAGATCAAGCATTGGCAATCAGCCTTGAACTGACTTCTTAGTCGGTTCAGGGCTTTTTTCTTGACTGTGTCAGGGATAAATGGTATCATTTACACGTCGGCAATGAGCAGTGCGTCCGTTTGTGGACAGGTAACGCTATGCTTGCATAAAGCTTTGCCTGTCCACAAACGGACATAGGGCGAAGCCCGTGAACGAGGGGAATCACAGATTTCCCGAGTGGGCACTGCGGACAAACCGAACAAACATCAAAAACGGGAGATGAGAAAATGGCAGATGCAGATGGAAACCCTGATGGTTTCAGGCTGGGAACCATCTTAAAAACAGTAAAAAAGGGACTGGGCAGCAAACGTGGCGTAAATGCGCAGGAGGTTGAAGAGGATATTTTAACGATGGTCAGTGAAGGGCAGGAGAAAGGAACGATCGAGGCCGATGAAGCCGAGATGATTTCCAACATTTTTGCCTTGAACGACAAGGAAGCCGGGGATATCATGACACATCGTTCTCAGATCGCCGCAATCGAAGCGGATATGACGTTAAAAGAAGCGTTAGATTATATGTTGGACGGCACTAACAGCAGATTTCCGGTCTATGAGGAAAACATTGACCACATTATCGGCATCTTATATTTAAAGGATGCATTTCGCATGAACCGGATTGCGGCAAACCGGAAAATGGCTTTAAAAGATATTCCGGATCTGCTCAGAAAAGCTCTTTTTGTAACGGAAAAGAAAAAAATTGACACGCTGTTTCAGGAGATGCAGCAGAAAAAAATACAGATGGCGATCATAATTGACGAATATGGGCAGACGGCAGGACTTGTGACAATGGAAGATATTCTGGAAGAAATCGTCGGCAATATTCTGGATGAGTATGATAAGGAAGAGAGCCACATTCAGAAAAAAGGACAGGACGAATATGTCATAGACGGCATGTCGGAACTGAAAGAGTTGGAAGAACGGTTTGATATTGATTTTGAGGAGGAAGAATTTGATACACTAAATGGTTTCCTGATTTCCAAAATGGACAAAATTCCGGAAGAAAACGAAGAATTTTCTATTATGGTGGGTGATTATGAGTTCCAGATTCTGGAAGTGGAAAACAGGCGGATTGCGAAAGTGCTTGTTGTAAAGAAAGCGCTTTTATAGAAGACAGCAGAAAGATGCGAAAAATAAAGTCATACATAATACAATAGATAGGAGATAATACAGATGTCAGGACATTCAAAATTTGCAAACATTAAACACAAAAAAGAAAAAAACGATGCGGCGAAAGGTAAGATCTTTACGATCATCGGCCGTGAGATTGCTGTTGCGGTAAAGGAGGGAGGTCCCGATCCGGCCAATAACTTTAAACTTGCACAGGTTATAGCAAAGGCAAAATCCAACAACATGCCGAACGATACGATTGAGCGCGGCATCAAAAAGGCCGCGGGAGAGGACGGCAATGTCAATTATGAGTATGTTACTTATGAAGGCTATGGGCCGAACGGCATAGCGATCATTGTGGATGCGCTGACCGACAATAAAAACCGTACTGCTGCCAATGTCAGAAATGCCTTTACAAAAGGGCAGGGGAATGTCGGCGCGCAGGGCTGCGTATCCTATATGTTTGATAAAAAGGGACAGATCATCATTGACAGAGAAGAATGTGACATGGAACCGGATGAAATGATGATGCTTGCTCTGGATGCAGGTGCGGAAGATTTTAATGAGGAAGAAGACAGCTACGAAATTCTCACTTCTCCGGATGACTGTGAAACGGTAAGACAGGCACTTGAAGAAGCCGGTATTTCCATGGTTTCGGCGGAAGTGACGATGATTCCTCAAAATTATGTAAATCTGACAGATGAAACTGCAGTAAAGAACCTGCAAAGAACACTGGATCTGTTAGAGGAAGATGACGATGTACAGGCAGTATATCACAACTGGAGCGAGTAAAACATGAAAATCATACTGATCAAATGTCCTTTTTGTAAGGAAGAGATGCAGGCTCCTGCGGACAGAGAAACGATTCTCTGTATGTTTTGTGGTGAGAGGATCGATCTGACGAAGGTTCAGGAGACGGATCTTAAAACGGATAAGACTGACGCGGATGAGAACAAAAAGTCTGCGGATGCAGAAAAAAGTCGTGAAAATCTGCGTTTAGCGCTGGAACATACGGATGTTGTATGCAAAGACTATGTTGAAAAAGTAAGAGAATTCAGTAAAAATTCCTATCAGAGATTATTTGAAGAACATAAAAAAGAAAATTATGATTTTTATACAGCGATCATGTTTGCACTTGACCGCGCAGCGGAGGAAGAACTGCCCGGGATTTATCATCAGATTGCAGATTCTTTCATAAGAGAGCAGGAAAAACTTCTTGGGCAGACCCCAAAAAGAAATGAAAAACTCTCTGTGCAGATGGATAAAAACATGTTTATGGTTATTTATGTTCTGCCATCCATCAAGGAAATTCAGAGTGACAGAGCGGATGCACTTGCCGATGCCATCTGTAAAGAATGGAGAAAGAGCTTTAAGGACAGTAATATAAATGCTTCCGATTTTGATAGGATCATGCAGGGATTTAAGCGAAAACTCTGTTATGTGACAACGGCAGTCTGCAGAAATCTGAACAAAGGGGAGAACTGCGAGGAACTTCAGCTGATCAAGGCATTCAGGGATAACTATCTTGCTGTTACTAAGGAAGGGCAGGATCTGATTGAAGAATACTATGATATTGCTCCGACACTTGTAAAGAGGCTTGGCAAAGATGCCGGGGCGCAGGCAAAATATCTCTGGCTCTGGAATACTTATCTTGCTCCCTGTGTGGAGTATATCAAAAAGGGCGAGCAGGAAAGCTGTAAGGAAACTTATTGTAATATGATGGAAGTTCTCAGGAAAGAGTATATGACAGGGAAGTAAGCGGAAAGGACAGATAAAGCATGGAAAGACTTGCACTTGTGGTACCCTGCTATAACGAAGAAGCCGTGATGAAAATTTCTTCCGAAGCACTGAGAGGCGTGCTGCAGGACCTGATCAAAAAGAAAAAGATTGCAGAGGACAGTTTTGTACTCTTTGTAGATGACGGCAGTAAAGACAAAACATGGGAGCTGATCGAAGAAGAACACAGACTCCATCAAAACGTAAAAGGACTGAAACTTGCCGGAAATGTGGGGCATCAGTTTGCGCTGACCGCAGGGCTTCTGACTGCAAAGGACTGTAGCGATGTGACGGTTTCTATTGATGCCGATCTGCAGGATGATGTATCTGTGATCGAAGAGATGATCGATAAATTCCATGCCGGAAACGATATTGTATACGGTGTCCGCAAAGACAGGTCTTCCGATACGTTTTTCAAACGTTTTACTGCCCAGAGTTTTTATAAACTGATGGCTGCGATGGGGGTAAAAACAGTTTACAACCATGCGGATTTTCGTCTGATGTCTAAGCGGGCTGTAGAGCAGTTTTCCAAATACAGGGAAACCAACCTGTTTTTGCGGGGTATGATGCCGCTTATCGGTTATCAGACAGACTGTGTCTATTATGAGAGAAAGGAGCGGGTGGCAGGAGAGTCCAAATATCCGTTAAAAAAGATGCTGGCGCTTGCATTTAATGGGATAAGTTCCTTCAGTGTAAAGCCGATCAGTCTGATCACGACATTGGGCATCATTATTGTCATGCTGTCGTTTTTGGCAGCGGTTTATGCACTGGTGAGTTATTTTACCGGACATGTGACGCAGGGGTGGACATCCTTGATCTTATCAATCTGGTTTTTGGGCGGTGTGCAGCTTGTCAGCATTGGACTGATCGGGCAGTATATCGGTAAAATCTATATAGAAGTAAAACAAAGACCGAGATATAATATAGAAACTTTTTTGGATAAAAAAGAGTCCTCTGGGAACGAAGAAAGATAAAACCGTTTGAGGTAACATATGGATCTGAAAAAAAGTATATTCAGTTATATAGTATGGGCAGTTTTTGCATTTCTATGCTGTGCCGGCGTTATTTTTGCTTTAGATGCGGCGGGAATCAGGGAAATGTTTAACTGGTCTTACGTTATCATTATAGCGGCTGCATGCGGTTATCTTTTATTGACCGCAGTGGTCTTTTTTGCAATCCGTACACTCGGCAGGGAGATTGGGAAAAATATAAAAGACAAAGAGCGGTTTGAAGAAATCATTTCCGTTGTTTTGCCGGTGATCATTTTAATCGGGGGGGTAGTATATCTTGTATGTTATGTGTTATATAATGCCCCTCTGACATTGGATGATGACAGTTTTTACAGGCAGGCAGTTGCTTCCACAGGAAAAAATGTATCTTATGCGCCGCATGGGGCATCATGGTTGTATCCGTGCCTGCTGCATATGATTCTCCTTGTTTTCGGGAATACGCCTTTTGCAGGTGTTGTATTACAGATCGTTCTGTTTTTTGCCTGCCTGCTGTTTTTGTATATCGGTATGAAATCTTTTGCGGGTGTACTGCCTGCCGCGGTTTCTATGGCTGCCTTTGCATTTATACCGGTATCATTACAGTTTGTATTTTCCCTGACACCGGAATTGTTCTATCTGGCGCTTTATTTGTTCGGTTTTTGCCTGATCGGAACGTTTTTTAGGAAGTTCAGAAATAGAAACTATATTTCCCCTGTGCAGTATCTTGGGATTTTTCTGCTGGGATTTTATATTGGTTTTTTGGTTTATCTTGACATATATGGTGTTTCTCTGTATTTCTTTTTGGCTTTGTTTTGTTCTCTGGGCAAAGAGAAAATGAAACAGGCAGTAAGTGTAAATTTGGCGGCATTGTCCGGCAGTATAGCAGGATTTGGTTTGTTGGCAGCATTTGCGGCCTGGATGGGAAAGATGAGCCTGCCGGAATACCTGAAAGTGCTGTTTACACTCTATACACAGAATGTCGGCTTTCAGGCAGAAACGATGAAAGAGGTATTACTGCAGCCGGATACGACTCTTGTAGGTTCCCTGCTGCTTGTATCCTTTGCTTTCTTTTTGATTCCGACATTTTTTATACGCAAAAGAAGCCAGAACAGTGCATTTATTTTAAATCTGTTTTTTGTTTATGCATTATCCGTCTGCTCTGTATTCCATTTGAATGCGCAGATATTCCTGACTTTTTCCTGGTGTGTTTTGGCGGGTCTTGGTTTCTGCGGTGTGACTTATCCGGTGAAAGCAGAGATAGAGGAAGATAAGGAAGAGGAGATGCCTGCAGCAACGGCAGAGGAAACAAAAGAGGCATTGATCGGGAAAGAGGAAGAAGATAAGGCACCGGTGACATCAGTGGTGCAGGAGATAAAAGTTGAGATGCGGGAAGCGCTGGCCGCCATGAAGACAGAGGACGAAGAGCCGAAGAGTCCGGGCGCAGGAAAGATGAAAGATAAGACATCAGAAGAAAAAATATCAGGAGAGAAAAAGAAGGAGCAGGAAAAACCTGCTCCGGGTAAACCGTTGCATAATCCGCTCCCTGTTCCGAAAAAGAAGCGAAGACGGCAGGCGGATTTTGGCATTGAAGTAAAAGAAGCGGATATGAAGTTTGATATTGAAGTGGCGGATGATGACGATTTCGATGTGTAGGAACTATTGTTTTTTCCGTTTTTCGATTCGTTTTTGCAGCTCTGCCATTGCCTCTTTGAGACCGCCGACTTCATCGATAATACCTTCTTCAACGGTTTCTGAACCTTCGAGGATCGTGCCGATATCCTTGGTCAGCATTTTGGTTTCCATCATCAGTTCTTCAAAACGTTCTTTGCTGATGTCGGAATGATGTGCTACAAACCAGCTGATGCGCGCCTGCATCTGTTTAAAGTAGTCGAAAGTCTGTTTTGCGCCTATGACTGTTCCGTTCATGCGCACCGGATGCACGACCATTGTGCCGGTAGGGACAATAAAAGAATAGTCCGTGCTGACTGCGATCGGGACGCCGATGGAATGGGAACCGCCGAGCACAAGCGATACGGTGGGTTTGCTGATCGAAGCGATCAGTTCCGCGATTGCGAGTCCGGCTTCCACATCGCCTCCCATGGTATGCAGAAGAAAGAGCAGACCATCAATGTTTTCATCATCCTCCGCGGCTGCCAGTTTTGGCAGGATATGCTCATATTTTGTGGTTTTGGAATTGCTGCCCAGATTATCATGTCCTTCGATTTCGCCGATGATCGTAATCAACTGAATATGGCTTTTCTTTTTATTTTTATCAAGAATCAGCTGTCCGCTTTCCTTGATCTCCTCTCTGGTATCTTCGCCCTGTTTTTTGTTTTTATCGTCGCTCATACGGTAATCCTCCTGATCTTTTCTGTGATTTTTTGGTTTATTTTTATGCTTTTTGCTGCTCACGTAATGGATTCCTCCTATCATTTGCTGTATCTGTATTTTGCAGAAACAGGTTGTCTGCATTTTTGTTTAGGATGTGTAAAGGAAGAAAATTTATGCAGAGAGGAAGACGGATATTTCGGTTGAGATAAAAATATAATTATGATACAATTTATCCATATGGAACGGAGGAATTTATTTCCGGTTAATACAACAAAAAGAGGTGGAATTCAATGAAAATAAGGACAAGATTTGCTCCGAGCCCGACAGGCCGGATGCATGTGGGAAATTTGAGAACGGCGCTTTATGCCTATCTGATCGCCAAACATGAGGGCGGGGATTTTATTCTCCGTATTGAGGACACCGATCAGGAGAGACTGGTGGAGGGAGCTGTGGACATCATCTACAGGACGCTTGAGAAGACAGGGCTTTTACATGACGAAGGACCTGATAAGGACGGCGGCGTAGGACCCTATGTGCAGAGCGATCGGCAAAAGAGCGGACTTTATCTGGAATATGCGAAGAAACTTGTGGAAAAAGGAGAAGCATATTACTGCTTCTGTGACAAGGAAAGACTTGCGGGTCTGACAAGAACTGTGGCTGGGAAAGAAATCAATGTCTATGATAAGCATTGCCTTTCTCTGAGCAAAGAAGAAGTGGAAGAGAAGCTTGCCGCGGGCATTCCCTATGTGATCAGACAGAATAACCCGATGGAGGGCGAGACTGTTTTTCATGATGAGATATACGGCGATATTTCGGTAGATAATGCGGAACTGGATGATATGATCCTGATCAAGTCCGATGGCTATCCGACCTATAACTTTGCGAATGTGGTGGACGACCATCTGATGGGCATTACCCATGTTGTACGGGGCAATGAGTATCTTTCCTCTTCCCCGAAATACAACAGGCTTTATGAAGCGTTCGGCTGGGAAGTGCCGGTTTATGTGCACTGTCCTTTGATCACCGATGAAGAGCACAATAAACTGTCCAAGCGGTGCGGCCATTCTTCTTATGAAGATCTGATCGAACAGGGATTTCTGACCGAAGCCGTTGTGAACTTTGTGGCGCTTCTCGGATGGAGTCCTTCTGATAACAGAGAGATTTTCACGCTGCAGGAGCTGACGGAAGCTTTTGATTATCGTCATATGTCCAAGTCACCGGCAGTCTTTGATTATACAAAACTGAAATGGATGAACGGCGAGTATATCAAGCAGATGGATTTTGACAGATTTTATGAGATGGCGCTTCCCTATCTGACAGATACGATCAAAAAGCCGCTGAATCTTCAAAAGATTGCGGAAATGGTGAAAACAAGAATTGAGATATTCCCGGATATTCCGGCTCTGATCGACTTTTTTGAGACGCTTCCGGCGTATGACGCGGCCATGTATGCCCACAAGAAGATGAAAACGACAACGGAATCTTCTTTAGAAGTTTTAAAGGAGTTGCTTCCTGTCCTGGAAAAACAGGAAGATTACAGCAATGATGCGCTTTATCAGACACTCTGTGATTTTGTGGCAAAGAAAGGATGCAAGAACGGTTATGTACTCTGGCCTGTGCGTACTGCCGTCTCCGGCAAACAGATGACGCCGGCGGGTGCCACGGAAATTATGGAGATTCTCGGAAAGGAAGAGTCTTTGTCCCGGATCAGAGCGGGGATAGAGCTTTTAGAGCAGGCATAATGTCTGGTTTTGGGAATCCGGAACAGCAAAAGGCAATTATACACGGAGCCGGGCCGATGATGGTCCTTGCCGGACCCGGCTCCGGCAAAACCTTTGTGCTGACAAGAAGAATCGTACATTTGATAAATACGCATCATATAACACCGTCGGAGATCCTGGTGATCACCTTTACAAGAGCGGCAGCATCTGAAATGCAGAAACGTTTTTTATCTCTCTGTGAAGGAACCCATCCGTCTGTGACTTTCGGCACATTCCATGCCGTCTTTTATTCTATTTTAAAAGAAACATCTGTCTGCCGTGCCGGCAGCATCTTATCCGAACAAGAAAAGAAAAAAATACTTCGGGATATTATCAGAAAAAACAAATACAATATCAGTATGCATACGGATATGCTGGAAGAACTTTTATCGGAGATCGGGCGATATAAAAACCGCGCCGATATTTCAGGAGTTCAAAGTAAAACTATAGATTTTATACCAAATAGCATTTCTCCTGAACTGTTCTTTCAGATTTATAGAGATTTTAAAGAAGCACAGAATATTCTTGGGAAAGTGGATTTTGATGATATGGCTTTAAAATGTGAGGAGCTTTTTCAGAAAAGACCGGATATTTTGAAGCAGTATCAGGCCAGATACCGCTATCTTTTGATTGATGAATTTCAGGATATTGCACCCGTGCAGTATCGTCTGGTTAAGCAGTTGGCCGCACCGGAGAACAATCTCTTTATCGTGGGAGATGACGATCAGTCCATCTATGGTTTTCGGGGCGCGAATCCGGATATTATGAAAAACTTTCCGGGAGATTATCCGGAAGCGAAGGTGGTAATATTGAAAACAAATTACCGCAGTACGCCGCAAAT
This sequence comes from Lachnospiraceae bacterium, assembly GCA_014804795.1. Lineage (GTDB taxonomy): Bacteria > Bacillota > Clostridia > Lachnospirales > Lachnospiraceae > 1XD8-76. The sequence goes on along the minus strand of JAAUZC010000022.1, from coordinate 12,596 downwards.
CGTGGAGGCCGCGGGAAGGCTGATCGCACATAACAAAAACCGTTTTTCCAAGAACGGCCATGCGGCAGGCGAACCGGGAAGTTTGGTCAGAGTTGAGGGGTACGGGACGGCAGACATGATGGAAAGCACCCTGATAGAGCGTCTGATGCAGGAAAAGGCAGCGGGAAAACTATCTGAATGTGCTGTGATAAGCAGAACTTCCGGTATCTTCCCGTTACTTGCGGAAAAATGCAGACAGGCGGGGGTGTCCTGTCAATTCAGAGAAAACGTAAAAAGTATTTTTGATTCTGAAATGGTAAATGATCTGCTTGCCTATCTGGAATTTTCAAGGACGCCGATAAAGGACAGAAGCAGAAGTCAGTTTTTTCAATTTATGAACAGACCCCTTCGTTATATCAGCCGGGAAGCCGTGAACGAAACCGCAGACTTCCGGTATATGATGCGATTTTATCAGGGAAGACCGGCTATGAGAGAGCAGATTGTGAGACTGCAGCAGGATCTGGAGCGGATACGGGAAATGCCGGTGTTTCTGGCAATCAGTTATATCAGAAAAGCGATGGGGTATGACAACTATCTGTCGGAAAAATCTATGCCGCTTGAGGAGGCGGATCTGATACAAAATTCCGCAAGAGGCTGCCGGACGCTTTTACAGTGGAAAGAAATGATAGAAGAACGAAGGAGTGAAAAAAATACAGATAAAACTGCAGCTTCAGCGGATCAGAAAAAAGCATCATCCGAACCGGGTGTAACGCTGATCACCATGCATGGTTCAAAAGGTCTGGAATATGACAAGGTCTTTATGATAAACTGCAATGAGGAGGTAACGCCGCATAAAAAGGCACGCAGCAAAGAGGAGATGGAAGAAGAACGCCGCATGTTTTATGTCGGTATGACAAGAGCAAAGAAAGAATTGACATTGCTTTATATCACAGGAGAAACAGATACAAAAAAAGAGGGCGGAAGCGCAAAAACGACACTGCCCTCAAGGTTTCTTACAGAATTGCAGGAATCCCTATAATATCTCATCAAATTCGCAATTATCCAGATATTCATCAAAAGCATCCGAAGCCTGTTCATATTCTTCATCATCTTCAATATAACGAAGTTCCGGTTCCTCGTTTGGATCATCCGGATTTTCTGAATAGCCGTAAATCCAGACATCTCCGTCTGCATTATCGTTGTTCTCATTTAGCGGAAGAAGGGCGATATAGTCTTTGTCTTTGACAGAAAAAATGGCGACAACAGAACAGGTGACTGTCCCTTCGTCCAACTCCAGATCCACAGTCATTTCTTCCTGTGCCATATTTTGAGCGGGAGCCGTTATTGTTTTATGATTTTCATTTTTTGTGGAAGAATTTTTCATGGAAAATCCTCGCTTTCTCTTGTTTTATAATCTGTATGACCGATAACACTAACTTACCGTATTTCCTGACAGATAATATTATAGCTGTTATCCTGCTGGTTTTTCAACTATCTTTTGCAAATCGGCATACAAAAAAATGATCATTTTCGTGCTTGCCAAGTGACACTAAATGTGTTATGATTATTTTCGTTGCAGGAAGTTTCATAAGAACTTTTTAGGACTTTCTGTATGAAACACAGGCAGGAGTGGCGGAATGGCAGACGCATCAGACTCAAAATCTGACGTAGGTGACTATGTGTGGGTTCAAGTCCCATCTCCTGCATAAGTGGCGTAAAGCTGAACGGAAACGGTTCGTGTTTTACGCCTTTTTAGTATAAAACCGTTCGCGAAGCGTGCGGTTGTTGCCAGCATAAGAGCGTTCGCGAAGCGTGCGGTCGTTGCTTATAACAGCAGAAGTGATAGATTATTTAGAGGGAGGAACAGGATGCAGTACAGGACACTTGGTAAAACAGGGCTTAAGGTAAGCGAGATTGGTCTGGGCGGTGAATGGCTGGAGCGCCATAATACGGAGGAAGTAAAACAGGTGATCGATACCTGTGAAAAGGAGGGCATCAATATTCTGGACTGTTGGATGTCCGAGCCGAATGTGCGCTCGAACATCGGACTTGCGCTGAAAGGAAGACGGGATAAGTGGATGATTCAGGGGCATATCGGTTCCACCTGGCAGAATGGGCAGTATGTAAAAACGAGAGATCTTGAACAGGTTAAACCGGCATTTGAAGATCTGCTGACGCGCATGCAGACGAACTATATGGATCTGGGTATGATACATTTTATTGATGAACCGGACGAGTTTACAAGTGTGACAACCGGCGAATTTATGGATTATGTACGCGAATTAAAGAGTGAGGGGAAAATCCGCCATATCGGCCTGAGCACCCACAATCCGGAAGTTGCCAAAATGGCGGCATTGCAGGGTGAGATAGAAATGATATTGTTCAGTATCAATCCGGCTTTTGATATGCTGCCGGCGGTGAGAGATCTTGATGAGTATTTCGCGGACGCTTATGATGAGAATTTGGGCGGTATTGCGCCAATCAGAGAAGAATTGTATAAACTGTGCGAGCAGCGCGGCGTAGGGATTACAGTGATGAAAGGGTATGCCGGGGGAAGACTCTTTGATGCAAAGACATCACCTTTCGGCGTGACACTGACACCGGTACAGTGTCTGCATTATGCGCTGACGAGACCGGCCGTGGCAAGTGTAATGGCAGGCTTTGATACCCCGGAACATGTCTATGCGGCAACGGCTTATGAGACGGCATCGGATGAGGAAAAGGATTATGCAAGTGTGCTTGCGGGTGCACCGAAACACGCATTTTCCACCGGGCAGTGTACATATTGCGGTCATTGCGCGCCCTGTCCGAAGAAGATAGATATCGCAATGGTAAATAAATTATATGACCTGGCGACGATGCAGGCGGAAGTGCCCGGCACAGTGCGTGCGCATTATCAGGAATTAAAAGCGAATGCGGCGGACTGTATCTCCTGCAAGAGCTGTGAGAGCAGATGTCCGTTCCATGTAAGTATTGCAGAGCGTATGAAGAAGACGAGAGAATTGTTTGGCTGATGAAAGGACTTGATGAGCTGGTTTGTTTTAAAAACAGGCCGGCTCATTTTGGTGTATTCAAAAAAGTTTATTCCTTGACATATATGTCTAATGGTGTTAGACTAAATGTGTCTAATGTCATTAGACAATGAAAGGAGTTTAGTGTGAAAAATAAATTTTTCACAGACGAATTTATTCGTCTTGCAGATATTGTGCCTGCGCAATGCATAAAGAACATGCATAAAAGTTTGCAGGTTGTGGAAAGGGCATGGTTATTAATATGCATCCATATAAATTAGGGGAGATGGAACAGAAATTTGCGGATCTGATCTGGGAAAACGCACCTGTTGCGAGCGGGGAACTGGTCAAACTTTGTGAAAAGTCTTTTGACTGGAAGCGCACTACCACTTATACAATGTTAAAAAGGCTTTGCGAGCGAAACCTGTTTGCCAATGAAAACGGCACGGTCGTAGTGCGTATGACAAGGGAAGAGTTTCAGGCAGCGCAGGGGGAACTGTTTCTCAATGAAAATTTTGGCGGGTCGCTGCCGATCTTTTTGGCCGCATTTTCCCGCAGAAGAAAGTTGAGCGGGAGAGAAATAGCGGAACTGAAAAAAATGATCGAGGAGTATGAGGAAAGAGACGATGATGATACAGATATTTGAAGAGGGTCTGGAAAAGATTTTTATTCTTATCCTGAATATGAGCCTTACTGCCTGTGTGGTGATTTTGGCGGTGATTCTGGCAAGGCTTCTGTTAAAAAGGGCGCCGAGAATTTTTTCATACATGCTTTGGGCTGTGGTACTTTTCAGACTGCTTTGTCCGGTTTCTTTTTCTCTGCCGGTATCTCTTCTCGGCGCACTGCAAAATGAACCGCCCGTAGAGGGGAGAATGGAGTATATTGCGGAGGATATCGGATTTTGGGAAAAGCCGCAGGTCACTCTGCCCGTGCCCGGCGTAGGCGAGGCGGTCAGTGAGTATCTGCCGCTTGCCAGCCAGGAGGCGTCCGTCAATCCCATGCAGATTTGTTTAATGATCGGCGCATATGTGTGGCTTCTTGGCGTTATGAGTATGGGGGTTTACAGTGTTATCTCTCTGTGGAGATTTAAGAAAAGCTTGAAAGGCGCTGTGTATGAAAAAGAGAATATATATCGCTTTCAGGGTAAAGGATCACCTTTTGTCTATGGGCTTTATCGTCCCAGAATTTATCTGCCGCAGAAGCTGCAGGCGGCAGAGGAGCAGTATATTTTGCTGCATGAACAGATTCATATAAAAAGGGGAGATGCGGTTTTCAGACTTCTTGCTTATCTGGCACTCTGGCTGCACTGGTTTAACCCGTTTGTCTGGGTGGCCTTTATACTCAGCGGGAGAGACATGGAGATGTCCTGTGATGAAGCGGTAATTCGCAGACTGGGCAGCAAAGTGAAAAAGGAATATTCGGCTTCGCTCTTAAGCATGGCGGCAGGAGGCAGGATCATAAAGGGAATTCCACTTGCTTTCGGGGAAAGCGATACGGGGAGCAGAATTAAAAATGTACTGCGTTATAAAAGGCCCGCGGCGTTTTTGGCGGGTGCGGCGGCTTTTGTCAGTATTATACTGGCGGTGGTTTTTCTTGCCAATCCGGCGAAAGCAAAAGAAAATCCGAATATTTTTTACGGTGTAGTGACAGAAGTGGAGGGAAGAGAAGGCGCATCGAAAACGGTGGTGCGGATTCCAAGATTCGGAGATGTGGCATTGCCGGATGCAAAAGATGTTTCTCTTTATCTGGAGAGAGATGCCGAAGAGATGATTCTGCCCGGCGATCTTCTGCGGATCACTTTTTCGCCGGAGAAAAAGATAAGGATGGTCACTTCGGATCATTACGGGCAGACTCTGTATAATTTCAATCCTGTACCTGCAGGAGAGGCGGAGAGCATTCAGGTAATGGGTGAGGGTTTTTCTCTGATAAGACAGGAAGAGGATAAGTATCTCTTTACAGTGCCGCTCGGAATGGCGGCCGGAGCCGAGGCGGGAGATACACTGGAAATTTATCATTACCGGAAGGCAGATACCACGGAGGAGATTTACCTGTCCATGCAGGAGCCGGAGCCCGGACAGTTACTGCTCGCGTCTACGGAAGTTTTATCGGTGGATGCGGAGCACTATGATATCTGGGTGGAACTGAGCGCAGAGGATACGGAAGTCTTTTTATCGGAGTTTGGTTTCGGTGTCAGTGCGACGCCGGTAAGAGAGATATCGGCAAATACATTGCAGAAGGAAGAGGATGGAACAGATGCCGATGTTCTTCCGGATGATATGGAGCAGGGAAGCAGCGCGGCTGATGATACGAATATACTGTCTGAAGATATGCTCTCCATTGATACACGGGGCGGGGGACTTGTGCTCTCTCCGGAGTTGCTTGCCAAAGGGGAATTTCCGGACGGCATGTATGTGGTGTATGTGCGCTCCATATCAAACAGCGCAAGAGGGTTTGACCTGTATGTGACGGATGAAGAAACGGAGGGAGATCTTCCGCTGCTGACCTTCGCGGATGACTGCGTATTCAGGGTAAACTGGGAGAAAGATAAGATTTCCTATTCTCCCGTAAGTTTTGATAAGTTTGCGGATCTGATCACACAGTCAGTAAAGGTTATCAATCCGACAGTATACTGTGAAATGGAGAACAATCTGATCGTGCGCGCAGATCTGGAGAGCGGTTATTACGTGAATGGATTCAGCTATGAAAGACCGGTAGCGGATATGTGGGATTCGTATGCGGAAAATGCGGGAGGTGGCGTCTATATCACAGAAGAGGATATATTGAGAAAATACTATACATTATCAGGAACAGAAACGGCGGATATCGGTGACAGAGCAGGGATAGAACAGATAGAAGTTTACACCGGCAATATAGGAGACGGGGAGAGCGGTGTGGTGCTCTTTAAAGATACAGACGGATACGTACTTGGAACAGAATTTGCCCATGCGGCAAGGGCAGGCTGGAATAATGTGTATATCGGAGATGCGGAAGGAATCAATTATATATTGACAGTGACTATCGAGGATAGAGATTCTTTCGGTTCTTACGGCTATCAGGTATACCGGTTCGGAGAAACGGGAGAGATACGGCAGATCGCAGGAAGCAGATTCGATTTTGGCGGAGACGATAATCTGAGGTATGATGATGAAATGTTCCATGACTGGGCGGATAACCTTTCTTATTATCTGGAGCATAGTCATCTTGTGCTGAGCAGTCAGGAGGGAGAGATCAGGACGGAGAAAATTTCGGAGGCGGATAAATATAATTATGAGACGTTGAAAAGAGAGCAGTAGGGATTACAATTCCTTCTCAAAAGCTTCATAAGGAATCGTGATTAAAAAGGAACCGGCAGCATAGCAGTCAATATCATAGGGTGCAAAATACAAAGTATAGCCGTCCTCGGAGAGAGAAAAGCGCGAAATATCCAACAACATTTCCGAATCAAATGCCCATCCTGCGGCCTGCTCGACGTAGGGGTATGCAACATTAAGTACTGTAGCGGAATTTCCCGCAAAATCCTCGAAGGAAAGTCTCTCTCCGGTATGTCTGTCAAATACATAATAATCGTTCCAGTAGTAACCGTGTGCCGCATAAGCGTAATACTGATAATAACTGCAGCCAAAAGAGATCGTGTCATCATCCATATAGTCGCAGTAGACAGAGAGGGAGAAATCGTACCTTGATGAATAGTCAGAATTATTATAAAAATCAGGGTCTTCTTCAAATTCTTCTTGCTCTTCCTGTATAACACTCTCCACATAATTTTCGAAATCTTCATAGACTTCCCTGAGCGAACTGTTGATCAGCGTGTCACTGCGGGTCTTTTCCTCGAGGAACAGTTTTTTGACAGAGCAGGAAACAGAGCCGGACTCTCCGATTTCGACTGTATCGTTTCTTTCTTCTACGGTAAAAGCGGCAGGGGAGGTAGCCGTATATAATGACCATGTCTCCAGCTCTTGAACTTTGGGTGTTTTCTGAACAGGAAACCGCATGAGACAGTTTTCACTCTCATCCCGATTATAATAGTAAAAATAATCTTCAAAAAAACAACTGTCGCTTCTGAGGTACGCATTGTAAAAGTCTTCTTCGAGAGTCTGCGATGTATCGGAGAACAGCGTATTTACGGAGCCATCCGGCAAAATATGCAAAATGTGGAACGGAGTGAAAGTTTTATCATCTTCTTTCCACAGCTTACCGCAGAAGAAAAAGCCCTGTTCGGACGAAAAAACCGAGAGGTAGGATATGGAGTCGAAAGAAAGAATATCTGTCGCAACATAAGAATTACTGGAGAGATCAAAAAGGGAGGACTCGTCATGATAATAAGAGCACAAAAAAACCAGATCTCCGCAAAAAGTAAAGGAGGAGATATAGGAGCCGTCGCCCGTATTGATCGAGAGGCTTTCCCGGACGCCGCTTACAGGATCCATGCGGTACAGTATTCCGGCAGAGTCCTGCATGAAAATATAGCCATAGTTGCGCATGGCATAAGGAAATGAGGGGAAATCAGAATCACTGATCGGGGAAAAACGCCTGGGCAGTACGCCGTAAAGGGTTTCAGATTCTTCTGCTTCACTGACACTACCGTCACGTTCCAGCCGGTAATAGAGATTGGCAGTTTGGGTGACATAGCTTCCGTTATGATACTCCGAAGTATAATACATCAGATAAATGATATCATGATAGATATCAATAGAGTAGTTCAGAGTGTGCTGCATCAGACTGGTATTTGGGATATCATCCTGTAAAAGTGTGAGATCACTGCCGTCTTTTCCGATACGCCAGAGAGAGGTATCTCTGTTGTCCAGGGAATCATAGCCTGCTCTCTCCACAAAGTAGATGTCGTTTTCGTACATGCAGAAATTGAGCAGGTGCGTGGAAGCCGTCTGGTAGATCAAAGTGGTTTCTTCCGTTTCACTGTCAAAGCATATCAGCCGTCCGCTATAGTAACTATAGAGACAGTTCCCGCTTCGCTGCATGGATTTTCCCGTGTCGTCGATAAAAGGAGCGGTTTCAGGAAAGACATAGCCGTCATTTGCGGGAGCAGGCTGCGTTTTTGCATGAGAAAAGGGCGAAGGAGAATGGGCGGATGATCTTGTCTCTTCGGAATCGGGAGTTTCATCTTCCGTTTCTTCTGCATCCGGAACTGACGGAATATCAGAGGAATGGATACCGCAGCCTGTCAATAAAAAGGCAGGCAGACACACTAAAAATATATTCAAAAATATCCTCAGAAAGCGTATTTTCATCATTGAATTTCATATCCTTGTAAAATTACACAAAAGTTTACATAATATTATTGACTATATTTCACAAAAACGTAATTTTTTTGAAATATTGACTTACAAAATGCTGAAAAATCTGTTAAAATAAATATAGCAGAACTGATAAAGAGTATCAATACAAAATCTGTTCGCTTTCTGAAAAGTGAATAGATTTTTTAGCAGTGAGCGGTTTGGGTAAATGGCGTTTATTGCTTTTATATGAGCAGAAAGGCAGAGAAATGTTTAAAGTGGGGGAATATGTTGTATATGGGAATGCCGGAGTATGTAAGATTGAGGATATAGGTCCTTTGTCAATCGGCAGCAGTGATAAGGATTATTATACGTTAGTTCCTGTGTATGGTCGAAACAGCAGGCTCTACACGGTAGTGGACAGTGATAAAGTAGTGATCCGCCGGACTATGACAAAGCAGGAGAGCGATGCTTTGATCGATTCAATGGAAAATATTGATGCGCTGCGAATTAATGACGAGAAGAATCGGGAAGAGATTTATAAGGAAACGATGAAAAAATGTGACTGCAGGGCATGGGTGCAGATGATCAAAACGATCTATATGCGTAAGATGGAAAGACTGGAGAAAGGAAAGAAAGTAACCAGCAGCGATGAAAGATATCTGAATATGGTGCAGGACAGCCTGTACGGAGAACTTGCGTTTTCTCTGCAGATACCGAGAGAGAAAGTGGGAGAGTTTATTGCAGAGAAGATCGGGAAAAAGCGGGAGATACTCGGTGTGCAATAAAATAGCGTCGCCAGACAGCGACGCATTACGAGATTCGCTTCGCGAACTCGAAAATCCGGAATACTTTTTTGAATATATACTGGCGGGCAGGCGCATATACTGGAAAAAAGGGACAGGAGAAGTGAATGGACTATTTTGACTGGTATGCGGCTTATCTGCACAGAACATTTCCGGTAGTGGATGGACATCGGGATCTTGTGACGGATATTTACAGAAGACGCCTAAAGGGTGAAAGAGGTATTTTAAATCAGTATTACAAAAAGGAATTTGTAAAAAGTGGTGTAAATTTGATATTTGCATCGCTTTTTTTGGGTGCGGACGAGTTGGAAGACTGCAAGGAAAACGGTACTTTTTCGGGAGGCACTTTGCTAAAAAAGGGAATGGAAATGTTAGCGGCCTTTTATACGGATTTGGAGGAGACAAAAGGAAAGGTTCAGCTTGTCACAGATAAGGAGTCTCTTTTGAGGATAACGCCAAAAAGATGCCTGCCAATACATCACAGAGTGGGTATTTTGCTCTATTTGGAAGGACTTGATGTACTGGACGGAGACCCGGAGCTTTTGCGTTGTTTCTGGATGATGGGAGTGCGGGGAGCGGCGCTTACATGGAATGACAGGAGAAACGGAATGGAGGCTATCACAGAGAAAGGCGTGCAGGCTCTCTTTCTGATGGAGAAACTGGGGATTTTTGTGGACAGCAGCCATTTGAGCAGAGAGGCGGCGTGGCTTCTGCCTTCTTTTACAAAAAGACCTTTTGCGGCAACTCATTCCAATGCGGCGGCATTATTGGATGACGAGAGAAATCTGACGGATGAAGAAATAAAGGAAATTGCAGGGCGGGAAGGTGTGATCGGCGTCAATGCCTATCATGATTTTGTGCAGGATAACAAATCACAAAAGCCTGAGATTGAAGCCCTGTGCGACCACATTGTTTATCTGATGAAAACCGCAGGAGAAGATCATGTGGGATTTGGACTTGATCTCGGGGAGGGAACTATACTTACAGGCTATGGAGAACTTAAACGCGTCACAGCATGTCTGCTGCGGCGGGGAATGTCGATAGAAGCGGTGAAGAAAGTACTTGGCAGAAACTGGATCCGGTATTTATTACAGATATTAAAGTAAATAGATGAGAAATACTTTACAAAACATTTCGTAAGTTGCTAACATGTATTTGATGAGATAACAAAATAATTTGAAAAAATAAATTATCATGCAATAAAATCACCTGCCCATGTATTAACTACAGGAAAGGGGTAAACAATAACATGTTTAGCTTGACGTCTGCAGATAAGAGAAAAGCGGACTGTGATGCCTATGCGGTAGAACAGTGCCTTTCAGGAATGAAAAAACAGGATGTAAAAGCATTGGAAGAACTCTACTACAGGACGAGTGCGCCTGTATTCGGGTTTGCGCTGTCCATTTTGAAGAATATACAGGATGCGGAAGATGTGATGCATGATTTGTATGTGGCGGTCTGGTCTGCTGCAGGAAAGTATGATGCGGACGGCAAACCGATGGCATGGATCATGACGATCACAAGGAATCTGTGCCTGCAAAAGCTCAGGGAATATCGGAAAAGATCAGATATTCCGCAGGAGGATTGGGAAACTTATATAAACGGCAATCTGAATATGTCATCGGAAGATAAACTGATATTATCGGAGTGCTTAAAAACGCTGTCGGATGAGGAAAGACAGATCGTTACACTCCATGCGGTGGCCGGATTTAAGCATCGTGAAATCGGGAAACTGCTTGAGATGCCCCTTTCCACAATTCTTTCAAAATATAACAGGGCGTTAAAAAAACTGCAAAAATATATGGAGGAGAGCAATGAAGATAAAAGAAACTGATGTAAATGCGAAGATCAGACAGGCTTATGTCAATGCCGTTCCGGATATCTGTGATGTGATCCTCTCTGATTGTAAACAGGAGAAAGGACAGGTAGTTATAATGGAAGAGACAAAGAAAAAGAAGAGTTTTGTGAAATATATGATGGCAGCGGCGGCATGTCTTGTTCTGATAACCGGAGGAGGATTCGGATTTAACACTTACCGGCTGAATCATACGGTTGCATCCACGATATCCCTTGAAGTAAATCCCAGTATTGAGATTGCAGTGAATGAGAAGGAGCGGGTGTTAAATGTAAAAGCTTTGAATAAGGATGGCGAAATTGTGATCGGCGATATGGATTTTTCAGGGAGCGATATTGATGTGGTCATCAATGCTCTGATCGGTTCAATGCTGCGCAACGGTTATCTGAATGAGCTTGCAAATTCCATTCTGATCAGTGTGGACAATGCCGATCCGGAAAAGGGAACGATATTACAGGAGAGGTTGACCGAAAAAGTCAATGAATTGTTGGAAGCGGATGGCTTTTTCGGCGCAGTGCTGGGCCAGACACTGACGGATGACAGCGAGCTTCAGAAGCAGGCTGATCTGTATGGCATTACACTGGGGAAAGCACAGCTGATAGAGCAGATTCTGGAAAGCACACAGGGGCATACGTTTGAGGAACTGGCGTCGCTTTCCATCAATGAGCTGAATCTGCTGCTTGGGACGGCGGGGACGGATATGGATAAGGTTTCTGCTATGGGCAACGCCAGCGATAAGGCTTACATCGGAGAAGGAAAAGCAAAAGAAATTGCATTTGCCTATGCGGGAGTGCCGGAGAATGCCGTTACATTCTATCAGATGGAAATGGATGTGGAAAAAGGTGTGATGGTCTATGAGATTGAGTTTCATTATAATGGATTTGAGTATGAATATGACATTGATGCCCAGACAGGGGAGATCGTAAAAAATAAGAAAGAAGTGGATGATGATGCGTCGGTGGGTGCAGATGAGAAGTTTGTGCCGGAGTCTGATGTTACGGTAAATGAAACCGTAGATCATTATTATGGAATATCCGGGGATGATACGACAGGTGCAGACAGCGGGACAGTACCGGAGAGTATAAATTTGCCGGGTCAGACAAATACGAATTATAATTATGGGACAGAGCATCACTATGATCCCCATGATAACGAATCGCATCATAACGATACGCATCACGGGACATATTATAGCGGGGACAGCGGGAATTCAGGGAGCACAGGTAATACGGGAAATTCCGGCAATACTGCAGACACTTCCGTAACTATCACAGCCGATCAGGCGAAAGCGATAGCCCTTGATCATGCCGGACAGACAGCCGACGCGGCATGGTTTGAAAAAGTGGAGTTGGACTATGATGACGGCGTGTGGGAATATGAAATAGAGTTTAAGGTTGGAAACCTGGAATATGAGTATGATATCGATGCACAGACAGGAGCGATCCGGGACTATGAGTGGGACCACGACTGATTTTTGTACCTGTTTTTATTCATTGTTTTTCTGTTTTTTACTTGTCTGATATGGAAAATAAAGGTATACTGAAAATAAGTCAATAACAGCATGAGCACGGACAGCGCACAAGACGATTTGCAGACGCGAAGACGGCTGAAAATCAGTCTTCGGATAAGGTGTGCTGGCAGTGCGAATGCGGAACTGGAAAACAGCATGAGCACGGACAGCGCACAAGACGATTTGCAGACGCGGAGACGGCTG
>JAAUZC010000021.1 GCA_014804795.1 Lachnospiraceae bacterium | reverse complement strand
GTTTATTTGTCAAGGTGCTGATGCTCTCCCACAGACTTCTTTGTTCTTCCTGCGCGACAGCTTTGTTATCTTATCACGCCATTTGCTCTGTGTCAAGCACTTTTTTCTACTTTTTTACTATTATTATGGGATAAATCGCTTTTTATATTTTCTGCAGACTCTTTCCTCTTTAATAATAGCCTGAAAAGCATATAATGCCTTTCGAGCGGAGAAGGAGGGATTTGAACCCTCGCGCCGCTATTAACGACCTGCACCCTTTCCAGGGGTGTCCCTTCGGCCAGCTTGGGTACTTCTCCAAGTGTAGCAGAATCAATTCTTTCTACTATTAAATTCATTTCTGTTTGGAGTTATCTCCAGCGGAGAGGATGGGATTCGAACCCATGCGCCCTTTCGGACAAACGGTTTTCAAGACCGCCTCGTTATGACCACTTCGATACCTCTCCAAAGTATTCCACTTCAAATCAGTGCAAGAGATATTTTAGCAAAAACAAATTACCATGTCAACACATTTTATGAAAGTTTTCCCTGTTTTTTGTCTAAAACCTTTTCTGCAATTACTAAATCTTCCGGTGTAGTCAGCTTGATATTTTCATAGGTGCCTTCCACCAGTTTTACCCTGCTTTTCGTAAAATATTCCACTACCATCGCATCATCCGTGATATGCACACCTTTTTGCTGCAGCGCTTCCAGATTTTTTTCCAGCGCCGCATATGCCTCTGTGATCAGCTTCGTCTCAAAAACCTGCGGTGTGTGCATATTCCAGATAAAGTTTCTGTCCGGCGTTTCTTTTACAAATCCATCTTCGTCCGCTATTTTGATCGTATCTTTACTGCGCACGGCACTGACACAGGCACCATACTTTTGCACCGCCTCATAGGTGTCTTGCAGAATCTTTTCTGTCAAAAAGGGTCTTGCACCGTCATGCACAAATACGTAACCATCCCTGTTTGGCACAGCCATATCATCTGATGCAATAAGACGCATGGCACTTGCTACAGAAAGATATCTTTCCGCCCCGCCGGCTATCACAGTATCTACTTTATGATAATGATATTTTTTTACGATCTCCTCTGATACCCAGAGAAGATCATCTGTACCTGTCACAAGAATACAGTCATCTATGATATCCGATTCTTCCACCGCCTGCAGTGCATAACATATAAGCGGTTTCCCGCCAAGCGGCATAAACTGCTTCGCCTTATCGCTCTTCATCCTGCTACCGCTTCCTGCCGCCAGAATAACCGCCGTACATCTCTTCTTATTCATATCTTTCATTCCAATTCCGCCATGCATCGCTTTATGCGATGCGCTTGTCCTACCCCGGTACACTGTGCGGGCTCATGCTGTTTTATTATTTCAGCCCGGACTATTCTCCCAGCCTCAAATTCGGCACCGCATTCAAATCGTTTCCGTGCCGCACACCCTTTTGATACTCATAATACCCTGCCGCACCGATCATCGCCGCATTATCCGTACAGAAAACGGGGGACGGATAATAAAACTCGATTTCTTCTTTTTCGCATGCTTCCACAAAGGCTTTCCGCAAAGAAGTGTTTGAAGCCACACCGCCTGCTATGGCAAATTTTGTAAAACCATGCTCTTTTACCGCCGCCATGGAATGCTCTACAAGCACCTCCACTACAGCTTTCTGAAAAGAAGCCGCCACATCAGCCCGGCTGAATGTTTCCCCTTTCATCTGACAGCCGTTCAGATAATTGAGCACCGCAGACTTCAAGCCGCTGAAGCTGAAATCATAAGCCGACTCCACAACTTTTGCTCTCGGAAAATGAATTGCATCCGGATTTCCCTCTTTTGATACTTTATCAATCTTCGGCCCGCCGGGATATCCCAGCCCGATTGCTCTTGCCACCTTGTCAAAAGCTTCTCCCGCCGCATCATCTCTGGTTCTGCCGATCACTTCATATTCCCCATAGTCTTTCACGATTACAAGATGAGAGTGCCCGCCGGAGGCAACCAGGCAGGCAAAGGGCGGTTCCAGTTGTCTGTGTTCAATGTAATTAGCGCTGATATGCCCCTCAATATGGTGCACACCAATTAACGGAATTCCTTTTGCAAAACTGAGCGCTTTCGCAAAGGAAACTCCAATTAACAGCGGTCCCACAAGTCCCGGTCCGTAAGTGACAGCTATCGCTGTGATATCCGCCAATGCCTTTTCCGCCTGATCAAGCGCCGCCTGTACGACCTGATTTATTTTCTCTATGTGTTTTCTGGAAGCGATCTCAGGCACCACACCGCCGTAAATTGTATGCAGTTCTATCTGGGAATATATGACATTGGATAACACTTCTCTGCCGTCTTTTATGACTGCCGCCGCCGTCTCATCACAGGAACTCTCTATTGCTAAAATCAATATTTCTTTTTCGTCCATTTTTCCCCGCCTGTTCACTCTTTCCCACGCGTCACTATACCGCATCGTCCGCCGGAGACCAGCCCAGTATCTTCCATCTCCCGTCAGCATCCCTGCGCAGTATATAAATCTCTTTTATTGTCATCAGCTCAGTCTTCTGTCTCATCGTATAAATGCACCGGATCTGCGCGCATTCCCGCCCTTCATACGTATAATAATCTACTGCTGTGCTTGAGGAGAGCGCCACATAACTCATTATAGTACCTGATTCTTCAAAAGCTGCTATTTCCGCTTTCAGACTTTCTAAATATAATTCTTCACTCTGATAATTTACAAGTTCCGCATCATACAGTTCAAGAGCCTTATCCGCCAGCTCTTTAATCTCTTCATCCGTGGGCGATTCACTGTAATAACAGTTCACGATTTCATTATAATATTTTACCACTTCTCTGACTGTCGCCGGATAATCCGTTTCCAGATTTTTCAACAGCACATCCTGTATCGCCGACGTATCCACCTCCGGGTCTGACCGTTCCATTTTATTGACCAGATGATAATATAACGCAAATACAGTGATCACCATAACTGCCAACACTGCCACAGATTTTGGTCCTTTTCTCATGAATAACCTCCTTTCCGACATATCCTGCAGGTAAATATATCAGGACTCGCTTTCTTCAAACTGAAGTTCCATACTCTTTCCGTCTTTTCCCGCATAAGCCCGCGGAAAAATTTTTCTCACTTCATCCATAAAAGGTTCCGGCCTTGTCAGGGACGGACTGTAATGCGTCAGCCACAACTGCCCGACATCCGCTTTCCTGGCCAGGCCTGCCGCCTCCTGAAAAGTCATATGCTTGTGCTCTTTTGCCTTTTCCTGTTTATCAGCCTCACCGTACATCCCCTCACAGATGAACAGATCGGAACCGGCTGCATGCGCTGCAATGCTTTCCGTCGGTCTGGTATCCGTGCAATAGGTCAGTTTCAATCCCTTTCTGGCAGGCCCCAACACCATTTCCGGTGTCAGAATACCATTTCCCGTCTCAATCCGTTCTCCTTTTTGCAGGCGGTTCCAATATTTCATCTCGATACCCAGCTCTTTTGCCTTTTCAACCTGAAAACGCCCGACTCTCCCCAGTGAAATACTATATCCATAGCATACCACATTGTGATTGACGCGGAAAGCCTGCACTTGCAGTTCTTCAAAAGAAAAGTTTTCCTCCGCCCCGGAAAGCTCTTTATACTGAATCTCAAAAGGCAGTTCCGGCGCAATCGTTCTGAGCGCGTCAACTACTCTGGTCAATCCTCTTGGCCCTACTAACATAAGCGGCTCTTTCCGTTCCGCGTTTCCCATTGTCAAAAGCATCCCCGGCAGGCCGCTGATATGGTCTGCATGATAATGAGTAAAACAGATCATATCGATCGGGTTAGGACTCCAGCCCTTTTCTTTTAATGCAATCTGGGTTCCCTCCCCGCAGTCTATCAAAATACTGTGGCCATTATATCTCACCATCAAAGAAGTAAGCCACCTGTAGGGCAGGGGCATCATGCCGCCCGTCCCAAGCAAACAAACATCTAACATCCGTTCTATCCTTTCCTGCTATATCATAAAACGATCTGTGCACTGTTACATTCTTTTCCAGAGAATCAGCGCATCTTCCTCCGGTTTTTTATAAAAGTTCTTTCTGCGTCCCTCGGAGACGAACCCGAATTTCCCATAAAGTCCGATCGCCGCCTCATTGGAGGCGCGCACTTCCAATGTAAACGCTGTGATACCCCGTTCTTTTCCCAGTTTTAGAAGCTCCGTCAACATACTCTCGCCGAGCCCCTGTCTTCGAAAAGGCTCCGCAACCGCCACGTTGCTGATATCTCCCTCCCCCAGAATATCCAGAAGTCCGCACATTCCCGCCAGCTCTTTGTCTTTTGTTTCCGCCACCAGATAGATGGCATTTTCATCTGCCAACGTCCTCAGATAAGCATTCTCCGACCATGGTTCAGAAAAACATTCCTGCTCGAGCAAAGCTGCCGCCGGCACGTCTTCTTTCGTCATCTTACGAATCTTTATTTCTGCAAAACAAGTCTCCATCATCGCATCAAACCGTTTTTTCCCCAGCATCCGCCGCTTCTTTTTCTTTTCGCTCCCGCTCTGCCTGTGAAAGCCGCAGATATTCCGGCGCATGCTCCGCCGCCGTCTGCATCCTTCCCTGCTCATAATATCTTGCGGCAAGCGCCGCCACTGCCGCCGCCCGCTGCCTGTTCATGTGAGCCGGCGCAAAACTGTAAGGCACTCGAAGCTGCCGTGCAATCTCCTCCCTGAACACCGGAACACCATCCCCAAGAAAAACAACGTTTCTCCCGGCCTGTTTACAGGCTTGTTCATTGCAGGCTTCCAGTATCTCTTCCACCGGAACGGCACACTGCTCTTTTATGACAATCATGTCATATTCTCCCGGTCTATTTTTTGCAAACTCAAACAGTCCCGTATACGTCTGATTTCTTCTGGCATCCATCAACGGACAGACAATGCATTCTGTGCCGTATAGATTATAGGCAAGCCCCTCAAGCGTCGGCACGGGAATGATCGGCTTATCCAGCGCAAAGCCTAAGCCTTTCGCAGTGGCGGACCCGATACGGAGCCCCGTAAAAGAGCCCGGACCGGAAGTTACCGCTATCGCATCTATTTCCTCCATATCCAACTCTATTTTCTCCCGTACATCCTGAAGCATCGGAAGAAGCGTCTGAGAATGGGTCTTTTTTGCATGAATAGAAAACTCCGCCAATGTCAGATCATCCTCCCACAGCGCCACCGAAGCAGTCTGCCCGGAACTGTCGATCGCTAATATTTTCATACTAATAACCATGCCCTTTCCACAGCTACTCTTTTACAGTAATCTTTCTGTAATCAAATCCCTTTTCCGAATCTTTCTCTATGGTGATCTGTGTATGCTTTTCAGGTATAAGCTCCTTTATCAGATCTGCCCACTCGATCATGCAAAGCCCCTCGCCATAAAAATAGTCCTCATAGCCTATTTCATCCATCTCCGATATATCTCCGATACGGTACACATCCAGATGATACAACGGCATTCTGCCGCCTTCGTAGACCTGAGCGATCGTAAAAGTGGGACTGTTTACCGGCTCCCTGATGCCTAGTCCTCTCGCAATGCCCTGCGTCAGAACAGTCTTTCCCGCCCCAAGATCACCTGTCAGGGTACAGACCTGTCCTCGAACCGCCTCCCGGCCAAGCTTTTCTCCTATCCGGGAGGTATCTTCCGGTTTATAACTTTCATAGACTGTCTCCTGTCCCATCTTCCATCCCCGCTTACACTGTTTTAATTTTCACCTTTTCAGGTGAAACATATCTGGAAATTGCCTGCACAAATTCTCCGTTTCTTTCCCCCAGCTCCCGCTTCGGAAAAAGAAAAGCGTTCACTTTGGAAGTATGCAGCAAAATAGTCTTTCCCGTGGAGGACGCTTTTGTGATACTCTCCCAGGATACAAGCTGTTTCTCTTCCTCCGTGGATATTTCCAGTCCCTCTTGTGACAGCCTGTAATGAAGAGGCTTTTTAAAGACAGGCGACTGTGCCTGACTCGCCGCTTTAATATGCAGTGTCCAGGGAAAATATAAGATCACAAAAGCGCCGATAATCAGATACAACGGCGTTCCTGTATTAAAAAATCCAACTATAAAAAGGCAGCCCACAATGGTTCCAAACAATCCTGACGGTGAAGTATAGGCATGGTGAAGCTGATAGTCATATAAATCTTTTTTTGTAATCTGTATGTCAAATTCCATTTCCATTTTGGAAGCTCCATTCCTTTCATGACTAAAAAGCGCCTACACCGCAGGCGCTTTTCACGACTCTTTCTTATAATATTATACAGCAAGATATACTGTAATTTCAACTACTCTTTTTCCTAATTTGTCATCCGCTTTTTTTCTGCCCGTTTCGTTGTCATCTGCACAGAAGTTTTTAAAACAGGACTGAGCTTTTTATAGATGAGTAATGTTGCCACAGAAACAGTTGTCCCTTTCAGCAAATTTAATGGTGCCACCGCCATGATCACAAAACTCGATACATTGGTTATTGCCGGATTGATCGAAGTACCCATACCGATAATCGCGTCTAAGGGCATGCCGTAAAGCTGCGCAAACTTGGGCAATAAATATACTGCGTTGAACGCCGTCCCTACTATTGTCATTACAAGCGTTCCCGCAATACAGCCTATCACTGCATTTCTTCTTGTTTTTTTCAGCAGATAAATAATGGAAGCCGGCAGCAAAAAACTGCAGCCGATGGCAAAGTTGGCAAGATCACCCACAAACGCGGTAGTCGTTCCTTTCATCAAAAGCTTCAATATGATCTTACAAAGCTCTATCATCACCCCCGCCACAGGCCCGTAGGCAAATGTTCCGATCAATGCCGGAAGTTCCGAAAAATCTATTTTATAGAAAGGCGGTGCAAACGGTACAGGAAACTCAAACAACATTAAAACTGCTGAAATTGCCGAAAACACACCGATTACTGCTATTTTCCTGGTGGATAACACTCTTTCCGTATCACCGGATACTTTTTTTGCCCATTTCTCGGCGCCGTAAGCCACTAAAAACAGTGCGCAGATTACCGCCAAAAACTCCAATAAGAACACTACATTTTCCTGAATACTTTGTAACAGTCCACTCATTTTTTTCTCCTCCATTATTCCAGTTTTGCTACTTTCAAGGAGTTCTTCTCATTTAAAAACCCCGCATGAATATGCGGGGTTTGCTGCAAAATCATAGTTCAGTACACCGGTCACACCAAGCGCCTGATAACATTTCTTTTACAGTTTCTTCTTTCATCCAGACTTTACTGTCGGTTTTGGATTCTCACCAAATCAACCATTTACATGGGTCGCGGACTCACCGTATCTCCACTTTTCTTTATTATAATGGAAAACGTATCACCACCGGTAGGGAATTACACCCGACCCCGAAGAACTTCTCTATACTGTTTACATGAACAGGATAGCATGAAATGCTGATAAAATCAAGGGTTTTCGGCCTTTTTTATATTTTTTGCCGAGGCATTACTTGCTGCTATCCAGCACCTTCAAATAAAGTTGAATTGGGAAGGAGATAATTGAAAATGATAGAGCTTAGGAGATTATCAGTAGATGACGGATTATATAAATAATGGTTGAAGAGAAAATATGCAGAATCCAGGCAGATTGGTCTTATGGACGGTTGGAAAGTGCCGTCTACTACATATTGGCTTTGGAAATCTATAAGGCATTTTCTCACAGATGCGCTTCGTAAAACTGGTGGAAATATAGGGTATGGAATGGCTCCTAATTTTACCAAGTGAAATCAACCCGAAAAATGGATTGCCGAGAGTACACAGGTACAAAGTGTCTGGAAAGCACGCCACCTAAAGTATGGGGATTTGTGGCGGGTTATAGACAAAGCAGAACATTTGAGTCAAAGCAGCCTGCTCCGAATCATCCGGGGAAACAACTGCTGACTTTCATTTTTGGCAAGGATGATATCGTTGAACTCTGCGTAAAAGCAACCGTCCAGCCGGAAACCGTTCTCTGCGGCATAGCGGTTCATTGCTTCCATCGTTTCTGTCAGCCACTGAAGGGTAGCGTTTGCTGACAGGTCATAGAGACAAAGATACTTCCCGGCAGGTGCGCAAATTTCTCCGTCTGTCCGCTTTTGGTAGAGAAACTGTTCCCCGTCTCCTATAAAAAGCCCGGTTTGGAGACCGTCTGTCAGATAGTTGACTACAAAGGGCGGTTTCCGTCCCTCCGGCAGCAGCCGCGAAAACCACATATCCTCCCATTTAAGGATCTGAAAACCCTTTCCGCCATACTGCTGGAAGGAGCGGTTTTCTTCCAACACGCTGGTGAGCATCGCCTTCCTGAGCCGCAGCAGTTCCATACAACGGTCAATTTCCCTGCTTTGGGCCTCTAACAGATGCCCCAACTCCTCTGCCGACCCACATTCCTGATATTGTTTAATTTCCCGCAGCGGAAGCCCAAGATCCCGCAGCACAGCAATGAGCGCCAGCTGATCCAGTTGAAGCAGCGAGTAATACCGGTAGCCGTTCTCTGCCACATAGGCCGGAGAAAACAGCCCTATTTCATCGTAATATTGGAGAGTCTTTCGGTTCGTATTAGCGATTTTTGCAAACTCTGTGATTTTGAATAATTCCTCTGTCATTTTAACTCCCTCTCTTGACTGTCCTGTTACCGGACAGTTTATAATCATCATATCACAGATGACGGAGGAAGTACACTGTTATGAAAGAGTTTAACCTGTTAGAGGGGCCGGTAAGAAAAACGATCCTTCAATTTTCAATCCCGACAATCTTAGGCATGGCGGCTACACAGCTTTACACTGTGGCAGATACCATGATCATCGGGCGGTTCATGGACAAATACGCATTAGGTGCCGTGTCCAATGCATCCACTGTGCTGATGGCTTTCCTATTCATTTCCGGCGGACTGGAGTTGGGGTGCGGACTGCTGACAGCCTCCCAAAAGCTCAAGCTGGAACAAAAAGAATTAAGTGGTCTTATCCACAATATGCTGTTTTTGGATCTGCTCATAGGTTTACTCATACTTGTCGGCGGGGTATGGGGAATGAGACAATTTCTGTTGCTTATCAACACCCCGTCAGACATTATGGACGCAGCGATGCTCTATGGCCGCATCTACCTGTTAGGACTGCCCTTTCTGATGCTGTACGATCTATCCCGGGAGATTGTGATCAGCTGTGGTGAATCCCGCATCCCGCTGCTTGCAGTATTGGCTTCATCGATGCTGAACATTATCCTCGATCTGATTTTGGTCGGACCGCTGGGCGTAGCGGGAGCTGCCGCCGCTTCTGTGCTGGCTCAAATGCTGGGATGCCTGTTTATGCTGGCATATCTGCGCCGTACGGTACTCACCTGCAGCTTTCAACTTCATTTCCTGAAGAAGTGCTGTTTCCGGGATATTTTGCGGCTCTCCGTACCGAACATGTTGCAGCAGATAGCGCCGCCTGCTGTGGCGCTTGTCAAGCAGGGGTTATTAGGAACACTCGGTGTGGCGGAAATTGACGGTTTTGCCTGCGCCGGCCGGCTGTCTACACTAATGATGATGCCGATCTACGGCCTGGCCCAATCGCTTGTAGTATTCATCGCACAGAACCATTCGGTGGGAGCTGTGGATCGTGTTCAGTCAAGTATTCGGGAAACAAGAAACCTGATACTGGCCTATATGTCGATAGTAGTACTCTCGTGTCTGTTGTTGAACCGGCAGTTATTATCCCTGTTTACCGATGATACGGCTGTAATCCGGTGTGGCGCCATGCTTTTGGCGTTCGAGTCCTGGACATATATGCTAACCGCCATGAAACATCTTCAAGAGGCGCGGTTAAGGGGGCAGATGAAAATGGGGTTATACTTAATCTCCAGTCTGCTGCCCATCGGCATTAATATCGCCTGCTGCCTGATACTTGTACCAAGGTTTGGATATTCCGGTTTCTATCTGTCCACCTTTGTGTCCGCACCATTCAGCCTGCTTCTGGCTACACTTTTAGTGAAATTCGGCAGAGCTGATTTATTGACATGCCATACTGCGACTGCTATAATAAATCCAACAAAAATCGGCAAAATACGAGAGGAGGTTTTTCAAATGGGCAAATTCGAGATAAAAACTGTTAAGACAGGTATTAAGTTTAACCTGAAAGCCGGTAATGGCGAAATTATTGCTACTTCTGAAATCTACACATCAGAAAGCGCATGTAATAATGGTATTGAAAGCGTTCGCAAAAATGCCGTTGCCGCGAAACTTGAAGATCAGACTGTAGAGAATTATGAAACCGTTACCAACCCGAAATTTGAGGTATATACAGATAAGGCTGGTGAATACCGTTTCCGTCTAAAAGCACGTAATGGAGAAATTATAGCCGCTTCTGAAGGTTATAAAGCAAAGGCATCCTGCTTAAATGGTATTGAAAGTGTCCGCAAAAATGCACCGGAGGCTACTGTAATAAAAGCAGAAGCATAAATTAGTTTTATCTGTTATGTCAATACAAAAATAGGCCGGCCCACTATCAGGGTCGGCTTTATTTTTGAACCTTCATTCCAAAAGAAGCCCATAAATATTTTTATTTCCTCTTTTTATAAACCAGCTCTTTCATCCAGTGATACACACCGGAAAACATCCTGTTTTCAGCCATCGCTCTGCGAAGGGGCGCAAGCGTACAGAACATGATAAAGCGATATCGAAACAATTCCCCTTTTCCCATATAGTTCCCGGTGATCTGTCTATGTTCTTTTTTATCAAGTTCCTTATTTTTTTTATTCTCGGAAAATCCGCCGCCCTCATAAGTCGACACCGTAAATCCCATATGGCGCATTTTTGCCCCTGCCCGATAGTAACACCAGAGAAAATGATCATAATCCGCACGAATCTTATACTGCAAATCATATGGCTTTTCTCTGCAAAGTGCCGCACTGTAAAAGCAGGACTGATGACAGGGAATATTTCGATAACAGGTAAATCCCGTGATCTGAGGGGCGGAAGCAATGACTACATCATTTTTCTCACCGCAGGTATCTCCATAAAGCACCAGCCTGTCCATATCTGTTCCCGCGCTTTTTTCTTCTTCCAGCGCCTTGCCTGTCCGTTCCAGAACGTTTCTGTCCGCAAAGGTATCACCGCAATTTAAAAACAGCAGAAAATCTCCTGATGCGTGAGCCACGGCCTGATTCATGGCTTCATAAATTCCCTTATCTTTTTCCACAAATATCTTTACTTTTTCCCCACAGGGTCCGGCAGCATTTTCTTCCTGCCACTTTTCTATCGAGCCATCCGTACTGCCGCCGTCTTTTAAAATCACTTCCACATCCTGACAGCTCTGTTGTAAAACACTCTCCAAAGTTACCGCTAATTTTTTCCCCGGATTTAAGCATACCGTGATTATCGAAAATTTCATATATTCCTCTCCAACTGTCTGCAGTGCCGCTCGATTCCGCTTTGCTTCATCTCGCTCACGGGCTTCGCCCTATCACTTCGCAATCTGACAAAATTGACTGCAAGCAGTCATTTTGCCATCTTACTTCGTGGCACTGCTC
>JAAUZC010000020.1 GCA_014804795.1 Lachnospiraceae bacterium | reverse complement strand
TCATAAGGCTCTGCTCCTATCCCCTGCTTATCCTTGACGATTTCGGCATGGAGAGGGGGACGGAATACGGGCTTGAGCAGGTCTATAACGTGATAGACAGCCGGTATATCAGCAAAAAACCTTTAATCGCAACGACGAACCTCACGCCGGAGCAGCTTAGGAATCCGGAAGACGTGCCGCACGCACGCATTTATGGCAGGCTTCTTGAAATGTGTGTGCCTGTCCGCTTTACGGTCGGCGATTTCCGTAAAGTGGCAGCACAGCAGAAAATGGAACGGTTAAAGAAACTCATGGAAGGAGGCAGAAGCCAATGAAAGAAGTTCCCATTTGGGAAAAGAGCAACCTGAGTCTGGAAGAAGCGGCGGCTTATTCTGGGATTGGCATTAATAAACTGCGTGAGCTTACCAATGAAAAAAACTGCCGGTTTGTCCTGTGGGTTGGCAATAAGCGGTTAATCAAACGCCGCCTGTTCGATCAGTATATCGAGCAGGAGTATTCTATCTGACATGGATGGTATTCTTTTAATTTTTGTGAATCTTGTGGTGTAAAAACAGCTTTGATATGGTACAATGAATGAGTCATATCAAGGCTCTTTCCACTACGGAAAGGAGTTTGAAAAATGTCTGAGAAACGGAAAGACAATAAAGGACGAATCTTAAAGACAGGGGAGAGCCAGAGAAAAGACCTGATTTATCAGTACCGATACACGGATATCCACGGAAAGAGGCAGACTATTTATTCCTCTGATTTGAAGGAACTGCGGGAAAAGGAAAAGGCAATCCAAAAGCAGCTTGATGATGGGATTGATTATGCTGCCGGAGAGGTTACCGTTATTGCCCTCTTGGAACGCTATATCAATCTGAAGCAGGGCGTACGCTACAATACCAAAGTCGGATACAATTTTGTACTGAAT
Organism: Lachnospiraceae bacterium; assembly: GCA_014804795.1. GTDB lineage: Bacteria > Bacillota > Clostridia > Lachnospirales > Lachnospiraceae > 1XD8-76. The sequence goes on along the minus strand of JAAUZC010000020.1, from coordinate 97,282 downwards.
CTGATTAAGAAAGAAGATTTTGGATACCGACAGATAAGGGATATTAAGGTATCGGACGCCCAACAGTGGATTATGAAGCTTCATAATGACGGTAAGGGGTACAGCACTATCACAAGCGTCAGGGGTGTTGTAAAACCTGCATTTCAAATGGCTTACAATGAGGATATTATCCGCAGAAATCCATTTGATTTTAAGCTGGTTGATGTTGTGCCAAATGATTCACAAAAACGTATCGCTATGACAGAGGAACAGCAGGAACTTTGGATGGGTTTTATCCGTGAAGATAAAACCTACGCAAAGTATTACGATGAATTTGTTGTGTTGCTGGGAACCGGTATGCGTGTCAGCGAGTTCTGCGGTTTAACAAAGAGAGATTTGGACTTTGAAAACCGGAAAATCCGTGTAGATCATCAGCTTGTCAGGGAACGGGGCGGAAAGTATTATGTTGAGAAAACCAAGACTGAATGCGGATGCCGCTTTATCCCTATGACAGAGGATGTCTATAGGAGTCTGAAAAATATCCTTATCCGCCGCAAGAAGCTGAAAACAGAAATGATTGTTGACGGATACAGCAACTTTCTTCTGCTGGACAAGGATGATAAACCGAAAGTAGCGTTGCATATAGAAAATGAGATGCGATGGGCAATGAAGAAATACAAGAAGCTTTATCCCGATAAATCATTGCCACACATCACGCCTCATGTGTTCCGTCATACATTCTGTACCAACATGGCAAACGCAGGTATGGATATTAAGACCTTACAGTATGTAATGGGACATTCTGATGTAGGTGTTACGCTGAACGTCTATACCCATGCCAGCTATGACCGTGCGGCGGAACAGATGGCCAAAATTTTAGACTTCAAAGAAACTGATATGCGAGGAAAACAGAGAAAATCAGGTTGAGAAATGCACCAATCTACTACACCAATTACTACACCATTTACCCGTATATTTGCGTAGATTTATAACGAATTGCGCAGATTCAGGGTAAAAAGCCAAAAATGAAAAAAGTGCCAAAAAGCCTGAAATATCAAGGTTTGTAGGCTTATGAAAGGATATAATCAAGATGATAAAAATACTTTTTATTTGCCACGGCAACATCTGCCGCAGCCCAATGGCTGAGTACATCTGTAAAAAAATGGCCGCCGAGCGGGGACTCTCCGGAGAACTGGAAATCTCCTCCGCTGCCACAAGCAGAGAGGAAATCGGAAACGGTGTCTATCCGCCTGCCAGAAGAAAACTAAACAGCGTGGGAATTTCCTGTGACGGGCACCATGCAAGGCAGGTGACAAAAGCAGACTACGACTATTACGATTACCTGATCGTCATGGAGCAGTATAACATCCGTAATTTAATGCGCATCATCGGGAGCGACCCGGAAAAGAAGGTGTATAAACTTCTGGATTTTGCGGGCAGCGGAGCAGATATTGATGATCCCTGGTATACCGGAGACTTTGACACTGCCTACAATGAAATTGTGGAAGGGCTGGAAGGCTTTTTTGAGGAAGCAGTGTGCTGAGAATACTGGCAGGTATTTCAGGGAGTAATGAATGGCAGCCTGATCGTCACCACAAAACCATCCTTATTCTCCGCCCGGAAAGTCCCGCCATGAGCGCGAATGATTTTGCATGCCATAGGCAGACCAAAGCCGTGGGCGGTATTTGGCAGAGTATCCAGATTTTCCAGCACCTTTTCGGGAACTCCCTGTCCATCATCCGCAATCACAACTGTCACGCAATCATCCTGCAGGCTGCCGGAAACAAAGATCCGGCAGCCGTTTTTGTTATGGGCAATACTGTTTTGCAGTAAATTATAGAACGCTCTTGTAAGGAGAGATTCATCTCCCAGAATCACGGCCTGCTCACAGCTTAAGGAGAGAAAAAGAGTATATCTTTCCGACGATTTCTGATCAGGCAGAGAAAGTGAGTTATATTCTTCAATAGAATACTCTGATAAACGGATGTTTATTAAATCAGAATTTAATAATTCGCTTACCACGCTGCGCAGCAAAACAGAAATATGCAACGGCTTTTTGTTGTGTGGCTGCATCTCATACTCTAAGGAAGAAATCAGATTCAAGTCTTCCACAAGTTTTTTTATTTTCAGTCCCTGTGCAGTGATGATAGCGGCATATTTTTGATTTTCTTCAGAAAGCTCTGTGTTCTCGGCAAGCTGTTCCCCATAGCCGATCACCATGGAAAGCGGGGTGCGGATATCATGTGAGATGCCGGATATCCAGTTGGAACGTGCTTTGTCGCGTTTAGAAAGCAGCGCATTTTTTCTGGCGAGAGTCTGTGATGTTTGATTGATATTGGCGAATGGTTCCTTAAAAATTCCTTTGGAGGGCAAAGCAACGACTTCTTCTTTGCGCAATTTTACAAGTCCGTCTGTCAAAAGCCTGATTTTTTTATACAAAAAAGAACCCATCATCGAAGAAAGCAGAAAAGCCGCAATAAAATTCAAAATGAATACACATAAAATGCGGGTTGGCAGTGTGTCATACCATTCCATCGTATACTCAAGGGAATATTTACCGACAGCATTTTTGGGAAGTCCGAGAATAAAAAGACCGTAATCTTCTGTTCTTACATAAACAGGATAATCAGACAAAAACCATCTCGTGATGCGGGCAATATCATTCAGAGAGTAGTGATCGGGAATATCGGCGGGTTTGTGCAAAGACCATACAATATCTCCGTTTTCATTCAGAAGAATGCACCAGTCTTCTTCGGGAACAATGGTTTCATCCGGAAGAACGAATGCTGCCGGTTCCCCCGCATCATTCCCGGTGACAAGGAAATTTTCACTGACTTTTTGCAGAATCCCTCTGGGATTGTTGGGGAAAACATCTCCGCCGTTGGACATGATCGTGCCAACGCCCAGAAAGGAAATGATAAAAAGCAGCATGGCTACGATCGTGGAAATCAGGACAATTGATATAAATATTTTTAGAATTGTCATATTCAGTGAAGAGAATTTCTTTTTCATATATGTCATCTTTCTTTTTTATGATTTTACAACCAGTTTATAACCAAGCCCTTTGATCGTCAGCAGATGTTTCGGGGCGGAAGGGGTCTCCTCTATCTTCTGGCGAAGCCGTCTGATATGCACCATCAGCGTATTTTCATAGCCATAACTGGTATCGCCCCATGCCGCCATCGTCAGGGCATCGCTCGTGACGATGCGGTTTTTCTGTCCGTAAAGAACTTTCAGTAAAATAAGCTCTTTCGGTGTCAGCGGAATTTCTTCATCCCCCCGCTTTACGATAGCAGTGTCAAAATGTATTGTGCGTTCTCCATATACAGCATCCGGCAGAGAAAAGCTGTTTTCAGGAAGAATATTGCTGTAAGTCCGCCGTAAAAGGGCGGTAACCCGCAATAGAAATTCCTTTGGGAGAAAAGGTTTTACGATATAATCATCGGCGCCGAGTGCCAGTCCTTCAATTTTGTCATCGGCTTCGCCCCTGGCTGTCAGGAAGATAACCGGTACCTGGGAAAATTTGCGTATTTTACGAAACAGAAAGAAACCGTCCCCGTCCGGCAGATTTACATCTAATATACAGAGGGATACAGGCTGTTTTTCCATAATATTGAGAGCCTCGTTACAGGTTTTTGCTGTATAAATCTGAAAGAAACCGTTGGAGGTAAGGATTTGCTGAAGCATGGATAAAAGCTGAGGTTCGTCATCTACCAATAATATTTTTTTGTTTTTCAGTTCGGGATTATCCGTTGTATTCTGCATGATAATCTGCGCCTTTCTATATATAACTTCTGAAGTCATCATATCACAGAAAATTCCTGATTTTAAGTCTTTTGCGGTTACTTCTCCAAAATTAAGGTTTTTGTAAGGAGGAGTTAAGTTTGAAGAAAGGTTTGGGTGCTAGATTATTGAAAGTAACAAAACAATACAATATGGAGGTTCAAAAAAATGAAAGAGATCATAAGAACACAGAGTCTTTCCAAAAGATATGGTGACAGTCTGATCGTAAAGGGAATCAACCTGTCTGTGATGGAGGGAACGATCTATGGCTTTTGCGGACCGAACGGTGCGGGAAAGTCCACGACATTAAAGATGTTGCTGGGGCTGGTCAGACCTACCGAGGGAGAGATCAGTTTATTCGGCAGAGAAATGACAGCGAAAAATAGGATAGAAATCCTGCGTCAGACAGGTTCTTTGATAGAAAGTCCTTCTTACTATGCCCATCTGACCGGCCAAGAGAATCTGGAGATTTTACAGGGGCTGTTGCGAGTGCCGAAAGAAAATGTGGATAAAGTGTTGGAGATCGTGCGCCTTAACAATCAGGGAAAGAAAAGGGTATCTGCATACTCCCTGGGCATGAAACAGAGACTGGGGCTGGCAGCTGCGCTCTTAAATTTCCCGAAACTGCTTATTTTGGATGAGCCCACAAATGGTCTCGATCCGGCGGGCATTCAGGAGATGCGTGAGTTGATCCGCTCTCTGCCTGAAAAATATGGTATGACGGTTATCATTTCCAGCCATCTTTTGTCGGAGATAGACCAGATTGTGGACGATATCGGCATTATTGCAAACGGTAAGTTAAAGTATCAGGGGTCTCTGGAAAGACTGCATGAACATGACCGGACGAAGACATTAGAGGAAATTTTCTTAGATATGACAATGGAAGAGGTGAGTTTATGATTGCATTATGGAAAGCGGAGTATCAGAAAACAAGAAGACGTTATCTGCTGTTGCTTGTGCTTGGCATATCAGCGGTGGCGCTTCTGTGGGCGCTTGGCGGGAAACTGAGTGAGGACGCCCGCGAAAAGGGGTGGTATATGCTGCTCTATCAGATGCCTCTGATCAATGTACTGATATTGCCGATGCTTGCGATGCTGCTTTCTTCGCGCCTGGGAGATCTGGAACATAAAAATAATATGTTGGGACATCTCTGTTGTATTGCAGAGTGGGGGAAACTGTATGACGCAAAATTGCTATACGGATTCAGTATGATGCTCGTGGGAATTTTAGTACAGTGGTGCGGCATTATTCTGGACGGTATGTTCATACATCATTTCGGGGGCAGCTTTATGGTAAAAGAATATTTACTGCTCATGCTGTTTACGATAGCGCCGAGCACCGCCATTTATGTGCTGCAGCATGCGGTGGCAATGTGCTGTGCAAAGCCGGCTGTTCCATATATTGTGGGAATTGTCGGGGAGTTTGCGGGTGTACTGTCGATGTTTCTGCCCTATAGGTGGTTTGGTCAGGCAATACCCTGGGGGTATTACGGAGAGTTGATGCTTGTCGGGAGCGAGTATGACAGAGCGACGAGGATATCCACTTATTTTTACAGAGAAATCAACTGGATGGGCTTCGTGGCCATTCTTATAATAACAGTTGTTATATATCTGGCGGGGAGAATTATTTTCTGCAGAAAAGAAATATGAGACATGGATCATATGATAGAAGAAAGGAGAAAAGTATGTTGTTACAGTTATATAAAGCGGAAAGAATGAAATTAAAACGTTCCCCGGTATGGCTGATCTTTATTGTGGTACCGGCAGTACCGGCCTTTCTGGGAACGGTGAATTATTTGAATAATATAGAGATACTGACATCCGAGTGGTACAGCCTCTGGACACAGCACACGCTGTTCACCAGTTACTTTTTCCTGCCGATACTGTTGGGACTGTATTGCAGTTATCTGATGAGAATTGAAAAAAATAATCACAATTTAACAAAACTTTTAACGCTGCCGGTGTCCAGAAAAATGCTGTTTCTGGCAAAACTGATGTCAGCGGGGAAGATCATTTTTCTGACTGAAATCTGGATAGGTGTTCTGTTTCTGATCTCGGGAAAGATAGCCGGCATGACAGCGAAACCGCCGGTGGGAGAGCTGTTTATCTGGTGCCTGTTCGGAACGCTCGGCGCAATGGTGATTGAAGCTTTGCAGCTTATTATTTCACTGTTTTGCGACAGCTTTGCGCTGCCGATCGGCATTTCCTTTGCAGGAGGGCTTACCGGACTGATAGCGATGGCGAAATCAGGGTACGGGCATCTTTATCCCTATTCCCTGATGGCTTACGGCATGGTCGCCAACAACAACAGGAAACAGCTTACAGCGGAAGGATACCCGCAGTTTGTGCTTGTCTGTATTCTGTATCTGATCATATTTACAACGCTTGGCGCCTGTATTATGGAGAGAAAGGAAGTGTGAGGGGTAAGATACGATCACAGTTCGGCCGTGCCATTCATAAGCTGCCGGGATATGCTCTTTGTCATACACGGGACTTTTTTAGCCGGCAGCTTATTTCATGTCGGGCGTCCGCCCTATAGAAATGCTTGTACCATATGTCCTTAGTGCGCAAGCTCCCACGGCCATATTGCACAAGCATTTCTGCATGGCCAAACTGTTAGAGCAAGTTTTTATATGCCGTGGACAACATCAGTTTAATCCGGTTGAGCTGGTTCACCTCGCTTGCCCCCGGGTCATAGTCGATCGCCACAATATTGGAGAGCGGATAACGCTTCCTGATCTCCTTGATCACACCTTTTCCCACCACATGATTCGGCAGACAGCCGAAAGGCTGGCAGCATACAATATTCTCCACACCGGATTTGATCAGTTCGATCATTTCTCCTGTCAAAAACCACCCTTCGCCGGTCTGATTGCCGATATTGACGATCGGTTCCGCGTACTCCACCAGCTTGTAGATACTGACAGGGGGATGGAAATGAACGCTTTTTTCAAAAGCCTTTGCTGCGCTGCCGCGAAGAAATTCGAGAGCGCTGATACCCAGACGGCAAAAATAAGCGGCTTTTTTGCTGGTGCCCAGATAATCTGCTTTATAAATCTGGTTATAGAAACAATAGAGCATAAAGTCGAGCAGATCAGGGCAGACCGCTTCCGCGCCTTCGGATTCCAACAATTTTACCAGATAATTATTTGCCATCGGTGCAAATTTTACAAGAATCTCACCTACAATGCCGACTTTCGGTTTTTTCACATCCAGTACAGGTAAAGCGTCAAATTCTTCCACAATCTGACGGCACATCTTCCTGAATTTAAAGAAATTCAAATGCTTCCCGGTGAGGAAAGTGATACATTTCTGTTTCCATTTTTCGTGCAGAGCATCGGTAGAGCCCGGCTCTTTCTCATATGGCCTTGTGGCATAGACACAGCGCATGAAAATATCGCCGAATACAGCGCCGAAAGCCGCATGGATCAAAAGATCCGCGTTCATATGGAAGCCCGGATTCGTTTCGATACCGGCCAGATTTAAGGAAATAACCGGCACCTGCGCCATCCCTGCCTTCTCCAATGCCCGACGGATAAAGCCCACGTAGTTGGTGGCACGGCAGCCTCCGCCGGTCTGAGACATGACAACAGCGGTACGGTTTACATCGTATTTGCCGGAATGCAGGGCGTCCATGATCTGTCCGACCACGATCAGGGAAGGATAACATGCGTCATTATTTACATATTTCAGCCCCATATCCACAGCGTGTTTATTGTCATTTCCGAGTACTTCGAAGTTATAACCGCAGGCATTGAAGGCAGGCTGCAGAAGGTCAAAGTGGATCGGTGACATCTGAGGACAGAGGATCGTATAATCTTTCCGCATCTCTTCCGTGAAAGAAACTTTATGGATGGCGGAGGAGCGTATTGTCCGTTTTATACCCCGCACCTCACGCACTCTGAGAGCGGAGAGAAGAGAACGGATCCGGATCCTTGCCGCCCCCAAATTGTTGACTTCGTCAATTTTCAAACAGGTATATATTTTATCGGAGCCGGAGAGAATATCGTTCACCTGATCCGTGGTGACGGCATCCAGACCGCAGCCGAAGGAATTAAGCTGAATCAGATCAAGGTCTTCTCTGGTTTTCACAAAACTTGCCGCCGCATAAAGCCTGGAGTGGTACATCCACTGGTCGGAGACAATAAGCGGACGCTCCGGAGCGGCCAGATGGCAGACAGAGTCCTCTGTGAGCACGGCAATATTGTAGCTGGTGATCAGCTCCGGAATGCCATGATTGATCTCCGGATCAATGTGGTAAGGACGGCCGGCAAGGACGATGCCTCTTGCCTGATGTTCCTCCATCCAGGCGAGAACTTCCTCGCCTTTTTTTCGGATATCCTCTCTGGCGGCATCAGCCTCCGCCCAGGCGGCATCCACCGCGGCACGGATCTCCTCTTCGGGCAGTTCGGAAAACTCGCGGATCAGCGCTTCTTTCACGGTATCAGGCGATGCAAAACTCATAAAGGGATTGCGGAATGTGATCTGTTCTCCGGCAATCTCATCCACATTGTTTTTAATATTCTCGGAATAGGATGTTACGATAGGGCAGTTATAGTGATTGTTGGCCTCCTCAAACTCTTTTCGCTCATAAAACAGAGCAGGATAGAAGATAAAGCGGATACCCTGTCTGATCAGCCAGGTCACATGTCCATGGGCAAGCTTTGCCGGGTAACATTCGGATTCGCTCGGAATGGATTCGATACCGAGTTCATAAATTTTGTGGGTGGAACTCGGGGAGAGCACCACGGAGTAGCCCAGTTTTGTAAAGAAAGTAAACCAGAACGGGTAGTTTTCATACATGTTTAATACACGCGGAATGCCCACCTTGCCACGTTTTGCCTCATCCGCCGGCAGAGGCTCATAATGGTGGAAAAGCCGCTCTAATTTATATTCGTAAAGGTTTGGTATATTATTTTCGTTTTTCTGTTTTCCAAGCCCTCTCTCGCAGCGGTTGCCGGAGATATACTGACGGCCGCCGGAAAAACGGTTGATGGTCAGACGGCAGTTATTGGTACAGCCCTTGCATTTCGCCATGCTGGTCGTAAACCGCAGTTCATTGATCTTTTCGATACTGAGCATGGTAGTCTCAAAATTTTTCTCCATGCCGTAACGCTCTCTGGCGATCAGGGCGCAGCCGAAAGCTCCCATAATACCGGCGATATCCGGCCGGACGGCTTCACAGTCCGCTATTTTTTCAAAACTCCGCAGTACGGCATTGTTGTAGAAAGTGCCGCCCTGCACAACGATATTTTTGCCAAGTTCTTCCGCGGAAGAAACTTTGATCACCTTAAACAATGCATTTTTAATGACAGAGTAGGCAAGCCCCGCGGAAATATCGTTGACAGATGCGCCCTCTTTCTGCGCCTGCTTTACTTTGGAGTTCATAAACACGGTACAGCGGGTGCCCAGGTCAATGGGATGCTCTGCAAACAGAGCCGCCTGCGCAAAATCCTCCACGCTGTAGTTTAGGGATTTGGCAAAAGTTTCGATAAAGGAGCCGCACCCGGAGGAACAGGCTTCGTTGAGCTGTACGGAATCCACAGTCTGGTTTTTGATTTTGATACATTTCATATCCTGACCGCCGATATCCAAAATACAGTCTACGGAAGGATCAAAGAAAGCGGCGGCATAGTAGTGCGCCACGGTTTCGACTTCACCGTCATCCAGCAAAAAGGCGGCCTTCATCAAAGCCTCCCCGTAACCGGTGGAACAGGAGCGGACAATCTTTGCACCTTCCGGCAGCAGACTGTAGATTTCCTGTATAGAGCGGATCGCGGTCTTTAAGGGACTGCCGTTATTGTTACTGTAGAAGGAATACAGAAGCTGACCGTCTTCGCCCACAAGAGCAGTCTTTGTGGTGGTGGAACCGGCATCGATACCGAGATAGCAGTTGCCCTGATAAGTGGTGAGATTTCCCTTTTTCACAGTACTTTTTTCATGGCGGGCAAGGAACGAGTTGTATTCTTCTTCGGAGGAAAACAGCGGTTCCATTCTCGCCACTTCAAATTCCATTTTTATGCCGGAAGATAATTTCTCTATCAATTCGGACAACGTGGCGGAAACTTCTTCTTTTGCATTCAAAGCGGAACCCATCGCCGCAAAGAGATGGGAGTTTTCCAGGGATATTGTATGTTCTTCGTCCAGTTTCAGCGTGCGGATAAAGGCGGTTTGCAACTCCGATAAAAAGTGGAGGGGACCGCCCAGGAAGGCCACATGTCCGCGGATCGGTTTGCCGCAGGCAAGACCGGAAATTGTCTGATTGACCACCGCCTGAAAGATGGAGGCGGACAGATCTTCTCTGGTCGCGCCCTCGTTGATCAGGGGCTGAATATCGGATTTCGCAAAGACGCCGCAGCGGGCCGCAATCGTATAAAGAGACTGATAGTGCTTTGCATATTCGTTTAGCCCGGATGCGTCAGTCTGCAGCAGGGAAGCCATCTGGTCGATAAAAGAGCCGGTGCCGCCGGCGCAGATACCGTTCATTCTCTGCTCCACATTACCGCCTTCAAAATATATAATCTTGGCGTCCTCGCCGCCAAGTTCGATAGCCACATCAGTTTTGGGGGCAAAAGTCTGCAGGGAGGTGGATACTGCGATCACTTCCTGCACGAAAGGAATGCCCAGATGGTTTGCAAGCGTCAGACCGCCGGAGCCGGTGATCATAGGGTGGACGGTCAGCTCGTCTGAAAGAACTTTGACGGCAGCATTTTCGGAAGGGTCATTCCCGCATAAGGCAAGTTCCGCCTTTTTTAAAAGCGCGGTCAACGTTTCCTGAATATTGGCAAAATGCCTTTCATAATCGGCAAATAAAAGATTTTTCTGATCGTCCATCACAGCAATTTTTACCGTGGTGGAACCGATATCTATACCTAGTGAGTATGTAGTATGATTCATATATTTCCTCTCTCCTGCACCTGCATTTTGGTGTATTATGAGTTTAGTAATTTAATTTGTTTCTGACATTCCCAGACATTATACGACATTCTTTTTGACATTTCAATGTACTAAAATTTAGAAAAAATAAATAATTTTTAATCTTTTTATTAAAAAATAATATTTGTTATGAAAATTATATTAGATAGGAAGAGAAGCGATGCTTCACGGTTTACATTTTTTGGTTGAAATGGTATGATATTGTTTATTGAAAATAATGAATCTCCGGACGATAAATGACGACGGGGATTTTAACCGGGTAATATGTATTTTAGAAAAAGAGGAAAAAGAGTATGCAGAAATTTATAAAGAACATGGAAAAGAAATTCGGGCGGTATGCCATTCCCGATCTGATCAATTATTTCATTATCTTTTATGTGGCATCAACGATCATCAGCCTTATTATGCCGGGGCTTTACTATAATTTTCTGGCACTGGATTTTGAAAAGATATTGCACGGACAGATCTGGCGGCTTTTCACGTTTATTCTGGCGCCGGAGCCTTTGACCGACGGTGTGTTCGGAACGGTGCTGAATATTTTCTTTTTTGTGATCCTGATACATCTGTATTATCTGTTCGGGCATTCTCTGGAAAATATCTGGGGGGCATTCCGGTTTAATCTGTATTTTATCGGCGGGATCGTACTGACCATACTGGCAGAACTGATCCTGTATATAGCGGTGGGACAGGGTGCCTATTACGGCGGCATGAGCTATATTTATCAGACCATGTTTTTCGCATATTGTGTGCTGTTTCCGGAAGAACGGTTTTTGATCTATTTTGTTTTTCCGATCAAGGCAAAGGTGCTTGCGGCGATTGATGGTATTTTGATGGTGGTGACGCTGATACAGTATCTGCTGCGCGGAGATTTTGCGAGATGCCTTGCCCTTGTTGTGGCGATGTTGAACTTTTTGATATTCTTCTATGCGTACAAGGGACTTGACAGATACAGTCCCAGACAGGTGAAGCGGCGCAGAGAATTTAAAAAGCAGACTATGCAGCCGCAGGGGGTGACAAAGCATCAGTGTGCGATATGCGGCAGGAATGAAGTGACAAATCCGGAGCTTTCCTTCCGGTTTTGTTCCAAATGTAACGGAAATTATGAGTATTGTGAAGAGCATCTTTTTACACATATGCATATACAGTAAGGATGATGTTTGCAGGTTTATGCGACGGCGTATCCGGGATGGCCGCAGCTTAGGGGAAAAGAAGTGGACAGAGAGATTTTATTTGCGAAAACGCTTGAGAAAGTGAAAAAGAAAGGACGAATGCAGGGAAACCGCATCAGTAAGGAACAGGTGCGGGAGGCTTTTGAGGAACTTGCATTAGAAGAAGCGCAGCTTACACTTGTCTATGATTATCTGGAAAAGCACCATATCGGGGTGGACAGAGCGAATCTTTCAGAGACCCACCCGGAAGCTTTTGGCGAAGGCGTCTACTTTGAGGAGAATCTGACGGAGGAAGAGACGGACTACCTGCAGGAATATGTAAAATCATTGCAGGAGCTGCCTGTGCTTTCAGGCGGAGAAAAAGAAGCTGTATTTCTGGCTTCCATGGCGGGAGAAGTATCGGCGCAGAAGCGGTTAGTGGAGGCTTTTTTGCCGCAGGTGGCTGATATGGCAAAAATCTATGCCGGACAGGGTGTCTATCTGGAAGACTTGATCGGGCAGGGAAATATGGCGTTAAGCGAGGGCGTCTCCATGCTCGGGGCGGCGGAAAATGCCAAAGATGCAGAGGGGATGCTGGCATGGCTTATTATGGATGCGATGGAGAAACTGATCGGGGAAGGTCAGGAAAGCCGAAACGCCGACAAAAAACTGGAGGATAAGGTAAATTATATTGCAAAGCAGGCAAAGGAACTGGCGGAAGATCTGCGGCGCAAGGTAACAATAAAAGAACTCGCCGAAGAAACCGGAACTCCGGAAGAGGAAATTCGGGATGTATACCGTTTGAGCGGTTATGTGATAGAAGATTTAGAGGATAAATAGATATGCCGTTTCAGTCGTTGAAGAAAAAAATCTCTGATATCAGAGAGAAGGGCGGGGATAGAAAACCTGCCGTTTATGAAGATTTTAAATATATGCTGCAGGATGTGAATCGTATCTATATCGGGGCAAAGTATACCTATAGAGAGCTTATGGAGAATCCGGAAATGGCTTTTAAATTTAAGTCGGTGATCGAGCATTATCTGTTAAAGGAGACAGATCCCGATACATCGATAGAGAGCGATTTTTATTATATGAAGCCGGAGAGTTTCTCCTACAGGACTTATGAACAGCTCAGAGTAAAATGTAAGATCAGTATTTTAACCGATAAGCGGGGAAAGAACGGGAAAACGGAGCGTGTCTACAGAGAACAGACCGTGTCCTTAAAAGAGCTTGCAGCAATGCCTCTCGCACAGAAAAAAAAGGACGGCATTGTCGTACAGGAGCTGATTTTGTCGAAACTTGCGCTCGTTTCTTTTGTAGTTTGATCGAAAAAAGCTTGATAAATGTCGAGAAATCTGGTATTGTATGGATAGCAGGAGAGAAAAGTCACGAAAATAAATTTCCTGCGATGATAAAATTGGTAAAATTCCCCTTTTACACTGAACAGGTTAGAGTTTATGCTCTGCCTGTTCTTTTATTTTTGTGAAAGAGGACGCCTCGGGAGGGGATGGGCTTTGGCAGAGAGAAGCAGGCAGAGATATGATATATTTGAAAATGTAGCTTTAAAAACTTGAAAATTGTGGTAAGATAGTAAAAGGTGAATTCTCAGAATGTTTTTTCAAGGATTGAGTGTAAAATTATGGATTTATAGGAAAGGATGAAAGGAAGGTTTTTATGAAAAAATATAACGGTTATGAAACGGTAGAGGAAAAAGAAATTGCGGATCTGAATTCAAAAGGGACGATTCTGAAACATAAAAAGACCGGCGCCCGGGTGATCTTAATAGAAAATGATGATGAAAACAAGGTGTTCTATATCGGTTTCCGCACACCGCCGGTAGATTCCACCGGTTCGGCGCATATTGTGGAGCATACGGTGCTCTGCGGATCGAAGAACTTTCCTGTAAAGGATCCTTTTATTGAACTGGCAAAGGGAAGCCTTAACACATTTCTCAATGCCATGACGTATCCGGATAAGACGGTTTATCCGGTGGCAAGCTGTAATGACAAGGACTTTCAGAATCTGATGCATGTCTATCTGGATGCGGTATTTTATCCCAATATTTATCGGGAGGAAAAGATCTTTAAGCAGGAGGGCTGGCACTATGAGATGGAGAATGCTGACGATGAGCTGACTTTAAATGGTGTGGTCTATAATGAGATGAAAGGGGCGTTTTCTTCCTCTGATGATGTGTTGGAGCGGGAAATATCCAATACGCTGTTTCCGGATACATCTTACGGCTTTGAGTCCGGCGGGGATCCGGAAGTGATCCCGGAACTGACTTATGAGAAATTTCTGGATTTTCACAGAAGGTATTATCATCCTTCCAACAGTTATATTTATCTGTATGGCAATATGGACATGGCGGAAAAACTGGAATTTTTGGATAGAGAATATCTTGACAGTTTTGACAGGCAGACAGTGGAGTCCGAGATAAAACTGCAAAAGCCCTTTACGGAGACAAAAGAGGTGCAGAAGAGCTATTCTGTTTCTGAGGGAGAGGCAGAAGAGAACAACACATATCTTTCTGTCAGCAAAGTTGTGGGAAGCGTTCTGGACAGAGAACTTTATATTGCATTCCAGATTTTGGACTATGCTCTTTGCAGCGCACCCGGTGCGCCGCTCAAACAGGCAATGATCGAGGCCGGGATCGGGACGGACGTTTACAGCATTTTTGATGAGGGAGTCAGACAGCCTTATTTTTCCGTGATCGCAAAAAATGCAAATGTGCAACAAAAGGAAGAGTTTTTGGACACTTACAGAAGAGAACTGGAAAAACTGGCAAAGGAGGGCATTGATAAGAAGTCTCTGTATGCGGGATTAAATCATTTTGAATTTAAGCACAGGGAAGCGGATTTCGGTTCCTATCCGAAAGGATTGATGTACGGACTGCAGATGCTTGATTCCTGGCTCTATGATGAAGAAAAGCCCTTTATTCATGTGGAGGCAAACGAAACTTATGCTGCACTCAGAAAGAAAATTGAGGAAGGCTATTTTGAAAAACTGATAGAGGACTGTCTTCTTGACAATAAACACAGCGCTGTTGTGGTGTTGGTGCCGGAAAAGGGGCTGACGGCCAAACGGGATAGAGAACTGGCAGACAAATTACAGGCTTATAAAGAGACACTTTCCGAGGAGGAAATAAAACATATCGTAGAAGAAACGAAAGCTTTGAAAGCATATCAGGAGGAGGGCGATACGCCGGAAGCGCTTGCCTGCATTCCGCATCTGACAAGGGAGGATATCAAAAAAGAGGCGGAAGGCTATGTGAATGAACTTCATCGCGAAGCGGATGTGCCTGTTTTACATCATGATGTATTTACGAACGGAATCGGCTATCTTAGACTGAGTTTTGACTGCGGCCGGGTACCGGAGGAATTATTTCCTTACCTGGGACTGCTAAAGGCGATGCTGGGACTGATCGATACGGAAAGCTACAGCTACGGCGAACTGTTCCATGAGATCAACATCGAAACCGGCGGTATGGCTTTCTTGACAAATACTTACACAAAGGCGGATCTCTCAGGCTATTCCGTGCGGTTTGAACTGAAAGCAAAAGCGCTTTTTGAAAAGCTGCCGGAAGTATTCAGACTGGCAGTGATCATGATGAAAGAAACAAAATGGACGGATTACAAACGTCTGAAGGAGCTGCTTGAGGAGATTAAGTCCAGAATGCAGTCGGCGATGCTGGAAGCCGGGCATACAGTTTCCGCGCTGCGGGCATTGTCTTATATTTCCAGTGCTGCGGCATCCAATGAACAGATAACCGGTGTGACTCAGTACAGGCTTGTGGCGGATCTTGTAGCGCATTTTGAGGAGCGGAAAGAAGAGCTTGCGGCAAATATGAACAGGCTTGTCAGAATCCTGTTCAGACAGGAAAATCTGTTGGTGGACTATACCGCCTCCAAGGAAGGGTATGAAAAGCTGCCGGAGCTTGTGGCGCAGTTTAAAGAAAAACTCTACACAGGAGAATGTGATGCTGCGAAGGAGAAGTACCGTCCTGTACCGGAAAAGAAGAATGAAGGATTTTTGACCGCATCCCAGGTGCAGTATGTATGCCGAGCAGGGAACTTTATCGAAAAAGGACTTTCTTATACCGGAGCGCTCAAGGTACTGCGGGTGATGATGAGTTACGACTATCTCTGGAATAACGTTCGTGTGAAGGGCGGCGCGTACGGCTGCATGTGCAGTTTCGGCAAGAGCGGCGAGAGTTATTTCGTATCCTATCGTGATCCCAACCTGGAAAAGACTGTGGCGGTCTATGAAGCGGCGGCAGATTATATCGAAAACTGGCAGGGAGATGAGGAGGAACTGACACAGTATCTGATCGGCGCCATCAGTGAATTGGATACGCCGAAAACGCCGCAGGAGAAAGGAACTTTTTCACTGGGCGGTTACCTGACCGGACTTTCCGAGGAAAAACTGCAGCAGGAGAGAGATGAAATATTGTCGGTAAATGTGGAGACGATACGTTCTTTAGCAAAGCATATCAGAGCCTTTATGTCAGATGATTGCCTCTGCGTACTGGGCAGAGAGGATAAAATAAAACAGGCGGACGGCTTCGGGAGAAAGGAGCAACTTTTCTCCTGAAACTGCGGTACTGTAATCAGCAGGAGCCCGAACAACGCACAAGACGATTTTCAGACGCGAGAGCGGCAGAAAATCTGTCTTCCACCGAGGTGTACTGGAAGAACAGATGCGGGATTGTAATCAGCAGGAGCCCGAACAACGCACAAGACGATTTTCAGACGCGAGAGCGGCAGAAAATCTGTCTTCCGCAAAGGTGTGTTGGAAGGGCGAATGCGGAACTGGAATAGGAGGATCGTTATGAAAAAGAAGAATATGAATTTACTGGCGGCAGTGATAACAGTATCACTGCTTACGGGCTGCGGGAGCAGCGGAAAGAATATGACGTATGATACAGCTTCTCAGGCGGGCGCCGCTGCAACAACAGAGATGGCGTACGATGATGCCTATCTCTACGATGCCGGTTACGGGGAGATTGTTTACAATGAAGCAATGCCTGCGGAAGAGGCGTTGGCGGAAGAGTTGGGATATGAGACCGGAGAAACTGAGACGAAGGTGGAGGAAGTGACGGAAAATCCCCAGGCGGGCCGGAAGCTGATCACAACGATGAATCTGTCTGCTGAGACAGAGTACTTTGACACGCTGATGGGAAATCTGGAAAAGAAGGTCAATGAGCTCGGAGGTTACATTGAGAATAGTAATCAGTGGAATGGCAGTGTAGATTATTATGGAAACAGGATAAATAACAGAAACGCTTATTTGACGGTGCGTATTCCGGCAGAAAAACTGGACAGTTTTCTGATGATGATGGAAGAGAACAGCAATATTACAAGTAAGTCTAAAAATGTGGAAGATGTGACGTTGGCCTATGTGGATCTGGAGAGCCATAAAAAAGCGCTTCTGACGGAGGAGGAGAGACTGCTTGAGCTGCTTGAGATGGCGGAGACGGTGGAAGATCTGATCACGATAGAGGATAAGCTGGCAAACGTCAGATATCAGCTTGAGAGCATGGAATCTCAGCTTCGTACATATGATAATAAGATCAATTACAGCACTGTCTATCTGGATATTCAGGAAGTGGAGAGACTGACGCCGCAGGAAGAGCCTACGGCCTGGGGCAGGATAAAGAGCGGTTTTGCTGAAAATGTGTATGATGTGGCAATCAGCATTCAGAATTTCTTTATCAATCTCATTATCAGTATTCCGTATATCCTGTTGTGGATCGTGATTTTAGCGGTAGTGCTGCTTATTGTCGTTTTACTGGCGAAGCGTGAGAAAAAGAAGAAAGAAAAGAGACTGTTGAAAAAACAGCTCATGGAAAGTGAGATGACAATGCAGAAAGAAGCAGGAGCAGATATCGATTTGCCTGTGCAGGAAAAAGAGCAGTTGACAAAAGAAGAGAAGGAAAGAGAAGAAAAAGATGACACCAGCAAGTAATAAAGCAGGTTTTGCCGCTCTGATCGGCAGACCCAATGTGGGAAAATCCACCCTCATGAATACGTTAGTCGGTATGAAGATCGCGATCACTTCCAAGAAGCCGCAGACTACGAGAAACCGGATCCAGACAGTTTACACTGATGAGAGGGGGCAGATCGTATTTTTAGATACGCCGGGTATCCACAAAGCAAAAAATAAACTGGGCGACTATATGGTAGCGGCGGCAGAGCGCACTTTAAAAGATGTGGATGTGGTGCTCTGGCTGGTGGAACCGGCCACCTTTATCGGAGCAGGTGAAAAGCATATTATTGAACAGCTGAAGAAGGTGAACACTCCGGTCATCATTGTGATCAATAAGATTGATACCGTGAAAAAAGAAGAATTGCTTGCTGTTATCGATGCATATCATAAAGAACTTTTGGAGGCGGAGATCGTACCGGTTTCCGCCCTGAAAGCGGAAAATACAGAGGATCTGGTGCAGACAATATTTAAATATCTGCCGTATGGAGAGCCGTTCTATGATGCAGATACAGTGACAGACCAGCCGGAGAGGCAGATCGTGGCGGAGTTGATCAGGGAAAAGGGGCTGCGTCTTTTAGAGGAGGAAATTCCCCATGGCATTGCGGTGACGATAGAGAGTATGAAATACCGCAGAAAAATCTGCGATATTGAGGCGACGATCATCTGCGAAAAGGAGTCCCATAAAGGGATCATTATCGGTAAACAGGGGAGTATGCTGAAAAAGATCGGCGCGTCCGCCAGAGGGGATATTGAAAAAATGCTGGACTGCAAGGTGAATCTGCAGCTTTGGGTGAAGGTCAGGAAAGACTGGAGAGACAGCGATATCTTGCTGAAAAATTTTGGATATAATATGAAGGAAGAACTTTGATTTTGCCCATAAATCAGGAAAGCCACGCGGGAAGATCACGCATTGCGGTACATGTCATACCCTGAAGATGAAGATATGGTATAATATCTGTCGATATTATACCGGCGCCGAGCGAAGCGAGTGTGCATCGCGAAGCATACTATATCCGCTTGCGGATATAGTATAAGAAACAGGAAAACTGCAAACCCTATATAGCACAAATGAGAGAAACATCCGGATCGTTTTCGGATGTTTTCGACAGATGAGGAGGGCTTGCAGTATGTTTATCGGGCAGGATACAGGGGAAACGAATGAGTGGGACCGATTTTGGGGCAGCGGCAGAGTGGAGGACTATCTTCGCTATAAGAATTGTTCTCAGGAGGAAAAACCGGAAAAGAATGACACAGGATTTTTTACAGGTGACGGGAATTGTGCTGAAATCCATTCCTGTTGGAGAATATGACAGAGCGGTGACGATTCTGACAAAGGAAAAAGGAAAGATTTCCGCCTTTGCCAGAAATGCCAGAAAGCAGAATAATCGCTTTATGGCAGCAGTCAGTCCCTTTTGTTTCGGAAAATTCAAGCTTTATGCAGGCAGAAATTCTTATACTATGGCGGAAGCGGAGATCGACAATTATTTTGAGGAACTGCGAAGCAATCTGGAAAATATATACTACGGAATGTATTTTCTGGAAGTGGCGGACTACTATACGAGAGAGAATAATGCCGAAGCGGAAATGCTGAAGCTGTTATATCAGTCTTTGCGGGCGCTGTTACATAAAAATCTGGATAACCGTCTGGTACGTGCTGTTTATGAGTGCAAGGCAATGGCAGTAAACGGGGAATTTCCGGGTGTGCCGGGCGATAGGGAGTTGTCGGAATCAGCGGCCTATACGCTTCAGTTTATAGCAGTTACCCCTGTGGAAAGACTTTATACGTTTACGGTGACGGAAAGTGTGCTTTTGGAATTGCAGGAAGTGGCGGCAAAGTATCGGGAAAAAATCTGGGGGCATTCTTTTAAAAGTCTGGAAATGTTGGAAGGATGGAACAATGAATATCAATGAGATTGCAAAACTTGCAGAGGTGTCGCAGGCTGCGGTTTCGCGTTATCTGAATAACGGATATGTGAGTGAGGAAAAGAAAGAACGGATCAGGAAAGTCATTGAGGAGACGGGCTACAGACCTTCATCTCAGGCACAGACGCTGCGGACGAAGAAGACAAGGATGATTGGCGTTGTGCTGCCGAAGATCAATTCTTCCTCTATAAGCCGTATGGTGGCCGGTATCAGTGAAGTGCTTTCAAAGAGCGGTTATCAGATGCTGCTTGCCAACACGGATAATGATATAGAAGAGGAACTGAATTACCTGAAAGTATTTAAAGAAAATTATGTGGACGGCATTCTGTTTGTGGCAACGATACTGACAGGACGGCATAAAAAACTGCTTGCAGAATGTAAAGTTCCCGTGGTGATACTGGGGCAGCAGCTGAAAGGATATTCCTGTGTTTATCAGGATGATTTTCAGGCGGCGAAGGAACTGGCGGGGATACTGCTTGAGGGCAGCAGAAAACCCTGTTTTATCGGCATCACCGAGAAGGACGAGGCGGTGGGAAAAAGCAGAAGAGCGGGCTATGAGGCGGTGCTTTCGGAAAGACAGATAAATTGTACGCCGGAACAGTTTACCTGTGGTGATTTTTCCATGGAGGCCGGCTACCGGAAGATGCAGGAGATGCTTGACAGAGTGCCGGATGTTGACGCGGTATTTTGTGTGACGGACAGCATTGCGCAGGGAGCGATGGCGTGTCTTGTGGATAATGGAAAAGAGATTCCGGGACAGGTGCGGCTTGCCGGAATGGGAGATACGCCCCTTAGCAGGATGGCAAGACCAAAGCTTACCACAGTGCATTTCCATTACAGAACGAGCGGTGCGGAGGCGGCGAAGATTCTTTTAGAACAGATAAACGGAAAAAAAGTGATCGGCAGAGAACTGCAGATGGGATATGAGGTGGTTGAGGAAGAGTCCACAAAAATGCAGTGAGGGCCGTAGAGAGATACCAAGAGGATAAAGATGATACATGAAACATTGGACCTTACAACAGAACCTTTGTTGACACCGGAATTATTTTATGGGAAACATGAGAAAATATGTGATGTGTGCGTGGTCACATTTTCACATAAAGTGATCGAATGGGCTCTGCAGCATCTGGATTGTGAGAAGGTGACTGAGATCGGATGCTGCAATGGAGACCGCCCGATTTATCTCACAGAGTGGAAAGGGAAAAAAATCGCTTTCTATATGACTTTAGTTTCCTCCCCGGGAGCGGCGACCTGTCTGGAGGAGGCGAACTGCCTGACCGGATGCAGAGAATTTGTGGTATTTGGCGCCTGCGGAACTTTGAAAGATGAGATGACAAATGGAAAGATGATCGTGCCTACACGCGCGTATCGCGATGAGGGATTGTCTTATCACTACATTGCCGCGGCCGAATATATTGAGTTAAAATCCTGGGAAAAGGTTGCTGCTTTTTTGGGTGAGCAAAAGGTACCTTATGTGACAGGGGCTACATGGACGACGGATGCCATCTACCGTGAGACTGCCGGAAAAGCTGAAAAAATGAGAAATGAGGGCTGCATTGCGGTGGAAATGGAACTTGCGGGGATGCAGGCCGTATGTGATTATCACGGCTTCTCCTTAAAGGCGTTTCTGTTTGCCAGTGATTGTCTTGGCTCTGAAGAATGGCATAATGAGCTGTTGGGGAGTGAGCAGGAATGGGACACACAGGTAAAATGCTTTTTGCTGGCATTGGATTTGGGAATATTCCATGGGAAATAATGATATTCCTTGAAGAATAATCTTATTCGTGTCTACCCGCTTCATGCCCTTGAGACACTGTAAAATAGGGCATTTCCTCTTTTTTTCTTGTGGCAAAAATTAATTTTGATACCAAATCGGCTGCTTTTCATAGCATTACCTTTCAGAGTCGGAATCCGCTCATCATTTAAAAAGGGCCGCCTACTGTTCATTTCGGCGGCCCTCCCTGGCTCCATTGTTTGTCTCACAATCTCAGAATTTAGGCATTTAACAGGACATCATTAAGGAAGCCAGTCCATCGACATATCAGTCAGTTGGTTTGTGG
This sequence comes from Lachnospiraceae bacterium, assembly GCA_014804795.1. Taxonomy (GTDB): domain Bacteria; phylum Bacillota; class Clostridia; order Lachnospirales; family Lachnospiraceae; genus 1XD8-76. The sequence goes on along the minus strand of JAAUZC010000020.1, from coordinate 75,469 downwards.
TTTTGTTAAATTTAAAGTGATAACTGCTGCCGAGCAAATAAATCTCTGAATCAATGTTGTAAACAACATTATTGTATTCATCCTGTTCCGCACCTTCGCTGCTGTTTTCCAGAAGCTGTTCTTTGGTAAGAGTTGCCGGGAAGGAAAAGCAAACCGTATTTGCGGCATCAAGAATATTCTCCGTTATCCTTGCATTCATCTCCGCATCGTAATCAGGCTGCGGCACAAAGTGGTAATAAAATCTTACATATGACAGCAGACACTCTTCTTCTGTCAAAGTATCGTCGGTTATGTTGACAAACTTGAACTGCATAGACACATGGTCGTTAATCTCTACCGTATACCTGCTTGATTCATAATTTGAGTTTATATTGTTTCCCTTGTTGTTCAGATCACTTTCATTAAACGGAATTCCTCCGTCAATCAAATCCTTCAGTGTGCTCTCTCCAAGCTTGAAAACCTTTCCATTGTACGCAAAAGACCTGTTCTCAAAATCGACATATTTGTCGCTTAAGCCTTCAACCGGAGTAAAATCCTCCTGGATGGGAATGGCAAATTCTGTTGGGGCTTCACTGCTTTCTTCATTGTTCTCCGTCTCTGTTTCACTGCTTGAATCTTCTAAAGAAATCTCTTCTGTTGAGTCCGTTTCCTCCGCTGGCTCCGTGTTCTCTGTCCTCGGCTCGGACGATTCCTGCAATGCCCCCTTTTCTTCCCTGCCGCAAGCGATTAATGAGCAATTCATCGCTATCACAATAAGTCCTGCAAGCATAATTTTTTTGACCTTCATAATACTCCTCCTGTGTCTTTGATTTATTTTTTTTATCCGCTTTCCTTGGCTCATACACATCCCGGCCCTTCGGCCGCTTATCTTTTTCGCCGAAGCTGTTAAAGCGGACATACTGTATTTTTGATTGTATAGAAACTGGCTCAAAAAATAAAGCAAAAGCTGGTTGCAGGGCCGCAACCAGCCGTTTCACATCTTACAATACGCTGATATCCATCCATTCCAGATAGTAGACTGCCTCAGCTGCCTCCGGATTATCATCAGCATATCCGTTTATGTAGTAAATACTTCCATTCTCAAGGTCGCAATATCCGTTAAAAGAATACTTTATTGACACTTCGTTTGTTCCATACTCCATAACAGAATAAGTATAATAGTAAAAAATCCTGTCGTTTACCTTTACCTCTCCTGAGGAAAGGGGCTGGGAAAGCTGCCGGTCCGCAGAGGATTCCGCCATGTCCTTTGCCGTCATCCAGGTATACTTCACCACATTCGTCCAGATATAAACCTGGTTATCCTCGTCGTAATAGGTTTTCCCGGCAATATTATCCGCAGTCAGCATACAATGTTCCGGCAGCCGGTAGGAAAGCCTGTACTGTCCGTCCCCATACACAATGGTATCCTCCGAAATATATCGATGCTCAGGATCAATGCTCTTATCCTCCATCCAGAGCGTTCCCGTCTCATCATCCATTTGCTCCGTAGGGTAGGCGCTGGTAAAAATTTCGTCTGTTTGAGTAAATGCCTCTTCATATATCTTTTCGCGCAGAGTCTCGTCCAGCTTATCCACATCGATTCCGTCAAACCGAATCGCCGCAAGTAAATGTTTCCCTTCATCCGCCGGCGCCAGTATTACCTCAAAATAACTACGGTCAAAGTCGCTTTCCCGCTCTTTCTCCAGACTGATTACATAGCGGACGTAATCGCCCATCTTTCCGGTCAGTCGCTCCGCCTCTTTTTCCATGCGATAACCGTTGTTTATCAGAGATTCTCTCTTTTGTTTCATACTTTCCCACATTTCATCTACCGTATTCTCCTCCAGCTGTATCTGAATCAGATATCGCTCATCCCGCCGGATATTCATGCAGCCGCTTTCGTGAAGATATACCTTTCCCTTTTGCGGCAATGTATATTTTATTCCCTGAAATACCACTTCCCATACCGCGGCTTGCTCATTGTCTGCCTCCGCTGACGATGAGCGAGCCGCCTCATGAGGGGAACCTTTTTCAACCAGGGAAAATACACCCGCAAACCACAATCCTCCAAACAGCGCAAGCAGCCACAGACCCGCTGCTGCAATCCACACTGCCTTCCTGATTTTGTTCATTACACCCCTTTCTCCCTCACCCCATCTGCCGCTACATGCCACCTGTTCTCCCTCACAAGCCGCTTGAATTCTCCGACAATTATCAAAAACAAGAAAAGAAAGACAAGCTCCACCGCAGCAAGGACAAACAGCGTAGCCCCGTGATACTCATAGTAAATGCCTTTCTGCTCCCCATCTGTGTAGCAGATCAGAGAATCGCCTTCTCTGATACCGTTTATATCCAACCATACCGTCTTGACGACTCTGCGGGATACATCATCAAAAAAGGAAACATCAGCTTTTGTATACTGCTGATGTACTCTCTCCACCCGCACATGCTCTGCCAGAGCATCCTCCTTTTTCCAAGAGTAGTGGGTCAGCGTTGTCACCAGAAACGCTCCGCAAAAAAGAAACATTCCGCCAATCAGCGCAAGCGTGACCCACAGCTGCAGGTAAACCTTTCTTCCCCGGACTTTCTCTACAGCTATTCCTTTCATTTCCGACAGCGGTTCAGCAGCGGCTCCCGGCCTCTCCGGGAGATGCTCGGCGGAATCCTCAAAGGTCGCAACGATTTCCCCGTAAATCAATTCCGTAATGTCAATCTGCAAAATATCACAGATTGTTACCAGTTTATCCAGATCAGGATATGCCTTATCCGTTTCCCATTTGGATACAGCCTGCCTTGTCACGCCCACTTCCGCCGCAAATTCCTCCTGGCTTAAGCCCTGCTTCTTTCGATATTCCTGTATTTTCGCTCCGATTAACAGCATTGTAGAGAAAAACCTCCTCCCTTGCCCGAGTTCCTCAACATCTAAAAAATAGCTTATGAAAATCGTCTTAAAATGTCAAGGCATCAAAAGCAGATAGTTTAATGAGCTGTTGAAAGTACTATTTGCCAGTTTATCTATTGATGTGTATAGATGATTAGCATGAATCTGTGGCGGACGGGTACAATTTAAGTACACTACATAAACAATCAACAAAACCGCACTAAAATGATACGGTTTTGTGAGAAAATCCATTATAAAATATACCCTGTCAGGAACAGAAAAATGATATAGAGTATTACCGGAAGATTTTTTTGTGAAATGTGTAAAAAAACAAGAATAAAAATTTGTGCATAATGTCAATTTACATGTGGTTAATTATGAGATAAAATATCAATAAATAATATGAAATCGATATCATATATGAAATATTAAAAATATAGATATTTTAATGATATATACAAATAATATAAATGAAACTAATTTCATAAAATCAAAAATACAGAACAAAAACAGAAAGAAAAGGAGAATAAAATGAAAAAGAAAATTATTTTCCTCGATATTGACGGAACACTGACAGAGCCGGGCAGCAACACGCCGCCCAGGTCCGCATTGGAGGCGATCAGAAAGACGCAGGAAAAAGGAAATCTCGTTTTTCTCTGTACGGGAAGAAATTATGATATGCTTTCTCCGCTTCTGCAGTATGGATTTGACGGTGTGATCGCCAGCTCCGGCGCCTATATTCTCTGCGGGAGAGAAGTGATCTATGATTGTCCGATGACGGAGAAAGAGCAGAAAACGGCCCTGGAAATATTACAAAAAAATGGAATATTCCGCACGGTAGAGTGTGCGGACGGCTCCTACACAGATGAGGGCTTTAAACAGTTTCTTGAGGAAAATGCAAGGGAGAACAGCAACAGTGAACTGCTTCGCTGGAGACGGCAGATCGAAGCGTCTTTGAATATCCGCCCTATGGCGGAATATGACGGTCAGCCTATTTACAAGATTGTGATGATGTTTCAGCATGAAGAACAGCTTGCGGAACCCAAAAAAGTGTTGGGAGAACAGTTTGATTTTTGCATTCAGGAGCACGATAAATACGGTTTTGTAAACGGAGAGCTGATCAAAAAAGACTACAACAAAGGAACGGCTCTTCAAAAAGTATGCAAATATTATGAGGTGCCGGTAAGCGATTCCATTGCATACGGGGACAGCATGAACGATCTGGAAATGATCGAAGCGGCGGGATTTTCGGTTTGTATGGAAAACGGCAGTAAAAAATTAAAAGAGTTGTCGGACGATATTTGTCCGGCAGTAACAGAAGATGGACTTTATCAGTCGTTTCTAAAATATAAATTACTATAAAATGATAAAAAAGGTATGGAAAGACCGGAACAGGAGGAAATGGAAAGATGGCACTTGATTATGCAAAATGCGCCAAAGAAATTTTTGAGACAGTGGGCGGACGGGAAAATCTGGTCAGTGCGGCACACTGTGCTACAAGGCTGCGGCTTGTAACAGTCGATAACAGTAAGGTCGACATGAAAAAGCTGGAAAATGTTGACGGCGTCAAAGGGGTATTTGACAGCAACGGACAGTTGCAGCTTATTATCGGAACAGGAACGGTAAACAAAGTCTATGATGAGTTTTTGAGCGTCAGCGGAATGACGGCGGCAACAAAAGAAGAGGTGAAAGCTGCGGCCGCAGCAAAACAGCCTGTCTTCAAAAGAATGATAAAATCTTTGGGGGACGTTTTTGTACCGATTCTGCCGGCTATCGTGGCATCCGGATTGATGATGGGACTTGTGGAGGCATTAGGTAAGGCGATACCGACTTTTGCAAGCAGCGACTGGTACGGCATACTTGATATGTTTGCGAATACGGCATTTACTTTCCTGCCGATTCTGATCGCCATTTCGGCGGCAAGAGTGTTCGGCGGCAATATTTTCCTCGGCGCAGTGATCGGTATGATCATGATCCATCCGAACCTGCTCAATGCATGGTCGATCGCAGGCATGGAGGCTTCCGAAATTCCGGTATGGCATCTGCTTGGTTTCCCGATCAGGCAGGTAGGCTATCAGGGGCATGTCATTCCGGTCATCATCGCGGTCTGGCTGATGTGCCAGATTGAAAAGTGGCTGCATAAGCATGTGCCGGAGATGATAGATCTGTTTGTGACACCGTTATGCACGGTGCTGGCAACGGCATTTCTGACACTGGGTATCATCGGACCGATCTTTTCCATGGCGGAAACTTACGTGCTGGATTTTGCGGGATGGCTGATCACGGTAGGCTTTGGCATCGGTTCCATGGCGATGGGCGCGTTATATCCGCTCACGGTTGTCTGCGGTATCCATCATATGTATAATGTGATCGAGGCCGGAATGCTTTCGGCGGAGGGTGGCTTAAATACCTGGATGCCGATCGCTTCAGCAGCAAACTTTGCGCAGGGTGCAGCCTGTCTTGCAGTAGGTCTGAAAGCAAAGAACCACAAAACAAAAGCAGTTGCGATTCCGTCTTCTCTTTCCGCAGCGCTCGGTATTACGGAACCGGCTATTTTCGGTGTGAATCTGCGTATGGTGAAGCCTTTGGTCTGCGGTATGATCGGCGGTGCGGCAGGCGCATTGCTCGGTGCATTCTTCCACATTGGTGCAACCTCTTACGGTGTAACAGGTATTCCGGGATTTTTGATCACGTTGGATTATACATGGCAGTATGCGATCGTGCTTGCGGTTTCCTTTATCATTGCGTTTGCTCTCACCTGGGTTTTCTGGAAAGAAGAGGAACCGGAAGAAAATAAAAAAGAAGAGAAAAAAGGGGACGAAGTAAAAGAGCCGGCAGAAGAAGCAAAGGTTTCCGATCATATGATCTGCGCACCGGTAAAAGGAAATGTGGTCGCAAGAGATGCTATTCCGGATGCCACCTTTGCAGCAGGTGTGCTGGGTGACGGTGTAGGCATTGAGCCGGAAGAGGGACTTGTGGTTTCACCGGTAGACGGCGAGATATCCACTGTAGTAGACAGCAAACATGCGGTAGGTATTTCCGGACCGAACGGGATGGAACTTCTGATCCATGTAGGGGTTGATACCGTAAATATGAAGGGAGACGGCTTTGAATGTTATGTCAAAGAAGGTGAAAAAGTAAAAGCCGGACAGAAGCTGATCGCTTTTGACATCGATAAGATACATAAAGCAGGTTATTCCAGCACCACGGCAGTATTGTTGACAAACAGTGATGATTATAGTAATTTTATGGTGAAAAAGACGGGCCGGACGGAACGGATGGAAGAACTGATCTCCGTGTAGGCAATGAGCAGTGCTGCGAATAGGAACAGACAGGCAGTTACGGCAGGAGGGAATCAAATGGGTACAAAGACGCGGAAAGCGGAGTACAGAGAGCGGTTTGAAGAGAGGATCGATGAACTGAAGTGGCTGTATTGTGAAATTTATCATAATGATATGCAGGGATTTGAGTGGCTCTGTAATTCTATGTATGAATACTATGAAGAGCGCGATATAAGCCTGAAAAAACTGGATCGGACGAGGGAAAAAGATAAAAACTGGTATAAGAGCAATAAGCTTCTCGGTATGATGCTTTACACGGGAGCTTTTGCAGGGACCTTAAAAGGCGTCCGGGAAAAACTGGACTATATCGAGTCCTGCGGTGTGAATTATGTGCATTTGATGCCCCTTTTAGAGAGCCCGAAGGGAAAGGATGACGGCGGCTATGCCGTCTCCGATTTCCGCAGGGTGCAGCCGGAACTGGGAACGATTGAAGATTTGCGGGATCTGACAGAACAAATGCATGAGAGAGGCATAAGCTGCTGTATGGATTTTGTGATGAACCATACAAGCGAGGAACATGCCTGGGCAAAAGCCGCGAGAGCGGGAGATCCGGAGGCGAGAAGACGTTACTATTTCTATGATAACTGGGATATCCCGGGGCAGTTTGAGCAGACGATGCCACAGGTATTTCCGACCACGGCCCCGGGAAACTTCACCTGGCTTGAAGACTGTCATCAGGCGGTGATGACCACGTTCTACCCATATCAATGGGATCTGAACTATGAAAATTGCGTGGTGTTTAACGATATGGTGGGCAATATGCTGTTTCTGGCAAACTGCGGTATTGATATCATCAGGCTGGATGCGGTGCCCTATATCTGGAAGACACTGGGTACAAACTGCAGGAATCTTCCCCAGGTACATACCCTTGTGCGTATGATGCGGCTGATTGGAGAGATAGTCTGTCCCGGTGTACTCCTGCTCGGGGAAGTGGTGATGGAACCGGCGAAAGTGGTACCGTACTTTGGAAGCGTGGAAAAGCCGGAATGTCATATGCTTTATAATGTGACAACGATGGCAAGCACCTGGCATACGGTGGCAACGAAGGATACAGCGCTGTTAAAGCGTCAGCTGGATCAGGTGTTTGCGCTGCCGAAAGAATATGTATTTTTGAATTATTTGAGGTGCCATGATGATATCGGCTGGGGGCTGGACTATGGCTGGCTAAAAAATTTTGAAATAGAAGAAGTGGCGCATAAAAAATATCTGAACGATTATCTGACCGGCAAATGGGCGGGCAGCGACGCCAGAGGGGAGCTGTATAATGACGATCCGAGGCTGGGAGATGCAAGACTCTGCGGCACTACCGCGTCTTTAAGCGGCCTGGAGGCAGCGCTCTATGAAAAGGATGGGACAAAAACAGAAAGGGCGATCAGGTATATTGTGATGCTGCACGCCTATCTGCTGTCCCAGAGCGGTATTCCGATGCTCTACAGCGGAGATGAGATCGGGCAGCTGAATGATTATACTTATAAGGAAGATTTTTATAAGCAGGCGGACAGCCGCTATCTTCATCGGGGCAATTTCCCGTGGGAGTCTGTGGATGAAGAGGTACCGCAGAGGATATTCAAAGCGCTCAGAACGCTGGAAAAGATTCGGGCGGAACACGAAATATTCAGTATGGAAGCGGAGACCGGTACTTTTGAGACAGGCAGCACACATGTACTCGGTATATGCAGAGTGTCAGGCGGGAAGAAATTTGTGGCATATTATAATTTCAGCGATATGCCGGTGAAAGTTGATGAGAGTATTTTAGAAGATAAAAAAGGTTTTATCAATTTGGTGACCGGAGAGAAGATTTCAAAGGATCCGGAAGAGATAGAGGGCGGCGGTTATCGGTGGTTTTATAAAGAGAGTTAAGATTTTGATTGGAAAATAGTTTTTCTGTAAAGTTCAGCCATGTGGCTTAACGTATTGCTTTTGACAGTATGGTAAGCGGCATGGCTGAATTGTTTAGCATAAAGGTTGTTGCAAAACTCGCGGAATTTGCATATTGAAAAATAAGGTTCTGTCGATTATAATAATATATTATGCCCGAAAAAGTAAAAAGAGGAGTGGGACGATGAAAAAATGGAACAGGATACTGCCTGTGGTATTCATAGTTTTTCTGTTGACAGGCTGTGGGAAAACTACAATAGAAATGACTACCATAGCGATACAAAAGGATGGTAAGATCGAGCATACGCTGGTGGAGGATTTTGACGGGGGTTCTGTAGATGCGCTGCGGAATATGATGTCAGAAAAAGCAGCGGCTTACAACAACAGTAACCCGGGTGGCGGCGTTGCAGTTGATACGGTAGAGGCGGATGAGGGTGTTGTCAGAGTAGTTATGACTTATCCGGATGCTGTTTCTTTTGACGGCTTTATGAATATGGATGTGGTAGAAGTAGATCCGGCTCTGCGGGCGCCTTTCTTTTACGGTACTGTGGAAGAAGCTTTTATGCAGGGATTTGATCTGGAAATAGAACTGCAGGGGGTGGAAGGTGAGAAAACTCTGCAGGGAAAAGATGATATTCTGTCGATGGGAAAAAACAAGATCATCATTTATGACAATGAAATGAATCTGGGCGCGCCGGTACAGATCAGTGTGCAGGATAAGCCGCTTTATATTTCCGATAATGTGACAGTGGCCGGAAAAAATCTGGTAGAAATCTCCGAAACGGATGAACTGGCATATATTTTGTTAGAAGGATAACAATGGATTTTCAGAGTTTGTGTCAGCACCGCATCCATAAGCTCTGCAGTGTAAAGCCAAGTATAATAAAGCGGCGCAGAAAGAGGAAGATTATGGAAAAAACAATGGAAAAGATCGTAGCGCTTGCGAAAGCAAGAGGATTTGTGTATCCCGGTTCTGAAATTTACGGCGGACTTGCCAACACATGGGACTACGGCAATCTGGGCGTAGAACTGAAAAATAATGTGAAAAAAGCGTGGTGGCAGAAATTTGTCACAGAAAATCCTTACAATGTGGGTGTAGACTGTGCTATTTTGATGAATCCTCAGACATGGGTGGCATCCGGGCATCTGGGCGGTTTTTCCGATCCGCTCATGGACTGTAAAGAATGTAAAGAGCGTTTTCGTGCCGACAAGATCATTGAAGACTATGCGGAGGAAAACGGCATTGAATTGGGCAAACCGATTGACGCTTTTTCTCAGGAAGAGATGAAGAATTTTATTGAAGAACATAATATTCCCTGCCCGTCCTGCGGCAAACATAATTTTACGGATATCCGTCAGTTCAACCTGATGTTTAAGACATTTCAGGGGGTTACCGAGGATGCCCAAAATACGGTTTATTTAAGACCGGAAACAGCACAGGGAATTTTTGTCAACTTTAAAAATGTGCAGAGAACTTCCAGAAAGAAACTGCCCTTTGGTATCGGGCAGATTGGTAAATCTTTCAGAAATGAGATCACACCGGGCAACTTTACATTCCGTACCAGAGAATTTGAGCAGATGGAGCTTGAATTTTTCTGTGAACCAGGCACGGATCTGGAGTGGTTCCAGTATTGGAGAGGTTTCTGCAGAGACTGGCTGCTTTCTCTCGGCATGAAAGAAGAGGAAATGCGGCTCAGAGATCATGCGCAGGAGGAACTTTGTTTCTATTCCAAAGGCACGACAGATATTGAGTTCTTATTCCCGTTTGGCTGGGGAGAACTGTGGGGCATTGCGGACAGAACCGACTATGACCTGACAAGGCATCAGGAAGTATCCGGTGAGGATATGAGTTATTTTGATGACAGCAAAGGCGAGAAATATGTGCCCTATGTCATTGAACCGTCACTCGGAGCAGACCGTGTGGTACTGGCATTCCTCTGTGCGGCTTACGATGAAGAGGAGTTGGAGGGAGGTGATATGAGAACCGTGCTGCGCTTCCATCCGGCGCTTGCACCCGTGAAGATCGGTGTGCTGCCGTTGTCCAAAAAGTTGAATGAAGGTGCGGAGAAGATTTATACTGAACTGTGCAAAAAATACAACTGCGAGTTTGACGATAGAGGAAATATCGGTAAGAGATACCGCAGACAGGATGAAATCGGTACGCCGTTTTGTGTGACTTATGACTTTGATTCCGAGACAGACGGCAAAGTGACGGTGCGTTTCCGGGATTCCATGGAGCAGGAGCGTGTTGCTATCGATGAACTGGACGCTTACTTTGCGGATAAGTTTACCTTTTGAAAGTCCCGGACAGCGGCTGCATGAATGAGCAAGCTTGCTTGCACAGGCATGCAGACATTGGACGGGTAAGCAGGTATGAGCAAGTAGACCGATAGGTCGGATTGTGAATACCTGTGGCGATTGCGTGAGCGCGCAGCGCGGAGCAATCGACTTTCAAAGGTTGATATATAATAGGAGGTTGACATGAAAAAATACGGCGTAAATGAACTGCGGAGAATGTTTCTGGAATTTTTTGAGAGTAAAGAGCACCTGAAAATGAAAAGCTTTTCGCTGGTGCCCCATAACGATAACAGCTTATTGTTGATCAATTCCGGTATGGCGCCTTTAAAGCCTTATTTTACAGGGCAGGAGATTCCGCCCAGAAGAAGGGTGACGACCTGCCAGAAATGTATTCGTACCGGCGATCTGGAGAACGTGGGAAAGACAGCCAGACACGGCACGTTCTTCGAAATGCTGGGGAATTTCTCTTTCGGCGACTATTTTAAGAAAGAAGCCATCGCATGGAGCTGGGAGTTTTTGACGGAAGTGGTAGGACTTCCTGAGGACAGGCTGTATCCTTCCATCTATGAAGAAGATGACGAGGCTTTTGAGATATGGAATAAGGATATCGGTATTGCACCGGAGCGCATTTTCCGGTTTGGCAAAGCAGATAATTTCTGGGAGCATGGTTCCGGCCCCTGCGGTCCCTGTTCTGAAATTTATTATGACAGAGGAGAGAAGTACGGCTGTGGAAAACCGGACTGTACGGTAGGGTGTGACTGCGACCGGTATATGGAAGTCTGGAACAATGTGTTTACCCAGTTTGATAACGACGGAAAAGGAAATTATTCTGAACTGGAGCAGAAAAATATTGACACCGGCATGGGGTTGGAGCGTCTTGCAGTGGTGGTGCAGGATGTGGATTCCATTTTTGATGTGGATACGGTACAGGCTCTGCGAAGCAAAGTATGTGAGATCGCAAACGTGGCTTATCATGAAGATTATGATACGGATGTTTCCATTCGAATCATCACGGATCATATCCGTTCTGCAACCTTTATGATCTCTGATGGTATCATGCCCTCCAATGAAGGCAGAGGCTATGTGCTTCGCCGTATTATCAGACGCGCGGCGCGCCAGGGCAGAAAGTTAGGGGTGCAGGGAACATTCCTTGCAGGGCTTTCCGAAGCGGTGATCGAGGGTTCTAAGGACGGTTATCCGGAGTTGGAAGAAAAGAAAGCATTTATCTTGAATGTACTGACCCAGGAAGAGAATAAATTCAACAGTACGATCGATCAGGGGCTTAGTATCCTGAGTGAGATGATGGAGACATTGGAAAAAGAAGGAAAGAAAGAGCTGGCAGGAGAAGACGCTTTCAGGCTTTATGATACTTTTGGTTTTCCTCTTGATCTGACAAAAGAGATTTTGGAGGAGAAAGGCTTTAGCGTGGAGGAAGAGGGTTTTCAGAGCTGCATGAAGCAGCAGAAAGAAAAAGCCCGCAAAGCACGTAAAGTGACAAATTACATGGGAGCTGACGCTACAGTCTATGAGTCTATTGACCCTTCCGTGACAACGGAATTTGTCGGATACGATAATCTGGTTTATGAGTCGGACATTACGGTTATGACGACAGAAACCGAAATTGTGGATGCATTGACAGACGGTGAAGTAGGAACGATTTTTGTGAAAGAGACTCCTTTCTATGCGACGATGGGCGGTCAGGCAGGAGATCACGGCGTGATCACCACGGCGGAGGGAGAGTTTACAGTAGAAGATACCGTAAAACTGCTTGGCGGCAAAGTCGGCCATATCGGCAGAGTGACAAAGGGAATGCTGAAAACCGGCGACAAAGCAACGCTCCATGTGGATGAGACCCGCAGGATGAACACCTGCAAAAACCACAGTGCAACACATCTTTTGCAGAAAGCGCTCAGGGAAGTGCTGGGCGAGCATGTAGAGCAGGCCGGTTCCTATAATGATCCGGACAGGCTGCGTTTTGACTTCAGTCATTTCTCTGCTATGACAACGGAAGAGATTGCCAGAGTGGAAGCACTCGTGAGTGCACAGATTGAGGCGAATGTTCCGGTTGTGACAAAGATCATGACCGTGGAAGAGGCGAAGAAGACCGGCGCAATGGCATTGTTCGGAGAAAAGTACGGGGAGACGGTTCGTGTCGTGGAAATGGGCGAGTCGAAAGAATTCTGCGGCGGTACTCATGTAAAGGATACCGGTGTGATTTCCGCGTTTAAGATTATTTCCGAAAGCGGTGTGGCGGCGGGTGTCCGCAGGATAGAGGCGCTGACCGGCAGCAATGTGCTTTCCTACTATGCAGAGATAGAAGAGCGGTTAAATCAGGCGGCAAAAGTGTTAAAGACAACACCGGCAGGCATTGTAGAGAAGTGTAAACATGTAATGGCGGATATGAAAGCGCTGCAGAGCGAAAATGAATCGTTAAAGAGCAAGGCGGCAAAAGAGGCGCTTGGCGATGTGATGGATAATGTGGCAGAGGTGAAAGGGGTAAAACTTTTAGCTGTCAGCGTGGCGGATGTGGATATGAACGGGCTGCGTGACTTGGGCGATCAGCTGAAAGAGAAGCTGGGTGAAGGCGTCGTGGTGTTGGCATCTGCTAAGGACGGCAAAGTCAATCTGGTAGCGATGGCAACCGGGGAAGCACAGAAAAAGGGCGCTCATGCCGGCAATCTGATCAAAGGAATCGCAGGTTTTGTAGGCGGTGGCGGCGGCGGCCGTCCGAACATGGCACAGGCAGGCGGAAAGAATCCGGATGGAATTTCCACAGCGATAGCGGAAGCAGCGAAGGTGCTGGAAGGCCAGATTAAGTAGATAGGGATTCAAGATTTATTACCAGATGAAGGAGACAGTCATATGCTGACGATCATATTTTTTGTGGCTTTAATAGGGGTCGTATGGAAGATGTTTGTATTTGGCCTGAAAGCAACCTGGGGAATAGCGAAGTTAATCTGTACGGTTATTTTGCTGCCGGTAATACTGATCGGACTTGTATGCGCAGGATTACTTTATATTGCATTTCCGGTATTGATCATTGTGGGTATTGTTATGATAATCAAAGGCGCGGCGAAAGTATAAGTAAGGTATTACCTGTTTGATCACAGAATTAAGAGCCTTCTTTGCAAATTGTAAAGAGGGCTTTTCTTATGTGTAAGAAATATAGTATAATATCGTCAGATATTATACTGGCTCGGAGCGAAGCGGAGTAGCCATAAAAGATATCATGTCTGTTTGCAGACATGATATAATATCGTCAGATATTATACTGGCTCGGAGCGAAGCGGAGTAGCCATAAAAGAAAGGTAGAAAAAGAAATGAATTTTGACTGGATAGATAATCCGATTGTGCGGGGAATAAGCAGGCTTGTTGATTTTGTTATATTAAATTTGTTATGGTTAGTATGTTCCGTACCGGTCATTACGATAGGAGCTTCCACTACGGCGCTTTTTTCGGTTACGTTGAAGTTAGTAAAAAATGAAGAAGGATATATTGTAAAAGGATATTTAAAAGCGTTTAAGGAAAATTGGAAGCAGAGTACGGCTTTGTGGAGTATTTTTCTTTTGGCCGATATCGCACTTATTATTGATTTTTCCGCCCTGAAACTGATGTCGGATAATCTGGCGACATTTTACAGAGTACTTTTTGGGATTATGGCATGCCTGCTTTTCAGTGCGATGATTTATGCTTTTGGACTGCAGGCAAGGTTTGTAAATACGGTGAAAAATACATTGAAAAATGCAGTGATACTGGTATTTGCAAGACTGCCGTATACGGCGTTGCTCCTTGTCATAACAATAGCACCGGTTATCGTGACATTTTTGACAGCACAGACGCTTGTGATCGGCTTTATCGTCTGGCTGTTCATAGGTTTTGCGGCAGTAGCTTCTCTGCAATCCCTGGTTTTGCGGTGCGTATTTGATAAACTGAAGCAATTAGTAAAATCGGAAGATGAGGAAACCGAAGCGGCAGAAGAGTAAAAAATAAAAACTGCTGCCATATGAAGCATTTCATGTGGTAGCAGTTTAATATTTGAATTAATTGTATTTCCGTTTTCTTGCTGCTTCGGATTTTTTCTTACGCCTTACGCTGGGTTTCTCGTAATGTTCTCTTTTACGGATCTCCTGCTGAATACCAGCTTTAGCGCAGCTTCTTTTAAAGCGGCGTAATGCGCTGTCCAAAGATTCATTTTCTTTTACGATAACGTTAGACATTAAATCACCCTGACCTCCCTTCAGTCCCTTCAACTCTTACGACTGAATGGGTTATTCTCATATATAAAACCGATATGCAAAGCACCATCCGCCTTATATACTTTAAATATTATAGCACAAATTTTCTGTTAGTCAACCTATTTTGCCATTTTTTTGTAATATTCTGATAAAAAATAAAATGCCAAAAAAACTTAATTTTTCAGCATTCTTAGGGTTGGGCTGTTATAAACAGTCGCAGCTGATAGGGGAATCGAACCCCTGTTTCCGCCGTGAGAGGGCGGCGTCTTGACCGCTTGACCAATCAGCCATGATGTAGTTATGTGTTTTGCACTTAGATATCTTATTACACATTTCGAAAAAATGCAAGTACTTTTTTAAAATTTTTGCGCTAACCGTTAAAATTTTATTTTTTGTAATAACTGCCTCCAAAAGCAGCTTTAACCATCTGAAGCAAAAAAGAATAAATTTCATGAGTTAAGGGGATTTTAAAAAGTGACATATTATGTGTCAAATGAAACTTAAAATGAAGACAGAGGAGGTATTATTATGAATAAAACATTGAATATAATAGCACTCACAATCGGCATTATCGGCGCTGTAAACTGGGGACTTATCGGGTTTTTCAGATTCAATCTGGTGGAATCCTTATTCGGAATCGGCTGGATAGCGCGGACAATTTATGCTGTAGTGGGTATTTGCGGGCTGTATCTTCTGACATTCTATGGAAGAACCGGCGAAGTATCCTGCGAATAGGATATTATCAGGGGCTGCTACTTTCGCGTCAGCCCCTGATATAAGTGTAAAGATTGAAACTATCTCAGATAAGCGCTTTCTTTTTACTTATTGGATATCTTTTCAAATCTCAGCCGGAAGTGCGGCGTGTCATTGTATTCGGGCAATATATTTGTATTCCGGTACACTGAGAGAATCATTCCCATAAACAGGAAATTGATCAGCGTACAGTGCAGTCCGTATGTTAAAAACGGCATATCGATACTTACCGTGAGCCCAACACCGAAATTCATGGCCACATAGACAATGGTCTTAAGGATCAGGATGCTGCTGCAGGAAATACCTAACAAAAAGCCCAGGCGGTTGCTCTGTATAAAAGAAATATGGAGAGAGCGTATAAAATAAGCAGCGATGATAAGCACCACGGCGAGGGCAATGAAAAGACCGAAATAAGCGGTCAGGCAGATCAACACGTAGTCGCACCAGGCGCCGGACAGTTCGCCGACTTTTCCGACGCTTCCGCCGCCGAAGAAGGAGGCCTCCGAGAGCTGGTTTCGCACTAACAGGGTCTGATATCCGGCTTCACTTGCGAAGGCGGCGGGATGGAGCATCACCTGTATGCGCCTGATCTGATATTCTGCAAGAAACAGAAAACGTCCGTTAAATAACAGCACATCTCCGAAAAACAGGGTGGGGACGCCTATGATAAAAGCAAGCAGCAGACCTGTCTGCAGTTTTTTTCTGCCCCCGAAGATTCCTTTAAACGCCGCTCCGCACAGAGTGATCAGGCAGGCCATGAAAGCAAGGATCATCGCAGCGGAAGTATAGTAACCGAAAAGCAGCAGAAGAAGCATATTGAGGAAAAGCAGACCGATGGCCTTGATGATACCTTTTCCTTTTTCTCCTCTGAATTGATAGCATAGCACCGCAAACAGAGGGACAAACAGTATGCTCAGGGTCTGTCCCAGCTGCCAGTGGTGTGAATACTCATAGTACGGCGGGATATGCGGTAAGACCACAGCGGCTATGAGATAGACACCATAGATATACCATACATATTTTCCGAGAATGCGGTAATCTGCAAAATAAACAGCCAGCATAAGGGCAAAACCTGTCAGATTAAAAAGAATCGTATTGATATGATAGCTGTTTGCAACAGTGAAGTTGTCAAATCCGGAACAGATAATGGACTGCATGATAATACCGATCAATGTCAAAACGACCATGACAAGCAGCATCCATATATCTGTTTTCGGGCGGTGTATTTTATTGAGTCTGGCGCCGGTGTCTATCGGGTTTCCCATTTCTTTCACGGCGAGTTCTTCCGCTTCCGCTTCATTTTTTCCATCCAGAAGATAAGCCTCTTTCTGATCTTCGATATGGGCGATGATTTCTTCCAGTACCAATTTCTTTGCATTTTTATTTTGAATCTGTTCTGTTAAAGTGTTTAAATATTCTGTTCTGTCCATGGAAACCTCCTTTTTATGCCTCGCAGCAGAGAACACTGGCTACGGCATGGGAATATTCCTGCCAGGATTTTTTGCGTTCATTCAGTTCTTTTCTGCCTTTTCCCGTAATGGAATAATACTTGCGCACTTTGCCCTGTGTCTCCTGTTCATAACAGGTCAGGAGACCTTTATCTTCCAATCCGTGAAGCAGCGGGTATAAAGTACCTGCTTTCAGAGCAAAAACATTTTCTGAACGCTTTTTCAGTTCCTCGATCATTTCATAGCCGTACATGTCTTTTTCGGATAAGAGTTTGAGCAGCAACATGGTGGTACTGCCGGAAACCAGACTTTTATCAATAGCCATTTTTATTCCTCCTGTATTGTTTGATTGTTTGCGTAGATGTTCGATATATCGGATATCTATATAATATATCGGATATCTATATATGTCAAGAAGAAATTTTAAAACAGTTCAGATATGTCAAGGTGCTTGAAAATTATAATGACATTGACGTATTTAGATGATATAATCTGGTCAAGAACAATACGGACAAAGGAGATTGTTTTATGAGCAAAAAAACAGTTGGAAAAGCGGTTGTATTATTTTTTATGATTTTGATAATGTCTCTCACGGCGGCCTGCGGAGCGGCGCGGGAACAGAAAAGTTTTTCAAGTAAAGACGCCGTGGCCGATTCCAATATTGACACTTCTGTCAGCTTCGCTGAGGCCCATGATGCTTTTACCACCACGCTGGCGAAGAAGGAAAATGATGATTATTCCATACCGGAGCCGCCGGAAGGGGTTTTTGATCTGGTTTCTTATTCATCTGAAGTGGGAGACCTGGCGGCATATGTATCCAGCGATCCAGGCGATGGCGAAAAGCATCCTCTGATCATATGGGTAGTCGGCGGCTGGGGCAACGGCATTGATGACTTTCCGTGGGTTTATCCGGAATGGGATGATGATCAGACCGGGTCGGCTTTCTGGCAGGCAGGAATTTTGACGATGTATCCCTCTTTCCGGGGCGGCAGCGGAAATCCCGGTTATTATGAGACGTTGTTTGGCGAAGTGGATGATATCATATCCGCCTATGAGTATGCCGCTTCTCTGCCGTATGTGGATTCCGAGCGCATTTATCTGGGCGGTCACAGTACAGGCGGCACAAGAGCGCTGCTTGCGTCCGAGTACACGGATAAATTCAGGGCGGTATTCTGCTTTGGAGCGGTAGATGAGATAAAATATCACAACAACAGCCAGTTCACTTTTGATACGGATAATGAGGACGAGTATATCATGCGTTCACCGATCTACTGGCTGGACAATGTAAAAAGTCCTACCTTCCTGATTGAGGGAAGAGACGGTAATTCGAAAAATCTGGAGAGAATGGAAGAGGCTTCCGAGAATAACAACATACACTGCTATGTTATCGAAGGGGCGGATCATTTCTCTGTATTGGGACCTGCAACAAGGGTTGTGGCACAGAAAATTGTGGAGGATACCGATTCCGGCTCTGCAATCGTGATAACGCAGAGAGAACTGGATGAAGCGATGAATCAGGAAAGACCCATACCGGCACCGGTTATGACGAGTCGTTATGTGGAGGAACTGGGAATGACTCTCTCCATTCCTTACTTGTGGGATATTATAGAAAATGAGGAAGGGGATGGCTATAATGCGTATTCTCGTTATGAGGATGCAAATCCGTGGGATATGGCGATACTTTATATAACGCCTTATGATTCCGATGATGCCGGGGAACTGCAGAGTCTTTATGAAAACCTGGGAAATCAGGGATATGTGGTAGATGAAATATCGATTGACGGCAATCCGGCCATAGATGCCATTGCCATGCTTCAGAGCAATGACGGCGGGACTTATTATGAACGCTATGTATGCGTCTGGAACGGTACGGTTTATGTGGATCTCGATTTTATTATATATGAAGATTATATGGAGGAGGCCGATATCCTGTTTCAGGAGATCATTGACAGTATTACGTTTGATGATGAAAATTAATTTCGCTGAATGGTGAATAAAAATCCGAAAAACACTTGCATTTCCTGAAAAAAGTGCTATACTTGAGATGATAAATATGGATTACAGGTTAAAGAGTGGGCTTGCAAGTCCACTCTTTTACTGTGAGGCGGTAAGAATGAGAGGTGCTATGTCAAAGAAAGAGAATTATGAATCAAGATTTGAAAAGATACTGCTTCCGATTACAGAAGAGAATGGCGTGGAAATTTACGACGTGGAGTATGTGAAGGAAGGGAGCGACTGGTATCTGCGCGCCTATATCGACAAGGAGGGTGGCGTTACGATAGAGGATTGCGAGAAAGTGAGCAGAGCAGTTTCCGATATCATGGACAAAGAGGACTTTATTGAGGATGCCTATATACTGGAAGTAAGTTCACCGGGACTTGGCCGGGCTTTGAAAAAGGATAAGCATCTTTTAAAGAGCATCGGGGAAGAAGTGGAAGTAAAAACTTATAAGCCGATAGAGAAGCAGAAAGAGTTTTCCGGCATTCTGAAAGCTTTTGATGAAGAAAGCATTACGATCGGGTCGGGAGAGGATGAGAACATAAAATTTGCCAGAAGCGATGTGGCGCTTATCAGACTGGCACTCAATTTGTAAAACAGCAGAAGCTTAAAACAGCAGAAGCCCGGACAGCGCACAAAATAATTTACAGACGCAGAGCGGCTGGAAACTTGTTTTCTGTGTCAGTGTGCCAAAAGGGCGGATGCGGAACTAAAATAGGAGGAAAGATCAATGAACAGCGAATTATTAAAGGCACTTGACATGCTGGAAAAGGAGAAGGAGATCAGCAAAGACGTCTTGTTTGCCGCAATCGAAGATTCTCTGAAAGCGGCCTGCAAGGAGCACCTGGGCAAAAATGAGAATGTCTATGTGGAAGTAGACAGGGAAACCGGAGATTTTCACTGCTATTATGAAAAGGAAGTGGTGGAGACCGAGGACGATATAGAAGATGACAGTCTGCAGATTGCTCTTGCGCAGGCGCAGGAGATCGCTTCTTCGGCAGTGGCAGGCGATATGATCAGAATGGAAGTGGATTCCGCCGAGTTTAGCAGAATCGCGGCCGGGAGAGCGAAGAACGTTATTTTGCAGAAGATCAGAGAAGAAGAGAAAAGTTCTGTCTCTAACTTTTATAGAGATAAAGTGGGACAGGTGGTTACGGGCATTGTACAGCGTTATGTGGGCAGTACGATAAACATTAATCTGGGAAAAGCAGATGCACAGCTCACGGAGAAAGAAACTGTACCGACAGAAAATCTGCGCCTGACAGAGAGAGTGAAGGTATATATTCTGGGTGTGCCTGATACAAAGAAGGGATTTAAGATATTAGTCAGCAGAACTCACGCGAATCTGGTCAGAAAATTGTTCGAGGAAGAAGTGACAGAGATCAAGGACGGCACGGTGGAGATCGTCAGTGTGGCAAGAGAACCGGGCAGCAGGACAAAGATGGCAGTGCGTTCCAACGATCCGGATGTGGATCCGGTAGGTTCCTGTGTAGGTCAGGGTGGTGCCCGTGTGGATGCTGTAGTGGCTGAGCTGAGAAATGAAAAAATAGATATTGTGGAGTGGGATGAGAATCCGGGTAACTTTATTCAGAATGCACTTGCCCCGGCCAAGATCGTAGCAGTGTTTGCAGACCCGGAGGAAAAGACGGCAAAAGTGGTAGTACCCGATTATCAGCTTTCCCTTGCAATCGGTAAATCAGGACAGAATGCAAGACTTGCGGCAAAACTGACAGGTTACAAGATTGATATTAAATCGGAGACCCAGGCGAAGGATGCTCCGGGATTCCGTTATGAAGACTATCTGGACGATGATGAGTATGAAGATGATTATGAGGATGATGCGTATGAATATGATGAGACATACGGAGAGTCGGCAGAGGAATATGATGAGGAGCCTGTAGGAGAGTACGAAGAACCGACGGAGGAAGAAAGCCCGGAGGATGCACTGCAGGAATAAAATACCGGAGAAGTCTGTAAGGAAGAGAACGGATAGAAACGAAAAAGAAAGGTTTGAGATGACAAAGAAAATTCCCATGAGGCAGTGCATTGGCTGCGGACAGATGAAAAGTAAAAAGGAACTGCTGCGCATACTGAAAACAGCGGATGATGAGTTCACATTCGATGTTACCGGCAGAAAGAACGGAAGAGGCGCATATCTTTGTTTTTCAAAAGAATGTCTGCAACGGGCGATGAAAACAAAAGGTCTGGAGCGTTCTTTTCAGATGAAGATTCCGTCGGAAATATATGAGAGGCTGGAAAAGGAGTTTGAAGAGATAGATGGTAAATAAAATATATTCCATGATAGGTCTTGCGGAAAAAGCGGGCAATGTGGTGAGTGGTGAGTTTTCTACAGAAAAAGCGATTAAAAGTCGAAAAGCCTGTCTGGTCATCCTGGCATCGGATGCTTCCGGGAATACCAGAAAACACTTTTCGGATATGTGTGCATACAGGAATATTCCGATATGTATCTATGGGGACAAAGATGCTTTAGGGCATGCGATCGGAAAAGGAATGCGGGTAAATCTTGCTATAACGGAGAAGGGACTGGCGGATGCGATTCGGAAGCGCATAGAAGAAGATGCAGGGCTTATGCGGAACCAGAATGAAGGGAGAGTAATATATGGCGAAAATGAAAGTGTTTGAACTGGCCAAAGAGTTGGAAATACAGAGTAAGGATGTTATTACATACCTGAGAGAAAAGGGTATGGACGTGAAAGCGGCGCAGAGCTCCATTGAGGAAGAGGCGATCGCGTTGGTAAAGGAACAGTTTAAGAAAGCAGATAAGGGACAGGAGAAAGTGTTGGAAACAGAAAAACCGGCAGTGTCTGAAAAAGAAACAGTGAAAGCGGAAAAGACCGCACCTGTAGAAAAGAAAGAGGTACCCGCAGGAAAAGAAGAAAAACCGGCAGCGGCTGAAAAAAGACCTGTCGGGGAAGGAACCAAAACAGAGGAGCCTCCGAAAAAGAAGAAAAAAATCATCATCATTAACAATTCCGGCAACAGTAAAATGCAGGGAAACAGAAATGGTGAAAGAAATTCTGACCGCAATCCCGACAGAAACGGTCGCGACAGGGACAGAAGACCCGAAAAGCAGGGGCAGGGACGTCCTCAGGGAAACGGGGCAAGAACAGTATCTGCGGCAAATCCGTATAGACCTTTGATCAAGCCCAGCGTAAAACCGACGCCGGTGACAAATGATTTCGGAAACCGCAACAAAGCGCAGATGAATAACAGACCGGTGAAAAAAGCACCGGTGGCGCCGAAAGAAGAGGAAATCAAAGTGACGGCGGTGGAAAGTAAAGAGCCTGTAAACAAAGAAAACAGGCCTGTTGAAGCACCCCGCACAAATAATGGAGACAGACTCAGTGAGCAGAAAAGTAATGAAAGAAGAGAATTCCAGAACAGGGATAACAGGGAGCGGCAAAATAGCAGACAGTCTGCAGGCGGCAAAAACGAGGGCAGGAGGAATGAAAGCGGCAGCCGTCCGGGATATCAGAATAATCAAAGGGGTCAGACTGGCAGCGGTTCTGGCAATAAACCTTTCAATAATAATGGCCGCAGTGCTAGACCGGATAGCAGAAACCAGGCTCCCGGAAAACGAAACGGGCAGGGGAAAGGCTTTGCAATGGATGCACCGGCAGCTCCGGCAGAAAAGAGACCGCAGGATGAAAAACGCCGCGGAAATCAGGACAGGGATAAACGCTCCAGAAAAGATATGATCTATGAGGAGGAAGAGAAGACTGCACTGAAAAATAAGGCGGGCCGCTTTATTAAACCGGAAAAGAAAGAAACCGTAGTGGAAGAGCAGATCAAGGTCATCACACTGCCGGAGAAGCTGACGATCAAAGAGCTTGCCGACAAGATGAAAATGCAGCCCTCCGTTATTATCAAGAAACTGTTTTTGGCAGGGCAGATCGTGACTCTGAACACGGAAGTTTCCTATGAGGAAGCGGAGAATATTGCAATCGAATATGAGATCATGTGCGAAAAAGAAGTGCAGGTGGATGTGATCGAAGAACTGTTGAAAGAGGATGAGGAAGATGTGGCAAAAATGGTAAAACGTCCTCCTGTAGTCTGTGTGATGGGACACGTTGACCATGGTAAAACGTCTCTTTTAGATGCAATAAGGAAGACAAACGTAACAGATAAAGAAGCCGGTGGTATTACACAGGCGATCGGTGCATATACTGTAAACATTAACAATTCAAAAATTACGTTTTTGGATACGCCGGGACATGAGGCGTTTACGGCGATGCGTATGCGCGGCGCCAATGCGACAGACATTGCGATTCTGGTGATTGCGGCGGATGACGGTGTGATGCCCCAGACCGTGGAGGCGATCAACCATGCCAAAGCAGCCGGCGTGGAAATTATCGTTGCAGTCAATAAGATTGATAAACCTGCGGCCAATGTGGATAAGGTAAAACAGGAGCTGATGGAGTACGAACTGGTTCCTACAGATTGGGGCGGCAGCACAGAGTTTGTGCCGGTATCGGCCAAGAGCGGAGCGGGCATCGAAGATCTGTTAGAGACTATTCTGTTGACGGCAGAGATCATGGAACTGAAAGCGAATAAGAAGAGAAAAGCGAGAGGTCTTGTGATCGAAGCAGAACTTGACAGAGGCAGAGGGCCGGTAGCGACCATTCTGGTGCAGAAAGGGACATTAAAGATCGGTGATTTTGTGTCTGCCGGTGCAAGCTACGGTAAAGTCAGAGCGATGATCGATGACAAAGGCAAACGTGTGAAGGAAGCAGGTCCTTCCATGCCGATAGAGATTCTCGGTCTTTCCGACGTACCAGTGGCAGGCGAAGTATTCCTTGCCCACGACAGCGACAAGACAGCCAAGAGCTATGCCGAAACTTATCTGTCCCAGCATAAAGAACAGATGTTGGCGGATACAAGAGTGCGTATGTCTCTGGATGATCTGTTCTCGCAGATTAAAGAGGGCGATTTAAAAGAGCTGAACCTTGTGGTAAAAGCGGATGTGCAGGGATCTGTGGAAGCGGTGAAGCAGAGCCTGCTCAAACTCACCAACGAAGAAGTAATAGTAAAATGTATCCACGGCGGTGTAGGTGCGATCAACGAGTCCGATGTTACTCTTGCCTCCGCATCCAACGCGATCATTATCGGCTTTAACGTAAAGCCGGACGTGCAGGCGAAAGCGACCGCAGAGCGGGAAAAAGTGGATGTGCGGTTATATGATGTGATCTATAAGGCAATCGAAGATGTGGAGCGCGCTATGAAGGGCATGCTTGCACCGGTTTATGAAGAGAAAGTGATCGGTCATGCAGAGGTGCGCCAGATATTCAAAGCTTCCGCAGTGGGCAATATTGCCGGTTCCTATGTGCTGGACGGTGAGTTTAAGCGGGATTGCAAGATCCGTATCACCCGTGAGGGCGAGCAGATATATGAGGGACAGCTTGCTTCCTTAAAGCGGTTTAAGGACGATGTAAAAGAAGTACGGGCCGGCTATGAGTGTGGTCTTGTATTTGATGGTTATGACCAGATGAAAGAACTGGATATCGTGGAAGCATATATTATGGTGGAGGTTCCAAGAGAGTAAATGAGAAAGAACAGCCTAAAAAATACCCGGATCAACGGGGAAGTGCATAGAGTCCTTGCAGAGATTATCCGCAGTGATATCAAGGATCCGAGGATTCATCCGATGACGTCAGTTGTCGCTGTGACAGTGGCGCCGGATTTAAAGACGTGTAAGGCGTGGATCAGCGTGCTGGGGGACGAAAAGGCACAGGAAGATACGTTAGCCGGTCTGAAAAGTGCCGGAGGTTATATCAGGAAAGAGCTGGCAAGGCAGATCAATCTGCGCAATACGCCGGAGATTACTTTTGTGATGGATCAGTCCATTGCCTACGGTGTCGATATGTCAAAAAAAATCGATGAGGTAATGGCGGGCCATTCATCAGGAGACTGAAAAGCAAGTGCAGAAAAGAGGGAAGTATCATGAATATCAAGGAAATATGTAAAGATGCGGAGAGAATCGGAATCGGCGGGCATATCAGACCGGACGGCGATTGTGTCGGTTCCTGCCTGGGGCTTTCTCTGTATCTGAAAAAGCTGTTTCCTGCAAAAGAAGTGAAAGTTTTTCTGGAAAAACCGTCTGATATTTTTTCCTGTATCAAAGGCTTTCGGGACATCGTGATATTGGGAAAAGAAGTACCGAAAGAGGCAGAGTTTGATGTATTTTTTGCCGTGGACTGCGGCAAAGAGAGGCTGGGCAGCGCCGAAAGATTATTTGATAAGGCGAAGACAACGGTCAATATTGATCATCACGTCAGCAATGCGGACGGTACGGGAATGTATAACTACATTTATCCGGAGGCGAGTTCTGCCAGTGAGCTTGTGTATGAGCTGGTGGAAGAAGATATGCTGGACGCGGATATTGCGGCGGCGTTATATACAGGCATTGTACATGATACAGGAGTATTCCGTTACTCCTGCACTTCACCGAAAACAATGCAGGCCGCCGCAAAGCTGATCAGTTACGGATTTGATTTTTCAAAGCTGATCGAAGAAACTTTTTATGAGAAGACATATGTGCAGAATCAGGTTATGGGGCGGGCGCTTCTTGAGAGTATGCTGATCATGGACGGGAAGTGTATTGTCAGTTATATCAACAGAAAGACAATGGAGTTTTATCAGGTGACCGGAGCGGATTTAGAGGGAATCGTCAGTCAGCTCAAGCTTACAAAAGGCGCAGAGTGCGCAGTGTTTATGTATGAGATCAGAACAATGCAATATAAGGTGAGTCTGCGTTCGGGTGAAAAGGTCAATGTGGCAAAGATAGCGGAACTGTTCGGCGGCGGCGGCCATGTGAGAGCGGCGGGCTGTACAATGAACGGTACATTCTATGATGTGATCAATAACCTGTCAGTACATATAGAGGAACAATTGGAGGAAGCCGGTGCTTAACGGAATACTGATCATCAGAAAAGAGAGGGATTATACCTCGAATGATGTGGTTGCGAAGCTGCGGGGGATATGCCGTCAGAAAAAGATCGGGCATACGGGAACGCTTGATCCGAATGCGGAGGGAGTGCTACCGGTATGCCTGGGAAATGCTACAAAACTCTGCGATATGCTGACAGACCGCAGCAAAGAATATGTGGCGGAGATGACGCTCGGCATCACCACCGACACCCAGGATATTTGGGGGAAAATACTCACGGACAGCGGCGAAAAATGGCGGGAAATACCCGTGGAAGAGATGGAAAAGACAATTCTTTCTTTTCGGGGAAAACAGCTTCAGATGCCGCCCATGTATTCGGCGCTCAAGGTGAATGGAAAGCGGCTTTATGAGCTTGCCCGCGCAGGCGTGGAAGTGGAGAGAAAGCCGCGGGAAATAGATATAGAAGAAATAGAATTATTGCCGTCTGCGGGTCACGCTGAAAAAGAGGCTCATCAGACGGTATATTTTTCTGCTCTGCCAAAACTGCGCATCAGAGTAGTTTGTTCCAAAGGAACCTATATCCGTACATTGTGTCAGGATATCGGGGAAAGACTGGGGTGCGGCGCTGCGATGAGCTCTCTTGTGCGGACAAGGGTTGGAAGTTTTGAACTGGAAAAGGCACATACATTGGCGGAAATAGAACAGATCCGTGACAGTGCGGGATTGGAGAGTGTGCTGATACCGGTGGATGGCTGTTTTAAGGAGTATCCGGCGGTGATGGTCACAGAAGGGACGCAATGTGCTTTGTTGGAAAACGGAAATAAACTGCGTTTTTCTGCGGCGGAAACGAAAGACGTCAGTTTAGAAAAACTGCCGGATAACAGTCCCGTCAGGGTATACCATAGAAACGGAATTTTCTACGGGGTATATCTGCTGGAAAAAGGAAGAAAAACGTTAAAGCCCTGGAAGATGTTTTTGCCGGGATGAGTGAATCACGTTATTAAGTTGAATGAGCGGGCTGAATTTGACTTTGACTTAGTGATGTGTGGTCAAACTGTTATGGAATAATTTGGCGATTTTG
The DNA here is from genome assembly GCA_014804795.1 of Lachnospiraceae bacterium. Taxonomy (GTDB): domain Bacteria; phylum Bacillota; class Clostridia; order Lachnospirales; family Lachnospiraceae; genus 1XD8-76. The sequence goes on along the minus strand of JAAUZC010000020.1, from coordinate 48,670 downwards.
CGAGAGAGGAAGAGCAGATGCAGATCATTGAAAAAGAAACTGCATTTCAATTAAACAGGCCGTCGGCTGTGGCAATCGGAAAGTTTGACGGGATTCACAGGGGACACCAGAGCCTTCTGCGGCATGTGTTGGAGCAGAAAGAGAGAGGGCTGCAGGCGGTGGTTTTTACATTTGATCCGTCACCGGCAGTACTTTTTTCCGGAATAAGCCTGCCGGAGCTGACAACAAAGAAAGAGAAACGCAGGATTTTTGAAGAACTTGGTATAGATGTGCTGATCGAATTTCCACTGGATTTTACGACAGCGGCAATAGAACCGGAGCAGTTTATCGAAAGGGTACTGGCAGGACAGATGAAGACGGCCTATATTGCGGCGGGGAGAGATCTGTCATTCGGGAAAAAAGGAAAAGGCGATGCAGCACTGCTGAAAAAAATGTCCGCACAGTTTGGCTATCAGACGGAGATCATCGAGAAAGTCTGTCTGGAGAAAGTGGAGATCAGTTCCAGTTATGTGCGGGAAGTGATAAAAACAGGCGATATGGAGAAAGCGGAGCGCCTGATAGGGGAAGCTTACAGTGTGAGCGGCATCGTAGCTCACGGGAAAAAGCTGGGCAGAAGGTTAGGAATGCCTACCGTAAATCTTTTGCCCGAAAAAGAAAAACTGCTGCCGCCCTATGGCGTTTATTTTTCAGAGGTTTCCTTTGGCGAGCAGGTATATAAAGGGATTACAAATATTGGCTGCAAGCCTACAGTAAATGATGAAAAGCAGGCCGGAGTGGAGACTTACCTCTACGACTTTGCGCAGGATATCTACGGAAAAGAGATTACGGTCAGGCTGTTTTCTTTCCACAGGCCGGAATATAAATTTGAGTCCGTGGAAGCGTTGAAAAAACAGATGGCCGCAGATATCGCCGAGGGCCGATATTATGTTCACAGAAAATGATGACTTGCGGATGAAATGAGGTTTTGTTAGAATGAATGGAAATCATAATCAAAATAATATGGGGGAGCGGATAAAGGACGCGGTTGCGGATGCTTTACAGAGCGGGGATTTTAAAGTTCTGAACAACCTTGTTGCCCAGACGGTGACAGATACTTTGAATGAAGTGGGAAAGCAGATTGCGAAAGGCACTGTTTCATCTGAGGATATTTCCAAATGGAAGCAGAAAGCTGAGGAGAGAAAAAAACAGGAAGAAAATCGAAGGGACCGGCAGGAACAGTTCAGACGCGAGGAAGAGCGCAGACGTCAGGAGCACTTCAGGAAGGAACAGTTCAGGTACAAAGAGCAGTTCAGGGAGGTGCAGTTCAAGTACAGAGAGCAGTCCGGGCAGCCGGAGCAGTTTACGTGCAGGCAGAGTTCCGCGAGTGTTCCGGCGGTAAGGAAAAACAAGGTGGGAAGTGTTTCAGGCGTTCTGTATCAGGTATTTGGCGGCATCGGCGTCGGCGTTATGGGATTAGCCATGATTGGAAGGATGTTTCTTTCTTTCATCGGTGTATCGGGCACTTTGGCGAGTTGGGGTATTCATCTGGCGCTTATGGCAGGATTTGCGGGGATGATCGGAACCGGCATCAGTAAGTGGAAGCGGTTAAAACGGGCAGACAGATACATAGATCTGTGTGGCTCGAAAATGTACGGTGATATTGAAAAACTGGCAAAAGCAACAGGAAAAAGCGACGGTTATGTAAAAAAGGACATCCGGAAAATGCTGAAGGCAGGGATGTTTCCTGAGGGACATCTGGACGAGCAGGAAACCTGCTTCATGTTGAATGATCTGGTTTACGGGCAGTATTTGGAGGCGGAAAAAAACAGGCGGATCAGAGAAGAAGAGGAGAAAAAGGCGGCCGTTACAGGTCATGTGCCGGACGGACAAGACTTAAGCAGCGGACCAGCGGAAAATTCTCCGGAAAATGAACTGAACGCCATGGTGTCGGAGGGAATGGAGTGTATCCGCAAACTGAGAGATCTGAATGATAACATTGAGGGGGAAGTGATTTCCGATAAGCTGTTCCGACTGGAAAATCTGTTAAAAGAGATTTTTGACAGTGTAAGGGAACATCCTGAGCAGATGCATCGGATGCATAAACCCATGGATTACTATCTGCCGACTACCCTGAAACTGGTGGAGGCATATGAAGAGTTTGACAGGATCAGTGTGCCGGGGGAAGAGGTTTTGCAGGCAAAGGCGGAGATAGAAAAAACGCTGGATATTATCAACCAGGCGTTTGCGGAGCTTTTAAATAATCTGTTTCAGGATGCTGTGTTTGATGCGACTGCGGATGCACGGGTATTAAAGAGCATGCTGGCAAGAGAAGGGCTTACGAAGGAGATGGAGTTTACTTGAGAAAAGAAGATGCAGATCGAAACCTGTAATGATAAGGATTAGGAGGATATATCATGGCAAACAATTTGGATGAAATGTTGAAGGAGGCCCCTGTACTTACTTTTGAGCCGGAGATATTTGCGGAAAAGACGTCGGCACCTGTGGAGAGCGGGGCACAGTCCGAAGAGGAGGTTTCAAAGAAAGAGCCTGAGGTGGTGCTGACAGCGAAAGAACAGAAGATGGTAGATGATTTCGCAAAGCAGATCGATATTACCAATACCCAGATGGTATTGTGCTATGGAGCGGGCAGCCAGAAAAAGATCGCTGATTTCTCGGAGAACGCTTTAAATAATGTGCGCACCAAAGATATGGGAGAAATCGGCCAGATGCTCACAGGGGTGGTGGCGGAACTTAAGAGTTTTGATGAGGAAGAGGAAAGGGGATTTCTCGGAATCTTTAAAAAAAGCAGTAATAAACTGAACAGTCTGAAAGCGAAATATGATAAGGCGGAAAATAATATCAATAAGATTGTCAAAGTGTTGGAAAATCATCAGGTGACACTTCTGAAAGATGTGGCAATGTTGGACAAGATGTATGAGCTGAATCTGAATTATTTTAAGGAACTTTCCATGTATATTCTGGCGGGCAAAAAGAAGTTGGGGCAGGCAAAGACCGAAGAACTGCCAAAATTACTTGAAAAAGCACAGCGAAGCGGGCTGCCGGAGGATACACAGGCGGCAAAGGACTATGCGGCTATGTGCGAGCGCTTTGAAAAGAAGATTTATGATCTGGAACTGACGAGGGCAGTATCCATGCAGATGGCGCCACAGATTCGGCTGATTCAGGGAAACGATACGGCTATGTCGGAAAAGATACAGTCTACTCTGGTAAATACGATACCTCTGTGGAAAAGCCAGATGGTTATTGCTATCGGAGCGGAGCATGCGGGCGAAGCGGCAAAGGCACAGCGGGAAGTGACGGATATGACCAACGAGCTGCTTAAGAAAAATGCGGAAAAGCTTAAGAGCGCAACCATTGAAACAGCCAGAGAAAGCGAGCGGGGCATAGTGGATATTGAGACGTTGACGGCGACGAACCAGACACTTATCAGTACGTTGGACGAGGTGATAAAGATACAGGAGGAAGGCCGCGCCAGAAGAAGAAGCGCAGAGGAAGAACTCGGGAAGATTGAGAATGAGATGCGGCAGAAGCTGTTGGAGATGAGCCGTACTTCCGGATAACGTGATTTTCGGGCAGAGAGACTTTTTTGTTGAAAGAAGTCGACAAACAGGTTATAATGTACGCGTATGCAATGAGCAGTGCCACGGAGTAAGATGACAAAATGACTGCTTGCAGTCAATTTTGTCAGATTGCAGAGTGATAGGGCGAAGCCCGCGAGCGAGTAAAACCAGAGGTTTTGCGAGCGTGCACTGCGGGGTAAAGCAGCCGAATCAGGGTCTGATAGGGCGAAGCCCGCGAGCGAGTAAAACCGGAGGTTTTGCGAGCGTGCACTGCGGGGTAAAGCGGCCTGATCAGAGAGTGATAGGGCGAAGCCCGCGAAAGAGGGAAATCGAAGATTTACCGAATGCGCACTGCGGCATATGTTGTGCGATATGGGGAGGAAAATATGGAAGCTGGCATAATATTATCGATGGCCGGAGGGCTTGGGCTATTTTTGTATGGCATGCGTGTCATGAGTGACAGCATTGAAAAAGTAGCCGGTGCAAAACTCAGAAGAATTCTGGAAATGTTCACCACAAATCGTTTTACCGGTATTCTGGTAGGATTTATCTTTACGGCAGTGATTCAATCTTCTTCTGCCTGTACCGCTATGGTAGTCAGTTTCGTAAACGCCGGTCTGATGACTCTGTTTCAGGCGGCGGGCGTTATCTTTGGATCCAATATCGGAACAACAGTAACAGCCCTTCTTGTATCTTTTAAACTGGAGAAAGTTGCACCGGTTATTTTATTACTCGGTGTGCTCATGGTGATGTTCTGCAAAAAAGAGGCGATGAAAAAGATCGGTGAGGTGATCGTCGGCTTTGGCGTATTGTTTATGGGGCTTGCTACAATGTCGGGAGCTATGTCCGGACTGAAAGAATCTCCGGTTATTATGGATATGTTTGCGGCGCTGAAAAGTCCGCTTCTCGGCATCCTGCTTGGTTTTGTATTGACGGCGATCATTCAGAGTTCCTCTGTGACGGTCAGTATTATGGTGTTAATGGCAAATCAGGGACTGATGGGACTGGATATGTGTATGTATATTACATTGGGCTGTAATATCGGAGCCTGCACAACGTCCATTCTGGCATCTCTTGCCGGTAAGAAAGACGCAAAGCGGGCAGCTATGATACATCTGCTGTTCAATGTTTTCGGCACGGTTATCATGTACATAATCTTACAGTTTGCAATGGATAAACTGCTTTGGATGTTTGAGAGCATGGCGGGCAATGACCCGGGACGTATTGTGGCTTACGCGCACATGTTTATCAAGATATTCCTTGTGATCGTGCTGACACCGTTTATCGGCGCCATCGTGAAGCTGACTTATGTCCTCATACCGGGCAGCGACAAGAATGTAGGTTACAGAGACAGCTTCCAGCTTAAATATATCGGCAATAAAGTAGTCTTGAATCCGGCCACGGCAGTTGTGGAAGTAATAAAGGAAATCGACCGTATGGCTTCTCTTGCCAGCGAGAACTTAAACAGAGCAATGAATGCACTGGTCACGTTGGATGAAGAGGATATACAGGAAGTTTATTCTGTGGAAGAAAACATTAACTTCCTGAATCATGCGATCACAGGGTATCTTGTCAAGATCAACCAGACAACCCTGCCGATAGAGGATGCGAAGATGATCGGCGGCCTCTTCCATGTGGTAAACGACATAGAGAGAATCGGTGATCATGCGGAGAATATTGCGGACAGCGCTGTCAGAAGAAGAGAAGAAAATATCTTGATCAGCAAAGATGCGCAGCATGAATTGGGCGAGATGTTGGACATGGTCAATACAGTGGTCCGCTATTCAGTGGACATGTTTGCAAATGGTACATTAGAGCATTTGAATGATATTGTGAGGTTGGAAGCGGCGGTAGATGAAAAGGAAAGGGAACTGCAGCAGCATCATGTGGACAGGCTCACAAGAAACGAATGTACACCGGCAGCGGGAATGCTGTTTTCGGATATTGTATCGGGACTTGAGAGAGTTTCCGACCATGCAACAAATATTGCCTTCTCCATTTATGGCAGTGATAATGAAGAGGCAGAAGATTAAAAACGTACAAAAATTGATATAACGTACTGCATATCAGTGAAGGGTATGGATATGGCATTATACATAAGAAAACTTTGGAATAGAAAGGTTATAGTTTTCTGCGGCATGTTTCTTGCCGCAGGAATATTTTTACGGACGGGTTTTCCGGCACGGGCGGAAGAGAAAGTAAGAAGAAGCGATGTAATGCTTGCCCCTGTGGGAAGCGAAATGCTGATGGAGACAGAAAAGAGCGATGAAGAGATCCTGGCGGAAGCGGAGAGCATTGAGATGTTCGGGTATAAAAATCTGGGTATTGCCAATGTGGAAAACAATCTGAACATCAGGGCCGGGGCGGATGAGAGTGCCTCCTTAGTGGGAAAGCTGCCGAGGGATTGCGCCTGTGAAATTATTGAACAGGACGGGGACTGGTCAAAGATCACCTCAGGGAAGGTGGAAGGATATGTTAAGACGGAGTTTCTCTTTACCGGTTCAGAAGCCAGATTGAAAGCGATGGATCTGATTTCTGTTTATGCAGTAGTGCATGCGGACGCACTGCGCGTCAGACAGGAACCCAGCACGGAAGCGTCTATCTATACGCAGGTTGCACAGGGCGAGATGCTTGAATATGTGCAGACTCTTGATAACGGCTGGGTTGAGATCATGCTGGATGATGAGACAGTGTATGTTGCCGGGGAATATGTGGAGCTTGAGGAGCAGCTTAATACGGCGGTTACAATGACGGAGCTGTTGTACGGCGCGGGAGTTTCTGACGTCCGTGTAAGTATTTGTGAGTATGCAAAGCAGTTTTTGGGGAACCGCTATGTGTATGGCGGCAGCAGTTTGACGAAAGGAACAGACTGTTCCGGTTTTACCATGCGTGTTTATCAGCAGTTTGGCATCAGCCTTCCGCATTCTTCAAGAGCGCAGGCAAATATGGGGACAAAGATAAGCGCATCGGAAGCAAAGCCGGGGGATTTGTTCTTTTACGGAGGAAAAGGATATATCAATCATGTGGCGCTTTATATCGGCGGCGGACAGGTGATACATGCCAGTTCGCCGAAGACGGGAATAAGGATCAGCAGCTGTAATTACAGGACGCCGGTGAAAGTGGTGCGGATTATCAATTCTTAGGAGATAGATAGTGGATATGGCAATCGTAAGAGATGCAAAACTTGAAGATGCGGAACGCATATTGGAAATATATGCGTATTATGTGGAGCATACAGCTATCAGTTTTGAGTACGATGTGCCGACACTTGCCGAATTCGAAAGCAGGATGAGGAATACGATGAAAAAGTATCCTTATCTTGTAGTGGAGAAGGACGGGAAAATACAGGGGTACGCGTATGCGGGTCCATTTGTCAGGCGGGCTGCTTATGACTGGTCATGTGAACTGACAATATATCTTGACCATACTGCTTTGAAAAGTGGTTTTGGAAGGATGCTCTATGAAGAACTTGAAAACAGACTGCGTAAAATGCAAATTTTGAATTTATACGCCTGTATCGCTTATCCGGAAGCGGACGACGAGTATCTTAATAAAAACAGCGCAGAGTTCCATGCACATCTGGGTTTTTCAAAGGCCGGGGAATTTTATAAATGCGGCTATAAATTCGGACGCTGGTATCATATGATCTGGATGGAAAAAATTATCGGGGAACATCGGGAAAGCAGTCGATGATTAAATTGGCGCTTATTGCAACAGTTCAAATTTTTTTGTTTACATTATTTACATTTTATGGTATAGTAAAACAGTATGAGTTCAGCCGATACCCAGAGTGAGGAAACTCCGACCTGCTCTTAGTATCCGGCGGTTATAAATAGGAGGAGGAAAAAACAATGATTTCCAAAGAAAAGAAAGCAGCAATTATCAAAGAGTATGAGAGAACACCGGGCGATACAGGTTCACCGGAAGTACAGATCGCGATTCTGACAGCAAGAATCCAGGAGCTGACAGAGCATCTGAAAGTGAACCAGAAAGATCATCATTCCCGTCGCGGTATGTATATGATGATCGGTCAGAGACGTGGTCTTCTGGATTATTTAAAGAAAAAAGATATCGAAAGATATCGTACTCTGATTGAAAGACTTGGCATCAGAAAGTAAAGATAAGAGTATAAAGGGGAGGGCGTAACCGGGGACGTTGTTTTTGGTGACGCCTTTCCCAGTTTCAAGCGTAAACGCTTGAAACGAGAGTAATTCTGTAAAGCAGAATTTTCTGCGTATAGGGTATTCAGTTCAGGTAGGAGAAATATCCCGAGACCACAGAAAGTGCTATTTCCCGGAGATAGATTTTGAGAAGCGGCAGACTTTCCGGTAAGAGGAGTTCCTATACAGAAAAAAGAAGTGGCATTTTCTGTAGTTTCGGTCTCTTCTGCCTGATGATCATAATAAGATTTAAGAAGAAAAGGAGAAGAGAAAAATTATGTACAAGACTTACACAATGGAACTTGCCGGACGTACTTTAAAAGTGGATATCGGCAGAGTCGGCAAACAGGCAAATGGCTGTGCTTTTATGCAGTACGGTGAGACAACGGTGCTCTCCACAGCAACGGCTTCCGAAAAGCCCAGAGATGGTATTGACTTTTTCCCGTGCAGTGTAGAATATGAAGAGAAATTTTATTCTGTAGGAAAAATTCCGGGAGGATTTAACAAGAGAGAGGGGAAGGCTTCCGAGAACGCAGTATTGACAAGCCGTGTGATTGACAGGCCGATGCGTCCCCTGTTCCCGAAAGATTACAGAAACGATGTGACATTAAACAATATGGTAATGTCGGTAGATCCAGCATGCCGTCCTGAACTGGTGGCGATGATCGGTACTTCTATTGCAACCTGCATTTCGGATATTCCGTTTGACGGTCCCTGTGCTATGACCCAGATCGGTATGGTAAATGGAGAGCTGATCGTGAACCCCGGTCAGGAACAGTGGGATAAGGGTGATATGAGGCTGACTGTTGCTTCCACAGCACAGAAAGTGATCATGATCGAAGCAGGCGCAAATGAGATTCCGGAAGATACAATGCTTGCCGCTATCTACAAAGCGCATGAGATCAACCAGACGATCATCGCATTTATCAATCAGATCGTAGCGGAATGCGGCAGGCCGAAACATGAATATGTAAGCTGCGCAATCCCCGAAGAAATGTTTGAAGAGATCAAAAAGATCGTACCGCCTGAAGAGATGGAAACAGCTGTTTTCACGGATGAAAAGCAGGTACGTGAGGAAAATATCAGAAAGGTCACAGAGAGACTGGAAGAGGCATTTGCTGAAAAAGAAGAGTGGCTGGCTGTTCTTGGAGAAGCGGTATATCAGTATCAGAAAAAGACAGTCCGCAAGATGATCTTAAAAGACCACAAGCGTCCTGACGGCCGTGAATTAAACCAGATTCGTCCGCTGGCAGCGGAGGTTGACATTATTCCGAGAGTACACGGCTCCGCTATGTTTACCCGCGGACAGACACAGATTTGTAACGTGACTACACTGGCGCCTTTGTCTGAAGCACAGAAAGTGGACGGGCTGGACGTTAACATCACAGAAAAGAGATATATGCATCACTATAATTTCCCTTCCTACTCTGTTGGTGAAACGAAAGTAAGCAGAGGACCTGGACGTAGAGAGATTGGACATGGCGCACTGGCTGAGAGAGCGCTTCTGCCGGTACTGCCGTCCATAGAGGAGTTCCCTTATGCGATCCGTACCGTATCAGAGACTTTTGAGTCCAACGGATCAACATCTATGGCTTCTACCTGTGCTTCCTGTATGTCCCTGATGGCGGCGGGCGTACCGATCAAGAAGATGGTAGCCGGTATTTCCTGCGGCCTTGTAACAGGCGATACGGATGATGATTTTGTACTGCTTACCGATATCCAGGGTCTTGAAGATTTCTTTGGCGATATGGACTTTAAGGTAACAGGTACAACAGAGGGTATTACAGCAATCCAGATGGATATCAAGATCCACGGTCTGACAAGACCTATCGTGGAAGGTGCGATCGCACGCTGCCGCGAAGCGAGAATGTTTATTATGGATACCTGTATGAAACCTGCCATTTCCGCACCGAGAGCGGAAGTCGGACCTTATGCGCCGAAGATCATTTCTCTGCAGATCGATCCGGAGAAGATCGGTGATGTGGTCGGACAGCGAGGTAAGACAATCAATGAGATCATTGCCCGTACCGGTGTGAAGATCGACATCACAGATGACGGACAGGTTTCCGTATGCGGCACAGAGCAGGCGATGATGGATAAAGCAGTGGAAATGATCAAGACTATCGTGACTGATTTTGAAGCGGGCCAGGTATTTAAGGGTAAAGTAGTCAGCATCAAGGAGTTTGGCGCATTCATTGAGTTTGCACCGGGCAAGGAAGGCATGGTTCATATTTCAAAAATTGCAAAAGAGAGAATCAATCATGTGGAAGATGTGCTGACCTTGGGCGATATGGTGACAGTTGTATGTCTTGGAAAAGATAAGATGGGAAGAATCAGCTTCTCCATGAAGGATGTAGCACAGAAGTAAAGAAAATAAAGACGGCGGTTATCCGAAAGGACAGCCGCCTTTTATAATGGAATATAAATTCTGTTCTATTCTTCCCATTCGATTGCAATGCCGGTGGTATCGGGACCTACATGGGAGGAGATAATGAGGTTCAGCTTTGCTTCGCTGGTGCCTTTAACATAGGATTTGCATTTTTCAAACATTTCTTCATTTCCAACATAAATATTGCCGATGCGGGCCGCTTTTCGGCTTTCCGCTATAGTCTGGATATTGCGCAGCGCTGAATGGAAGCCTCTGGTTTTCTTATATGCTTCAATATGTCCGTCACGCATAGTCAGGATCGGTTTGATATCCAGAATATCTCCGATTTTTCCGACAGCGGGGGATACCCGGCCGCCCTGCACCAGATATTTGAAATCATCCACAACAAAGTAAATATCCAACAGTTTTGAGCGTCTTTCAATATCGGCAGCAGTCTCTTCGATAGATTTTCCCTGTTTTCTTAATTCAACAGCGTCCGCACAGAGAAAACCGCAGGCAAGAGTAGCGCTTAAGGAATCGATAATTTTAATTGCAGCATCAGGATAAGTTTCCGCCAATTCCTGAGCGACAGCGCAGATCGTATTGTGGGAACCACTGAGCCCGGAAGACACTGTAATACATAAAATGTCTTTGCCGGCTTTTAGGACTTCCTCAAAACGCCGGCGGGCTAAGTCAGGGTTGACGCCGGAAGTATACGCTCTCTGGCTGCTTAATTTTTCAAAAAATTCTTCGCGGGATAAAATCTGTTCATCGCCGTAAACAATATTGGGATCAAAATAGTAATACTGCGGCAGTACAATGACATCTGCATCATAGGGTTTCGGTACATCGACATCTCCGTCTGTAAAAATAGTAAAGTCTTTCATATCAACAGTCCCTTCCTCAAGTATTTATCAACAGTATAGCACTTCTTTGAAAGAATTGCATGCATTTTAGATAGTTTTAATAAATATGTAAGTATATATTAAACTATGTCATCTTTTCTTGACTAAAATTGCGTAATAAATTAAAATAAAATTATGGTATTATCAAACAACTTTGGAGGAGGTATGTTATGCAGGACGTAATTAAAATTGAATCGAAGGAACATCCGAAAGTAGCATTAAGAGTGATACCCGGGCATTTTGCAACACCCAACTCCCACGTAAACTATTATCTGGATATGACAGCTTTAAAGGCAAGGCAGAGTGAGGCGGCGGCTGTCGCAGCAGAGCTCAGCAAACAGATACTGGCAACAACGGTTGTGGATACGATCGTCTGTATGGACGGCTGTGAAATTATTGGGGGATATTTAGCAGAGGAGCTGACAAAAGCAGGGATATATTCTATGAATTCCCATAAAACGATGTATATTATCACGCCGGAGTTTGCGGCTTCCGGTCAGATGCTGTTTCGGGAAAACTTAAAACCGATGGTGAGAGGGAAGAATGTCCTGCTGCTTTTAGCATCTGTAACGACGGGCGAGACTATTGTCAGAGCTGTGCGTGCGCTCGGATACTATGGGGCGACGATCAGCGGTATCAGCGCGATTTTCAGTGCGGCAAACAGCATAGGAGGGATAACGATCAATTCCCTGTTCAGTATGGCGGATATCCCTGATTACAGAAAGTACGAGCCGGAAAACTGCAGTATGTGTAAAGAAAAGAAACCGATTGATGCATTTGCAAATGCATTTGGATATTCTATTATTCAGGAGTAGGGAAGCGTTAAAAAACCCGGTGCAGAGATGCATCGGGTTTTTAAGGATAGTGCTTACTGTTTTATATTGACTCATGGAAAGTACGGCTGATTACGTCCGCCTGCTGTTCCGGGGTCAGCTTGATAAAGTTTACGGCATAACCGGAAACACGGATCGTAAGCTGCGGATAGTTCTCAGGATGTTTCTGAGCATCCAGTAACATATCTCTGTTTAATACGTTTACATTCAAATGATGTCCGCCCTTTGTGGAATAGCCGTCTAATAAGCTGACGAGATTGTCTACCTGTGCGTTTGTGCTTGTTGCCATAATAAGTTCCTCCTTAAAAGAATTATAATTTAATAATAGTAATGATTACTGTTTCTTTAATTTAATAATAGTAGTTATTCTCATTTTTGTCTATAGTTATTTCATTTTTTTATGTATTTTTTTTGATACAAATAAAATTTCATTTAGGGCGGCGGTTCATGGCCGAACTGTTACTATTTAAATCATATTGTCATCTAAACTCTTGAAAAGTATTCCATTTCATTGTAATATTAAGTGTTAAGTAAAAGAACGGGGAGAAAAATTATGGCATTAAGTAAGAAACCGGTTACCGGCATGAAAGATATTCTGCCGGAGGAAATGGAAATCAGAGATTATGTGATAGGCGTTATTAAAGATACTTATGGAAGTTTTGGTTTTACATCTATGGAGACACCTGCAGTGGAGCATCTGGAAAATCTCAATTGCAAGGCAGGCGGAGAAAACGAAAAACTGATCTTCAAGATTTTAAAGAGGGGCGAAAAACTGAAACTGGAAGGAGAGGTAAAGGAGGAAGACCTGACGGACGGCGGTCTGCGCTATGATCTGACGGTACCTCTTGTACGTTACTATGCGGCGCACAGCGGCGAACTGCCCGCACCCTTTAAAGCATTGCAGATGGGGAATGTATGGCGGGCGGACAGGCCTCAGAGAGGGCGGTACAGACAGTTTATGCAGTGTGACATTGATATTCTTGGGGAAGCGTCAAATCTGGCGGAGATAGAATTGATTTTGGCCACGACAACGACGCTCGGGAAGCTGGGATTCAAAAATTTCCAGATCCGTATCAATGACAGACAGATTTTGAAGGCGATGGCGGCTTACAGCGGTTTTGCCGAAGAAAGCTATGATGAAGTCTTTATTATTTTAGATAAGATGGACAAGATCGGTCTCTCTGGTGTGCGCGCTGAGCTATTATCCGCAGGATACGGGGAAGCCGTAGTGGAGAAATATTTAAGCCTGTTTGAAGAGATGGAGGCGGCGAAAGATAAGGCGGCTTATGTAACAGAAAAGCTTGCCGGATATCTGGCGGAGGAAGTGAGCACAGGTTTTCAGGAAATTCTGGACAGTGTAAATGCATCAAAGGGTGATTTTTTTGAACTGATATTTGATCCGACTCTTGTGCGCGGCATGTCCTACTATACGGGCACGATCTTTGAGATTGCGATGCCGGAGTTTGGCGGAAGCTGCGGAGGCGGGGGACGTTATGATAAGATGGTAGGAAAGTTTACAGGGAAAGATGTACCTGCATGTGGCTTTTCAATCGGTTTTGAACGGATTATCCTGCTGCTTCTGGAGAGCGGATTTAAAGTGCCGGGAGCGGCAGAAAAAACGGCTTATCTGATCGAAAAAGGCATTTCGGCGGAAGTGATGACGAACGTAATGAGGCAGGCGCAGGCAGAGCGCGAAAGCGGAAAGAAAGTGCTTGTCACCCGCATGAATAAAAACAAGAAGTTCCAGAAAGAGCAGTTGACAGCGCAGGGATATACGGAATTTAAAGAGTTTTACAGAGAAGCACTGAAATATTAGGAAAATAAAACAACGACAGAAAAGAGGGAAGAAAAATGGCAGAATCAATACAGGGATTGAAAAGGAGTCATCGATGCGCGGAACTCTCCATCAAAAATGTGGGAGAGACAGTGACCGTAATGGGCTGGGTACAGAAACAGAGAAATAAGGGCGGTATTATTTTTGTGGATCTGCGGGACCGTTCCGGTATTTTACAGCTTATTTTTGAGGAAGCGGACTGCGGCAGTGAGGCGTTTGCCAAAGCGGAGAAAATGCGAAGCGAGTTTGTTATTGCGGTGACAGGTACCGTGGAGAAGCGCGGCGGCGCGGTAAATGAGAATCTTGCCACCGGTGAGATTGAGGTAAGGGCAAAGCAGGTGCGTGTTTTAGCGGAAGCGGAGACACCGCCGTTTCCTATTGAATCCGATTCTAAAACAAAGGAAGAGATTCGTCTAAAATACAGATTCCTTGATCTGCGAAGACCGGATTTACAGCAGAAGTTAATGCTGCGCAGTAAAATGGTTATGGCGATGCGGGAGTTTATGGCGAAAGAAGGATTTCTGGAGATCGAGACACCGATCTTATGCCGTTCTACACCGGAGGGCGCAAGGGACTATCTTGTACCCAGCAGGGTGCATCCGGGCAACTTTTATGCACTGCCCCAGTCCCCTCAGCTCTACAAGCAGCTTCTCATGTGTTCCGGATATGACAGGTACTTCCAGATTGCAAGATGTTTCAGAGACGAGGATTTGCGGGCGCACAGACAGCCGGAATTTACCCAGGCGGATATGGAACTTTCCTTTGTGGATGTGGAGGATGTACTTGACGTGAATGAACGGCTGATTCAGTACGTCTGCAAAGAAAGCATCGGCCTGGATGTGGAGCTTCCCCTGCCGCGCATGAAATGGCAGGAGGCGATGGATCGTTACGGCTCCGATAAACCGGATACCCGTTTCGGCATGGAACTGGTGGACGTATCGGAAGTGGTGAGAGGATGCGGTTTCGGTGTCTTTACTTCCGCACTGGAAAACGGCGGCTCGGTACGGGGCATCAATGTTAAAGGGCAGGGCGCTATGCCCAGAAAGAAAATAGATGCATTAGTGGATATGGCGAAGGGCAGCGGTGCGAAAGGACTTGCCTATCTGTGTATCGGAGAAGACGGTACTGTAAAGTCCTCTTTCACAAAATTCCTGACGGAGGAAGAGGTATCGGCGCTGATTCAGGCGATGGGCGGCGAAAACGGCGATCTGCTGTTATTTGCGGCGGATAAAAATACAATCGTGTGGGGTGTACTTGGGCAGCTTCGTCTGGAACTCGGAAAACAGCTCGGTTTGTATGATCCGAACCAGTATAATTTCCTCTGGGTGACGGAATTCCCGTTACTTGAGTGGTCCGAAGAAGAAAACCGTTATATGGCGATGCATCATCCATTCACGATGCCGATGGAAGAAGACTGGCAGTATATTGATTCCGATCCGGGCAGAGTGCGGGCAAAGGCTTATGATATTGTGTTAAACGGCGTAGAGATTGGCGGCGGTTCCGTCAGAATCCACCAGAATGATATTCAGGAGAAGATGTTTGAGGTATTGGGCATCGGGCAGGAGAAGGCCTGGGAGAAATTCGGATATCTGCTCTCCGCTTTCCGGTACGGCGTGCCGCCTCACGCGGGGCTGGCTTACGGCGTGGACCGTCTTATGATGCTGCTTGCCCATGCGGACAGTATCAGAGAGGTGATCGCGTTCCCGAAAGTGAAGGACGCTTCCGATCTGATGTGCGAGACGCCCAATGTGGTGGACGAGGCGCAGCTTGAGGAACTGGGAATTGCGATTGTGAAGGAAAATTCTAAGGAAGTGGAATAAACAGCAGATACTCGGACAGCGCACGGCTTCATTTACGGATGTTGCATTTCAGACGGCCGGAAATGTAAGCCCGGATAAAGTGTGCTGGTAGGATTGTTACGGGACTAAAATATGAAGATCAAAGTGCTTGCCGGAAGCGCCTCCGAAGAGGCGCTTCGTGAAGAATTTCAAAAGGGAAAAAAGGCGGCGGAAGCCCGTCTGGGAGAGCATTTCCTGTTTTACCGCTATTTTATCAGGATTCATGCGATTGCTTATGAAGAGATTAAAAAGGCGTATCTGCGCATTGAGAGCGGAGAGGTAGGGGAATTTCCGTTGACAGAGCATTATCTGATGTTGATAGATAAACGGGACAAACAGCATAAGCTGCGTATGGAACATCCGGAGGATGCGAAAGAAGTGCTTGATTATCTGGAAGAGCATTTTCCGGAAATAGAGATCGGACATTACAAAAAACATGAAAATATTGATCATTGAAGACGATATAGGCTTAAACAGTGGAATCTGTTTTGCGTTGGAACAGGATGGCTATGAAACGGCAAGCGCGCGGACCCTACAGGAAGGATATTCACTTTTTGAGAGGGAAAGTCCCGTTGCTGTTATTCTGGATTTGAACCTGCCGGACGGGGATGGTATTGCATTCTGTAAGAGGATACGGCAGCTTTCAGGTCAGGATGCGGATACCGTTATTTTGATGCTCACAGCGAGAGATCTGGAGACGGACGAGATCATGGGGCTTACAAGCGGAGCCGATGATTACATGACAAAGCCGTTTTCGGTCTCTGTCTTAAAGCTTAGATTGCAGAATATTCTGCGCAGAAAGGCGGAGGGTAAAGAGGTGAAAGATGCAGGGCGGATTATTTCGTCCGGAGACATTGTGCTGGATTTGGAAACGTTTCGTGTATCCTGTGGAGAAAAAGAACTGGAACTTAGTATGACCGAGTTCCGGCTGCTGCAATATTTCATGGAAAACAAGAACCAGGCGCTTTTGAAAGAGCAGATTCTGCAGCGTATCTGGGATGCGGACGGGAACTATGTGGAGGAGAATACACTCTCCGTCAATATCAGCCGCCTGCGGAAAAAGCTGGGAAAAGACCATATCCGCACGATTCAGGGAATCGGCTATCTGTGGGAGGAGAATGTATGAGGGCGGAAACAATCATTCTGATACTTGCCCTGTGCCTTTTGGTATGTGTTGCTGTGCTCATTTTGAGTACAGCTTATTTTCTGTGGCAGTGGAAGCGGATGGATACTATTCTGGAAGAGTTCTGGCAAGACAGTATGGCGGAGAAGGAGGATGAATCACACACATATTCCATGGAACAGGGAACCGGGCGGCGATCTGCACATAGTCGGCGGCTGCAGCGAAAGTCCACACTGCGGAATATTAACGCGGATGTGCTGGAAACAAGGGAATCCCGCATTATCAGCCAGCTGCGGCGCATTTTGTCGAGAGTGAGGTTTGTCGAGAGGCAGGCTATGGAGGATAAAAACCAGGTGATGAAACTGATCTCAGACCTTTCACACCAGCTGAAAACGCCGCTTGCCAATATCATGATGAATATGGAACTTTTACAGAATGCTGCGCTGGAGGAAGAGCGCAGAAAAGAATTTCTGGCGCATACGAAAAGTCAGGCGGATAAGATGCAGTGGCTGATGGCAGATCTTCTGAAAGCGTCGAGACTGGAAAACGGCATGATTCGTTTTACTGCGGAGTACACAGGGATTAAAGAGACGGTCGCAAAGGCTGTCAGTTCTGTTTTTGCGCAGGCGTCCTCCAAAAATATGAAGCTGATCGTGGAAGATTTTCAGGACTTTAATCTGTATCATAATCCGAAGTGGACGGCGGAGGCGATGTCGAACATCCTGGAAAATGCTGTCAAATACTCGCCGGAAAACAGCAGCGTCAGAATAACGCTTGACAGACTTGACATTTATACAAAGATTACGATTTCGGATGAAGGTATCGGTATTCCTCAAAGTGACTTCAACCGTATTTTCAAGCGGTTTTACCGGGGAAAGGAAGTGGAGGGACAGGAGGGAAGCGGTCTGGGGCTGTATCTGGCACAGCTGATCTTACAGTGCGAAAAAGGATATATCACCGTGTCCTCCAATGTGGGGAAGGGCAGCAGCTTCTCTTTGTTTTTGTTAAATGAACCAAAGTAGATTTTGGAATTCTTATTTTCAGTCCATTTTGTGTAACTGCGCTCGGCAGGCATACCTGCGCCGCAGTTTTTTTCTGACAAAATTGTCATAATATTTTTTCCGTTCTGTCAGGATACTGTAAGATGTATCTGGTATTATGATACCAGGGTCAAAAGGTCTAAAATCCGATGCAAGCTTGCTTGCAAAAGGATTTTTGACCTTGGGACCCGCAAAACATGAGAAAGAAGCCCGATCAGGGCGGATTTCGAATGTTTTAGGATTGCGGGAGCATGAAATGCGGAGCAATCCGTGTATCATAGAAGAACTATATAACCTAAAACAGGAGGAATCATATGACAATATTGGAGACAAAAGATCTGAAAAAATATTACGGAGACGGTGACATTCAGGTCAAAGCTTTGGACGGTGTGGATTTAAAGATAGAGGAGGGAGAGTTCGCTGCGGTGGTAGGTACTTCCGGATCCGGGAAGTCCACACTTTTACACATGCTCGGCGGGCTGGATTATGCCACTTCCGGCACAGTGACTGTGGCCGGAAAAAAGATTTTTGAACTGAACGAAAAAGATTTGACGATTTTCCGCAGACGTCAGATCGGCTTTGTTTTCCAGAGTTACAATTTGGTGCCGATTTTGAGCGTCAGAGAGAATATCGTGCTTCCGATGGAACTGGACGGCAGAAGAGTGGACAAGAAGTTTATGCATCAGATCGTTCAGACACTGGGGCTTGAGAGCAAACTGGATGCCTTTCCGGGGCAGCTTTCCGGCGGGCAGCAGCAGAGAGTTGCGATCGCCCGGGCGCTTGTGACAAAACCGGCTATTATTCTCGCCGACGAGCCCACCGGAAATCTGGACAGCAAGACGACCCAGGAAGTGCTGGGGCTTTTGAAGCTGACCGGCGAGCAGTTCCATCAGACGATCGTGATGATCACTCACAACGAGTCGTTAGCGCAGCTGAGCGACAGGATCATCCACATTGAGGACGGCAGGATCGTGGATGATCATACAAAGCGTGACGACAGCCCGGGGGAACTTCCTGACCGTGATGTTGTATCGCCGGAGATTACAGCGGCTTCCGGAAAAGCGAATAGATTGGCAGCACAGGCGGATGAGGAGGTGCTCATATGAGAAACAATAACGGTGCATCCATCCGCAGGCTGTCGGCAAGGAGCCTTCAAAACAACCGCATGCGGAATGTATTTGCAATCCTGGCGATTACTCTGACCGGGATTCTTTTCACGGCGGTCTTTTCCCTGACGAGCGGTGCCATGCAGGCGGCCGAAGAAGAGATTATGCGGGAAGTCGGCGGGCGCTTTCACGCAGGGTTAAAAACGGCGACGATGAAACAGTATGAGGAAATCGCCGCGGATCCGCTTGTGAAAGCAAGCGGTTACACAATTCTGATCGGCATGGCGGACAATCTCATAAAGCGTCAGGCGGAGATCCGCTATACGCCGGATGAGAGCATGCTGTATGACATGTTTATCACACTGGAAGAGGGGCGCATGCCGGAGGCGAAAAACGAGATCATCGTGGATACCTTTGTGCTGGATGAACTGGGGCTGCCCTGCGAGCTCGGGACGAGGGTGCCGCTCAGGTTTCCTTTTATGGGGGAGACGGTGGAAGAGGAATTTGTGGTGTGCGGGTTTTACAGAGGGGATGCCATCGCCCATGCCAGTGAGCTTTTTGTGTCGGAAGACTATTGGACAGACTTAAAGGGTTCCTATACCGATGAAGATTTCCTGCTGTGGACAGAGGAACACCCGGAGTACTGCGGCGCAGGATTATTGGCCGGCGATTTCTACTTTGAAAACGCGAAAAATGTGGAGGAAAAAATACGGACCGTCATTCAGAATGCGGGCTATGAGCCGGGGACGGAACTGGCCTACGGAGTAAACTGGGCCTATATGGGCAGTCGTATGGAAGCGCTGGATCCCATGACGATGATCATTCTGTTTGGTGCGGTTTTTGTGATCCTGCTCACCGGTTATCTGATCATCTACAATATTTTTCAGATATCCGTTGTCAGCGATATCCGGTTTTACGGTCTGTTAAAGACCATCGGGACAACCAAAGGGCAGATTCGCAGGCTGGTCAGGCGGCAGGCATTCTTGCTGTCTGCGGCGGGGATTCCCATCGGACTTCTCGCAGGTTTCGGCATCGGAAAGCTTCTGCTGCCCTTTCTGTTGGACTTTGGGGATTCCTACAGGGGGATGGAAGTTTCTTTGGAGTTTAATCCCTGGATTTTAGTGTTCAGTGCGGGATTTTCCGCTTTTACGGTCTGGCTCAGCAGCGGAAAACCGGGCAGGATCGCGGGCAGCGTTTCCCCCATCGAAGCGGTCCGGTATGCGGAGATGGGCGGAAAGGGGAAGACGACAGGCAGGAAAAAGAAGAAAAGACAGAGGGACCGCGGCCGCTTTGATGCCCTTTCGATGGCCCTCGCCAATCTGGGCAGGAACAGAAGGACCACTGCCGTGGTCATATCCGCAATTTCTTTAAGCATTATTCTTCTGACAATGGTAATGACCGCCGTGGGGAGTTTCCGGCTGGACGAATATCTGGAACAGCGCATTGTGGGAGATTATGTGCTGGGGAATATCGGCACCATCTCCTCTGCGGCGAGAAGCGGTGATGTGAGGATAGCACCCGAATTTCTGGCGATGGCGGAGGCACAGGAGGGCATCTGGGGAAAGACGGAAATGTGGATTCGTTACCGGTCTTTTCTGCAGCTTGACGGGAACGCGATGGAACGGTTACAGGATCTGGACGATCAGGGAAAACTTCGCCGGGATACTTTTTCGGTGGATGAGCTGGAGGAGATGCTGCGGGGTGAAAGGGATTTTGACGGCAACTTTTACGCCTACAGCGAGAAACTTCTCTCCAATCTGGAAGTGTTGGACGGGACGTTTGATATGGAACGGTTTAAGACCGGGGATTATGTTCTGCTGACGCAGATACTGGGAAGTGACACACTGGAGGCAGAGGAGCATATCTATCATCCCGGAGACAAGGTGACCGTGAAAAGTTGCGGGGAAAATTCCATTTCCCATGAGATCAGGGATGCGTCAGGAGCGACTGTGGGCTTTACTTACGAGAATCTTGAAGAAAAGGAGTACGAGGTGATGGCCATCGTAGGAATCCCCTACAGTATGGACACCCACAGATACACCGCAAACGGCTGCGATGTGGTGCTGCCGCTTACGGAGTTTGATACGGAGGATGAGTATACGTATCTCTTTGCGGCGTCCTATCTTGTAGCGGAGGAAAATAAAGAGGCTTTTCGGGCAGCGCTTGAGGCCTACACGGAGAACAATCCCGAGATGGCTTATACGAGCAAAGAGACACTGGAAGATGAATTTGAGGGTATGGTGGGGATCATGGCGACCTTCGGGATTACCCTGTCGGCAGTGATCGCCCTGATCGGCATTTTGAATTTCACCAACGCCATGATCACGGAGGTCATCTCCAGAAAGCGGGAGTTTGCCATGCTGCAGAGCATCGGGATGACGGGTGACCAGCTGCTTACAACCCTTGTCTTTGAGGGAATCAGTTATGTTGTGATCTCCGGCATGATCAGTTTGGTTCTGGGAAGTCTGCTTTCCCGGATCATTCTGGGAGCCATAAACAATGTGATCCTGTTTTTTGAGTATCGTTTTCAGGTGCTGCCCTTTGTGATCATCATGCCGGTGCTTGTGCTTTCGGCCGTGGCCGTGCCGGTATTTGCCTACCGGAGTCTCCGGAAGAGGAGTATTGTAGAGAGGCTGCGGGAGAGCGAGTAGAGTGGAGGCGGGGCTGCCGTAAAGTCAGGCAGCCCCGGGGGACAGATCATCTCCCCGAAACCTGATATCTCTGATAAACTTTCTTTCCGATGGCAGCGATCAGGGCAGCACAGAGAAGGTAAAGCACCGGTACGATCTGCCAGGACACAAGAAAACGGCCGAACACGGGAATGGTCCTCACATCAAAGATATTCCATATATTCAGGAAAGAAAACGGAAGCCAGTTCCATATCTGGGCGGCAATCCGGTACTGCGGCGGCATACTGATGGATGTTCCCAGAATGAGCAGAGCGGTGGAAACTGCCATTGCGGCGATATTGCTGTGCAGGACTTCCGACAGTATCATGACCAGAGTGGCGATAAAAACGGAGAGAACCAGTGCGGCACCACTCATGATAAGACAGGCCTGCCCGATACTCATAGGCCAGGAAAAAGGATAGAGTGTTACCTGCATCTGCATGGAAAATCCGTCGGGTCCGTAAATTCCCAGAGAAACCAGAGCGGAAGTGAGTAACATAAGAGCAGTGCTGGTGAAGGAAACCGTGATGCCGGCCAGAATTTTTGCGAGATAGACCGTTGTCTTCCCATTTGCGCCGGAGAGGATGAGCTGGTCTGTCCGCCTTGTGTGCTCCGTGGCAAACACACCGGAAAGACAGATTGCCGCAAACAGTTGGATCAGCATGCTCAAAGTATTAAAGGACTTGGTAAACTGCGTGTAACCCTCATGATAATAGTAAGTGAAGGGTATCCGGAGCTGTGATTCTTTCTCCATCCAGAATGTTTTCTCGGATTCCGTCAGAAAATAGTGCTGCCAGTGTTCTTTCAGCAAATTTTCCCTGGCCTGATAAAAGGCTTTTTCATCCGGCTCCCATTTCAGGATATCTTCCAGAAAATCCGTATCCCCCCAGCGGCTGATCAGCTGACAGATTGCAGCGTAAGGGCGGGCGCAGGTCTGGTATTCCTCCGTCAGCGTATATCTGCCCTCCGGATCCGGGATTTTTTGATAGGCCTCTATGGTTTCTTTCAGCAGCGCATCGTCTATGGCTCTGCCGGAGAGCGCCCTTTCATACGCTTGGTCCACCCGAAACATATGATAATGGGTATCGGCCACTTCCCCGTCTACATAGTATTTTCCGCTAAGCTGTATTACGGTAAGCAAAATAATGGCAGAAAGGCACAGAAACAGCGTGATCCGGAAAATTTTTCTGTCGGTAATTTTTTTCAGTTCATATTTGTAAAGTATGTTCAGATTATTCATAAATGGGTCTCCTTTTGATTGAGTGAGTAAAAAATATACTTTATACATTTTCCGATTCAAATTGTTTCAGATAAAAGGATTCCAGATCCCCCTTTGTCTCATTCCACTTACCCTGATAAATAAGCTGACCGTCCTTCATCATCAGCACCTGATCCGCAATATGTTCGATGTCCGATACGATATGGGTGGACAGTAGAACAATACTGTTTTTTCCGAGGGTTTCAATGAGTTCCCGGAAGCGGACGCGCTCTTTGGGGTCTAACCCTGCGGTGGGCTCATCCAGAATCAGTAGTTTCGGGTCATTTAACAGCGCCTGGGCGATGCCGAGTCTTTGTTTCATGCCGCCGGAGAAAGTTTTGATCTTTTTCCGCGTCATATCCGACAGAGAGACAAGTTCCAGCAATTCTTTTGTCCTTCGCTTTGCCGTATCTTTCGGCAGCCCTTTTAAAGCGGCCAGATAGAGCAGAAAGTCCATGGCGGAAAACTCCGGATAGTAGCCGAAGTCCTGTGGCAGATACCCGAGAACTCTGCGGTAGGCTTCTTCACTGACATCGATCCCGTCAAAAGTGATGGTGCCGCCGGTGGGTTTTAGAATGCCGCAAAGCATACGCATAAAAGTGGTTTTGCCGGCGCCGTTTGCGCCGAGCAGGCCGTGGACGCCTTTATGAAGTGTCAGGGAAATACGGTCTACGGCAATTTTGTTTTGATACTGTTTTGACAAACGGTCTATGATAAGTTCCATGTCAGTTCCTCCTGAGTGATAAGATTTTGATATTGTTTTATGATGCCGACACAAAGCAGTGCGGAGACAATGATCCAGTTTCTGAGAGCACTTTCTTCATACAGCCGGGGAAGCGTGAGGCGCAGCGGGTAGATAAAAAGGCTGATAAAAACAGAAATACCTGTGCACAGATAGATCGTTTCTTTCTCACGGTGTCTGCGGACAATGTGCAGGCACAGAAAGGTTGTCAGTAAAAATGGCGTTATGATATAAAGTCCCGCCTGCAAGGGGCGTATCCGGCTATGGAAAAGGCCCACCGGAAGAAGCAGAAAAAAGAGAAGCAGGTTGCCAAGACCCAGAATACCGAGTCTGGCAAGGAGTACGCTTTTTAAGGAAAAACAGGTGGCCATCTCCAATTCCGCCATCTCATATTGTTCTGACCGGCCTGTCTCGGCGACCGTCATAAGGGCAAGAAGCGGCGTAAAAGCGGAAACGGCCCAGAGAGTATCGGCTGAAAGTACGAAACTGCCAAACGAAACCGCGGCAAAAACAAGAGCGGAAATGATCCAGAAGCGCCTGCGGATGTAGTGAAGCTGTATCATAAGAAAAGCAGAAAAATGCAGTTGCGGGGGCATGATCTTTTGCAGGAATTCCTCTTTACGCAGGGGCTTTGGTGCTGCAAAGGCGCTGCGCAGTTCTTCCTCCCATTCTTTTATCCATGTCTGTCTCATATAAAATCCTCCTCTCTCAGTTTGGTTTTCAGTTTTTCGGATGCCGCAAGGAGACGCCTGCGCAGCGTAAACCGGGAAATACCAAAGAGTTTTGCAATCACGCCGGCGGGCACTTCATTGACATATCTCAACAACAGAAGTTCCTGTTCCTCATCGGAAAGTTCGGATAGTGCGCCGCGCAGGATAAGAGCAGTCAACACTTCCTCCTCCCCGGAAGACAAAACAGCATTTTCGGAGGAAGTGATACAGATCCCTTTTCCTGAAAGTGAAGCAATGCATTTCCGGGGATTTTCTTCCAGGGGTATGCCGGCCGGCTTTCGAAATTCGTCAATGCAGAGATTTCCGGCAATCGTGTATAAGTATTTCAGTGCCGTCTCCGGGGAGGCGTGGCGGTATCTTTCCAGATACCTCAGGAAGGCCTCCTGAGTGATATCCTCTGCGGTTTCCCTGTTATGCAGTTTAAAATAGCAGTAGCGGTAAATTTTGTCGTACTGCTCTCCGATATCCATGGACATGTCGGGGAAGCTCCTTCTTTGGTTGATGTTATGATTAACGGATAAGCCGGGGAAAATGTGCGGGTATAGTGAAAAAAATTAAAATATTAGATGTCAATGATTTTCATTCTCCATTATAACAGTTAATTTTACAAATTGTTATAAATGGCGTAATCATACAATTTATTTAATGCACAGAGAGGGGAAATAAGGTATAATATACTCGAAAATCCAGCCGCTGAGCGTCTGCCGCCCTGCGCGCTCAAAGATTTTTTCGTTACCATGTCAGGTGAAATCAAATGCTGAAAGATTTAAAAACCGGTTTAACTCTTTGGAGAAAAATATCAAATTTTAAATATGTGGTGATACAGATTACCTTATTTGCTGTGACAAGTCTTGCGGCAATGAAGCTTGTCGCTCCAAGGTTCTGCGAACGGATAAAGGAATTTTCTCTCACAGTAAATATGGAAAGCGGTAAAGTAATCGCGATATTAATGGTGTTTTTCATCATTGCATTCAGCGTTGCGATGAAGCGGATTGTGTATGAAGCTTATCATAGAAATAAGGATTTATTTTATCAGCTTGCAGTCAGCAAAAGAGCGGGATGTATTTGTACGATGCTTCAACAGCATAACTGGTATGGCTGCGCCTGCGTTATGCTGCTTGCCGTTTGTGATAGTGAAGTTGTGCCGGGATGGCTGTTAATTCCGGTATATACAGTGCTGTTTATCATTAGTTTTGGTCTTTGTTACAACAGGATGGATTCAGACGGCAGTAAAAGAAAAAAGCGTCTTTTCCGTTATCGGACGGGCAAAAGGAAAAACAGGAAAGCGGATATCTTCAAAACTCATCCGATATTGGAACTTTTGAAAATAACCGTTTGCGGGTTATATCAATGCAGAGGACTGATGTTCGGCAAGATTGTATTGATTGCTTTTATGATATATTGCGCAAAGATTCATATGCTCCGGGGAAGTATATTCTTTTGGGCAGAAGCATTTCTGATTTTACTGAATGACGGATATTGGAGAAATGAAAGCAGTAATTTTCAGTATTTTTCAGAGATAGGAGTTCCTGTTTCGCGGTATCTGCATGTTCATTTTTTGGCAGGGGCAGCATTCAATATCATGATTCCCCTATTGCTCTTTTACAGTATGACAGAGGAGATGGTAACAGCAGCAGTCAGTTTTGTTCTGTTGTCTTATCTGCTTATGTTCTGGTATCTGGTGCAGGTTTATCTTTATCTTACTATAGGCAGGGATAAAGAAGCGGCGGTCACGCTGTGTGAAACAGGCCTGCTGATCATGGCTGTCCTTCCGCCTGTCGGTATTGCGGTCATGGTCTGGCTGTATAAAAGGATTATGCAGAAATGGGGGGAAGAAATATGCTCTCAGTAAATGAGGTTACAAAATATTATGATGAGAAAAACGGAATAGAGAATATTCATTTTTCCTGTAATAACGGAGAAATAACAGCAATCATTGGTCCGAACGGCGCAGGAAAAAGTACTTTGCTGAAAATCATGGCAGGGGTATTAAATGCAGATGAGGGCACCGTGTTGATCGACGGCTGTGATACGAGAGAATATGAAAACCGGGGACAGATCGGTTATATGCCCGATAAGATGGAACTTGCCCGCGGATTGACTGTAAAAAACTTTTTGAACATGGTATCCGACTACAAATATGGCGGACAGTTTAAGAAGGAAATAGAGCAGGCTGTTTTTGCGTTTGGATTGACAGAGTATCAGAATCAGGATTTTCATAAGCTGTCAATGGGAAATCAGAGAAAGGTTGCAATTATCGCCGCCTTTCTCGGAAATCCGCGGTTGATCATTCTGGATGAACCAACGAATGGTGTGGATACATCGGGAATCATTGCGCTTAAGCAATCTATCAGAGCGGCAAAAAATACGGGAAGCATCATTATCATTTCAAGTCACATACTGGATTTTATAAGCAGTATCTCTGATAACAATATTTTCTTGAAGAACGGCAGAATTGCGGCGGTCGAAAAAGAAAACCGAAAGCTGGAAGAAGTGTATCAAATGTTGTAGGGCTCCTTTTCAGCGATACTGCTTTCTTCCATGGGAACCTCGGGAATCTTTAACAGCACTTTGCGGATGCGGTTTTGAAAAATACCTCTTGCCTGAAGCGTAGTGCCGTCTTCCAACAGGATAGTTTCATTATTTTTAGGCAGTCTGTCCAGCTTGTCGATCATAATGCCGCCTAAAGAATCGTAATCCTCGGATTCCAGGGAAAGATTCAGCGCATCATTTACATCATCCAACTTCATGCTGGCTTCAATAAGGTATGTATCATCATCAATATGCTTGATCAGTTCCGCCTCATCCGCATCATATTCATCGCGAATCTCTCCAACGATCTCTTCCAACAGATCTTCCATTGTGATCATGCCGACAGCAGAACCGTATTCATCCAGTACGATAACGAGGCTGGTAGCCTTTTCACGCAGTTCCACAAAGAGATCGGAAGTTTTTTTGCGCTCATAAGTATAGTGTACTTTCCGCAGCAGTTTGCCGATCTTAAATCTGGGAGAATCCTTTGTTAAAAGAAAATCCTTCATATGGATAAAACCGATGATATTATCGGGGTTTTCTTCCTCATAGACAGGAATTCTTGTATACATGGTCTTTTTAAACAGCGCAAAAATTTCCTCATAAGTGGCGCAGGAGGAGACAGCGGCTACGTCAATTTTCGGTATCATGATCTCCGACGCGGTAGAGTCCGAAAAATCAAACACATTATGAATAAATTCCCGTTCTTCGGATTCGATAACGCCCTCCTCGTGGCTCACATCCACGTATGTGCGCAGTTCATCTTCCGTAATACTGCTTTCTCCGGGTTTGGCCCCGAGATGAAAAAGGCGGATAATACCCTGGGCGATATTGTCTACGACCCAGATTACAGGAGTCAGTATCAACATCAAAATATGGATAATACCACTGTAGGCAAGGGCTATCTGATCAGCGTGAACACCCGCCCAGGTTTTTGGTACGATTTCACCGAATATCAGTACGAGAAAAGTCAAAAGCCCGGTGCAAAACCCCACAAACTGGCTGCCGAACAGACGGATCGTCAGGGTAGTGGCAAGCGAAGAAGCACCAATGTTGACAATGTTATTGCCGATTAAAATGGTGCTGAGCATTTTACTGTAAGATTCTAAAATGGTTTGTACGCGAATGGCTTTTTTATTGCCGTCCTCGGCGAGGGAGCGAAGCCGCACTTTATTGGTACAGGTAAACGCCGTTTCCGCAGAGGAAAAAAAGCCGGATAACATCAAAAGAATAAGTAAGATAAGCAGTTGTATGACACCGGTGGTATCCATAAGGTTTCCTTTCTTTTCTGTCTTTGAACAACATACATTGTATAAATAGAATACTGTATTGTCAAGACGCATATATTTGTTTAAGGAAAATATAATAAAAATTTTATCGGGGATTGATTCCTGGGGAGGAGAAAATATGCCTATTTCTAAAAAGTATATGCCACAGATTTTGTTTACATTAAAATGCCTGCTGTTTTCCTATATTCTGACAGGAGGGCTTTTGCTGTTACTGGCCCTTTTGCTTTATAAACTGCACTTATCGGAAAAAGCAGTAAATGCCGCTATTATCCTGATCTATGTTGCGGCATCCTTTTTTGCCGGATTTGTTACGGGAAAGAAGACGGGAACAAAAAAATTTTTCTGGGGAGCAGCAATGGGGGCACTGTACTTTGCGATATTATTTGTGATATCCGCGGTTGTAAACCGTTCGTTTCCGCAGCTTTCTTCGGACTTTACAACGACGATGCTGTTGTGTGTGGGAGGCGGCATGCTGGGCGGTATGTTGAGCTAGGAAGCAGGCAGACAAAACCGATAAAATAAACGGCAGGCTGTTTGGCCTGCCGCTTTCTTAAGGATTCTCATATTTCTTCATCACCTCTTGAATGGTAGCGAGAAGTTTATTTCGTTGAACCGGTTTGGCCACATGAGCGTCCATACCGGCATCCAGAGCGTTCTGTATATCCTCCACAAAGGCGTTGGCGGTCATGGCAATGATCGGTATTGTTTTCGCCAAAGGGTGGCTGCTGCCTCGAATCATTCCGGTAGCAGTGTAGCCGTCTACTACAGGCATCTGCACATCCATCAGAATCAGGTCATATGTATCGGAAACAGCAGCTTCGAACATCTCTACGGCTTCCTGTCCGTTGCCTGCAATGTCGCAGCGGGCACCCAGAGTGCCCAGGATCTTGGACAAGATGAACTGGTTGGCTTTCATGTCATCCACGACAAGAATATGTTTTTCTCGAACTACATTGGACAGAGTGTCATCAGCTTTTTTTTCATCACCCGCGGTTATCTGATGGACGGCCTCCTTGAGCGTACTCACGAAAAAAGGTTTGGGCATAAAGTGGTTTACGCCGCTTTTAGAAGCTTCCTGCTCGATATCACTCCAGTCGTAAGCGGTAAGGAGGAAGATAAGTATTTTGTCCGGATAGTTTTCCCGGATGAGGCGGGCGGTCTCCAGTCCACTGAGATTCGGCATTTTCCAGTCCAGAAGAACCAGACTGTAAGGGGAACCTTCCTTTCTGGCCGCAAGCAGCATTTGGGTTGCCTTCGCACCATTTGTGGAATAGTCTGTGGCTACGCCTGTCTGGGACATCGCCTTTATGATATTGAGGCATATCTCTTCCTCGTCATCAATTACGAGGATTTTGGTTATATTGTGATCTTTCCAGAACGCGGGTTCTTCGTTCTGTTCCTGAATGTGCAGCGTCAACTCCACGGTAAAGGTGCTTCCTTTGCCCGGTTCGCTTTCCACGTGAATGCTGCCGCCCATCAACTCCACCAGGCTTTTAGTGATGGGCATCCCCAGGCCGGTACCCTGTATTTGCCGGGTGTTTTTAGTCTCTTCCCGGGTGAACGGGTCGAAGATCACTTTCAGATAATCCTCGCTCATTCCCAGGCCGTTGTCGCTGACGGTAAAACGGATACGGCTATAGTCTTCTATTGTCTGAGGCAGTTCTTCTATCTGCAGTTCAATAGTTCCGTTTTCCGGTGTATACTTCACGGCGTTGGACAGAAGATTGATCAGAATCTGATTGATCCGCAGCTTGTCGCCCGACAGATGTTCGTAAGTCAATTGGGAGACGGAAATATCGAAAGTCTGGTTTTTGGCGTTGGTTTGAGGACGGATAATGGTGTTAAGTCCGTCAATGATCTCGGCCAGAGTGAACTCGACAATGTTCAGCGTAGCGCTGCCGCTCTCAATCTTGTTCAGATCCAGCACATCGTTGATGAGGCCCAAAAGATGCTGGCTGGCAGCATCAATGCGTTTATTATATTCCATCACCGTTTCAGGATTATGCACCTCATCCCGCATCAGGGTCAGGAAACCGATGATAGCGTTCATGGGAGTGCGGATGTCGTGGCTGATGCTGCTCAGAAAAGTGCTTTTAGCCTCGCTGGCGATTTTAGCCATCTGCAGCGCCTCAGTCAGATTTGCCTGAACCTGCCGCTCTTTCGTTCGGTCAGAGATATAGGCCATGCGTTTGATACGGCCATGAACGACTGCGCAGTAGGCATTTTCCTGAAAATATAGGTGTTCTCCGGTCTGGGGATTGATTCGCTCCGTAGTCCGGGAAAGCACTGTTTCACCGGGGATCATGGACTGAAGCTGTTTATAGTAAGCCTCAACAGACTCAGAATCTGCAGTCATATCGGAAGCTTTAAGAACGTCGATCACGTCTTCCGGATCCACGCCAAGCACCTGCTTTACGTTGGGGCTGACATACTCGAGGGTTTCCGTTTTATGATCCAACATCATATAAATATCGTTTGTATTGCGCGAAAGATAACTAATGAAGATATCAAACAGCTGTGTCTGATAATCAGCATCCTGCTCCT
Organism: Lachnospiraceae bacterium; assembly: GCA_014804795.1. GTDB lineage: Bacteria > Bacillota > Clostridia > Lachnospirales > Lachnospiraceae > 1XD8-76. Next base: position 18,138 of record JAAUZC010000020.1, on the reverse strand, counting down.
TGGCCTTGATATATTTACCGGTGAGAAACATCGACAGAATGAGCAGGACACAAATGAGCAGAATAAGGATCAGGAGCCCCACTGTTTTTTGAGAATCCAACAGCAGGTGGTTTGCTTCGTCTGTGATCGCGTCCATTGGCACGATAGAGACCAGATACCAGTTTTCCGCATTTTCCATGGGGACATAACTGTAGACATAATCCTTCAGCTTCCCTGTGAATATTATGCTGCCCGTTGCCCGGGTGTTCAATGCCTGCCTGAACTGCTCAATATCCTCCGGGTCAGCCTGGGTATCGGTCAGTAGGTCAAGAATATTCTCATAAAAATGATTGTCAAGCATATCGGCGGCTCGCAGCAGAATATCCCCGTTTTGGTTTATTACATAGGAAAAGCCCTGGTTATTGTAGAAAGAGAGTGAAAAAGTTTCGGAAATTCTGCTGCGGTCGTAGCTTTTTTGAATCAGGCCCTTATGACCGTCGGAAAAGGTGAAGGTCTCATAATAACAGAACCTTGGGATGCCGGTATAAGGTCCGATATAGCTGTCACGGATACCGGTGCCGGTGAGACCGAGATAGGTTTCCAGATTTTCTTCATCTATCGGAAGAATATCTTCGAAGGCATTGCAGCAGAACAATCCCTCATCAAGGCAGATTACGGCATAAGTAGCGTCTATGTCGTTGAATATTGTCAGCTGTTCCTGTATTTCCTCCGGGTTTTTGCCGGAGTTGGCAAAATAAGTTGCGAAGCTGTGTACCCGTTCCGTGTCCTGGGAGATAAAATTGTCGAATGCCTGCTGTTGCTGCAGGGTCACTGTCATGACATTTTGAATGGCCTGATTCTGCAGTTTGTTCTGCAGCGCCTTGACATAGCTGATTCCAATAGCGGAAGCGCATCCTATACAAATAACAATCAAAACAACAAACAACAAACGTTGGTATTTCTTGATTTTTTCAATCATTCCGAACCACCTTCATATTTGGGTATATCTTTGTGAATGCTGCTCTGTCTGCCGATAGACTGAACAGCACATGTATCGGTTACCTATTGCCCTGTTTCAGATGTTGCTTCCATAGTCAGTATATATTACCGTAAATTTATTGTCAAGGAAGTTCATCCGGTGTATGATCGATTTTTGGTGATATTCATTGACAATGAAAAGACCCGATGGTACAATTTATTAATGTAAAACATAATATGAAATTTAAGAAGACATGGACAAGGCAAAGCGATTCTGCAGATAAAGTTACTACACTAAATGAGACTGTGAATAACGCAAATGAGCTTCCGCCGGAAAATCAGGAGCTGCTGCTAATGACAGCAATGTTGATGAAGTACGCACACGACTGTGTAGTTGGGCAGAGGGATGCCGAAAAGCGGTTGGGGCAGAGAAGATATCCGGATGTTTAGGGACAGAAAGGTGAACAGCGGATGGGTGAGAAAAGAAAGAGGGGATACCTTCAAAAGTATTGGATGTATTTTGTGGGTGTGGCAAGCATAGTATTTGTAATAGTGGCATCTTTCTACTATATACGATATATAAGAGACTGCCTGATGGATCAGACGATCGCGAATGTCCAAATCGTGACAAAGCAGCATCAACAGGCATTTGACAGTTTTATCAGAAGGGATCTGGAGCGGATCCACAGCTATGCGGGGGATTTTTCCAGCCTGGATTCTGAGGATGTGGAAAGGATCCAGGATAAGCTGGCGGTTTTTTTTGATGTAGGTGCGATTTACAGCGTAATAAATCTGGATACGGGAGAATATTACAACAGTAAGTCAAAGGAAGTCACACAGTTAAGCGAGAAAGGCTGGAATAACCTGCTCGGTTATTCGGACACAGGCGTCAGGGAGTCGTATATCAGCATATATACGGAGACGCAGATGTTTGGGTATTATGAGCGCTTTACTTTTAAGGACGGCGCGAAAGGGATGATTCAGAAAGGATATGAGTCGGACCGGATTTCGGAAGAATTCACCCTTTCTTTTTATAATGATCAGGGGTTCGCATATGTTGTGAACGCTGACGGTGATGTTCTGGTGCGTCCGTTTCAAACGGAAAGGGATCCCATCGGACAAAATATTTTTGATATGTATGAAGGCGATGAGGACTGCGAGGAACAGATTGCCGAGTTGAAAGTGGCGCTGAATGAGGATAAGACCGGAACGATAGTTTTCCATGAAGAAGAGAACGCATACATATATACTTATATTCCGTTGGATAATGTGGACGGATGGTTTCTGATATCTATTGTACCCAGAACGGCGGTCATGGATGAGGCGAACCGGATCGTAAGCGGTTCCCAGACAGGTATTGCGGTTGCAGTCGTGCTGATAGCGTTTTTGTTCACATTTGTTTTATTTGCCTGGGGGGCTCACAGAGATCTCTTAGAGAAGGAACTGGAAAAAGAATACAAAGAGCAGCAGTTCAGAATTCTGGCAAACTATCTTGCGAATAATACGGATGATGCCTATATCATGCTGGAGGAGAACGAAAAGATCGTAGAGTATGTCAGTCCGAATTTTGAACGTCTGTGGGGCATTTCCATTTCGCCGGGGGAACCCCTGGGTGATTTAAAGGCATTGGCTTTCACAGAGGATATGCTGGATGGGATGAAGGAAGATGAGTCGCTGCCGCCGATAGAGGTGGAGCGGGTCAATCCTAAGACAGGGGAGCGTAAATGGTTTCAGGAGACTGTTTACTGCACGTACATACAGGACGAGAAGAAATATGTTTTCTATATATCTGACAGAACAGAAAACAGAAAAATACAGGATAGCCTGAAGACAGCGTTAGATTCGGCAAAGGAAGCAAATAAGGCGAAAAGCACATTTTTGAGCAGTGTGAGCCATGATATCAGGACTCCGATGAATGCGATCATAGGTCTTGTTACATTGCTGCAGCAGGAAGCGGACAATCCCGAGAGCGTATTGGAGTATACGAAGAGGATAGATGCTTCGAGCCAGTATTTGCTGGGATTGATCAATGATGTTCTGGATATGAACAAAATTGAGAGCGGTAAAATGATGCTGAACATCGGAGAAGTGAATCTCGCGGAGCTTATCGAGAGGATCAACAGTATTATCCGTCCTCAGGTGAAGGCAAAAGAGCAGACTCTGATTATCAATACGTCCTGTTTCAGATATGAGCATCTGATAGGAGATAAGACGCGTATCAATCAGATTTTTATCAATATTTTGTCAAATGCGGTGAAGTATACGCCAAAAGGCGGCAGGATTGAATTTACGGCGAGAGAACTGCCGCAGATTTCAAAGGGTTTCAGCCATATTCTTTTTCAAATAAAGGATAACGGACCGGGGATGTCCGAAGAGTATCAGAAAGTTATTTTTGATCCTTTTACCCGGGAACAGAATTCGATGGTAAATGAGGTTCAGGGCACGGGACTTGGCATGGCTATCACCAAAAATCTGGTGGATATCATGGGCGGCAGACTGTCGATAGAGAGCAGACTGGGGGAGGGGTCTGTGTTTACAGTGGAACTGAATCTGCGGATACAGGAAAAGGAAGAAGATTCGGGTTTTTGGGAAGAACATGGCATCAGGCGTATCATCGTAGTGGATGATGACAGGGATGTGTGTGAGAATGTAGTTCAGGTCATGTCCGAGAGGGGAGTCACCGTAGATTATGTTACAGACGGAGAGATGGTGGTCAGCGCGCTGTGTGAGGCAAAGGAAAGAGGAGAACCCTATGATCTGATCTTACTGGATTGGCAGATGCCGAAAGCAAACGGCTTGGAGGTGGCAGGACTGATTCGGAGAGATTATAAACAGAAGATTCCGATTTTGCTCATCACCGCTTATGACTGGACTGATATTGAAGAAGAGGCTCAGGAGGTGGGGATAGACCACTTTATGTCAAAACCGTTTTTCCTGTCTACATTTAAGGAAGCTATTAAGCGGGTGACATACAAAAATTCTTCTGAAGGAGCTGGACTGTCTAAGGCAAGGGACAGCATCATGAAAGATAAGCATATCCTGATGGTGGAGGATAATAAGGTCAACAGGTTCGTTCTGCAGAAAATACTTACATCCTGCGGAGCAACCTATGATGTGGCGGAAAACGGGCAGGAGGCCGTGGACCTGTTTGAAGCTTCCGAAATAGAGGCGTATGATTTTATCCTTATGGATGTGAAGATGCCTGTAATGGATGGTTATCAGGCCACAAGAGTGATACGAACAGGGCATCATCCCTGTGCGGAGACCATTCCCATTATTGCCATGACAGCGAATGCATTTGTGGAAGATGTGGCAGATGCATTGGAGGCGGGCATGGATGCCCATGTGGCGAAACCGATCATGTTGGAAGTGCTTGAAAAAACAATAAAAGATGTGTTAGATAAAAAGGAACTGTTAACAAATGCATAATAGAAAGTAGAATGAATGGAGTGAATTATGGGATACAGAGATGAGTTGGAGAGCTTGGGAGTGAATGTAGATGAAGGAATCGATCGCGTGATGGGCGATGAGGCCTTCTATGAGACAATGCTTGGAATATTTGTGGATACGGTAAATGAAAACAAGATCAACCTTGAAGATTTTGCAAAGGATAATGTAGAGGATTTGATAGGACAGGTACATATGATGAAGGGGATGACCGGGAATTTATCGATCACACCGCTTTTTAACGGTTATATGGAAGTACTGGGACTATTGCGGGACGGCAAGCCAAAAGAAGCGGGAGTAGCGATGGAGAAGGTGCTGCCTGTTCAGGAGAAAATTGTGGAATGTATTAAAAATCACGGGGCATGATGAAACCGGGGCGGCAAAAAGATAGATTGCAGAGCAGGAGAGAAGCGGAAAATGGCACAGGATGTAAAGCGGGTATTGATCGTAGATGACAGTATGGTAGACAGAATGATTTTGAAAAACATTCTGGAGAGCTCTTTTAAGGTTATAGAGGCAGACAGCGGAAACAAGGCGTTTGAATATATTACTACGATGAGAGATGAACTGGATGTGATTTTGTTAGATTTGTCTATGCCTCATATTGACGGATTTGATGTATTGAGTTTTATGAAAGAAAAAGGAATAGATGATATTCCGGTATTGGTAGTGTCTACAGAGACCACGATAGAGAACGTGCAGAAAGCGGTTCAGTATGATGTGAGCGAATTTATCAAGAAGCCATATGACAAAGATGATGTGCTGGAACGTCTCAGGTTAAGAACGGGGGTTATTCCCGAGTATGATCTTACAAGGGAAGAACTGATAGAGACAATGAAATATATTGCGGATCTGGAGACCATTTATAAGGCTTATCTGGATAATCATGAGAAGAGCGATGAACGGTATCAGAGGCGGGCAGATCTGATGCAGATCATGTTGAATGCATACCGCAGGCGCGGAGGAGATTTGAATCCGGACAGTATCATGCTTATCAGTAAAGCGGCATATTTTTGCGATATCGGCGAAATGTTCGTTCCGGAGGAAAAGCAGAAAGACTCGTTAGAAGGTTTTGTGAAGAACCGGGATAAGGAAAAGCATACGATATTGGGCGCCAATCTGATCAAGCTGAACAGATCAAAAGCCTGCCGGTATTTCGTGGAGATATGTTCCGGTATGTGCCTCCACCATCATGAACGTTATGACGGGAGAGGATATCCTCATGGAATCAAGGGAAAGTGTAATTCCATTTATAATCAGATTTGCCGGGTACTGGATGAATTGGATGAAAGGCGTTCAAGATTCTATGGCGATAAGGCCAAGCCGATCAAGTTTATTATTGCACATCTGGTAGAGGACGGCATGTCCGTGGCAGGTAAAGAAGTATATAATTTGCTGGAAGAATGTGAGCCTTTGATTTTTGATTATTATTTATAAAGAAAGATACAGGCCGGGCATTGATGGGGAGTAGATATTATGGAGCAGCATGACAGGGATAGTTTTAATACCATTTTGATCATTGACGATGATTTAGTAAATCGTAGGATTCTGGGAAAGATTTTTGAGAATTTTTATAAGGTCAGAGAAGTGGGAAGCGGAAGTGAGGGCCTCTCGGAGGTTCTGACGAACCGTGAGAGTTTTTGTGCTATTTTACTGGATGTAGTTATGCCGGGTATGGATGGCATGACGGTCTTGCGGCATCTGGCGAAGATGAAAGTGCTGGATGAGATTCCCGTATTCCTGATCACGGCTGAGAATGAAATCATATTGGAACAGGAGGCTTATGAGCTTGGAGTAATGGATATCATTATGAAGCCTGTGATGCCTCACAGGGTGCGTCGACGGGTTCAGTCGGTCCTTGAACTGTTTGCCGCCCGGAAACGCCTCCATAATATGATAGAAATGCAAAAGTTCGAACTGAAAGAACAGTCGAACAGAATCAGCCGGTTGAACCGGGGTATGATAGAAGCGTTGGCTACCGCCATTGAATTCCGTGATGCAGAATCGGGTGAGCATGTAAACCGTATCTATGATATTACAAAGTTCATACTGGAGAATACGGATTTTGTTGAAGGGTTGAGCGCAGAGGAAATCGAGAATATTGCGATTGCCTCTATCATGCATGATGTGGGAAAGATTGCGATTCCCGATGAAATTCTGACAAAGCCGGGAAAGCTGACGAATGAAGAGTATGAGATCATGAAGACCCATACAACACAGGGCGTGGTATTATTGGAAAAAATCACCCAGCTGAGAGAGGGCGGCATCTACAAATATGCGTGTGATATTGCCTGTCATCACCATGAGCGGTGGGATGGAAATGGATATCCTGATCATTTGGCGAAAGATGAGATATCCCCTTGGGCTCAGATTGTTTCTTTGGCCGACGTATATGATGCTCTGAACAGTCCGCGTGTCTATAAAGGACCGTTTCCCAGAAAGAAGGTGCTGGAAATGATATGGTCGGGGGCTTGCGGAGTATTTAATCCTCATCTTTTAGACTGCTTTTTTGCTGTGGAAGAGGAGATCAGTAAAGCCTATCGGATACCTGATGAACAATAGATAGTCTTAACAGCTTAGGTGTATGACTTAAAATGTATTCTGGAATTTTCCAGACATGCGTCATCTACTGATTTTCTAAAGGCTTTGGAATAGCATCCCAGATGATTTTCCAGAGCTTCTTCATGCAAAAGCAGGATCTCGGTTTCCTCCCGTATTTCCGAGAGACAGTCGTATAAGGCATCCAGATTCCTGCCGTACCAATCGGGAAACTGAAGGGAGGCGGCTAACGTGTCGTGGAGTATTTCTCTGTTTGTGATGTTGTTTCCGTCTAATATACAAATAAGCATCTTTCTGGTTATCTCCATTTTTGTGATGGCTTTTCCGGTTTCGGGGTTTCCGATAAATTTTGGGTGTAATGTCCGTTGCTGTATTTCATTCTGATCAGGGATCGGCTTCGCCGTATAAAAGTTCAAAGCTTTTATAGTGATCTTCCGTATAGTATATCAGACCATCATTAGAAAATACAATGCGCTTGGCACCGCGTTTGTCGGCTCCCAGAGTGTCTATGTCACATTCGGTATAGCTGCGGCCATCCTTTTGCGGCAGGAGTCCCTCATAATTGCCGAATCGGTTTCCGCCGATACACTTGCCCGGTGCATAGGGTTCCAGAGAGCCGCCGCTCCAGCCCAGCTCTTCTGCTTCCTTTTTGGTGATGAAGTTTGAAGGCAGATGTCCATATTGATAAATGTATAGAGCCACATCCTCCTTGGAGGTGTAGGAGCCGTCTTCCGATAGGACAGGGGCGTCGGCATCTGTATTGAGATTGTCCCGCTCATTTGATTCAATTGCTGTTGTGGAATCGACAGCAGTTTGGGACGCTTCTGTGACAGGGGGTTCAGGGGTCTGACCGCAGCCGGCTAACATAAAAAGCAGCAGCGGTATTATAAAAAAGTGTAGTCGTTTTTTCACTTTTATATCTCCTCACATATTTGTTCTTTGCGTTTTTCTGTTTCAATTTTGTGATATCCGAAAAGTTTTGTCAATAAAAATATGAGAAATATTATCATGAAGGTAAATCAAGTTGCAGAAAACAGTTTGCAAATTCGACAAATTTTGATAAAATATAAAAAATATAGAGAGGGAAAATATAAAAGAATTTTCTAATGCTCTACTGTTCTACATTGCCTGTTTTTGATTGCTGTTAAACAGAGACTATGCTGGGTATTATGTATTTCTTGAAGCCGGCAACAAAAACAATATTGATTATTATGGGGAAGATACTATTATGCGTTATATTGCACAAGATAAGGATTCATTTTACCTTAAATGTAGGCACTGCAAGAAAATATTTACTTATGATAGAAATGAATTCAAAAAGGAGGAACGAAGCAAATGTCCCAACTGCGGCAAGGGAGGGCGGATTATATGGCTTTATCCCATTAAAGTCCCGAAAATTTTCATGTCATTTCCGTTTCTAATCATGACGGTGCTGTCGACTGTGATTTTGTTCATCATTTGCTTTCCTTTTTTTCAAAAATCTTATTCTTTTAATAAATCGGTTACGGCACTGAATCCGCTGTTCACTTCCATACTGATTTCGGCTGCATGTTCATTTTTATCTCTTGATTTTTCTCCGAAACTTTATGCAAAGTCTGGCGAACAGAATGGCCGTGCGGAAAACATAAAACGGGGTGATCTGGTTATTGTTGTGGTCGAATGCATCACACTTATTCTTGCAATGAATATCATCATGGAAACGCAGTATTGCCCATTGGAAATCAATAATTCCAGTACAGGAGAGATGCAGCAGTACTTTGGTAATGCCACTGGGGAATTTGCGTCCGGAATGGGTCGGCTGTTCAACAGTCAGGGTGAACTTGTTTATATTGGAGGATTTAAAAATAACCTGTTTGACGGTTATGGAAAAGAGTTTGAACTGATTAATACTGTTCATAATACAGAGGTTTCACAATCCTATCAATGCGTATACGAGGGATTTTATAAAGATGGGCTCCCTGATGGTCAGGGGTGTGAATATCGATACGATGCAGAATATACGTTCGAGAAAGGGGAAGATGTGGATCCTAATCTTTACTATGAGGGACAGTTCGTAGAGGGCGAATACTGTGGTTACGGAACCTTGTATGGTATAGAAAGCAAGTATGAAGGGGTCTTTTTCGGAGGGGAGTATAACGGTTATGGAAATGAATGGTTTTTAGATTCCTCTAATAAAAAGATTTATAAAATAGCGGGGACTTATCTGAATGGCTCTATCAATGGACCCGGGAAAAAGTATTATCCAGATGGGACTATTCTTTTTGATGGAACTTATGAGAGTGGAAAATCTGTTGAAGGAACTTCCTATTTCAGCGGCGGAGGAGTCCGATATATAGGAGAGTGGGATGGAAATAACTATAACGGCAGGGGAACGCTTTACTGGCAAAATGGTAATACACGATTTGACGGGGATTGGGTCGATGACAAAAAGAGTGGGAGTGGCACCAGTTATCGGGAGGATGGAACGATAGAATATATTGGCGGATGGCAGGACGATCAATATTCTGGATATGGCAAATTATATTATGAGGATGGAATGACCCTTCAGTATGATGGTCGTTTCAACAATGGAGTTAAGAATGGCACTGGCACCAAGTATTATAGAGATGGAACTCCTCAATATTCGGGAAATTGGAGTTCCGGGAGTTGGAACGGACAAGGGACTTGGTTTTGGGAAAATGGAGAAAAATATTATGAAGGTGATTTTGCAAGTGGGAAACCAAACGGCCTTGGAACTATATATTTAGAAAGTGGAACAATCAATTATGAAGGTAATTGCGAAAACGGTTATCGAAGCGGATATGGCATCTCATATGACAATACTGGCATTAAAAATTATGAGGGGGATTTTCTTGATGACGAATGGAATGGTCAAGGCATTTCTTATTGGCCAAATGGGAAGATTAAATATGAAGGTAATTGGCAGGCAGGGAGTTACTCAGGTGAGGGCAGAGAATATGACGCGGATGGGAATCTGCTGTATGAAGGTATATTTGACAATGGAGAATTTATTTCTTCTTTGATGGATTAATAAGCATAGTTTGCCGGATAGTCACTTGATGTCAGGATATGAATGGCCGATTTTGAGAGTGGCTATCCGATTGAGCAGATATTGACGGATGCAGACTTTGCGATGGTAGATCTGGAAGACGGGGAAGTGGTATGCTTTTCGGAGTGGTACAGGCCATAGAGAAAAAGATACCTGGCTATAGGAAAATCTTATAGCCGGGTATCTTTTTTAGATATTATACAGAATAAACCCGCTGTGATAGTATGTATTTAATGACAAAATAAGAGACAGCGGATATAGATCAGTAAACAGGAGGAAATCAATCATGGCAGATATCAGAGATTCTAAAAACTGGGGATTTGAAACAAAGCAGCTGCATATCGGACAGGAACAGGCAGATCCGGTGACAGATGCGAGGGCGGTGCCGATTTATGCAACTACATCCTATGTATTTCATGATTCACAGCATGCGGCGGATCGTTTTAGCCTGAAAGATGCAGGAAATATTTACGGAAGACTGACAAACCCGACGGAAGATGTATTTGAACAGCGTATTGCGGCTCTGGAAGGCGGTGCGGCAGCGCTGGCAGTGGCATCCGGTGCGGCGGCATTGAGCTATACTTTTCAGGCACTGGCACAGGCAGGAGAGCATATTGTAGCGTCCAAAACGATCTATGGCGGAACCTACAATTATCTGGCACATACATTCCCGTTAAATAATAATGTGACGACTACGTTTGTCGATCCTTATGTGGAAGGTTCTTTTGAGGCGGCTATTCAGGAAAATACAAAAGCGATTTTCGTAGAGACTCTGGGCAATCCGAACTCCAATCTGATCGATCTGGAAGAAGTGTCCAAAGTAGCGCATAAATATAACATTCCGCTGGTGGTGGATTCTACTTTTGCGACCCCTTATCTGATCCGTCCGATAGAATATGGCGCAGATATTGTAGTGCATTCCGCCACAAAGTTTATCGGCGGCCATGGGACGGCTATCGGCGGCGTGATCATTGACGGCGGAAACTTTGACTGGAAGGCGGCAGGAAAATATCCGTGGATATCCGAACCGAATCCGAGTTATCATGGTGTATCCTTCAGCGATGCGGCGGGCCCGGCAGCTTTTGTCGCCTATATCCGCGCAGTCATCCTGAGAGATACCGGCGCAACTCTTTCCCCGTTCCACGCATTTGTTTTCCTGCAGGGACTGGAAACCTTATCTCTCCGGGTGGAACGCCATGTGAGCAATGCATTAAAGATCGTAGAATATTTATCAAACCACCCGCAGGTGGAAGCTGTGCACCATCCTTCGCTTCCGGGTGAGCCGACACATGATCTTTATAAGAAATATCTGCCAAACGGCGGCGGCTCCATTTTCACATTCGAGATCAAAGGAGACGGGCAGACAGCCCAGAAATTCATTGATAATCTGGCGATCTTCTCTCTGCTTGCCAATGTGGCGGACGTGAAATCCCTTGTGATCCATCCGGCTACCACGACCCACAGCCAGTGCACAAAGCAAGAGCTGGAGGAGCAGGACATTAAAGAAAATACCATTCGTCTTTCTATTGGTATTGAGAAGGTAGAAGATCTGATCGCGGCATTGGAAGCGGCATTTGAAGCAGTAAAATAGAAAAATTTTTCAATCCCTCTTTTCATCTCCGGACTTTTATGCTATACTCCTAGATGATGTGTCCGCAGGGATATACCTGCGGACGCGGACAAAAGAAAGCCGATATAAAAGGAGGAGGTCCTGTTATGAAACATATTAAGACATTAACGACCAGAGACTTGAAGGAATCCATGAAGAAAGGCGGCTGCGGCGAGTGTCAGACATCCTGCCAGTCAGCATGCAAGACTTCCTGTACGGTTGGTAATCAGAGTTGTGAAAAAGTTCAGAAATAAGTACTGCGTATCACAGACATATCGAAAAGGAAGCAGATTTGTCAGTTTTAAGCAGCGGGAAATCTCTCGCTGCTTCTTTGTGGTGTGAGGGAAAACGGATAAAGAGGTTATTTATATGATACATCAGTATGTGAATAACGGATATCCTATTGTTTTGGATGTGAACAGCGGAAGTGTTCATGTGATGGACGAGCTGAGCTATCAGGCGGTGCCGTTATTGGAACCTGTCTGGGAAGCGTGGCAGGAGCAGAAAGAAAGTGATTCCGGGGAACTTCCGGAAAAGGAACAGGAAGACGGTATTTCAGAAAAGCTTCTGGAAAAAGCGGCAAAAGCTTTGCGGGAGCTTTCCGGTTCGGAAGAGGAAAAGCGGGAGATAGCCGAAGAACTGTTTGCGCTGGCCGGGGCGAACCGGCTTTATACAAAGGATATCTATAAAAATTATATTTTTGATTTTAAAAACAGAAAAACTGTCGTGAAGGCACTGTGCCTGCATATTGCCCATGACTGTAATCTTGCCTGCAAATACTGTTTTGCGGAAGAGGGAGAGTATCATGGCAGGCGGGCGCTTATGACATTTGAAGTCGGAAAAAAGGCGTTAGATTTTCTGGTGGCAAATTCCGGGAACCGTGTTCATCTGGAAGTGGACTTTTTCGGCGGAGAACCCCTGATGAACTGGCAGGTGGTGAAGGATCTGGTGGCTTACGGCAGAAGTCTGGAAGAACCGTTCCATAAAAAATTCCGGTTTACGCTGACTACCAACGGCGTACTCTTGAATGATGAGATACTGGAATTCTGCAATAAGGAGATGGCAAACATTGTTCTGTCTGTGGACGGGCGGAAAGAAATCCATGACCTGATGAGGCCCTTCAGGGGCGGGCAGGGCAGTTATGACATGGTAGTGCCGAAATATCAAAAAGTGGCTGAAAGCCGGGGTCAGATGAATTACTATGTGCGGGGTACTTTCACAAGAAACAACCTTGATTTTTCGAAGGATGTGCTGCATCTGGCGGATCTGGGCTTTAAACAGATATCCGTGGAACCGGTGGTTGCGGAGAAAACGGAAGAGTACGCGATCCGGGAAGAGGATATTCCGGTAATCCTGGAAGAGTACGATAATCTGGCCAAAGAAATAATTCGCTATAAAAAAGAAGGAAAAGGTTTCAATTTTTTCCATTTTATGATAGATTTAGAGGGTGGTCCCTGTGTGGCAAAGCGGCTGTCGGGCTGCGGCAGCGGAACGGAATACCTTGCGGTCACGCCCTGGGGAGATTTTTATCCCTGTCATCAGTTTGTCGGACAGGAGGAATTTCTGATGGGCAATGTGGATGAAGGAATCCTTCGCACGGATATCAGGGACAACTTTAAAGAGTGCAATGTATATGCGAAAGAAAAATGTAAAGACTGTTTTGCAAAATTTTACTGCAGCGGCGGCTGCGCGGCAAACTCTTACAATTTTCACGGGAGCATAACAGATACCTATGAGATCGGCTGCGAGCTGCAGCGAAAGCGGATAGAGTGTGCGATCATGTTAAAAGCCGCAGAGGCGGAGTAAATATAAAAAACAGCATAAATCGGGACAGTGCACAAATTGATTTACGGACGTATGAATATACGGCCGGGAATTAATTTCGGTTAAAGTGTACTGTCAGGACTTATGCGGAACCAGGATAGGAGAATAGGATTATGAAACAGAGCAAAGTAAAATCAGCCATTGTACTGGTGATCTTTATAGCGCTTTTAGCGCTGTTCGGATATACCGCCGTATATGGCTGGGGAGAAACAAAATCAGGTTCCGGTGAAGATATCAAGCTGGGACTTGACTTAGAGGGTGGTGTCAGCATCACGTATCAGGTAGTGGGTGAAAAAAATCCCAGTGCCGCGGATATGAGCGATACGATCTACAAGCTGCAGAAACGTGTGGAGGGTTACAGCACGGAAGCGCAGGTTTATCAGGAAGGAAACGACCGGATCAGTATCGAAATCCCCGGTGTGGCGGATGCCAATGAGATTTTGTCGGAACTGGGGCGCCCCGGCTCTCTGGAATTTTATGATATAAACGGCGAGTTGGTTTTGGAGGGCACGGATGTCGTGGATGCCCAGGCAGCCAGCAGACAGAGCGATATGGGGAGCATTGACTATGAGGTAAGGCTGACACTGACTGATGAGGGCGCGAAAAAGTTCTCTGATGCTACGGCAGCGGCAGCACCCAATCATGATCCGATTTATATCATATATGACAATGCAATTATCAGCTGGCCTGCGGTACAGCAGCAGATCACGGACGGCAACTGTGTGATCACCAATATGGAATCCTTTGAAGCGGCGGAAAATCTGGCTTCGACAATCCGTATCGGCGGATTGACATTGACGTTGGAAGAGCTGCGAAGCAATGTGGTAGGGGCTCAGCTCGGTTCCGACGCGATCCGGACAGCTCTGATCGCCGGTGCAGTCGGCTTTGCCATTATCGCGGTGTTTATGATAGCGGTTTATTTCCTGCCGGGTCTGGCTGCAGTGTTAGCGCTTGGCATGTATGTGGAAATGGTCGTTATTTTACTGGGATCCTTTAATATAACGCTGACTCTGCCGGGTATTGCGGGTATTATTCTGGGTATCGGTATGGCGGTGGATGCAAACGTGATCATCTTTGCCAGAATCCGTGAGGAACTGGCTACCGGAAAGACAGTGGCTTCTTCCGTGAAGATCGGTTTTAACAAGGCTTTGTCCGCTATTATCGACGGTAATGTTACGACCCTGCTCGCTGCTGTTGTTCTGTGGGCCCGGGGGACGGGCGCGATCAAGGGCTTTGCACAGACACTGGTGCTCGGTATTATCCTGTCCATGTTTACGGCGGTGTTTGTCACCCGTATTATTTTAAATGCACTGATGGGGCTGGGACTTGATTCCGTGAAGCTCTTCGGTGTGGCAAAAGAGAAAAAGTCCATTGGTTTCCTTGGCAAAAAGCATATATTCTTCGGCATTTCCGCTGTGGCTATTCTTGCAGGTTTTGTTGTCATGGGTGTGCAGAAGGGCGGCGGAAACGGCGCGTTGAATTACTCTCTGGATTTCATGGGCGGTACGCAGACTACGGTTACCTTTACGGAAGATTACTCTATTGAAAGACTGGATGCCGAAGTAGTGCCGGGTATTGAAGAAATCACAGGTGATGCAAACGTACAGGTTCAGAAAGTGGCGGGCAGTAATCAGGTCATCTTTAAGACCAGAACGTTAAGTGTGGATGAGAGAGAAACGTTAGAGAGTATGATGGAGGAGAACTTTGAGCTGGATGAGGCTTATCCGATCACGGAAGAGACCATCAGTTCAACGATCAGTTCCGAAGCACAGATGGATGCAATCGTGGCGGTTGCTATTGCAACAGTCTGCATGCTGCTTTACATCTGGTTCAGGTTTAAGGACATCCGGTTCGGCGCGAGTGCGGTGATCGCATTGATTCACGACGTGTTGGTAGTGCTGGCGTTCTATGCGGTGACAAGAGTTTCCGTAGGTTCCACTTTTATAGCCTGTATGCTGACGATCGTAGGTTATTCCATCAATGCAACCATTGTTATCTTTGACCGTATCAGGGAGAATATGCGGGGCATGACAAGAAAGGATGATCTGCAGGAGATGGTAAACCACTCCATCACACAGACGCTTTCCAGAAGTATCTTTACTTCTTTGACTACTTTTATCATGGTGGCGGCTTTGTATGTGTTTGGCGTTTCCAGCATTCGTGAGTTTGCTCTGCCGCTGATGGCCGGTATTCTTTGCGGTACTTATTCATCGGTATGCATTACGGGGGCGCTGTGGTTTGTGCTCAGGACGAAGATCAAACAGAAAGAGGAAGCGAAATAAATGTATGAGGCCATGCCGGACGCCCGGATAGAAATATCCCTTCTGCAGCGCGCTCTCGCTCCGAGCTAAACGCAGCGGACACTAAGCTCGTGAAATACCTCGCTAAGTGCCGGCGTTTAGCAGGGCTGCTTCAGGGATATTTTCTTCCAGGCTGGCAGACTCCAGTTTATGTTATTTTGCAGAGAAAATATGAGAAAAATGACGGGCAGGGCGGAGTAAGCCCTGCCCTGTTTTGTAGAGAGAGCAGGGATAAGATGGCAAATTGGTTTGTGGCTGCGAAGAAAGCGGACTTTGATGCGATAGCGAAGAAATTTGATATTTCGCCGGTGCTTGCGAGGCTGATACGCAACAGGGATGTCTGCGGAGAAGAAGAAATCAGAAAATATTTGTATGGAAGTATACAAGATCTGTATGCGCCGGAACTGTTGAAGGGTATGGATCAGGCCGTATCTGTCATAAAAAGTGCAATCGAAGCAAAGAGAAAAATACGCGTGATCGGGGATTATGATATAGACGGCGTCTGCGCCACCTATATTCTGGTGCGTTCTTTTCAGTCTCTGGGAGCGGATGTGGATATGGCGATTCCGCATCGGATAAAGGACGGTTATGGATTGAATGACCATCTGATCGAGCAGGCTGCTGCAGAGAAAGTAGAGTTGATCGTGACCTGTGACAATGGGATCGCAGCGGCGGATCAGATTGAGTTAGCACATCGGCTTGGTATGCAGGTGATAGTGACCGATCACCATGAGGTGCCTTTTACGGAAGAAAATCCGGGCGGGGAGCGGGTATATTCTATGCCGCCTGCGGAGGCGGTGGTGGATCCGAAACAGCCGGGAGAGACTTATCCGTTTTCCGGTATCTGCGGCGCTGTGGTTGCCTGGAAACTGGCATGGGCATTAGGGGTAGATAGAGAGCTTCTTAACACATTGCTGGAGCCTGCGGCTTTTGCGACGATAGGCGATGTAATGGAACTGAAAGATGAAAACCGCATTATTGTCAAAGAGGGACTGAAGCGGATGAGCCATACTTCCCATCCGGGGCTGCGGGCGCTGATAGAAGTAAATAAACTGGATATGCGGAAGATAGAAGCTTATCATATCGGTTTTGTGTTAGGACCTTGCGTCAACGCTTCCGGGAGGCTGGAGAGTGCAGCGCTTTCTTTGAAACTCTGGCTGGAGGAAGACTATAAAAAGGCCGTGCCAATGGCGGCGGAATTAAAGAATTTAAATGACAGCCGGAAAGAGATGACCGAGGCCGGCGTGCGGCAGGCGGTGAAGCTGCTTGAGAGAAAAGAGCGGGACAGTTTCAGTTCCGACAAAAGGGATAAAGTTTTGATTTTATACCTGCCGGACTGTCATGAAAGCCTTGCGGGAATCATAGCAGGACGCATCAGGGAAAAATATCATAGGCCGACAATTGTTCTGACGGATGCGGAGGAGGGAGTAAAAGGTTCCGGGCGTTCCATAGAAGGGTATGATATGTTTGCACATCTTTCCGCCTGCAAAGATCTGTTTGAAAAATTCGGCGGACATAAGATGGCGGCCGGTCTCTCTCTTGTCAAAGAAAATGTGGCAAAGCTGCGGCAAAGGCTGAACGAGAACTGTTCTCTGACAGAGGATGATTTTACGCCGAAAGTACATATCGATATTGCTCTGCCGTTGTCCTATGTTTCAGAGGGATTTATTCAGGAGCTGGAACTGCTTGCTCCATTCGGGACAGGGAATCCGAAACCGGTTTTTGCCCAGAAAAACGTACTGCTTCGCTCGGGACGGATTTTCGGAAAGAACAGGAATGTGGTCAAATTTGATGCGCTGGATCAGGAAAATATTGCGCATACACTGGTTTATTTCGGAGATGTGGAAGGAATGGAGAAATTTCTCTTGGAAAAGTACGGCGCGGATGCGGGAAGGCTGTTTTCGGGAGGCGGCGTATCACTGCCGCTTACAATTACATACTATCCGAATCTGAATGAGTACCGGGGACGGAGAGAAATTGAGTTTGTGGTGACGAATTACTGTTAAACAAGAATAAGGAGTTCGCATGCGCATCCCCCTCATAAGTAAAAAACGCCTGACGAATCAGGCGCTTTTTACTTATGAGGGGGGAGATAGTGAATTGCTTTGACTATCAATACTTACTATAAGCGGAAAATGTGTCAAAAGTGTGTTCTTCAGATGAAAATTATGTGAGAAAAATAAAATAGTTGGAAACAAAAACCAAAATTTGTTGGAACTTTTCGTCAAAATTGTCAGAAACGGGAGAATGTGGTATAATATACACGTTGGCAATGAGCAGTGCCACGAAGTAAGATGGCAAAATGACTGCTTGCAGTCAATTTTGTCAGATTGCGAAGTGATAGGGCGAAGCCCGTGAGCGAGATGAAGCAAAGCGGAATCGAGCGGCACTGC
>JAAUZC010000019.1 GCA_014804795.1 Lachnospiraceae bacterium | reverse complement strand
ATTTCCTGCCATTTTCGGCATGGTTAATCAAAAGCCGGGCATGGAAGATATTGTATCTGACAAGCACATTCTCCTCATAGACAGGAAGGGCGAAACGGATATCATATCTGTACCAGCCGTATTTCGCATTTTTATTGTGTTTTTCCTTGCGGTTTTCTTCAAAAGTTGGATTAGATGCTATCTGGATCAGCTCCGGTATTGCGGTAGCGGCATTTGCCTTAGCTTTTGCATTTGCACCCATAAGGCTTTTTCGGCTCTCTGATTCCGTGTATTCTTCCGGCAGTTCGTTGCCAATAAAAATACGCTCTGCATTTTCAGCGATTTCGTAATAGTCCCCGACATATCCCTCAAGATATTGCTTTACATCATCCCAGTCAATCTGCCGTTTCCCTTTGAAACGGATATCGTTGATCAGAACCAGCTTTTTACCGTCGGCATCAGTTATGATATTTACATTCCTGTTTTCAATCATCTTTATTGTTCCTCTTTTTCTTATCTCTTGATTTATAGACATTATATTGGTTCTTGCACTTCTGGCTGCAAAATTCATTTCCTTTCCGGCTTGCGATAAAGGCTTTTTTACAATGCTTGCACATACGCATATCACTGTCCTTATCCGTGAGCATGAAAGAAAAGCACATCTGCACCATGACAAGCAGGGAATGGAAGTCCCATACGATAACGGGCGAATCTTTTTCAAGCGCTATCCGGTACGTTGGGGATATGCCGCCGAAAGCGGAGATGCCCTGACGGTATAAACTGCGTGTCTGTTCATCAATCATATCATAATCCATGTAATAGAGGAAGCTTGTCATAAAGGTAAACGCCCAGTCGGTAAACTCTTTTATAAGCCAGTCATACCTTTCCGCATATTCCTTCTGCAATTCCATCGTCACAGCCTGCGGTGCATTCCCCATAGCCATTGTGATCGCAATGCCTTCACGGTCAGTTACAGACCATCCCGATTCCACACCTGTTTTCTTGAAATCCGGCTTGTCAAACGGATAAAAATATGAAAGGTACTCCTCTGTGGAGAGGGATTCTTCCTTGATAAAGTGGTTTTTAGGCAGATAAACGGATTCATAGGCAATGAAATCTGCTGTTGTCGGCAGGGCGGTCATAAAGCCGAGAAAACCGTATTTTTGCACAAAGCCAAGCACGGACTCTTTCAGTTCTTCTTCAGGAGCCTTGTGCATGGCGGCAAGTCCGACATTTATGGCATCAATGACAAGCTGTTCTGCTTCCTGCATGGGACGGTACATTTCCGGTTTTGCATCTTTGGAAACTGTTATGTAGAGATTATTGTCATTGTCCATCTTATATTCATAGCTGCTGTACCGAATCCACGGTGCGCTGGTATGTATGTTCAAATAAATTCTTCATAAAAAATCCGCTCCAATCCATCAATCCTGTCACATCAACTGATGTAATATTTCATACATTATAAGCAGTTACTTATTATCGGTCAAGCTGTCTGCTTTCTTATTTTCCTTACCCCATTTTCCAAGAAAAATTTTTCATCCAGCGTCATTGGCAGATTGTTTTCTTTCCTGTATATAAGTATGCCGCCGTAGAGCTTTCGTATTTTTTTCAGTGCGGTTTCCCTGATACTTCTGATGTTCCTGTCTGACTGCCCGATGCTTTCCGCATATTCTGCTGCGGAATAATCACGCAGGAACAGGTAATAGAGCATATTTTTGAGATGCGGTTTCAAGTTTTTTAATATTCCCGACAGTTCCGCATCCGTGACAAGCTCGTGTACCGTTTCCGGGCGGTCAAATATGATATCAATAAATTCGCCTGCAAGCAGGAGCTTCCTTAAAACCATGTCATAGGATGGTCTGTCAGAAAGATACATTTCATCTGCTCCCCACTCCAAAGGGACAGTGGAGCGTCCGATCTCATGGCCCCTTTCTTTCCGCTCCCTGTTGGCGTCCAGTTTATCCCACCCGTACAGCACATTTTCAAAGTCAGCTTCCGTTCTTGCGCTCTCCTCAATACGCCGGATCGCAAAGGCACGGGTTTCACGGTGGAGCATATCCCCGTCTGCTTCTGTTATGAAGTTTTGTTCCCTGAATGTCTGGAACTCAGTGTATTTTGGCATCTGCGGTCAGTCCTTTTCAAAATAATAAAAAAGTGTAGCAGTTTTTTCAAAAGCACTTCCGTTTTCATAGCCGTTTTTCTCCTATTAGTGAAAAGAGTAATTCTTTTTACAAAAAACAATTACAAGAAAGGGGCGGCTTATGAGATACGGGTAAAACCTAAATCCGGTTACCGGATACGGAAGCATAAGAAACGTTATAATGGCAATAAACCAGATGCGCAAGGGAGGATGAATGGAAACAGTAAAAACAGGTAATGACAGGACAATGGAAATCAGCCCGCATGAGGCTGGATTTTTTTACAGAAGAATTGGCGGGACTCTTTTTAAAGTCAAGGTATATACCGAATCGGGATATGCCGACACGCTGGATAAAAAGATACCCCGGTTAATTTTAAATGATATGGTGACAGGCAGGGAAAGTTATGTTAAGATGGATTCACCACAGATGAGCCAGCCGCCGGAAAGGAGTTCGGAATGAACAACAGGACGGCTGGTGACAACAGAATAACAGCTCTTTATGAGCGACTCTCAAGGGACGATGAGCTTGTGGGAGACAGCAACAGCATAGTCAACCAGGAGACGATTTGTCAAGGGTAATTTCACCCGAAAATGAAATTACCCTATGAATTGGATGCTGTATACGTTTTCCTGCACAAACCGACTGCAAGTATCATGCACACAATTTTTAGTGGGATGCTGACAATAGGATTGTCAGCTATAGCAATTTGTGAGAGTGCATTGATTAGAGCATGTGTCATCACGCAAATCCATAAACTTCCAGAGCGCGCATATAGCGCCGATAACATAAAACAGTTTGTGAGCAATCCCAGCAAGAAGAACGGGACATTCACACTCAGTATGCTTCCCTCAATATAGAAAAACAAAAAATGCCATATTCCCCAGCAAATAAATGTTATAAGTACTGCGGGAATGTACGTAACTTTGTGTTCCATAGCGGGTTGAAATGTATATCGCCATCCGATTTCTTCTATTCCTCCAAATGCAATCGCCTTTAGAAATAATAATATTGGAAGCCATAAATTTTCTGCATAAAACCCCTTGTTTATTATTACTTGGCCAAAATCAATCAGCAAAAACATAATCACAAGCAGATATGACTTGTCGTTATTTGTGACATCAATGGCAATAAATATTTAGTCAATATTTTGTATTCACGCATCTCTGCTTACCTCAAAATCTGATTTTTGCCAACCTTTCAAATGGAAATTTCCGATTTGTAATGAGCAACGAGCAAAGTATACTACCATTGCAGAGGACTTTCAACCCCTATTCATACACACTGATAGTAATGGCAAGCATGAAGTGCTATAGCAATGCACTGGTATACATCTCACCGGAGAACTCAGTCCGGTTCCCAGGATCATTGTGTATGAGTATCAGAAAACCAGACACAGTGAACATCCGAAAGAATACTATAAGGACTTCAGGGGAATCCTCATGACGCCATTTTGCCAATGCGATCAAGGCGATGGGCAGGGGGAACGCAGAAGCAGTCAAAGCTTCCGTGGCATATAAGGCGTTGGTACGGATCGGAGCCATATATGACCTGGAAGGAGCCCTTAAAAATCTTTCCCCGGAAGCACGCCTGAAAGAGCGGCAGACTTCCATCAGACCGCTGGTGGAGGAATACTTTGCGTGGATAAAGGACATTTTCAGACAGGGACTGGTCCTTCCGAAAAGTGAAACGGTAAAAGGTCTTGCGTACAGCATCAATCAGGAAGAATATCTAAAGGTATTCCTGACAGATGGCGAGGTTCCGATTGATGATTCTGCATCGGAAAGGGCACTCAGAAATTTTACCATTGGCCGCAAGAACTGGATGACGATCAATACCGTCCGTGGAGCCCAGGCGAGTGCAGTCATTTACAGCATTACAGAAACAGCCAGGGCAAACGGTTTAAATGTTTATTATTATATCAAACATCTGCTGGAGCAGCTGGTAACACTTGTAGATGGACAGGGAAATATAGAACAATCAGAGTTGGAGCCACTCATGCCGTGGTCAAAAAGTTTACCGATTGATTGTTACAGTAAGCGTCGCAGCTAAACGGCGCTTAAATTTAATAGAGGGAGGGGGATTTGACCCTTACAAAGCGAATGCAGCGTGACGTAAGAAAACAATTGCGGGACACAGGGATTGGTACAAAATCGCAGCATGCTTTGAAATTACAGCAGGAGCAGAGCAAACAGGAACGTAAAGTGAAAAGCCGAGAGCAGAAATTGGCTGAATCTAAGAGAATGTTTGAACTGAAACAGCAAAAGAAAAAAGAGAAACATCGGGGCAGATAATGCCCTGTTGTGTTCTCACATAAAAGCTGGTTTGTAGGTTAGTTTCATGATTGGAAATGTCAATTGACCATAAATGTGATCCAATTTCCACATTTTGACAAAATCACAAAAGAAATAATGTTACAATTCTTTCTTCAATTCATTTTTTTATTAAATCGTTATTAGTCCTCTAAAGCAAATGGCAGATTCCTCTCATTAAAGAGAACTGCCATTTTTGCAAAGTGATTTATTAGCATATTGGTGATATATATCCAAATTGAATGGCTTTTGTCACGGCTTCTACGATAGATGAAACATCTAATTTTTCAAAAATGTGCTGCAAATGGTTAGAGAGTGTCCTTTCACTCATATATAGCTCATCAGCGACACATTTCCGTTTTTTGCCGCTGCTGATAAGCTGTAATATTTTTCTTTCCATACTTGTCAAATCCTCAATGGGCATTTGGCTGCTTTCGGAAGGGAAGCAGGTATTTCCATGAGAAGCACGGATTAAGGATGCGAGCAAATCATCCGGGCTTATATTTTTATTGAGGAAGCCATAGACACCGATTTTCCTTGCCTCGTGCCTGTACACAGGCAGATCATATCCTGTTAGAATGATT
>JAAUZC010000018.1 GCA_014804795.1 Lachnospiraceae bacterium | reverse complement strand
GCCCATGGTATAAATGCAACATGACGGATGTGGCGGCGGCCATAGGATTAAAGCAGATGGAGCGGTATCCGGGGATGCTCGCAAGGAGGCGGGAGCTGATCGGGAAATATGACAAAGAGCTCCTGCCGCTTGGCATAGAGNCACTGCCCCACTATACGGAAGAATACAATTCATCAGGGCATNTGTANNTNACAAGGATTCCNGGCATCACNGGAGAGCAGAGAAATGAGATCATCCGGANGATGGCGGATGCGGGGATNGCCTGCAACGTGCACTATAAACCGTTGCCCCTGCTCACAGCGTACCGGGAGATGGGGTTTGACATAACGGACTACCCGAATGCCTATGGGCATTTCCTCAACGAAGTGACACTGCCGTTACATACGAAACTGACAGATGAGGAAGNAGNGTATGTGGCGGAGAATTACTGCAGGATTGTGAAAGAGTATCTTTAATTGGGATATGCAGCGCGGCATTACTGTCATGTCCCGAAAGGATATTTGCAGACTGGCCATATAGAAACAGCAGTATCCGAAAACAGATCTGCCAGAAGAGCTGCATGAGAANGGAAAGGCGTCAGAGATGGTACTCAGGGAATGGGAAAAACTTCCGGCATATATGCAGGAAAANGAAGTGCGCCCTTATTATGATATTCTGCAAAAAAAGAAAACAGAGCTCGTATTAAAAAGGATATTTGATGTGGCAGTGTCGGCTGCACTTCTTATCATACTGCTCCCGGTNTTTGCCGTGCTGTCGGCAATGATTGCTGCAGATTCAAAAGGCGGAGTGTTTTACAGGCAGGAGAGGGTGACGCAGTACGGGAGGAAGTTCCGGATCATGAAATTCCGTACCATGGCTGCCGGGGCGGATAAAGCCGGCCCGCAGGTGACGGTAGGGAATGATAAGCGGATTACGAAGATCGGCAGTTTCCTGCGCGGATACCGCCTGGATGAGCTGCCGCAGCTTTTCAATATCCTCATGGGGGATATGACCTTTGTAGGGACAAGGCCGGAAGTGCCGGGGTATGTAAGNCATTACACGCCTGAAATGCGGGCGACACTGNTGCTGCCTGCCGGGGTGACGAGCCGGGCGAGCATCCACTATAAAGATGANGCNGAGCTGTTAGCAGGCGGTGAAGATCCTGACAAAATATATGTGGAGAAGATCCTGCCGGGGAANATGAGGTATAACCTGGANTCATTAAAAAGATTCGGGTTNTGGGAAGAGATGAAAGTGATGNTACTGACGGTTGCNGCNGTGTTTGGGAAAGGCGATTAAAACTGCCAAAATGGATGTCAGGTAAAAGGAGACAGATGGACAGGGAAAGAGAATGAACATATTACTGATAAACCATTATGCGGGNTCCCCGGAGATGGGGATGGAATTCAGGCCCTATTACTTTGCGAAAGAGTGGATCAGGATGGGGCACCATGTGGATATCATAGCGGCGGATTATTCCCACCTGCGGATAAAGAACCCGGAGGTTTCAGTGGATTTTCAAACAGAAGAGATNGACGGGATCAGGTACCACTGGGTGAAGGCCGGGCGGTACGAGGGGAACGGCGTAAAGAGGGCCTTTTCCATGTTCCGGTTTGTGGGGAAGCTGTGGCTGCACGCGGGAAAGATCGTGGAAGAATATAAGCCTGATGTGGTGATCACCTCTTCCACCTACCCGCTTGATACCTATGCGGGGCAGAGGATCGCAGGGAAGAGCAGGGCGAAGCTGATCCATGAGGTGCATGATATGTGGCCCGCTACGTTGATCGAACTTGGAGGGATGAGCAGGAGGAACCCCTTTGTCATGCTGATACAGATGGCGGAGAATTCTGCTTATAAGCATTCAGAGCGGGTGGTATCTCTTCTGCCATTGGCGAAAGACTACATGGCAGAGCATGGGATGCGGCCGGAAAAGTTTGCGACGATACCGAATGGTATTGTAAAAGAGGACTGGGAGGATCCGGAACCGCTGCCGGAACAGCACAGAAAAGTTTTGGAGAAGTTGAAGGCGGAAGGGAAATTTATCGTTGGCTATTTTGGCGGACATGCCTTATCGAATGCNCTGGACATGCTGTTGGATGCAGCAAAAGCGGTGAAGGGAAAAGAGGTCCGGTTTGTCCTTGTGGGAAATGGTGCGGAAAAAAAGAGATTAGTAAAGAGGGCAGAGGAAGAAAAGATCCGGAATGTAGTTTTTCTGCCGTCTGTACCGAAAAATTCTGTGCCGGAAATGCTTCGGTATTTTGACTGTTCTTTTATAGGATTGAAACCGTCCCCGCTGTACCGGTTTGGCGTCTGCTTAAATAAGATGTACGATTCGATGATGGCGGCAAAACCGATTCTCTTTGCAGTGGATGTACCTGATTCCCCAGTGGAAGAGTATAAATGTGGGATTATGGTAAGGGCAGATAACGCAGAGGAGATCGCTGAAAGTATGGAAAGGCTGTCCTGTATGCCGGAAGAAGAGAGGCTGGAGATGGGAGAAAGAGGAAAGCAGGCAGTGCTTTCGCACTTTACCTATGATATCCTGGCGGAACAGTTTGGGAGTCTTTTCAGGTAAGGCCCCGGAAAGTCGATAAAGAAAGCGGATAAAGTGTTGACGGACAACGATCTGTAATCGCTTTTTCATGCTTTGAGATTATAAAACAGGAGAAAAAGACCATGAAAGAAGAGCTGTTAAGGAAGATTGAACAAAGAGAGATTGTCGCAGGCGTTGTGGGGCTTGGCTATGTGGGGCTGCCGCTTGCGGTGGAAAAGGCAAAAGCCGGCTTTAAGACGGTCGGCTTTGATGTGCAGGAGGAAAAGGTCAGGCTGGTGAACGAGGGCCATAACTATATCGGGGACGTGGTGGACTCTGACCTGGCGGAACTTGTGGAGAATGGGAAGCTGTCAGCAACGAGTGACTTTTCCTTTATTAAAGAAGTGGACTTTATTGCGATCTGTGTCCCTACACCCCTGGATATCCACCAGGAGCCGGATATCAGTTATGTCAGGGACTCTGCTGAAGCAGTTTCGAAACACTTAAAACCCGGAACGATGGTTGTATTGGAGTCTACCACTTACCCGGGTACAACGGAAGAACTGATCAAGCCGATCTTAGAGAAAGGCTCCGCCCTTACATGCGGCAAAGATTTCTATCTGGGCTTTTCACCGGAAAGGGTGGATCCCGGCAACCTGGTCTATAAGACAAAGAACACCCCAAAAGTAGTGGGGGCCGTCGGTGAAGATGCAGCACAGGTGATCAGCGCCATGTACAGGGCGGTCCTTGAAGGAGAAGTGTTTACGGTATCCTCTCCTGCAGTGGCAGAGATGGAAAAGATCCTGGAAAACACCTACCGCAACGTCAACATAGGGCTGATCAATGAGATCGGCCGTCTCTGCAATGAGATGGGGATCTCCGTCTGGGAAGTGATCGATGCAGCAAAGACAAAGCCATACGGCTTCCAGGCATTCTATCCGGGCCCCGGACTTGGCGGACACTGCATCCCATTAGACCCCTACTATCTGACATGGAAAGCAAGGGAGTATGGCTTCCATACGACACTGATCGAGAACAGCATGGTGATCAACGACGGCCAGCCGGAATACTGCGTGGAGCGGGCGATGCACATCTTAAACAGGCATAAGAAAGCCATCAACGGGGCGAAGGTGCTGATGCTTGGGGTAAGTTATAAGAATGATATAGATGACTATCGGGAGTCTCCTGCTATCCGTGTGATGAAAGAGTTAAGGAAAGTAGGGGCGGATGTAGAGTACTATGATCCCTGGGTGCCGGAGTTCAAGAACATGTACGGGCAGAGCGCGGAGAGTCTGAAAGAGCTCACACCGGAGATCATAAGCTCTTTTGATCTTGTGATGGTGACAGCGGCCCACCACAACGTGGACTATGGGATGGTGCAAAAGAATGCCAAAGCAATATTTGATACAAAGAATGTGATGGCGGAATTCAGAGACAGGCACAATATAGAGGTGCTGTAAACGAAGATAATAACAGATTAAAAGGAAGATTTTAAGATGCCTGAGGAGAGTTTGTAATGAAATTTACCTATGAAGGATATTAGGTTGCTGATCATAAAAGCTGACGGAAGAAAGACGGCTCTGTGATACTTCGTCATGACATAGATTATGATATTGAAAAAGCTGTCAGATTGTCTGCAATCGAAAGGGTGGGGGGAGCCGGCACATATTTTGTCCTGTTAACATCCGATTTTTACAATGTCTTTTCAAAGAAAAGCAGTGAAGGCTTGAAACAGATTGCGGAAAACGGACATACGGTAGCACCGCATTTTGATGAGGTGCGCTATCCGGAATTATTGGGAGATGTGGAGACCGTCAAGGAAAAGATCATAGAAGAAGCGGAATTAAATATTCCCGGGATGATAAACAGTTATGGGCAGACATACTTTAAAGAATTTAAGTACCTGTCTGATTCCAGACGCAGGTGGAGAGAACCTGTTGACGAGATTATCAGATCAAAAGGATATGAGAGGCTTCATATACTGACACATCCTTTCTGGTATAACGAGACAGAGGAAGACATCCATAAATCTGTTTCAAAATTTATAAATAGCGGAAATGGCTACAGGTATCAGGCTATGGAAGAGAATATAACGGATCTGGCTTCTGTAATGCGCAAAGACGAGATTGCCGGAAAGGAAGGTGCCACATGAAATTAGAGGTGATATTGGACTGGCTTGAAAGAAATGGCTATAACTTTGTATTTGACGGAAACAGCCAGACAGAGATTAATGTTTTTTCATCACTATCACATTATAAAAAGAATTCTTTGACATGGATACAGAAAGAAGAAAACTATAATAAGTTAAAAAGACCCTCAAACATATCTTGCGCAGTTATTCAAAGTGGAATTAAGGTAGAATTTAAAAACGTAATTATTACAGATAATTCAAAGGAAGTATTTTTTGCAATACTTCATGAATTTTGGGGAGAGAAGAAACAAGAGGGTTCTATAGGAAAAGGGACTGTTGTTTCAGATAATGCGGAGATCGATCCAACTGTAATAATTGGGTGTAACTGTTGTATAGATGGTAACGTTGTAATAGGTGCGCATACGGTCATTGAACATAACGTTGTAATACAGGGAATTGTAAGAATTGGAGAAAACTGTTATATCCAGTCAGGGACCGTGATAGGAATAGATGGATTTGGCTACAGTATTGATTCTTATACCGGTAAAAAAAAGATGGTTGAACATTTTGGAGGGGTAGTGATAGGGAAAGATGTGTTCATCGGAAGCCATGTGAATATTGCCAGAGGTACGATAGATGATACGGTGGTAGGGAATGGCGTGAAAATTGCCCCATCGACCCATATTGGACATAACAATATGATAGGAGATGATGTAACAATCATATGTTCTTCTCTCTATGGAAGTGTCAAAACGGGTGCCGGTTCCTATGTAACAGCAAGTACAGTGCAGAATCAGATGGAGATAGGTGAACACACGGTAATAGGGATGGGGTCTGTAGTAACAAAATCTGTCGGCAGTAACGTGATAGCTTATGGGATTCCAGCTAAAACAATTAAATCAAACGACAGCGGACTGTAAGGGGAAAGTATGGAAAAACCAGCATTGGCAATTGGAAGTTCAGCTTCCTCCACAAAGACAATCACAGAATATGATGTATATACATTTGCAGGGGTGACCGGGGATTTTAATCCTGTTCATATCAATGAAGAGGAAGCAAAGAAAACGATTTTTGGACATAGGATAGCTCATGGGATGCTGACAGGGGGTCTTATCTCAGCGGTACTCGGCAATAAGATGCCGGGGGAGGGGACAATCTATTTAGAGCAGAACTTAAAATTTATCGCCCCGGTATACATAGGAGATACTTGTACTGCCTGTGTGGAGATAGTGGAGATCCTGAATAAAGAAAAGGGTATCTATAAGTTAGATACAAAAGTAGTTAACCAGGATGAAAAAACAGTGTCTAAAGGATATGCTGTTGTGAAATATAAACAGGAAGAAAAGAGGAAAGAAAGATGAAGTATGCATTGATAGGCTGCGGAAGGATATCACCAAACCATATCGCAGCGGCAAAAGCGAATGGACTGGAGTTTGTAGGGATTTGTGACATCAATAAAGAAATGTTGCAGGATAAGGCATCAAAGTTTGAACTTGAGGATGTCCATCAATACACTGACTACCATGAGATGTTGGAAAAGGAGAGACCGGAACTTGTGGCAATCGCTACAGAAAGTGGGAAACATGCGGCGATAGCACTTGATTGTATAGAGGCGGGCTGCAACCTGATCATCGAAAAGCCCATCGCATTGTCGCTTGCTGACGCTGACGCAATCATAAAAGTGGCAAAAGAGAAAGGCGTCAAGGTCTGCGCGAACCATCAGAACAGGTTCAACAAGTCGGTGCAGAAGATACGGGAAGCGTTGGAGAAGGGACGTTTTGGAAAGATGTTCTATGGAACGGCACATATCCGGTGGTGCAGGGACAAGAACTATTATGACCAGGCAAGATGGAGGGGCACCTGGGAGCAGGACGGCGGCGCACTGATGAACCAGTGCATCCATAACATAGACTTACTCCGCTGGATGATGGGAGATGAGGTGGAAGAAGTTGTGGGAATGACAGACCAGCTGAACCATCCGTACATTGAGGCGGAAGATTTGGGAATTGCACTTGTAAGGTTTAAAAATGGAACCTATGGGATCATAGAGGGAACCACAGATATCTATCCAAAGAATCTGGAGGAGACCCTCTATTTATTTGGGGAAAAAGGGACTGTAAAAGCAGGCGGTCAGAGCGTGAACAAGATTGAAGAGTGGCGGTTTGCGGATGGAACGGAAGAACCGGAAGAGGTAATTGCAGAATTTGCGGAGAATCCGCCCAATGTATACGGATTTGGGCATACGCCGTTATATGCGGATGTGATTGATGCGATACAGAACGACAGGGAGCCCTATGTAAACGGGGAAGCCGGAAAGAGGGCACTGGAACTTGTGCTTGCGATTTATAAGTCGGCGGCAGAAGGGAAAACTGTGAAGCTGCCGCTTAAGGACTGCTCTACGATGGATTTTTCGGGGAGATTTGGCAGATAAAAAAGCATTTTTAAATAAAAGCAAAGGAGACATATATGCTGAAAGTCGCATTGATCGGATACGGGTACTGGGGTCCGAATGTTGCAAAACAATTGTACAGGAATAAAAATTACAGGTTTAAAACTATTTGTGATCTGAAAACAGAAAGACTGGAAAAAGCGAAAGAACTGTATGCAGATAGTATAAAGTATACAGAGGATTATAAAACAATCTTAGCAGACCCGGAAATTGATCTGGTTGCCCTTGCAGTAGAAACAAGTTCACATTATAAAATTGCAAAAGAAGCATTGCTTTCCGGAAAACATATTTATGTTGAAAAACCATTTACAGATAATGCAGCCCAGGCAGAGGAATTAAAAAGGATCGCGTCTGAAAAAAATCTGTATATCCATGTGGATCATATCATGGTGTATCATCCGGCCATCAGAAAAATCAAAGAGATTATAGATAATGGAGATTTAGGAGATATTTTGTATGTTTCCTGTTACAGACAGAATCTCGGCAATGTGAAAAATGACGTGAATGCCATGTGGGATTTAAGTGTCCATGATCTTTCTGTTATTGATTATCTGGCGGACGGGGCACATGTAAAATTTGTGAAGGCATTGGGGGAGAAAGTATATAGTTCAAGAGAATCCATTACTTTCCTATCGGTTCAATATGACAGATTTATTGCCAATATAACAGCAAACTGGATATCGCCGATCAAGGAACGAAAAATGATCATTGCTGGGACAAAGAAGATGCTTGTTTATGATGATGTCGATGTGATCAACAAGCTGATCGTGTACGATAAGGGATTCGACAAAACACCTATAAAAGATATGGAGTATGATGAATTTGTCGTAAAGTCACGTATCGGTGATGCGGTCATACCTAAATTAGAGCAGTCGGATGCTTTATATAACAGTTTGGACCATATCAGGAATTGTATTGAGAATAAACAGGAATCGCTTACAAATGCAGATGCGGCGATTAGAGTGATCAAAATACTGGAACTTGCTAATGAAGATTTGCTCAACAATGGAAAGGAATTTGTTAAATGAGTGATTATTTTGTGCATGAGAGCGCCTATATTGATGAAGATGTAGAAATCGGGAAGGGAACAAAAATCTGGTATTTTTCCCATGTCCAAAGCGGGGCCAGAATAGGAGAGTGCTGTAATCTGGGGCAAAATGTAAATGTATCGAATAATGTAAGAATTGGAGATTACTGCCGCATACAGAATAATGTCTCAATTTATGAAGGTGTTGAACTGGAAGATTATGTGTTCTGCGGACCTTCCATGGTGTTCACGAACGATCTGACTCCAAGATGCAAATATCCGAAAGGCCATTCCGGCTATTTAAAAACGCTGGTAAAAAGAGGTGCAAGTATCGGGGCAAACGCGACAATCGTGTGTGGGAATACAATAGGAGAAAATGCGCTGATAGCGTCTGGGGCAGTTGTCACAAAGGATGTGAAACCGTACGCATTGATGGCGGGAGTACCGGCAAAAAGAATTGGATGGGTATGCGAGTGTGGTGAGATATTAAAAAACGGATTTGTGTGCGGCGAATGTGGAAGAACTTATCAATATAACCAAAAAGATGATGAGCTAAGTCAGATACGGGGAGAGGATGAATAAGTTATGAAGTTTATTGATTTGGACAGACAATATGATGTGATAGGAAAAGAAATTGAAGAACGGATGCACCGTGTGGTCGAAAGCAAACAGTTTATTATGGGACCGGAAATTAAGGAATTGGAAACAGCGTTGGCCGAATATACAGGGAGAAAACATGCAATTACATGTGCGAGCGGGACGGATGCTCTTGTGATTCCGCTTATGGCGTTGGAGTTAAAGAAAGAAGATGCTGTGTTTGTCCCGGCCTTTACATTTTTTGCTTCGGCAGAAAGCGTTGTATTGGCAGGCGCCACTCCGGTTTTTGTGGATTGTGACAGTTCTTACAACATTGATACAGATAATCTTATATATCAGATAGAAAGAGTTTTGAAAGAGGGAAAACTGGTACCTAAGGGGATCATACCTGTTGATTTATTCGGGCAGCCTGCAGATTATGATAAGCTGAATGAAATCGCGCAAAAATATAATTTGTTTATCTTAGAGGATGCTGCACAAGGATTTGGCGGAATCTATAAAGGCAAAAAGGCATGCAGTTTTGGAAATGTCTCTGCCACATCCTTTTTTCCGGCAAAGCCTTTAGGATGTTATGGAGACGGCGGGGCGATTTTTACAGATGATGATGAATTCGCAGAAAAGTTGAGATCTGTCCGTGTTCACGGGATGGGTTCGGATCGTTATGACAATATTCGTATAGGAATGAACGGACGGATGGATACGTTACAGGCGGCTGTAGTACTTCCAAAATTAAAAATTTTTGATGAAGAAGTGGAAAGGCGCAACGCAGTTGCAAAAAGATATACAGAGAATTTAAAGAATGATTTTGTAGTGCCGGTGATACCAGAAAACAAAGTTTCATCCTGGGCGCAGTTTTCTTTATTGGCAGAGAATAAAAACCAGAGGGAAGAAATCATTGAAAAATTGAAAGAAAAAGAAATCCCAGTTATGGTATATTATCCGGTTCCCATGCATCTGCAGACCGCGTTCAGGTATTTAGGGTATAAAAAAGGGGATCTGCCGGGGTGTGAGGATTATGCAGACAGAATTTTCAGTATACCGATGCATCCGTACTTGACAGAAGATGAAATTGATTTTGTGAGTGAAGCGCTTATTACGGTTTTAAAATAAGTGGATGAAGGGTGGGAATTAGTATGAAAATACTGCATGGAATGAGCGATGTGGCAGGACAGGCGACTTATTCCGTCGATGGACTTAAAAAGAATGGGGAAAATGCGGAGTTAGTGGTTTGGCGGAAAAACAGAACGGGGTACCCTGAAATCGGACGGGATATGCATATAGGAGAGAAAAAAATGTTGTATCCTTATTATGCATTGAAAATGCTGGCTTTTTCCATTCCTGCAGCTTTTAAATATGATATTTTCCATTTTCATTTTGGGCATTCCCTGATTCCACTGGCTTTGGATCTGTTTTGGCTGAAGCTGATGCATAAGAAAACTTTTATGGAGTTTCATGGCAGTGAAATACGTTTTTCCTATGATAAAACCCGACCTGAGTATTTTTATACGGATGTTATTGAAGGACCGGAAAAATATCGGGTGAGAAAAAATGATCGCATTTTTAAATATATAGGCGCCTGCATTACACATGACGAAGAATTGAGAAAGCATATCCCGGCAAAAAAACTCTATATTACTCCGTTGCGGGTAGACATAACAAAATTTACGCCGCAATATCCGGATCCGGATAAAAAGAAACCTGTCGTTGTGCATGCCCCCAGTAATTATCTCGCAAAAGGTTCTAAATATGTGATAGAGGCCATGGAGAGACTGGCAGAAAAATATGAATTTGAATTTATTCTTGTCATGAATAAGACACAGGGAGAAGCGTTAGAGATATATAAAACAGCGGATATTATTATAGATCAGATGTTTGCGCAGACATATGGTGTTTTTGCTGTAGAAGCTATGGCGTTAGGCAAGCCGGTAATCACCTATATCTCTGATGTGATTAGGAAAACATTTCCGCCGGAACTGCCGATTTTCAGTGCGACAATTGATAATTTAGATGAGGTCGTAGAACGCTTGCTCCAGGATGGGAGATTGCGGGAGGAGGCAGGCCGGGCAGGACGACGTTATGTTGAAGACTATCATGATAACAGAAAGATTGCAAAGATGCAGGCAGAGATTTACCGTGGCATGATTGAGCCGATGTCGACACTTGATTCTTTTTTATATGTTAAGCAAAAAATGGTATAAAATTAATTGATAAAAACAAAGAATATATATTTTATTAAGTATATATGTAAGCAGGGGGAAAGCTATGAAAATCTTTTTTATTTTCGATTCCACATATCCATTCTATACGGGAGGAATTGAGACATGGATATATAATGTGTGCGAGCGATTGATAGAGAAACATGAGATTACGATATTTACAGTAAAAAATTTTAGGAATAATAATTCAATGGGGCAGTTTGAAAATATTAATCCTAAAATTCAAATTATTCCAGTAAAAAACTTAAATCATGTTCCGGGAATTAGACATTTGGTGCATAAGCATATTGCATTATTTAATAGCAACATAACTGCTTACAGTATGTATAGAGAAATAAAAAAGCATATAGATTCTGAGGAGACTTATTTTTTAATTGGTTTGGGGACGGTTTTTGCGGCTAAGACTGTGAGAATGATAAAAAAGGAATATACAAATGTTAAGGCAATCGCATCCAGCAGAGGTTTACACCCGGAAGCAATTGCTGAAGAATACCCTGGATCAGGACCGATTGTGAAAAATATGGAAAAGAAAAATTTAGGGAAGATGGATACTGTTTGGAGTAATGGTCAGGATACTCAACAAGCTTTAAGGAATAAGGGATTTGAAAGTATTGTAATAAAAAATGGAGTAGACTTTGACATATTGGATCGGGAAGAAGCCTTTAACTATAAAAGTATGGGACTGGAAAATGAGTTTATAATTGTAACTATTGGGACGGTAGCAAAATGGAAAGGTTATTTTGAGATTATAAAAGCGGTAAAAATATTAAAAGAGAGATATAATTTGATTGTTCATTTTGTAGGAATAGGAAAGGTCAATGATAGAAATAGAAATAAATATGAATCCTTTGCAAATAATGCTGGGGTCGCAGAACAAGTACATTTGATAGGAGAACATAGAAATGTAGTTTCGTATGCAAAGGGAGCGGATATTGTAGTTTGTGCAAGTGGTGGTGGAGGTTACGGAATGGCAGCTTTGGAGTCAATGGTATCCAGAACACCAATAGTTGCATGGAATTCACCGGTTTATCAACAGATGCTTGTTGATGGAGAGTCGGCAAAACTTGTGAAACCATGGGATGAAAAGGCTTTAGCGGATGGTATTTATTATATGTACAGACATAAAAAAGAGGCAAAAGAGTGGGGAGAAAATGCACATAGGAAAGCAAAAGAATTTGATTGGTCAATTGTAATAGAAGAAATAGAAGAATCGCTAAAAAGCTTATAAGTTTAACAAAGGATTTAATGAATTTTGAAAGAAGGTGCTGCAGAATGGATTTCACTTATGCAGAATATGGAAGACTACTGGAAACCATAAGGAGTAAAGGCTATAGCATTGACGGATATAATTCCCATTATGAGAGTCGCAGAACGGTGATTTTACGGCATGATGTAGATGTGTCTCTTGAAAAGGCCGTTGACATGGCGAAGTTTGAAGGACAATGGGGGGCAAAAGCTACATATTTTATTTTGATTTCTTCGGATTTTTACAATGTGTTTTCAAGACATTCACTCGAGTGTATAGAAAAAATAATGGAATATGGGCATGAAATAGGACTGCATTTTGATGAAAAAAAGTATTTTAATGCAGAGACATGGGATGCGAAAGAAATTATAAAAAAAATCATATGGGAGAAAAATTTGCTTGAAGAAATGACCGGAATTAAAGTGAATGCTGTGTCAATGCATACTCCCAGCGCTAAGACTTTAGAGGCCGATTTACAGATTCCGGGACTTATCAATTCATATAGTCAAAAGTTTTTTAAAGAATTCAGATATATTTCAGATAGTTTTCATAGATGGAGGGATAATGTGTGGGCTGTTGTGGAAGATGAAAAAACTGAAAAGCTTCATATACTAACGCATGCTTTTTGGTATAATGAAGAATCCTTGACCAGAAACGAAGAAATTTGTAAATACATTGAAAATGGAACGAAATACAGATATAAATTGATAGAGGACAATATTCTGCCGCCTGATATGAAGCTGGTAGATTGTTTTTCAGAGAAAGAAAGTTGAAAATTATGGTTAAAGGTAGCAGGGATGAAATTAAAAAAAGATGATATTTATTTATTTTCTGCATTGTATTTAAATTGGGGAATGATTTATGGGATAATCAGTGGTATATCGATTATTCTGTTTAAGCAGGAGAAAGCGTGGCTGGTATTATTTAATAAAGGGATATTGATTTTATTTCTCGCAGCGGCATTTTTATTGATATTAAAAAGAAAACGGGGCTTTATAGCAATTATGGCAGGATGCGTGTGGGGAGCACTTTTTTGTTTGGCATTACTTACAACACCTGAGATCTTAAAACTATTTTCCAAAATTATATTTTATACAATATATAATGTGATAATACCCATCTTTTTGATATCTGAACTTGAAGATTACGATAAGCTGGAAAAGAGCTTTATCCCTTTTATTTATATGGGAATAATATATTCGATTATTCAGTGGAGGGTATTTAAAATAACAGGTTTATATAGTATGGAGTACTCTTATCTGACTATCATGGTGGCAATACTATCATTAGTATTAGGTGTATATAAGAAAAAAAAAGGATTTTTAGTAATTGCAGCCTGCCTTTTTTCGATAAATTTGGTATGCGGATCAAGAGGAAGCTTGATTTGTTATATGATTGCGATCATATTTATATTTGTAATATTTGTTGATGCGAGAAAAAGAATTACAAGAGTAACCTTAATCGCTGTAAGTATTCCATTTGCATTTAACTTTTTACAAAGAGTTATGAGTTGGTTAAGCATTTATTTTACAAAATCTCGTACAATTTCTCTTTTTGCAGAGGGGAAATTTTTTTATGCAGCAAGCAGAGACAAATATTATTCTTTTGTGCTGGAACAAATTAGAAATGCGCCTATGAAAATCAGAGGAATCTACAGTGACCGGATATATATAGGGGAATATTTCCAGAGAACAGATCCAGCGCAGATTTATGGTTCATACAGTCATAATTTTTTCCTGGAGATATTATTTCAATTTGGAATGTGGGGGATATTACTTCTTATAGGTTATGGCATAGCAGTCATTTATACTATTCGTAAAGTGAAAAAAGACGGTAGTATATCAATGAAGACTATGTATATCGTATTTGCTTCTTATGCAATGGGTCAGCTTTTGATTTCGGGATCTTATTTAACATCTATGTCATTTGGCATATTTACAGGGCTGCTGTTTTCAATTTGTCTAAACAGATCACATAATTGTATTCGTAAGAGCTAAGATAAATTTCTATTATGTCATTTGTGAAAGTTACCCTCAGTGGGCAGGTGGATTCTTGTTTGCTGAGGGTAAATGATAGTGACATATAAAATGAAATGGGGAACTGTATGCAGGACAATAAAAAAATAAATTTGATTACAAATTCTTTAATGCTTACTTTTGTGCAGTGCATTACTTTAGTTACAAGTATGGCACAGACTAAGATTTTGTCTTTGAAGCTGTCTATGCTGGCATATGGTACTTACTCCCAAGGCATATTAATTGCTAATACTGTTATGCCATTTCTTTTGCTGGGGATGGGAAATGCAGTTAATTATTTTTTTAACCAGGATCAATCTGAAGTAAATAAAAAAAAATATATAGATACTATATTTAGTATAGTGTTCTATACTAACCTTATTTCAGGCATTTTGATTCTTTTTTTGAGAGATTGGATCTGCAGGTTTTTTGGAAACGATCTTTTGGGGCCAATTATTCTTTTGGTGGCATTTCGGCCTTTAATGGAAAATATCATTTCTCTCTATCAACCGCTTTTTATTTCAGTAAATATGGCGAAGATGATAGCAATCAGGAATTTAATAATAGGAGTGGCAAAAGTTCTCGCCGTTGGAATTGTAACAGAAGTTTCAACAGATATTACAGTGATTTTTTTGATATTGTTATTGCTGGATGTATTGCAGCTGCTTTTTTTAAGAGGAATATATGAGCGCCGTAACCAAAAAGTATCTTATTTGCGAATAAGTAAGAAGATTGTTTTACCAATATTGCAGTATGCATTTCCGCTTGGGCTTTCTGTCATGGTAGGAACATTGTCGTTGAATATGGATAAGTATATAGTAGGAAAAATGTTAACGACTGAAGAATTTGCGCTGTATAGTAATATGGCAAAAGAATTGCCGTTTTCTTTTGTGGTTTCCTCTTTGACTACAATTATTACACCAATATTAATAAGGCTTAAAGCGGCTGGAAGAATGGAGGAAGTGAAATCATTATGGAAGCAGTATATTGAGTCTGGTATTATAATCACCTGGATTTTAGTGGCCGGAGCGCTTGTATGTGGGAAAGAACTGATAATTTTTTTGTATTCCGAAGAATATGTCGGAGGAATTTTGATTTTTAACATTTACTTAATTGTTTCTATGACAAGAGTTACATACTTTGGAATGGTACAGACACTGTTTGGTGAAACCAAAAAAATTTTTTATTATTCCTGTATGTCTTTGCTTCTAAATTGTGTGTTAAATTATATTTTTATCATTCGTTTTGGGATAATAGGACCGGCCATAGCAACGTTGCTTTCAGTAGTTTTAGTGAATGGACTGCAATTGAGAAAAGGATTACAGCTGCTTAAACTTCAATTTGCAAATGTGTTTCAACTAAAAAAGCTGTTTTTGCTCATAAGTAAGCTGTTGTTGACGTGTGCAGCGGCTATTTTAGTAAAACAAAAGTGCGAGGTATTAGGTAATACAGTGGATTTAATGGTGACTTATATATTCTTTGTTCTTTTAATGTATTGGATGGAAAGAAAAGAAATAAAAAAATTATTTGGAGACTTGAATGGTTTTCGATTGTAAAAAGTATTTAAGCCGTAACTT
>JAAUZC010000017.1 GCA_014804795.1 Lachnospiraceae bacterium | reverse complement strand
TGGACCTTCGGGGACTCGAACCCAGGACCGACCGGTTATGAGCCGGTTGCTCTAACCAACTGAGCTAAAGGTCCGCAACCCTTTCGGGTCAAAAGCCGATGAACGGACTCGAACCGTTAACCTGCTGATTACAAATCAGCTGCTCTGCCAATTGAGCCACATCGGCATATTCTGTTTTTTGCAGCTGTTTTGCAATCAGCTGCATTATTTTTAATGACTCCGACGGGAATCGAACCCGTGTTACCGCCGTGAAAGGGCGATGTCTTAACCGCTTGACCACGGAGCCTCTTTCC
Source organism: Lachnospiraceae bacterium (assembly GCA_014804795.1). Taxonomy (GTDB): domain Bacteria; phylum Bacillota; class Clostridia; order Lachnospirales; family Lachnospiraceae; genus 1XD8-76. The sequence continues at coordinate 11,676 of JAAUZC010000017.1, read as the reverse complement.
ATCTTCTCCGGTTTACCAGAGCAACCTGTTTTCACGTCGTCACCGCGACAAGTGATATATTATCATACTTTTTTATGTTTTGCAAGCACTTTTTAGCAATTTTTGTGCGGCTTGTTTGCTCTTTAAAGATAAGTGCTGCCAATATTTCACTTCGATGATTTTGTCAAAGTTCTTGCTAATAGTTTTGGAGTGCAGTACGATAGAAAAGGAGCGAAGGAAGTCTTGCACGAAAGAGAAAATAAGTATGGGAAAAGGCAAAATGATACTAAAATCATTACTGTTCTTATTGGCGGTGGCATTATTGTCCGGTTGTGGCACCGATGCCGGAATAGAGGAATTGGAAAGTTCAGCAGCGGTTTTGCCAGAGCAGGTCGGGCAGGAGACCGGAGCTGAACTGACGGAAACGGAGCAGAATGTTACTCTATATGACAGGAGCCCCGTGTCCTTTGATTTGTCGGCACTGCCCGCCATGGAGAACAGGATGTATGCCCTGTGGGATGGCAAAGTGTATTTCAGGCAATACACGGACGAGTCCTTTGAGAAGGGCGGACTGTGGGCAAATTTCGAGCCGATTGCAGGTGCGGAGAAGGAGCTGATGTGTATGGAGTCTGACGGTAAGATTGTGCAGACCGGTACGGATCATGGTGATGGTTCGATGTTTATCGTGGATGGCAGGATTTATTCCCAGCGCCGTCAGGGGGAGACATACAAAGTATATTCCTGCGGACTGGACGGGAAGGATGTGGAGGAATATAGCTCATCGTATGTGCTGGCCGCAAGGGACGGCAGGATTATTTGCCAGACCGAGGAAGGGGGACTCTCTTATATCGATACAAATATTGACGCGGAAACCGGACGGGAGCATGTTTTAGTGGAGGAGTCTGTATATTATCTGGACGCCACGGAGGAAGAGATCTTTTATTACGGGTATCAGAAGAGTAATGAGACAGAAAACGAAGAATTGGTTCTGTGTGCTGTGGACTATGAGGGGATGGTCTCGGTATTGAAAATGTTTACCCGCCAGGAATATATGGATTGTATGGGGCAGGACGCATTGTATGAGTATCCCATGGATATTCCGTATTTTAAACGCTTGGGGGATACGCTTTACTTTTCTGCCGGTTCCTATAATGGAAATGCACATATGTATTCCGGGGGGCCTATTTATAGTATGGAAAAAGACGGAAGCAACTGTCGTGTGGAGGCGCTTTCCTATGGGCAGTTCTTTTATCTGTACGATGACGGGGAAAACAGGATTCTCTATTATGATGCCACCGACATTTGGACAACGTCGGAGGATACGGGAATCCGGCCGATCAATCTGCGCGGGACAGCGCAGCCGGACATTATTCTGCCGCCGCCCTATAGAGCATATGACGATCCCTATGTGCATGGTGAGAGTAATGCTATTCTGTGGTATCCCGATACCTCCGGTGTCTGTTATGTGTTGCTTACCGAGGAGGAGAGTGCTGCGCTTTCTATCGATGCCTATGTGGACGGCAGCCGGATGCAGGCGATAGAGGATATCGAATATGTGGAGGGGCGGATTTTTTTCACAGTCACAGACCTGACCTATAATCGGGACAGCAGCATCGGCTGGCGGGACTATTATGACAGGGGCCGCAGCGCATGTTATTGTAAAGACACAGAAAGCGGGGAAATCCGTCTGCTTTATGAATATTGAAGGGTTTTGGCAGGAGTTTTCTTTTCCGGTATCAAGCTGAAAAGCGGACTCCAAAACTCATCTTCCACCTGTCTTCCGCCTTTGCCTCCGGAGAATGCTGCAAAGATAAATTGCACTTTATATAATCAGAGTATTCACTGATTCGGAATATCTTTTGCTATATAAGACAAGTTGGCTAGTACACCCCTATCTCCTTAATCAGAAATTCATTGCCCCGTACCAGATAAGTGTTTTCGCTGCCGCAGTGAGGACAGACTTTTGCATACTGTACCGTGGGATATTCTTTCTTACAATCCTCACAGAATGATACCGCATCGATCTGCTCTATCAGTAACTCCGCGTCCTCCATGACAGTTTCCTTTTTCTTTGCCCAGTTCCAGCAGTCCGTCAGATACTCATGGATAATTCCCGACACCTCACCGATCTGCAGGGTCACAGACGCCACTTTATCTACAGCATTTTCCTCCGCTACCTGTTTCACATCCTTGACAACGTAAAATACAACTCCCAACTCATGCATGGGCTCTTCCCAACCTCTCTACGAATTCTCTTTTATAAACAATTGTAAAATCATATTTTATGCCGGTGGGATTGTGCAAAATTTACCTATCCATAAGCAGGTACTGCGAGAGCCTGCCCGCGTTGGATTGTAAATTTTGCACAATCTGATCATAAAGACAAAATATTTTGCAATTAATTAGCTTTTCTTATGTGTCACGATTCTGACCGCACGCTTTAACTGATAAGGGATAATTGCCTTAAACTTATCCTCCGCTGTCACCATCTTCGTNCACTCCGGTCTGTCGCGATGCAGTGTGATCGCATCAAACTCACACTTGGTNGTGCACACACCGCAGCCGATNCATTTGTTTTCGTCCACTATCGTAGCGCCGCAGCCCAGACACCGTGCGGTTTCCTTTTTCACCTGTTCTTCCGTCAATGTCAGATGTGCATCCTTGAAAGAACCTGCCGGTACAGAAGTATCCGTGCCTTCCCGCTGGCGCGAGGAATTATCATAGCTTTCCACCAGAATATTATCTTTATCCAGTTCGTTGAATTCCCAGTGGTTGCGCCCGATGGTCATATGTCCGTCATGCACATAACGGTGCAGAGATTCCGCAGCATAATGTCCCGCCGCAATCGCATCAATAGCGAATTTGGGACCTGTATAAACGTCGCCGCCCACAAAGATATCCGGCTGCCCGGTCTGGAATGTAAGCTTATCNGCCACAATAGCAGGGCCTCTGAACTCTACCTTTTCGCCCTCTAAGAGATTGCCCCATACCGTTCTCTGACCGATTGCGAAAATAACGCGGTCACATTCCACAGTAACCGTCTCATTCTCGTCGTAAGCAGGTGCGAATTTCCCTTCTGCATTAAATACGGAAACACATTTCTTCAATANGATCCCAGTCACTTTTCCGTCTGTTGTCAGCACTTCCTTCGGACCCCAGCCGTTTTCGATCTTCACGCCGTCTTCTCTTGCTTCACTGACTTCTTCCGCGGATGCAGGCATCTCTTTCTCCGATTCCAGGCTGAACATCGTCACCGTTTCGGCGCCGCTTCGCTTACTTACTCTTGCAGCATNAATGGCCACGTTTCCGCCGCCCACTACTACTACTTTTCCTGTGAAAGAAGTATTTCCCGTATTTGCATCATGCAGATACTCAATAGCAGTCATGGTTCCCTCTGCTTCGTCTCCNGGAACGCCGGGACGTCTGCCCGCACTGCAGCCGATGGCAATGTAAAATGCCTTATAGCCCTGCTCACGCAGTTCTTTCNGTGTGACATCCTTTCCTACTTCCACGCCTGTTTTAATTTCCACACCCATCTCACGGATGATGTCNATCTCCGCATCAATGACGTCTTTTTCCAGTTTATAGGANGGTATTCCATAATGGAGCATACCGCCCGGTTTCTCATTTTTCTCAAATACAGTAGGGCTGTATCCTTTTTCCGCCAGATAAAAGGCTGCGCTTAAGCCCGCCGGGCCGCCGCCGATAATCGCAATCTTCTCCGGGAAATGATCCATATGGATACTTGCAGGAATCACTACCGGCGGAATGTATCTTGTCTCCGCTTTCAAATCCTGCTCTGCTATAAATTTCTTCACTGCATCGATNGCAACCGCCTCGTCAATGGTTCCTCTGGTGCAGGCATCCTCGCAGCGCCTGTTACAGATACGTCCGCAGACAGCCGGGAACGGATTCTGCTTTTTGATCAGTGCGAGCGCTTCTTTGTATTTTCCCTGGGAAGCCTTTTTCAGATATCCCTGTACGGCAATATGTGCCGGGCAGGCTGTCTTACAGGGCGATGTGCCGCTCTTATGGCTGTTGATCCTGTTGTTATCACGATAGTCGGGATCCCATTTGTCTTTCCCCCATTTTACGTTATCCGGCAGTTCCTGTTTCGGATATTCCACCTNTTTGCCGTCCTTCGTNCAAAGCTTCTGTCCNAGCTTCACTGCACCGGCAGGACAGTATTCCACACATCGTCCGCAGGCCACGCATTTTTCCTTATTCACATGCGCTACATAGGCNGANCGGGACATATTNGGTGTATTGAAAAGCTGGGAAGTACGCAGAGCATTACAAATATTTACATTACAGTTACAGATACCGAAAATCTTGTTTTCTCCGTCNATATTGGTGATCTGATGCACAAAACCGTTCTCTTCCGCTCTCTGCAGGATTGCCATAGCCTCATCATAAGTGATNTCATGGCCTTTTCCCGTTTCTCTGCAGTAATCGGCAAAATCGCCTACGCCGATACACCAGCCGTAGTCATCGTCAGCACAGCCTTCACCCAGTACTTTACGGGAAGCTCTGCAGGAACACCGTCCCACCCCGATATGTCCTTCATATTTTTTCAGCCAGTAGGAAATATGTTCCAGATCCACCGACTGATTCTCCATTTCGATAGCCTTTTCCACCGGAATGACATGCATACCGATTCCCGCTCCTCCCGGAGGCACCATCTGTGTGACTCCCTGCNANCGGAATANANGTCATACGCTCAAAGAAAGATGCCACNTCCGGGTGATCCCGNAGTCTNGGATTGCTCCCGTCCGGCAGTTCCTCCATATTGAAAAGTTCCGCTGATCCCGGCACAAACATGGGCAGAATATATCTGCGNTCCGTCTGCTCATGGGTACGTCCGTTGTGGTCGTAATGGTATCCGTAATCATATTCCAACAGACCGATGTAACTCATCTCGTCCAGAAGTTTCTGAAACTTTTCCTCGCCTGCCTTATCAATATTATTTAATTTGCACATCTCGGCAAAGGTGTAAGGCGTCCTCAGTTTCATAGAAAGACCCACCTCCGCCATCTCCTCGGTGATGATCTCNGCNAGNCCCCANTATTCCGGATCNTCCACNTTTACNCNNCCNANNNTGTGGGCAGCTACATCTGTGATTTTCTTTCCCAGGGCAAGAATCTTCTTGCTGGGATTTTGGTCATGCTTGTGATTCGCAGGCCATCTGTTGTACTGCTCCATATCAAATGCCATATCTCTTCCTCCTATTTTAGTTCCGTAACTACCCTTCCGGTACCCATTACCCGGCAGAGGAAATCTTGTCTGCTCTGCTGCCAAGATTTCCTCTGGGCACCGTACAGGCAGTTACTGATTTTTAGTTCCGTAACTATTTTTTAGTTTCCCGCCCCGCGAAGTGCAGTTCCCGCAGTCCCTCCACTTCGTCGCAGACTTTCTGCAGGCCGCATGCCCCGCAGTCCATGACCGCATTTTTGAAAATATGGTCGATGGTTTTGGTGATGCGCTCCGACTCATCGGCCAGACTTTCAAGTTCCTTATAAGCAAACTCCTCTGCGGTCACATAATACATATGAACTGCTTCCACCGAAGTATTCCTGTGAAAAGCAGTAATCATCCGGTTTCCTGTCTTTGTAAAGTCCAGACCCCTTGCCAGGGCATCCTTCCCGATGCGGACCGTTTCTTTCTGTCTGGAGGCGGACACACGCATCATGAATCCCTCCGGATAAAAGTGGTATCTTGTATACTCCAGAGCACGGACAGCATTGTATAGTGCCTGTCCCTCTCCCAATGTATCCCCGGACACCCGCACCAGAGCGATCCGCGCATAGGGCACATCCCGCCGGATCTCCGGCAGATCCCTGCCGAGCAGAGTGAGCGCATCCGCAGGCACAAGCGACTCATCCGCCGTGATCAGTGTGCAGCCGATAGCCGGAAGCCCCTCGCCTCCCAGTTCATAAGCCATGTCATGCCTCAGAATCATACTCCGGTCGGAAACCTCGGGCCACCCGGTATCGCCTGTGGGGAGGGCCAGACTTCTTCCGGCAGACGGCATCCGGCCATCAGCTTTTTCGAGAAGCGCCTGCATTTTTTTGATCGTTTCATCATACAGTTTCATAGCGGTTATAAATGTTTATCTCTGTCTATTTTATCATAATGCTTATCAAACCACGGTGCAAGCGCCGCAGTCAGTTTCATATCCAGATTGAAGAAATAAACGAGGAAGGACAGCACGAACAGTCCTGCAATGACCGCCGCCACAATCGCGATAATATGTATTACGGTCGTCATTATTTCTCTCCTCCCTTCTGCCCGGCAAGTCCTTTCTGCGAGGCAAGTCCTTTCTGCCCGGCAAGTCCTTTCTGCCGTGCGTACTCCGCCGCTCCCAGTGCCCCCATCAGCTGCGGGTCAATGGGAAGCTCAATGACTTTCAGTTTCAGCACTTTCTCAATAGCCTCTTTCAGTCCTTCATTTTTGGCACATCCGCCGGTGAGTGTGATCCGATCCGTCGCTCCTGCCTTTTTGGACATTACGAAACATCTCTTTGCAACAGATAATTCTATCCCTGCCGCAATCTCCTCCATCGGTTTTCCCTCTCCCACCAGAGAAATCACTTCGGACTCCGCAAATACCGTACACTGGGATGTGATGGGAATCACATTTTTTGCTTTCAGTGACAATTTGGAAAATTCCGAGAGTTCCATCTCGAACGCCCTTGCCATAGCCTCAAAGAACCTTCCTGTCCCCGCCGCACATCTGTCATTCATGGCAAAATTAAGTACTGTCCCGTCTGTGTCCACAGAGATGCCCTTGACATCCTGCCCTCCGATATCAATAATTGCCTTGACGCTCGGATCCGCCACATGGACGCCCATTGCATGACAGCTGATCTCTGAAATATTCTCGTCGGCAAACGGAACTTTGTTCCGCCCATACCCGGTTCCTACCAGATAATCCAGTTCCTCCGCGCTCTTTAAATCCGGGACCTGCTCTACAGCCTGCTTCAACGCATCCTCCGCACTGAGTATCGAATTGATACGGCTGCGCAGCGTGACATTTGCTGCCATCTTCCCGTTCTCGTCGATGATCACGCATTTCGTATATGTACTTCCTGAATCACATCCACCATAATATTTCATAATGATACCCCCATTCTATTTTTTACCAGGAATGCTCATCCGTAAGAACTTCCAGGCTCGGATCAAGAGGTTCCTCCCGGAACACTGTCCGCATATAGCGGTTGACCTGATCGCGGATTTCCTGCCTGGAAATCACCCGCGGATCAAACAGATCATGATCTACCCAGATCAGATGGATTCCCTTTTCTCTGGCCTTTTCCTCAAACTGTCCGTGCATGCCGTCTAACGCCTTGCAGCTGATATGCTCCCACAAAATTACGGTATCCGCGCGGAACTCCTCACAGAACTCCCAGAGTTCATCTAACAGAACCTTATATCCGCCGTGTGTCCGGTTGCGCATGATCATATTCTCGGTCAGCCACGCCATATCATAAATTGCCTGCTCCTTATCATTCTCCGACAGCACCTTGGTGGATACCATCGAAAGCATATCGGTGAGAGGCAGAATCCCCCAACAGTTCTGCAGCCATATTAAAAAGTCAAAGTAAAAGTGAGACTGAACTCCCCAGATGATCGCCCGGTGGCGGTACTCCTTCACTACCATCGTCTTATTTTTATACGCCTGTTCCGCAATGGCGGATATCTTACGGTCGGCCTCCACAAATTCCTGCATCTTGCCGCAGATTGCCATATAGTTGGTTTCGGTATAAAGCGCCAGATTGGAACCGAATACCTGAGGATAGTCCGTCTTATTCATCTCCAGCCATTCCATCCGGTGGCGGGTGGATTCATTGACACGCTTCGCACAGGTAAAATAGTAATCCCAATCCCATTTTTCTCCGGTATGCTCCTCTATAAATTTGATGGCGTTGCGAATCTCCTGAGCCGCATACTCCTGCACATCATCCTCCCTGTGCCGCAGAGGCGCCCCAAGCTGAAAACAGGGAATACCGTCCTCCAATTCCAGACGCTTGGATATGACACCGTTTCCCATCAAAGAGCCGTCGCAGGTAGTGTTGCACTGAATTGCACAGGCACCTAACACCGGGAAATCATCATCAATAGACACGCCGGCCTCCGCCTCGGGCATCGGACAGACATCCCCCGGCAGTCCGAACTCCTGTGCCACATCGATATAGTGACACGCCGCATACTGATTGAGCAGCACGGATACATAGACCGAAGGTGTCTCACGGCTTAAGCCTTTCAGATTCGGAAATCCCATCAGCACTGCCGTCATCTCATTTTCATCCACCAATACTACCTTATCGGAGAATTTTTTATCATTCCCGATTCGGCGATCCCCTCTGAACAGATTGTCAAGCAGTTTCGCCACATCCTCCATAACAAGATCAAACTCCGTATGCGCGATCCGCAGCTGCGGCCCCCGCAGCCCCTGCGTATGTCTGTCCACCATCATGGGTGCTGCAAGGTAATTACTCATCCACCGGTAACGGAAAAAAGCCTTTATATTTCTTGGTTTTACAATAAACTTTGACAAGATTCCCATAATATGGAGCCAACGCCAATAATCATAAAGCGTATCCTTCACACCACGCCACTCTCTGCGTTTTCTCACTTTGCCCTTTGTATAGAAATCCCCCAGCCGTTCGCTTCCTACTTGTTTTCCCACTATCTGCTACCTCCCCGGATCATAACAGTTCAGTCTTTAGCTGAATTTACATATCCTTCCCCGTTTAATTATTACCCTGAATCTTCTTAAGTTCCACACTTTCCATAAAGGCCTGCACACGGGTACGAAGCTGTCCCGAATTGCCCGTTGCATAGGGACGGTCTATGGACAAAACCGGATAATGATAATCCTCTCTGAGGACATGTGTTCCCACCGTACGCTCATAAGCCCACGGATCACAGAATTTTATCTGCTCGTAAATGATGCCGTCCGCCTTGTATTCTTTGGCCAGTTCATCCACATACCTGCGTCTTCCCTGAATCTTGTTCTGATTCATATATCTGGGACACTGCCCTCTGTACATATACTGGCGGCAAATCTGCGTCAATGCATCTTCTTCCTCCGTCAGTTCTATTTTATTTCGTCCGGGGAAGGAGCCGTAACAGAAACGATCCGCACATACATATGCCCCGCACTCTTCGATCAGACGCACCACATCCACATCATCCACCTCGGAGCCCACTAACACCACTCTGGCCCGGTAAGGGTTTTTCTCGTCCGGTTTTCTGTCTTTCAGCTCTTCCAACGTTTCCTCCAGTTTCTCTGCGATCAGATACTTGGGCGCCGCATAGGATGCCATCGTGAGAATATGATACTCATATCCGGTGATCCTCGGATTTTCCTCCTTGCGGTATTCCCCAATCCTGCGAATCAGATCACAGATATGGTTGTGTTCTTCCACTGCTTTCCGAATGGCTTTGTCGGAAATATCAATGCCGAATTTCTCATTTAACGGTTTCAAAATATGATTTTTACATTGCAAAGTATACAGATTCAACCCGTTATCGTCCGCTTTCATTGGAATTTCCATATACTCATAGAAAAAATGCTCCTTTGGCATGGTCTTTAACAGTTCCATATTCTCTGCACACCGATTCAACATGGAACAGCCGTCCGGCACAATCAGACAGTCCGCAAAATTAAAGCCGCCCTCCATTGCCCGTTCCAAAAGAGCCCTTGTATATTCACACAGAAAGCTGGTCAGATAATACGTTGCCATCTCAATAGAACCTGTGCGCGGTGCGCGCAGACGTACAGAAAAAGTTCCCAGCAGATTAAGAAGCGGCTCAGGGATATTCTCACAGACCGTAGCGACACACTTTTTGCCCTCCCCCTGCGCCTGTCTGACCAGCTCATTATTCGCATCCTCCAGAAGCTTTTCAAAATAATACAGATGCTTTAGATCCTTCATTCTCTACCCCCAACACATAAGTATATTTAATCCATCATTCCCGAAGATATCATATCAAATCAAAATTCCTCATGGCTTCCCTGGTTCCCTGCACGATAGCAGAATCCTCAGGCAGGTAAAAAACATTCTCCCCCTTCAGGTCAAATTCCGCCAGAGAAACATCCGAAGGAATATACGCCAACACCGGAATATCTCCTGTATCCATGAAATCTTTCACCTCCATGGACGGCAGGCGGTTTGCAATAATCCCGATTCGCTCATACATCACCAGTTCATCTGCCACCCGGCGAATAGTCTGGATAACCTGTGTTCCTTTTTTACTGGAATCTGTGACCAAAAGCAAATGTGTAACTTTCTCCATCACCCGCCTGTTGATCTGTTCTATACCGGCCTCCCCGTCGATCACCACATAGTCAAAATTTTCCGACAGGATACTGATCACTTCCTTGAGATACGAATTGATCTTACAGTAACATCCTGCTGCTTCCGGCCGTCCGATGGCGATAAAGCTAAACCCGTCTGTTTCTACCAATGCGTCAAAGATGCGGTATCTTGCTTCGCCCAACAGTTCGACAGCACCCTTGCTGTCTCCATCCTCCGCGGCAGCGACTACTTCTCTGCGAATGTCATCCACCGTAGTTTGTACCTCTATGCCAAGCGCCGTGGAAAGTCCGACGGCCGGATCCGCATCAATGGCAAGAATCCGTTTCCCCGGATATGCCTCCACCAGAATCCGGACAAGCGTCGCTGCAACAGATGTCTTTCCAACACCGCCCTTGCCTGCCACCGCCAGAATTTTTGTTTTATCCTGTTTCATGTCTCCCCCTCACGACCGCCATGCTTTTGCCTGTGTCAATACCCAGTCCGCCAGTTCTTCTATTCCCTCTCCTGTTTTCGCAGAAATATAGAGAATATCAATATCGGGATTACGGCGTTTCGCATACGCCTCCGCTTTCTCCTTGTCAAAATCAAAGTAGGGCAGAACATCAGTCTTGTTGATCACAAGAAGATCGCACTTCTCATACATCAACGGATATTTTAACGGCTTGTCATCTCCCTCCGGAACTGACAGGATTGTCATATTCTTCACTGCGCCCGTGTCAAACTCCGCGGGACAAACCAGATTGCCCACATTTTCCAACACGATCAGTTCCGCATCTTCCATGCCAAATTCATACAATCCCTGCCTGGTCATATCCGCATCCAGATGGCACATACCCCCTGTATGGATCTGAATGGATTTTACACCTGCCTCCGTCATTTTCTCCGCATCCACGGCAGCATCAATATCCGCTTCCATCACGCCCATTTTGATCCGGCCCTCAAGTGCACGGGCAAGAGCTAACAGCGTAGTTGTTTTTCCGGCTCCCGGCGAAGACATCAGGTTTAACAGAAAAACTTTCTTTTCTTTCAGTTCATCCCGCAGTCTCTCGGCATCCTTATCGTTATTCTCAAAAATGCTTCTCTTTACTTCAATCACCCGCACATCTTTCGTCATGTAACATCCTCCATCGCCAGGCAGAGCGCCGCCTGGGCACAATTCATATATTATATATCTATATTCCAACATATTTCGACTTTTGTAAATTGACAGAATCACCAAAAAGCTTTGCTCATTTTATCTGGTCATGGTCTGACCACGACAAACGCATGAGTAAATAAATTGTGAACCATCCCTTTTTCTGATAAACTGAAAGAAAAAAGGATGGTCTGTATCATGGAAGAATTACTGAACTGGATGGAATATATTGAAGATG
>JAAUZC010000016.1 GCA_014804795.1 Lachnospiraceae bacterium | reverse complement strand
CCGAAGATATATTTCCATGAGTCGAGGAACTTATTGACAAGTTCACGGGATATGGTCTCAGCCTTACGCACTGTGAAGCGTGAAGACTCGGAAATTATGCGTGAAGCGACCGTGGCAATGTCAACATTCTGATTGTTGTTGTAGGAGTAATCGCGGTAATGACGTCTTACAAGTTCGTTGAGAACATAGAGAGTAGCCAGAGAGTCCCACCCCCACGGTGCATCGGCGAAGTGTGCCACGATGTCGGACACGGTCACATCGCCATACTGATTGTTGAGATAAATCTCAATCTCTTTTTCTGCCGGAGTCAGGTCAGCATTGGCAAACTCATACTCACCATTCTGAACGGGACGACGGATTGTAGCCTTCAACTTCTCGTTGGTGTCGGGAATGGAAGAACCCTTGACAAGTACCGCCTTGTTGTATCTCTTGTCAAACAGACGTGTGAGTGCCACGCTACAACGCTCAGCACCCTTGCATGAGGCGAATGTCGGGTCGTCGATAAGTTCGTTTCCGATGATTACAGAGCAAGAGTCAAGCAGTTTGTGGAACTCCTTGTCGATAACGGTCTCTTTCTGAATGTCGGTGCGCTTGCGGAACTCATCGCGTATGCGGTCGTTCTCCTCAGAGGTAGCCGGGGTTGATAGATAGCGCATCACCTGACAGTAGTCGTGGAAAGCGGCTTGCAGACGCTTGTTCTCACGGAATGCCGGACCGAGGTAGAATATCAGTCGGTTGTTGGTGTTGCGGAAAGCCACCTCGTCGGGTGTGCCCTCGTTATCAAGTTTGAAGTCAACGGTAACATCCCCGTTGTTCGACAGGAATGTGCGCCCTATGATGCTTGCACTGATGGGGAATGAGCGGCTGACATACACCTCGCGATTTTTCAGGTTGGAGAAGTATTTGAGGAAAATCTTGCTCAACTGCTCTGCCTGTGTGTTGTGGTCAACCTGCTGGCTCTTGATAACGGAAGCCACCTTCATTTCCTCTTCGGTGTAGAAGGCAAAGGTCTCTTCAATATTTTTCTTGGGCTGTTCGCGTCGGATCACATTGCTTTCGCAAAGGAAATCGAGCACCTTCTCCACTTCCTTTTTCAGCGTAAGACGCGGAGCCGATACATTCTCAACCAACAGCGAAGTAATGAAGTCGAGTGTAGCCGGGAATAGAAGTTTATCACTCTCAGAGAGGTTGCTGACCATGAAGAGGACGTTGACAACACGACGGGCAAACTTCTGGTCGCCGTCGTAGTTCTTCACCATGCTTATGCCTCGGTCAACAATCTTATGACCGGAGTGCTGGAGACCCTCCGAGAACATGTTGTTATACAGTTCATCGAAAGTAATGTAACCGCCAACTTCATCGTTGGCGCGTTCTTTTGCCGTGGCGTGTACCACCTTGATGACGCTTCGCTCCGTACCCTTTACCTCGCGGGCTACATATCCGAGCTGGAGGAACGAGTCGAATACAGCCTTGATAAGTTTCAACTGATAAGGCTGGAACGGATAGAAGTTGATGAAGTCATCAACATTGGTGTATGTATCAAAGTCGCGGGGCAGCTTGAACTGAACAGAGAAGGAATCCTTGTTCTTCTTGTAGAGTTCACACAGGTCATCCTTAACCTCATCTTTCTTGTCGAGAATACGCTTCTGAGTGATGTAATCAGAGTTCTTTCCCTTGAATGAAACAATCACCTCGAAACGACCTTTGATTTTGCCCTCGTCATCGTTGATGTTGCAGCCGGAGATAATCTCAGACAAGTCCTGCTGGGCGGTACAAGCCACCCATATTTTGTTGTCGCATCTTTCAGCTAATTTGGTCACTATCTCCTGAAGATTGAGGTAGCGGTCGCGGTTCTGGTTGATGAACTGCGAAACCTCATCGGCAAGGAACAGCAGACGGTAGTCTTCACCCTTATCAGCGAGATAGTCGGCAAGTTCATCAGCAAATGTCTCGATGCTTACGAGAGAGTCACGGCGAGAGATACGCTCATAGATATTGTTTGTGTCGAGGGTCGGCACAAGACTCTTGGCGACTTCAAGCACAGCCTCCAGCTCGTTGTCGATGATGCTTGCGGCTTCTGTCTGATTATCCCAGTCGGCATTCATTTCCTCCTTCATAATCTGCTTGAACTCCTCGAATTTTCCTTTTTTCAGCAGGGGCTTTTCAAGGTGTCGTGCAGCCCAGAGATGGAACGGATTGAGACCGAGTAGACCGTTAAACTGGTTCCAGAACACATGAAGAAATCCCTCGCTCTTGTCAACGGACTGGTTGTGGGACGTTTCAAGGTTCAGGGGTATGGTATCAATAGTAGCACGGCGCAGCCAGTTGATAAGTGTGGAGAGATCCAGCGGGTTGAACTCGATGTTGTGCGACCCGTCCATGAAGTCGATGGCATTGACAGCCTCCGACAACCGGGTCAGAGCCTCTTCCTGTGTACGCTTGTCGATACAGTAATCGAGGTATTTCAGGAAGTGGGACTTACCGGAGCCATAGTAACCGTCAATCCAGATTCCGACGTGATGGAACGATTTGTTCTCACGTATGGAATTGAGAATGCGGTAGAGACCGTTGATAATCTCATCGGTAAAGACGTATTCCCGGATTTCCGCCTTGGTAGTCTCGGGGTCGTCAAGAAGGGTGACGCTGACCGCAGGGTTTACCTTACGCTCGATTGGTTTTGCGTATATATCTTTTAGCTGCATGGCTTATTCGTTTATCAATAAAGTTGCTCGATAAGTGTTGCTATCATGGAGTACATGGAAGAGCTTGTAAGAGTTCTCCTCACGGTTCCCCGGGTAAAACACTATTATTTTATACTCGTTGGTTCGGTTGAAGTCTTCGTAAAGAGCGAGAAATTCATTGATCCTCAGATAAGGATACATTGAGCCGATACCGTGAAGAAAGACGTATGGACGGCGCATTTCATCCTTTTTTGCCTTATGCTCCATAATCCGCTGATGGATAAATGCAAGGAAGTCCTTGCTATGGGCATAGCGGCTCAGGGTGCTCTGCACGTTGTCTGACTTTTCCGGTTTGTCCTTCTCTTTTTTCAGCAGGTACTGAAGAAGTGAGGGATTTTTGAGGAACGGCGTTTTGTCGAGGAAGTCGCAGAACTCTTTGAACAGGTCGATGACAAGCACATCCAGATAGTTCATCGGGCGTGACAGGTCAACCTTGAAGTCGTGAATCTGTTTGCGTATATCATATTCCTTATCCGCCGGATATTGGTAGATAAAGTAGTTGTAAAACAGGTCGCCATTCTCGGGATCTTGGAACCCGGGGCTGTTCAGTTTGTCATCGAGTTCTTTGATAGTCATGACATCTGCTTTTTAATGTTTTCAATCTGATATGGGGCGAGGAAGCAGGCTTCCAGAAACCACGGCTCACCGATTCTGATATAGAAGTCGGCATTGCTCGGTTTGAGTTGCACAAGATTCCCCTCACGGTTCATCATGCCGCATTTACGCAGCATCGAGAGGTAGGCACTGGCAACCTTTGTTTTCGTACTTTCAGACCACGAATCCACAAATTCATCCTTTGCCGCAATTTCATTCATTTCCATTGCCAAATCCAGAAGGTCGATAGCCCGGCTGACAGAGTTCCATTTCTTGATAGCCACATTTATCTGAAAATCAAACAGGATTTTATAGGTCTTCAAAATCACATACAGAAGGGCTATTCTGCGGTCGTCCTCATTCATAGCCTGATAGTCCTCCCAGAAAGCCGGAGGCATAACATCGAAACGACGTTTGATTTCAAGAATAGCCTTGCTTCTTGACTTTTCGGCATTGATGTGAAGAATACGGTTGTTGACCAACTCGTCCTTCACAAGAGCCTCCCGTTCAGGAGATTTAAGTAATGGCAATATGGCGTCCGTTTCCTCAAACAGGAAACCGCCGCCGGTTATAGCCGCACTATATGGTGAGTTACCTCTTCTCATGTCTTTTGTCAGGGCAATGGATTGGCAAATAATTCTCCAATTTCAACTTCAAGCAATTTGGCGATTCTAACTAAAGTCTCTACGCCCGGCTGGGCTGAGTTGGTACACCATTTCGAGACTGTAGCAGGGTCTTTGTCAAGTTGCTCGGCAAGCCATTTGTTGGTTCTCCTTTTCTCGGCAAGGACTACTTTCAATCGGTTTATATTTCTATTTTCCATTGCGGTTGTTATTGCGTTTTAGGCAAAATTAGTGAATATTTCCGAATTGACAAAATATATTGAAAAACTCATGGAGCTAAATTTCAAAACTATAGGATGATTTGCCGATTATGAGTACACTCTTATTATTCGGAATATTTTCTTTGAACGATATATAACCTTTAAGACATTGAATTTCGTCTCCATTGACCGTCAAACTGTCTGGCGAGGGTGACAATCTCGCGGTTGGTCTTTACGAGTTCGATGGTCTGGCGCTCCAGTTTGGCGAGTACCGCCATAGCTTTCTTTTCGGTGAAATTCTCACGGAGGGTTTTCAACAACAGGTCGTAGTCTATGGCGATGGTGCGGTAGTGGGCATTAAGGGATGACATCTTGTCGATGAAGACGCGGGTGTTCTCGTCCACGACAAATACCTTGAAGGGCGTGCCGAAGACGCGCATCTTGATAAACGCAGACAATGAGGCGATGCCTGACTTCTCTTGCATGGTAAGCAGTTGAGCCTGTTCGGTAGCTGAGAAGTTCACGGAGCAGCGGAAGGCTGTGGCGTTGGTTTTAGGCGGCCTGCCGCCAGAGTTGAATTTTTGTTTCATACTTACGNGGNTTTAGTGGTTGATATGAGAAGTGCGTTTCTGCACCGCAGGTTCTTTTGGCGATTACGACTCTGGAGTAATCGCAATCTGCCATGGCAAGGGTTTTGTGCTGCAAATCAGGTTTCATGCAGCATAAAACATACCTTGCAATGTTCCGACGAACATCCTATATGAGTAAGAAATAGTTGGATATTCGGACAGTGATTCAGCGAGCCCAAGTTAGTACCACATGAGAGAAAACAGTAATCTGGATCTACAAAGAGTGCGGCCATTTATGCATAGCCGTCCTCTTGAATTCTCATCCTAAATAGAACTTAGGATTGCTGAAGTCGGTACCACTATAACAATATGCCTGACGTGTAAAGTTCTCTGAGAAAAGATTGGTTCGGAATTGTTCGGCAATCATTCGGAATTATTCGGCAATTTTCTGCAAATCAAAATCTTTTATTATTAAGTCATCGTTTAACTTGCACAGAGGCTCAAATGACAATGCCTATTTGCCGGAGATAATGAGTGTTCAAAATCTCAAATTCATAATACCACGGCATCACATACAGTCATGAGTTTTTTGCCACAGACTATTTAACGCCTTCATTAGAGATATCACCTGATTGCAGGTGTGTATGTGTGATAAAGTGAGTTTGTTACTTTATGTGTGATAGAATGACAAAGTGATAACACACACCTGCACGCACCACTACGAATGAAGTAGTTATATTGCTGTGGAATATCCGAATGCACCTCTGACTATAACCGTTACCATGGTGCTAAGTCAATGTGTACCTCGCTACCCGGACATGGCTATCAAGCCGGGAGTATTATGGCGAATGTCGCCCATCATCTTTATTGTTTCATCTTTTATCCATCGTTAATTATGGACTACATTTTGATTGAGCGCACCATTTACGATGCAATGGTGAGTGCTCTTGCAGATTGCCACACTTATATGTATGAAGCTTTCAACAAGCTTATGCGGACAGAAAGTCAGGAATGGATTGACAACCATACCGCACAATACATACTCCGACGTTCACAACGAGGAATGACTGCATTGCGAACAGACGGAAAAATCGGATACTCCCTCATTGAGGGTAAGGTCTTCTATCCGTCAGATGAAATAGGAAGAATTCTTAACGAAAACTATGAAAAATATGGATAATACCTACCCATTGCAGACCCTGCAAGAAAGGTCTGAGATTTTCTCTCTGCTGAATGACATCAAGAAAATTGCTAAAAATCTCTCATCAGGAATACGTCCTATGTTCGATGGGAACCGTTTCCTGTCAGATTCAGAATTAGCCAAGAGACTTTCCGTTAGCAAGACCACATTAGCGAACTATCGGCTCAAAGGACTATTCGGCTACTACTCTCTCGAAGGGAAGATCATCTACTCTGAAAAAGAGATCGAAGCCTATCTCCAACGCCACTACCATCCTCCATTTAGATAGGATTATAATAAATTAGTTAATGATATAGTCACTCCCTCATCACTTCTAAAATCCTTGATTTTATTGAAAATTGATTCGACCAATTCCTTTTGCATAGTTTTATGTACTTTTTAAAGAAACACATTAGTCACGTAAGCAACCAATAGGAATTATTTTCACACCGTCCTCGCGGGTGTATGCCATTTCACCACCTGTAAGGACAATCAGCAAATCCGGCTCGCGTAGTCTGATTTGCTTCTCTGTCCTGTTCTTCTCGGCGATGAGGCGTTTGATTTCAAGAAGATGTTTTGCTCCGTCTTCTATCTCTCGGCTACCGAGTTTACATTCTATCAATGCATATCGTCCATCATCAAGGTGCAGCACGGCATCTGCTTCAAGACCCAAACGATCATGGTAATAGGACAGCCGTCCGCCCAATGCCTGTGAATATGCTCGAAGATCACGGAAGCATAAACACTCGAATATGAATCCGAATGTATTCAGATCCAATTCAAGACTCTCTGGCGATGCGCCCAAAGCAGCTACGGCGATAGATGGATCTACAAAACAGCGTTTCTTTCCTGTGCGGATAACCGTCTTTGAGCGAATTGCGGGTGACCATGCCTCTATGTCATCAATTACAAACAACTTCTCCAATGCACCCACGTAATCATCAAACGTTGGCATTGATGTTCCTTCCATTTCCTCTGACACATCTGCAAGCATAGAGGTTTTCTTAGCAAGTGTGCAGATATTTCGTGCATAGGTACGAAGAATCAGTCGTGCCAATGTCGGATTGCGGCGTGTTTTATCAACCCGTGAAATATCCTTGTTGCAAATCTC
>JAAUZC010000015.1 GCA_014804795.1 Lachnospiraceae bacterium | reverse complement strand
TGCTGACCCGGTTGTTTATCACTGGAAATACAGGCTTGAAGAAATAGATCCCAGTGAAGAAGTTATAGTTGATACATTACCTGTCAAAAAGTCCAGTTAATTGGTGACGGTTATACTAGCAATGATGTTAAAAAAAATATCATATATTGCAAGAATGTAGATGATGAAAGATATGAATATAAAAATATTGAGGGCGATTGGTATACATACATTGGTCTGAATGAGAAGGGACGGGCTATACAGGAAGAGAAAGAATATACGGAATTTGAAAAACTCTTTTGGGAAAATGAGGAAGATATGCAGAGGGTTATAAATGCCTTTGATGAAAGTGTTATGGGAAAGAATCAATATTCTATTTTATTTGACGGGGAAAGGTATAGAAGTCAGCTGTCGGGAAAGAAGACAAGTGACTACCTTTTAGTTCAATATATAGGTGGCTTTGTTATAGAAGAAGATGAAGAAATGGAGAAAGTTTTTCATGAAAATACTAATATGGGGATTTTTGTTATAGAGGAAGATGAAGAAATGGAGAAAGTCTTTAATAAAAATATAGAGCTGAGAGAGGCCGTTGAGGCTATTGAGAAAAATGGAGTGATTACTGATATAAGCATATTTTATAAAGACGATATACGGATGGTGGAATTCTGGATTGATACGAAGTTTACTCCTTTCATTACGTCAAACAATGGTATAGAGAATAGTTTTGCATGGTGTGATAACGAAGATTGTAAAATATATGGGTATAAAAACGTGGAAGGCAATTGGTATATGTATATTGAGGCTGCGCCGGAATGATTTTTCAATGAAAGGTATGGTAGAGCCACGGTCTGACGCAAGACTTACTCCAAAGTGGGTGCAGATGATGAAAAAAATCAAAAATAAGCTGCCGGTAGTTTTGGCAATTGTGATTCCAGCATTTTTAATATATCTTTTTATGCCATATTTTATGGTTAAAAATCTAACCCAGAAATATGAGTCAGAATTTTTAGATTTATATAGTGAAAATGGTTTTTATAACAACATAGAATATTTGAAAGTGTTTCAATATCGCGATGAAAAGGCCGATATTTATTATCTTAGTAACAACAGATTGAAAAAAGAGTTAGATGATCTGGGCAGCGACTATGCAGTGATACTTTATGTTGAAGAAAATCATAGTTCAGCAGCATTGTTTATATTTTACGATGAAAATGGCCAATGGAAATTATCAAGCTGGGATCTGATTTGGTCGATTTCCGGAACAGCAGATGGAGTTATGTGGCCCTATTATTTTTAAAATGAGGAGATATGTAATTAAAAATTCTTGAAAAATAAGGAAAAAAGACTTGAAGGAGGGAATGCTGAAAAATAGCATATATGAAAAATGAATATTATTTTAGGTGTGGTGAGTTTAATCGCGGGAATTGCCGGAGGTTTGGGTATATATATAATCTGTCGAAACAACATTTTAAAGAAAAGGTGCGGGAAACATATTTTTTGGGAAAAAATAAATTGTAAAGAAATATGGGGGAGGCCGATAAGATATGTTGTTGAAGTGGAATATCAATTGAATAGTAATATGCATCTGGGAAAGATAGTTACAGCAGATAAAAAAATCAAGAAGTATGAGGATAATGAACAGATACCTTTACTGTACGTTGATGCAATAGATAAAATATTCTGGGCGGAAGATAATTCGCATGAAAAGTTTGTTTGGATGTTTTTGCTTATCATGTTTTGTATGTTTATGTTTATGCTATCGGGAGCTTTTTTTGTTTTAGTTTAGAAATTAAAATAAGAGTTGGAAGCTTGTTTTATAGAGAACATGTCAGATAATATAGTCATTAAGGAAAATTCTCATATGAGTAACCGATTGCTTCCAACTATTGAGGTTGTAGAAATAAATTAGTGCAGGGGACACAGGGGTTTATGGACTTAAAAAAAAGAAACAGAAGCTATAGAAAAATATTTTCGGCAAATGCATTAAAAGTACTCTCAGTGTTGCTTGCTTTAGAGTTTCTTTGGGCTGTTGTCATTCAGATGAAAGAAAAAGATACTTACGTATTTTTTTGCAGTCTTATATATGTATTTGCCTTTTTGGCTTTTTATTGTGCAATGGATATATGGAAAAATAGGATTATATGGAGAAATTGTGATTTTGAGGCATTGGAAGAATATTTACATAGGCTGGCAGGCCGAAAAAAATATAGAGAAAATATAAAAGTACATTTGGAATTGCTTTTTACCAGTTTGGTATTAGGAAGATATGATGAGAGCGGCCAGGAGATAGAGAAGCTGCAAAGTGTGGCAGGTCGCTTGAATAATAAACAAAAACTGGAGTTATGGATTTGGAATATAGACTATATGATTTCCACCAATAAAACCGAATTTTTAAAAGAAGAATTGGAAAAGGCAGGAAAGTTTTTAGAGCAGTTGGATGGCATTCGTAATAAAGTAAAGCATAAGATAATGGCGAGGATCAGAATACGTCAGTATCTACTGGAAGAAAGGTGGGAAGATATACTTGAATTGCAGAAAGATATTTCAGAATTGCCGGGAAATGCAACAGTATTTGAGCAAATAAGTATGGCATATATCAAAGGAATGTGTTATTATCAGCTTGGCAGATATGAAGAAGCATTCATGGAGCTACAGTTTACAGCCAGATGGGGTGGCAGTACAAAATACGTCCTGCTGGCAAATGATTTGATAGAGAAAATACCGAAAAAAAATCTGTACGATAATAAATATGTTGGAAAGATAAAAAGCAAGATAGATAAAAAAAGTATACTTTTGATCGTGATTTGTTTTTTGATACTGCTGTCGGGAACTGCTGCTTATTACTGCTCTATTGGCGGCAGCATAGAGGAGGCATATTGTAGAAGATATTTGCAGACCCAAAATGAGCCGGTCGTGTTTTACTCTAAAAGTATCGGGAAATATGAGCTGGCCATTTTGAGTGAAGAGAAGAAGATGGGATATTGCCTTTTTCAAAAAACTTCAGGTTCAGGTTATCGGATCGTGGATTCTTTTCGGGTGGATAAATACGCAGAAGATTATGCGATGGAAGAGTTAGAGAAAACCGGGATGGATATTCCGATAAGCATGAAAGAGTTTTATCTGGAAAGCAGGGTAAAGCAGGAAATATGGGCAGTTATAACAGAATTTTACCGTAAAAATGATATTTTTTATGAGGAATCTATGGAATATATAGGGTTTTCCTATTCCCCGTTAGTAAAGGATATGAAAATAAACGGAAAGCCGGTCAGTGTTGAGCAAATGAATGATATGGATGAAGTGCCAATTTATCTTTGGAGTGTGAAAGATATAGACTTAAAAAAAGAAATTTTCGTTGATTAACAGTCTGGACTATTGTTCTGCTTAAAAGAGCGCTAATAAATATATCGTAAATTTTATTGGCAAACTTATGCCTATACAAAATTTTGCAGATTTGTTATAATAGCTTTGTCTTAATTTTGTCAGGGGAGGATGTAAATTGTGAAAAAGAATAATTTGACAAAGATGACGGCAATGATTCTTGTCATGGTGATCGTTCTGGCGGGCTGCGGTAACAGTAAAGAGGAAGAGCCGCGGGAAACGAAGCGCGTGGAGCGGGATAGAGAGAGCTTCCCGGAAGCGGAGGAGGTGGAGACGGAAGAAGCAGAGAATGAGATTCCGCCGGAGCAGATGGATCTGATCAAGTATAATTATTATGTAGAGCTAAACAATGATATTGTAGAAATTATGGATTCCATCAACTACTATTATGAGGTGGTGGATTATGCGGAAGAGTTTTCCCTGCTGCCGGATACCGGTCTTACTTATGGCTACCGCGTTTATGGAAAAAATACGGATATTCTTGATGATTGTGTGCTGCTTGCTGATATGGAGCCGTCCTACGGGGAGATGGATGCCATGGTAAAAGAGATGGAAGAGCCGCTGCGGGCGTTGATGGAGACATTTTTGGAGATCAGCAGAAGTAATGACTATGCGGATAATCAATATCAGAAAGCAAAGGAATATCATGCGATCATCTATGCGAATGCGGACGCATTTGCAAATACCGGGTACGATTTTATAGCTGCAATTTCCGAGATGGGCAATGAACGGATGGCAGAGGAAGAGGAACGGCTGAAAGAGGAAGGACTGCTGATCAATTACAATGCCAGCAGGGCAATTTCCATTGCGAGAGAGGTCTTGAATGAAGCTGACAGACAGGGAGTGGGCGATGAAAATCTCACAGATCTGGATCTTACGGAAATTCAGAGATTGCATGATGAACTGGTGGCAGTGGTGGCGGACTTTGATGCGGCTACGGCTGATAACGATCAGCTTATCAAGGAGTCTTTATCCAATTCCCGTCCCTTTGACGGACTTTTGGATGGGCTGGTGAGCGCTCTTGAATGGACGATGAAACAGGTGGAGAGCGGACAGCTTCCGGATATGAGTGGTTCCGGTGCACCGCTCGGGTCTTTGGGGCACTTTTCATATGTTCTCGGGCAGTGCATCGACCGTTACAATTCAGTATTTGTGGATTGAGAAAAAATTTAAAAAAATGTAAAAACAGACTAAAGTTTTATGAGGAAACTGCCGATATAGAGGATAACATAAACGTATGTTATCCATAAAACGGATTTTAATGGAGACTGATTTCGATGAAAACAGGAAGGATTTGATCTGATAAGGAAAGTTCCGAAGTGTTTTATCGAAAAAACAACAATTCATGGAGGAGGATAAAAATGGGATTAGGTATTGATGCTTATTCACAGTCTTACACAGGAGCAGTAGGAACAGCTTCCTACGCAAACACACAGGCTTCAACCGGCGAAACAAAGAGCGAGAAGGCCGCTGCTGAGAGTGGTGCAACGGTAGAATTTTCTGAAGAAGGAAAGAAAGCGCTGGAAGAAAGCCAGGAGACTACTGATAAAGTAGTAAAAACGGAAACAGCTACTTCTAAAATTTCATCAAAGATAAATAAAATGAGCGATACCGAGAGAAGCAATCTGGTAGCCAGGCTGCAGTCTGATCAGGAAGCAAGACACAATCAGCTGATGAACATGGTGCAGAAGTTGTTCAGCAATCAGGCTAATACATATGCTCAGAGCAGCGATATGTGGAAGTTCCTTGCAAGCGGAAAATTCACAGTAGATGCTGCAACAAAGGCACAGGCACAGGCAGATATCGCAGAGGATGGCTACTACGGAGTAAAGAAAACTTCTGAGAGAATGTTTGAGTTTGCAATGGCGCTTACCGGCGGTGATGTTGATAAGATGAAAGAAATGCAGTCCGCAGTAGAAAAGGGCTATAAGCAGGCTGAAAAGACATGGGGCGGCAATCTCCCCGATATCAGCAAGCAGACTCTGGATGCTACGAACCAGCTTTTCGAGGATTATTACAAAGAACAGGAAAGCGCATCACAGAAGGTAAATCCGATTGATAATTTGACCTAAACGGTTGAATTTTCAAAATATATTTATTTTAAGAGGAGTTTATTATTATGAAAAAACGATTATTGGCACTTGTACTTGTCGCAGTTATGATTCTGTCATTGACAGCATGTGGTTCCAAGTCTATGACTCTGGATGAGTGGATGCAGTCTGATGAGGCAAAACTGACAGAAGAGATGACAAATTCTCAGCTGGCATCCAGCGGCATTACTGTTAAGCTTGCAGCTGACGGGAACACTTTTGTTTATGAGTATACAATGCCCGGCGAAGGATATGAGGATCTGTCTACAGAGGATCTGGCCGCTGCATTTGACCCTGTTATTGAGCAGAATAAGTCGGGACTTGAAGATCTTTTCAAAACTTTTGATTCCGAATATGATATCAAGCTGGATGGTGCCCGCTTTGTATTCCTTACTGCTGATGGCACTGAAATTTATTCAGGTGATGTTGCGAACGAGTAAAAAGTTTAGTGGCTTAAGTAGTTATACTGAAATTATATTTAAGAATAAAAACGCTTCGGAGAAATCCGGAGCGTTTTTTTGTAAAAAAATATAACATATTTATTCAAAATATCTCTTGACATATCGTCAATACTGTATATAATGATATATATATAGTATGTTCAGATGCATTAGAACTGTTACACAAAATTGCTATAGCAGAATGAGAGGAAGCATGAAAATTATATTATCAAATCACTCTGAAAAGCCTATATACCTGCAGATTAAGGAACAGCTTGAAGAGCAGATACTAAACGGCGAGATCCCGGAAGATACGGTACTGCCATCTATCCGAAAGATGGCGGCGGAATTATCGGTCAGTGTGATCACAACGACAAGAGCTTATAAAGAGCTGGAGGAAGACGGTTTTATCACTACAGTGCCGGGAAAAGGCTGCATTGTGCTGCCGCCGGATAACCAGATTCTCAGGGAAAGATATTTACAGCGGATGGAGGAAGGCTTCATGCAGGCGGCAGGAGCGGCAAAAAAACTGCAGATGCCTCTTGCGGAAGCACAGGAAATTTTCAAGACAATCTGGGAAGTATAAGAAGGGCTTACCCGGAACGAAAAATGAGCAGATGGCAGGAGCATCTGCGGAACTAAAAAACAGCAGATGTCTGGACGGTGCACAAGACAATTAAAAATAACTGAGCCGTAAGGCGAGGTTATTTGATACTTCTTGATTTGCATAAGCAAATTAAGAAGGTTCCCGCTGTATAACGGCTGGAAATTTGTCTTCCACTATCCGTGCACTGGTAGAACATTGCGGAACTATAATCAGGAGGAAAAAGAATGAAGAATGACAGGATATATACAGGAGAGCCCCCGATACTGGAAGTCAAAAATCTCTCCAAACAATACAAAGGATTTTTGTTAGACAAAGTTTCCTTTACGCTGCCGAAGGGTTACATTATGGGGTATGTGGGGCCGAACGGCGCAGGAAAGAGCACGACATTGGGACTCATCACCCAGACCAGGCGTGCGGAATCAGGAGAAGTGCTTTTAGACGGAGCGGGATATGAGGAAGATCCGGTTTTATACAAGGAAAAGATTGGTTATGTCAGCAGCGTTTCTTACTTTCCGTCTATGATGAAAGTGAAGGATGTGGCGACTATTCTCGGCAGGTTTTACCCCACATTTTCAAAGGAAAAGTTTTACCATCTGATAAGAGAATGGAATCTGCCGGAAAAGAAAAAGTTTTCCACCTTTTCCACCGGCATGATGGTGAAGCTGATGTTCGCGGCGGTAATGGCAAGAGAGACAAGGCTGTTGATACTGGACGAGGCGACGAACGGATTGGATGTCCTGTTTCGGGAAGAAATTCTGAATCTTTTACAGAATTATATTGAGGATGGAGAGCACAGCGTCCTTTTTGCCACACATATCATAGACGATCTGGAGCGGATTGCAGATTATATTGTGATGGTGGAGGATGGACGGGTACTTTTGCAGGACGCGAAAGAGACTTTGACGGAAAGCTTTATTCTGGTGAAAGGGGAGGATAGTCTGCTTGACGATGAGAATATCGCAAAATACCTGTTGGGCGTCAAACGGTCTGCCTATGGATTTACCGCTCTGATTCAGTCCGACAATGCGGTGCGTCTGCCAGCGGGCACAGTCATGGAAAAGCCTACCATAAGCCAGATCATGAGTTATCTGATGAAGGGGCATGACAGCCTGGATATAGATTGAACAGGAACTGAAAAACGGCAGATCTGCGGAACTAAAAATAGAAAGGATACAAGTATGAAACAAATTATTGGTTATATAGAATATGATTACATGAATATTAAATACGGTATGTTTTATATGCTCGCCATTTTCGGCATAGTCGGTGTGATATTTTCCATGCAGACCGGAACAGGGGCGGTTGCCTATATGTTGTTCGGCGGACTGGTCCTGGCGGGATCGGTATTCAACACTACGATGCAGACGGTATCTTTTACCGCGCTTGCGCCGGGGAGCGTTCTGCAAAAAGTGACCGGACGGTATCTCGGCGGCGTACTCTGCATCATCGTATCCATCGCGATAGGATTAGTGGCCACCGTTGCCGCAAGACTTGCGGATATGTTTGGCGTGATCAGTGTGGCTGATAACAGAATAGAAGTTCCGGTTCTGCTTAGCCTGTTTGGCATCAGTCTGTTTTTTGTGGCAACACAGAATGTGCTGCTCTACCTGCTGACACCGTTAGTGGGGATACAGCTTGTAAGCGCCATCCGTATGGTGCCGGGATTTGTGATGTTCTTTGGAGTGATGAATCTGGTGCGTGAGGACGGTCTGGATATTATTTCCATGATCATGCAGAATCCGTGGCTTACAGCAGGTATTATTCTGGGAATCGGAATTCTGAGCATCGTGATCGCCATATTCCTGTCCTGCCTGATCATACGGAACAGGGATAATGTGTAGCAACAGCTCAGCCATGCGGAAATAGGGGCGGTATCCTGTTAATATGTAGCTGGAAATAGCAATTTTATATTGCACAAGGACTCCTTTTGTGATAGGATATAAGTGTATTAGCACAGTTAGTACACCTGTGGCAATGCGCGGGGGAGAATTCCGTTTTGATGATTATGTTGGATTATAAGGACACCAGGCCCATTTATGAGCAGATAGTGGAAAAATTTCAGACGTTGATTTTAAAGGGCGTATTGGAGCCGGATGCGCAGCTTCCCTCCGTGCGCTCTTTGGCGGTTGAATTGTCCATCAATCCGAATACGATTCAGCGCGCATATGGAGAATTGGAGCGGCAGGGCTTTATCTATACAGTAAAAGGACGGGGGGGTTTCGTCAGGTATAATGAAGATCTGATTGAAATCAGAAAAAAGCGGCTGCGAAAGCAGCTTTTGGAAATACTGACGGAAGCGCAGGAACTCAACATTTCTGTGCAGGAATTGCTGGATGGTGTAAGACAGTATGAGCAGAAAGATTAGTGGATATAGTACATGATCAGAATAAAAAATGTGACAAAGCGCTTTGGGGATATTGTGGCAGTGGACAATGTCAGCGTGACAATAAAAGAGGGAAATGTTTTTGGACTTATTGGAACAAACGGTGCCGGAAAAAGCACTGTATTAAGACTGACTACAGGAATCTACAGGCCGGACGCGGGGGAGATCACGATCGACTCCCGGCCGGTTTACGATAATAAAAAGGCGAAGGAAAAGTTTTTCTTTATTCCGGATGAACCGTATTTTTTTAATAATGCCGATGCGGCGGAGATGGAGCGGTATTATGCCCATGTCTATGAAACCTTTGACAGCAAAGGATTTTATGATGCGTTGGAAAAATTCGGGCTTGATAAAAAGCGGAAGATCCATACTTTTTCAAAAGGTATGAAAAAGCAGCTTGCGCTCTTGCTCGGTATCTATGCGGGGACAGAGTATCTGCTTTGCGATGAAACTTTTGACGGACTGGACCCGGTAATGCGGCAGGGCGTCAAAGGACTTTTGGCAAAGACGATGGATGAGAGAATGTTTACTCCGGTTATCGCTTCCCACAATCTGCGGGAACTGGAAGATATCTGTGATCATGTGGGACTGCTTCACAAGGGCGGCGTACTGCTCTCCAAAGAACTGGAAGAGATGAAATGCAATATTCAAAAAGTACAGTGTGTGCTGAAAAACCCGGAGGAGTGGCAGATTGCTTTAAAAGACGTGGAGATCATACGGGAAGAGAAAAGGGGGGCTCTGCATACGTTTACGGTGCGGGGCGGCAGAGAGATGGTGGAAGCGAAGTTCGGCAGGCTGGAAACCGTATTTTTTGAGATGCTTCCACTTTCTCTGGAGGAAATATTTATCAGTGAAACGGAGGTGGCGGGCGTAGATGTCAAAAAACTCCTCATGCAAGACTGAAAAGATATACAGCGGACATTCCGCATCCAATTTTGTCACACAGATGAAAGAAAACGGGAAAAGGCGTCTGTGGCTGTTTGCGCTGCTTTGTTTTGTGATGCTGTTATCTTATCCGTTGATGACAGCGCTGACGTTTAACAGATATATCGGTGATGATATGTCCACATTTATTATGCGGCAGGGGCTCGGACATAACAGGCTCGGTCTGACCGGCGGCATGACGGTTTTTTGGTTGACAGTCGGCGGCATTTTGTGTGCGGCGGAAGGTTTTTCCTGGATTTATTCCCGGAAAAAGATTGACATGTATTTGTCACAGCCGGTCACTGCGGGACGCAGATTTTTAGTCGTTTATATAAATGGTATTCTGATTTATTTTGTACCGTATATTTTATCGCTGCTTATGGCGTTGCTTGTGATATCGGGGGCAGGCGCTGCCACCGGTGCGCTTTTGCTTAATGTTTTATTTACGCTGCCGTCTGCGCTCATTTATTTTCTGGCAGTATATAATCTGACATTAGTGGCAATGATGATCAGCGGCAAAAGGGGTATGGCGGGCTTTTTTATCCTGATGGGCTTTTTGTATGACGGGCTGCTTCGATCGACGCTTGAGGGGTTTTGCAGCACTTATTTTTCTACCTATGCCGGAGGGTTAGGAGAAAGACAGTATATTTCTCCAATCTTCCGTATGGTAGTTATGTTGGATAACAGTTTCTTTGCCTGGGGGACGGAAGCGGTAACGGCAGGCGAAGTGACGCATAATTTGATCAGACCGCTGCTGCCCGGCGTTTTTCTCCTGCTTGCGGAAGCGGTGGTGTTTGGGACGGTCGCCTATGTATGCTATAAAAAGAGGCCTATGGAGGCAGTTTCGCGTGCGGTGGCATTCGAGAAGGTGAAGGAACCGGTAAAGATACTTCTCATGGTGCTTTCCGGTCTTGCCTGCAGTGTATGTTTTTGTGATGTGGCTGGAAACAGCGGGTTTTTTGTGGCTTTTTCCGGGCTTTTGTTCGGTGTCCTGTTCTGTCAGGTTCTGGTGGAGATCGTATATGAGGGCGATATGAAAGCGTTTTTCCGGCATAAAAGAGCTTTTGCGGCAGGGGCGGTGATAACCGTTTTGATATACCTGTTTTTTGCACTGGATATCAGCGGCTATGATACATGGGTGCCGAAGGCGGAAGACGTGGAAAGAGCTGCCATAGAAATTTATTTCGGAAACAGATATTGTTTTGAATATGTGGACGACGAGGGAGCCGTGACATGGGGGGACAAATATGGAATAGAAACGATGGAAATGACAGATGTGTCGGGTATTCTGTCCCTTGCTATGGACGGTATGGGAAAAGGAGCACAGAAACAGAATCCTGAGACCAGATTCAACTGTGAAGTAAAATATAAAATGAAAAACGGAAAAGAAAAGTACCGGGACTTTTATATTGATTACGAGCTGGAAAAGACCGTGCTGGATGTGCTGTTTGCCAATGAAGAATATAAAGAGGGAACAAATCAGGTGTTGTCCGGGCAAATGGATAGAATTTTTGAGAAAAGTACGGTATATTATAGTAACGGGCTTCAGGAGAAAGAGATCGTAGATAAAAATGCCCTGCCGTTAATGCGGGCTTATCAGCAGGATGTGCGGGAAATGTCTTTCTCGGATGTGAAAGATGCAGTGCCCTGCGGAACGTTAAAACTGCGCTACAGGATGGACAATCTGGATGATTATGAGCTGGAATATCCGGTATTTCCGAGTTATACGGGAACAGTGGAGTACCTGCGCGGGAAAAATATAGAACTGTATCTGCATATCAATCCGGCGGCCATAGACAGCATCATATTTAAACGTTATGCGGAAGAGGATACTGAAATTGTGGAAAAAGGATTCCTCTTTGGAACGGCGGCGGTATCGCAGCAGATCGGGAAAGTGATGGAAAAAGAGTACACGGGAAAAGAGCAGATCGGTGAAATAGCAAAATATATTTATCCGGCTTCGCTGATGAAATGGGTCTATGTGCCGGAATCGGTTGATCAGAGCATAATTGTGGGTATACAGGAAGCGGATAATACGGAGGCTTATTATTATAACTGGAACGACAGTTTTATGGTGAAGAAAAATGAACTGCCGGAATTTGTAAAAGAAGACATAGGAGGCGAGTAAAGAAAAATATGGCGAGCAGGGAACCAGTGATACAGGTAAAAGAACTCTACAAAATATACCGCCTGGGAGAGGAGAAAGTGCGGGCCTTAAACGGCGTTGATTTTGTGATAAACCGCGGCGAGTTCTGCTCTATTGTAGGCGCATCCGGTTCGGGAAAATCCACGCTGTTAAATATGTTGGCGGGATTGGAGAAACCTACGAAAGGAGAGATTGTCATTGCCGGGGAGCATATGGAGACGAAAAAGGAAAATCAGTTGGTGGCATTCAGACGAAAGCATATCGGATTTATCTTTCAGTCCTATAATCTGCTGCCCACGTTAAATGCGATCGAGAATGTGGCGCTGCCGTTGACCTTTCAGGGGATTAACAGAAAGACGCGGACAAAACGGGCATCGGAGCTGCTTGATATGGTCGGACTTTCCACCCATAAAAAACACAAGCCCACCCAGATGTCCGGCGGACAGCAGCAAAGGGTCGGTATGGCAAGGGCGCTTGTCGTGGAACCGGAGATCATTTTCGCGGATGAACCAACCGGAAATCTGGACTCGGTGACTTCCGAAGAGATGATGGAGCTCATGCGGAAAGTCGTATATGAGCGGAATCAGACGTTGGTGATGGTAACCCATGACGACCACCTTGCCGGTTACGCGGACAGGATCATCAGGATCAAAGACGGAAAAGTGATCTCTGTCACGGAAAAGACGGAAGAAGAGCGAAAAGAAATGATAGAAAACCTGAGACAAAAAGAGCAGGAGAAAAAAGAGAAAGCAGGAGGAGATCAGAGATGAGAAATTGGATGAAAAGAGGCATGGCGCTTGTGCTGACGGGCATGATCGTATTGTCCGGTATGGGCACAACCGTGATGCAGGTGTGGGCGACAGAGAATGGAAATGATGCAGGGAGTGAGCAGCCTGGTGAGGGTGAGCCTCAGACCAAAGCGAGTTCTTCAGAAAACGGTGAGGATGAATCGCAAAGACCGCCTACGGACAGCCAGATGGAGATAGCCAAATCGGATATCGCGGCCTATGCAAATAATCTGATCATCTCCCACAATCTGACAGGTTCCGATAAGCAGAAGATTGTGGATATGCTGAATGAGGCGCAGCAGAAGATCAGTAAGGATTACAACCATGCAAACGGCTATGGAGAGATGCAGAATTATGTGAAGAATGTGGAGAACATGATGGATGCCGTGGTTGCATCGATTCCTTCCAGTACCAGTGAATTCCTTTCACTGGCTGACACATACCAGACACCGACTGTAAAATACGGGCAGGCTGTGACGATTGTTCTGCCAGTGATCAATTTATCACCTGCGGCGCTCAGTGATGTGATGATCAAGCCCCATATTTCCAATCTGGTGGCGGAGTGGCCCTTTGAACCCAGTTCGGCAGGAGCGACCAGAACCATTTTGAGTTTTCCGCCTTATGACAACCAGAGAAATCTGGAGGAGGTGAGACAGGATATCTCCTTCAATTTTGTGGTGCGCTCTGATGTAAAAAGCGGTTATTATCCGCTGAAGTTTGATGTGACTTATACAAGAAACGGCACTGTGGAGACGGCGGAACTCACCACCTATGTCAAAACCATAGGAACAGCGGAGAGCGGATCTCTGGATGGTGACGCGATGGGAGATAACACGCAGAAATCCAAACCCCGTATTATTGTGACGGGATTTGAGACGAATCCGGCACAGGTTTTGGCGGGCGAGACATTTGTATTGACGATACATGTAAAGAATACATCCAAATCGTCCAGTGTGACGAATGTGCTGTTTGATATGCAGGCAAAAGAAGAAGGAAAAGATGCGGATAGTACGTTTGCGGCGTTTTTGCCCACTTCCGGTTCCAGCTCCGTCTATGTGGATACCATTGCACCCGGGGCATCGAAGGACCTTGTGATAGAGATGTCGGCAAAGTCGGATCTGTCCCAAAAACCTTATGTGTTGGATGTCAATATGAAATATGACGCAAAAGATGCGATCGATCTGACGGATACCGCAAGCGTATCCATTCCGATCTATCAGGAGCAGCGCTGTGAGACAGGGGATGCGGAAGTCATGCCCATGGATATCACGGTAGGCGGACAGACAAACATCATGTTTGACGTATATAACACGGGTAAGACAACGCTTTACAATGTCTGGGTAAAATTTGAGGGAGACAGCATTACAGGCGGCGACAGCTTCCTCGGCACGATTCCTTCGGGAGTTACCGGCAGCGTGGATGCTATGGTAACAGGCGCAGCGCCGACTATGGATGACGGCAAGATCAAAGCGGTCATCTCTTTTGAAAATGAATCCGGTGTAGTGACAACGATAGAAAAAGAACTGGAGCTGTTCGTTTCCGAGGAGATGATGGGAGATTTTTCGGATGAGATGATGGGCATGGAAGGCGATATGATAGGCATGGAAGAGATGACGGGAGGCGGCAATAAATTCATTCTGCCGATCGTGATAGTCGTTATTGTTCTTGTGATAGTTGCCGTTATCGTCGTGGTACGCATCAGAAAAAAGAAAAAAGAGCAGGCCGAACTGGCGGCGGACCTGAGTGCGCTTGATGACACAGATGGAATTGACAGACGGTAAAATCGTCCTATAAATATTGTGCCTGCGCAATATGTAAAGGCACAATATTTGCAGGCTTTGGAAAGGGCGTGGTTATTAGTATGCGATTTATTGACTTGCTTCGAATGAGTGTGTCGAATTTGTTTAAAAGGAAAGTGCGGACGATCCTCACCGTGCTTGGCGTGGTGATCGGTGTGGCATCCATCGTTGTCATGGTATCTCTGGGATTGGGGTTAAATAAGGCGACAATGGATCAGATATCCAATTATACCAATCTGACTGCTGTTTCGGTAAGGGAACCGTGGGATACGGAAGGTATCAGCGATAAAGACAAAAAACATTTGGATGATGCTCTGATAGAAGATATTATGCAGATTCCCCATGTGGTAAGCGTGGATCCTTATCTGAATATGGATATGATAGCGAAGTGCGGCGCGTACGAAGGGTGGATCGATCTGCAGGCAACTACTCTGGACGCTCTGCAGAATATGAATATCGAGGTGGAAAAGGGAACGCTTCCGCAGGAAAACGCCGGAGAGCTGCAATTGTTTTTTGGCAATATGGCGGTGCGGAATTTTTATAAGGCCACCGGAGGATATTATGACTGGAATGAGATACCGGATGTCGACCTGATGAATGATTCCATTATTTACATATTGGACAGAGACTCGTATTATAATTCTATGGGCGGCGGTACAGACGAGAACGGAAAACCGTATAAAAAGCCGAAAAAGCATCTGTTTTCGGCGGCAGGCGTAGCGGCGGGCGGTCTGGAGACTTATTACAGCTACAGCTACAGCACCTATTGCGATATTGACGAACTGATCCCTTTGCTGAAAAAAGAATTTAAGGGAAGAGTGATCCCGGGACAGCCGACAACGTCCAAAGGGAAACCTTATAAGGAAATTTATTATTCCTCGCTTGAGGTCAATGTGGATGATATGGGAAATGTGGCGGAGGTGACCCAGATGATTTCCGATATGGGATATACGGCATATAACGATGCGGAATGGATCGAGTCACAGCAGCAGCAGCTTGGTATGATCCAGGCGGTGCTTGGAGGCATCGGCGCAGTGTCGCTGTTTGTGGCGGCAATCGGCATCACCAATACGATGATGATGTCCATTTACGAGCGGACAAAGGAGATCGGCGTTATGAAAGTACTGGGCTGTGATATGAAAAATATCGGTGCGCTGTTTTTGATGGAGGCAGGATTTATCGGTTTTCTGGGAGGTGTAGTCGGACTAATCTTGAGTTTCAGCCTATCGGGAGGCATTAATTATCTGGTCAGACAGGCAGAGGACATGGGGATGGACAGCATTTCCTATATTCCGTTTTGGCTGGCGCTTTTGTCCATGGGATTTGCGATACTGGTAGGTATGGTGGCAGGCTTTTTCCCGGCGAGAAGAGCGATGAAACTTAGTCCGCTTGCAGCGATAAGGAACGAGTAGAAGTGTCCGCAGATGCGTACAAGGCGTATCTGCGGAATTTTAACAGGAGAAAGAATATGCAGTTTCCGCAGGGAAAAAATATGACGCGTGTAAAAGCGTCAAATCAGTCGGCAATCTTGCGTACAATATATTATTACGGCCCTGTCAATCGGTCTGAGATAGCACAGCGGGTCGATCTTACACTCCCGGCAGTCACGACCAACATCAATAAAATGCTGGAAAACGGACTTGTAAAAGAGGTTTTTGTTCAGGGCAGGGCTTTTAATTCCAGCGGCAGACACGCGCATCCGCTTGAGATCAATCCGGAGGCGTTTTATTTTGGCGGCGTGGAGATGAGAGGTAATGATCTGAGCGTCTGCGTCACGAATTTTTGCGGAGAAATATTGGCATCCGCAGACAGTGTGCTTGAAAATGGAACATACGAAAACTTTGTTAGACAGATTGCGGATCTGTTTGTAGGATGTCTTGCAAAAAGCGGAAAAAAACCGGATGATCTGAGCGGTATCGGCATCAGTATGCCGGGGCTGGTAGATCGTGAAAATGGAATATTGAAGATCAATACCCGTTTTCAGTGGATCAACAAAAAGGTTTGTCATGATTTTTCGAGGCTGGCGGGATATCGGGGAAAGATTACGCTGGAGAACAATGTGATAGCACGTGGTATGAGCGCGCAGCTTTTTCACTGGAAAGAGATAGAGAATGTAAAATCATTTGCCTATCTTTTGGTATCTGTGGGAATAGCCTGTCCGCTCTTTTTAAATACGTTCAGCTACCGGGGATCTGTGGTGGAGGCGGGCGAGGTGGGGCATATGGTGATAGAGCCCCACGGACGCCGCTGTAACTGCGGGAAACGCGGGTGTCTGGAAACCTATGCAAGTGAGTACGCCATTATCAATGACTGCAGGGAAAAGATGCGGCAGGGACATGCCGCGGTATTACGCGAACTGTGTGCGGATGCGGAGTCACCGGAAATAGCAGAAATCATCAGAGCACAGGAGATCGGAGATCCGGATGTGTGCCGGATCATGGAGAATGCGGTTTATATGCTGAGCATTGCAGTGACGAATATCATCAACTTTACAAATCCCGATATTATGCTGATCGACAGTTTACTGTTCAAAAATGAGAACAACAGGAAACTGTTATTGGAATATATTCAGACGAGCCTGTATGAAGCGGCATATTTTAAGACGAACTTTTCATTTGTGGAGCCGGATAGACTGGTGGGAGCCCTGGGAGCCGCGGCCATTGCAATCGATGAAAGCCTGGAAATTGTTGTATGAATTTATCAATCAGAGGGGGTTTTTGCTAAAATTTTATTGTCAATTTTGTGCAATATGCATCTATTAGTAAAATGTATTTTGTGATATTCTATAATTAATTAAAAGTTTTAAATAACAAAAAAATAAAAAAATAACAAAGGAGTGAGCGGGAATGAAGTATTTTTTGGACAGTGCAAAGATGGATGAGATCAAGTATGCGTATGAAACGTTTGGGATTGACGGTGTTACGACAAATCCCCGTCATATCATGCTGAGCGGCAAGCCTTTTATGACAGCGATCACGGATATTGCCGAGTGGATCAAAGAGCAGGGACTTGAGGGGTATGAGACTTTCCCCGTTTCCGTAGAGATCAATCCGCACCTTGATGATGTTGCAGAAATGGTTGAGCAGGCAAAGAAGATTTCCGCTATCAGCTCAAATTTTGTGATCAAGATTCCGGCTACGGAGGCAGGGGTTGCAGCAGGCAGAAAACTGGAGAAAATGGGCATCCGCACCAACGTGACTCTGATCTTCTCACCGGCACAGGCAATCCTTCCTGCAAAGAACGGCTCCAAGTTCATATCCCCGTTCATCGGCTGGAAAGAGGCGAACGGAGAGGACTGCAGAGAGTATATCAAAAATATCGTTACCATTTATAAAAATTATGGCTTCTATGGCAAGACAGAGATCATCTGTGCGGCAGTTCGTACACCAAAGCAGATCGTGGACTGCGCGGTGGCGGGAGCGGATATTGTGACAGCCGGGTTGGATGTATACAAGGACAGCATGAAACATGCGTATACGACACAGGGCATCGGAACTTTTGTAAATGCATGGGATAACACGGCAACGGAATAATTATTTTGAAGAGAGAGGAATACATGAAGCATATTTATTTAAATTTGAAACGGTTTGATGTGCCAACGGATCTTGGCGGGGTGAACCGCCTGGCGGATGTGACAAAATGGGCGGACTGTATCGTATCACAGACGCAGGAAGGTCTGCGGAAATATGATGCTTCGCAGGTGGAATTTGTACAGTTTTTCCCAGAAGCACATTTGCTTAATGCCGTATCGGCGCGGACAGAGAACAGCCCTGTGCAGATCGGCAGCCAGGGAGTGTATCGTGAAAATACTGCTGTAGGCGGAAATTTCGGCGCATTTACTACAAACAGGCCGGCATCTATTGTGAAAACGTTGGGATGCGATGCGGTTCTGATCGGTCATTGTGAAGAGCGTAACGACAAAAAAGGCATATTGGCGGAAGCGGGTGTGGCAGATGCGGAAGCAGTAAACCGGCTTTTGAATAAGGAAGTAAAGTGCGCCACCGGCGCCGGACTGAAAGTTGTATATTGTATCGGTGAGACACAGGAGGAACAGCCCGAGTGGGAAACGGTACTGGGAAAGCAGTTGGAGACAGGGCTTTCGGATGTGGACAGGGACAAAATAGTCATCGCCTATGAACCGGTTTGGAGTATCGGTCCGGGCAAGACGCCGGCGGATAAGGATTATATTACGAAGATTGCACGCTTTGTCAAGGAAAAGACAGGCGGTATGGATGTGGTATACGGAGGCGGATTGAAAGCAGATAACGCGGCCATGTTAGCATCCATCGAAGAGATCGACGGCGGTTTGATCGCCCTGACACGTTTCCAGGGAGAAATCGGTTTTTATCCGGAGGAATATCTGGAGATCATCCGTTTATATCTGGGAGAATAGTTCGGACGGAAATGTTACATGGAAACAGAAACCGTTTTGAAGCGGAAGTTCTTTTAAGGGGAACCGAAGCATAGAGACGCAGCTGAGATCAGGAGGTACTATGAGACTGGAATTTGAGTATGGAAATGGCATGATGAGTGCTGAACTGCCGGATACTACAGATGTCTTTGTTCCGGGGGAAACTGTTCCGGATCCGGAATGTCTGCCGCAGGACTGGGATAGTCTGTATGAGGCGACGATGCACAGCATTCGCAATCCGATCGGAATGCCGACGCTTACGGAGCTTGCCGGACCGGGAAAAAGTGTCGTGATCGTAATACCGGACATTGTAAAGGGAGGAAATCAGCCTACTTCACATCGGAAAGTTGCTATCCGCGCGTGTCTGGATGAGCTTTACAGTGTGGGGGTACATAAAAAGGACATTCTGCTTTTGTTTTCTAATGGCCTGCATCCCCGTGCAACGGTGCAGGAGATGCGCACTATTCTGGGGGAAGAACTGTTCGGAGAATTCTATTCGTCGGGACAGATCACAAGCCATGACAGCGAAGATTATGAGCATCTGGTCGATCTGGGATATACAGAGGCCGGAGATCATGTGATCATGAACAAATATGTATATGATGCGGATGTGGCCATACTGATCGGACATACGCAGGGCAATCCCTACGGCGGTTATTCCGGCGGATATAAGCATTGTGCTACCGGTATCAGCCACTGGAGAAGCATTGCGTCTCATCATGTGCCGGATGTTATGCATAAGCCGGACTTTGTGCCGGTTTCCACAAATAGTGTGATGCGTGAGAAGTTTGACCGTCACGGCATGCTGATGGAAGAAAAGATGGGCAAAAAGTTCTTCTGTTGTGATGCGGTATTGGATACGAAATCCCGCCAGATAGAGATCAACTCCGGTTATGCCGGAGATATGCAGCCGATCAGCTGGAAGACGGCTGATAAGCGTACATATGTGCACTGGGCGGAGAAGAAATATGACGTTGTCGTATTCGGTATGCCGACCAATTTCCATTACGGGAACGGAATGGGAACAAACCCGATCCAGATGATGCAGGCACTTTCAGCTCAGGTTATCCGGCATAAAAGAGTGCTGAGCGATCATTGTGTATTCATTGTTCCCAGTATCTGTGACGGATGGTTCCATGAAGAGCGGTGGCCTTATTTGCGGGAGTTGTACGAGATGTTCCAGCATGACTATATGAATATTCTTCCGGATATGAACCGTTATGGCGAATATTTTGCAACGAAAGAAGAATATATCCGCAAATACCGGTTTGCAAACGCATTCCATCCATTCCATGGTTTTTCCATGATGAGTTGCGGACATCTGGCGGAGGAACATACAAGCGCGATTTATATCGTAGGGGCAAGGGAGCCGGGAATTGCAAGAGGTATGGGTCTTAAGACGCGTGCCACAGTGGAGGAAGCGTTGGCAGATGCCATGAAGAAATATGTAGGACCAAACCCGAATATCCTGGCTTTGCCGAAAACCTTTACGACGGCGGCAGTTCATCTGTGTATGAAGGATCCGGCGAAAAACAGTCATACGCGGGACGGACACGGGCATCCCTGCTGCGGGTAAAGGCTGACAGGAGAGTGTAAAGCAGTCAGAAAGAAAAAAAGGAAGGTGTAGAATGAACGAGAAAAAGAAAAAAATTGTAATCAATGACAGAGTGTGGCTGTTAATTTCCCTGTGTGTCGCTCTGTTGCTGTGGTACCTGCTTTCTCTGGGAAAAAGTACCGGAAGAAGTTTTCCTTTTATAGAAAAAGTGGTACCGTCCGTTAAGACAATGATCGACAGAGGGGCATTCGGGAAAGATATCGGCAGCAGTTTGTTCTGCGTAGGGGCGGGTTTCGGCCTCGGGTTTATCACGGCATTGCCGGTCGCATTCCTGATGGCATGGTATCAGCCGGTTCAGAAGATTATTGAACCATGGATCAATTTTATCCGTAATATTCCTGCTCTGGGTTATGCACCGCTTCTTGTTATCATCTTTGGTGTAGGGCAGAAACCGGCTATTATTTTGATCTGGATCTGCTCCTTTATGACAATGAGCATCACGATCTATCAGGGAATTAAAAACATTGATGTCACATTGATCAAGGCGGCAAGAGTCCTGGGAGCGAATGACTTTGATATTTTCCTGAAGATCATCTGCCCGGCTACGGTACCGTTTATCATTACGGCAGTCAGGCTCGGACTTAGTGCAGCGCTTACAACACTGCTTGCTGCGGAATCTACAGGCGCCCAGAACGGTATCGGTATGAGGATTCGTTCTCTGGCAAACTCTTTTGACTCGGCACCGATGCTGATGTACATAATTTTGCTGGGTATTATTGGACTGATACTGGTGAAAGCTGTTGATATTATTGAAAGGAAACTAACAGGATGGCAGGAGAAGATAAATTAGTAAAACTGAAAATCGACAATGTTTATAAAGAATATCAGGGACGTAACGGCAAGATGGTTGCTTTAAACGGCGTCAACCTTGATATTAAGGAAAATGAGTTTATCTGTGTGGTAGGCCCGTCGGGCTGCGGCAAATCCACTCTGTTAAATATCATTGCCGGTCTTCTGGAACCCACTAGCGGCGCAGTTTATCTGGATGGAAAGCAGATAGAGGGGACGGGCGTGGAGCGTGGCGTGGTATTCCAGCAGTATGCGCTCTTCCCGTGGCGTACCGTGCTCAATAACGTAATGTTTGGTCTGGAGATGAAAAAGACGCCGAAAGAGGAAGCGAAAGAGATTGCAATGAAATATATTGAGTCGGTAGGCCTGAAAGGATTTGAGAATGCCTATCCGAAAGAATTATCCGGCGGTATGAAACAGCGTGTGGCGATTGCCCGTGCATATGCGGCAGATCCGGAGGTTCTGCTTTTGGATGAGCCTTTCGGTGCTTTGGATGCACAGACACGTGTACAGCTTCAGACAGAGCTTTTGAACACATGGGAAAAAGAGAAA
This sequence comes from Lachnospiraceae bacterium, assembly GCA_014804795.1. Taxonomy (GTDB): domain Bacteria; phylum Bacillota; class Clostridia; order Lachnospirales; family Lachnospiraceae; genus 1XD8-76. Next base: position 250,958 of record JAAUZC010000015.1, on the reverse strand, counting down.
AAGACATGTTTCTTTATCACGCATGATGTGGATGAGGCAATTATTCTGGCACAGCGCGTTATCATTATGAGCGCTCGTCCGGGGCGTATTAAACGGATCGTGGATATTGATATCCCTTATCCGAGAACACAGGAAACCAAATCAGATGAACAGTTCTTGAAGCTGAAAGCCGAGATCTGGAACGAAGTATATCAGGAATTCCTGGAAGTCCGTAAATAACCGGACGGAACTGACAACGTTTCTTAACTGCATTGCAGTTAGAATAAAATTAAATCCTTAAGGAGGAAAGAAAGCATGAAAAAGTTTTATGCATTATTGCTGACAGCTGTTATGGTACTTTCTCTGACAGCATGCGGCAATAACGAAACACAGGAACAGCCGGCAGCAGAAGAACCGGCAGTAGAGGAGCCGGCAGCAGAAGAACCGGCGGTAGTTGAGGAAGAGCCGGCAGTGGAAGAAGAGGTTGAGACCGTGCAGTTAAATGTTGCATATATGCCCAACTATGCTTCCCTTTGGTCTGTACTGACAGCAATGGATCAGGGTTATTTTGCAGAAGAAAACCTTGAGATCACATTGTGGGAGTTCGCGGACGGCCCGTCTGAGATCGCAGCTATGGAAGGTGGCAGCATTGACCTTGCTTATATCGGACATGGTGCACACAGACTTTGCATCCAGGGTCAGGCAACTATTTTTGCACCCAGCTCCGTACACAGCACAGACAAGATCATTGTTCTGCCGTCTGCGGAAATTTCATCTGCAGATGATCTGCCCAATCTGGCAGGCAAGAAAGTGGCTTACAACGGCGGATCTTCTTCTGAGACAGCTTTAAACGGTGCGTTAGCAGTAGCCGGGCTTACAATGGATGATATTGAAGGTTATGAGATGGACGCTACCAACATGGTTGCAGCAATGATTTCCGGTAATGTAGATGCATGTACAGCATGGAATCCTTACAGTGTTCAGATTCTGGAAAACTGCGAAGGAGCTGAGGAAATTGAATTTGCTACAGATTCCGTAAATCTGTCAAGCTGGATCTGTCTGCCCAGTTATGCAGAGGAAAACCGCGACATCCTGGTTCGTTTCAGCCGTGCTCTTTACAAAGCAATGGAGTATTCTTCAAATCCGGATAACTGGGATTATGCAGTAGGTCTGTATGCTACGCAGTGTGCAAAAGACAAGGAATCCTGTCTGGTTGAGACCGGCGATGCTACATGGTTCAGTGCAGAAGATGTGAAGAATGGTATCGCAGACAATACAATGCAGAATTACTATCAGAGACAGCAGGAAATGTTCATTGAAGGTGGGCAGGTAGAGGAAGAAGCACCTCTTGAGAATTATGTATTGTTTGATGTTATGGAAGAGGCTCTGGGTAACTAATATCACACGGAGCAGCAGAAATTCTAACATCTGTATAAGGAGAGAAACTGTTCATAAGAGTAACAGTTGAGAAAAACGACTCTGTGGAGCAGCTTAACAGTCTGTTTCGCAGAGTCGTTTTGTATCGAGCGTCGGGCGAAAAGCCGGGGCGATGTAGGTGAGGACAGGTTTATATGAAAGTATTTTGGGATGATGGTGCGTCTGAAGTCATTGCTTATGCAGGGGAGGAACTGGCAGGGTATCTTGAGCGGATGGTGGAAGAACCGGATGGAGTTTTTTTACGGATACATCTTTACAGTGATGCATGTGCTTTTGCAGAAAATGCGAGCGACAGCTACCGCATACAGATTGATAAGACGAAAGGCTGCATAGTCGGAAACAATGATAGAAGCGTACTGTTTGGCGTGTATGATTATTTGCATTTTCTGGGATGCCGTTTTCCAATGCCGGGCAGGCAGCATGAGGTTGTTCCCCGCATAGCGTGGGAGGGACTGACCGTATCCTATGAGAAACAGGCATCTTACTTTCATCGTGGTGTCTGTATTGAAGGAGCGGATTCCTTTGAAAATATTATGGACTACATCGAATGGCTTCCGAAAGTGGGATTCAACAGCTTCTTTTTGCAGTTTAAGTCCCCCTATGCTTTTCTGAAGCGCTGGTACGATCATCTGGAAAATCCATTCACGGATGAAGAACCGTATACAAAAGAGGATGCTCAGAGAGATCTGGCGGCATTTGAGAAAGCGGCAAAGAAAAGGGGGATTCTCATTCATGAGGCCGGGCATGGCTGGACCGGGGAGGTTCTGGGCTATCAGACAGTGTCCTGGGATGCACAGACGGAGAGAGATGCATTTTCCGACAGGATGGCGATGATAAACGGAAAGAGGGAGCTTTTTAAGGGGATTCCTGCGGACACAAATCTGTGTTATCATAATAAAGATGCCATAGATACTTTTGCATCGCTGGTTGCCTCCTATGCACAGGAAAATCCGCAGACGGATTATGTGCATGTATGGCTTGCGGATGAGTTTAATAATCTCTGCGAATGCCCGGACTGCTGCAGGACGACGCTTTCAGATCAGTATGTGGAACTTTTGAATGAAATTGACAAAAGACTTGCAAAAGCGGGTCTTGCCACACGCATTGTATTTTTACTTTATCAGGAACTTTTGTGGCCGCCGAAGAAAAGCCGATTAAAAAATCCTGACAGGTTCGTGCTGATGTTTGCACCGATCAGCCGGACTTTTGAAAAGAGTTATGAGATTGGCGCTTCTGATGCAGTGCTGCCGCCTTTCAGGAGAAACCATATTACGCTTCCGGTAGATCTCAAGGAAAATCTGACATTTTTAAGAGAATGGCAGAGCGTTTTTCCGGGGGAAGGATTTATGTATGATTATCCTCTTGGCAGGGCCCATTACGGAGATTTTGGCTATGTGCATACTGCCAGGATAGTACATTCCGATATACGCAAGCTTGGGGAGATGGGACTGAACGGTTATATAAGCTGTCAGGAACTGAGGGCAGCATTTCCCAATGCTCTGCCAAACTATGTGATGGGGCGTACACTTTTTGAGAAAGACTGTCATGTGGAGACACTGATCGATGAATATTATCAGGCGTGCTACGGGGCGGATGCAAAGAAAGTGCTTGATTATCTTTCAAAGCTTTCGGATTTCAATTGTTGTGATTATGTAAACGGCAAGGGAGAGCGCACAGATGCTGAGGTGGCGAAGCGGATGGAACATGTTGCGGCATGCTGCGAGGCATTTGAAGCAGAGAGTGAGAGACATCGGAATGCGGAAGGGAATTATGAGTCCATCTACTGGGAGATACTGGAATATCATAGAAATTATGTGATGCTGCTTTCTAAGGCGTTGCTGTTTCTGTCCAGGGGAGAGCAGGAAAGGGCAGACAGGGAATGGGAAGCGATGCGGGAATATATCTGCAAAAACGAAGAAAAATTCCAACCTTACCTGGATGTGTACCGTGTGCTGGAAGTGACGCAGAAATATACGGGACTGCATGGAAAATTATAGTTACGGAACGAAAATAAAAAAATGAGTAACTGCCGTAAACGGGTGATGGCAGGGCAGTTACGGAACGAAAATAAAAAACAGTAACTGCCCGAACAGCGCCCCAGAGGAAATATTGAATGCGAAGCAGACAAGATTTTCTCTGCCATAAACGGGTGGTGGCAGGGCAGTTACGGAACTAAAATAAAAAACAGTAACTGCCCGAACAGCGCCCCAGAGGAAATATTGAATGCGAAGCAGACAAGATTTTCTCTGCCGTAAACGGATGGTGGCAGGGCAGTTACGGAACGAAAATAGGAGAATTAAGGATATGAGACATGAATATTACTACTATGAGAAAGAGGAGTTTTTAAAAAATCCGAAACTGCCGGTGGAAGTACTGGCTGACAATGAAACGGTTTTCCGGGCGATAGCGCAGGAGATGGCGGAGGAGATCAAGCGGAAAAATGCGTTGGGAGAAAAAACCGTATTTATCTGCCCCGTGGGACCGGTAGGCCAGTATCCCTATTTCGTGGAGATCGTAAACCGTGAAGAGATCAGTTTAAAAGATGTATGGTTCCTCAATATGGACGAGTATCTGACAGACGAAAAGGAGTGGATTGATGAAAATGATCCGCTCAGCTTCCGCGGATTCATGAACAGAACTGTGTATACAAAGATAAAACCGGAGCTTGTCATGCCGAAAGAGCAGAGGATATTCCCCGATCCCCACGACCCGGAAAATATGGCGAGGGTGATAGAGCAGCTTGGCGGCGTGGATATCTGTTTTGGCGGTATCGGCATCAACGGGCATCTGGCATTTAATGAGGCAGATGACAGCCTGAGTGCGGAAGAATTTAAAAATCTGCATACCAGAGTGCTGGAGATCAGCAGAGAGACGAGGACGGCCAATGCCATCGGGGATTTAAACGGAGCGATTGATGATATGCCGAGATTCTGTGTTACAATAGGAATGAACGAGATCTATAATGCGAGAAAAGTACGTCTGGGATGTTTCAGAGACTGGCACCGCAGTGTAGTGCGCCACGCGGCATATGGAGATGTATCCGCACATTTCCCTGTAACGCTCATGCAGGAACATCCGGATGCGCTTTTGCGGGTGACTGAGTTTGTGGCAAAATTGCCGCAGGAACTTTAATGAATGTGGAGGGAATCATGAAAGATCAGTATATTGTTAACGGAGAAATTTATGTAGGGAATCGGTTTGAGTCCGGCGTTCTGGGCATCCATGACGGAAAGCTGCAGATATATCCGGAAGGTTTTGCAATCCCGGAAGATGCAGAGGTTATCGATGCAGACAAAAAGAAGATCGTGCCGGGATTTATTGATATTCATACCCACGGAGCGGTAGGCGTTGATGTGAATGGCGCTACAGCAGATGATTATGAGAAGATCGGCTGTTTCTTTGCAAAAAACGGCACTACTTCTTGGTTGGCATCGGTGTTGACGGACACGATTGAACAGACCGAATGGTGTATCGGACAGTATAAAGATTATCGGGACAGTGAGCGCAAGGGTGCAAAGCTTATGGGACTTCATCTGGAGGGACCGTTCTTAGCGAAAGAATATAAGGGTGCAATGCCGGAAGAACTGCTCCAAAAAGGCAATATTGAACTGGTGAAACACTATCAGGAACTGGCGGAGGGCGGAATCCGGTATATCACAGTTTCTCCGGAAGTGGAAGGTGTGCCGGAAATGATATCTGCTTTGGGAGGACAGGGCATCACGGCGGCTATTGGACATTCCGGTGCGGATTATGCCACATCTATGGAAGCGATCGCCTGCGGTGCGAAAGCCGCTACCCATACAGGGAATGCCATGCGGCTGCTGCATCAGCATGAGCCGGCAATCTGGGGGGCGGCGTTGGAATCCGATGTCTACTGTGAGGTGATCTGTGACGGAAGACATCTCCATCCGGGTACGGTACGCCTGATCATCAAGACAAAGGGAATAGACAAAGTGGTAGCAATCACAGACTCCATCATGGCAGCAGGACTGCCGGACGGCAATTATCATCTCGGTGTGAACGCCGTGGTAGTGGAAGACGGGGATGCAAAACTGGCGACTACCGGTGTACGCGCAGGAAGTACGCTTACACAGAATGTTGCGCTGAAAAACCTGCTGTCCTTTACGGGACTTTCTCTGGAAGAGGTTATTCCGATGCTGACAGAAAATCCGGCAAGACTGATCGGTGTCTATGACAGCAAGGGTTCTATTGAAAACGGCAAGGACGCTGATCTGGTGCTGCTCGATGAAGAGAACGGGATTGCGGGCGTAGTAATAGGCGGTGTTATGTTTAAATAAAACTGTTTAAGTAGAGGGAATGGGAGCGCACAATGGATTATTTCGTTATTTTTGTAGTATGCTTCTTCTCATCTGTGGTGGGAGCGATATGCGGCATTGGCGGCGGTGTGATCATCAAACCGGTTCTGGATGCGACAGGGATTCTGGCAGTGACGACGGTTTCCTTTCTGTCCGGATGCACGGTGCTGTCAATGTCCGTCGTTTCCATGTATAAAAATATGCGTGCAGAACACGATTTTGTATTTGATAAGATTTTTGCTACAGTGATCGCAGTAGGAGGCGTGGCAGGGGGTCTGCTTGGCAAAGGACTGTATGAAAGAGTTTTGCAGGGAATGTCCGATACAAGCCATGTGGGCGCCGTGCAGGCGGCGGTTCTTTTAGTTATCACACTTGGCACACTGTTATATACGATTAATAAAAAAAGGATAAAGACCAAAAACTTAAAGAGCCGGTCGGTCATTTTTCTGATTGGCGTTATTCTGGGCATTATGTCCTCCTTTTTGGGCATTGGCGGTGGGCCGATCAATCTGGTGGTGCTGTTTTATTTTTTCTCCATGACATCCAAACAGGCGGCCATGTATTCGATCTATATTATCATGTTTTCGCAGATTTCCAGTCTGTGCAGTACGTTAGTGCAGAAAAGAGTGCCGGCGTTTGAACCGGTTACGTTGCTTCTGATGGTCGCATGCGGGATTTTGGGCGGCTTTGTGGGGAGCAGGATCAATAAGAAAATCGATAATAAAACGGTAGATAAACTGTTTATCGGATTGATGTCAGTGATCGTTGTGATCTGTATGTTTAATGTTTGGCGATATGCATGAATGATAAAAAGAGGAAGATGATGGGGAACGCCCCCGGAAATCTTATAAATTCAAAATTTATGCTTGCAGAACAGTTTGAAAGTGTGTTATAATAATCAGCGTGTCAGGAAGAAATACTCTGATACGCAATTAGGGGCATAGTTCAAAGGTAGAACAGTGGTCTCCAAAACCATCGATGTGGGTTCGATTCCTACTGCCCCTGTATTTCATTTTATCGTCTTAAGAATCCGACCTTTCAGTCAAAGTATACGCAATTGTTTTATGAAAAATATTTTTACAGGTACTGTATTTTTGCAGGATTGTTTTATGGTATGGTATCTACTATGAATTGAGATCAGAAAGAAGTTAAGGACATATGCAGACATCCCGAAATTATCAGAAGGAATTGGAAAAAATAATATGTAATTTAGAGATTTCTGCCGCAGCCATGCCAAGGCTCCTTTTGCACAGCTGCTGTGCTCCCTGCAGCAGTTACTGTATGGAGTATCTGCGGGAGTTTTTTCAGCTGACCGTATTTTATTATAATCCGAATATTACAGAGAAAGAAGAGTATCGAAAGCGGGTACAGGAGGAGATACGGCTGATCGAGATTTATAACAGGAAGGCCGGGGAGCGGAAAGCCGCAGAGGAACAGGCCGACGGCAAAACGGAATTTATGGGGGAACCGGAAACAGGGAGGCCGTTAAAAATCGAGATCATAGAGGGAGATTACGAACCTGAGCGCTTTTTAGAGATGGCAAAGGATTTGGAAAACTGTGCCGAGGGCGGCGAGAGATGTTTTCGCTGCTATGAACTGCGGCTTCGCAAAACGGCAGAACTGGCAAAAGAGAGGAACTTTGATTATTTTACAACGACCCTGACGATCAGTCCGTTAAAAAATGCGGCGAAGCTCAACGAGATCGGGGAGAGGCTGGCGGAAGAATACGGAGTCCGGTGGCTGCCCTCTGATTTTAAAAAGCGGGACGGATATAAACGGTCAATTGAGCTGTCGAAAGAGTATGGACTTTACAGACAGAATTATTGCGGGTGTGTTTTTTCAAAACAAAATAGCCAATAACTCAAAAGTTATTGACCATTTAATAATTCTTTCATATAATAAGACATAAAAGGGAAATAATAGTTTGCATAAAGTATATTTTTATCAGGATAAAGGCGGAAAACAACCGGTTTTAGACTATTTAAAAGAACTCTCAAAAAAGAAGGATAAAAGCAGCAGAATAAAATTTAATAAAATCAATGATTACATACAGGCGTTAAGCATCTATGGTACGGCTTTAGGGGAACCTTATCTAAAATATTTAGGTGAAAATATATGGGAACTACGGCCGTTAAGAGATAGAATCCTGTTTGTTGCATGGGATAAGGACAGTTTTGTTTTATTGCACTATTTTATGAAAAAAACACAAAAAACGCCTATGAGAGAAATCGAGAGAGCAAGAAGGGAATTAGCGGATTTAAAAGAAAGGGGCATTGATAATGGGAAATAATGCTATTGGCAGTAATTGGGAGGATGTCAGAAAAGAACTTTTTACACCAGCAGAAATAGCTGAAAGTGATTTAAGGGTTTCCATTATCGGGGAATTGATAAAAGCCAGACAGGAAAAAGGGATAAGCCAAAAAAGATTAGAGGAATTAAGCGGAGTAAAGCAACCTATTATAGCAAGAATGGAAAAAGGCAGCACGAATCCGCAGTTAGATACTATTTTAAAGGTTTTAGCACCATTAGGAAAGACACTGGCAGTAGTGCCGTTAAAAACGGTAAATAATGAATAAAATTTTACAGGAAAAATATAGATAAAGAGAGTGAAAATTTATGAAAAAATTATTAGAACTTATTTCGGAAGAAGTGAAAAAAGCATTTGCGCAGGCAGGTTATGAAGAGGAACTGGGCAGGGTAACTGTTTCCAACAGGCCGGATCTTTGCGAGTATCAGTGTAATGGTGCGATGGCGGGAGCAAAAAAGTACCACAAGGCGCCGATCATGATCGCAAAAGACGTGGCGGAGAAATTGCAGGAGAGCACAGTCTTTTCAGAGGTGGATGCGGCGGCACCGGGATTTTTAAATCTGAAAGTGAAAGAAGAGTTCCTGGCGGAGTATTTAAGGCAGATGGGGACTGCTCCGAAATTCGGGATGAACGAATCGGGGAAGGGAAAGAAAATAGTCGTAGATTATGGCGGACCGAATGTGGCAAAACCGCTCCATGTAGGGCATCTGCGTTCCGCGATCATCGGTGAGAGCATAAAAAGAATATGTCGCTATGCAGGTGCGGAAGTGATAGGCGATATTCATCTGGGCGACTGGGGACTGCAGATGGGGCTCATCATCTATGAATTATCATTGAGAAAACCGGAGCTTCCCTATTTTGACGAAAACTTTTCAGGAGAGTATCCGAAAGAGGCTCCCTTTACAATCTCAGAGTTAGAGGAAATTTATCCGATGGCCAGCGGAAAGTCCAAGGAAGACGCTGCTTATAAGGAAAAGGCGATGGAAGCTACCTTTAAGCTGCAAAGCGGTGTGCGGGGATACCGTGCACTCTGGAATCATATTATCAAAGTGTCCGTATCGGATCTGAAGAAAAATTATGACAGGCTGAACGTGGAATTCGACCTCTGGAAAGGAGAATCCGATGTGCAGGAGCGGATTCCCGGCATGGTAGACTATATGAAGAAAGAAGGATACGCCCATGAGAGCGAGGGTGCGCTTGTGGTAGATGTGGCGAGAGAAGAGGACACAAAAGAGATTCCTCCCTGCATGATCTTAAAATCAGATGGAGCGGCCCTCTATAATACGACAGATCTTGCAACCATCCAGGAGAGGATGGAGAAGATTGCCCCCGATAAACTGATCTACCTGGCGGACAAGCGGCAGGAACTCTATTTTGAGCAGGTATTCCGTTGTGCAAGGAAGACAAAACTTGTAAAGCCTGAGACAGAACTCAAGTTTTTGAGTTTTGGCACAATGAACGGCAAGGACGGAAAACCCTTCAAAACGAGACAGGGCGGTGTCCTGCGGCTTGAATATCTGTTGGAGGAAGTATATGAAGTGATGCTTCAGAAGATTTCCGAAAATCGTGATATGCCGGGAGAGGAGGCCGAAAAGACAGCCGAGATCGTAGCGCTCAGTGCGTTGAAATACGGTGATCTTTCTAACCAGGCTTCCAAAGATTATATTTTTGATATTCAAAAGTTTACTTCTTCGGAAGGAAATACGGGCGTTTACCTGCTTTATACGATGGTGCGCATTAAATCCATTTTAAATAAGTATCGTGAGCAGGGCGGCACAGTGGAAAATACGCAGATTGCAGTCACAGAAAATGAGGCGGCAAAAGAACTTATGAAAGCTATTGCGGGTTTTGGCGCGATGATGGAAAATGCCTATCAGGAGATGGCGCCCCATAAAATCTGTGCATATATGTATGATCTGGCCAATGCGCTAAACCACTTCTATCATGAGACAAAGATTCTCACGCAGGAGAACGAATCGGAAAAATCCGCATATATCGCACTGCTCGCACTGACGCTGCAGGTAATGGAGACATGCATCGATGTGCTGGGATTTTCTGCGCCGGAGAGGATGTAGGATATAAAAAATTAAAAAAAGTTATTGACAAGCAGGTACATTTAATTGTATACTAGCAAGGCAGTCAGATAATTCCGGATTGTTTGACTGCCGCAAATAATTGTAATGGGATCTTAGCTCAGCTGGGAGAGCATCTGCCTTACAAGCAGAGGGTCATAGGTTCGAGCCCTATAGGTCCCATTTCAAACAAAAATCTGTAAGATATATGGCGAGATGGCTCAACTGGCTAGAGCGTCCGGTTCATACCCGGGAGGTTGAGAGTTCAAGTCTCTCTCTCGCTACTGTAAAGCCTTGAAGTTATTCAAGGCTTTTTTACGATGAAAGTCCTGTCGATGGACGTGAAGCGAGCATGCTTGCATGCGTCGATTTATGGACATTGGACAGGCAAGACGATATGAGCAAGCAGGCCGATGGGCCGGATTGCGAATACCGGCGGCAGATGCGGGAGTGCGAAGCACGGAGCACCTGGCTTTCATCTACAAATATAAGGCAGAAAGCAGGACTTTATGGTACAACGGGACAAGCTGGTACAGTTTTATTTTACACAGTACAGGGACAGCTCATTAAAATTAAAAAAGAAGAAAAATGACGGAAAGAGCAGTTACGAAAAAAGAATCAAAACACTCTTTCAGGAATTAAAACGAACAGGCTCGGCAAAAATAAAGACAGCGAAACTGGAGGATTACCACAGACAGCTTCGGAATCTCAGCTATTATGCGTTTCGTGAAAAAAACCAGATTGCGATGATGGAAATCAGGGATATGGTTCTGCCGGAGCTTGTGCGTCTTGATATGGCGGAGTTAACCGACAGTGAAGCAGAAATCGTTACCGGGAAATTTTTAGAGTATCTGCGCACGGAACTTTCTTTTGAAATATGCCGCAGAACATTAAAAGCGTTATGCAGAAGTTATGCGGATGTGGGAATCCGCGGTGAAATCATCGATATGGTGCCGATGAACCCGGAGACAGAGTTTCAGGAAGCGCTTGCGATGAAAAGGCATTTTATTCTGCATGTGGGTCCTACCAACTGCGGAAAGACCTACCAGGCGCTGGAGAGGCTGAAAACTGCGGAGAATGGCACATATCTGGGGCCTTTAAGACTTCTTGCGCTGGAAGTGTATGAGCGCATGATGGAGGCGGGCGTGCCCTGCAGCATGCTGACCGGGGAAGAATACATTTTTGAGGAAAACAGCCGTGTCATTTCTTCAACAATAGAAATGTTGGACATTGAAAAAGAATATGACATTGCTGTCATTGATGAGGCGCAGATGATAGCGGACGAGGACAGAGGACACTCCTGGACAAGGGCGATACTGGGGGTGAAGGCAAAAGAGATCCATGTCTGTATGAGTCCGGCAGCGCAGGATGTTGTGACGCACCTGATCTCCCTTTGCGGCGACAGCAGTGAACTCAACCATTATGAGCGCATGACAAAACTGGTCTGCGAGGATGAAGCATTCCGTTTTCCGGAGGATGTGAGAGAGGGGGATGCGCTGATTCTTTTCACAAAGCGTGCTGTATTGGATATTGCGGGGCGCCTGGAGAGGGAGGGCATCCGCGCCAGCGTGATCTATGGCTCTCTGCCGCCCGAGATACGAAGAAGACAGATCAAATTGTTTACGGAGAAGACGAGCAAAGTAGTAGTATCGACGGATGCCATCGGCATGGGACTCAATCTTCCAGTGAGGCGGATCGTTTTTATTCAGATCGATAAATATGACGGACACGAGAAACGTAAACTGAAAGTGCCGGAGATCAAGCAGATTTCCGGACGTGCCGGGCGCTATGGAATTTATGATGTCGGCTATGTGAATGCGATGGGCGAGGAAGAGCTTGCGTATATTAAGGAGAACTATGCAAAGGCGGAGGAGCCTGTAAGCCGTGTGAGTCTTGGGTTTCCGCATGTGCTGCTTGATATGGAAGATCCTCTTGATACGATTCTGAAAGTCTGGAAGTCGGTGGAGCCGTCGCCGCCCTTTGAGAAAGTCAGTATTGATGAGATGCTGTTTTTATATGAGCGGGCTTACAGAGAGCGGAAAGACATTGACGGTTTTGATGACAAGCGGACATTGTATCGGATGTTAACCTGTTCTATCGATATTAAAAACAGGGATATTGTGGATCTTTGGCTTTATTACTGCGAAACTTATACAGCGGATGTGTCTCTGCATTTTCCGGCGCTTTCCATGTGTACCGACAAGGGACTTATGCGGTATGAGACTTTTTACAAGATGCTTGATCTGTATCATCAGTTTTCCACAAGACTGGGAAAAGAGATGGATGTGGAGCGTCTTGCCAGGGAGAGGGAAAAGACCGAAGATACGATCATGCGGTATCTGGTGGGCAATAAAAAGGACTATATTCAGAAATGCAAATACTGCGGAAAGCCGCTGCCCTTCGGTTATAGATTTACGGTCTGTGATGATTGCCACCAAGGCGGCAGAAAGTTCTCTCTGATGGGACGAAAAAAGGGTTACAGCGGCGAAAATGGCAGAGGGCAGGAGCGTCAGGGAAAGGCGGAGACGCCCGAAAAGGAAATGAAGAAAACGGGCAGTCATCGCAGGAGAAGGCGAAGAAAACCGAGGCAGACTGTTATGGCGGGAGAAAGTAACGAGGGTTGAAACAGATTGGAGAGAGTGTATGAGAATAGGGACAGGCTATGATGTGCACAGGCTAGTGGAAAACAGAAAATGTATCATAGGCGGCGTGGAAATCCCTTATGAGAAAGGGCTTTTAGGGCACTCTGACGCGGACGTGCTGCTGCATGCGGTTATGGATGCTCTGCTTGGGGCGGCGGCACTCGGGGATATCGGGAAGCATTTCCCGGATACGGACGAAGCTTACAGGGGCATTTCTTCCATAGAGCTGCTAAAAAAAGTGGGCGCTTTGCTCACAGAGCATACTTTTTTGATAGAAAATATTGATGCGACGATCATTGCACAGGCTCCGAAAATGCGGCCTCATATTGATAAAATGCGGGAAAATATCGCCGCGGCGCTGGAAATTGAAGCGGCGCAGGTAAATGTAAAAGCGACTACAGAGGAGGGGCTTGGGTTTACCGGAAGCGGCGAGGGCATTTCGGCTCAGGCAATCTGTCTTTTGACAACCCCTATGGAATTGCATGCGGAGAATGTCTCAGGGTGCGGAAATTGCAGCGGCTGCCCGAAACTGCAGGAATAGAGGCATCTTTTCAGAGTGTTATGAAAAAGCATGACATTTAGAGCGGGATAGCATATAATGTAATAGCCGCATAAGAAAAACAAGCGGCTGCAGGAAGGAACAGGCAGCATGGGTTTTATCAAAAATATTCGGGATGAAATCAAAATTATACGAGAGAGAGACCCGGCGATCCACAGCAACTGGGAGGTCTTTTTGTATCCCAGTTTTAAGGTAATGCTGCACTACAGACTGGCTCACAAACTGTACATAAAGAGACATTATTTTCTGGCGAGGTGGGTGTCCCAGAGGGCTGTACGCAAGACGGGCATCGAGATTCATCCCGGAGCGACGATCGGAAAGGGGCTGTTTATCGATCACGGAAACGGTGTGATCATCGGTGAGACCGCTGTATTGGGAGACAATGTGACGCTCTATCAGGGGGTGACACTGGGCGGAACCGGTAAGGAGCAGGGGAAGCGACATCCTACGGTGGGAAACAACGTGATGATCAGTGCGGGCGCAAAGGTATTAGGGTCATTCACCATCGGGGATAATTCCAAGATCGGCGCCGGAAGCGTGGTGCTGGAGGAGGTGCCGCCCGGGTCTACGGTAGTCGGCGTGCCGGGGCATGTGGTAAAGCGGACGAAGCAGAACTTCCCGCAGGAAGAACTGAATCAGGTAGATCTTCCCGACCCGGTACAGGAGGATATTGCGGGGTTGAAGAAAGCCAATGCGGAACTGACAAACCATCTGTTGACGTTGGAAGAGGAAATGCGGCAGCTGCGGCGTAAAATAGGAGATTGATAAAACTGGAACAGGAGAAAACATATTATGAAAATTTATAACACACTATCCGGCAGGAAAGAAGAATTTGTTCCGATAGAAGAGGGGAAGGTGCGCATGTATGTGTGCGGTCCTACCGTTTATAACCTGATCCATATCGGCAATGCCCGGCCGATGCTTGTTTTCGACACAGTGCGTCGGTATATGGAGTATAAGGGCTATGATGTAAATTTTGTATCGAATTTTACGGATGTGGATGACAAGATCATCAAAAAGGCTTTGGAGGAAGGCGTGGATGCTTCCGTGATTTCTGAACGGTATATAGCGGAATGTAAAAAAGATATGGAGGGTATGAATGTGAAACCCGCCACGACACATCCGCTGGCAACACAGGAAATAGACGGGATGCTCGAGATGATCGAGACCCTGATCGAAAAGGGACATGCTTACCGTGCGGCGGACGGCACGGTATACTTCCGGACAAGAAGTTTTAAAGAGTACGGCAAACTGTCCCACAAAAATTTGGATGATCTGCAGGGCGGAAACCGTTCCCTTCTTGTTTCAGGGGAGGATCAGAAAGAAGATTCCCTTGATTTTGTGCTGTGGAAACCGAAAAAAGAGGGAGAGCCTTACTGGGAATCTCCGTGGTGCGACGGAAGACCGGGCTGGCATATTGAATGTTCAGTGATGAGCAAGAAATATCTGGGAGATGAAATTGATATTCATGCGGGAGGCGAGGATCTGATCTTCCCCCACCATGAAAACGAGATTGCCCAGTCGGAGGCGGCCAACGATAAAACCTTTGCGCGCTATTGGATGCACAATGCTTTTCTGAATATTGACAATCGGAAGATGTCTAAATCTGCCGGAAATTTCTTTACGGTGCGGGATATTTCTGAAAAATATGATCTGCAGGTGCTGCGGTTCTTTATGCTTTCGGCACATTACAGAAGCCCCCTGAATTTCAGCGCGGATCTGATGCAGGCGGCCCAGAACGGCTATGACAGAATCGTTACGGCGGTGGAGAACCTGAATTTCTTGATAAAGAGTGCGAAAGAGGAGGAAGAAAGCGCTGCGGAAAAGCAGGCGGAAGAAGATGCAAAAGCTTTTATCGCAAAATTTGAGGATGCTATGGAAGATGACTTCAATACTGCGGATGCGATTTCTGCGATCTTTGAGCTTGTAAAATTTGTGAATACAAATACAGACGGAGAGCACTCAAAAGCTTACTTACAGGCACTGAAAAATGAGATCATAACGCTGACCGATATCTGCGGCCTGATCGTTGAGAAGAAGGAAGAGCTGCTGCCGGAGGATATAGAGGCATTGATTGCACAGCGGCAGGAGGCAAGGAAAGCAAAAAACTTTGCCCGGGCGGATGAGATCAGAAACGAACTTCTGCAAAAGGGTATTGTGCTGGAAGACACGAGAGAGGGCGTAAAATGGAAGAAGGCGTAAGGTTCCCCGACAGTATCCGGGAGAGCTTTGACTGTAAAGAACAGGATATCAGAAATTTTTCTCCGTTGACACTTGCCTATATAGGGGATTGTGTCTATGAGTTGATCATCCGCACCGTGGTGGTAGAAAAGGGCAATAAGTCGCCCCAAAAGCTCCATAGGGAAGCGTCCGGATTTTCCAAAGCGGGAACGCAGTCTGATATCTATAAGGTGTTGTTGGAGGAAGTATCGGAAGAGGAAGCGGATGTTTTAAAACGCGGAAGAAACGCCCGTTTCCATACAAAAGCAAAAAATGCGTCCCTGACAGAGTACAAAAATGCAACGGCTCTGGAAGCGCTTTTCGGCTATCTGTATCTGACGGGAAGAACAAAACGGGTGCTGGAGCTGTTGAAAACAGGGCTTGAAAAGTGTGGGCTGAGTATATAAAATGACGTTTCATGGCGACGGAGCTTTTGATATCGATGCGGTGAGAAGGCTGAATGGAAAGGCGTGTGCGGGAAAGGATCATTATGGCGTATCGTGAATTTACAATAGAGGGCAGAAATGCCGTACAGGAGGCATTAAAAAGCGGAAAACCGATTGACAAGCTTTATATTCTGGACGGCTGTCAGGATGGACCGGTGATGACGATCAAGCGGGAAGCGAAAAAGCAGGGCTGCTTTGTGAAGTTTGTGGCCAAAGAACGCCTCGACCAGCTTTCGGAGACCGGGCATCATCAGGGCGTTATCGCTATGGCGGCAGCTTATGAGTATGCGGAATTAGAGGATCTGTTTGCGGCGGCGAAAGAGAAAGGAGAAGATCCGTTCTTTATTTTGTTGGACAATATCGAAGATCCCCATAATCTGGGTGCCATTATCAGAACTGCGAATCTGGCGGGCGCCCACGGCGTGATCATTCCGAAAAACCGTGCGGTAGGGCTGACGGCAGCGGTAGCGCGCACTTCAGCGGGGGCGCTCAACTATACTCCGGTTGTCCGGGTGACCAATCTGGTGCGGACGATGGAGGAACTGAAAAAGCAGGGCATGTGGATGGTCTGCGCGGATATGGGCGGAACGAGGATGTATGATCTGAATTTAAAGGGACCCATTGGGCTTGTGGTCGGAAGCGAGGGGGAGGGCGTCGGACGTCTTGTGAAAGAAAACTGCGATATGGTCGCTTCCATTCCGATGAAAGGAAACATTGATTCCCTGAATGCTTCTGTGGCGGCGGGAGTGTTGGCCTATGAGATTGTGAGGCAGAGAGGGTAGCAAATACTGATTCATTCAATGCATGATGGAAAAATAATTTATCAAAATATCTTTGATATGATTGTAACGTCTGGCATATGAATTTTCTACACGGATGATCTGCATATTATGGTTACGGCAGATTTCATTTTTCTTTCGGTCACGATTTTTTACAATCTCGTTCTCAAAATGTTCCTTGCCGTCCAGTTCTATTGCCAGCACCGGAATTTCGGTTTCTCCCATACGTTCGTATACAACGAAATCGAAGCGGCCGGAATAGAACAGGTCGCTGTAGTTCGTGTTCTCCTGAAAAACCTGTGAAATTGCCACTTCTTTTTTTACATTAAACCGGTTCTGCGACAGCCAGATGTTTTGAAGCGCATGGTTTAAGTTTTCCATGAAGGCTTCTTCTGTTGCCGTGCTGAAAGGCTTTACGCCGAGCGCTCTGGAATTGGCGCGCTTTTCTGTTACCCGGGCTTCTCCGTTTTTCTTTACATATTCTATAAGCTCAAAAAGATCATCTTCGCTATCTTTTTGATGCAGACGGGCAAGCTGTTCGGAATCTGAAAGTACGATCAGTTTTTCCTTTGCCCGGGAGGTTGCCACATTGATCAGTTCTTTATTGTTTTTGAGCCACTCATAAGTTCCCATCTGGGTCTGGCTTGTGATCGCGGTGGAAAACAGAACGACATCTTTTTCATCACCCTGAAAAGCATGGACCGTTCCGCAGATCACATTTTGCAGATGATTTTGTTCGATGGCATTCTCAATCAGCTTCTTTTGATTGACAAAAGGTGTGATGACACCGATAGACTTATCTTTATTCATGCGGGCGTAGCGAATAATTTCTGCGGCTTCCTGATCAGCGGTATTTTTTATACTGCCGGGATTACTTTTTACTTCCATATAGACAAGAGGATGCTGTTCGGTACTCTTAGAGCAGACATTCAGTTTCGAGTTGTAATACTTTCTGTTATTAAATTCAATGATCTTTCTGTTACAGCGGTAGTGGTTATGTAAAAGAACCTCATCGCTTACAGAATCACAGGCTAAAAATGTCTTATAAATGGAATTTTTTCTGTAATCATACTCATCAGCCACATTATACTGTTTTCGTAACTTTTGATTCGCTATCTCGTCCAGTAAAATGACAGGATTGAGCTGTTGGGGATCGCCCACTAACATCAGACTTTCCCCGCGAATGATCGGAACAAGAGAAACAGCCGTATTACATTGGCTTGCTTCATCGATGATCACCATATCGAACATGGTTTTTGGTTCTCCCAGTTTATGGGCGGATATACATGTGGTGATGATAACCGGAAATATTTTCTGGAGTTTTTTGATGTTTTCGGTCTTGCGGAGATATTTTCTGAAACTGTCCACCTGTCTATCCGGATCTGTCTCAAAAAGAATATGGCGAAGATCTTTGTATCTTTCCTCATCCAGCTTTTTAATATGGCGCGCAGAAGTATAAAAAAGATACTTATACAGTTCCTCAAGATCGTTGTCTAAGAGCATAAGCGCTTCTGCATCCGTAATTTTTCCAAGCGTATTGATCCTGTTTTCTATTTGATTTAACTGTCGTCCCTGTAAATCGGTCTGAAAAGGAACCATTTCCAGAGAAGCTTTGAGTCTCTTCTGGTATTCCATCATCCGGTTCAGCGTTTCCCGGCGTTCTTTTAAATCAAGTACATCCTCGTATTTTTTCAGGAGGTTTGACAGCTTTTTGGCGCGCTCTGCTCTGTCATCTTTATTTCTGTCCAGTGTAGATTCGAATACGGTTACCGCCTGCATTTGAAGGTATACATTTTTAATATGTTCAATGGCTTCTCTGACTTTGTCTATATTTCCTACACGCAGCACAGGAAAAGGAATCCGTTTTCCCCTGTAATTCAAGGAAAGAAGTTTGTCAAATACGCTGTTGATCGGATGGTTATTATAAGATGCAAAAAGAACCGTTTTCTCATTGAAAAAAGCGGTCACTATCGTATTGATGATAGTATTTGTTTTACCTGTGCCGGGAGGACCCTGAATGTATGCCACCGGGTATTTCATGGCGTTATTGATGGCAAGAAGCTGATCGAGATTGATCCGTTTATCGATCAGAGTGATGGGATATTCTTTTTTGCGCACAGGCCGGTTTAACAGATCGCCGAAAAATGCTCTGATGGGAACGGGAGCTTTCCCGGTGTTGTACATTTGGATGATCGCCTGATATTCTTTGTGCAGATCCAGAGGTATGTCCATACCGAGACCGATGATGTACGGCATGTCGTCCACCCCCATAACCTGCCTTGTATGCGCTGCAACCCGGTCTTTGATCTGTTCCTGATTTTTCTCAAAATCTTTTAAAAGATCATATTCATCTGCGTCAAGATATTTTCGGATATTTTCTTTTGTTTCCCCGAAAATAAATTCTGTGCATATAGTAATTTCATCATCCGGCCGCAAGACTTTCCGTTTTATGTCAAGCTGCAGTCTTCTGTATGCAAGTACGTATAACCCTTTTGTAGTATGGATGCTCAGTACATTCATGGCAAGCTGCTGAATGACAAGCTTACCGTCTGTTTTATTCCGCTCATCCATTTTGTACTGAAAATTTTTTACGATAGTTTGGAATTGCTCTGTGGTGAGCTGATAATCTGTCATCTGAAAACTTTCTCTGTCCAAAAACTGAACGAGCTCAAAGTTTGAATAATAGGGTGTGGTATCCATGCGGCTGCACATTTCCAGATAGTTCAGTATCTTTAAGTTTGCCACGTTATCAAAGAGCGTTTTGTATTTGTGGGGATTCAGATAAATATCCTGTACCAGTCTGTTATTGACGGGACAATAAGAACCTTCCACGATTTGAGAAGACAAAATGGAATCAATATAGATGGTATTATAAAAATCCGTTGTATATCTGCCTAAATGCAGTCCGTCAACAGAAAGAGTACGTTTTGACACATTCAGATCATGAATTCCTATCCAGTATCTGGTAATCTGCTCATCTTTGTTTTTATATTCTATTTTCAGCCATTTCCCTTCGTGAATGGCTCTGAAAATATCGTGGCATATAGTGTTCATTTCAGCTCCCGGTGCATGTCATTATGATCTGGTGTATGACTACAGAGTAGCACTTTTTTTAGTTGGCGTAAATAAGAAATAATGGATAATAGTTTGACAAAACCATAAATTATAGTAAAGTAAAAGTGAAAGATTTACGACAGAAATTGCAATTGGTGATAAATCATGTACAACGACTACGAACTGCTCTCCGATGAGGAGCTGATCTTACGGCTTCGGGACGGGGACAATCGAATAACAGAATATATCATTGAAAAATATAAAGATATGGTGCGGCGAAAATCCAAGTCCATGTATATTCTGGGCGCGGATCATGAGGATCTTCTGCAGGAGGGCATGATAGGCCTGTTTAAGGCAATCAGAGATTACGACGCAGGGCGGGATGCCAGTTTTTATACGTTTGCAGAGCTGTGTGTGACAAGACAGATCTATACAGCGGTGCAGTCCGCGGGAAGGAAGAAGCATTCCTTTTTGAACTATTATGTTTCTCTCTACGGAGATCAGGAGAGAAACGGAGAGGAGTATCCGGAACTGATTCAGGAACTGGTGGCGCTTAATACCAAAAATCCTGAGGAACTTGTGATTGATCAGGAGAATCTGGAAAGTCTGGAAAGAACGATAGGACAGGAACTCAGCAACTTTGAAAAGCAGGTTCTGGAGCTGTGTCTGACCGGCATGGGCTATGCGGAGATAGCAAGAGTGCTTGGAAAAACCGCAAAAGCAACAGATAATGCGCTGCAGAGGATAAAAACAAAGATCAAGAAGGCAAGGAGCGGTAAGGGGAGTACTTTGTAAGGAGATTTCTCTACCGGGACGGATATAATAAAAACAGTTTTTCAAAACAGGCAGCGTATACACTACCTATTTGCGAACCAAGCTCTCAACTTTAAGAAAAGAGAAACTATGATAGGGGAATAACTATGGTGCAACATCAAAAAATAGAATTGATGCGAAAATATGCAGATAAGATTAAGACGGCATCCTTTCCGTTTCACATTAAAGGTGACATTCCTTCAAAGAAGATTGATCATGCGATGCAGACATTTGCAAATAATGTTGATAGAACTTCCATAATTGGTATGTATGATACGACTGTATTCAATAGTGGTAAACAGGGTTACATTTTCACAGATACTAAAGTGTACTATCTGACTGTTTTAGAAAAGCCCAAAAAGCTATGGTATGATGATATTTTGTCTGTTGAAGTTATTCAATCGGGAAAGAAGGACTGTGATAATAAACTTAAGTTCATACTGTATGATGGTACAGTGATTGAATGGATAGATAGCCTTATTAACAAAACTCCATTGTGCAATTTTTTTCGAGAGATGATGGCAGTAAATGATACTCCTGATGCTGATAGTATGTCTTTATCTCCTTATGACGAAAAGAAGTTCGAAGGCGCTGTAGCTGGTGGCATAGCTTCTGGTACTTATGGTCAAGTTAATAAATCGTATGATGAAGAAAAATTTCACGCACAGCAAGGGCACGGCTTTGCCGCAGAGAGAGCAAATAATTTGTATGACAAATTGACAGGACATGATGCAAAAATCGTAGGCGATGATAATATTAAAAATGGGGCAGATCGAATAGTTGACGGCGTAATGATTCAATCTAAGTATTGTCAATCTGGTAGAGCTTGCATCAATGAATGCTTTGATAAAAACGGTAATTTCCGTTATGTGGTAGATGGCAAGCCTATGCAGATAGAAGTCCCTTCTGATAAATTTGATGCTGCTGTACAAGCGATGGAAGAGAAAATCAGGGAAGGAAAAGTTCCCGGTGTAACAGATCCTAACGAAGCAAAAAACATAGTTCGCAAGGGGCATTTTACATACCAACAGGCAAAAAATATTGCAAAAGCAGGAACTGTAGAATCGTTAACATATGATGCTGTGAATGGTATGGTTATTGCTTCATCTGCCTTTGGTGTAACGGCTGTGATTACACTTGCTACAAATCTTTGGAATGGCGAGGATTTTGACAAGTCTTTGAAATTGGCAACATATTCCGGACTCAAAGTCGGTGGCACAGCATTTGTTACAACTATATTGGCCAGCCAATTATCAAAGGCTGGTTTAAATAGTGCCCTTGTGGGAAGTTCCGAAGCTATTGTCGCTTTCATGGGGCCAAAAGCGTCTGCGGTTTTAATAAATGCTTTTAGAAATGGTAGCAATATATATGGAGCTGCTGCGATGAAAAGTGCTGCAAAGCTATTACGAGGAAATGCCATTACAGCAGGAATCACAGTTGTTGTTCTTTCGACGTTCGATATTGCCAACATATTCAGAGGAAGAATATCCGGAAAACAATTATTTAAGAATTTTACGAATACGGCATCTACCGTGGCTGGAGGTACAGGAGGTTGGCTTGGTGGTGCTGCTATAGGTTCCACAATACTTCCAGGTATTGGTACTGTGATAGGCGGATTAGTTGGTTCAATTGCCGCTGGTGCTGTGGTGGGCAAAGCTTCAGATACCGTCCTTGGTTGCTTCATTGAAGATGATGCCGATGAAATGGTTGCTGTTATTCAAAAAGAGTTTGAAATATTAGCGCAAGAATACCTCTTGAATCAGAAAGAAGCTGAAAAATCTGTAGATCGGTTAGGTGAAGAGTTGGACGGTAAGATACTAAAGGATATGTTCGCAAGCAAAGATAGAAGAGCGTATGCACGAAATCTGTTAGTACCAATTATTGAGAGCGAAACAAAGAAGCGAAAGCATATTGCCGCTATTAGTGATGAACAGATGGTCAGAAGTCTAAAAGAAGTTCTTGAAAATATATCAGATTGTACAGATGAAGGCGGAATTTTTGAACCCGCATTTTGAGGAGGCTTATTTTAATGAATAAAAAGCCACTTGTTGACAAAATGAGCGAATATATACAGGTAAAGGAAAAGGGTTTAATAGAGCGGCAGATAAACGTGCAGAGTATGTCATTTGCTGATCTTAGGGACACCATTATTGGAATTGGAAAGATTTTAGAGGAAAATTTTGAAATAAGCACCTATGTTGTAAATGTTCCAGCAGGAGTTGCAAATAAGAATAGCGCAGTTGTCGCTCTCCAATTGAGTGATAGTTGCGTTTCAATGTTGGGATATGCTCAAGAGGGACTGATTAATCAACATACAGCAGAGAAAGCCATAGATAGAGTTGTTGATAGAATCTCGAAGTATGCTAAGAGTTAACTATTCTGAGTTTCCACTTGTGTTATAGGCAGAAAATCAGAATAGATTGTGGTTATATCTCCGCAAGCCTATTTGCCCCCAACACCTCAGCCAACTTGGGAAGTCATCAAGCGGCGGTATTTTGCATCATCTTATGGGTTTTCCCCCCAACTGCCATTCTGACAGAGCCGCCCTCATTGCTTGGGACTGTGGCTGGGTGGGAATACTATTGTCATTCCGATTGTCATCGCCATGACGGTGACAAACCGGCACTTGCAGCAGGTGTCCTCGCTTGGCCTGGTAGAATGGGGAGCATGGCACATCTGCTGCTGAGACTCATGCTGTCGCACATCAGAACGGATGTACTTGACGAATGTGTGTTCAGTTGTCAAGGAGCGTTGAGGGAATATTCCTCCCCCCTACTACAGCTTTCAAAGACTCAAACGCCAACTTTGACGCTCTCAGGCAGGGCTTAAATTAGGCAAGAGAAGTCCTCTCTTGGTGGTAGGTGCTGCCAATCTGCCCAAATAACAACTTTTCCATGATGTAATCTTTCGATATATTGAAATTCTTTGCAATTCAATCACATTTGGCTGATTTAGCAAAAAGTTTTGCCGGAATTCATATGGTTTCTGGTAAGTAGTCGCTTTTGGATTTTAAATTTTTTTAAGATTTAGTTTATTGTATTTTAGAAAAAAGGGCGTATAATCAAATATGACAAACCGACCGGCGGGTCGGCGGGAAATGGAAAGAGAATGAAAACAGACATTCTTTTCCGGAAAAATATAGAAAAACAGAGAAAAGAGAGCGTGGAGCAAGAGACGCGCGGAAATGAGGAGCAGCATGAAAAAAACAGGAAGACAGAAAGTAGCGGTGATCGCAATGATGCTTGTTTTGGCGATGGCGCTTGGCGGATGCGGCAGCGCAGCGCTTGAGACAGCGCAGACAGAAGAGGAGAGCGCAGTAACGGTAAGTACGGAAAGCGTTGAAACAGGGACGATCACTCTGACAAACTCCTTTATCGGGACGGTTTCGCCACAGGAGACGGTGATGGTGATTCCTTTTGCAGTGGGCACGGTGACGGAAACTTTTTTTGAGGTTGGCGATACCGTGGAGGCAGGTGATGTGCTTTTTAAGATAGATGATGAGGCGGCAAAACTGGCGTTGCAGCAGGCTCAGCTCAGCGTAGAGTCTACCAAAAATCAGGCGAATTCCACGCTGCATAATTTGTATAATCAGCAGGATAGTACGGATCTTCAGATGGAAAGCAGCCAGTTGCAGTCAACGAGTTCCTTTGAGCAGGCACAGATCGGTTATGTGACGGCAAAGAATGCGTATGAGGCGGCGGATAAGGCGTATAATGATTTGCTGAAAATGAAAGACATGAAAGATTTGAGCGGAAATAACATTGTGAGTGCGAAAGACCTTTCTGAGGCAAAAATGGGGCGCGATCAGGCCTATCAATATTACCTTCAGACTCGAAGCTCCTATCACGTCGCTGAAGAAGCACTGGAACTGACAGAAGAGACAAAGGATATGACCGAGGATCAGCTTGCCACCACGATAGAAGACACGGAAGCTTCCCTGAAAACCGGATTAAGCCTCGCGCAGCTCGGCGTGGCTCAGGCGCAGATGGCGCTTGACAATTACACCGTGACAGCGCCTGTCTCCGGTGTGATCGAAAGCAAGGGCGTGGAGGTAAACGGCATAGCTTCCCAGAGCAGCCCCGCCTACACGATCGTCAATAACAATACGATGACAGTGACGTTTCAGGTCAGCGAGACGGTGAAAAATACCCTCTCCGTAGGACAGAAAATTACGCTGGAGCGAAACGATGATACCTATACGGCATCCATCACGGAAATCGGTGCATCTGTCAATCTCCAGAGCGGTCTGTTTCAGATCAAGGCCTGCGTGGAGGCAAACGGTTCACAGCTTCCAAGCGGCGTATCGGTAAAAGTAAACGCAGATACCTACCGCGCGGAAAATGCGATGATCATTCCTTATGATGCGGTTTATTACGAGAACGAGGGAGCCTATGTGTATACCAGCGTGAACGGCAGAGCTGTCAAGACGCCGATCACTACAGGCATCTTTGATGATGAGAATATTGTGGTGACGGACGGCCTGAATCCGGGGGACATTGTTGTCACAAGCTGGTCTCCGCAGCTTACCGGCGGAGTGCTGTTACGTGCAGCAGATACAAGTACGCCCGCAAATGCGGAAAATAGCGAGACAAAAGACAGCGAAGCGGAATAGGGGGCATAAATATGAATTTGACAAAAACAGCTTTAAAGCGCCCGGTTTCCTGTGTGCTGATCGTGGTGGCGCTTGTGGTGTTCAGTATTACTTCCCTGCTCGGGTTTAAACTGGAACTGACACCCAATATGGAACTGCCGATGCTGATCGTGGTTGCCATCTATCCAGGAGCGGATCCGGAGACGGTGGATGAACTGGTGGCGAAGGTCGTGGAAGATGCGGGATCCTCCCTGAGCGGTGTGGAAGACGTGACTTCTGTCTCCATGGAGAATATGTGTCAGGTGCTGTTCCAGTATGAATACGGCGTGGATATCAGTGAATGTTATTCGGATCTGCGCTCCGCGTTAGATACGGCTTCCTTAAGTCTGCCGGATGATGTGGGTACGCCGACTGTCATAGAGATGAATATGAACAGTGTGCCGAATATGTATTTATCGGCTACGGAAGTCGGTGATATTGATCTGCTTAAGGTGATCAAGGAATCCGTTGTGCCGGAACTGGAAAAGATATCCGGTGTGGCGCAGGTGGAAGTAAACGGCGGCAGTGAGGAATATATTAAGGTAGAACTGAATGAGATACTGATGAACCAATATGGCCTGACTATGGACAGTATAGCACAGATGCTGACAATGATAGATTTCAGTTACCCTGCGGGCAGTGTCGCTCAGGGAAATCAGGATATCAATGTCGTCACGGCAAAAGATTACAATACAGTGCAGCTTCTCAGAAAAGCGCCGCTAACTACCGGCAGAGGCAGTGTGATCACGCTGCAGGATGTGGCCAATGTCACGATGTCCAGCGCGGCGTCCGATTACATAAGCCAGTATGACGGGAAGGAAGACATCAGTATCAGCATTCAGACCAAGAGCAGTTACGGGACGGTAAATGCCTGTAGTGATGTGAAGGAGGCGTTACAAAAAATCGAGGCCGAAAATCCGGCTATTGCTTTTAATATTACATATGATGCCAGTGAGAGCATTGTGGATTCTCTCTGGTCGGTAGGACAGACGTTGATTTTGGGCATTGTCCTGTCCATGGTGGTTTTATTCTTGTTTTTCGGGGACTTTAAGGCGAGCCTGATCGTGGGTGCTTCCATGCCGGTATCGTTGTTTGTGACATTGATCTTAATGAATGCCATGGGATATTCTTTAAACATTGTGACAATGGGCTCCCTGGTCATCGCAATCGGTATGATGGTGGACTCTTCCATCGTCGTGATCGAGAGCTGTTTCCGTATGCAGGAGAAAAAGCCTGACTTTAAAGAGGCGGCGCTTGCGGGGACAAAGGTGGTGACGGCGTCCATTGTGGCATCCACCATCACAACCGTTGTGGTATATGTACCGATGGCTGTCACCAAGGGGCTTTCCGGACAGCTGTTTGAACCGCTCGGTTTTACCATCGTATTTGCGATGTTAGCGTCCCTGATCGTGGCTTTGACATTAGTGCCTCTGTGCTATTCCAGATTCCGTCCGGTGGAGAAAAAAGATATTCCGATGAATAAATTTCTGCGCTGGGTGATAAAAGGTTATAAAAAATTGCTGCGGAAGCTTTTGAACAAACGGTTTCTTGTCATTCTGGCTTCTGTTTTGATGGTAGTGGTTTCCATTATCATGGGCAGTCAGCTCAACATGGAGATGATGCCTTCGGCGGATGAGGGAACAATAAGTATTTCTGCAAATTTCCGCGCCGGCAGCAGGACGGAGAGCGTCGATGAACAGATGCAGGAGTGGATACGGATCGTGTCCACGGATAAGGATGTAGAACATTACTCTTATTATGTGAATGGAACAAGTTCCGGTATCAGCGCATATCTGAAAAAAGACAGGAGCAGGGATACCGTAAAAATAGTAGATGAATGGAACGAGCTGGCAAAGGAGATGCCCGGTATGGATATAACGGTCTCCGCTTCGGGGGCCAGCATGACATCCATGATGGGTTCCGGCAGTTACGAGATCGATCTGCAGGGCAGCGATATGGATACCCTGAAAGATTTTGCAAATGAGCTGGAAAAGAAGTTTTCCGAGGTGGACGGTGTTGTGAAAGTGGATAATTCCACTTCAGGCGACAGCATCCGCGCCAAGATAGATGTGGATGAGCTGCGGGCCATGCAGTACGGGCTGACGCCGATCACTGTAGGTATGGCAGTGAATAATGCGATCGAGGGCAAAAAGGCGATGACCGTTACCAGAGAGGGCGCGGAGTATGAGGTGAGGCTGGAATATCCGAAAGGTTCTTACAATGATATGAACTCGCTGATGAACCTGAATCTGTTAAGCCCTATGGGAATATCAGTGCCTCTGCGGGATATTGCGCAGATCGTTTATGAGGAGGCACAGGATTCCATCTATAAGCAGAACGGACTGTATCAGGTATCTCTGACGGCAACGACAACATCCGACAGCTATTATGAGGCTCAGGCAGCTATCGATGAGATCGTGGCAAATACCGTGTTCCCGGATACGATTTCGCCGTCGGAAAGTGCGATAACGGCGATGATGCTGGAGGAATTCAATACTCTGATCAAAGCAATCTTTACGGCGGTATTTCTGGTATTCCTTGTGATGGCAATGCAGTTTGAGTCACCGAGATTTTCTTTCATGGTGATGATGTGTATCCCGTTTGCGCTGATCGGTTCCTTTATGTTTTTGTTTGTGACAAACTCCACGATCAGTATGGTATCCCTGATGGGCTTTTTGATGCTGATGGGTATTGTGGTAAATAACGGTATTCTGTTCGTGGACTCCGCCAACCAGCTGCGGGAAGAGATGCCGGTGGAGGAAGCATTGGTTGAGACAGGTGCGATAAGGCTCAGGCCGATTTTGATGACCTCCCTGACAACCATTTTGTCTATGATCCCTATGGGTCTGGCTCTTGGAACAAACGGACAGATGATGCAGGGGATGGCTCTTGTTATTATCGGCGGTCTTTTAGTTTCCACGCTGCTGACGTTGATACTGATTCCGACCATCTATCTGATCATTGATAAGAGGTCAAGAAAGGAAAGACGGCAGGAGAGGAAGGAAAGCCGGAAAGTAAAGAAGGAGAAACGTCTGGTGAAAAAGGAACTGGATTGAAAGATAAAGGGTCAGGAGCCCGAACAGGGGGAAGGGAGGGCTTCTGTATGTGAAGAACAGGGAACATGAGGGGAACATTAAAAGGTTGAAAATATGAATAGTGTGGAAGAAAAATTATCTCCGAAGGTGGAAGCGCTGTATGAGGCGGTAATGGAACTTTTGCTGGAGGGAAAAGAAGTCAGAAAAATGAAAGTCTCGGAGATCACGGAGCGGGCCGGCATCGGCAAGGGAACCGCGTACGAGTACTTTGAAAGCCGAGAAGAGCTGTTGATCCGTGCGCTGGAATATCAGCAGAAAGTATGGGCGAAGAATATTCAGGAACAATTATTATGTCATAATGAATTTATGGAAAAAGTAAATTGTCTGTTTGATATGATGGACAATATTATGGAAAAAGTAAAAAAAGAGGCACAGGAGGAACTGTGCAATATATTTTTTCTCTCCCCCATATTCAGAAGAGAAAAGGAATGTGAAGTGACAAAATGTCTGTATCATATTGTCGAAGAGGCAAAACGGGGGGGTGCTTTAAAGGAAGAATTTCCGGATGAATATATTGTACTCGCATTGTCAGGGAAAATATTCAGTTATGTCTCATTCTGCGCAGCCGTAAGGGATGGAAAGCAGAGTGTATGTACGCCCGGACAGATCAGGGTATATTTACTGGACAGTTTTCGGATGGAATTTCTGGCGGAACGGAAAGAGGACAAGTGATTCGTGTGGAAAGGGCATGGTTATTAATATGAGGAAAATGAATCATAAAAATCGAAAGAAGTTTCTGGCAGCAGCATTATGCAGCGCGCTACTGATTGGGGCAGTCCCTGCGGGTAATGTAAGTGCAGCAGAACCGGAGAAAGCGATACAGCTTCGGACAAAGGGTATTCAGGATCCGGTAAGTGCGGGAAATAACTGGCAGGGGGACTATGTGGTCTACAGCGACTGCTATGACAGCCGGGAATCCATGGAAAATGAAGAGTTCCAGAAACTGCTTACACCGTCTGTGCTGTATAGGGTAACTGATGCCTATCGCTATGACAGAAATGTCAAAAAGAGGGTGATGGATCTGCAGTCCACCGTGGATAACAGTATGAATATGGTGGATTTGCGAAGCATCGCATTTATCAGCGCGGCAGTGGGCGGCAAAGATTCCTCTTTTCATAATGGCGGGGATATCAGACCTGTGGCGGAAAAAGAAGCAGGCGCCTGGAAGCTGACAATCAAAAATCCTTATGATGAAGAGAAAAATCCAACCGGAATGCGGGAACCGGAGATCAGCAATGTGCGTCTGGAGGGGCGCGCGCTCTGTTTTGATTATAAGGAACTTTACTCCACCGGAAACTGCTATCTGTCCGCTGTTTTGATGACAGAGCGCGGCGAGGAGATCATCGGTTATGACAGAATCGTGGACGCCTCAGAAAGAGGATTCGGCACGGCAGTGATCAACTGGCCGGAGAAATATGATGAGGAAGGCTATGTCCTGAAAGTATTTGCGGAAAAATATAATGGAGACAATATGACCGACTATATCAGCGATATCCAGTATGTTTATAAGGGCGCGGCGATTGATAAGTAAGATGAGAAGTAAACTGTAGAGGCAAACTGCTGGGAAGGGAAATAAAATATTGACATAATACTTTGGGGGTAGAATAGATATGGAAAAGCATAATATAAAATATTTTTAATGATGTTTTAGAAAAGTACTTGTAATATATGTGAAGCCTTGCTATACTATTTTAAAAAGCATATATTCTTTTGAAATCTTGCAATAATGCCGATTGGTAAAGCCAAAAAGCATAGACATTTCTTAAGGAAAGATCATTTCCGTCTGACTTCATCTGAAAACTGTGCTTTTAATTCCAAAATAAAATTGCATGGGATTCGGAGAAAGGATGAGGATAACTGGAGGACGGAGAGTGCTTTATATCTTGGAGCAGCATGCGGTTCTTTTTCCGAAAATCCCGGAAGGAGGAAACGTATGGCAAATACGAAACTGGAGAAACTGAACCTGCTCGATAAGTTTCTCTTTGATGAGACGATGGAGGATAAAGAGGCTTATCAGGCGGCTATCGGCATCCTGCTGGAAAACGAAGTGGAACTTTTGGAAAAACCGGTGACAGAAAAAGAATTTCGGGTATCGCCACAGCTGCGGGAGATCAGGCTGGATGTCATAGGGATAGATAAAGAAAAGAAGCTTTATCACACGGAGATGCAGCAAAGGAATACCGGGAATCTGGTTCGAAGGAGCCGATACTATCAGGCGCAGCTGGATGTTTCTCTGTTGGAGCCTGGGAGTAAGGATTTTAATCTGTTGAATGAAAGCTGTTTTATACTGATTGCGCCGTTTGATGTTTTCGGAAGAGGGTTGTATCGGTATACATTCGAGGGAGTATGCCGGGAATGCCAGGACCTGAAACTGGAAGACGGAGCGGTTCGGATATTTATCAACACAAAGGGAAGAAACCGGGAGGATTTTTCAAGGGAATTCTTAGATTTTATGGAATATATAGGAAAGACTACGGATGAGACAGCCGAGCGTGCTGCCGGTAATCGGATTAAAAAGATTCATGAGAGGGTTCGCAGTGTCAGAAAATCGGAGAAAGCAGGGGTGAAATATATGCAGAGATGGGAGGAGTTAGCTTATGCGAGGGAAGATGGGGATTTGCAAAGAGTAGTGTCCCTTGTCTGTAAAAAAATCAAAAAGAATAAAACACTTGAAGAGATTACCGACGATCTGGAAGAAGAAGTTTCTGTCATTGAGCCAATTTACAATACAGCGAAAGAATTTGCCCCGGTGTATGATCCGGCATTGGTTTTTGAACAGGTAAGAAGTGAATCAAGATAAAAGAGAAGAGGCCGTCAAAACTGAAGATGGAATGTTTAAAAAAGAGCATGCCAGGACTGTAATCTACATTACTTCTTGCATGCTCCTTTTTAGAATCACTTTCTCGTAAACGCAACTTCGTCACGTAAAGAATCAGGCACTTCTTCCCCTTTGGCAACCAGCTTCTTACTCAGGTTATCCAGTTTCTTGCACCGTTCCGCGACGCTCCTGCCGTGGGCTTCCAGCAATTCCTGATAGATAGGATTGGTGGAAAGCTTCTGTCTGTAGGCAGCGGAAAGCGGGCACTGACTGAACAGGATAGCTCTGGCGTTTTTTACCAGATGGGGAGAACCTTTGCTCTCGAACATAATGTATGTCATATAGTCTGTCAGGAAATATTCTTTAAAGTTCGCTTTGCACTTTTGCAGTCCTGTTTTGATCTTATCTTTAGTATCTGTGGAAAGTTCCGGATTTTTCCGGTAAAACTGCAGAAAGTCGTAATACAGGCTGGTCAATGAGGGATCGGTCACATCGTTCCAGCGGGCACCCTGTACCCTCTTGCACATTTCCCAACGGTATTCGCCCACCATACGGATCATGATCTTTTCCAGATCTTCCAGCTGGAAGATCGGCAGCATCATACGGGCGGGCGTCAGGCGGCTTCTGCCTACGATTTCCTGCCACATTGCACCTCTCATACCGACTACCGGCATCAGAATGATATCCGGCAGAATCTCCACATTGAAAAAGTCGTGAATATTTTCTTTTTCGGAGAGGACGGTAAGGCTTTTTCTCGCGAAAACGGTATAATCCGCCTCACGAATGGCGTCTATCTGTTTGATGATCTGATCAGGGTAGAGCAACGCGTCCTCAGGCTTGCGGATAAACTGATGCTCCGATAAAACGGGACAGTATACGGAAGGCCTGCCGCTTGTGATCTTACAGCCTCTGGGGAACATATTTTCCAACTCAAATGCGACTTTCTGAAGATTGTCCTCCAACATTTTCTGCGCTGCCTCGGCTGTGATGTTACCTTCGGATTTCAGAGTGAGGACATGCTTTTCAAAGTCCACATCCAGCTCGTTGATGCTGGGTTCTTTTTCACCGTCATAGACTGCTTTCAGCCATTCATAGATCGTATAGATGCCATGTTCGGGGGAGCCGGCATAGTGTCCGGCATTCTCATATAAAAAGCAGGCGCTGTCCATACCGCACAGCTCCGCATCCACGAAACCGAAATTAAAGAACATTTTCAAAATGGGAGAAATGTTCGTATCCTGCAGGCTGGCATGGAAAGCGGCAGTATAAATCTGATAGAAAGTATCGGTCAGGGTGCGCCGCAGTTTCATTGCCTCCTGGGATGTGGCATTTTTATCGGTAAGCTTTTTATAGGCGGCAAGCGCATTTTTAAAATTACTTGCCACTTCATTTGAACAGCCTGCATATTCTAAAATGATGCCCGTAGCGTCGGCCAGATCCGCAGTCATGGAGTAGTTCGGCTGTGAATTGCCGGACGCGGCAGAGTCTGCATTCTTTTTCATGTTTTCAATCTGGGTGTGGTACTCCGCAATTCTGCTCCGGGTCAGTTCCTCGGATATGCCGGGCTTGTTTTGGGCATGGGAACAGATCGCTTCGATAGCGTTGGCGATAGCAGAACTGTTCGGGTTCTGCATACCGATCCGATAATACATGCCCGTGTAGAGATCAAATAAGTCCAGTCTGTTTTCGTTGAGCAGCAGGTAGGAAAGCCGTCCCGCATAATCATATAAGGCCTGGAATTTATGCAGCAGTATATGAATATCGTTCATGGCATGATAAAGATAGCCGGGAACAAAGTGATTCTCGTGCAGGGTCGGAGTCAGTGATTTATTCGCAAAAATATTGTGTAAACCGGTATAGTAAGCTGTATGCCATATCGAGGGCACAAAGCTTTCATCAAGCGGTTCCACAGTTTCAATGCCGGGAAGTTCCTTGATCACGATATGAAGCTGTTCGCATAACTTCCGGTAGGATGTATGGGAAGAGAGCAAAAATTCATACAGTTCTTTACAGGAACGATAGGTAATAGTGTATTTATTTAACAGTTTCCTGATAAAACGGTTCATTGTCAGGGCAAGTCTTATTCTGTTGTCCGGGTGTTCTCCAAAAAATTTGGTGCGAAGCAGAACTTCAGGGGAACCGTAAGGAATGATCGAACAGTCGGTGAGTGCTTTATAGGAAAGAAAATGGGAATCTTTGTCAAAATCGCATATGCCGATAATATCACCCTTTTCCAGTGTGATGGACCCGCAGGGAAATAACGCCTCTATACTGCCGGACGAAATATACCAGAAACACTCAAGAGCCTGTCCTTCTTCTATAATTGTTTCACCAGCTGAGATATGTTTTAAAGTCATAATGATCTCCTATTCCTGTTCTGCAGATACTTTTCTTATCTGTGTTTTTAATGTCTTTTTTATATATTATACTAATTAGCCACTTTTTTGTGAAGTCTTTCTGTACTTTTTCATAATTTTTTGGTATCATTAAAAAAACGAGGGTAAAAACATGGTTATACAGAACAAAACACAGGAACTGGATATTGATGCCAGAAAAAATCTCATACAGCAGTATCAGCCGGATGCAAAGCTTCTTGTACGTTACATTTCCTGGCTGGAGGAAAAAAGAGGCAGTGATGTGATGAAAAGTTTCGAGGGAGAGGGAGTGGAGAAAACAACATTTACTTTCCCTGTTTATGATTCTACGCTGTTAAGTTTTATAAATACGGCGAAAAAAACCCGGTTTATGACCCGCAATTATCAGTATGTATACAGCAGAAACAGAATAAAGACTCTCGAGCAGGAAAAAGAAATGGTGAAAAGAGCCACACTGCGGGATATGGAGTTATTGTCCGGTGTTCTTTCCAAATATGTGCTTGGGGGTATGACGAAGAGCGCTCTATGGACACAGGGTGTGGAAGACGGTATATTTTTGGAAGTGTTATACAGGCTGCGGGAACTTTTGGGAGTAAATGGGTAATTATAAGTATTGGGAGAAAGGTTGTTATGGGAGAGCGTTCATTACAAAAGAAACAGTTTATTTTGGAAAAGGCGAAAGAAGTATTTGTGGAAAAAGGATTCCGCAGTGTAACGATGAAAGATATTGTAGAGGCCTGTGAGATCAGCAGGGGTGGTTTGTATCTGTACTTTTCAAGCACAGAAGAGATTTTTCTGGAAGTGCTTGCGGCGGAGTCAGAGGAAGCGGACGATGTTTTTGCCGAAAATGTAGGAGAAAATGCTACGGCGGCAGACATACTGGCGGTGTTTTTAAAGGAACAGAAAAAGGAAATTCTTCGCAGTAAAAAGACGTTGGCTGCTGCTGCCTATGAATACGCCTTTGCAAATCCGAAAGATACCGTTTTAAAAAAGCGGTTTAATGATGGCGTGGTCATGTTGGAGAAGCTGATCAAAATGGGCGCTGAGAGCGGGGAGTTCTATGATGTGGATGCCCGCATTGCCGCAAAAAACGTGATGTATGTACTGGAGGGGCTGAAAATAGCTTCTGTCACGATGGGAATGTCGGGAGAGACGATTGATAATGAACTGTATATGATCATGCAGGGATTGATAATAGAAGAGGAATGATAATGGGAAATGTAAAACGACTTTATGTGGAAAAAAAGGCGCCTTTTGCGGCTGCGGCAAAGCAGCTGAAAGAGGAGATTAAAAGTTATCTGCAGATTGATTCTGTGGAGACGGTCCGGATGTTTATACGATATGATGTGGAAAATTTAAGCGACAGTGTTTATGCATTGGCGTTAAAGAGTGTTTTTTCAGAGCCGCCGGTAGATGTTTATTATGAAGAGAGTCTGGAGATTCCGGGGCGGGCAAGGGTATTCAGCGTGGAATACCTGCCGGGGCAGTTTGACCAGCGGGCGGATTCGGCGCTGCAGTGCGTAAAATTTTTAAAAGAAGATGAAGAGCCGGTCATTCAGACGGCCGTAACATATATGATCATCGGAGATATCTCTGATGAAGAGTTTGAGCAGATCAGGCATTACTGTATCAATCCGGTGGATTCCAGGGAGACCGGCATGGAAAAGCCGGAAACGCTTGTGACAGTTTATGAAGAGCCGGAAGATGTAAAAATTTTGGACGGTTTCAGAGAAGAGGCCGAAGAAGAGTTAAAAAGTCTGTATAATTCTTTGAATCTTGCGATGACATTCAAAGATTTCTTACATATTCAGCGTTATTTCAGGGAAGAAGAAAAACGTGATCCGTCCATGACGGAGATCAGGGTGCTCGATACGTACTGGTCTGACCATTGCCGCCATACTACGTTTGCGACAGAGTTAAAAGAGGTGACTTTTGGCGAGGGCTATTATAAAGAGCCGTTGGAGATGACATACCAGAGTTATCTCGACACGAGAGAAGAGATTTATGAGGGGCGGAGCGATAAATATATCTGCCTGATGGATATTGCGTTAATGGCAATGAAAAAGCTGCGGGCGGAGGGAAAGCTTGAGGATATGGAAGTATCCGATGAGATCAACGCCTGCTCTATT
This sequence comes from Lachnospiraceae bacterium, assembly GCA_014804795.1. Classification (GTDB taxonomy): domain Bacteria; phylum Bacillota; class Clostridia; order Lachnospirales; family Lachnospiraceae; genus 1XD8-76. The sequence goes on along the minus strand of JAAUZC010000015.1, from coordinate 215,286 downwards.
GTTGTGCCTGTAGAAATAGACTACGGCGACGGACCCGTCAGCGAAGAGTGGCTGGTATTTTTCAAGAATGAGACACATAACCACCCGACGGAAATAGAGCCCTTCGGCGGTGCGGCGACCTGCCTTGGCGGTGCCATCCGTGATCCCCTTTCCGGGAGAGGCTATGTATATCAGGCAATGAGAATTACGGGAGCGGCCGATCCTACTGTGCCGGCTTCCCAGACATTAAAGGGAAAACTTTCTCAGGCGAGACTTGTGCGCGGTGCGGCGAAAGGATATTCTTCGTATGGAAATCAGGTAGGACTTGCCACCGGTTATGTGAAAGAGATCTATCATCCGAACTATGTGGCAAAGCGGATGGAGATTGGTGCGGTCATGGGTGCTGCGCCGAGAGAAAATGTGATACGGGAAAATTCGGATCCCGGCGATTATATTATTTTGTTGGGCGGCAGGACAGGAAGGGACGGCTGCGGCGGCGCTACCGGTTCCTCCAAAGCACATACGGAGGAGTCCACACTTGTCTGCGGCGCGGAGGTACAGAAGGGAAATGCGCCGACTGAGCGGAAAATACAGAGATTGTTCCGACGCAAAGAAGTGTCCGGACTGATCAAAAAATGTAACGATTTCGGTGCGGGCGGCGTGTCCGTGGCAATCGGTGAACTGGCGGACGGCCTTGTTGTGGATCTGGATAAGGTACCGAAGAAATATGCGGGATTGGACGGCACGGAGCTTGCAATCTCCGAATCGCAGGAGCGCATGGCGGTGGTCGTTTCTCCGAGAGATGCGGAAGAGTTTTTACAGTATGCGGCGCAGGAGAATTTGGAAGCGGTCGTTGTGGCGGAAGTGACAAAGGAGCCGAGACTTGTCCTGAAATGGAGAGGCAGGGAGATTGTCAATATTGCAAGAGCCTTCCTTGATACGAACGGCGCCCATCAGGAAACTTCCGTAAAAGTGGCAATTCCTTCCAGAGAGGAAAATCAATTAAAGAAAACGGCGATTCCCGCAGTGGAGGAAGCGCTGCAGGCGGGAGATTTGAAAAAAGCATGGCTGACAGAAGTGTCAGATTTGAATGTCTGCTCTCAGAAGGGGTTAGTGGAGATGTTTGATTCTTCCATCGGCGCAGGCAGTGTGCTGATGCCCTATGGCGGAAAATATCAGTTGACGGAAACGCAGGTCATGGCGGCAAAGCTTCCCGTACTTTCCGGGAAAACCGATGCCGTAACGATGATGAGTTATGGATTTGATCCTGATATTTCTTCCTGGAGCCCTTATCACGGCGCAATTTATGCTGTGACGGAGTCTATGGCAAAGATCGTGGCGGCGGGCGGAGACTGTAGGAAGATCCGCTTTACGTTCCAGGAGTATTTTCGCAGGATGAACGAGAGGCCGGAGAGATGGAGCCAGCCGTTTGCGGCGCTTTTGGGGGCATATGATGCACAGGTGGGATTCAGTCTGCCGTCCATCGGCGGCAAGGATTCCATGTCCGGTACATTCAACGATATTGATGTACCGCCTACGCTTGTGTCCTTTGCGGTGGATGTGGCAAAAGAAAAAGATATTCTGACACCGGAGTTAAAAAAGGCCGGCAACAAGTTACTCTATTTTAAAATAGATGTGGATGAGTATGATGTACCGAATTATGTAAATGTGCTGGAACTGTATGAGGGTATCAGGACATTGATAAAAGAAAAATTTCTTGTCTCCGCCTATGCGGTGGATGCAAAGGGTATCTGTGCGGCGGTGTCCAAAATGGCTTTCGGCAATAAACTGGGCGTATGTTTCGATGCGGAAAAGATTGACGAAGGAGAGCTCTTTGACTGCGGGCTTGGCAATATCATTGCCGAGGCGGATGCAGAGCAGATGGAAGAGCTGGAAAGGCTGGCGGATGATCTGGATGTGGATTACCGTGTGATAGCGGAAGTAACAGAAAAACCGGCCTTCGTTTACGGTGATACGGAAATTTCGATGGAAGAGGCGTTGGAGAGCTGGAGAGGAACGCTGAATAAGGTGTTCCCCTACAAGGCGGTGCAGGATACTTCCGCAGTGGAGAGCCCTCTTTATCAGGCGGATTCTATCTATTTATGCAAACATAAGGTGGCAAGACCTACTGTGTTTATTCCTGTATTCCCCGGTACAAACTGCGAGTATGATTCCGAACTTGCTTTCAGGAATGCGGGCGCACAGGTTGTGACGAAGGTATTTAAGAACCGGACGGCGGAAGATATCAGGGAATCCGTGGAAGTGTTTGAAGAGGCGATAGCACAGTCGCAGATTATTATGTTCCCGGGCGGTTTTTCCGCAGGTGATGAACCGGACGGCAGCGCGAAGTTTTTTGCGACGGCATTCCGGAATGAAAAGATTAAAGAAGCGGTGCAGAAACTGCTGCATGAGCGGGACGGCCTGGCGCTGGGTATCTGCAACGGATTCCAGGCATTGATCAAACTGGGGCTTGTACCCTGCGGAGAGATCACAGGACAGAATGAAAACTCCCCGACATTGACGTTCAATACGGTAAACCGTCATATCTCCAAGATGGCATATATCAAAGTGGTTTCCAATAAATCGCCGTGGCTTTCCATGGCGGAACTTGGCAAGACTTATGTAAATCCGGCATCCCACGGAGAAGGGCGCTTTGTGGCATCAGATGAATGGCTTGATAAGCTTTTTGCAAACGGTCAGGTGGCAACACAGTATGTGGACATGGACGGTAACGCGTCTATGGATGAGGAGTACAATATTAACGGCTCCTACCGTGCAATTGAGGGCATCACTTCGCCGGACGGCAGGTGTCTTGGCAAGATGGCGCATGCGGAACGCCGCGGCAGGGGAGTTGCGATCAATATTTACGGGCAACAGGATCTGAAAATATTTGAATCCGGAGTACGGTATTTTAAGTAGGACAACAGAAAATACTGTTAAAAAATTGGAGCGGGAAATATTCTTTCCCGCTCAGAATTTATAAAATAGTTGCAAAGGTGAGAACTGCATGTTTGATGAAATACATTTTGGATTTTCGTATGTAGGGTTGCTTTATCTGGTCATGTTGATGCTGCCCAATATGATATGGACGAAAAATAAACCAAAAGATTATGAAAAGTATGTCGGAAGTGAAAACAGGATATTGTTGGCGATGGAGAGAACAGGAGAAGTTCTCGTTTCCTGTCTGGCGCTGATTTTTTCTGATTTTAATATCGGGAAATGGTCCGCGTGGTGTCTGTGGCTGATGGTATCCTTTCTTTGTATGGTTCTCTATGAAATATTCTGGATACGTTATTTTAAAAGTGAAAAGAACATGAAAGATTTTTACAGCAGTCTGTTTGGCATTCCGGTGGCCGGGGCGACGCTGCCTGTTATGGCATTTATGCTTCTTGCAGTGTATGGGAAGAATGCGTTTCTGGCGCTGGCTGTAGTGATTCTCGGTATCGGGCATATAGGGATTCATCTGATGCACAGGAAAGCCGCTGTGTTTCATTGACAGAAGTATGTTTTTTCGATATGCTGTCAGTAATCACAGACTGACCGTTTATATGAGTGCGGCAAAAAGTGAAAACAGCATCCGGGGGGCGTTTTATGTATAACAAAAACTCTGCATATGCGGAAGAATTTATAGACCATCAGGAAATTTTGGACAGCCTTGCTTATGCGGATGCCCATAAAAGGGATGCGGCGGTAATAGATGCGATTCTGGAGAAGGCCCGGCTGAGAAAGGGCCTCGATCATAGGGAAGCGTCCGTGCTGTTGGCATGTGAACTGGAGGAGAAAAACCGGGAAATCTATGCGTTAGCGGAGCAGATCAAAAAGGATTTTTACGGAAACCGTATTGTAATGTTCGCACCGTTATACCTTTCCAACTATTGTGTCAACGGTTGTCTGTATTGTCCTTATCATGCGAAAAATAAACATATTGCGCGAAAAAAGCTGACACAGGAGGAAATACGGGCGGAGGTAATTGCGCTGCAGGATATGGGGCATAAGCGTCTTGCGCTGGAAGCCGGTGAGGATCCGGTGCATAATCCGTTGGAATACATTTTGGAATCCATTCGGACAATCTATTCGATTCACCATAAAAACGGAGCGATCCGCCGGGTAAATGTGAATATTGCGGCTCTTTCAGTCGACGGGTATCGTCAATTGAAAGAGGCTGGTATCGGCACTTATATCCTGTTTCAGGAGACATATCATAAAGAGAGCTATGAAAAACTGCATCCCACCGGGCCGAAAAGCAATTATGCTTACCATACGGAAGCCCATGACCGCGCGATGCAGGGCGGCATTGACGATGTGGGATTGGGTGTACTCTTCGGGCTGGAACTTTACCGCTATGAATTTGCAGGGCTTTTGATGCATGCGGAGCATTTGGAAGCGGTGTATGGGGTAGGTCCCCATACGATCAGTGTGCCCAGAGTCTGTCCGGCCGATGACATTGATCCGGATACTTTTGACAATGGAATATCCGATGATATTTTTGCAAAGATCGTTGCCTGTATCCGGGTGGCGGTGCCTTATACGGGAATGATCGTTTCCACGAGAGAGAAAAAAGAGGTACGGGAACGGGTACTGCGCCTTGGTATCTCTCAGATCTCCGGGGGTTCCAGAACCAGTGTGGGAGGTTATCGGGAGGCGGAGCCGGAAAACACCTCTCAGTTTGACGTATCCGACCGCCGCAGTCTGGATGAGGTAGTGCGCTGGCTGATGGAGTTAAACTATATACCTTCTTTTTGTACTGCCTGCTACAGAGAGGGGCGGACCGGAGACCGGTTTATGTCTCTCTGTAAATCGGGGCAGATTCAGAACTGCTGTCTGCCTAATGCACTGCTTACGCTGCAGGAGTATCTGGAAGACTATGCGGCACCGGAGACAAAGCGGATCGGGGAAGAGATGATAGAGCGGCAGATAGCAGAGATCGCAAATGAAAAGGTGAGAAATATCACAAAAGAGCGGTTAGAAAAGACTGGACAGGGACAGAGAGATTTTTATTTCTGATACGGCCGGAAGTGAGACTTGCAGAACAGGAAGAAATCTATGCTTTTTGCGAAAGAATAAAGTGAAACGGGACGAGATGCAAAGAGGTGGGGCAGTGAACAGCATGAATCAGACACCGGTGAGCGAACGGGTACATATTACTTTTTTCGGCAGGCGCAACGCAGGCAAGTCAAGCCTGATGAATGCTTTTACCGGACAGGAGATTTCCATTGTATCGCCGGTTATGGGCACTACTACGGATGTGGTATATAAGACGATGGAACTGCCGCCGTTAGGGCCTGTGGTGTTAGTCGATACGCCGGGACTTGACGATACAGGAACATTGGGCGGACAGAGGATCGCCAGGGCGAAAGAGGCAATGCGGAAGACGGATATCGCCATTGTAGTGACAGATGCAGTATTGCCGCCTGATGAGATAGAGAAAGATATGCTCGCCGAATTTGATAAAAAGAAAATTCCCTGTCTGTTAGTCTTTAATAAGGCGGATCTGCTTAAAGAGATTCCGGCGGAGGATGAAAAAACGCTTTTGGTCAGCGCTAAAACAGGATTTCATATCCGCGAGTTAAAGGAACGTGTGGCGGCAATGCTGCCGGAGGAAACAAAAGAGCGGCCGCTGATAGCAGATCTCATAGCCAAGAAAGATACGGTAGTGCTGGTTGTGCCCATAGATGCGGGAGCGCCCAAAGGGAGATTGATTTTGCCGCAGCAGCAGGTGATACGCGATGTTTTGGAGGCGGGTGCGTGCGGTCTTGTCTGCCGCCATACAGAATTGGAGGAGACACTTGAGAAACTGAAAACGCCCCCCGCACTGGTCATAACAGACAGTCAGGTCTTTGATCAGGTGGAAAAAATTGTGCCGGACTTTGTGCCTCTTACTTCCTTTTCTATTTTAATGGCGCGCTATAAAGGAGATCTGCCCCTGCTTACAGAGGGAGCGGCAGCGATAGAGAAATTAAGAGGCGGCGATAAAGTGTTGATCTGTGAGGGGTGTACCCACCACAGACAATGCGGGGATATCGGTACGGTAAAGCTGCCAAATCTGATCAGGCGTTATACGAAAGCGGAACCGTCGTTTTCTTTCACCTCGGGCACAGAGTTTCCGACAGATGTGTCATCTTATAAAATGGTGGTGCATTGCGGCGGCTGTATGTTAAACAGAAAAGAAATGCAGTATCGGCTTATGTGCTGCAGGGAGGCGGGTGTTCCCGTGACAAATTACGGGGTGCTGATCGCCTGTATCAACGGGATTTTGGAGCGGACGTTGGAAATATTTAAAAATGGGCAGAAGACGGATGTAAAACTGGATTAGGAGGGAATTGGTATGCGAGGCTTATATTCATCAAAAACAGAAATACGGCATTCTATTTTTAAGGAGATAGCCAGACTGGCTTATGAGGGGGACGACCCGGCGAAGTTAGAAGAACTTCCCTATAAAATTATTCCCGGTGAGATCGCTACCTATCGGGAAAGTATTTTTTTGGAGCGGGCGATCGTGGGCGAGAGACTGCGTGTGGCGATGGGAATGTCTTTACGGAAAATATCCGAACATGCGCCGATCTCTGAAGGCGTGGAAGCCAGTGTGATCGAAGAAAAATATTATGAGCCGCCCCTGATCAATGTGATCAAGTTTGCCTGCAATTCCTGCCCGGAAAAACGGATCATGGTAACGGAGGGCTGCCAGGGCTGTTTAGAGCACCCCTGTATGGAAGTATGTCCGAAGGGCGCCATCAGCATGGTGAACGGCAGATCCCATATCGATGAGGAGAAGTGTATAAAATGCGGCAAATGTCTGGATGCCTGTCCTTACAATGCAATCATTAAGCAGGAAAGACCCTGTAAAAAGGCCTGCGGCATGGGCGCCATTAAGTCCGATGAGCATGGCAGGGCGAAGATCGATCAGGACAAGTGCGTTTCCTGCGGGATGTGCCTTGTGAGCTGTCCGTTCAGTGCGATCGTGGATAAAGGACAGATTTACCAGACGATCATGGCGCTTAAAAGCAGCACGCCGGTGTATGCCATTTTGGCGCCGGCTATTGCAGGGCAGTTTAAAGGGCTGAAAAATACGCAGATTCGAAGCGCTTTTCAGGCACTTGGATTTACGGATGTGAGGGAAGTAGCGATCGGAGCAGATTTATGCGCTATTGAAGAAGCAAAAGATTTCTTGAGAGAAGTACCGGAAAAGCTGCCGTTTATGGCGACGTCCTGTTGTCCGTCCTGGTCCATGATGGCGAAAAAGCTGTTTCCGGAACAGGCGGAATGTATCTCCATGGCGCTGACGCCGATGGTGCTGACTGCAAGACTGATCAAGCAGAGAACACCGGACTGTAAGATCGTATTTGTAGGTCCTTGTGCGGCGAAGAAGTTGGAGGCCAGCAGACGGACAATCAGAAGTTATGTGGATTTTGTACTCACTTTTGAGGAAGTGGCAGGCATGTTCGATGCGAAAGGCATTCAGTTTGAAGAACTGCCGGAGGGAGAGCCGCTTCTTCGGGCAAGTGCCGACGGCAGAGGATTTGCGGCCAGCGGAGGCGTGGCGAATGCTGTGGTCCATGTCATTCAGAAAATGGAGCCTGACAGGGAGATCAAAGTGGCGAATGCGGAAGGACTGGAGAACTGCAGGAAACTGTTGACATTGGCAAAAGCCGGAAAATATAACGGTTATCTGTTGGAAGGTATGGCGTGTCCGGGCGGCTGTATTGCGGGGGCAGGAACGATAGGATCTGTCAAAGCCACCGGGGCGGCGTTAGAGGGTATGAAAAAAGAAGCGGCGTTTAGGGAGTGCCTGGGGACGAAGTATGAAGACAGACTGCAGGAGCTGGAAAAATTTAAGATGTAGCGTATAATTATAGAAAAGTCCTGACAAAATTTGGAAAGAGGCAGGTTGCAAAAATAGTAACGATTTATTTTGTTGCTGCAGAAGCAGAGAAGACAAAGGAAGAGGGTTAAATGATGGGAATTGAATTCAGAATATTGGATTTTATACAGAGTATCAGGACGCCGTTTGGCGATGCGGTGATGCCTGTGATAACGGTGCTTGGAAACAGTGGGATTTTTTGGATCTTGTTGGCCTGTGTTCTGCTTGCTGTTCCCAAAACAAGAAAAGCCGGCATCCTTGTAGCAGCGGCACTCTGTTGGGACGTCGTGTTATGCGATGGAGTAATAAAAAATCTGGTTGCAAGAGCCCGTCCCTGCGATATCAATACTTCAATTCAGTTGTTGATCAACAGGCCGCATGGGTATTCGTTTCCGTCGGGACATTCGGCGGCTTCTTTTGCTTCCGTAACGGCACTCTATTTTTCTAAGGAGCGTAAACTCTGGATACCGGCGCTTCTGCTTGCAGGTATCATAGCTTTTTCCAGATTATACTTATATGTACATTACCCGACGGATATTCTGGGTGGCATTGTGGTTGGAATCATTGCGGGGTATGCCGGATACAAAACCATAGAAATACTGGGGCGCCGCAGGGGAAAAATTCAATGAAAATAACAATAATTCACGGGCAGAGCCATCAGGGGTCTACCTGCAATATTGCCAGACTGTTGGCAAAAAAAATAAATGGTGAAGTGGAAGAATTCTTTTTACCGAAAGATTTCGGGGAATTCTGTATTGGCTGTACCGCCTGCTTTAAAATGTCTGAAACAAAGTGTCCACATTTTGAAAAGTTATCTGTGATCACAAAAGCAATGGATAACGCGGATGTGATCATATTGGCAAGTCCCGTTTATGTGTATCATGCAACAGGCGCGATGAAAGCGTTTCTTGACCATTACGGCTGGCGTTGGATGGTACACCGTCCGGAGCCAAAGATGTTTTCCAAACAGGCTGTCTGCATTTCCACAGCGGCCGGCGGAGGCATGAAAAGCACGAATCGGGATATGGCTCACAGTACTTTCTATTGGGGAGTTGCTAAAACATATCAATACGGTGTTGCCGTAAGGGAAACTTCATGGGAGAGAGTCAGTGTCAAAAAGAAACAGAAGATAGAAAAGAAACTTGATCTGCTGGCACAGAAAATAGTAAAAAGGTATGGGCACGTTAAGCCATCTGTTAAGACGAAGGCATTTTTTGAAGTGATGCGGCAGATGCAGAAGTCCGGTTGGAATGAAGCGGATGTAAGCTATTGGAAAGATAAAGGGTGGACCCGGAAAAAACGTCCGTGGAAACAGTAAAATATTTTCACTGACAAACAGGACGAGTTGTGATATAATACCGCAAGGTATTATAGTGACACATACATAGAGAAACAGAAAACGCAGCTTAATAAAAAAGGAGCATACTGCATGAAAGCTTTTCTGATTTTGGAGGACGGCACGGTTTTTGCGGGAACGCATATCGGTGCGGAAAAAGAAATCATCAGTGAAATTGTTTTTAACACATCCATGGCAGGGTATTTGGAAGTGCTGACGGATCCGTCTTATGCGGGACAGGCTGTCTGTATGACATACCCGCTTATTGGAAATTACGGGGTTTGTCTGGAGGACATGGAATCTTCCCGCCCTTGGCCGGATGGATTTATTGTACGGGAGTTATCGCGGATGCCAAACAATTTCCGGTGCGATATGAGCATTCAGGAATTTCTGGAAGAGCATGGGATTCCCGGTATCGCGGGCATTGACACAAGGGCTCTTGTAAAGCTTTTACGGGAAAAAGGAACTATGAACGGCATGATCACCACGAGAGAAGACTTCGGTCTGGAAGAGGTGCTGCCGAAACTGAAAGCCTATACTACCGGCAAGGTAGTGGAAAAGGTGACCTGTCTGAAAAAATATACGGTGGGCGAAGGAAAACGGAAAGTGGCGTTACTCGACTTTGGCACAAAGAACAACATTGCCCGCTGTCTTGCGAAAAGGGACTGTACCGTGACGGTTTATCCGGCGCTTACCACAGCGGAAGAAATTCTGGCGGATAAGCCCGACGGCATTATGTTATCCAACGGTCCCGGCGATCCGAAAGAGTGTGTTTCCATTATTGAAGAAATTAAAAAATTATACAACAGTGAGGTCCCCATCTTTGCAATCTGTCTCGGCCATCAGCTGATGGCGTTGGCAACCGGGGCGGACACTTTTAAAATGAAATACGGACATCGGGGCGGCAACCATCCGGTGAAGGATCTGGTGACCGGAAAGGTATATATTTCTTCCCAGAATCACGGCTATGTGGTGGACATGGAGAAGTTAAATCCGGAGGTGGCAAAGCCTGCTTTTGTCAATGTCAACGATGGCACCTGCGAAGGGGTATCCTATACAGGTAAAAATATATTTACGGTGCAGTTCCATCCGGAAGCCTGTCCCGGGCCGTTAGACAGCGGTTTTCTGTTTGACAGGTTTATGGAAATGATCGATAAAGCAGAAGGGGGGATGGAACATGCCTAGAAATCCGGAGGTGAAAAAAGTACTTGTGATCGGTTCCGGCCCGATCGTGATCGGGCAGGCCGCGGAATTTGACTATGCGGGAACACAGGCCTGCCGTTCTTTAAAAGAGGAAGGAATGGAAGTTGTGTTAGTAAACTCGAACCCCGCTACGATCATGACAGATAAGGATATTGCGGACAGAGTTTATATTGAACCGTTAACCGTAAAAGTTTTAGAACAGATCATAGAAAAAGAAAAGCCCGATTCGGTGCTGCCGACGCTCGGCGGACAGGCAGGGCTTAATCTCGGTATGGAGCTGGAGGAATCCGGCTTTCTGGCATCTCATAATGTCAGGCTTCTCGGCACAACAGCACAAACGATCAAAAAGGCGGAGGACCGTCTGGAATTTAAGGAGACGATGGAGAAGATCGGGGAGCCCTGTGCCCCCTCGTTAGTTGTGGAAAATATTCCCGACGGCGTGGAGTTTGCGGCAAAGATCGGCTATCCGGTAGTGTTGCGTCCGGCATATACGCTGGGCGGTTCCGGCGGCGGCATTGCCCATAATCAGGTGCAGCTCGAAGAAATTCTGGAAAACGGCCTGCGTCTGTCAAGAGTAGGGCAGGTGCTTGTGGAACGCTGTATTGCGGGTTGGAAAGAGATAGAATACGAGGTGATGCGGGACAGCATGGGCAACTGCATCACGGTCTGCAACATGGAAAATGTGGACCCGGTGGGAGTGCATACGGGGGACTCTATTGTAGTGGCACCCTCCCAGACGTTAGGAGACAAGGAATATCAGATGCTGCGGAGTGCGGCACTCAATATCATCAATGAGTTAAAGATCACCGGCGGCTGTAACGTACAGTTTGCGCTGCATCCGACCAGTTTTGAATACTGCGTGATTGAAGTGAATCCGAGAGTGAGCCGTTCTTCGGCGCTTGCGTCAAAAGCGACCGGTTATCCAATCGCAAAAGTGGCGGCAAAGATTGCGCTGGGGTACACGTTGGATGAGATCAAAAACGCCATTACAGGAAAGACCTATGCCAGCTTTGAACCGACGCTTGACTATTGTGTTGTGAAGATTCCGAGACTTCCCTTCGACAAGTTCCTGACAGCAAAGCGGACGCTGACAACGCAGATGAAAGCCACCGGCGAGGTGATGAGTATCTGCAACAGTTTTGAGGGAGCGTTAATGAAAGCGCTGCGTTCCCTAGAGCAGCATGTGGACAGTCTGCGGAGCTATGATTTTTCAGCGCTGTCTGTGGAAGATCTGTTGGAGCGTATGAAAACAGTAGACGATCAGAGAATTTTCCTGATTGCCGAAGCCATCCGCAAGGGAATTGATTACGACACGATCTGTAAAATTACGATGGTGGACAAATGGTTTATTGATAAGATTGCCATTTTGACCGAGATGGAAGCAAAGCTGGAGAAAGAGGGTACGGGACTTTCCGCGGAGACTCTGCGGGAAGCAAAACGGATGGAATTTCCTGATAACGTAATTGCAGAACTTACCGGGCTGAAAGAAGAAGAGATTAAAGCGGAACGTTATAAAAACGGCATTACCGCTTCCTATAAGATGGTAGATACCTGTGCGGCGGAATTTGAGGCACAGACTCCCTACTATTATTCCGTTTACGGCGGAGAAAATGAGGCCGTAGAGACAAAAGACAGAAAGAAAGTGCTGGTGCTCGGTTCCGGGCCGATCAGGATAGGACAGGGTATTGAGTTTGACTATTGTTCCGTCCATGCGACCTGGGCTTTTGCGAAGGCCGGCTATGAGACCATTATTGTCAATAACAATCCTGAAACAGTGTCCACGGACTTTGATATTGCGGACAAGCTGTATTTTGAACCGCTGACGCCGGAGGATGTGGAAAATATTGTGCGGCTTGAGAAGCCGGACGGGGCAGTGGTACAGTTTGGCGGCCAGACGGCGATCAAGCTGACAGAGGATCTGATGAAGATGGGTGTGCCTATCCTCGGTACAAAGGCGGAGGATGTGGATGCTGCGGAGGACAGAGAACTCTTTGACAGAATCTTACAGGAAACAGAGATTCCCAGAGCGGCAGGCGGTACGGTATTCACTGCGGAAGAAGCGAAAGAAGTGGCAAACAGACTGGGCTATCCGGTACTGGTGCGTCCTTCCTATGTGCTGGGCGGACAGGGCATGCAGATTGCCATTTCCGATGAGGAGATTGAGGAGTTTATGGCGGTGATCAACCGTTATTCTCAGGAACATCCGATTCTTGTAGATAAATATCTGCAGGGGAAGGAGCTGGAAGTGGATGCGGTCTGTGACGGGACGGATATTCTGATTCCGGGCATTATGGAACATATTGAGAGAACAGGCGTACATTCCGGCGACTCCATTTCGGTTTATCCTGCTTTCACGGTCAGCGAAAAGGTAAAAGAAACGATTGCGGAATATTCGAGACGGTTAGCGAAAGCGCTGCATGTGATCGGTCTCATCAATATTCAGTTTATTGCGGTGGGGGATGAAGTCTATGTGATCGAGGTCAATCCCAGATCTTCCCGTACCGTGCCCTATATCAGTAAGGTGACAGGTATTCCGATCGTTGATCTGGCAACGGAAGTGATTCTTGGAAAGAAGATAAGAGATCTGGGGTATGAACCGGGGCTGCAGAAAGATGCCGATTATGTGGCAATTAAAATGCCGGTATTTTCCTTTGAGAAGATTAGAGGCGCGGAGATCAGCCTGGGGCCGGAAATGAAGTCCACCGGAGAGTGCCTCGGCATCGCGGATACTTTTGATGAGGCGCTCTATAAGGCGTTTTTAGGGGCAGGCGTAGATTTGCCGAAATACAAACAGATGATCATTACCGTGAAAGATGCGGACAAGGGCGAGGCCATTGAGATCGGCCGCCGCTTTGAAAAGCTGGGGTATATCATCTATGCGACGAGAAGTACTGCCGCTGCATTGAACGAGGCGGGTGTGAAAGCAAGGAAAGTCAATAAGATATCTCAGGAATCGCCCACGGTGATGGATCTGATCCTGGGACATAAGATAGACCTTGTCATCGATACGCCGACCCAGGGGCGGGATAAATCGAGAGACGGCTTTTTAATCCGGCGTACCGCCATTGAAACAGGTGTGAACTGTATCACGGCGATGGATACCGCAAGGGCGCTTGTGACCAGTCTGGAGAATAAGGAAAAACAGGGAAGCAGGCTGAATCTTGTGGATATTGCGACAATCGCAAAACGCGGAGAGATTTAAAAGAGGAAAGAGCAGCAGGGCAGTAGAGATGTCCTGCTGTTTTTGGATAACAGAAAAAAATATGAACACTTTGTCTTTCTCAAACGTTATATATAGGAAGGCGCAAACGACAAAGGATCTTCGGGAAAGGTTTAAGAAATGTCATGATCGATGAATTGTATGATTCCCTCTATAAAGAGCTGACGGGCTGGTGTACTGCTATGACAGGAAACAAAACGCTGGCGGAGGATCTGGTGCAGGAGGCATTTTTACGCGCGTTGATCAATGCGAAGCTGCTGGAAGAACTTGACTTTTGCAGACGGAGGGCCTGGATGTACCGCACGGTAAAAAATCTGTATATAGACAGGAAACGCCGGGAAGCTTTTGAGACTATGACAGAGGAGATGCCCCGGGGAGGCTATGAGGACGCGAACTATACACAGATTGATGATGAGCAGCTTTTGAACATTCTTACACAGGAGGAGAGAATGCTTTTCACCTTACGCTATCTGGAGGGCTACAATGCTACAGAGCTGGGGAAGCTCTTTGGACTGCCTTCCGGAACAGTGAGATCCAGATTGTCAAGTGCAAGGAGACGCCTCAGGAAATCGCTGAAAGACAAGTCATAGCGGCGGTTAAAGAAAGGGTGCCTGTCATAAGGAACAGGCCGGATTTATGGAAAGGAGAAAGAAAATGTTTGAGAAGAAAAACCTTGTTGTAAACTGTGATGTGTGCGACGCAAGAAAAGTGGATGAGGAGAGTCTGGCAGGTTATGAACGTACTGTGATCAATGCGGACGTAATTCTGGTGGATGACCGGAGCAGAAGTATATTAAATAAACTGCCCATGGTATGTAATACAGACGGGATGTTAAGTGTGGAGGGAGAAGTGTCGGTGATCAACACAAACGGAAACTATGAGATCAGCGGAAATACACAGCTGAAAGACAAGACGATAATCTGTGTGAACGGTACGTTGTCGGTCCGTTCCGGCACGGAAAAAGTTCTGGAAAATGTCGTAAAAATCATTGTAAACGGATCTGCCAGATATCCGGAGAGTATGGCCCCTTTTATGGACAGGCTGCAGGTGAACGGGACAGCGCACTGCATTCCGGATGGCTGTATCGAATTACAGTCAGAGTTTGTCATTGATAAGTATTTTCCGCTCCGGGCAAGGCAGGACGGAAAATATTATGTGGAAGATAAAGTAGTACTCACTGATGCGGATGTGGATGTAGAGGCTCTTGCGGCCAAAAATATACGGTTTTTGACAGAGCGTTTTGTGGTGCGGGAAGAATATATCGAAAAGTCTGTCGGCATGTTTGAGGAAAATGTGGAGATGGATGTCGTGCCATCGGGTTTTGGTTTTGTCGGTGAGGATGCGGAGCTGAGTGAGGCTTTGCTGCAAAGGTATGGAAAATGCCTGTATATTGACGGGGATCTGATTTTGAAGGAAGACAGTGAGAGTTTCTTTGAACAGGTGGAAAAGATTCTGGTAAACGGTGATGTCCGGCTGTTAAAGAGACAGGAGACGGCGTTTGCCAAAGTGAATGCTGTTTATAAGGAGCTGGTATATGTGAAAGGACGGTACGTGCAGAATCAGCCCCATATGGTGGTGGATGAAGCGCTGTTAGAGAGTACTCCGGATGGGTTGGAGATTAAAAACTGCGCAATTCTGGAAGTGAAAAAGGATGCGAAACCGGAACTTATTCTGGAGAGGCTGGCAGTGGAGAACTGCGGTAAGATCTTCTGCAGTCCGGAGCAGAAGAGTGTCCTGCAGCTGGTATGCAAAAATGTGGCAAAATTCAGTGACAAAGAGAAAGAAAACGATGAAGAAGATGAGGGCATTATGGGAATGATAAAGAAAGCCGTAAACAGCAAAGTGATAAACGCGGATACCTACATTCTGTAGGAAGGGAAATGGAAAACCTGACAACAGTCCGTAATCAGACTATGACATAACAGTCTGATTGCGGATTGTTTTATTTTCTCTCTTTTCGGAATTGTATACCCGCTGAAAATAGATTATAATGACACTAGCAAAATAGGGGGATAAAAATGTCAACAGGAAAAATAAAAGCAGCTTTTTTTGATATAGACGGAACACTGGCTGCAGTAAAGACTCATATGATACCGGAGAGTACAAGAAAAGCGTTAGCGGCGCTGAAAGAAAAGGGGATTTATCGCATTATATCTACAGGCCGGCATCCGTTAGAAGTGGAAGAAGAAAATATTCTGCCGGGACTTACTTTTGACGGCGCAATCTGGTTGACGGGACAATTTTGTGAACTGGATAAAAAATGTATACTGCAAAATTGTTTTTTGGCCGATCAGCTTATGATACTGAAAGAATTTCTGATAAAGAATGGAAGAAGCTGCATTTTTCTGGAGAAAGATGCGATGTACTGTAATCTCATAGATGAGCGGATTTTAAAAGAACAGGCCGGCATTGGTACGACAGTGCCGCCGGTGCGGGATATAGAGGATCTGGAAAAGAGGGAGATCCTGCAGGCGGTGCCCTTTATAGAGGAAGCGGAGGAGAAGGAACTGCTTTCGCTTTTACCTTCCTGTAAACTGACAAGGTGGGGAGAAGGCGTTGTGGATTTTCTGCCGGGCGGCGGTGGTAAAGAGCAGGGAATTCTTGCCATATGCAGGGCGATGGGCATTACGCCTGCAGAAGTGATCGCTTTTGGCGATGCGGAGAATGATATTTCCATGCTGCGGCTTGCCGGTACCGGTGTGGCGATGGGAAACGGTGCAGAGACAGTAAAGGAAGCGGCGGATTATGTGACAGATCCAATCGATCAGGACGGGATATGGAATGCGCTTGTGAGGTTTGGCGCTATTTAACTGTTGTACTTGAATGGAGGTAAACATGAAATCATTTACAAAAAAATCAATTCGTTTTTTTCTTTTTGGTGTAGTCTTTATATTTGTCATTACAATTTCCGGCTGCAAGGATGTTGGGAAAAATGATGTTGCGGAAACAGATCCGGCTTCCGTGTTGTCTGAGGCAGAGAAGGAAACGGTAATTTGGAAAATTTATTTTTCTGATTACATTGAAGTTTGGCAGGAGCCGCTCAATCAACTGCTGGCCACAAAAGGTGTCCCCTATCAGGTAAAAATAGAGGCGTATCATACGATAGGGGATGAGCCTCTTGAGAATGCTGCTGATGTATTGGAAAAGATGAAACAGGACGATGATCGGGCTGATGTAATTGCAGTACCGGCTTCCAGCTATACAACGATGGCTGACAGGGAGCTTTTGCTGCCTCTTGATGATTTTCTGAAAAGTGAACAGGGGATGGAAATTGTAAAGGTTCTTCCCACACAGGATTTGGCTCGATGCAGATATAACGGCGTTACTTATGGTGTTTCTGCCCATCTTCGTACAGTTGGTGGGATCGCTTACGACAAGGCGCTTCTGAAAAAGTATGACATTGATGTGTCGGATCTCTCTTCCGACATTTTTGAAAATGAAGCAGTACTGCAAAAGATAAAAGAGGGCGAGGGAGACAAAGTAATTCCCTATGCCTATAATGACAGTATTCTCTATTCATTAGGCATGTGGAAGGTGGATCCAATTGAGTGCCTTGCATTTACGCAGACCGGCCAAGCCGTTAATATTTTTGAAACAGAAGAATTAAGAGAAAAGCTGTTTAAAATCAAAGATTTCAAAGACAAGGGACTGCTTGGCTTTGCATCAGAGAGTGAGTATGGTTCCTTTTTTGCAACAGGTAAAACGGTGCACAGGGAAGATACGTTTGAAAGCAGCTTCTCCTATGTGGACAGTGCAGGACAGGAAATAACGGCGGAATACATTGTGGTTCCGGATATGAAATGTCCTCAGATTGCTCCGTTTTGGGGAGATGCGCAGACTGCTGTTGCCTCATGGTCGCAAAACCGGGAGAATGCGCTTGATTTTCTGACACGTTTGTATACCGATCCGGATATTGCCAATCTGATTTTGTATGGAAATGAAGGGAGAGAATATATAATAGAAGATAACGTGGCAACACGCCTGCCGTCAAACTTACTGTGGGTGTTTGGCGAACATTATACGAATGCGCTGATTGCCTATTCACAAAACGATACCGCTGTGGATAAGATGGATTTTCAGGCCAGATATTATGAACAGTGCGAATCATTTATTCCGGATGGATTTCGTTTTGATCCGACTTCAGTTGCGGAAGAAGTGGACGCAACGAACGCAGTATATTATGAAAACTTGGAAGAACGAAGACTTTCCAGTGAGGTCAGCAATTTGTTCCGGCTTGAAACAGAAGATATTGATGCTTCTCTTTCTGAGATTAACGCAGAGCTGAAGGAAGCCGGAATAGATAAGATTATTGAAGAATTTAACAGGCAGCTTACGGAGTGGAGGGCAAACTATGAAAGATAAAAGAAGAAAAATACGTTTATTTGTTTCTGTTGCAATCCTTTTGTTCCTTGTGATTACGATTGGGAGCTATGTTCTTTATCGGAAATCCGCTCAGGTCACAGGAGCAGACGCACAGTATTATGATACAATGCAAAACGCCGGGTTTGCATCCGATGATGGAATTTATCATACGAACAGTACGGGATTTCTGTATTTTTTTGATTATCATACCAAACAGGATGTCATTGTCTGCAATAAGCCAAACTGCACCCACAAGGCCTGGTACCAGGACACTCCTGATGAACAGCGCTGCAATGCATATTTGCCGGATGCCCTTGGAGGATGCGGGTTTGTACTGGAAGATTCTCTTTATATGTTTAATGCGGTTTTGGCCACCCAGACGTCTTCCATTGTCCAATCAGGGCTTGACCGTACCGGGCAGAAAGAAATTGCAAGTTTTGAAAATACTGTCATTCTGCCATTTGTGGTTGATGGAGAATGTCTGTATATGTCAGGCACCGCCATTCTTACAGAAAAGGATGAAGATGGCATGGAAAGTCCCACAGGAGAAAATGAAACATGGCTTTTCAAGCTGGATCTGCAGACAGGGGAGATTACCAACCTGACGGAACGAAAAAGGGCATATAGCAGTGACTTGTATATTGTAGGATTCTATAACGGCAAGATTTACTACAGAGAAAGCTACTTTGAAAAGAAGTATGACGGAAAAAATTATGAGGAAGCCAAACATCAGGTAGACTGGTATTCTTATGATATCTCGGCAGATAAGTCCGAGCAGATTTATGAAGATCAGTTATTTCAGGAAGCTTACCTGTATGAAAACAAGTTTATAAGCATGTTCGGGAAAGATGGAAAATCCATGGAGAACAGATATGAACAATTCGAAATTGCAGTCTGGGATATGGATACCGGTGAAAGTCAGTCAATTGTAACGGCAGATAAATTGTTGTATTACGTAGATGGAAAAGTATTCTATGTCATGGAAGAGGAGGAAAGCCAACGTTATTATTATTATGATATAGAGAAAGGGAAGACGGCAGAGATGAATCGCGGGTTTATGGAGTACATCCATGTCTGGGGTGCATTTGGGGATTATTTTCTTGTCACTAAGGATGATCCTGATACAGGAATCGGAGATTTTTTTGTAATCCTGAAAAAGGATTTTTATAACGAAAAGGAAAATTATATTCCATTAACATGGAAAGAGGAGTCGTGATATTATGGCAACATTACAGATCAATTCTTTGAGTAAATCTTACGGGGATAAAATAGCGCTCAATCAGGTAAATCTTTGCCTTACCCCTGGTGTTTACGGGCTTCTGGGTCCGAATGGCGCGGGAAAGAGTACCCTGATGAATATTATCGCGGGTAACCTCACCCCTGATGCGGGGGAGATTTTATACAATGGGGAAAATGTGTCAGCTCTTGGGAAGAGTTTTCGCAGTATTCTTGGTTTTATGCCGCAACAGCAAGGTCTTTATGAACATTTTACGGGCTATCAGTTTCTTTCCTATATTGCAGCTTTAAAGGGCATGGACAGGAAACAGGCGAAAGCGGAAATTGAAACGGTAATTGGACTTGTTAATCTTCGGGAACATAGCGGGAAGAAGCTGGGCGCATATTCCGGCGGTATGAAGCAGCGCATTTTAATAGCACAGGCACTTCTGGACAATCCGAAGATCCTTATCCTGGACGAGCCGACCGCCGGACTGGATCCCAAAGAACGTATCCGAATACGCAACATCATATCTGAGATTGCCCTTGATAAGATAGTGATTTTTGCTACCCATGTGGTGTCTGATGTGGAACAGATTGCCAAGGAGATCATTATGATTAAAAAGGGAAATATACTGGGAGAGGGAAGTGTCCAGTACTTTTTTTCTGACCTTGATGGAAAGGTGTTCGAACTTAATATAGAACCGGAGCGGTTGGGAGAGGTGGAAGGAGCTTTTCTTGTCAGCAACGTTTCTTTTCATGCCGACCAAATGACAGTTCGTGTTATTTCGGATTCCAGTCCTTATCCGTATTCCTTTTCACAGGTCCGGCCAACGCTTGAAGATGTCTATCTGTATCAGTTCGCGGATGAAATGGGTAATGAATAAGCGAAGCCGGGCAGTTCCTAAGGAGGACTTTTATGAGAATTTTTCAGAAAGAACTATACAAAGTGTACGCCGGACGCAAGTTTATACTTGTGATTTTACTATTTATTGGTGTTAATGCGGCTTTGCTTTATACAAGTACAAACAGCCCAATGGTTCGTCCGGAGGCCTACAAAAAAGTTTATACCCATATAGAAACTTTGCCTGTTTCAGAACGAGCAGACTATATCAGGAATTGTTATTATGACGCCTGTGAGGCTGACAGTGATATGGAAGCGAGTACAGACTCTGCCATGGAGAATGAGTATTTTCTGTTTCGTGAATTGTATGCACAGCTGGAACAAATTGAGAACTATCCCAATTATCTGCAGGATATCCAGGATCGGGCAAAAAATGCCAGCGGTATATCTATTTTCAATCTCAAAGATCCGTTTTCTATCCGCAATGCGGAGAAGACAGCAAAAGCGTTCCAGCCACTGGAAGGAAACGCCCTGCAATTTACCAATACGAACACCTTTGTTGAAGCTACCGACTTTTTAGCCACTGACTTTTTTCTGATTGCATTGCTTTTTTACGTGGTGGTCATTCTGGTGGTTCAGGAAAAGGAAAAAGGTCTTTTTGCGCTTGTGAAACCGCTTTCATGCGGAAGATCTCATTTAATGTGTGTGAAAATGGGAGTGCTTTTCTTTTCTGTATTCTTTTTCACGCTGCTGTTCTGGGGTGGGAATCTTATGATCACAACTTTCAAATACGGCGCGGTAAATATGGGTGCTTTTCTGCAATCAATTGGTGGATATACGGGCAGTGCACTGAATGTCACGATCCTGCAATATTGGATTCTTTTTCTTTTTTCTAAAATGCTTATTTATTTTTTAATCGGACTTTTATTATTTTATTTTGCATTGGCATCCAACAGTGTGGTCATGCTTTATGTCCGGTCAGTTTTGCTGTTTTCGCTTTCTTTTGTATTGTATTGGGCAATAGATGGCAATTCGGCCTTTCAGCTTTTGAAATATATGAACATTGCTAATTTTGTGCAGGTGACACCTGTTTACCAATACTATTTTAATTTAAATATTTTTTCCAGACCGGTGAATATTGTGTGGGTTTTTGCGTTTTCCTGTACGTTGTTTTGTGTGATTGTCTTTTTCCTCAACCTATATACTTTTAAGAGTCAGGATTCGGTCCTTACATTAAAGAGCCGTACCGCTTTTCGCAAAAAATTGAGAAAGCGATGCCATACAAGTCTTTCTTATCATGAGTCCTATAAACTTTATGTGGTACAGAAGGCCTTATGGATCCTCATCCTTTTCGTCTGCCTGCAGGGATATCTGTTCATGCAAAAGGAACCCTACATTGGGGCGACGGAACGTTACTATAAAAACTATATGCAGACACTTCAGGGCGAGGTGACCGATAAGACGCGCGGGATGATTGCCCGGGAGGAAGAGCGCCTTGCATCATTCACTCTCATGAGGATGGAGGCGGAACAAAACTTTGCCGAGGGGAGTATTTCATCACAGGAGTATGATGCAATCCAAAAGCTGGTAGATGACAACACAAAGGGGCAGGAGGCTTTCACACGTGTGCTGGAACATTTTGCGTATGTGGAAGAACAGGGGCGCGAAACTGGTGAGATTCCCTGGATGGTCTATGAAACAGGATATGAGAAACTTACTGGCAATTCATATATTGGATATGAGGATGATATGAAAAACGCAGCGATGATTCTCGTTGTAATGATTGCCGCTTTTGCAGCTTTCTTTTCAACGGAATATTCGACCGGCATGATCCATATGATCTCTTGTTACAAATTAGGGCGGGAAAATACTGTGAAAGCAAAACTGCGGGTTGCTTTTCCGCTGTATACTGTACTTTTTTTGAGTGGATATGTACCGGATTTTATTGCCGTATGCAATCAGTATGGTCTGCCCTGCAGGAATGCGGAATTGATATCAATACCTGCTCTGTCAGGTTTTCCGATTGATATGAAACTTTGGCAATACCTTGTCCTGCTGTATACCTATCGTTATATTGTGTTTTTGTGTATTTTGCTTTTTATTTTTATGTTCTCGACGTTTTTAAAAGATACTGGAACAGCAATGCTGATTTTAAGCATCGTACTGGTTATTCCGACGTTTCTGCATATAATTGGATTACGTTGGATAGATTACTTTTCTCTGAATGCTTTTGTATCAGGGAATATAGTGTTGAATAACTTTAGAGGGAGAGGGTATGCACTTTTGCTGTTATTCCCGATTGCATTGGGCGTCTTTTCATATACACGGTTGCTTCGTGTTTATAGTGTGAGTAAATAATTTGATTTAAAGGCGTATTTATTACGATAATTACATCGGTCGTACACCGCAAAAAGAAGTTAAGCTAACTCTGCTCATCGGATAAAACAGAGGTTCAAGGATTTTGGCTTTACCAGTTTCAGGATGCACGGGAACCGGTAATAGAACATTTCCTTTAAAATTCGCATATCCCGTCAATGGATGCATAAAAATGTATTTGGATGATATTTTTTGACACAGCAGATTTTGCATTATTGAATATTATCCCGGTTGGATAGATTGGATAAATAATCTTGGGCTTAATATAAAAGCAGAGGTTCTATGCGTTGGAGATGTAGGCAAAACGGCTTGTGATCTGGATGGTGCTGATCTATACTTATTCAATGCAGTTGTATTTCCTTTTTCCGGAGCACTCAGCAATGGGCTTTGGGCAGCAGGGAATATGAAATTCTGTCGGATGAATAAATCGGGTTCCCTCGTGGAAAAATAAGCATTATTTTTTCATGGAGGCGGGCATATGCATGGTTCCTTTTATGGCTGGTATATGAAATGTCAGTCTGACACACAGACTTTAGCGGTAATACCTGCGGTTCATAACACGGGGAGAAAACGCACCTGTTCTATTCAGGTTATTACGGATGATGCCTGGACAGTAACGTTCAATTCAGATGTATTTCAACGGACAAAATGGAATATTTTCATCGAAGAGAACCGTTTCGGTAAAGAAGGGATTCATTTGGCAATACACATGCTGCAGCTGACCATCGAGGGAAAATTGAATTTTGGGCCGCTTTCTCTTTTAAAATATGATATTATGGAACCGTTTGTATTCCTGCCTTTCATGGAATGCTGTCACAGCGTGTGGAGTATGCGGCATTCGGTTCGAGGAAATGTGTATATCAATGGACAGGAATATGCTTTCCGCAATGCATGGGGATATTGGGAAGGAGATCGGGGCCGGTCATTTCCGAAGGAGTATATCTGGACGCAGTGCTGCTTTCCGGACGGGGCTATCATGCTGTCAGTGGCGGATATTCCGGCAGCGGGCATTCATTATACCGGTGTTATAGGCGTCATATTATGGCAGGGGAAAGAGTACAGAATGGCTACTTATCTGGGAGCCAAAGCGGTTCAAATTGGGAACAATATGGTACGAGTGATACAGGGCAGTCTGGAACTGGAAGTCCGGATGTTAAAAGCATCCGGGCGTCCTCTGAAGGCTCCGGCAAAGGGGATATGGTAAGGACAATTCATGAAAGTGCATCCTGTCGGGCTTTCTATAAATTTTGCAAAAAGAACTGTACTCTTTTTTCCTTTGAAACAGAGCACAGTTCTTTTGAATTTGAATATTTTTCCTGATAGTTATATTTACGCCGCTTCGTTTTTATTCTCCGCTTCTTATTCTGTCAATCAGGCTTTCACGGTGTACCCGCCTGTTCATCATACCGGTGATGAGAAGCTGCCCGATAATCAGCATGGCGGCAAGGCCGATGGTTTCCCGAATAGGGAAGTGGTAAGCCGACAATCCCATAAAGTGCATCTTTTTGGCATATAAAAAGATCAGATAGCCGAAAAGATTTCCTAATGTTGCGGAAAGGAAAAGCGTACCGGTGGTAAAGAACAGCCCTTCTGTGGAAAGCATTTTCTTTAACTGCCTGTCGGAGAGACCGATAGCCTGCAGAACGCCAAGTTCTTTTTTCCTTGTGACAATGCTGGTGATCATTGTGTTGATGAGATTGATGCAGCCGATGACAGCCACCATGATCAAAATCACATAAAGCGGATATTTGATCATATTGATGCTTAAGGCCCCGAGCCGCATTTCTTCATCCAGGGAGTATAGGGAAAAGTGTTCGTTCTCCTCAGTGATCTCCTGCAGAGAAGTTTTCACCTCCTCATATTTTGCCTGGTCTATGGAAATATACAGCTCAGATGTAGTGTCAAACTGCAGATCTAACGTATTCCACAGCTCTTCCGGAAGAACAAAGTAAGAATATTCGCCGGTAGCTGCCACTGCCTGGACCGTGATCGTAAAAGGAATTTCCCGGCTGCCGTCATGAATTGTCAGCGTGAGCGGTTCACCGATGGAGAGCCCCATTTCCTCCCAGTCTAAATGGCTGGTAAAGATTACACCGTTTTCTGCAAGCATTTTATCATAATCAATCTCTCCGGCCGTAATTTCTTTTTGCAGACTTTCCGCCTCATCTCTGGAGATGGGAGCTAAATCTCTTTTTCTGTGATTTTCAAAAAAAGGAGCAGATGAATCCGTACTGAACAGAACATAACCGCCTTTTCCGATATCTGTGACGCCGTCAATATCCCGGATTCTTTGCAGGAAACTTTCGCCGAATAAGTTTTGCTGTTGAAGCGTATCAAAATTATTTTCGGGGTATTCTTTATCATTCCACTCGCAGTCAAGCGCCAGACGGAAACTGCCCTCCGGAATAGTATATCTTGCCTGGTCCATGACGCTCATACTGTTCATGGTGCCGGCAAGGCTCATAAACAGAACGCAGCTGAGCCCCATAGTCATTATAGTGACTATAGTGCGCTTTTTGTTTCTGGAAAGATTTGCCATGCTCAACCGGAGCAGACTGACATTCAGACTGCCCTTTCGGCTGCCTTTTCCCGCAGAGCTTTCCTGATAGCGGATCGCTTCTATCGGAGAAATTTTTCCTGCCATGCGCAGAGGCTTTTGCAGGGAAAGTCTGACTGTAACAAGGATAGCGAGCGTTACGCCGAGTAAGGCCGGCAGAGAAAACATATGGTACTCTTCTATCGTGTAGGACATAAGTGAATTCTTTGCCAGAGCATTCAGGAAGATTGGAAGCAAAATAAAAGGAATGCTGAAACCAAGGAGCAGACCCGAAGGGATGGCGATAGCGCAAAGACGCATGCTTTCCGAAACAAGAACATGTTTTACCTGTTTTTTCGAAGCACCCAATGCTTTTAATTTCCCGATTTCCTGTATGTCTGTGATCACACTGATATAGTAAATGCTGTAGATTACAAGGGCGGAGAAAAACAGGATGATAAGCCCTGTCAGTATCACGAAAGCAGTTATTTCAGCGCTCATGGTGAGTATCGTCATCAGATACTGCTGATTAAAAGTGATATTATCTGTTCTGCAGTCGATATTGCGGCAGAGCTCTTTAATCTGGTTTTCCATCCGGTCTTCCGAAAGGTTCTCTTCGCCGAACAGACGGATAGAGGCAGTGTATTCCAGTTCTTCTTTAGCGAGATATTCTTCGACAAGCGCATTGGAAACGGAAGCGCTGTAAACGATACGGTTGTCGCTTATATCCAGTCCGGAGAGATCTCGCTGTGAAACAAGACCGCAGATCGTAAATTCACGCATCTGAATCAGTCCTTCGCCGCCGACACGGAATGGAATGGTGATTTTATTGCCGATCACCGGTTCGGTATCCATGCGTTCGAAAAATGCCGGCGGACCGCAGATTTCATCGGGAGCTTCGGGAAGATGCCCCTGTGTCAGATTGCCGATTCCATGATAGATTCCCTCTTTTAAAACAGAACCGGAGGAGAGATAGCCGTTCATATTATCGTAGCTTACCGTGGCAAACTGTGTGCTGACTTCGAGAGACTCCACGTCAAGGTGATTGTTCAGCATTTCTATCTGTTTGGCGTTAAGATGGCTGATCACAGCATGGTGATTGCCGTTTGCAAGCGCCTGCTGCCTGTTTACATCAAAAATGCCGATAGCCGAAGTGACAAGTCCCATTAACAGGGTAGTGGTCAGTGTGATCGCAATGACCGTCAGTATGGAGCGGCTTTTATTATAGGTAACTCTGCTCTTTGCCAGGGAAGAAATAGTATTGTTTTTCATATCGCACCCCCTTACACCAGTTTCCCGTCTTCCAGCACGATCGTGCGGTCGGCCATCTGTGCTATATCTTCGTTGTGGGTGATCACAACTAACGTCTGGCCGTATTTTTTTGCCGAAAGTTTTAAAAGAGAGATGACTTCGTCGCTGTTTTTGGTGTCCAGATTACCGGTGGGCTCATCCGCCAGAATAATGGAGGGCTTTGCAGCGATAGCGCGGGCGATGGCCGTGCGCTGCTGCTGGCCGCCGGAGAGCGTATTGGGGAGCGCGTTTATTTTGGATTCGATACCTAACGTCTGTAAAATATCCCGGATAAAGCTTTCATCTGCCTTTTTTCCGTCAAGCCCGATGGGCAGAACAATATTTTCCCATACATTTAAAGAGGGAATCAGGTTGAACGCCTGAAAGATAAAGCCGATCTTGCGTCTGCGGAGAGCGGCAAGCTTTTCCTCGGAGAGAGCGGCTATATTTTTTCCATCCACCCATATTTCGCCGGAAGTGGGATTTTCCAATCCGCCGAGGAGATGAAGCAGAGTAGATTTGCCGCTGCCGGATTTTCCGATGATGGCGGCATATTCGCCCGGCATGATCTGTATGTCTACATGATCTACAGCTTTTATCAGATTTTCACCGCTGCCGTAAAATTTGCAGAGATCTTTAGTTTGAAGAATCGGTGTCATAAAATAGGTGCCTCCTGTCTTTCATAAATTGTTTCGTTGCAGTCAGTATAGGACTTAAGTCTTACAGGAAGCTTACAAATTTTAAAATTTTTCAATTTACAGCGGAAGCTGTACCACAAAGACGCTGCCCTGTTTTTTTGCCGTTTTTACGGAGAGAGTCCCGCCCTGGTCTTCTAAGATCTTTCTGGAAAGATAGAGTCCCACGCCGGAACCATCCGATTTTTGCACGACGGCATTCTGACCGCGGTAGAAGCGTTTAAAGATTTTATTATATTCCTCCTTCGGAATGCCGATGCCCTGATCCTCAATCTCCACCCTGACAAAACTGTGAAGCGTCTGTATTCTGATCAGAACAGAAGTGCCCGCAGGAGAGTATTTTACCGCGTTATCCAGAATATTAAACAGAGCTTCCGCCGTCCATTTTTTATCTAAAGACAGCGTGATGTCCTGAAAATCTTCGGTGTTGACGGTGATCTGTTTAGCGGCGGCTTTTCCGTAGACGGCGTTCACGGCCTCTATTAATATATCTGTCAGCGAAGTCGGAGACGGCTGTAAAAGGATCATGGCGTTTTCCAGACGGGAAATATTGATCAAGGATGCCGTCAGGTTTTCCAGTTTTTCCAGCTGGAATTTACACCGTTCCTCAAATTCCTCTTTCTCCTGCGTGGTATCTGCTTCCGTATAGATAGAAAAACAGGTTTTCAGTGCGGAGAGCGGTGTTTTTAGCTGATGCGAGATGTCGGTGACAAGGGTTTTGGTATTGTCTTTTTCTTCCGCGAGAATTTCTGTTTTCAGGCGCAGTTTCTGCGCTAACTGCAAAAAAGTATCCGAAAGACTGCCCTGCTGCAGACCGGTTAATTCTTCCGGATGTTCTAAAAAGCTGTAGTCATCGGATAGGCAGCGTTCCAAAAAGGAAGAAAGCAGCGCTTCTTTTGTTTTCTGCTGTTTCCCCGCAGAGTAAAAAAAGCCGTATCCGGAAAACAGGGAAAGTATAAAAAGTATAGTAAATATACCGAGGCAGACATAGATTCCATGACGATAAAAAGGGCTTTTGTGTAAAAAATCCGTTTCTTCATATCCATAGCGGGCAAGCAGTTTTGTTCCGGTATTTTGTTGTTCTCCGGATGGATATTGAATTGCCTGCATAAAATCCGATTCTGTCTCAGGAAAGGCGGGGATAATGCGGCCTGCCAGATTCTGAACGGTATGCACTTCGTTTACGGAGATGTTTTTTACGAAAGTAAGACTGAAAAGGATAAAGAAAACAGCGGCAGCAGCCTGTATAACAGTATAAAAAAGGATGTGTTTTTTCATGATTTTTCGCAGGTCCTTTCCCATATATACCCTAATCCCCGTACATTTTTGAGGAAAACGGGATTTGACGGATCATCTTCTATTTTTTCCCGCAGGCGGCGGATATTGACGGCCAGTGTATTTTCGTCCACAAAATTCCCGTCGATATCCCAGATGGCTTCCAGAAGCTGATTTTTGGAGAGAATACGCATGGGATTTTGCATAAAATAGGATAAAAGTTTTTGCTCGTTGGCAGTCAGGGTTAAATACTGTCCGTTTTTTTTGACCCGGTTTTCATAAGAAAACAGTTCAATGGAACCGGAGCGGATAACCGTTTCCCGGGGCCCCACAAAATGCCGTTTCATCATGGCGTTTACTTTGGAGACCAGCACCGCAAGAGAAAAGGGCTTTGTCACATAGTCGTCGGCCCCGGCTTCGTAACCTTTTATCATATCTGCTTCCGTGTCAAGAGCAGTTAAAAAAAGAAAAAAGACGCTGCTGTCCGTTCTGATACGGCTGCAAAAATCAAGCCCGCTTCCGTCCGGCAGATTGATGTCGCATATGATCAGGGGCATCCGGTATTCCTGATATAAAGCCAGAGCAGTTTTGATATCCGCCGCTTCATATACTTTATAATTTTCTTTAAAGAGTTTCAGGCTGATGGAACGCCGTAAACTCTCATCGTCCTCTAAAAGCAGGATTTCCGCATTCATCTTTTCTGTGTACTCCCTGTAAATGTTCTGCCGGTGATCATCACTAAAATGAAAACAGGAACGAATAAAAAAAGAAAGGCAGATATTACTTCTGCACATTCTCCTTTTCACATGACTTTCTGTTTTCAATCCGTTTAAAAATAAGTTCGTAACCGTCGTTGCCGTAGTGCAGGGAACGGTTTACCCTGCTGATCGTGGCAGTGGAAGCACCGGTCTTTTCCGCAATATCCAGATATGTTTTTTTATCTCGAAGCATAGCAGCAACATCAAAACGCTGGGAAAGAGATAAAAGTTCATTGACGGTACATAAGTCTTCAAAAAAATTGTAACATTCTTCTTTTGTTTTCAGATGAAGAATAGCCTCAAAAAGATAGTCTACAGCGTCATTCTTCAGTTTGTTGTTCATAGTTGTTCACACTTTCACGCAATAAAATTTTAGAGCCTTAAAACAGTATTATTGTAACATACAGAGGGCAAATTCGTAAAGGACAATTTTTCGGAAAATTTTACAAAATCACTTGTCATCTAGTAATGAAAACCATATAATGAAACCAGGGTTCAGAAAGCTCTGCTTTCATATTTATATGAAAAAGCAGAGCTTTGGAACCCGTAAAACATGAGAAAGAAGCCCGAAAAGGGCGGATTTCGAATGTTTTTAGAATTGCGGGAGCATGAAATGCGAAGCAATTCGTAGGTTTCATGTAAGAGTGAGGAAAAGCTTTGATTTTCCGAATAGGACGCTGCAAAAGCCGGAATGGTAATGCGGAAAGAGGGAAAAGACAGATGACTATAGATATGCATGATTTGCTGAACAGTATTATAAGCAGTCTGGACAGGACGGAACATGTCAGACCGGAGGAACTGCCGGATATCGAACTGTATATGGATCAGGTGACAACCTTTATGGAACAGCGCCTGAAACCGGCGACAAGAAACCCGGAAGATGATAAGATCATGACGAAGACCATGATCAATAATTATGTGAAGAACCGTCTTATACCGCCGCCGGATAAAAAGAAGTATTCCAAAGAGCATATGCTGCTTCTCATCTTTATTTACTATTTTAAGGGGTTTATGTCTATCAGTGATATCCAGAAGCTTATGGAGCCTCTGACAAGACAGTATTTTGGGGAGGATAAGGACTTTAAGCTGGAAGATATCTACAGAGAAGTTTTCAGTATGGAAAAGGATGAGATTGATAATCTGAAAAAGGATGTAATCAAAAAATTCAGAAAGGCGGAGGGCACTTTTACTGAAGTACCGGAAGATGAACAGGAATTTCTTAAAATGTTTTCCTTTATCTGCCTGTTATGTTTTGATGTATATCTGAAGAAGATGATGATAGAAAAAATGATAGATAATATTTCGGAACTGGAAAGTAAAAAAGACCAGGAAAAGCAGGAAAAAGAGAAGCGAAAAGCGAGAAAGACCGTGGGATAGAAAAATATTTTAAATAGTAATTTTTTTATTGCTGTTACAATTTACATTTTATCGGGAATAAACAATGTGGTGGAGTGTAACCATTTTGTATACTGACCAGTATATAAAAATGCTTGTATTTGTAAAAAGATAGGGGTAGAGACAGCAGCAATAAATGAAAACAATATTAGTGGATAAAGAACCACTAATGCAGCGGATGCTGGAAGAAGTAATGAAGGGCATCAGGGAGGTCGATGTTGTAGGAAGCTTTAGAAACTCAGAAAAAGCGTTAGAGTATGCAGAAGAAAATACGGTGGAATTTGCTCTTTTAGATACGGAAATGCCGGTAATGGACGGATTGGATCTTGGAAGAAAATTGCAGAAAGTCTGTCCCGGTATAGTGTTGATCTATATAACAGAAAATAGTGACAGACTTGCAGATATCTTTAAAATGAAAGCGGATTATTGTATTATGAAGCCTTGCAGCAGAGATGATATTGAAGATGCGGCAGAGAGGGCAAGACTGTTGTCTAAACGACAGAAGAAGCAGGTGACAGTGCAGATGTTTGGGAGATTTGATGTGTTTTTGAACGGGAAAGTTCTTTATTTTAAGAATGCAAAATCAAAGGAATTGCTTGCTTTATGTATGGACAGATGCGGCGGCAGTGTATCTATGGAAGAGGTAATTGACAAGCTATGGCCGGAGAGAATTTATGATGAAAAAGTAAAAAGGCTGTATAGAAAAGCCGTTATGAATTTGCAGGGAACATTGAGGGAAAAGGGAATTACGGAATTTTTTCAAACAAAACGAGGAAGCTGTTATATCAGTAAAGAGGAAGTAGAATGCGATTATTATACATATTTGGTAGAACCCGAGAAAAATGAAAAAATGTTCCAGGGAGAGTATCTATTTGACTATAGTTGGGGTGAGGAGACGTTGGCAAATCTGATGAATGCATATTAGGTTATTTGCATAGGCTATATGACGGCGGTGTGAATGAAAAAGAAAAGAAACTGGTTTCTGCTAGGAATCTATGTATTGGTGGTTATTATTAATGTACTGGCAAGGTATAATAGGGGCTTTGGCGATAAAGTGCGTCAGGGTATTTTTCGGTTGATGCAATATGTGCAGGGATATATCAGCAGCCTGTTTTCTTTTTCGGTGGGAGAGTTATTGCTGGGGCTCGCGGTATTTCTGGCAGCAGGAGCAATACTCCTTTTTATTATTTTACTGATAGAAAGAATAGCCGAAATATGGAAGAGGAAAAGAAAAACTGCTTTGCATGAAGAAGCGGATAAGGGAACAGATGCCGGTGAGAGGAATCTGAAATTCAAAAGATTTGCCGGCAGATATTTCTATGTGCTGTTATGGATAACAGGGATTGTATCTGTTATTATGTCAACGAATTGTTTCGCATTATATCATTGCAGCAGCTTTCAGGAAAATTATATGCCTGTGGAAAAACGGGAATATACAGTGGGAGAGTT
This sequence comes from Lachnospiraceae bacterium, assembly GCA_014804795.1. GTDB lineage: Bacteria > Bacillota > Clostridia > Lachnospirales > Lachnospiraceae > 1XD8-76. The sequence continues at coordinate 183,495 of JAAUZC010000015.1, read as the reverse complement.
GGCGGTTGTCAGAGATTATGTGGTGAGACAGTGCAATGAACTGGCGCAGGAGATGGAGCGGGATGAAAAGGGGCATATTGTCTATGAAAACGATATGGGGCAGCGTGCCGTATCGGAGATGGAAAGGTTAGGTGAAACATATCCTCTGCTGTCAGGGTATTATCCCAGACCTAAAAGGTTTGCTCTTTCCGGTTTTTTCAGCCAACAGTATATTATGGGATATTATTTCCCGTTTTCCATGGAAGCGAATTATAACGATGTAATGTATATTTCAAATGTGCCGGCGACGATCTGCCATGAACTTTCTCATGTAAAGGGATTTATATATGAGGACGATGCGAATTTTATCGGCTATCTTGCCTGTATATCTTCCGAGGACGCTTTTTTCCGCTACAGCGGCTATCTGAGCGTGCTTGATTATTTGAACAGAGATTTGTATGAAAGTCTGGGAAACTCCCGGGAGACTTATCTGACATATGAAAAGTGCAGTCCTCTGGTGGAAAGCGATAACATTTTTCTGACGAAAGAGGCATGGGAGGAAGTGGAGAGCAGGGCCGTACTCGACACGGAAACCGTCAAGCAGGCATCCCGCAGTTTTCTGGAAACCAATCTGCAGGTGAACGGAATAGAAGAGGGTATTGCCAGCTATGGAAAAGTAGTAGAACAGTTATTAATATATTATGACGGGACATTATATTAATGTACTGATCTGCTGAATGCCGGTAAGATGAATCACCTGACAGCGCATTAAATGGAATAACCAAAATAGATATATAGATATAGGAGTGGCGGAGTATTCAAATGGGCAATATTATAGATTATGTAAACAAGTTTCAATATACATTTGCAGAACGGGAGTTCAATGATGTGGATTCTCTTGTATTATGTCAACTGTCTTATCTGAAAATGAAGCAGTTGATTCCCGGTTTGGAAGACGGACAGGAATTTATTTCGTTTAAAGAAGTCATCAGGAAAGAGAATGAGGAGCAGGTTTTTGCAGATGAGAGATATCGGGAGGATAATCAGAAGCTTGCGGCGGCAATTCGGAAAAGCCGGCGTTTTGCGGATATGAAGGTGAATTATTATATTGATATTCTGGATAGGGAGATGGAGGTACAGTTTTCGGCTGTAACTTATCTGCTTGGAGAGGATGCCGAAAAAAAACCGATTTATTATATTGCCTATCGGGGAACCGATGAAAATCTGGTGGGCTGGAAAGAAGATTTTACACTGGCTTTTTCGGAGCCTGTAGTGGGGCAGCTTTATGCGGCGAGATACATGCGGAAAGCGGCATCACATATACCAGAGGATTTTTATATGGGCGGGCATTCCAAAGGGGGAAATCTGGCAGTTTTTGCGGCGATGAGCAGTTCTATGACATTGCAGGAGAGGATACTGCGGGTTTACAGTCATGACGGTCCGGGCTTTAAGCCGCAGGTAATGGAGCGTTATGAGTATGAGCGGGTCGCGGATAAGGTGAGAAAGATCCTGCCCGGTTCCTCAATGGTAGGTATGCTTTTAGAGCGGGGAGACGATTACAATGTAGTGAAAAGCAGTTCTCATGGGCTTATGCAGCATAATCCGTATACATGGACGGCGGATTTGGAGAAGGGGGCTTTTGAGCCGATAGAGGATCTGAAAAACGGAGCGAAACTGGTGGACAGTGCAGTGACAGACTGGATCATCAGCCTCGATGACGAACAGGTAGGCAGATTTTCGGATGTTTTATTTCGGCTGCTCGCGGCTTCTGAGACAGACAATCTGATTGATTTTAAGGCGGATTGGAAGAAGAGTCTTTCCGGTATTTTGCAGGAACTGAAAGAAGTAGATGATAGCACAAAGGGGGAGATAGAAGAAATACTGCGGGAGCTGTTTGAGATTACGGGGCAGATGACAAAAAAGGAGATCCAGGGCAGAGTGTTGGAAGGCATTCAGGAAATGAAGGAAAAATTTTCTCGAAAAAAAGCAATAAAAATGAAATAGAGTATTGACATTTTTTAAAGAAGTATGTAAAATAACATTTGTTCGGTTCGCAGAAGTGGCGGAATTGGCAGACGCGCAGGCTTCAGGTGCCTGTTGTAGCAATACAGTGAGGGTTCAAGTCCCTTCTTCTGCATAAAAAATACGGTAGATGTTCTACCGTATTTTTTATGTGTTTTAGATCTCGGTATCAATTCCATTCAGGTTTACCTGTTCGTTTTCTTCCACGGGAATGATCAAATATTTATGACCGTCAATCATTTCGGACTTGATCAGGTTTACTTTTTCCTGTCTTACCCGGAGAATTACGCCGCAGGATTTATCGGACGAAACGGCATCATCCGGAGCGGGGAATGTTTTTTGGGCCAGTTCCTTTTGCAGGTTTTGAACTTGCAGCCTCAAATGCTCTTCCTCTTTCTTTTTCGCATTTTTCTCAAGCGCCTTTTCATCGATCAGGTGTTGAAGGACGGGAGGCTGTGCTTCAAATTCCCGGGAAATGCTTTCCCGGATGTGCCTTGCGGCATCACCCCGGATATCACGTTCGGTAAGTACCTCATCTATCAGTTCATTCGTCAATATGACGGGCTCCGTCTCCTCATAAAGTTCTTCTTCATCCTGAAAAGCAATCTCTTTAAAACTTTCCTGAAGCTGTATCAGCACTTCTTCGCTGTCTTCCTCCCCGGCGGCAAATGCCTGTTTTACTATGGAGGAAAAGAGGTGCTGTTCCTCTGTCGCAGTACGTTTTAAACTGCAGCCCAGCACATTTTCTATGAAATCCGGGCGGGAGTCTTTGGCGTCTTTTATGTAATAGATCAAAGAGTGGATATCGCTGCTCCTGTCGGAAAAGGCGGGAAAAATAAAGCCGGTATCGGGAGCGCCTACCACCCAGTCCCTAATGCGGGCGCCGATCCGGTTTTCGTCTTCCCGGTAGCCCAGTCCCGGTTTGGAGAGAGTGACAGGGCAGACTGCACACAGCAGATAATCATAGACTTCCTCGGATTCATCCAGTTTCAGACCGTCCTGTGTTTTCCTGATAATATCATAGGCATCTTTAAACAGCAGGATCAGATAGTTTCCCGCATAGTCATAGTGTTCTATAACAAGATCATAAAAGCGGTCAAGCAGTTCTTCATTTTTCAGACCGCTTTCCTTGATCCCCATTAAAAACTGCTGTCTGCCGCCCGGTTGTTCCTCGGATAACGGAAATTCCAACTGTAACAGGTTATTTCCCACAGTGCCGGAAAGGCATTTTCTGGAGAGATCAAGATATTTGTAAAATTCGTCATCGTCCAGATTTAAGAATGTTTCCGAGAGAGTCAGTATTTTGTTTTTATTGCTGTCTACGTAGCAGCCGCACAGTTTCGTGATGGAGCAGTCTGTTTTGTTCAGACGTTTTTTCAGTTCCAGAATATCTTTTTTAGTCATAATGCATCATCCTTTCTTCTTTACATATCTTATCACAAACTCCGGGAAAAAAGTAATAGCTTATCGACAAAAAAAGTAGTATGATAAAATATAATAGAAAAAGCAGTCGGTGAAATTTTTGGGAATAGCAGATAGAGAACAAAAAGGGAGGAAAATGCTTTGATCTATAAATGCAAAAACTGCGGGGGCAATGTAGTATACCACCCCGATAAGAAAAAAATGTATTGTCCGCATTGCGATGGGACGGACAGTGAGGAAGAGGTAAGATCATCTGTTATAACAGAGTGCGCAAACTGCGGCGCCCCTATGGAGGTGTCCGGATATACATCTGCATGCAAATGTGAGCATTGCGGCAGCTATACAATATTGGAGGAGAGAGTGGAGGGAGAGTTTACGCCCCATTTAATACTCCCTTTTCAGATTTCGAAAGAGAAAGCGGTAAAGCTGCTTGAGAAAGAATTTCAAAGCAGGTATTTTACGCCCGGGACATTCCTTTCGGCAGCAACGTTACAGGGGATGGAAGGTATTTATGTGCCGTTTTTTTTGTATGACTATCTTGCCACGTTTGACTATGCGGGAACAGGGACGAAAGTGAGAAGCTGGCGGAGCGGAAACACGGAATATGTGGAAACATCCTATTTCCGTGTGGAGCGCAATCTGAATATTGATTTTGACAGGATTCCGGTGGATGCTTCCATTAATATGGAAGATGGCAAAATGGATCTTTTGGAACCTTTTGATGCAAAGGCGTTGGAGGCCTTTCAGAAAAAATATATGTCCGGATTTTTAGGGGAGAAGTTCAGTGAAGGACTGATGGATCTGGAGCCGAGGGCGCAGGAAAAGGCAAGAAGGGACTCGGAAGAACTTTTGCGGGAAACTCTTTCGGGGTATACCACATTGCAGGCTGATAGAAAGCATTTAAATTTTCAGAGGCAGAAAGCGGAGTATGCACTTCTTCCGGTATGGGTGTATTATTACAGTTATCACGGGAAGAAGTATACATATTATATAAACGGACAGAGCGGAAAAATATTGGGAAAGACACCGGTTTCCAAAGGGAAAGTATTTGCTTACGGCAGCGCTGCATGGGGCTTTCTTTTTACAATGATGCTGCTTGTCAAGATGATATTGGAGGTGCTTTGAGATGAAGAAATTTTTGAAAAGCTTTAAAGTCTGTTTTATCATTCTCGGCGTACTGGCAGTTTTCTATTTTGGATTGACGGGGATACACAGTTTAACGGGCAGCCTGAAAAACGGGAGCAGGGAGAATACGGAGTGTACGACCGAGGAAAGAGTGTTTGATCTGGCGGATGTACTCTCCGATAAGGAGGAGGAAAAACTGCGAAAGCTGATCGCAAGGCGAGAAGCGCAGACAGGCTGTGATATTGTGCTTGTGACACTGAACGAATCGCTGCGGGAATACGCTTATGAGCGCCAGGAATATGTTGCCGAAGATAAGTATGTCATGATCTATGCGGATGATTTTTATGACGAGCATATGTTCGGATACGATAAACCGCAGGGAAACGGCGTGCTGTTTTTGGATAATCTGCATCGGGAAGATGACGGATGGGCATACAGCTGGCTTTGCACGACAGGGAAAGCGGAAGGAAAGTACAGCAGCAGTATGATAGATCATCTGCTGGAAAAAAGTTACCGGTGGAGCAAGCTGAGCCCTTATCTGGGATACAAAGCTTATATCAATCAGTTTTATCATGATATGAACGGATTTGGGTTTGTCAGCATTAATTTTTCCGTGCCGATCATTTTGATCGTATCACTGGTGACGGCAGTGGGTTTTGTGCTTTGCAATCTTGGTTCCGAAGCAGGTAAAAAGACAACGACGGCGAACACTTATGTGAAAAACGGAAAGGTGAAGATAAATCACAGGGAAGACCGGTTTATCCGGAAATCGGTTGCACAGCATAGGATTCAAAACAGCAGCAGCGGAGGAGGCCACGGCGGCGGTGGCGGCGGCCACCACGTTTCGAGCGGCGGTGTTTCCCATGGCGGCGGCGGGCACAGGCACTGAAGGATTTATCAAAGTCAAAATGTAGAGTCGCCCGTGTTGATAAAAATCCTGCATCTTGACATATGTCTGGAAGGATGCTAAATTTAAACCGGACAAAATGAAAGGGTAACTGTGAAAGATATGATTATTCGGTAACTTCAAAAGGCTCATATGAAAAGCAGCGAAGGTAGTGGGAGAAGAACTTCTAACGCTTATGCCAAGGGGCATTTTGTGAGAAGTTCTATCATGATATGTCCAGAACCACAGCTGCGTGACTGCTTGAGAGTTACCGATGATCATTTATGTATGGCTTTTCGTTTCTGCGGGAAAGTGCCCTGTCCGTTTGCGGCAGGGCTGTTGGCGGCGCAGAAACAGCATCTTAGATTGGTAATCTCTCTTGTATCGAAGGAGGGATTTTTTTATGTCAAAAAAAGAATTGATTTACGCGGAAAATATCATCGTGGCCTATGGGGATCAGACGGTTTTGGATTTTGACCGTTTTTATCTTTATGAAGGAGAACGGGTCGGATTGGTGGGCGTCAATGGGGCGGGGAAAACGACTCTGCTTCAGCTTCTGGCAGGCGAAAGAGGGCCTGACAGCGGACGGATACAAAGAAGCTGTACGCCTTTTTACTTCCGGCAGTTTGCAGAGACGCCGGATCCGTATGCGCTTGATCTTGATGAGGCGGGGCGGATGGGCGTTTGGGATAAACTTTGGCAGGAGCAGGTAAGTGGGGGCGAAAATACAAGGCTTCGTCTGGCGGAGCTTTTCACCTGTGAAAGAGCTGTGGCTTTTCTGGACGAGCCGACCGCGAATCTGGATCGCAGAGGAATTGAAGCGTTGGCAAAAAGGTTACAAGAGATAGAAACAATGGTGCTTGTCACGCATGACCGTGCGCTCTGTAATACACTTTGCAGCAGAATCGTGGAACTGTCCTTTGGAAAGCTGACAAGCTACGACGGAAACTATGACGATTATCTCCTTCAAAAGGAGGAACAGAGAAAAAAGCAGCAGGAAGAATACAACCGCTACTGTGAAGAAAAGCACCGTTTGGAAAGGGTGTTTCAGGAAAAGAAGGCAAAGGCCAAAAGTATGAGTAAAAGGCCGTCAAAGAAATCTTACAGTGAGGCAAAGGCGATAGCTTTTATTGGGAACAGAAAGCCGGAGGATAAAGTCAGGAGTATGGAACGAAGCGCAAGAAATGTGCAGAAGCGAATCGAACATATAGAGGTCAGGGAGAAACCAAAGGCAGAAGCACGGATAAGACCGGATTTTCGTCTGACGAATCCCCCGGAAAATCCTATTGTTATTCGTGGGGAACACGTTTCCTTTGGCTATGGTGATAAACTTATTTTTGATGACTGCAGTTTTGTTGTCCATAACAGGAGCAAGCTGGCTATTATTGGCGACAACGGCACGGGAAAGACAACACTTCTGGATTTGATTCATTCCGGAAATGGCATTACCATTGTTCCAAAGGCAAGGATTGGCTATTTAAAACAGAATTTTTCGCAGATCGATTTTGAGAAAACAGTACTTGAAAATGTCCGGGAGGTATCCATACAATCAGAAAGCGTGACCCGCACGGTTCTGGCAAGACTGCTTCTGACAGGCAGGGATATGGAAAAGCCGGCGGGGGCGTTATCTGGCGGCGAACGGATGAAACTGGCCTTTGCCATGCTGTTTGTGAGCAATGTCAATCTGCTGATGATGGATGAACCAACCAATTATCTGGATATACCATCGATTGAGGCGCTGGAGGCTTTGTTACGGGAGTACGAGGGTACTTTGATTTTTACCTCTCACGATAAGACCTTTGTAGACCATATTGCGACGGAGAGACTGTTGGTCAAAGGCGGGAATTTGACAAAACAGGACTTATTTTGACAAATGTAAAGTTAAGTTGCATGTGTGGCTTTCGCCACATAAAAAAGGCATTACTATGCGAAATGCGTGTTCACACGCAATGACGTATAGTGATGCCTTTTTTGCGTTTCTCAATGCTATTCCATCTTGTTGACCGCCAGGTTCAGGCGGGAAATTTTTCTGGATGCATTATTTTTATGATAGATGCCTTTGCTGGCAGCTTTATCGATCGTAGATGTGGCAGCAAGCAACGCAGCCTTTGCAGCTTCCTTATCCTTTGCCTCGATAGCAGCATAAACTTTTTTAATAGCGGTCTTGGTAGCGGACTTAATGGATTTATTTCTTGCAGCTTTTGTCCTGTTTACCAGAATACGCTTCTTCGCAGATTTAATGTTAGCCAAGATGATACCTCCAATGATTTCTACTGTTCGTTCGTATTTTTGATTCCACAAGCCGGCGCGCAGTGCGCGACAGCGTTGGTTGTAATGATGTTACTTTAGCGAGACACGGACAACTAACGTAAACATACGCATATTATTTTAAAGTCAGAAAGCATTTCTGTCAATACATAATTTCGCATAAATTGCCTAAAATATTACTATTCAGGCGTTTGTTTGAATAAAAATGTAAGAGGAAAGATAAGGTGGGGCTGCTTATGGGACTTCAGGTAAGAACAGACCTGGCATTAGAGGCGAAAGAGACGGTGCAGAAGCCGGAGGAGGAGATCCGGGGCGTTCGGGTGGAAGAGGAAAAAGATACAGAAAATGAAATTTATATTACGCGGGTGATCATTGAGACAAAAAACGGCGCTAAGATCATGGGGAAACCGATGGGGACGTATATTACATTGGAAGCACCGAATATGGCGACGGCGGATGAGGGGTATCATCGGGAAATATCAGAAAAAGTTGCCGATCAGATACGGGAGCTTCTGCCGGATGAAAAGGAGGAGCTTTCCGTATTGGTAGTGGGGCTTGGCAACAGAGAGGTGACCGCGGATGCATTGGGACCCAATACGGCGGATCAGCTTCATATTACAAGACATGTGGTCAGGGAATTCGGAAAAGCTGCTTATGACAAAAACAAGGTGCACATGATCAGTGCGATCGTTCCCGGTGTTATGGCAAAGACAGGCATGGAAACCTGTGAGATCATCCGCGGGGTAGTGGAACAGACTAAGCCCGATGTGATCATTGCTATCGATGCGTTGGCGGCGAGAAGTACAAAGCGCCTGAACCGGACGATCCAGATTACGGATACGGGGGTGCAGCCCGGTTCAGGAGTGGGCAATCATCGCCATGCGCTGACGGAAGAGACATTAGGGATTCCTGTGATCGGAATCGGGATTCCGACTGTTGTAGATGCAGGGACGATCGTGGGCGACGCGGTGGAGCAGGTGGAGCGGGAGATGCTGTTCTGCTCTGATATCCATGCGTTAAAGATGGCGGAACTGCAAAATATGTATGTGACAACAAAAGATATTGATGATGTGGTGAACAGATTAAGCTATACGGTATCGGAGGCAATCAATATTGCATTGGAAATATAGAGAAGGCGGGCAGAAAGCGATATTTCTTCTTGCGCTTATCACAGTGGTATTTTTGATATCCTTTTGTCCGGCGGGGATGCTTATTCAAAAGGTATACGGGCAGCTCTTTCCCACAGCAACTTTTTGTATGGACACTCTTGCCTATGGAAATAACAGTGTGACAACAGAGGGGAGAGTAATGGACATGATATCAAAGGAGCTGCCCTTATACAGTTACAGCATTTCCTATTTCGGGGATGGTATGATGAACCAGTATTATAAAGAGTATGTGGAAATTTTGATGAAAGAAGCGGAAGAAGGGGAGATCTTAGATCCGACAGAAGAGATGGAGAAAATACCGGAAGGAGAAAACACTGCGGGGGACGAAAATATTCTATCGGGAGAGGAGAGTGGCATATCAGAAAATGAAACATCAGACGAAACGGTTCCGGATGAAGCAGAAGAGATGGCGGAGGAGACGGAAGGAACAGAGCAGCGTTTAAATGATGAGGATTCCTATTTTACGATCACCGATGGCAGTGTAGATGAAAACAGTTACAGAGAGTTGATACATAGTGAAAAAGTGCAGGAAATTTCGTTGGAAGATTATGAGGAATTTGAGGCGCTTGTAGGAAAGTTTTATACAGTGGATGCCAGTACTTATACTACAGCGCAGGAACTGAATGCAAAAAAGTTAGCGAACACGGATTTAAAAATAGCAAAGGGCGGGGATGGGCCGCAGATTTTGATCTACCATACCCATGCGCATGAAGGATATGCGGATTCCACAGAGGGAGATGAGTCCGCTACAGTGGTTGGCGTAGGAGAAAAACTTGCCGAAATATTACGGAATGAATATGGATATCAGGTACTCCATCATACCGGGAAATATGATGAAAACAGGGACTATGCCTATTCCTATGCGCTGCCGGCGATAGAACAGGTTTTAAATGAGAATCCGTCTATAGAAGTGGTGATTGACCTGCACAGAGATTCTGTGGCGGAGGGGACAAGGCTCGTAACAGATATCGAGGGGCAGCCGACGGCAAAGTTTATGTTTTTTAACGGGCTTTCCCGAGTGCGTGAACTGGGAGAGATCAGCTATCTGCCGAATGAAAATTTACAGGGGAATCTTGCCTTTTCTTTTCAGATGCAAAAAGTATGTGAGGAATACTATCCGGGACTGACCAGAAAGATTTATTTGAAAGGATATCGCTATAATATGCATTTGAAACCGAGGACGCTGCTTGTAGAGCTGGGTGCCCAGAATAGTACGCTGCAGGAGGCGATGAATGCGTGCGGACCGCTGGCAAGGGTGCTTGATATGGTGCTTAGCGGAGAATGAGCCTGCATGACTTAAGTAAGGATATCTTTCCAGTTTCTCCTTTGATAGCCGATTCTCAGGATAATAACGGTATGTGTAGTAAGGAAATGTTTTTAACTGTGAAATAGAATTTTTCAGACCTTTTAAGAATTTGTCAGATGTATTTGGTTCTGATAATGTGAAAGTGATATAGTCACCAATGTCTATAATATCACTTCGGGCTCGTCCGGTCAGAGCGATACGATACTCATTCATTAGTATGGTACCTTTCTTCCAGTTCGTCGAAGATAGTGTCAAAATCCAAAAGTCTGTTTTGAGATACATCCTGTAACCCTTCGTTGATAAAATGAAGAAATTCTGTTTTTGAGAGCTCCTTTGAGTGATGATTGATTGCAGTTTCCATAAGAAACCTCCTTTTATTGTGATGTGATTAGCATATCACGTTTGAAATGTTTTTACAATGGAACAATGTGTGAATTCCGTCTTTTTTAGTTTACGCTATTTCATTATGTGCAGACAACTGTTGACGTACCGGTGAAAATTTCTGCCAGTGCTGATTGTATGAGATGGCAGGAAATGTTATACTACCAATATAAATGAAAGTAACGAATAAGGTATTATGGAGTAGGAGACAAATGAGTATCCATAAAAATGAGATTCCTCTTTTGGAGTTTGATACGGATAAGAATGCGGTCATCATGCCCAACCACGAACATATAGATGTGCAGCTGCCAACAAAAGCGGTGTTTGCATTCCTCAGTGATGAGATCGATACATATGCAAAAGGTCACAATGGGAAAATTGTGGCGGAATTTGAGACAGCCACAAAGGTTTTCCCTGTCTACACTGTCCGGCACGAGGGATGCGAAATATGTCTGGCACAAGCCCCCACGGGTGCGGCCGCGGCAACCCAGTTTCTTGATTGGCTTATAGGTTACGGCGTAAAGGAGATCGTCAGTGCGGGGTCATGCGGTGCGTTGGATGATATTGCAGAGAATACATTTTTGGTGCCGTGTAAAGCTCTGCGGGATGAGGGGACGAGTTATCATTATATGGCCCCGTCCAGATTTATCGATATCGACAGCCGGGCCCGCCGTGCGATTAAAGCGGCTCTTGAAAAGCATGGATTACCCTACCGGGAAATCATCACCTGGACAACGGATGGCTTTTTTCGTGAGACAGCGGACAAGGTGGCTTATCGTAAAAAAGAAGGGTGCGCCACAGTGGAAATGGAGTGTTCGGCCTTAGCGGCCTGCGCCCGGTTTCGCGGCGTACTGTGGGGGCAGATTCTATTCACAGCAGACAGTTTAGCCAACGTGGAGAAATATGACGAGCGAGGTTTTGGCGGAGATTCTTTTGAATATGCACTTCATCTGTGCCTGGATGCGGTCGTTGCTGTGTGATCCCGGTAAAAATATATGGAGATAGTGAATAGAGGCAATGAATTATTCCTGCTTATAGGGCAGTAGAAAAGGAGGTATCTACATGGAAGAAATCAAACTCGGAACGATCGGGTCCGGAGTGATCGTTCATTCTATTCTGGACAATGTGAAGATAACAGACGGCATCCGGTTGGTTGCGGTTTATTCCCGCAGTGAGGAAAAGGGCAAAGCTTTGGCGTCAGAGTACGGCGCAGATAAGGTCTATACGGAGATGGACGCTTTTCTGGCGGATAAGGAGATCAATTTTGTCTATATTGCCACACCCAATCTGTTGCACTATGAGCAGATCAAAAAGGCTCTTCTGGCCGGGAAAAACGTCATCTGCGAAAAGCCTTTCTGCACCAGGGCGGAACAGGCACATGAGCTGGTCGATATGGCAAAGGAAAGGCATCTGTTTCTGATAGAGGCGGTTCCCACCGCATTTCTGCCAAACTTTGGCATCCTGAAACGGGAACTGTCCGGGATTGGAAAAGTCAAGTTGGTGTTGGGCAACTATAGCCAGTATTCCAGCCGGTATGATCAGCTGCTGAACGGCGAGATACCGAACGTTTTTAATCCGGAGTATGGCGCAGGCTGTCTGATGGATCTTAACTTTTACAATGTTTACCTGAATGTTGCTTTGTTTGGCAAACCTGATGACGCAGTGTATTATCCCAACATTTATCCGGGGTTAGCCGATACTTCCGGTATTTTGGTGATGCGCTATGACGGCTTTGTCAGCCAGTCCGCCGGTGCCAAGGATACCTGGGGCGTAAACTCTTTCCAGATCGAGGGGGAGAAAGGCTATATTTATGTCAAAGATGGCAGCAATGGCATCGCAGAGGTGCGGGTCGTGACAAAAACCGGCGATAAGGTTTTCAACGATCAGCCGAATCCGGATCGTTGGTTTTATGAAGTGCAGAATTTGACAAAACTGGTGCTGGCAGATGATTATGATGCCATTTATGAACGGCTGGATGTGATGCTGGACGTTATAGCCACACTGGAATCTTCACGCAAAAAGGCAGGCATTCTTTTCCCGGGAGACGGGAAGAAAACAATTTAATAAATTCCGCCCGAGGGGAACAGCTTGAAATTAATCTGTCATCTGTTATAATTAGAACATTGATAAAAGAAAGGCAGTATGACAGAAATCAGGAGAGATAAAAATGTCGCAGACAGATCAGAGCAGAATCAGAAATTTTTGTATTATAGCACATATCGATCACGGCAAATCCACACTGGCGGACCGGATCATTGAAAAGACGGGCCTCCTCACTGACAGGGAAATGCAGGACCAGGTGCTTGACAATATGGAGCTTGAAAGAGAGCGTGGTATTACGATCAAGGCCCAGACCGTGCGGCTTGTCTATAAAGCGAAAGACGGAAATGAGTATATTTTCAATCTGATCGATACCCCGGGCCATGTGGACTTTAATTATGAAGTGAGCAGGGCGCTTGCCGCCTGTGACGGAGCGATACTTGTAGTGGATGCGGCGCAGGGGATTGAGGCGCAGACATTGGCGAATGTCTATCTGGCGTTAGATCATGATCTGGATGTATTTCCGGTGATCAATAAGATTGATCTGCCCAGTGCGGATCCGGAGCATGTCATAGAAGAGATTGAGGATGTAATAGGCCTGGAAGCGCAGGATGCGCCGCTTATTTCCGCGAAAAACGGCATCGGCATTGAGGATGTACTGGAACAGGTAGTGGAGAAGGTGCCGGCGCCTGCGGGAAACCCGGATGCACCGTTAAAAGCGTTGATCTTTGACTCTGTTTACGATTCCTACAAGGGCGTTATTGTATTCTGCCGTCTGCGGGAGGGCAGCGTAAAAAAGGGAACCCGTATTAAGATGATGGCTACCGGGGCCGGCGCGGAAGTGGTGGAAGTGGGGTATTTCGGCGCAGGCCAGTTTATTCCCTGTGAAGAACTGCAGGCGGGAATGGTGGGCTATCTGACCGCCTCCATTAAAAATGTGAAAGACACAAGGGTGGGCGATACGATAACAGATCTGGACAACCCCTGTGCGGAGCCCCTGCCCGGCTATAAAAAGGTGAATCCGATGGTATATTGCGGCGTCTATCCTGCCGATACAAACAAATACCCTGATCTGCGGGATGCACTGGAAAAGCTGCAGCTAAACGATGCATCGCTGTTTTATGAGCCGGAGACATCACTGGCTCTGGGATTCGGTTTCCGCTGCGGTTTTTTGGGATTGCTGCATCTGGATATCATTCAGGAACGTCTGGAGAGAGAGTATAATCTGGATCTTGTGACGACGGCTCCGGGTGTTATCTATAAAGTGTATAAAACAAACGGAGAAATGATTGAACTTACCAATCCTTCCAATCTGCCGGATCCGTCGGAGATCGACTATATGGAGGAACCGATCGTCAGCGCGGAAATCATGGTGACAACGGAGTTTATCGGGCCGATCATGCAGTTATGCCAGGAGAGAAGGGGGCGGTATCTGGCCACAGAGTATATAGAGACAACGAGAGCGCTGCTAAAATATGAGCTGCCGTTAAATGAGATTATCTATGACTTTTTTGATGCGTTAAAGTCCCGTTCCAGGGGGTACGCTTCTTTTGACTATGATTTGAAAGGGTATGAAACATCAAAGCTTGTAAAACTGGATATTCTGATCAACAAAGAAGAGGTGGATGCTCTCTCCTTTATCGTACATGCGGACAGCGCCTATGAGAGAGGGCGGAAGATGTGCGAGAAACTGAAAGGGGAAATTCCAAGACATTTGTTTGAGATTCCGATTCAGGCGGCTGTGGGCGGCAAAGTGATTGCCAGAGAGACCGTGAAAGCAATGCGGAAAGATGTGCTGGCAAAGTGCTATGGCGGTGATATTACGCGGAAGAAGAAACTGCTTGAGAAACAGAAAGAGGGTAAAAAGCGGATGCGTCAGGTAGGAAATGTGGAGATTCCGCAGAGTGCGTTTATGAGTGTGCTGAAGCTGGATACAAGAGATTAGGAATGATGGGGGAACTCTGGGTTTTGGCTATTTTTACTCAGAGATGTTACTTTATGGTGTTGGAGGGGGTATGCTGGAGGCAAAAAGAATAAAATCGGCAGGTTTGTATGTGCATATTCCGTTTTGTGTGAGGAAGTGTGCTTATTGTGATTTTCTTTCCATGCCTGCATCGGAAGAAGTGAGAGAAAATTATGTAAATCTGTTGTGTGAAGAAATCGAAAGAGAGGCTGTCTGTTACCCGGATTACCGGGGAGAGACGGTCTTTTTCGGTGGGGGAACACCGACTATACTTCGGCCTGAACAGATTGAAAGAGTGTTATGTAAACTGTCGGAATGCTTTTCGGTGGATGTTTTCGGGAAAAGGGCGGAGGAGATCACGATAGAATGCAATCCGGGTACTGTAACAGGAGAGGATTTGCGGAGGCTGCGAAGGATGGGCATTAACAGACTGAGCATTGGCTTACAGTCCGCGCAGAATGAGGAACTGCGGAAGTTAGGGCGGATTCACAGCTGGGAAGATTTTCTGAGAACCTACAGCTTTGCAAGAGAAGCAGGTTTTGAAAATATCAATGTAGATGTCATGTCGGCCTTGCCGGGACAGAGTGTTGAAAGTTATGTGAACTCAATTGAAAAAGTGGTGGGGCTCAGACCGGAGCATATTTCCGCTTACAGTTTGATCATTGAGGAAGGGACGCCTTTTTATGAGCAGTATGGGACGGCGGATAAACAGAGGGAAATAGATGGTGTAGATGAAAAGCATTTGCTGCCCTCGGAGGAGGAAGAGCGGCAGATGTACGAGCTGACAGAAATGATTTTGAGGGAAATAGGATATCGGCGGTATGAGATTTCTAATTATGCGTTGCCGGGCTATGAGTGCCGCCATAATATCACGTACTGGAAGAGAGGAAATTATTTGGGATTTGGACTCGGCGCGGCGTCCCTTATGGAAAACTGCCGGTTTACGAAACCGAAGGATTTGAAAGAGTACACTGAAAATTTGCACCGGGAAGAACAGTTCCTCTCCACACAGGAGCAGATGGAAGAGTTTATGTTTCTGGGGCTGCGGCTTATGGAAGGAATTTCGTGCAAAGAGTTTAAAGAAGCGTTTCATGTTCCGATAGAAAGTATCTATGGGGATGTTTTGGAGAAATTAGAACGCCAGGGGCTTTTGACACGGGAAAAGGACAGAATTTTTCTGACAAAACGGGGAATTGATATCAGCAATACAGCGCTTGCGGAGTTTTTGTTTTAGCTATTTAAAGTTGAACAGGCACTTTGGAAAAGCATGGAATCATAGGATATAGAAAGCGGTTCCGGAGGCTTTTCGTGAAGACATTCAGCAAACCATTAACACCAGAGGAGGAAGCGTATTATTTAAAGGAGCTTCATAGCGGCAATGAAAAAGCGATGCGGGAGGCCAAGGATGTTCTGACCACTCGGAATCTGCGGCTGGTTGCATATGTGCTGAAAAAATATGCGGGTACGCAGGAGGATATGGAAGATATGATATCCTGCGGTACCATAGGATTGATCAAGGCGGTGAACACCTATGTGCCGGGAAAAGGCACGAGGTTTGCGACTTATGCGGCAAAGTGCATTGAGAATGAAATATTGATGCTGCTGCGGGGACACAAGAAAATAGCAAGGGAAGTTTCCCTCTATGAGTCTATGGGAACGGATAAAGAGGGAAATGAAGTGAATTTTCTTGATGTTATAGAGTATGAGCAGCCGGGCGCGTTGGAGCAATTGGAAAATAAGGAAAGCATTGAAAGGCTGCGAGGTGTTCTCGGAAAAGTTTTGAGCGGGCGGGAGAGAGAGATCATTGCTTACCGCTATGGACTGAAAACAGGAGATGAGGTGACACAGCGGGAGGTCGGTGAGATAATGGGCATTTCCAGAAGTTATGTGAGCCGGATAGAAAAAAGAGCGCTGCATAAGCTGCGGGTGGCTCTGGAAGAAAAGGCGGAAAAGCAGTCCGATTAAAAATTTTACAATATCCCTTGCACATTTCTACATTATCTTTTATAATCTGTCTATCTGTTTATTCATTTTATACTTTAAAATCTTTCCCTGTGGCAAAGTCACAGGGATCGGACATTTTTCTAAATCTTTTATCAAATTCCCAATGAACCGCATACTGTAAGCACAGAGTGCGGAAAGGAAAAAAGATGTATAGTACAGTAATATCGGGCGGTATCCGGGGTATCTGCTGCTATCTGGTACAGGTAGAAGTGGATACGGCGCAGGGGCTTCCGGGCTTTGAAATGGTAGGCTACCTTGGCAGTGAAGTCAAGGAGGCAAAAGAGCGTGTGCGGGTAGCGTTAAAAAATGCAGGTTTTGTGATGCCGGCTGGGAAAATTACCGTGAATATCTCTCCGGCGGATATTCCGAAAGAGGGAACTGCGTATGATCTGCCGGTGGCAGTGGCGATTTTGTGTTCCATGGAGGAAGTGCCGAGAGAGAGTTTAGGCGATCTTCTGATGATCGGGGAACTGGGGCTCAACGGTGAGCTGCGCCCGGTGAGGGGAGTGCTGCCTGTTGTGCGGAAAGCGAAAGCGGCAGGCTTTTCACGATGTATCGTGCCGAAAGAAAATGCAAACGAGGGCGCGGTGGTGGAGGGAATCGATGTATATGGTCTGACTCATCTGCAGGAAGTAGTGGCATTTTTAAAACAATATAAAGCGCCGGTCTTTTCCCCTGCTCAGGCGGAATTCAAAAAGATTTTCAGGGAACAGCAGGAAAAGCAGCCGGACTTTGAAGATATCCAGGGGCAGGAGACGGTGCGCCGGGCGGCGGAGATCGCGGCAGCAGGTTTTCATCATCTGTTGATGATCGGACCGCCGGGCAGCGGAAAGACTATGATAGCAAAACGGATGCCTTCCATTCTTCCGCCGATGAGTATGGAAGAAAGTCTGGAAGTGTCTACGATCTATTCTGTGGCAGGGCTTTTGAAAGAAAAGCAGTCTCTGGTGTGCACACGTCCCTTTTTAAGTCCCCATCATACCATTTCGGAACATGCGCTGGCGGGCGGCGGCAGAGTGCCGCGTCCCGGTGTCTTAAGCTTATCCCATCGGGGTGTCCTGTTTTTGGATGAACTGACAGAGTTCAAAAGATCCACACTGGAGATATTGCGTCAACCGTTAGAAGATAAGCAGGTGCAGATTGCCAGGAGCAGCGGAACCTTTACCTATCCCGCCTCCTGTCTGATCGTAGGGGCGATGAATCCATGTCCCTGCGGATATTATCCGGACAGAAGCCGCTGCAGTTGTTCCCAGAGCGAAACAGACCGCTATCTGCACAAAATTTCCGGGCCTGTACTCGACCGTATGGATATTGTGACAGAGACAAAAAAAGTGGATATCGCAAAGCTGAACGATGAAAGGGGCGGAGAGAGCAGTGCGGACATGCTAAGGCGGATCATGAAAGCGCGAAAGATGCAGGAAGAACGCTTTCGGGGAACCGGCCTTTCTTTTAATGCGGATATGGGGCCTGCCCAGGTGAGGAAATATTGTCCTTTAGAGAAAGAAGGACAGCAGATGATGGAGCAGCTCTTCTCCTCCATGAATCTCAGCGCGAGAGCTTACCATAAGATCATAAAAGTGGCAAGAACCATAGCGGATCTGGAACAGAGCGACAGGATCGAGAGACGCCATCTTGCGGAGGCCGCATGCTACCGCAGAACAGACGGCAAGTACTGGGGGAGGCAAAGATGACAAAAGAACAGGAAAAACCGTACCAGTACTGGCTGATGAATGTAAAGGGGGTCGGAAGGAAAAGAAAGCTGAAGCTGCTGCAAAAACTTGGAAGTGCAGAAGAGATCTACAGGGCTTTGCCGGGCACGCTGCAGGCACTTTTGGGAGAGAAGCCTGCGGAAAAAATAGTGCAGGCAAAGGAAAACTGGAATATATTGACAGAATATGAAAAGCTGTGCAGACAAAAAATAAAGTTTACCTGTTATGGAGATGATGATTATCCGGAGAGGCTTTCCGAAATCCCGGATGCGCCCTTCGGACTGTATTATCAGGGATGTCTGCCCTCCGATCATAAGCCGTCTGCCGCGCTGATCGGCGCAAGGGCGTGTTCCGGATATGGCATGTATGCGGCCAGAGAATTTGGTTCTAAACTGGCAGCGGCAGGCATACAGATTATCAGTGGACTGGCCATGGGGATCGATGGGATCAGTCAGGAGGCCGCACTTGAAGCGGGCGGGGAAAGTTTTGGCGTGCTGGGCTGCGGTGTGGATATCTGTTACCCGAAAAGCAATCGCAGTCTCTACGAGAAGTGTAAGCAGAAGGGAGGGATCCTTTCGGAATATCCGCCGGGCGTGGCGCCTGCAGCATATCTCTTTCCGCCCAGAAACCGGATCATCAGCGGACTTTCCGATATCATTGTGGTGGTGGAGGCAAGAGAAAAGAGCGGCACACTGATCACAGTGGACATGGCACTTGAACAGGGAAGAGAGGTATTTGCCATACCCGGCAGAATTACGGATCCTCTCAGCAGAGGATGCAACGCCCTTTTCAAGCAGGGCGCCGGCGTGGCAGTATGCCCGGCGGATATTCTGGAGGCACTGCATGGATTTCGGTTCCCTATTAATATAGAAGAAACAGAAAAAAATATCGTTACGGCCGGGCTTTCCGAACAGGAAAAATATGTATATGAGTGTTTGGATATCTTGCCCGAGACAGCGGAAGAAATATACAGAAAAACAGGAAAAACGCTGACGATCCAGGAAGTTATGGGATTACTTGTGGAACTTTGTCTGAAAGGATTTGCAAAAAAAGAACCGGAAGGGTATTCCAAAAAAATTCTTGCAACTTAAAAAAAAGTAGTGTATAGTGAGTGGCAATTGATGCAAAAAAATACAGGAGTTGATTTGGTATGGCAAAATATCTGGTGATTGTGGAATCTCCCGCAAAAGTAAAAACAATTAAAAAGTTTTTAGGGGCAAATTATGAGGTGATGGCAAGCAACGGGCATGTCAGAGATCTGCCGAAAAGTCAGCTTGGTTTTTCACCTGAGGATGATTTTGAACCCAAATACATTACGATACGCGGTAAGGGTGATATACTGGCGGCACTCAGAAAAGAAGTGAAGAAAGCGGAGAAAATATATCTGGCAACCGACCCGGATAGAGAGGGCGAAGCTATTTCCTGGCATTTGTATTATGCGCTGAAACTGGAGGGGAAAAAGGTATACCGCATTACGTTTAATGAGATCACGAAGACGGCAGTGAAGGAAGCGATGAAAAACCCGCGTGAGATCAATCTGAACTTAGTGGATGCCCAGCAAGCGCGAAGGATTCTGGACCGGATGGTGGGATATCGTATTTCGCCCGTACTCTGGGCGAAAGTAAAACGCGGTCTTTCCGCCGGCAGAGTACAGTCGGCGGCGCTGCGCATTATCTGTGAGAGGGAAGAAGAGATCAATGCTTTCGTGCCGGAGGAATACTGGACACTGGAAGCTGTGCTGCGTATCGCGGGTGAGAAAAAACCGCTGACTGCAAAGTATTACGGGCAGGGCGATAAAAAAGTTACGATAAAGACAGAACAGGAATTGCAGGATATCCTGAAAAGGCTTGAAAATGCCGCATGGAAGATCACGGATAAAAAGTCGGGAGAGCGCACAAAGAAAGCCCCCCTGCCTTTTACGACTTCCACGCTGCAGCAGGAGGCAAGCAAGGTGCTGAATTTTTCCACTCAGAAAACCATGCGTATCGCCCAGCAGTTGTATGAGGGTGTTGATATCAAGGGAAACGGTACGGTGGGTATTATCACCTATCTGCGTACAGATTCCACAAGAATTTCCGAGGAAGCGGTTCAGTCTGCCGCAAAATATATCGGCGCAAAATACGGCGCGGCCTATGTGGCGGAGCATGTGACGGAAAAAAAGAACAGTCAGAAGATTCAGGATGCCCATGAAGCGATCCGTCCTACGGACATTACAAGGACACCGGCGGATTTAAAAGATTCTTTGAGCAGAGATCAGTTCCGTTTATATCAGCTGATCTGGAAACGGTTTACGGCAAGCCGCATGGCATCGGCTCTTTATGAGACGACCTCCGTGAAGATTGATGCAAACGGGGAGCGTTTTAGCGTCGCGGCAAGCAAACTGAAATTTGACGGTTTTTTAAGCGTATATGTGCAGGAAGATGAAAAGGAAGAGACATCCGTTATTTCCCGGAATCTGGACAAAGACACAAAACTTGATCTGGAAACGTTGGAGCATAAACAGCATTTCACACAACCGCCGGCACACTATACGGAAGCTTCCGTAGTGAGAGCGCTTGAAGAACAGGGAATCGGGCGGCCGAGTACTTACGCTCCCACGCTGACAACGTTGCTTGCAAGAAGATATATCGTGAAAGAAAATAAGAATATTTATGTGACAGAGATAGGCGAGGTGGTTGATAAGATGATGCGGGAAGCGTTCCCGACGATCGTGGACGTGAATTTTACAGCCACCATGGAGGCACTGCTTGACGGCGTGGAACTGGGAGACGTGGACTGGAAGACCATCATCAGGAATTTCTACCCGGATCTGGACGAGGCCGTCAAAGAGGCGGAAAAAGAGTTGGAAGAGGTGGAGATCAAAGATGAGCTGTCGGAAGAGTTCTGTGATGTGTGCGGCAGACAGATGGTCATCAAATATGGTCCTCACGGCAGATTCCTTGCCTGTCCAGGCTTTCCGGACTGTAAAAATACAAAACCGTATTTTGAAAAGATCGGTATAAGCTGCCCGAAGTGCGGCGGGGATATTGTGATGAAAAAGACGAGGAAAGGACGCAGGTATTACGGCTGCATCAATCATCCGGACTGTGACTTTATGGTATGGCAGAAACCTTCCGGCGTACTCTGCGAAAAATGCGGCAGTATGATGGTAGAAAAGGGCAATAAACTGGTCTGCTCCGGCGAAGGATGCGGCAGCGTAAAAGATAAAAAAGTACGGTCAGAGCAAATCTGAGGTATCGGCTTATATCGACAAAAAACGATTGCAATTTACAAAAATATATGCTAAAATTACGATATCTTTTGTGTGTAAAGAATCATACAGCAAATAAAGGGGGATTGTGTGAGCAGCAGCGTACAATTGTTGGATAAAACGAGAAAAATAGGAAAATTATTACACAATAATAGTTCCAGTAAGGTGGTTTTTAACGATATCTGCAAAGTGATGAAGGATATTTTGAATTCCAATGTTCTCGTGATCAGCAGAAAAGGGAAAGTGTTGGGCGTAGGAGAGTTGTCAGGCATTAAGCCCCTTGATGTGTTGCTGTCGGACGATGTAGGAGAATTTATTGACAGCCTGCTGAACGAAAGGCTGCTGGGAGTACTTTCCACAAAAGAGAATGTCAATCTGGAAACGCTGGGATTCGAGGAAGAGACCGCAGGAAAGTATGAGGCGTTGCTCTCCCCTATCGAGATAGCCGGCGAGAGATTGGGAACGTTGTTCATCTATAAAGAGAACGAAAAATACGATATTGATGATATTATTCTGTGCGAATATGGCAGCACGGTGGTAGGGCTTGAGATGCTGCGCGCTGTCAGCGAAGAGACTGCGGCGGAGAGCAGGAAGATGGCGATCGTGAAATCGGCGATCAGCACATTATCCTACTCGGAGGTGGAAGCCATTATCTGTATTTTTGATGAACTTCGGGGAAAAGAAGGGATTCTTGTGGCGAGCAAGATTGCAGACAGGGTGGGTATAACCCGTTCCGTGATCGTGAATGCGCTGCGGAAGTTTGAGAGCGCAGGGGTCATTGAGTCCCGCTCTTCCGGTATGAAGGGAACATCTATTAAAGTGCTGAATGATGCCGTTTATGAAGAGCTTGCGGCGCTGAAAGTGCAGATGGGGAAAAAGTAGTGCGGAAAATAATGAATAAAGAGTATCATACAATAATATATATAGAGTATTGTCATGGATTGACGCGAGCGGAAAAAGGAATTTATTGGGTGTAATAGATTCCTTTTGGTATTTTTGGCAATAAAACAAGGAAAAGCATTTGTTTTTCATGCGAAAAAAAACTTGTTTTTTGAAAAGATTAACGTATAATAAAAAAGGAAGATAATTTCCGGGTAAGAGAAAGGAGACTGCGATGAGCACCTTGTTGAATACCAATATGTATGATTATATGAAAGTACTGGATAAGGCGGCGGATGCGGCGTGGATCAGAAATGACTGCATTCAGAATAATCTGGCCAATGTGAATACGCCGGGATATAAACGGGAAGATGTGGATTTTACGGCCCAGTTAAAACAGGCGATGAGCCAGTTCCACTATATGACGACCGATGAGAAGGTTGCCAATCTGACAAGCAGGGATCTGGCGCCGAAATCCTACATAGATTATGGCGGATATTCATACCGGAAGGACGAAAACAACGTGGATATCGATGTGGAAAACGTATATCTGGCAGAGAACCAGATTTATTATAATGGGTTGGTTATGGCAATTACTACAGATTTCAATGACTTAAGAACCGTGACCAAATAAAAAAACAGTGTGACTTAAGGCTTGCAGCGCGAGATTTACGTGCACGAATTCAAGAAGGAGAAAAGAATGGGACTTTTTACAGCGTTTGATATCAGTGCATCAGGCATGACGGCAGAGCGTTACCGTATGGATATTATTTCGGAAAATCTGGCGAACATGAATACGACAAGGACCGAGGACGGAACGCCTTACCGCAGGCAGGTTGTGACATTTGAGGAGAGAGGAACTAAAACGCCGTTCAGCAAGGTGTTGGAGGAAAGCCGGGGCAGATATTCCTACTTTGATCACAGCAGACATTATGACAATTATACGAATCAATATTCCGGCAAGGGCGTGAAAGTAACCGGCGTTTATGATGATACCTGGACAGAAATGAAGATGGTCTATGACCCGGCACATCCGGATGCGGACGATAACGGCTATGTCACATACCCGAACGTGGATCCTGTGACGGAATTTGTGAACCTGATCGATGCAAGCCGCGGATATGAGGCCAATGCGACGGCATTTGAGGCAAGCAAGAGCATGGCCCAGAAAGGATTGTCCATAGGACAGGGCTGATTTCTGCAAGGCTAAGTAAAAAGGAAAGGACAATATAAAATGGATATCAGTTCTTTATTAAATGTAAATTCTGCCGATCTGTTTGAAGCCGCAAGTAAAGTGACTTCCGGAATAACAGATCCGAGAAAGACGGAGGAAGAGACAGGGGGATTCGGATCTCTGTTAGACACGGCAATAAAAAACTTTAATTTGACCAATTCTTATATCTCGGATAAAGAAGATATGGAACTGAAATGGGCGATGGGAGAAGTGGATAATCCCCATGATCTGACGATCGCACTGAGTAAAGCCTCTCAGGCTCTGAATTACACCGTAGCTATCAGGGACAGACTGCTTGATGCCTACAAAGAAATTATGCAGATGCAGATTTAGGCTCTGCGCCTTTTTGCTGTTCTGAAATTCCAGGCGGCAGGAGAGATAAAGTACAGGTGGGAGAAATGTCCAGATGCAGGAGAGAATAAAGGAACTATTAAAAAAGATTGTCGACTGGTGGAAAGGTTTGACAGTAAAGCAGCGTACAATGATCGTATGCGTCGGTGCGGGAATTATTCTTACATTGGTGATCGTTGTGACGGCTATTTCCAGACCGAAGTATACTCTGCTAAAAGAGTGCAGCAGCGCCAGTGAGGGCGCCCAGATCAAACAGATTCTGGATGATGAGGGCGGCTATACATATCGTATATCGGATGACGGACTTCGTGTGGAGGTGGCAACTTCCCAGCTTGGGAATGCCAATCTTTTGCTTGCCTCCAACAGTATTATATCCCCCCGTTATACTATTGATAATGTGACAGAAGGCGGTCTCGGTGTAACGGAGGCGGATAAGCGGAAGCGCTATGTCGAAATGCTGCAGGATGAACTGGAATACGATTTTATCGGCATGTTCAGCACGATCAAGGAAGCTACCGTTATACTGCATGTGCCGGAGGAAAACGGGACGTTAATTGCGACAGAGCAGGAATCCTCAGCTTCTATCGTGTTGACGATCGACGGAGAGTTTTCAAGCGATAACGCGGCGTTTCTGGCAAGAGCTGTGGCGACGGCACTCGGAAACAGCACGACAGACAATATTTCTATCATCGATTCGACCGGAAAGATGCTCTATTCCGGCGATGATAATTTCTATATTTCAGGCACGTCCAATTCCCCGATGGTGATAAAGCAGGAATCGGAGGCGGCGGTAGGTCTGAAAATAAAAAATGCCCTGAAAGGAACCAACAACTTTGATTCCATTGAAGCGGCGGTCAATCTGGTTATTGATTTTTCCGATACACAGATTGTGGATCATAACTATTATGCACCGGAAAATTCTACCCAGGGACTTCTTGCGGAAGCACACATTTATAATTCGGATGCCACATCGGGAGGCGGCGACATTCCGGGTACGGACTCCAATGATGAATCGCCGACCTATGTGCTTGATACGGATGGAGCGCAGTCCACTTCCAGTTCGGAGGAAGACTATAAATATGTGCCGAGTGAGCGGATCACCACATCAAACAGTGTAGGCGGTATCATCGATTACCAGAATTCTTCAGCGGGTATCACGGCGATAGACTATGTGATCGTGAAGCAGGAAGTAGTGAAGAAGCAGGGACTTTTGGACGGTATTACCTGGGAAGAGTATAAAGCGCAGAACAGCGGCAGAAGAAGAATTGAAAATGATACGGACTGGATCAATGTCGTTGCCATGTCAAGCGGTATTCCTGTGGAAAATATTACGATAGTTGCCTATGAGGAAAACTGGTTTGTGGACAGCGAAGGTCTGGATGTTGAAGCTACGGATGTGGTCGCGTTTGTGCTGATCCTGCTGATCTTAGGTCTGCTTGCATTTGTTATCCTGCGGAGCATGATGCGGGAGAGAGTGCCGGAAGAGCCGGAAGAGCCGTTGCCTGTGGATGAACTGCTGCAGTCTACACCGGAAGAAGTGGTGGAAGATTTTGGCGTGGAAATAAAGTCGGAAGAACGGCTTATACTGGAGAAATTTGTGCAGGAAAATCCGGAAGCGGCAGCAAATCTGCTGCGTAACTGGCTGAACGAAGAATGGGGGTAATGCACCATGGCAGGTGAAACGAGCATAGAGGAGTTAGGAGGTCTGCAGAAAGCGGCGATTCTTTTGATCGCTCTCGGACCGGAGATGTCCTCCCAGATATTTAAGCATTTAAAAGAAGAAGAAATAGAAGAGCTGACGCTGGAGATAGCCAATACAAGGAGCATCACGCCCCAGATGAAAGAGGAAGTAACAAATGAGTTTTACAGCCTCTGTCTTGCCCAGCAGTATATTGCGGAGGGCGGTATCGGTTATGCGAAAGAAGTGCTGGAAAAAGCCCTTGGAGCGGATAAGGCGGTGGATGTGATCAGTAAGCTGACAGCATCTTTGCAGGTAAAGCCTTTCGAATTTGTGAGAAAGACGGATGCTTCACAGCTGCTCAACTTTATCCAGGACGAACATCCTCAGACGATAGCGCTTATTTTGTCCTATCTGTCGGCCGGGCAGGCAGCCATGATCATTTCGGCGCTTCCCCCTGATAAGCAGTCGGATGTAGCGAAGCGTATTGCGGTCATGGACAGAACCAGTCCGGATATTATCAAAGAGGTGGAGAATATTTTGGAATCAAAGCTGGCAGCCCTTGTCAATCAGGACTTCACGATCGTCGGCGGCGTAGACGCTGTAGTAGATATTTTGAATACAGTAGACAGAAGCACCGAGAAACATATCATGGAGACTCTGGAGATCGAGGAACCGGAACTTGCAGACGAGATCAGAAAGAAGATGTTCGTATTCGAAGACATTCTGCTTCTCGACGACAGATCGATTCAGCGTGTACTCAGGGACGTGGACAACAACGATCTGGCTGTTTCGTTAAAGAACTCCAACGAAGAAGTAAAGAACGCTATCTTCAACAACCTCTCCAAGCGTCTTGCATCTATGATTCAGGAAGATATGGAGTTCATGGGACCTGTCAGAATGAAAGATGTGGAAGAGGCACAGCAGAAGATCGTAAATATTATCAGGAAATTAGAAGATTCGGGAGAAATTGTTATTTCCAGAGGTGGAGGAGACGAGGTCATTGTCTAATTTGTTAAAGTCAGGCTTTGTAAACTTCCGTGAAGGAGAAGCGAAGATCATAGATTCTAATGAGAATGCGGCTAAGCGTCTTGGACGGACGGAATTTAAGAAAGCTTCTTCACCCCGGGCGGAATCTTTTTCGGGCGATGCCTTTCAGGCGGCGCAGTTTGAGGAGATGGATGAAGAAACCGCGAAAGCGCTCTTCGGTGAAGAGGGCGGTAATGTCTATCATGAGAGACCTGTCTATGACGGGCCGTCTCCGGAGGAACTGATCGAAGCCGCAAAGCAGGAGATCGAGGAGATGAAAGCCGCTGCCGTACAGGAGATAGAAGCTTTAAAAACGCAGGCGGTTGAAGAGGGAAGAAAAGCCGGTTATGATGACGGCTTTGCCAAAGGGCGCAGCGAAGCTCTTCAGGAAGTGGAAAAAGCACAACAGAGAGTACAGAAAGAGGTACAGCAGACAGAGGAAGTGCGCAGGCAGTTGTACCGGGAATACGAAGAAAAATTGCAGGAACTGGAACCTATGGTAATAGATGAACTGACGGAAATCTATGACCATGTTTTTGAGGCGTCTTTAAAAGATCAGAAAGAGATCATATTCCATCTGTTGGACAGCACATTGCATCGGATAGACAGCGGCAGAGAGTTTATCGTGCGGGTATCCCAGACGGATTATGAATATATAAATACCAGAAAAGAGGAACTTCTGAGAGGACTGCCGGGTGTCAGAATGGATCTGGTAGCGGACGTCATGATGAAGCGGGGCGAGGGAATGATTGAGACCGGTGGCGGTCTTTTTGACTGTAGTATCGATGTGGAACTGCAGGAACTGAAACACAGGATACATACGCTTGCCTATCAGAAAACATAACAGGAGAGAGTAACAGTTGGAAGGAACGCTCATTGACCTGAAAAAGTATCAGAACTGTATAACAGAACCCCTGTATAAAAAGAGGGGAAAAGTAGTGAATGTGATCGGGCTGACTATCGAGTCGGCAGGGCCGGATGCGAAGCTTGGGGATATCTGCAGAATATACCCTGCCGGTGGGAAAGGCGCTTCCATCATGGCGGAAGTGGTTGGCTTTAAGCAGGGGATGACACAGCTTATGCCCTATGAGGCGACAGACGGCATCGGCAGCGGCAGCATTGTGGAAAATACCAATATGCCGTTGATGGTGGAAATTACGGATGATATTCTGGGAAAGACACTGGACGGACTGGGAAGGCCGGTGGACGGTAAGCCGCTTGAATCCTCCGTCAGATATCCGGTGGAGGCAGCACCCCCGGATCCCCTTGCAAGGGAGATCATTGACGAGGTGCTGCCCCTTGGCGTGAAAGCGGTGGATGGTCTTTTGACGATAGGAAAAGGACAGAGAATAGGTATTTTTGCGGGTTCCGGCGTGGGAAAATCCACGTTGATGGGTATGTTTGCGAGGAATACGACAGCGCAGATCAATGTCATCGCCCTGATCGGGGAGCGCGGCAGAGAGGTGCGTGAATTTATAGAAAGAGATTTGGGGCCGGAGGGCATGGCCCGTTCTGTGGTGGTGGTCGCCACTTCGGATAAACCTGCTCTTGAGAGAAATAAAGCGGCAAAAACCGCTACGGCGATTGCGGAATATTTCAGAGATCAGGGGAAGGATGTCCTGCTCATGATGGATTCTCTGACACGTTTTTCAATGGCACAGCGGGAGATCGGCCTTGCCAACGGAGAACCGCCGGTGTCCAGGGGATATCCCCCCAGCGTTTATGCGGAGATGCCGAAGCTTTTGGAGCGGGCGGGACGTTCCGACAAAGGTTCCATCACAGGGCTCTATACGGTGCTTGTGGACGGCGATGATTTTAATGAACCGATCACGGATACGGCGAGAAGTATCCTGGACGGCCACATTATGCTTGACAGAAAACTGGCGCATAAAAATCATTATCCCGCGATCGATGTGCTGCAGAGTATTTCGAGATGTATGAGCTCTATTGCGACAAGAGAGCACAAGGTGATGGCCGGGAAGCTGAAAAATGTCCTTGCGACTTATCAGGAGGCGGAAGATCTGATCAATATCGGCGCCTATAAAGCGGGCAGCAATCCGGATATTGATTATGCTGTTTCCAAGATTGGACAGGTAAATGAGTTTCTGATGCAGGATGTAGATACAAAGACCAGTTTTGAAGAAGCAGTGGAGACCATGACAAATATTTTTATATAAACTGAATTTGAAGATCCGGAGCAGTAGAGAATGGCAAAATTTGTATACAGAATGCAGAGCATTCTGAATATCAAAGAAAAAATGGAAGACCAGGCGAAGCAGGCATTTGCTGCTGCCAGAGGGCAGCTTACAGTGGAGGAAGAACGCCTGCAAAGGCTGATACAGCGCAGGATCCAGTATCTGGCGGAAGGGGCTATGCTGCGCCAGCAAGTGCTTGACCCGTTAAAGCTGCAGGAAAATAAAGCGGCGCTTGAGTACATAAAGGAAGCAATCATTGAACAGGGGATACGCGTGAAAAAAGCCGAGGAAGCTTTAGAGCGGGCAAGAGTCGTTTTGCAGGAGTATAGAATAGACCGAAAGACCCATGAGCAGCTGAAAGAAGCGGCGTTTGAGGAATTTAAGAGAGAAATTGCAAAAGAAGAAAGTAAGGAAGTGGACGAACTGGTAAGTTATGTCTACGGACAGAGAGGACACGCCAAAGAGGCGGAGGAAATGCTGAGCATTCAGTAAAAGTTTCCGGATCGGAAGAAGGAACAGATACCAAAGGGCAGGAACTGCTCTGATACGGAGGAACAGTATGGCAGCAAAACCGCAGGAAACAGAGAACAGAACAGAAGAATTACAGGATAGAGAGTCGGAACGTCAACGGTTAAAAGAAGAGAGGAAGCGCCTGAAAGAGGAGCAGAAAGCGCAGAAAAAAGAGGCGAAGAAGAAGGCGCGGGAAATTTCTGATCAGGAAGAGGAACTGGATGGCGAGCCGGGAGGACTTCCGGTATTTTTGGTGACGGCTTTTATTGTGGCAATCTGGGTGGCAATCCTCTGCGTACTTGTGAAACTGGACGTGGGCGGTGTCGGCAGCAATATATTAAAACCTTTGCTCAAGGATGTACCGGTGGTGAATAAAATTCTGCCGGGCGAGCGCCGTAAAGAAGAAAAGGAAGACGAGTACAGCGCATATGCCGATGTGCCTGAGGCGGTGGCACAGATCAAACAGCTTGAACAGGAACTGCAGGCGGCCCAGGAACAGAACCTTCTCTACGCGGCGGAAGTGAGCGAGTTGAAAGAAGAAAACGACCGGCTGAAGAATTTCGAAAACGATCAGTTGGAGTTTGAGCATTTGAAGAACCAGTTTTATGAGGAAGTTGTATATGCGGAAAAGGGGCCGGGCGTGGAAGAATACCAGAAGTATTATGAGGCGATGGATCCGGCAATGGCGGAATACCTGTATCAGCAGTCGATCCAGGAGACAGCGGCAAGCAAAGAACTGTCGGATTATGTTGCGGCCTATTCTTCCATGAAAGCAAAGGAAGCGGCGGCGATATTTGATACGATGACAAGCGATCTGGATCTTGTGGCCAAAATACTGGGAGCAATGTCGGCCGAAGACAGGGGAAAAATACTGGAACAGATGAATGATGAAAACGCGGCGAGATTGACAAAAATGATGGATCCCGGGTGAGAAAAAGCGGGAAAAGGTTAAAGAAAATCAGATATTATCCGATATATTTAAAGGGATGACTCCCAAAGAGAACATTGACAATCAAAGAAGGAGGTAAAAACGTGACAAACATGCCCGTACTTGATAAGGGTTCCGGAGTGCAGAACATCTTATCAACAAAAGGAACAAAACCGGCGCAGGCTTCCGAAAAAGGAACCTTTGATACTGTTTTAAGGCAGACTACGGAAGCAGGCAGGCAGAATACCGATCCCGGGAAAAAGACGGATACGGTGAAAAATGCCGAAAAGAAAACGGACGATACCGCATCGAAGAATGACGTAAACGAGAGCGAAAAAGCGGAAGAAAAAGCCGGTACAGACAAGACGGAAACACAGACGAAAGCCGAAGAGTCGAAAGACATTTCGGAAGATCTCGCAGAAGATACGGAAACGCTGGAGAGAGCGGGCGGCGAGATGGTGGCAGCTTTGGCAGCGCAGATGGGAATTCCCGAGGATATTGTAAGAGATGCAATGGATGAACTTGGAATGTCGGATCTGTCATTGTTAGACGGAAAGAATGTGAAAGATCTGATGGTATATCTCACCGACGGGGCGGATGATATGTCATTGCTGACAGACGAAGCTTTCTACAACTCTGTGACAGAAGCGTTAGGTACATTAAAAGATGTTACGGATAAATTGCAGGAAGAGACAGGTATGAGCGCGGAGGAGCTTAGGGCGGCACTGGAAAATGCCGGACAAAAGCTTTCGGCGAATGTGGAAGAGGTGCCGGAAGAAGTGGCAGAAGTTTCCGGAAACGAGATCGCAAAAGAAACAGAGAGTGAGCAGGATATCGCAAAGATCAATATGCAGAAACCTGAACTGTCGGAAAATGCGAGAACAGAAACGGTAACGATGACAGTAAAAGACGCACCGAAGCAGGAAAATACCGGAAGTAACGAGAATCAGTTCATGGGAGACGGTTACGGGACACAGAATCTGCAGCAGACACAAGATGTGCAGGCGGCGCGAACGCAGAGCACATTTTCTGTGACTGATACGCAGGAGATCATGGACCAGATACTGGATTATATGAAGGTTTCCGTGAAGCCGGAAATGACAAGCCTGGAAATGCAGCTTCATCCTGAATCGCTTGGAACACTGCATATTCAGATCACGAACAGAGAAGGCGCTGTAACGGCACAGTTTATTGCACAGAATGAATCTGTGAGGGCGGTACTGGAAAGCCAGGTCATGGAACTGAAAGAAAATCTGGAGCAGCAGGGTCTGAAAGTGGAAGCGGTGGAAGTGACGATCGCACAGTATTCGCTTGACAGAAATCCCGACGGAAATGAAGCTTCTTCAGAGCAGGGCAGACAGGGCCGAAAGGGCAGCAGAAACTTAAACCTCGGTGAACTGGATCTTGAGGAAGAGGAAGACCTTACAGAGGAAGAACGGCTGACAGCGAAGATGATGCAGTCCGAAGGAAACACAGTAAACTATACGGCATAAAAAGGAGGAAAAGCATGGCAGGTACTTTAGTGGCACCGGTAGAAGACGGTAAGATTGTGGAAACCAGTTCCCAGACTTCACTGGCGAAGACAAAAGATAAAAACAGTGATTACAGCAAGGATACTTTCCTGAAGCTGTTAGTGGCGGAAGTGCAGAACCAGGATCCGCTTGAACCGACATCCAACACGGAATGGATATCTCAGTACGCAACGTTCTCAGAGTTGGAAGCAATGCAGAATATGAGCGCTTCGTTTGATCTTTCGAGAGCATCCACACTGGTGGGCAAAACGGTTGTATTGCAGACGACAAGTGAATCCGGCAAGGTCACTACAATACAGGGTAAAGTGGATTATGTGACTTACGAAGGAGGGCAGGCGTATCTTTCCATTAACGGTTCTACATATTCTATGGACGATCTGCATGACATTGTAGATACAGACTATATGTCGGCATTCGATAAAGTATATGAATGGTCTGTAAAACTGAATAAACTCCCGGCATACGAGAATCTGACCTATAATGACAGAGAAGATGTGGAGAGCGTATATAACGAGTACGACAAGATGTCTGATTATGAAAAGACTTTCGTGGCGAGCGAGAATGAGGAAAAGATCAAAAAACTCCATGAAAGGATGCAGGAGCTGATCAAGATTCACGAAGGGACTTCTGAAGACAAAACAGAAAATAATGACGAGGCGGAGGAGCCCGACAAGACAGAATAAACCAAAAAGCAGGGAAGCTGGTGAAACGTATGAAAGTACAGACAAACGGTTTTCACTCTTTAGAACAGGTACAAAACGAATACTTAAACCGCAGGCAGGAGACACCTCAGGCAAAGAGCAATGACAGCCTGTCATTTCAGGAAATGTTGGAGCAGGTGTCAGGGCGCGGCAGAGAAGTCAGATTTTCCAAACATGCAGCAAACAGGCTGAATACAAGAAATATTGAGCTGACGGACGGACAGATGGAGAGACTGAACGAGGGTGCGCAGAAAGCCCAGGCAAAAGGCATAAAGGATTCACTGGTACTCGTGGATTCACTGGCATTTATCGTAAATGTACCAAGCAGCACTGTAGTGACGGCTATGGAGCAGAGTGAAGCAAAAGAAAACATTTTTACTAATATTGACGGGGCTGTGATCATATAAATATAGCTGGACCTTATGGAAGCTATAAATGTTCCCGAATGACAGACGGAACAGACAGCCTTACTTTCGCAGGAGGTTAATTAATTTATGAACAGAGCAATGTACTCAGGTGTGGCAGGTTTGAGAACGCACCAGACAAGAATGGATGTTATCGGTAACAATATTGCAAACGTAAATACGGTAGGTTACAAGGCGCAGGCAGCACTGTTTTCCGAATTATTGTACCAGAATTCCAGCAGCGCATCAGGACCGAATGCCACTACAGGCATCGGTGGTATCAACGCGAAGCAGATCGGTCTGGGTGTTAAGATGGCATCTATTTCCACAAATATTACGCTGCCGGGCTCTGCGGAGACGACAAACAACCCGTTTGATCTCCGTATCACAGGTGATTCTTTCTTTATTGTCAATAACGGCAGAGATAATATGTTTACAAGGGATGGTTCCTTTAAAGTGGACGCAGCGGGCAACCTTGTTATGTCCTCCAACGGTTATATGGTAATGGGATGGCTGCCCGACCCCGAGAACCCGAATAATATCAAGCCCGATACCGTATCTGCTTTGCAGATCATGAATGCGGCGAATATGACTTATCCGCCGGAGGCGACAACACAGGCTTATGTATCCGGTATTGTGGATGCGGAGAGCCCGGAGGTAAATTCGCCGGACGGAAAGCTGATGAACCTGAATTTCTATGATGCGAGAGGCTACAGCTATACGGCAAAACTGGCCATCAAGAGAGTGGAAGGCAGCGATGACACCGTAAATTCCTATTCCTGTGAGCTGGTAAAATTGTTGGATTCTACCGGGAAGGATGTGACGGAGATATCAGGGGCAAAGATGACAAATACACCCGTTTCCCTGATGGATGCGGAACCAAGCAGCCTTGCGGCAAGTTATGCGCTGGCGGAAGACGGAGATGGTTATACAATTACATATACAGTTGATCCTGTGACAGGAGAACGCATTGTATATACGATCAAAGATGGAACGAATGGCATAACAGCTACAAAATATGCTGACACAGCAGACACAACCGGCACGGCGATATCGGACGATGATGAAGTGTGGGAAGGTCTGGCAGCGGCTTTCGGTTATGACGATGCAGATGCATTTAAGATGATGCGCAGCACGGTAGTAACAGATGATACGACAACGCCGCCTACGGAAGAGACTTTTGATGTAGCTACGCAGCTTGCTTCCCTGATTGAAAACAACAAAATGGTGGCAGGCGTAGGAGCTGATGCCGGTAAATTCATACTTAACGGTAAATATGTTGATGGCTGTGTCATTGACTTTGATAAAGACGGAGGCGCTTTCAAGGGGCTGGGAGGAACCACAGCTTCCACCGCAGTGCTCCAGTTTGGAAAGACAGGAGATGCGGCAAGTTTCAGGGATATCACGATAGACTTCTCCACACTTTCCAATGTCGGCAACGAAAAAGTGTCCACAGCTTCCGCAACGAACGGCAGCTTACAGAATCTGGGCGGCGGCCGTATGGTAGGTAAGATGTCCGGTCTGTCCATTCAGAATGACGGTAAGATTTATGCGGCATATGACAACGGTCAGACAAAGCTGCTTGGTCAGATCGCTGCAGCAAGTTTTGCCAATCCTGCCGGCCTGCAGAAAGAGGGAGATAACCTGTATATAGCAACGCAGAACTCCGGCGATTTTGATGGAATCGGAATCGATATTACATCGGACGGCGGATATATGACGCCCGGCGAACTGGAGATGTCCAACGTAGACTTATCCGGTGAGCTGACCGGTATGATCGTGACGCAGCGTGGTTTCCAGGCGAACAGCCGTATCATTACGGTGTCTGATACGATGCTGGAGGAACTGATTAATCTGAAACGTTAGTATTTTTTCGGATGAAGTCAGAAAAATAAAGATAATAAGGGGATTTGTCGGCCAAAATACGACAAATCTCCTGTTTTGTGTTTATTCTTGGGAAAGATTGTCTAAAAAATATTTGTAATTGAAAGTAGACAATTCCGATAAAATTTAGTAAAATTGGAGAGAAAGGGTGTTTTTGCAGATTGATGTAAAAACGGGAAGAAGGCAAGGACAATGGATATAGCGTCAATCATAGGTTTAGTAGTTTGTCTCACGCTGACTGTTGTTGCAATCGTAGTCGGTAACGGCTTTGCAGCAATCTATCGGGATTTCATGGATCTCCAGTCGGCATTGATCACATTCGGCGGTGCGTTTTGTGCTATTCTGGCAGGAAATACGCTTGAAAGTTTTGTGGGAGGCTTAAAGAGCTTTACATTAGTATTGAAGCGGCCGAATATTAATATTCCGGAGATGATTCAGAAAGTCATAGACCTCTCCAATGTGGCGAGAAAAGAGGGACTCCTTTCTCTTGAGGAAGCGGCAGGGGAGATTGATGATGCATTCTTACGAAAAGGAATTCTTCTGGTAGTGGACGGCACGGATCCCGAGCTGGTGCGGGCGATCATGGAAACAGAACTGATCAGCATGGAAGACCGTCATAAGCAAAAAATAAGTTTCTGGGAAGATGTCGGTTCCATGGGGCCTGCCTGGGGTATGATCGGAACGCTGGTCGGTCTGGTTAACATGTTAAATAACATGTCCGATCCGGACTCCATCGGTCCGCAGATGGCCGTGGCGTTGATCACAACTCTTTACGGTTCATTGCTTGCAAACTGGATCTGTACGCCGGTGGCGATGAAATTAAAAGCGAATAATAGTGAAGAGTATCAGATGAAAGAAATTCTGATCGAAGGGCTCTTGTCCATTCAGGCCGGTGAGAATCCTCGTGTAATAGAAGAAAAACTGAAATCATTCCTTGCACCGAAAGACAGAACGGCATCAGAAGGCGGTGAGGCAGATGGCTAAAAGACGGGAAGAAGAACCTAAGAAAGGTGCGCCCGAGTGGCAGTCCACCTTTGCCGATCTGATGAACCTGCTTTTGTGTTTCTTTGTACTGCTTTTCTCCATGTCCACGGTGGATGCGCAGAAGTTTGAGCTGGTGGCGGCTTCCTTTTCAAAAGCATTCAGTATTTTTACGGCAGGTTCCACAGTAGTCGGAGACGGGGCGATGATCGGAAACGGCGTAAGCCAATTGCCGAATATCGACGATTTTATCAACAGCGTCGGCCAGATGGCGGAAAATACGCCGGAGATGGAAGAACTTGATGATCTCCAGAGTGAGATAGAGGCGGAGGGGCTGAAGCAGTCCGAGGAGCTTGCGGAGAAAATTGAGGAAGCGGTAGTAGAGAATAACCTGACCGGAGATATTGAGATGCAGGTGACTGCACAGTATGTTCAGCTTACCATGAAAGGATCCCTGCTGTTTAATTCGGGAAGCGCCGAATTAAAAGAAGAGTCAAAACCTGTATTGAATAAGGTGGGGGTGATTTTGGAGCGGTATGCGGCAGGCACGATAGAGATCGAGGGTCATACGGATAATGTGCCGATGTCCAGCAGGCGTTATGCGAACAATAATGAACTGAGCAGTGCAAGGGCGCTTTCGGTTTTTGATTATATGATGGAAACAACAAATCTTGATCCGGCGCGTATTAAACATTCCGGAAGAGGCGAATATATACCGATCGCCGATAACTCAACGGAAGAGGGAAGAGCGAAAAACAGAAGGGTGGAGATCAGGATTTATAATGAAATATCCAGTTATGAATAAGTAGTTGGTAAACTTGAAAATCCGATGTATAATGGTGAGAAGGGATAACAGACATGAAAAAGAATTTGATATCAGTTATTATACTGGCGCTGCTGATTGTGAATATTGGATTAACGGCAGTGATGCTTTTCAGTGTGACAAGTACAAATAAGGCAACAGCGGATATGGTGATGCGGATATCCGGCGCGATGGATATGGAACTTTCTTCTGTGGACGGAACTGCGTTTAAGCCGGCAGTTGCAATAGAAAATGTGGTGCCTTATGATATAGCAGATACAATGACTATTCGCTTAAAGCAGGGTGAAGACGGCAAAGATCATTATATTATGGTGGCTATAACTTTTTCTATGGATAAGGAACATGATGACTACAAAGAATATGGTGATAGTCTTGGGGAAAGAGAGAGTCTCATTAAGAGCGAGATCATCAGCGTAGTCGGACAGTATACATTGGAAGAGGCGCAGGCGGATGAAGACGGCCTGAAACAGGCAATTCTGGAAAGGATTCAGAATATGTTTGGATCTGACTTTATTTATAAGGTAGATTTCAGAGATGTAAAATATTCCGGGTAAAGGAGGTGGACCCGGATGAGTGAGGTATTATCGCAACAGGAGATAGACAGTCTCCTGGCAGCTCTCAGTACCGGTGAGTTGGACGCAAATGACATACAGGAGAACAAAGAAAAGCAGGTAAAGGATTATGACTTTAAACGCCCTGTTAAGTTTTCCAAAGAGCATCTGCGTACATTGGAAATTATTTTTGAACATTATGGACGACTGCTGTCCACGAATCTGCAGGTGTATCTCAGGAAGAATGTGCAGGTTACTGTAAGCAGTTCAGAGACTGTAACTTTTTCGGAGTTTTCAAATGCGCTGTCCAGTCCGGTCATACTGTCTATTGTAAATTTTGCTCCGCTAGCTGGAAATATTTTAATGGAGCTTTCCCTGAATCTGGGGTATGCGATTATTGACAGAATGCTCGGCGGACAGGGAACGTCATTGGAGAAGACAAAAGATTTTTCAGAGATAGAGATGACAATACTGGAGAAGGTTCTGGTTGTCTGCATGCAGCTTCTGCGGGAACCGTGGAAGAATGTAGTGGACATTAATCCGGTGCTTGACCGGATTGAGACGAATCCGCAGTTTGCACAGATCATTGCGCCCAGTGACATGATAGCGATCGTGACTTTGAATATCAAAATAGGAGAGGTGGAGGGTCTGATGAATGTCTGCCTGCCCTATTTTACACTGGAAGATATCATGGATAACCTGAATACCAAATTCTGGTACTCTACGATCCATGAGGTATCTGATGAAAAATATCATGAATATCTGGAAACTCTTGTAAAGAAAGTGAGCGTGCCGATCCGGGCGGTGCTTGGATCAAGCAGCATATCTGTGAGTGATTTTACGAATCTTCAGTTGGGAGATATTATTCGGTTGGATTCTGAAATAAACGGCGATCTGATAGTTTATGTTGGAAATATTAAAAAATTTACCGCAGTACCCGGTTCCAGCAAAGAAAAATATGCTGTGCAGGTTACATCGGTTCTGGGAGAGGAGGAATAGATAAGTGGATGGTGGAATGTTATCGCAGGATGAGATAAATGCTTTGCTGAGCGGTATGGAGGATGGTTCTATTGATCCGAATGAACTGCAGGCGGATGCTGCAGATACGCCTGAACCTTTGGACTCAGAGCCGTCTGTCTACGAAAATACCGCGGCAATAAGTGAAGAGGAAGCCCTGATTACCGATGCGGAAAAAGATGCTATTGGCGAAATTGCCAATATCAGTATGGGATCAGCGGCAACCACCCTGTATTCACTGGTCAATCGGAAAGTGAATATTACAACGCCTGTCGTTTCATTGGAACAATGGGAGACAATGATAGGGGAGTATGAAAGACCCTGCGTATTTATTCAGATTAAGTATACAGCGGGATTAGACGGTCATAATATTTTAATATTAAAAGAACATGATGTAAAGATCATTACCGATCTGATGATGGGCGGTGATGGAACAAATACAGAGGGAGAGCTTTCGGAGATTCATTTGAGCGCTATTTCTGAAGCAATGAATCAGATGATGGGAGCTTCCGCAACTTCTCTGGCAACAATGCTTGGAAAGATGATCGATATCAGTCCCCCGGAGGCTACACTGATAGATTTGTCGACGATAAACGCCGGGCATGATATTTCGCCGTTCCTTGGAGGGACATTTGTCAAGATTGCATTCAGAATGCAGATCGAGGATTTGATCGACAGCACGATCATGCAGCTTTATCCGTGTGATTTTGCGAGATTTTTGTGCAAGGCATTTATGGGTGACAGTTTATCAGCAAAATCAGAGCCGGAACCGGCACCGAAGCCTGCTCCTGCTGCATCGGCACCGACGCTGTCTGAACCGATGCCGTCTGCGCCTCAGCCCGCACAGGCTCCTTCAGCATCAGCGCCTGATATGGGAATGGCAGGCATGGGGATGCCGATGATGGGAATGCCCGGACAGGATATGAACATGGCAGGTATGTATTCGCCTTATGGTATGGGTATGATGCCGCCGGGATATGGAATGCCGATGCAGCCTATGCCACAGCAGGCAGCACCGTATATGAATGTGCAGCCGGCACAATTCCAGAACTTTGCCACAGGGGCTCCGGGCGGAGCTGCACCTGCAAACATTGATCTTATCATGGATGTGGCGTTAGAAGTCACTGTAGAGCTGGGACGTACCAAAAAATCCATCTCGGAGGTGCTTGATTTTGCACCGGGAACGATCATTGAGTTAGATAAAGTAGCGGGTGAACCGGTGGAAGTTTATGTAAATGGGAAAATGGTGGCAAGAGGCGAAGTTGTTGTAATTGAGGAGAGCTTCGGCGTCAGAGTAACAGAAATTATGAAGTAAGATGGCATAAAAACAACATAAAAAGCGATAGGAGTGAAAAGATGGCTAAAAATGTGTTAATTTGTGACGATGCAGCGTTCATGAGGATGATGATCAAGGATATTCTTTCCAAAAACGGCTACACCGTTGCGGGGGAAGCCGAAAACGGTGTAAAGGCAGTGGAGAAGTATCTGGAAGTAAAACCTGATCTGGTACTGATGGATATTACCATGCCTGAGATGGATGGTATTCAGGCACTGAAAAAAATCAAAGAGGCGGATCCGGGCGCAATGATCATTATGTGTTCTGCAATGGGTCAGCAGGCAATGGTAATC
This sequence comes from Lachnospiraceae bacterium, assembly GCA_014804795.1. Classification (GTDB taxonomy): domain Bacteria; phylum Bacillota; class Clostridia; order Lachnospirales; family Lachnospiraceae; genus 1XD8-76. Next base: position 143,645 of record JAAUZC010000015.1, on the reverse strand, counting down.
GAGTCTATTCAGGCCGGTGCAAAAGATTTCATTGTAAAACCGTTTCAGGCCGATCGTGTATTGGAAGCTGTGAAGAAGGTTATCGGATAATGATACTTTTGACGATGGATACGCTTGGAGGGATCGCACAGTTTATTACTGTACTGGTTCTGTTTGTTGCGGTTTTGTGGGTGACCTGGGCTGTGACAAAGTGGATGGGCGGATACCAGAAGGGTAAATGGGCAGGCGGCAATATTGAAATGCTGGAAAGCTTTCGTATTGCCTCTGATAAGTATGTCCAGATAATACGTGTGGCAGATAAATATCTTGCCATAGCGGTATCAAAAGATACCGTTACCGTTTTATCCGAGTTGGAGGAATCAAAGCTTGTGCGCAGGGATGATGCAGATAGCGCAAAGATAAGCTTTCAGAAAATACTGGAGAAAGTCAGGGAAAAGAAAAAAGAATGAAAAGACGATTTTCCGGACTGCGGATTGGGAAAATATTATGCCTGCTGTTACTGGTGGGCATATTCTGTATTTGTAATAAACAGTCTGTTTATGCGACAACGCTCGATATAGACCGGGGCGAGACCGGTGAGACAGATACGAGTACTACTTTGCAGGATCCCGGAGAGGCAGATACCCCGGAAGAGCTGGGGCAACTGAATATTGCCAATACGGCGACGATCACGGTCAGCAATAACAACGGCACGATAGCCGGTACACTGCGGATTTTGATAACGTTAACGTTGATCGCTGTTTTGCCGATGATCATTCTGATGATGACTTCTTTCACCAGAATTATTATCGTTCTTCATTTTACGAGAGCAGCGCTCAGCACCCAGACTGTGCCGCCGAACCAGATTCTGATCGGTCTGGCGCTTATTTTGACATTTTTCATTATGGAGCCTACGATAAACGAGGTCTATAATGATGCGATCGTCCCCTTTGAGGAGGGGCGTATTGAGCAGGATGAGGCGCTTACGCGCGGCATTGCACCCTTGCGGAAGTTTATGTACCGATCTACGCAGACGGAAGATGTGCGGGTATTTATGGAAATTGCCAGACTGGAGTGGGACGGAGAGACGTTGGAAGATATTCCGATATCGGTATTGATTCCGTCTTATATGATCAGTGAACTGCGGCTCGCGTTTACCATGGGGTTTGTTATCTATATTCCGTTTATTGTGATCGATATGGTGGTGGCTTCTACGCTGATGAGTATGGGTATGATGATGCTGCCGCCCACAACGATTTCCATGCCGATCAAGATACTGCTTTTTGTGGTGGCGGACGGCTGGAACCTGATCATTGTCAATCTGGTGCGGTCTTTCTATCTGACGGGATAAACCGGAAAAAAACTGGAAAATAATTAATATTGAATATTTTAAAAGAACTTGTAACATATAAAGCAGAAGTGGTGAGAGGATTAAAATGACAGTAGATGAAGTTGTAGCAATTGCAAACCAGTCACTGTATACAGTGATTAAAGTGGCGGCACCGGTACTTCTTGTATCGATGGCGGTGGGACTGATCGTCAGTATTTTCCAGACGGTTACTTCGATTCAGGAACAGACCCTGACGTTTGTGCCCAAGGTGCTTGCTATTTTTATGACGCTTATGCTGATCGGGCATTGGATGATGACAGAAATGTCGAATCTGATGATAAACCTCTGGTCCGATCTTGCATCGTATGTGAAATAGAAACACAGTATGGTTACAGTAGATTTAAACTATGCTGATCTGGAATATTTTTTACTGATACTTGTCCGTGTGGCGGCGTTTGTGTTTGTTGTGCCGTTTTTCAGTATGAACAGCGTGCCCAGAAGATACAGAGCTGCGCTCAGTGTGGCGCTGTCAGTGCTTTTATATGGTGTGCTGCCCAGAGAAGAGATCGTTTACAGTACGGTATATGAATATACTTTTATTGTGGCAAAAGAATTCATAACAGGTGTTTTGATTGCTATGGGCGTGAATCTCTGCTCTACGATATTATCGTTAACCGGCACCATCGCCGATATGGAAGTCGGCTTTTCCATGGTGACATTGATGGATCCGGCTACGAGACAGCAGATTACGATCACAAGTACATTATATCAATATCTGATCATGCTGATTCTGGTGATCAGCGGTATGTATCAGTATATCATAGGCGCTCTGGCGGAGTCCTATCAATTGATTCCGGTATATGGTGCGAAATTTGAGGCGGAGAAGCTCCTTAATGTGGCTGTCAATTTTATGGGACAGTATATCCGCATCGGTTTCCAGATCTGTCTGCCGATTTTTGCGGCGATTCTGATGTTAAATGCAGTGTTGGGCATTCTGGCAAAGGTTTCCCCGCAGATGAATATGTTCGCTATCGGTCTGCAGCTCAAAGTATTTGTGGGGCTTGGCGTGATTTTTCTGACACTGTTTTTACTGCCGACGGCGGCGGAACTTATTTTTACAGAGGCAAGACGGATGACAGTTGCGTTCGTGGAGGCACTGATGTGATACTTCAGTATAATTTACAGTTTTTTGCAAAAGAAGGTCCCGGTGGTGAAAAGACGGAGCCTGCCACCCAGAAAAAGTTAGAAGATGCCAGAAAAGACGGGCAGGTGGCAAAGAGTAAGGAAATAGCGAATGGACTGGGGCTTTTAGCTCTGTTTTTGCTGTTAAAAATATGGGTGGGCCATATTGCCGTCAGTTTTCTGGAACTCTTTGGCGGAGTTTACAACAGGCTTCCGGAAGTGACAGGTATGCCTTACGGGACAGTGCCTGTAGCAAATATCGAAGCGCTTTTTTATCAGAATATGTTAAATCTTCTGATCATTATGGTACCGATTTTACTGTTGGGTGTGGCAGTGGCGTTTATCAGTAATGTAGTGCAGGTGAAGTGGAAGCCGACCACAAAGCCAATGCAGCCAAAGTTCAGTAAAATCAACCCGGTCAGTGGTTTTAAGAGGCTTTTTTCCGCCAATTCTCTGGTGGAGCTGGTCAAGGCGATACTGAAGATAGCGGTGATTTTATATGTGACCTGGCAATATATGCAGGGAAAACTGGAAATTTTATTTTATCTGATGGATATGTCGCTTATCTCGGCGGTACAGGAGATCGGCACCATCGTAGTCGATCTGGGCATCAGGATTTCTGCCATTTTTATGGTCATTGCATTTCTGGATTATGCATATCAGAAATGGAAATTCAATGAAGACATGAAAATGACAAAGCAGGAAGTCAAGGATGAGTATAAGGATCAGGAAGGTGATCCCCAGATTAAAGGCAAGCAGAGACAGCGTATGCAGGAAGCTTCCAGAAGAAGGATGATGCAGGCACTGCCCGAGGCGGATGTAGTCATCACTAACCCGACCCATTATGCCGTGGCGCTTAAATATGACAGCGAATTGTATGCGGCGCCGATCGTGCTGGCAAAAGGTGCAGACTATCTGGCAGCGAAAATTAAGGAAGAAGCGAAATCATACAATATAGAAATTTATGAAAACAAGCCGCTTGCGCGAATGCTCTACGCCAATGTGGACGTGGGGGCACAGATTCCGGCGGAATTATATCCGGCTGTGGCGGAAGTACTGGCTTATGTATATCATATTCGTGAAGGCAATGAGCGGCGTTAGGGAGTAAGATGACAAATCGGCTGCCTGCAGACGAATTTGACAGATTGCGAAGTGACAGGCCTACGTCCTTTGGCAGGCCTTGGCGAAGCCCGCGGACGGGCGGATTTTGAAGAAAAAACGGGCAGATCCCGGGAGAGGAGAGGTGCGGATGAAAATCGGAAAAGCGGATTTAGGCGTGGCATTATATATCCTTGCAGCGTTTATTATGTTCATTGTTTCGATTCCTTCCTGGATCCTTGATATTTTTCTTGCTCTCAATATAGGGATTGCTTTTTTGATCCTTTTTACGGTCATGTTTACAAAAGAAGTGTTGGATATGTCCTTTTTCCCGACAATGCTTCTTTTCACAACGATATTCCGGATCGCGTTAAATGTATCTTCCACAAAATTAATTCTTTTGACCGGAAATCCGGGCAATGTTGTCACTACGTTCGGCAACTATGTAGGCGGCGGCGACATTGTGGTAGGCGTGATCGTTTTCATTATCCTGATTTTGATCCAGTTTATGGTGATCAACAAAGGTTCTGAGCGTGTGGCTGAAGTAACGGCGAGATTTACACTGGATGCCATGCCCGGTAAGCAGATGGCTATCGACGCGGACCTGAATACCGGTGCGATCACGGATGCGGAAGCAAAGGAGAGGCGTGATAAGATCCAGGCGGAGTCCAGCTTCTTCGGTTCCATGGACGGTGCGGTAAAGTATGTAAAAGGAGATGCGACGGCAGGCCTTATCATTACGTTTGTCAACCTCATCGGCGGCGCTGCTATGGGGATGCTGCGGCAGGGCATGGATTTTTCTACGGCGGCTCAGACTTACTGTATTCTGACCATCGGTGACGGTCTGGTGTCCCAGGTTCCGTCACTGCTCATCTCTCTGGCCACCGGTATTCTGGTGACAAAGGGCGGTAAGGATGCTGATTTTTCAAATGTGATCGTGGGGCAGCTCTTCGGGGTGCCCAGAGCACTTTATATTGTGGGTACAACAATTGCGGTACTGGGTGTTATCACACCGCTTCAGACAATTGTTTTCGTGTCGTTCGGTATGGGCTTTATCGTGATAGGCCGTATGGTGCAGGGCACGTTGGAGGTGGCCGGTATCGAGCAGGAAGTGGATACGGAGGAAGTGGCGGCGGAGGAGATCAGACAGCCCGAAAATGTCAATTCTCTGCTTCAGGTGGATCCGGTGGAACTGGAATTCGGTTACGGTATCATCCCGCTTGCTGATGTGAACCAGGGCGGCGATCTGTTAGACCGTGTTGTTATGATCAGACGTCAGATTGCGCTGGAGATGGGTACTGTGGTGCCGATCATCCGTCTGCGTGATAACATTCAGCTCAATCCGAATCAGTATATTATTAAGATAAAGGGCATTCAGGTCAGCGACGGCGAGATTTTATTTGATCACTATATGGCGATGAATCCGGGATATGTGGAGGAGGAAATTTCCGGTATTCCCACCTTTGAGCCTTCCTTCCATCTGGCAGCGCTCTGGATTACGGAGAGTCAGAGGGAACGGGCGGAGAGTCTGGGATATACGGTGGTTGACCCGCCCTCGATCATCGCAACCCATCTGACGGAAGTGATCAGGGAACATATCGATGAACTGTTGACCCGTCAGGATGTCCAGAATCTGATCAACAATATCAAGGACAGCAATCAGGCACTCGTGGATGAACTGGTGCCCAAGACACTGGGACTGGGCGAGATTCAGAAAGTACTGCAGAATCTCCTGCGGGAGGGAATCTCCATCAGAGACCTTCAGACGATACTGGAGACGCTGGCAGATTATGCGCCGTCCACGAGAGACGTCGATATTCTGACAGAATATGTGAGGCAGAGTTTAAAGCGTGCCATCTCAAGCCGTTATTTCCCTTCCTCGGAGACGACCAGTGTTGTGACGCTTGATCCGAAGATAGAACAGGAAATTATGAGCAGTGTGAAACAGACCGAGACAGGCGCTTATATTTCGCTTGACCCGGTGCGTATCAAGGCAATCATGACAAGTGTGGGAAAAGAAACGGAGAAACTTGAGCAGCTTGGCAAGAATCCGATTGTGATCACATCGCCGATCGTCAGGATTTATTTCAAGAAACTGACGGAGGATACTTATAAAGACCTGGTCGTGGTTTCTTATAATGAAGTGGACTCTAATGTGGAATTACAATCAGTAGGAATGGTGACAGCATAATGATAATTAAAAAATTTACAGCAAAAACAGAAGAAGCGGCGATTGCTTTGGCGAAAGCGGAGCTGGGAGAAAACATCGTTATTATGAACGTAAGAACCGTTTCGGCGAGAGGTTTTTTCGGTTTTTTGAAAAAGCAGCAGGTTGAAGTGACGGTGGCGAGAGAAGAAGGGGAGCGCTATTCTCAGACAATCGCGGAGAGGCGTGTTTCGGAGGAGAGCAGCCTGAGAGAGACATTCAGACAGGTGGCGAAAGCGGCCGGAACAGATAAGCCGGCGGAGCCGTCCACTGTAAGCAGCAGAACTTCTGCTTCTCCACTGGGGAGCAATTTTGATAAGCGCCTGGAAGATATTGTGAATATATCGCGGGCGGAGAATTCGAGTGAAAATCATAAGTTGCTTGTGCAAAAACTGGACTCTCTGCAAAGCATGATCGAGAAAAAATTCCAGGAGGAAGAGGAGGAGAGCTTACCGGAAATCGAGCCGGAGGAAGAAGACAGCGAGATGGTCCGTTTTGTGAAACTGCTTTACAATACCATGCTGGAGAACGAGGTGAGTGAACAGTACGCAAATCAGATCATTGACGAGGTGGAGAAAAACGCCAAGGTAAATCAGCCTTTCGATCATGCGCTTGCCGATGTATACCAGAAGCTGATCCTGAAATTCGGAAAGGCAGCGCCTATCGAGAAAAAGGAAAAAACACCTCATGTCGTTTTCCTGGTAGGGCCTACCGGTGTGGGAAAGACAACAACGATCGCGAAACTCGCTTCAAGGTTTAAATTGGATCAGAAATGGAAAGTAGCGCTTCTGACGGCGGATACTTATCGTATTGCAGCAGCGGAGCAGCTGAGAATCTACGCAACTATTCTGGAAGTGCCTTTTCGGGTCATCTATTCTGTGGAGGAACTGCAAAAAGGGATCCGGGATTTCGAAAATTACGATTTGATCCTTGTGGATATGGCGGGTCATTCCCCGCAAAACCCTGCCCTGCGGGAAATGATGTATACTTTTATCAACGCGGTGGATGAGGATATAGAAAAGGAAGTACATCTTGTCCTTTCAGCTACAACAAAGTATAAAGATCTGTTAAATATTGTGGACGCTTATGCCGATCTGGGGGAATATAAAATTATTTTCACCAAACTGGATGAGACGGACAAAATAGGGAATCTTTTGAACCTGAAATTACACACCGGCGTCAGTCTGTCCTATGTGACGTGCGGGCAGAATGTACCGGATGATATAGAGGTATTTAACCCACAGAAAACAGTAAAGCAGTTGCTTGGAGGTAAGAATTAGATGGCAGATCAGGCGGAAAAGTTAAGAAATATTATTAAGGCCCAGAGCCAGCCCAGACGGCAGGCAGCCAGAGTTATTACGGTTACCAGCGGAAAAGGCGGTGTGGGAAAATCGAATACGGCGATCAATCTGGCAATCCAGTTCAGAAAAATGAAACAGCGGGTCATTATACTGGATGCGGATTTCGGGCTTGCCAATATAGAGATCATGTTCGGGACCGTGCCGAAATACAATCTGTATGACCTGATCTACCAGGGAAAAAACATTAAAGATATCATCACCTGGGGACCGATGGAAGTGGGATTTATTTCGGGAGGCTCGGGTATCGTGGGCATGGCGAATTTAAACAAAGACTATCTAAATTATATTATTCAGAACCTTGTGGAACTTGACAGCATGGCCGATGTGATCATCGTGGATACAGGGGCGGGCATTTCCGATGCAGTGCTGGAATTTCTGGTGGCGAGCAATGAGATATTGCTTGTGACGACGCCGGAGCCTACTTCGATCACGGACTCCTACTCCCTGCTTAAAGCGCTGAACCGCCACAGCAGATTTTCACCGGATTATACCAGTATCAATGTACTGGCAAACAGAGTGAGAAATGGAGAAGAAGGCAAAATGCTGTATCAAAAGCTGAATGCGGTGGTCACGCGATATCTGAGCATCTCAGCGGAGTATCTCGGGCATGTTCCGCAGGATGATCAGCTCTCAAAAGCCGTGATGCAGCAGATGCCGGTTTCCATTCAGAATCCGGCGGCAAAATCTGCCATGGCTTACAGGGGTATTGCGATGAAACTGATGAATGAAGAGGAAGGAAGTACAAAAGTAAAACGCGGTATGATGGCATTTTTTTCACATATTATGACAGGAAGGAGATAGGTTATGTTATCTGAGATCGTAACGGCAGGACAGATTGTCGAAATGGAGGCTGTGAATAAGACGGAGGAAGGCGGACTGGAAGAAAAAAAAGTGATATATCGGACAAAAGTTTTCGATGTACTTTCTGAAGATCAGCTGGAGATCATGATGCCACTCGAGAAAGGGCAGGTAGTACTTCTGCCTGTAGATGGAGAGTATAATCTGTTCTTTTATACGGAAAAAGGGTTATACCAGTGTTACGTAAGGATATCGGATCGCTATAAAAGCAATAATGTCTATATTGTAGCGGCGGAGTTGACCAGCAATCTCAGGAAACATCAGCGGAGGGAATATTACCGTTTCAACAGCGCGCTGGTTATGAACTGCAGGCCCCTCGAAGAGGAAGAGATTGAGGCGGCAAAGGAGGAACAATTCTTCCTTCTGGAGGAACGTCCCCTGAAGAAAGGCGTTATTGTGGACATCAGCGGCGGCGGTATACGGTTTATCTCTACTCAGAAGTACGAAGCGGAAACAGTTCTTTACTGTGAGTATGTACTGAATATGAAAGGGAAAGAGAAACCGTACAATCTGGTGGGAAAAGTGTTGTCTGTAAAGGAACTTGAAAAAAAACCGGGTACATGGGAGCATCGTGTTCAGTTTATAAATATTGACGAAGATATAAGAGAAGAAATCATTAAGTATATATTTGAAGAAGAACGAAGACAGCGTCATAAAGTAGTAAAAAAATAGATAGCAGCGGGGAATGATGGTATATGGGAAAAAATATTTTGGTTGTAGATGACTCTGCACTCATGAGAATGGTCATGTGTGATATACTGAAAGCGGATGATAGATTCCAGGTGGCGGATATCGCTAAAAACGGTAAGGAAGCGTTGGATCTGCTGACTAAGAAGAAGTATGATGCAGTGGTGCTTGATGTGAATATGCCGATCATGGGAGGTCTGGAACTGTTAAAACAGCTTCAGGTTCAGAAAATTCCCGCGAGAGTCATGATGGCGAGTACCGATACAAGAGATGGTGCAAAGGTAACATTGGACGCGCTGGAGTTAGGCGCCATAGATTTTGTACATAAGTCTGCCAACATCAAGAACAACAGAACCGAGGAGTTTCAGAAAACATTTAAGGAAACACTGTATGCGGTAGCCTGCAGCAGAGAGCCGGTTTTCGGGAGAAACGTCAGTGTAAGAAATGTCACGGCTGAAAAAAAGTTTGTGTCCATGGTGAGAAAGCATACCGTGGCCGGAAATAAGATCGTGGCGATCGCGAGTTCTACCGGAGGTCCCAAGGCATTGCAGGCGGTTATTCCGAAACTTCCAAAGGATCTGAATGCGCCGGTAGTGCTGGTACAGCATATGCCGGTGGGCTTTACGAAGTCACTGGCGGAGCGGCTTGACGCACTCAGCGAGGTGACGGTGAGTGAGGCGAGGGAAGGCGAGATACTCCAGAAAGGACATGTTTACCTATCCAAAGGCGGTATGCATATGAATGTTACTTCTGACACGAGAAAGAGCTGTATTCACTACAGTGACGAACCTTCCAGAGAGGGAGTAAAGCCCTGCGCCAACTATATGTATGAAAGTCTGATCAACAGTCCTTTTGACCAGGTGGTATGCGTGGTGCTTACCGGAATGGGCTTGGACGGTACCGCGGGAATCCGGAATCTGAAAGCAAAAAAACAAACTTACGTGATAGCACAACAGGAAAATACCTGTGCGGTATATGGTATGCCGAAGGGCGTGGTAAAGGCCGGGCTGGCAAACCAGATCGTTGAACTTGACAATGTCGCACAGGAAATTATCATGAACGTGGGGGTAAAGTGACATGGATGTAAGCCAATATCTGGAGATATTTCTGGATGAAACAAGAGAACATTTACAGAGCCTGAATACGGAAATTCTGAATCTGGAACAGGATCCCGAAAATGAAGATACTATTAACGAGATTTTCCGTGCGGCGCATTCTTTGAAGGGAATGGCGGGCACAATGGGATATAAGCGGATGCAGACGCTGACTCATGATATGGAAAATGTATTTTCAGAAGTGAGAAACGGCACAATTAAGATCAAATCCCATATGATCGATATTCTGTTCCAGTGTCTGGATGCTCTGGAAGAATATACGACCAATATCCAGGAAAATTCCGATGAGGGTACGAATGATAATGAGGCATTGATCAAGCTTCTCAATGACTGTCTGAATCCGGGAGAAGCGGATGCAGCAAAAGCAGCGGAGGAGCCGAAAGAGGAGCCGGCGACATCAAATGCAGTTTCCGCTTCAGGAGAAAATAAGTGGAATGATATACCGCTTGACGATGTGCAGCGGCATGTTCTTTCGGAAGCGATGAAGCAGGGCAAGAACGTGTATGGCATTACTGTAAAGGTACAGGAATCCTGTATCTTAAAAGCGGCCAGATCTTTCCTGGTGTTCAAGGCAGTGGAAGAACTTGGCGAAATTGTGATCTCATCCCCGTCTGCGCAGGATATTGAGGATGAGAAGTTTGAGTTAGACTTTACGATCATCGTGATCACGGAAAGTCCGCTTGACCGGGTGATTGCTGAAATAAAGAGCGTTTCAGAGATTGAGGATGCTGTGGGAGCAGAAATGACAATAACTGATTCGGATGGGGAAGAAGCGAAAGCACCGGAGAAAACGGCTGCCGAAAAGACAGTTCCCAATCCGCCGGCAAAAGCGGAGCCCGTGAAGGCAGCGGCTGCCGAGAAGGCTGCACCCGCGTCGGTAGGCGGAGCAAAACAGGAGAAGAAAGCGAACGCGAAGGCAGTCGGAAACCGTACTGTCAGAGTGGATATCGAGAAGCTGGATGTGCTGATGAATCTTGTCAGCGAGCTGATCATTGCAAAGAACTCTCTTGTTTCGGCTACGACCCAGGAAAACAGTGAGAGCAGTGCTGCTGTGGACAGCCAGATCGAATATCTGGAGAATGTGACGACCAGCCTTCATGAGTCTGTGATGAAAGTAAGGATGGTTCCCATTGAGAGCGTGGTAAATAAGTTCCCGAGAATGATCCGTGATCTGTCCAAGAAGCTGGATAAGAAGATTGAACTGGTTATGAGCGGTGAAGAGACAGAACTTGACCGTACGGTAGTGGATGAGATCGGCGATCCGCTGATGCACCTTCTGCGTAACTCCGCTGACCACGGACTTGAGAGCGCAGAGATCCGCAGAGAGAGAGAAAAACCGGAAGTCGGCACCATTTTCCTGAATGCTTACCAGGACGGTAATAACGTTATCATTGAGGTAGGGGATGACGGCAACGGCATTGATGTGGAAAAAGTTAAAAATAAGGCCATTGAAAGGGGAAGCATAACACCGGAGCAGGCATTCAATATGACCGACAAGGAAATTATAGATCTCTTGTTCCTGCCGAGCTTTTCCACGGCAAAAGAAGTGACGGACGTTTCGGGAAGAGGCGTTGGTCTGGATGTTGTAAAATCCAAGATCGAAATGCTGGGCGGCGAAGTGGAAGTAAAGACGGAGTTGGGTGAAGGCAGCACATGGATCATCAGACTGCCTCTGACTCTGGCAATCATTCAGGCGCTGATGGTGGAAGTTGGCGGCGAGAAATATGCGATTGCCCTGAATTCCGTGACGACCCTCGAAAATATTGCACCCAGTGATGTAAAACTTGTGCAGTCCGAAGAAGTGATCCATCTGCGCGGTTCGGTCATTCCGTTGATCCGTTTAAACGAAGTGCTGGATATTGAATCCACGAGGAAAGAAAACGAGAATATGATCGTTGCCATCGTCAAAAAGGGCGATAGGCTGGCAGGTCTTGTAGTAGATAAACTGATGGGACAGCAGGAAATCGTTATCAAATCACTTGGCAAGTTTGTTGACAAGACCAGGATCATCAGTGGTGCGACAATTCTCGGTGACGGCGAAGTGGCATTGATTCTGGATACGAATGTATTGATATAAGGTGGGGGTGACTATCATGGAAGAACTGAAAAACAGCAGTGGGACGATACAGTTTATCGTGATAAGAGTCGGTGAAGAGCAGTATGGTATCGACATTAAATATGTGGACAATATCATTCATATGTCCAGCATTACCCGGGTACCGAAGGTTGCGCCTTATATAAAGGGTGTGATCAATGTGCGCGGAGAAGTGATTCCGGTTATGAATATCCGGACGAAGATGGGACTGCCGGAAGCCGAGTATACGAAGGACACCAGAATCGTCATTGTGAAAAATGATCAGCATGGATTTGTCGGCCTGATCGTTGATGCGGTAAGGGAAGTAGTGACGTTGGAAGTAGACGGTATTGAGAAGATGTCTTATGACAGAACCGGAAAAGAGATGTTTGTTACCGGAGTAGGGAAACATCAGGGCGCGCTCATATCGTTACTGGATCTGAATGAAGTTCTGGCAGAATAGGAAAAAGCCGGTTGTTTTCTGAAATTTGGAGTTGACGGGGAGTCAGGCGATATAAGGAGAGCAGGTATGTGGAATAACTCAGAGTTGGATACTATTGAAACCAGCCAGTTGGATGTGTTGAAAGAGATTGGCAATATCGGAGCAGGAAATGCGGCGACGGCGCTTGCGCAGATGCTGCAGCGAAAGGTGGATATGAAAGTACCCAGGGCGGAACTCTTCGAATTCCGTGATGTCGGGGAAGCAATCGGCGGAGCGGAAACCATTATGGCAGGTGTCTATATGTCAGTGGACGGAGATATTCATGGGAGCATGATGTTCCTTATGGAAAAAGAATCTTCCAGACATCTGGTCAATCATATGTTGGGCGGTTTCGGAGATCCGGATGCAGAAGAGTTTGGGGAGATGGAGATATCCGTATTAAAAGAGATGGGCAATATCATGACAGGTGCTTATCTGAATTCCCTGTCAGATTTGACAGGTCTTAAAATATTTCCGTCTGCACCGGATCTTACGATTGATATGGCGGGGGCCATCTTGAGTGTACCCGCTATAGAGTTTGGCGCGCTTGGAGATAGAATCCTGATGATACAGACAAATTTTACAGATGATGTAGATATCGACGGATTTTTTATCCTGGTGCCCGATTTGGATTCTTATAAAAGAATCATGGAGTCTTTAGGTATGGCATAGGAAGTGAACGAAAATGGGTACTATAATTAAAGTCGGAATGGCGGATCTTAATATTTGTAAAAGCCCGGATGGTATTACTACGTTGGGGCTTGGTTCCTGTGTGGGAGTTGCTATCAGGGATCCGATTACGAAAGTCGGTGGATTACTGCACGCGATGCTGCCGGATTCGACAGTAATAAGTCATAACGAGTGTGTAGAGAAATTTGTAGATTCAGGAATAGATGAACTGGTAAAGAGAATGGTGCGCGCAGGGGCAAACAGAGGGCGGCTGGAAGCAAAGCTGGCAGGCGGCGCTCAGATGTTTGCTTTTCAGCGAAACTCAGAGTTGGTAAAAGTCGGTGAGAGAAATGCGGAGGCGGCCAGGAAAAAACTGAAAGCGATGCGTATCAAGCTGTTGGCGGAGGATACCGGATTAAATTATGGCCGTACGGTAATATATTATCCGGAAACGGGAATATATGTAATTAAGGCAGTAGGAAAACCGGAAAAGAGTATATAAACAGCATCTGCAGATGCGGAATTAGAACAGGAGGCGCTTCGGCGTGGCGAAAAAAGAGGCAAAAGAACAGAAAAAAGAGAAAAGCGGCCGCGGGAAAGTACGCTTCAGTAACAGTAAGGAAGCAAAGCGCAGACTGATACCGCCTTTTATCATGCTGACAGCAGGCGCGATCACGAGCATACTGATGGTGGTACGGGGGTGTGAGCTGCATGAATTCCTGGCAAGACTGCTTCTCATTCTGCTTGTTTTCTATATTCTGGGCTGCCTGTTGAAAGGAATATTGGATATAATAGACAGACAGAATAAATCACCGGAGCCTGTAGAAGATGAAAACAGTGAAGAGGCCATGGAAAAAAATCCGGATGAAGAGGGAAAGAGTCAGGAAAGTGCGGAGGAAGGAACTGCTGAAGAGTAGACTGTAGACTATGAATGAGGCGGAAAAGAAAAGGCTTTGGGATGAGTATGAAAAAACAAAAAGCCCTGAAGCGAAAGAGAAAATTATAATAGAATATGCGCCCCTTGTAAAGGTTGTAGCCGGCAGACTCAGTATGTATTTGGGTTATAATGTGGAATATGATGATCTGGTTGGTTATGGTGTGTTTGGCCTGATTGACGCGATTGATAAATATGACCTGTGCAAGGAAGTCAAATTTGAGACTTATGCCAGTCTGCGGATCCGCGGAGCCATTTTGGATCAGATCAGAAAGATGGACTGGATTCCCAGAACGATACGCCAAAAGCAGAAAAAGATAGACGTTGCGATGCGGGAGATAGAGAGCAGAGAAGGCAGGCCCGCCACAGACGAGGAAATAGCGGCAGCGCTTGGCATTACGGATGACGAATATCTGGACTGGCAGGGGCAGATGAAAGTAACAGGCGTAGTTTCCCTGAACGAGTTTATGGAGCAGGGGAGTGAACTGCCCACTGAGACAGGAATACATTCCGGACAGTTTGATTCTCCGGAAACAGTCATCGAAAAAGATGAACTGAAAAAGATATTGATGGAGTCGTTGGAGATATTAACAGAAAAAGAGAAGAAAGTTATCCTGTTTTATTATTATGAAGAACTGACGTTGAAGGAGATCAGCTCCATTTTAGAAGTTTCGGAGTCGAGGATCTCTCAGCTTCACACAAGAGCGCTTCAGAAAATGAAAACCAAAATGGGAAGATATATGGAAATTTTAACGGATCGTTAGGTATTGGAGAAAAAATGGGAATTTTGGAGATCGTATTACTGGCGGCGGGAGCGGTTATTTTTATAGCCAGCTTTTGTATTCCGGTAAATCAGGAAAAATTGAAAGAGGAAACAAAAAATCTGGCAGCGGAAGAAGTAAAAAGTCTGGTGGCGGAAGAACTTGACGTTGTGCGAAACAGATTGACGGAACTTTCCGAAGAAGAGATGCAGGAACAGATTGCGAAATCTGAACGCTCCATGGAGCGTATTTCCAATGAAAAAATTATGGCTGTCAATGAATATTCGGATACTGTTTTAGAGGAAATTCATAAAAACCATGAGGAAGTGGTTTTTCTTTATGATATGTTAAAAAATAAGAAAGAAAGTCTTGCGGAATCTTATGATAAGACAGATAAAAGGCTGCAGGAACTGCTGCAGCAGATAAAAGATTCTGAGATCACTGTGAGAGAAAAACTGGGGGAACTTTCTGAAAAGCGTAAAGAACTTCCGGAAAAACCGCACCCGGAGAAAAAGAAAAAAGAAACCGGGACTGTTACAGAAATTTTGTCGGAAAAGGGAAAAGAGATACAGACGCCTGCTTTTCAGCCGTTTGTGCCGGAGAAAGTAGAGGCAGTACCAAAGAAAGCACAGACCAAAAAGACAACAAAAGCTGCGAAAGAAGGAGAAGCGCCGGAGAAAGAGGCGGCTTTAGCGGCAGAGAATACGGATGTGATGCTTATGCTGTCTGGTTCTATGGAGCAGAATGAAGCAGTGAACAGCAATGAGAAAATTTTAGCGCTTCATGCGGCCGGAAAATCTAATATGGCGATTGCGAGAGAATTGGGGCTTGGCATCGGTGAAGTGAAACTTGTGATAGATTTATATGAAGGACCGCGTTAAAATCTGAAAATAACGCAGTTTTCCTGATGTAAGGGCCGCTTGGAAACGGCAGAATGTGAGGAAAGATGAAACTGAGATATTATCTGCGGGGGCTGGGCATCGGCATGCTGGTGACAGCGCTTGTATTGATCTTGTCGGGACATACGGACGCTAAAATGAGCGACGAGGCGGTGAAACGCCGGGCGGCGGAACTTGGTATGGTGGAGAAAGATAAGAGTGTGCTGGGAGATATGGCGGATGCAGATGAGACGGCAAAAGAAGCCGATATGGCTTTGGATGATGGAGAATCGCAGCCGGAAGATGAGGGCGAAGCCGTATCTGACGTGTCGGGAAATGAAGCAGTTTCTGTGCAGGATGCGGAGGCGGAGCTGGCGGAAGAGAGTATTACTTTTGTGGTAAACCAGGGTGATACTTCCATATCTGTAGCGAGGAGAGCACAGGAGGCAGGCCTGGTTTCTTCGGCGGCAGATTTTGATGTGTTTCTTTGCCAGAACGGGTATGCGAAAAGAATATCAATCGGCAGATATGAGTTGACGATAGGGATGTCCGAGAAAGAGATTGCGGATATTATTACAAAGAGTGTGAGATAGGGAGTAAAAGTAGCGGAGTTTTGCGGAACTTCGCTATGATTTTGCTTGCAAAGAGTGGGAGTTTGTGGTAAAATATGTGCGTTGTGAAAAAACACATATGCCGATTTTCAGTTGGTGTCTCCGGAATCCGGAGATAGGCTGAAAAGTTGGGAGTCATGTAACCGGTACGGCATGTGGAAGAAAAACCAAATGGAGGAAAAGACATGAGCGTAATTTCAATGAAACAGTTACTGGAAGCAGGTGTGCATTTCGGACACCACACAAGAAGATGGAACCCTAAGATGGCTCCGTATATCTTCACAGAGAGAAACGGCATCCACATTATCGATCTGCAGAAGTCTGTAGGTAAAGTAGACGAAGCTTACAATGCGGTTGCAGATATCGTTTCTCAGGGAGGCACAATTCTTTTCGTTGGTACAAAGAAACAGGCGCAGGACGCAGTAAAGACCGAAGCTGAGCGCTGCGGTATGTACTATGTAAACGAGAGATGGTTGGGCGGTATGCTGACCAACTTTAAGACGATCCAGTCCAGAATTGACAGACTGAAAAGAATTGAAGAGATGGCAGAGGATGGTACTTTTGATGTACTGCCGAAAAAAGAAGTTATCCAGATCAAGAAAGAGTGGGATAAGTTACAGAGAAACCTTGGCGGTATCAAGGATATGGGCAGAATTCCGGATTGTATTTTCGTAGTAGATCCCAAAAAAGAGAGAATCTGCGTACAGGAAGCTCACGCACTGGGCATTACACTGATCGGTATCGGTGATACAAACTGTGATCCGGAAGAACTGGATTACATCATCCCGGGTAATGATGATGCGATCAGAGCCGTAAAACTGATCGTTTCCAAGATGGCTGATGCTGTGATCGAGGCATCTCAGGGTGAAGCCGCTGATATGGGCGAAGAGATGGCAGAGGCAGCAGGAGAGAGCGAAGCTGCAGATATCGAGGAAGTAGCAGCAGAGGAGAACATTTAATATAGATTTGGAGGAAATAAAAATGGCTATTACAGCAGCAATGGTAAAAGAGTTAAGAGAAATGACCGGCGCGGGCATGATGGATTGTAAGAAAGCCCTGACCGAGACAAATGGCAATATGGATGAAGCTGTTGAGTTTTTAAGAAAGAACGGACAGGCAAAGGCTGAGAAGAAAGCAGGCCGTATTGCAGCAGAAGGTATCTGCCGTATTGCAATTGAAGGCAATAAGGCAGCTGTTGTGGAAGTAAATTCCGAGACTGACTTCGTAGCAAAGAATGAGACTTTCCAGGCATTCGTTGAGACCGTAGCACAACAGGCACTTGCAACAACAGCAGCGGATATGGATGCATTCCTTGCAGAGAGCTGGAAAGATGATGCATCCAAGACCGTTAAAGAGGCTCTTGTGGAAAAAGTGGCAACAATCGGTGAAAACCTGAATATCAGAAGATTTGAAGTGGTGGAAGCTCCCCTTGTAGTAGGTTATCTGCACGGCGGCGGCCGTATCGGCGTTATTGTGGCAGCAGAGAGCAACACAGATAACGATGCAGTGAGAGAAGCGCTGAAAAATGTAGCAATGCAGGTTGCAGCGCTGACACCGAAGTATGTGAGCAGAGATGAAGTCGGCGATGATTACATTGCACACGAGAAAGAAATCCTGCTTGCGCAGATTATGAATGATCCGAAAGAGTCTGCTAAACCGCAGAAAGTAATTGACGGCATGATCAACGGCCGTATCAATAAAGAGCTGAAAGAGATCTGCCTGCTTGATCAGATCTATGTAAAAGCAGAAGACGGCAAGCAGACTGTCGGACAGTATATCGCACAGGTTGCAAAAGAGAATGGTGCGGATCTGAAAGTGACGAAGTTCGTTCGTTATGAGACAGGTGAAGGCATTGAGAAGAAGAACGAGGATTTTGCGGCTGAGGTTGCGGCACAGATTAATGCGTAGAAATTTGTCGAAATAAGACGGATAACTACAGGAATATGAACCCTTGCAAGTGGTGTGAGAATGCCATTTGCAGGGGTTTTGCTATTATATGGCATAGTATTATTTGTTGACATTGTTACGGTATACCGTTACAATCAATAGTAAATGAATCAATGGAATGGAGAGAAGTGAGATGAAATTGGCCAGTTTGTTGAGGGAAAAGCAGCTTTCCGTTTATCAATGTGCAAAAGAAAGCAGTGTGCCATATACTACCTTGTTGGATATTGTAAAGGGAAAGACGAGAATTGAAAAGTGTACGGCAGAAACGATATATAAATTGGCGAAAACGCTCAATGTGGCAATGGAAGAACTGTTGGCAGAATGTTTTAAGGAAAATGAGAGCACACCAGATTCAAGAGATTTTGAAATTTATAAAAGTAATATCTGCCATTTAGTAAAAGATAAAGGAGATATTGAATTTATTATAGACACTTTAAAAGAAAACAAAATAAGGACCTATTGGGAAAGAAAATGGTATCGGGAAAGTTTTTACCTTCTGGCAATGGTGGATTATTTAAGCAGGGAAAATGACCTTCCGTTGTGCAATGACTATGAGGACATAAGGAATTGTACGCTGTCAGAACCATTATATCCGAGGGATGTTATTCTTGCTGCAAAGCTGGATGCTTCGCTTGATGTGAAAGAACAGTGCCTGAAAGAAGCAATTCCAGAGTTTATGAGATTTAATATAGTAGAAAGCGAGATAAGAAATGTCTGTTGAAAAGGGTTTTACAAAGGAAAATCTGGATTATTACCTCAAAGAGTTGGCAAAAGAGTTCCGAAAAAGAAATGGAAGAAATACACCTGCTGAAATTATATTAGTTGGCGGAGCGGCAATTCTTGCAAACTATGGATTTCGTGAAATGACTTATGATATAGATGCTGTCATAACTGCATCGTCAGCCATGAAGGAGGCTGTTAATGCAGTAGGCGATCGTTTCGATTTGCCAAATGGCTGGCTGAATGCGGACTTTAAGAATACGAATTCTTATAGTCCTAAAATATCACAATATTCTAAATATTATCGCACATATTCTAATGTATTGAATATCAGGACGATCAGTGCAGAATATCTTGTTGCCATGAAATTAATGTCTGGAAGACGTTATAAGAAAGATTTGTCTGATATTGTAGGGATTTTGAGTGAACAGGAAAGAATGGGAGAGCCTTTAAGTTACCAGCAGATTGATTGTGCAGTAAGAAATCTGTATGGCGGATGGGAAAATATTTCTGAATATGCAATACAGCTATTGAAGGCGGCGTTAGATTCAGAAAACTTGACAGAATTGTTTATAGAACAGGAACAAGAGGAAGCATTATCAAAACAGGTGGTGCTCCGTGTTCAAAAATATGAAAAGGAAAATGTTGATGAAAGTAATGTAGATGCGATTATTCAAAGAGCATTAAGCAAGAAGAGAGATGACAGGGATACGAGATAAAAAGGGGTGTGATCAGATAATAATTCCTTTTCTGCGGTATTCCGTAGGTGTCATATGCATTTGTTTTTTGAAAATGCGGATAAAATATTCTGTAGATTCATACCCCACCTGATCTGCTATATTTGCTACGGAAAGGTTGGTGTCTTGAAGCAGCACCTGGGCTTTTTCAAGACGAACCTGTTGCAAAATCTGTATAAAAGATCTGCCGGTGGTAGATTTGATCAATCGGGAAGTATACTCCGGCGTATAATGAAATTTTTCGGCAATCTGATTTAGGGTTATTGACGCAAAATTATCCTGAATATATTGAAGCAGAGCAAAGCGTTGAACATCCGCCTTCTGAGTAAAGGTGGGGAGTTCAATGCTTTTTTCATAGTTGCGTATCAGCAGGCCGAAAGTGAGCATCAGCGTGTAGGAAATCATTTGATCCCAGTAAAGCGCCTGATTATAGGATTCCCAGTACATATAGAGAAAACCGCGCTGAATTTCCATGTCGGTGCCGGTATGAAAAATGATATAATCGTTTCCGTTTTCCGAATAAATATTATTTAAAAAGAAAGCGGTCAAGGTATTGGGGTTGTTCAAAAAATTGAAAAAGATATTGTGCAGTGTGCTTTTGCGGATAAGACAGTTTAGCACGATACTGTCGTCAAACACACCGATGGAGTGTTTGATTCCGGGAGGGATAATGCAAATATCTCCCATGCTGAGAGAATGTTTCTGACCGCTGATCGTCTGTTCACATCTTCCGTCATAAACATAGATCAATTCAAAAAAAGTATGATCGTGAATGATCGCCGGGGCAAATCTGTTATGCCTCATAGTAACGATGGAGGCCCGCTTGTTGATATCAAAGAAAAAGTAGTCTTCAAAATGGGGCGGAATAGTATCTGTGATTTCCGGTATCAACAGATGTTTTTCATACACTTTGGCCATATCAAGTTCCGACAGAAATTTCTTCAGGGAAAATTCCTGCTGTCTTGCATAATAATATTTACGGTAAAATAATTCTTCTTCGTTAAATTTATAAATCTCACTTTTTAAAGTTTCATAATCCATTGTTGATCCCCCGTTTAACAAAAATGTAAATATACAGACACTATCTACATAATATTAAAAAAATACAGTAAAGCAATATTAATTTTAATATAGATATTATAAAATGTCAACTAAACTGGTACTTTTAAACAATTGGAAAAGTCAAATATAAGACTATAATCATATTATACAAAACAACGGACAGCACGCTTTGTGAACTGCCCTTATGTTAAACAACAAATGGCACGTTTTACAAGCCATTCTCATGTTAAGAAGAGGAGGCCTGACATGGAAAAGGAAGTAATTGTTGAAGTGAAGCACATGGACAAGACGTTTGGCTCCACAGTTGCATTGAAAAATGTCAGCATTAAAGTCAGACGGGGAGAAATCCAGGGGCTGATAGGGGAAAACGGTTCAGGGAAATCCACAGTCACTTCTATTATATCAGGAATGCAGGGGGCAGACCGCGGTGAAATGTTTTTCAGGGGAGAAAAATGGGAGCCCTCATCCATGCTTTTCGCACTGGAAAAAGGAATAGGAATGATTGTTCAGGAAAACGGGACAGTTCCGGGCATCTCGGTTGCGGAAAACATCTTCCTGGGAGAGACGGAGAAGTTTAAATCGTTTGGAATTGTCAAACGAAAAGAAATGATCTCGCAGGGGCAGCAGGCATTGAATGACATCGGCGCTTCTCATATAGATGCGGGCCAGATTACCGCAAGATTGGATATGCAGGACAGAAAACTGATTGAGATTGCCAGGATCATGGCCAAGAAACCGGAGGTCTTAGTAGTAGACGAAACGACTACGGCATTATCCCAGATCGGGCGGGATATTATTTATAAAATCATGGAACAGATGAAAGAGGAAAATAAAGCGGTCGTATTTATTTCCCATGATCTGGATGAGATCATGAATGTCTGCGACGCCCTTACCGTACTACGGGACGGAAAGATTATCGTGACTTTCGACAAGGAAGAGTTTGATGAGGAACTGATCAAGACAAGTATGATCGGAAGAGAAATGCAGGGAGATTACTACCGCAGTGATTTTGACGGAAGCTTTGGCGATGAAGTTGTTATGGAGATGCAGGATGTCAACCTGGGCGATCAGCTGAAGGACTTTAACCTGCAGATACATAAAGGAGAGATTCTCGGAGTCGGCGGTCTTTCCCACTGTGGAATGCACACACTCGGGAAAGTGCTGTTCGGGGCATGCAAGTCTGCTTCCGGGAAAGTGCTGATAAAGGGCAGAGAACTTAAGGATGAAGAGGATGCCATGAAAGAGCAGATCGGATATGCGGCGAAAGACAGAGATACGGAGTCGCTTTCCTTAAACGCCAGTATCCGGGACAATATTGCAATTGGCGGGTTTAACTGCTTTGCATTTCATAATTTCTTGGTTTCTCCGGCAAAAGAAAAGAAATATGTGCAAAAACAGATTGAAGATTTAAGTGTAAAATGTGCGGAAATGAATCAATATGTATCGGCATTGTCCGGAGGAAATAAACAGAAAGTCGTTTTCGGTAAATGGATAGGAAGAGGGAGCGAGATCCTGATTCTTGACTGCCCGACCAGAGGGGTTGACATTGGTGTGAAACAGGCAATGTATCAGTTGATGTACCGGATGAAGAAAGAAGGAAAATCTATTGTGATCATATCCGAGGAAATGACAGAGCTGATCGGAATGGCAGATCGCCTGATCGTCATGAAAGACGGAGAAATTAAAAAGGAATTTCCAAGAAGCAGTTCACTGAGTGAATCAGATATCATACAGTACATGATTTAGGGGGGAAAGAGAATGAATAAGAATCAAATAAAAAAATACTTAATGAATTTAACACCCCTGTTTGGACTGCTTGCATTATTTATTGCATTTCTGGTTTTGGGGACGATACAGGACATCAATATTTCTTATGGACTGAAAAGTATCATCAATCAGTCTGTGGTGGTAGCGGTTGTTGCCACAGGGGCGATTTTTATTTATACGCTTGGGTCATTTGATATCAGCCTTGGCGCATCTGTAGCAGTCAGCGCACTGATCGGCGGTATGGTATACAACAAGACGGAGAGAATTTTCGTTATGACATTGGTCTGTATCGGCGTAGCGGTGCTGATCGGGTTGTTTAATTCCGTGCTTGCCTCGGTATTCAATTTGCCGGTATTTGTTACGACCATAGCAATGTTAAGTGTGTTAAATGCATTGGTTCTGGTGCTTATCAGGATAAACGGAACCGGTTCTGAAATAGCAGTTCCGGCAGCGGCGGTGAAAGGACTTAATAACACACCTTTTAAGATCGTGGTTTTACTGCTGTTTTTCCTGATCAGTATGTTTATTTTCAGCTTTACCAAAATAGGAAGAATGCAGAAATTTCAGGGAGGAAATCCTGTCTGTGCGAAGCTGAGCGGTATTAAAGAGAAGAAGATGGCGATCATTGCATTTGCAATGTCGGGAATCGGCGTAGGACTTGGCGCATTCCTTTCCATCATTTATGCACCTACCCTGACGAAAAATACTGCTTCCAGTGTAGGTATGGATGTTATCATCGCCATTGTGTTTGGCGGTATGCCGGTATCAGGCGGTGCAAGAAGTAAGATCTATGCGGCAGTTGTAGGAGCTTTTTCCATGACTCTGCTCAGCCAGATCATGGTGATGTTCAATCTGAATTCCGGAATCGGACAGATGGTAAAGGCGGCAATATTTATTCTGGTAGTATTTCTGGCAACCAGCGACCAGAGAGGAAAGATGCTGCCGAGATAAGATAAGAAAACGGGGCAGCAGCGAAACGGTATTTGGTGGAAACACTTAATATACAAAACACAAAAAATGAAGGAGGAAATATCCAATGAAGAAGTTTTGGGCATTATTGCTGACAGCAGCCATGACAGTATCCGTACTGACAGGATGCGGCAGCGATCAGGGAACAAATGAGACAGAAAGTGAAACAGGCGTGCAGACAGAAACTACAGGGGAAGAAGCGCAGCCGGAAACAGAGGCGGCAGCAGATCTTGATATGAGCAAAACCGTAAAGATCGGTATCCTTGTATCAGACGCGACCTCAGCAGAGGCGCTTGCATTCCGTAACTATTATACGGAGTACATTCAGAAACAGTACAATGTGGAGATGATCTATTCCGACGAACTTAACGATGCGGCAGGCGAGACATCAGCTATCGATACATTTATTACAAATAACTGTAAAGCGATCATTTCATTCTCATCTTTCGACAGAGCGGCACAGCTCGAGCAGTGCGACGGAGCCGGCGTGTATTACGCAGTGGCAACAGGAACTCTGACGGAAGAAGAATATGAAACCTACAAAGGCTATGAGTACTATGTAGGCGCGATCGGACCCTCTCTCGATGTAGAGTTTGAGACCGGTTATCAGATGGCAAAGCATTATCTTGATCAGGGTATGACAAACTTTGCAATCTTTGGCGGAGCAATCCCTTATTACACAGAGATGCACATCTACCGTGCAGCAGGTATGCTGACAGCTATGGTGGAAGCAGGCGGCGAAGGAGCAAACTATAAAGGCGCATCCGATGCGGGCGCTATTATCGGCCAGATCTTTGCAGACGGTGAAGTGACAACAGGCGAGATCGGAACAGTGAATGTTATGGGTTATGTAGGCGGATACGACATGGATGACGCATGGTTCGGAAAATGCGCGCAGATGGCACAGACTCCTGATCTTCAGGTAATCCTTGCAGTAGGCAACGGTTCTGATTTCTTCGGAACAGCGATCGCAGGAACAGATGTGAAGATTGCCAGTGTAGATGCTTATGCGAGCAGTTACGGTGAAGCGATGGAAGCAGGAATGTTAGATTACCTTGCAGGAAAATTCTCCGCAAGCATCGGACCGGTATTTATCGCAACTTACAGAGCAGCATTAGGTTCTCCGATCCGCACAGCAGACGGAAATGCACTTGCATTAAGCCAGGGTTACTGGATTGCAGAAAGTGCAGATGATTTCAATACATACTATGCAGTGGACAGCAGCGTGGAATCACCTGCTTATACAAAAGAATTACTGGATACACTGCTCACAGCTGACTATGCAGAATTCGAACAGTTTGTAAATGCATACAGCTTTGAGGAAATTCAGGGAATGAACTAAGAGAAATAAAAGGAAAATTGGGTCAAAAGGCGGGGGATTTCCCCCGTCCGGCAGCCCGGCATACAGACAAAAAGGGTTGATAATATGAAAACAAATAATAGTAATATTTTTAAGAAAATAGCGGGAATAGCAGGAATTCCCACAGCGACGCTTCTGATCATGGTCATACTTTGTGCTTCCCAGGGAGTGAAATTATTTGAAACAGAAGGAAACTGGATTTTGTTTTTCAGGGCAGCGGCGTCTGTGATGCTTACTACTTTTGCGCTGTCCTTAAATTTAAACAGTGGAAGATTTGATTTTTCCATCGGATCAGTATCATTGCTGTCATCAGTGATCAGCGCATCTATATGTATTGCAATGGGGCTTCCGACCATAGTAATGCTGCTTATTTCCATTGTGTCCGGCGCACTGCTTGGCATGATATCAGGAGCGGTTTATGTGATCGTAAAGCTGCCGCCGATCATAGTATCCCTCGGCGTGGCACTGTTTTATGAAGGCCTTGCCTTTGCAATTACAAAAGGATACGGAGTTTCCTTTGTGGCAAACGGGGAATTGACCAGTTTCCCCAGTGTTCTTAACTATGCGCTTGTGATCATATTCGGACTGGTTATCTTTATTTTTATCTTTGATTATACGCAGTTTGGCTATGACTATAAAGCGTTATTATCAGGGCAGAAAGTATCGGTTAACACAGGTATCAAGGAGATTCCGAATGCAGTGGGATGTTATACCATAGCCGGGGCGTTAATGGGAGTTGTGGGATTTATCAGTGCAACCAATACGGGAACGATACAGATGGCGCTCAATTTTGGCTCGATCGGAGTAATGTTTACCGCTTTTCTGCCAATGTTCATCGGCGGGTTTATCGGAAGATTCTGCAATGAAAAAGCGGGATATCTGTTAGGTGCGGTAACAACAGCTTTCATCTCCCTGATGTATGCGCGTTTAAATATAGATGCTTCTGTTCAGCAGATTGTGACAGCGCTTATTTTAGTCGGATTCTTAATTTATCTGAATAACGAAAATAAGATCATAGAGCTTGTCATGCTGAAAAAATTTGTAAAAGGGAAAGTACAGTAGGAAGCATGGAGGGCGAGATGAAGTATCAGGCAGTTATTTTTGACTTGGACGGAGTCATTTGTTTTACGGACAAATATCATTATCTGGCATGGAAAGAAATGGCGGATGAGTTGGGCATATATTTTGACGAGAAGATCAATAACCGCTTAAGAGGGGTCAGCCGCATGGAGAGCCTTGAGATCATACTGGAAAAGTATGATAAGGCGCTTTCAGAAGAGGAAAAGTTTGCACTTGCGGAAAAAAAGAATAAAACTTACGTGAAGCTGTTGGGAAAAATGACAAAGAACGATCTTTCTAAAGAAGTAAAAGAAACACTCGATACACTGCGGGAGTCAGGGTTTCAGCTTGCGATCGGTTCTTCCAGTAAAAATACGAAATTTATATTGGAAAGACTGGGATTGGACCATTATTTTGACGCAATCAGCGACGGCACCAATATTTCGAGATCAAAACCGGATCCGGAAGTGTTTTTGAAAGCGGCGGAGTTTTTACAGAAAAAGCCGCAGCAGTGCCTTGTAGTTGAGGATGCAAAAGCGGGGGTCATAGCGGCGGGAAGAGGAGGTTTTGACAGTGCAGGGTTAGGAGAAGCGGCCGCCTGCAGGGAAGTAACTTACAGTATGAATTCCTTTAGTGACCTGCTGAAAATTGTGAAAGAGAATCAGTCAGGGATGTAAATCTTTGACTGATTTTAAAATATAAGAAAGGTGTGGGAACAAAACATGGATTTGAAAAAAAATCCCTTTTATTTAGATGATGTGGACATTGCCTGGGTGGAGAAAACTCTGGAAAAAATGACGTTGGAAGAAAAAATAGGGCATCTCTTCTGTCCGATCGGTTATTCGACAGAGCCGGAATATTTAAATATGCTGTTAGGTTTTCATATAGGAGGGCTGTTCTTCAGGGATGGCGCAGGTGAAGAGATGAGAAATACTTTCGCCTACGCACAGGATCATTCCCGGATTCCCCTTTTGATACCGTCCAATCTCGAAGCCGGCGGGGACGGTGCGGCAACAGACGGAACACCTTATGGAAAACAGATGGCCTGTGCAGCGGCAGGAGATAAAAAATATGCCTACCGGCTCGGAAAAATTGCCTGCACAGAAGCAAAAGCACTTGGCATCAACTGGGCTTTTGCGCCGGTGGTCGATGTAGACAGAAATTACCATAATCCCATTACAAATGTGAGAACTTACGGTGATGATCCGGAGACAGTCTGTGAATATGCAAAAGAGTATATGCGCGCGGCAAAAGAATGCGATGTAGCGGTATCCATCAAGCATTTCCCAGGCGACGGTATAGATGAGAGAGATCAGCATTTATTGACGTCCGTAAACAGCCTGTCCATGGAAGAATGGGACAGGACTTACGGAAGTATTTATAAAAAACTGATCGATGACGGGGCATTAACAGTGATGGCGGGGCATATTGCAATGCCTGCTTATCAGGAGTACTTTAATCCCGAAACAAAAAATACAGTCATTCCGGCTTCTTTATCTAAGGAACTGTTAAAGAATCTGCTGCGTGAAAAACTTGGCTTTAACGGGTTGGTCATCACGGATGCAACGCCTATGGTAGGCTTCTGCGCTGCGATGGAAAGAGAAAAATCCGTGCCGTTGGCTATCGAAAACGGCTGCGATATGATTTTGTTTAATAAGGATCTGGCGGAAGACTATCGTTTTATGATGGATGGTTATCAAAACGGACTTCTGTCGGAAAAAAGGCTTTTGGACGCAAACCGCAGGATACTGGCATTGAAAGCCGCATTGAAGCTTCATGAAAAAAAGCTGAAAGGAGCACTGGTTCCGGACAGAGAGCAGCTTTCCGTGTTAAAAAACGGACAGCATGTGGAATGGGCTAAGGAGCTTGCGGATGCTTCCATAACACTGGTGAAGGACACCGCGAATCTTCTTCCGGTCAATGCAGAAAAGTATCCGCGTGTACTGCTGGAAATACTCGGAGATTTTCCGTCCAACGACAGAGTGATCGGAAAAGTGAGAGAAGAACTGGAAAAGAGAGATTTTCAGGTTTCGGTTTATGAAAAAGAGAATTTTGAGATGGGCGTGGACAATGTAGGGGACTTTAAGAAAAAGTATGACATGGTTATTTACATCGGAAATGTGGAAAATGCCAGCAATAAAACAACGAACAGGCTGAACTGGTATACTTTCTGGGGACAGGGGAACAATGTGCCCTGGTTTGCAAATGAGGTTCCGGTTTTGTTTATCAGTGTGGCAAATCCTTATCATCTGCTGGATGTGCCCATGGTGAAAACCTATATTAACTGTTATTCCAATAATGAATATGTATTGGAAGAGGCAGTGAAGAAAATAACCGGAGAAAGTTCATTTAAGGGGAAAAGTCCCGTGGATCCGTTCTGTGGAAGAGTTGAGCTTACGTATTGACAAAAAAGGAGCAGTTATGAAAATTGTGCATTTGAGAGTGAATCATTTGAAAAATCCGCTTGGATATGATTTTTCATATCTGACCTTATCGTGGAGAGTAATAGAGGCAAAAGCACAGGCTTTACCGCAGGTACGGGTGGTTATTTCCGAAAAGGAAACTATGGATGCGCCGGTCTATGACAGCGGTGTCATGTGTAATTTCCGGCAGTGCCAGATCAATGTAGATATGAACCTGAAACCGAGGACACGATACTTCTGGAAAGTCATGACCAAAAACGGGAACGGGGAAAGCGCGGAAAGTCAGACTGCCTGGTTTGAAACGGCAAAATGTAAAGAACCGTGGGAAGCGCATTTTATCGGAACAGAGGAGAATAAGGAGAAAATGCCAATCTTATATCGGGATTTTCAGCTTGTAAGTCCTGTGAAAAATGCCAGACTCTACATATTCGGAGCCGGTCTCTATGAAGTGGAGATCAATGAAAAGAAAGCAGGGGATGAGTATCTGCTGCCCGGTTATCACTCTTATGATATGCGGATGGAATATCAGACATTTGATATTACCGGGATGCTTCTGGAAGGGGATAATCGTATCAGTATTCTTCTGGGAGAAGGATGGTATAAGGGAAGATTCGGCTTTGATGATGTGTATTTTGACCTTTATGGAGAACAGAAAAAGTGCATCGCAGAAATTTATCTGGAGGATATGTCCGGTGAAACAGTAAAAATCCTGACAGATGAAAAATGGAAGGCTTACGCGAGCTGCGTAGGCGAAAACGGGATTTACGACGGAGAATATCAGGATGACAGAGTAAAAGCAGAGACGCTTGAGACGATGGTTTTGGAGGATGACCGGTCACTTCTGACAGAAAGAACAAATCCGCCCATCCGCAAGGTAGAGGAATTCCTCCCGTTATCAGAAACCAATCATAAGGATGGATATCTGCTGCTTGATTTTGGAGAGAGTATCACCGGATGGGTGGAGTTTGAAGGCGAACTGGAAGAAGGACAGAAAATCAGACTGCAGTACGGTGAAATATTACAAAGCGGGAATTTTTACCGGGATAATCTGAGAACGGCAAAGGCGGAGTTTGTGTATATCTCTGATGGGAGAAAAAAGACGGTGCGGCCGCATTTTACCTATTATGGTTTTCGGTATGTGAAGGTGGAGGGGCTTAAAAGTGATCAGAAGCTTTCTTATAAAGCATACAGACTGATGTCCG
The DNA here is from genome assembly GCA_014804795.1 of Lachnospiraceae bacterium. Taxonomy (GTDB): domain Bacteria; phylum Bacillota; class Clostridia; order Lachnospirales; family Lachnospiraceae; genus 1XD8-76. The sequence continues at coordinate 114,175 of JAAUZC010000015.1, read as the reverse complement.
ACATAGAGGAGACAGGAAAGATTGAAACCTCAAATGAAAAGATAAATCAGTTGTTCTCTAATACGGTTCGTTCCCAGAAGTGCAATTTTCTGGATATTCCTACGGACTGCCCTCAAAGGGATGAGCGTATGGGGTGGACCGGGGATGTAAATATTTTTGCAAATACGGCATGCTTTCATATGGACAGCAGCGCGTTTTTCAGACACTATGCAAAATCCTTATATGAAGAGCAAAAGCTGTTAAACGGAGCGGTCCCGTTTTTTGCACCAAGACCCAAAGTGCCTGTAAGGGAAAATACCAACCCGTTTTATCTGGATGGGGGTGCCTGTATCTGGGGCGATGTGGCAACGGGCATGCCGTGGATATTATATCAGTATTACGGTGATAAAGGGCTGCTGAAAGAACAGTATCCGATGATGAAGCTCTGGGTGGAATATATCAGGAGAAGAGTAAAAGAAAATGAGATTCCGGACTTGTGGCAGAATGACAGGCATTTGGGTGACTGGCTGGCGTTAGATAACGGAAATATCAACAATCCTATCGGCATGACAGATTCTGATTTTCTGGCGTCTGCATGTTACTATCAGGCGGCACTCACAGTCTCGAAAGCGGCGGCGGTGCTTGCCCTGGAGGAGGAAAAAGAGTACAGGGAGTTGGCGGAACGTATCAGACAGGCTTTTTTGAAGTGCTATTTTACTGAAGACGGCAGATTAAATACGATTGTAACGCAAACGGCTTGCGCGTTTTTACTGTACATCGGACTATATCCGGAAGGAGGTAAAACATATCTGGCGCAGGAATTAAGAAGACTGCTCGCGGAGAATGACGGGCATCTGAATACCGGTTTTATCGGAACACCGGTTTTATGTCCTGTTTTATCAGAAAGCGGCTTAAACACATTGGCGTATGACCTGCTGTTGAATGAAACATATCCGGGCTGGCTTTATGAGGTAAATCTTGGTGCTACGACCGTATGGGAGCGTTGGAATTCACTGGATGATAACGGGGTGATCACCGGAACAGGGATGAACAGCTTAAACCACTACGCGTATGGGAGCATTGCAGACTGGATGTATCGCTATATGTGCGGTTTTCATCCCTCTATGGGAGAAGAAGTGAAAATGGTCATAAGACCAATGCCGGATAAGAGGTTTTCTTTTGTAAAGGGAAGCTTTGAATCGGTGTTTGGGACTTATGAAAGTGAATGGACTTATGACAAAAAGAAGGGCTTTGAGTATAAGATCACTGTTCCCTTTTCTGCAAATGCAAAAGTGATGTTTTCAAACGGCGAAAGTTATCTGCTGGAAAGCGGCGTCTACCGGTTTGATCAAAACGGCAGGATGCAAAAAGAATATAATTTGGCAATTTCTGGATGAAAAAGCGTTCACTCGAACATTGTGGCAGATGTGTACGGAGTGGATATTTACTCTGATTTTACAGTATTATTGATAAAAGTTATTTCCATAAAGGTTCAAAACAGTTAACTGAATGACAGAAGAAATGACAGCTCTGCAGGCGAAGCAGAGCTGTTTGACTTTCATGATTAACAGTATATGACAGTTTCAGGGAACTCAACCAAGTTCTCCTTGAATGAGGGGATAGAAAGAGGTATAATAGTCATTGCCCCTTTGAATTCGAAAAAATGGATAATATAAGAGAGAAAAATCATGTATCATAGTCATATTCAGATTTATTTGATCGGCGGGCAGCCAAGTTTTTGGAAAATGATAAAGGAGATGCCCCCGATGGAGCATTTTACATATGCTTTTATTGAGAGCAGCCGGCCAAATCCGGAGTTACTGGCACAGGCGGATTTGATCTTAGCGGATTTGCAGGATGTGGATGTGCAGGAGACGATGCATATGCTGAGCACCGGGAAAAAGGCGGAAGCAGAGCTGATATTGCTTGTCGGGCAGACGCAGATTCAGACAGCGGCAGAAATTGATGAAGGGATTACGGATGTCTGGGGCATGCCTATGTCCGGGGCTGAGATTCGGTTCCGGTTTGGAAGATGGCAAAAGACGTTTAAGCTGCGAAAAGACGAGAAAGTAAACAGCAGCTTCAGTGCGACCGTGGGCGTGGGCATCAATATGACCCGGCAGCAGGCTTTTGAGCAGGAAATAGAGGATCAGGCACATGAGATAGAAAAACAGGCACAGGAGATCCAGGATAAGGATCGGGTACTGGAGATGCTTTTTTCCACGATGGATTGCGGTATAATGTGCCATTCGATGGATGGAACGGAGATCATCAGCGTCAATGAGGCGGGTCTGCGGATATTGGATTATGAATCCCTGGAGGAGATGCAGAGCAGTTTCAAGATGGTTGCAGATTCTGTAGTGGATGAGGATAAACCCAAGCTGCGCAGCTGCATCACCGGTCTGAAAAAGGCCGGAGATAGTGCCAGTGTTGAGTATCGGGTGCAGCATAAGGACGGCAAGGTACTGCATGTTTTGGGGAATGTTAAGCTGGTTGAGAACGGCGGAGAACTCTTTTACCAGCGTTTTCTGGTGGATGTTACTGACAGGAAACTGCGAGAGGAGCGGAAACTGGCGGAGAAGGAGAATGCGCTTTTAGATCAGGAGCAGAGACTTGAGATATTCTCCACCTTTCTGTCTGATCATGTGGATGATATCTACATGATGATGAACGAGTCAGGGACTGTAGTTGAGTTTGTTACTCCTAACATTGAGCGGGTGCTTGGGATTTCCAGAGAGGCCGTTTTGAAGGATGTGAAGGGAAGCGGGCTCGCTGAATATGTCACCGGACGGAGGGTGAGCTATGAAGATCTGAGGAAACTGAAATCAGGAATGATGCGGGAGACCATGGAGACAAAGCGGATCAACAAAAAGACCGGGGAGGAGAAGTGGTTCTTTGAGAGCCTTTACGCCGTATCAGTGCAGGGCGTAAAAAAAATAGTGGTATATATTTCTGACCGGACCAGAGAGCGGAAGAACCAGGAAGAACTGAGCCGGGCGCTGGAGATGGCGCAGATGGCCAGTGAGGCAAAGAGTTCCTTTTTGAGCAGCGTCAGCCATGATATCCGTACTCCTTTGAACGCGATCATGGGCTTTCTCACTTTGTTAAAGGCGGAGGCTGACAACCCGGAAGCTGTGTCAGAATATACACAGAAGATATCGGTTGCCAGCGGACATCTGGTACGGTTGATCGATGATGTGCTGGATATGAGCAGGATCGAGAGCGGCAAAACGGAACTGCATATTTCTGAGTTGGATCTGTCAGAGCTGGTGGAGGAAATCTATGCCATAATCCGGCCTCAGGCCAAAGCAAAGGAGCAGGATTTTGAGATATATGCAACATCTCTGACCAATGAACATCTGTTGGGTGACAGACTGCGAATCAATCAGATTCTGATCAATCTTTTGTCCAATGCAGTGAAATATACCGGGAACGGCGGAGAAATCAAAATGCGATTGGAAGAGCGGCCTTGTAAGGATGAGGATTACAGCCGTATCCGTTTTACCATCAGTGACAATGGACAGGGTATGAGCGAGGAGTATCAGAAAGTCATTTTTGATCCTTTTACCCGGGAAAGCAGCGCGATACGGAACAAGATACAGGGCACGGGTCTTGGCATGGCCATTACCAAGAGTCTGGTGGATCTGATGAACGGCTCGATCAAGGTGACAAGTAAACTGGGTGAGGGCAGCAGTTTTGAAGTAGAACTGGAGCTGCGCATTCAGGACAGGGAAGATGAACCGAAGTTCTGGGAGGAACGCAATGTGCGCCGTATACTTATCGTAAACGATAGCCCGGATATCCGGCGCGATATTTCACGGAAGATGGATCAGACAGGAGTAGAGATTCAGTACGCGGTTGATGGTATGCAGAGCGTCCGGGTGCTAAAGAGCGCTGAAGAGGCCGGCAGAGCCTACGATCTGATCCTGTTGGACGATAAACCGGCGGATATGGACTGGCTTGCCACGGCACGGCTGCTTCAGGACAACTTTACAGCGGATATCCCTGTTTTGTTGTTCACTGCCAGCGACTGGATGGATATCAAAGATGATGCCCTTGCGGCGGGGATCAGGAGCTTTCTGCCAAAGCCCTTCTTTATGAACAGCTTTAAAAGGGCTGTGCAGCGGATACTGAGTCCGGTGAAGAAGAAAGAGAACACGGCCGCTGCTGAGGAGAGTGTGGTAAAGGGAAGTCATGTGCTTGTGGTGGATGACATCATGGTTAACCGGACAATTCTGGTAAAGATCATGAGCATTCTCGGGGCCAAATGCGATATGGCAGAGAACGGGCAGGAGGCGGTGGAGAAGTTTGAGGCGTCCCGTCCCGGTGAGTATGATATGATTCTGATGGATGTGCAGATGCCTGTTCTCGACGGCTATGAGGCAACCAGAGCTATCCGCGCGGGGAATCATCCGGAAGCGAAGACAGTGCCTATTATTGCTATGACTGCCAACGCGTTTACGGATGATATTCAGGCTGCTCTGGATGCGGGGATGAATGCGCACGTGGCGAAACCTATCGTGCTTGGGCAGTTGAAGGAGGCCTTGCAAAAAGTGCTGAAGAACAGAAACGGGGAGAAAACGGACCGGAACAGCTTCATGATATAGAGGAGAAAGATATGAGCGATTTTATCAAGTTAGTGGAACTATGCAAAGGGCGCAATCTTTATATTCAGACCCATAATTTCCCGGATCCGGATGCGATTGCTTCTGCTTACGGGCTGCAAAAGCTGTTTCTTCTTTATGATATACCGTCAACACTTTGTTATGACGGCAGGATTGATAAGCTGAGCGCATCCAAGATGTTGAGTTTTTTTGAGATACATATGCTGTCTTACGAGGAACTTCGTCCGAGTCTGCAGGAGGAAGATTACGTTATATGTGTGGATACACAGAAAAATGCCGGGAATGTCACGGATATTATAGGAGATGAGGTGGCATGCATCGACCATCATCCTACTTTTGTGCAGATGGAATATCAGTATCAGGACATCCGGATAACAGGAGCATGTGCGACACTGATCGCAGAGTATTATAAAGATCTGGGACTGGAGCCGGAGAAAGATGTGGCAACAGCTCTGCTTTATGGACTAAAAATGGATACCTTACAGTTTACGAGGGGTGTAACAGATCTGGATATCCGGATGTTTGAATTTTTGTTCAAATATTGCGATCAGGAAAAACTGTTAAAGCTTGAGAGAAATAATATGGAGTTTGATGATCTGAAAGCCTATGGAGCGGCAATCGAAAGCATTGAACTTTATGATAAGACAGGTTTTTCCTGTATTCCGTTCTCCTGTCCGGATGCAATGATCGGAATTCTTTCAGATTTTATTCTCGCATTGATCGAGGTTGAGATTGCCGTTGTATTTTCTTACAGGGAGGATGGCATAAAGCTGTCTGTCCGTTCAGAAGATCCGCAGGTACATGCGGGTGATCTGATACATGATGCACTTGCCGGGATAGGAAACGGAGGCGGACATGCAGCGATGGCAGGGGGACTGATCAGGAAGGAGAATGAGGCGATGCTTGGACGTTATCCGAAAGATGCCATCAGAAATCTGTTTTTGAAAGTGCTCGATAAGGAAAAATGATTTGCATACAATAAAAAAAATAAAATGGATAACACATGTTAACTATCATAAGGTTTTAGCCGATATAAAAAGAAAGTATTATTCTACAGAATAATATCTGCTTACCGAAACGGAGTTCGGTAGAAAAGGTCACGGAGGATATATAATAATATGGGCATGATGATAGGGGCAAACGGCGTTGTTATTCGTACCGCGAATCCTTATGGAACGAAAAAAAACAGTGCGCGGCCTGCAATGACGGCAACGAAAAAGAAAAAGAAATATAAAAAGCTGAATTATAATTACAGAGAAGTTTCAGGGCGGATTCTTCGTGCGAAAACTTCGGGCAGTGCAAGACAGACGGTAACGCATGCGCGGACTGTGATGGCGATGCTTCGCAGGAAATATGGCACCGGGGAATACAATGAAAAAGATGTAGAAATTGCGATTATCCATGCGGAAAAAATGATACGCATTGCGAAGAAAAAACTGAAAAATCTAAAGATGGAAGAACAGGCAAAGCGTACCTCTGAGGCAGAAAAACTGGAGAATGAGCGGGAAGAAGAAAATTCCGCCCAAATGGCAGAGACACAGACTGAAAACTCTGAGATGAGCGAAGAAAAACTTCGGGAAATGATACGGCAGATGGAGAAAGAGCTGCAGGAACTTGAGGCTGAGAACAGTCTGGATGATATGATGGATGAATGTCTTGGCGGCAGCGGAAATATGAGCGAAGAAGAGCTGAAATTGATGAAGAAAAAGCACCGGTGCGATGAGATGCGTCAGATTGTGGAAGCTGATATGAAATATCTGAAGGCTATGTTTCAGCGCATGATGCAGGAGCAGCAGGAAATAGCAAGTGCGGCCACACTGGAACTCGGCGGCGCTATGGTAAATGCGCCTGCTGCTATTTCTCTGGCGGCGGGCGGTGCGCAGACAGAGGTGCAGGGAGGCAGTCTGGATACATCAGTGTGAGAAAAATATAGTTGTATTGGCAGGGAATTGCAGATAAATGCAGTTCCCTGTTTTAGCATAAGAACGCTCGCGAAGCGTGCGGTCGTTGCTTGAAACAGTAAAATTTGACAGAGAAATAACATTTGGATAAAATAGAACAAGTGGCTTAAATAATAAAAGTTTGGAAAATTGAAAAGTATGAAGAATGAAATCAATCATAAACTGTTGGCGGAAGGGTTTAAACATTTTTCGGAAATGAGCTATGAGGAATATCTGCCTTTTCAGGAAAAGATAGAATGTTCAGATTTAACCTATGTAGTACTTTATGCCTATGATGAAGAATATCCGTATCTGGTGAAAAAAGTGAGAAACGGACTTGTGATTGCAGGGGTGGATACAAAGTTCGAAGCTTTTTGTGTGATCATTCCTTTAGTCGATGAGGAGCTGCCTCTTATATATGAGGAGACAGCAGCTCTTTTTAAAAGGAACGGCATTTCCATGCGGCTCAGCACAATGAGCGAAAAGTATATGAAGCTGTTGGAAAATCATCCGCTGACGGAGAAAGTCAGTTTTCAGGAGGAGCGCAGCGATTATGTGTATGAAATTGCAGAATATCTGAATCTTGAGGGAGGAAAAAATGCAAGAAAACGCCGCGACTTAAACAGAATAAAGAGCGAATATGATAATATCCGTGTGGAGACCATACAGGATTTCCGGGCGGAAAAGAAAACAATCATGAAAGTAATGGACAAATGGTGCGGGGGATATGACTGCGATAAATGTATGTATGGCTGTGAAAGAAAAATAATAGAAAGATTATTAAATTCAGATTTAACTAATAAACTTTACGGGTCTATTATGTATATTGGTGACCGGGCGGAGATGTTTGCAATAGCCCAGATGATTGGAAACACATGTTATCTTTATTTCAAGAAGAGTGTCGGAAGGATTCAGGGAGCCTTTTATTATTTTGAGTATGCGTTTTTACAGCCGATAAAAAATCTGAAGTATGTCAATTTCGAGGAAGATTTGGGTCTGCCGGGCCTTAGAGAGTATAAGCGCAGAAGACACCCTGTGAAAATGATAGATAAGTACGATATCAGGATCAAAGGGATGCGAGAAGAAGCAGGTGCTGGAAGAGATGTGAAAAAAGATACCGGCTGCCTGATGCAGGCCACGGAAGCGGACGAATCTTTTATCAGGGAGCTCTGGCAGGAAGCCTTTGGCGATTCTGAGGAGTACATCAGAAAATTTCAGGAATTTCACCGGAATACAGAAGCAGATGAACACAGAGTGTTTTTATGGAAAGAAAACGGACTGTGCCGGACAATGCTGTTTGCACTTCCTGCGAAGATAGTCCGAAATGATACGATAAAGAACGCCCGTTATCTTTATGCGATCGCCACGAAAAAGGATGCCAGAGGTAAAAAATATTTGAAACAAATGCTGCCGGAATTGAAAAAGGTTTTCGGAGAGGAGTGTATTTTGTTTTTAGTGCCGGATTCAGAAGTGATTCCTTATTATGAGAGTCTCGGATTTGTAAAACAGCAGGCGCTTTCAGGGTTTGTATTTAAGAGAAAGGAAAGTGAATGTTCCGGTCTTCTTACGGCAGCAGATATAGAAGAGCCAAAAAGATTTCCGGGGAAGCCGGAGTTACAAAAAGTAACAGATGCTTCAGAGTATTGCTGTCTGCGCGAGGCGAATCTGAAAGGTATCGATCATGTGGCCTGGGATGCACATGAAATTTCCTGGGCTCTTTGTGATATTTTTATGGCGCAGGGCATGGCTTATGTGGTAGAATGTGAATATGGGAAGTTTTTGCTCGCCGGTTTCAGAAAAGAAACGGAAAAAGGGAATTGTTTTCAGGTGATAGAGACGACGCTGCCGGAGAAGGTTTTAGAGGACATTAAGGCAGAGCTGATGGAAAAGCTGGAATGTATAGAGTTGATGCAGGATGAGCTTTTTTATATGATAGAACAGGATAAAGCAGAAGGAGAACTGTATCTTTCACTGGCATTAAACGGATAAACAGCCGCATATGCGGAAAGTATGGAAGATAAAAGCGGCGTTTTTGCGGCTGCAAAAAGAAAGGCGGAAGATATGGATAAATTTGTTTCAAAAGAAGTGAGTTTTGAGCAGGCGGAGGGCTATCGATATATTGAAGGCGGTATCTGCGCCGCAAAAGGATTTCTGGCAAACGGATTGAACTGCGGCTTAAACCCCGTGAAAGAGAAGAATGATCTGGCGCTCTTTGTCAGTGAGGTAAACTGTAATGCGGCCGCCGTCTATACGAAAAATAAAGTAAAAGGTGCGCCCATTGCCGTCTGCAGAGAGCATTTGAGCAGGACAGGAAACAGGGCAAGAGCGGTGATCGCCAACAGTAAAAATGCCAACACCTGTAATGCGGACGGTGTGGAAAAGGCAGAACAGATGTGCGCATTGGCCGCACAGGTGCTGCATATAGAACCGGAGGAGGTTTTAGTGGCATCCACAGGCGTGATCGGAGAAATTCTGCCCATAGAGCCGATCGAGAGGCATATAAAGGAATTGGCGGACGGACTGAGTTTTAGCGGAAATCTGGAAGCCGCAAAGGCGATCATGACCACAGATACCGTAAAGAAGGAAGCTGCGGTAGAGTTTGAGCTGGACGGGAAGATCTGCAGAGTAGGCGGTATGGCCAAGGGCAGCGGTATGATCTGCCCGAATATGGCGACTACGTTAAATTTTATCACGACAGACTGTTCCGTTTCAGAAAAGATGCTGCAAAAGGCACTTTCTGAAATTGTGGAGGTGACTTATAACTGTCTGAGTATAGACGGTGATACATCCACAAACGATATGGTACTCTTACTCGCCAACGGACTTGCCGGAAATAAGGGAATTGACGGGGAAAACGAAAGCTATCAGATATTTAAAAAAGCACTTTATCTGGTGATGTTACATCTGACAAAGATGCTTGCAAAAGACGGGGAGGGTGCCACAAAGCTGCTTACATGCAGCGTGAGCGGCGCGCCGGATGAAGGAACTGCCAGGACTGTGGCAAAAAGCGTTATCTCGTCTTCCCTTTTCAAGTGCGCTGTTTTTGGGGAAGACGCTAACTGGGGAAGAGTGCTGTGTGCCATCGGATATGCGGATGCTTCTTTTGAGATAGAAAAGGTCGGGGTTAGCCTTTCCAGCAAAAACGGGAGCGTGGAAGTCTGCAGAGACGGCGCAGGGATTCCTTTTTCGGAGGAGGAGGCAAAAGAGGTGCTTTCAGCCGATGAGATCCTTGTTTTGGTAGATCTGGGACAGGGAGAGGCAAAGGCGAAGGCTTTTGGCTGCGATCTTACGTACGATTATGTAAAAATTAACGGGGATTACCGCTCTTAAAATCAATTTGTCAAAATTTTGAGTGAAATTAAAAAATATTCTTTTTTACAAGCAGATAAAAATATGATAGAATAAGTAAGATATGAATATGGAACAAAATGGTGAAATACAAAAGAATCAAGATTACAGTATGACGTTGGAGAGGCGAAAGAGGATTGATTGCCTGAAAAAGATAATAGTGCGTGCGATAGTGTGTATGATCCTTTTTCCGACAGTGGGGTGTATTTTTCTTGGTGTCAGGTTATATCAGAAGGACAGATTTGCGAAATCAATGACAGAGCGGATCAGTTTTCTGGAAAAAGCTTTGCAGAAGTCTGTGGAGGAGACGGATCGATTGGAAGCTTTGCTTGAGGCGGAAGAGGAGGCTTTGGCGGAACAGGCAGAGGAGATCATTCCGGAGGAGGAAGAAATTCCGGAAGAAGAAATTCCGGAAGAAGATGCTGCGGTGGAGAATGAGAGCAGAAAGGTGTATCTCACCTTTGATGACGGCCCCAGCATTTATACGGAGGAACTGCTTGATATTCTGGCGCAGTATGATGTCAAAGCTACTTTTTTTGTGACAGGAAAAGGAAAAGAGGGTTATGGCGATACTTACCGGAGGATCGTAGAAGAGGGGCATACGCTGGGGATGCATTCTTACAGCCATGAGTACAGTAACATTTACGAATCTTTGGAGAACTTTGAGCAGGATTTTGGGGAATTGCAGAATTTTCTTTATAATGAGACCGGGATCATCAGCAGATATTACCGTTTCCCGGGCGGCAGCAGCAATCAGGTGAGCAGCGTAGATATTCATGAAATGACGGATTATTTGGATGCAATGGATATCACGTATTTTGACTGGAATATTTCTGCGGGAGATGCAAATAGCAATCCTGTAAGCAGTGAGGAGATCGTGAACCGTGTGATGGATGCGCTTCCTTCCCATCAGGTGGCGGTAGTGCTCATGCATGATGCGGCGAATAAGCGATCCACAGTGGATGCACTGCCGGAGCTGATCGAGAAAATTCAGGCGCTGGAGACAGAGACAGAGATTCTGCCGATTACGGAAGAGACAATGTTAATTCAGCATGCATTGAGTGAATGAAATAAATATTTTATCAGATAAAGAAAATACGGAGGAAAATTGGAATGGGTTTTTTTTCTGAACTGAAACAAGATTTGTCACAGGCAGTGAATGAACTTGTACCGGAGGGAGAGGAATTTGCGGAAGCCGAAGTGACTAAGAGTGGAGAGATGGAAGAGATCTTTTCATCAAAAGAGGAGGAAAGCGTTTTGCCGGAAACCTCAGAGGAGTTAGGAAAAATGGTTGACAACATGGATTTTGACATGATGGAGAATACGGAAAATATTCTGGATAAAGCTCTGGATGAAATTCTGGAAGATGAGATGGAAGAACTGGAATTGGAAGAGCTGAAATGGGATGAACCGGAAACGGAAGAACCGGAACTGGAAGAGTTGGAATGGGAAGAACCGGAAACGGACGAGCCGGAAACGGGAAAATCAGAAATGCGAGAGGAGGAAGTACAGGTGGAAGAGACACAGTACATGGGTATGGAAACAGAAAATTATGAAATGGCAGAGGAGGTCATGGACGAAACAGCGATCATTACGGCCGGTATGATGATCAAAGGGGATATTTCTTCTCAGGGCTCACTGAATGTGATCGGTACGATTGAGGGAAATATTGATATTCGCGGGAAGTTAAATATTACGGGTACTATCGACGGCGCTTCCAAGGCGGCTGATGTCTATGCGGAAAAAGCACGTATCAATGGTGATGTAACCAGTTCCGCAAGCATTAAGATCGGACAGAATACCATTGTCATCGGTAATATTTATGCGACAAGCGCAGTGATCGCAGGTGCGGTAAAGGGTGATATTGATGTAAAAGGACCGGTAATCCTTGATGCTTCCGCTATTGTAATGGGTAATATCAAGTCGAAATCCGTTCAGATCAATAACGGTGCGGTGATCGAAGGTCTTTGCTCCCAGTGTTATGCAGATGTCAGCCCTTCTTCATTCTTTGAAGATATCAAGAAAGCAAGAAAGTAGGCACAAAGTTTGCAGGCTGCGGAAAGGGTATAGTTATTTCTATGAAAAGAATCATGCTGAAGCTTAGCGGTGAGGCGCTGGCAGGAGAGAAAAAAACAGGGTTTGATGAAGAAACAGTAAGAGGTGTGGCACTGCAGGTGAAGAAGCTTGTGGACGATGGCATGGAAGTGGGAATTGTCATTGGCGGCGGCAATTTCTGGCGGGGGCGTTCCAGTGAAAATATTGACAGGACGAAAGCTGATCAGATCGGTATGCTCGCCACGGTGATGAACTGCATTTATGTATCGGAGATATTCCGCAGTGTGGGCATGATGACCAATATCCTGACTCCTTTTGAGTGCGGCTCTTTTACAAAGCTGTTTTCCAAAGACAGGGCGAATAAGTATTTCGCTCACGGGCAGGTAGTATTTTTTGCGGGCGGTACGGGACATCCTTATTTTTCCACAGACACCGGCGTTGTACTGCGTGCGGTGGAAGTGGAGGCGGACGTTATTCTGTTGGCAAAGGCGGTGGACGGCGTCTATGATGATGATCCGAGAAAAAATCCTGATGCGAAAAAATATGAAGAGGTTACAATAACAGAAGTTATTGAAAAGAACCTGCAGGTGGTGGATATGACTGCTTCGATTTTGGCAAGGGATAATAAAATGCCTATGTGGGTATTCGGATTAAACGAAAAGGACAGTATTGTCAATACTGTAAAGGGCAATTTCAGAGGGACAAAGGTAACAGTATAAAAACAGCATAAGCGTGCCGAAAGAGCTTATGCGGAACTGAAATGAAGAGGTATGATTATGGACGAACGATTAAAAGTATATGATGAAAAGATGCAGAAAGCCATCAGGTATCTGGAGGGAGACTACCAGACGATCCGTGCAGGACGTGCAAATCCGCATGTACTGGATAAGGTAAAAGTGAATTACTACGGCACACCTACGCCAATCCAGCAGGTTGGGAATGTGACGGTTCCGGAGCCGAGAATGCTTCAGATCGCTCCCTGGGAAAAGACACTGATCAAGGAAATCGAGAAAGCGATCATGGCTTCCGATGTGGGAATCACCCCTTCCAACGATGGTGCAGTGATCAGACTTGTATTTCCGGAACTGACAGAGGAGCGCAGAAAGGATCTGGTAAAGGATATTAAGAAAAAAGCGGAAGAGGGCAAAGTTGCTGTCCGCAATATCAGACGGGATGGCAATGAAGCATTTAAGAAGCTTTCCAAGCAGGATGTATCAGAGGATGAGATTAAGGAATTGCAGGATAAACTGCAGAAAATGACAGATAATTATATCAAAGATATCGAAAAAATGATGGATGAAAAATCCAAGGAGATCATGAAAGTCTGAGATATAAAAATGAGGCGGCACAGGATGTATCCGGTTGTCGCCTTACGTCATAAGTAATACCAGATATGAAGTTTGGACTGCCGATAGATATAGTAAGGAGAAAAATGGAAGAGAACAACAAAAATGTGCCGCAGCATGTTGCGATCATACTGGACGGAAACGGGAGATGGGCGAAAAAGCGCGGTATGCCGAGAAATTATGGCCATGCACAGGGCGCGAAAAATGTGGAGGTCATTTGCCGCGCCGCCCACAATATGGGAATCAAGTATCTGACAGTGTATGCTTTTTCGACGGAAAACTGGAAAAGGCCGCAGGATGAAGTAGATGCATTGATGAAGCTTTTGAATCAGTATATGAAGAACTGTCAAAAGACTGCGAAGAAGAACAATATGAGGGTGCGGGTCATCGGAGATAAAAGCGGCTTGAGTGAGGCAATTCAGCGGGATATTGCCGATCTGGAGGAAGCGACGAAAGACTATGACGGCCTGAATTTTACGATCGCTTTAAATTACGGCGGAAGAGATGAATTGACCAGAGCAGTCAAAAAAATTGCAGTTTCTGTCAAAAACGGAGAGACAGACCCGGAAAATATCACAGAAGAGACGATAGCAGCTTTCCTTGATACGGCGCAGCTGCCGGATCCGGATCTGATGATTCGTACTTCCTATGAACTTCGTATCAGCAACTATCTGTTATGGCAGCTTGCCTACTCTGAATTTTATTTTACGGAAGTACCCTGGCCGGATTTTGATGAAAATGAGCTTCGAAAAGCAGTGGAGGCGTACGGACAGAGGGACAGACGATTTGGAAAGGTTTAGAAAGGCAGGAGATCAGATGTTTTGGGTCAGACTTAGAAGCGGTATCATATTGGTTATCCTTGCGTTATTTACGATGTTTTCGGGCGGAAAAATTCTGCTTGCCACGATGACGTTTTTATCTGTTGTCGCATACTGCGAACTTACCGGGGCAACAGGCGTCAGAAAGAAAGAGGAGCAGAATGTACCACAGAAAAAGTGGAAGAAGAACGGGCTGGAAATTGTTGGGATTTTGAATATCATTCTTTATTATATATTGCTTTTACTTAATGTTGAAATGGGAATTTTATCCGTACAGACAGGGATTTTATTTTCCTTGATCTGTGTCTTTATGTGCGGAATGTTCGTCTATGTATTCGGATTTCCGAAATTTCAGGCATCTCAGGTGATGGCGGCTTTTTTCAGTTTCTTTTACGGCCCGGTCTGTCTGTCTTTTATTTATCTGACAAGAGAACTGGGGCGGGATGCAGCAGGAGACGGCAGCGTCATAGGGCTGTATATCGTATGGCTGATCCTGCTTTCGTCCTGGGGATGTGATACCTGTGCATACTGCGTGGGAATGTTGATAGGAAAACATAAAATGTCTCCTGTACTCAGCCCCAAAAAGTCTGTGGAGGGCGCTGTGGGAGGCGTTGTGGGCGCCGGTCTGCTGGGGGCGTTGTATGGCCTGATCGTGAAAGAAAAGATCGCGGATGAAAGGGTGGTTTTGTTTTTTGCCGTGATCTGTGGCGTGGGTGCGCTGATCTCGATGGTGGGAGATCTGGCGGCATCCGCGATTAAGAGAAATGCGGATATCAAGGATTACGGGAAGCTGATTCCCGGGCATGGCGGTGTGATGGACCGGTTTGACAGTGTGATCTTTACGGCGCCGGTAATCTACTTTATGGCAGTGATGCTGCTTGCCTGATGAGGTATGATGAACCGGACGCCCAGATGTTGCGGGCCGAGTGTGGTAGTAATCGGATCAGGTAAGGGGCGGATTGGTAGAATTGGAGAAGAGAAAATGAAAAAGATTGGGATATTAGGCTCGACGGGGTCGATCGGGACGCAGACGCTTGATATTGTGAGAAAATATCCTGACAAGTTACAGGTGACGGCGTTGGCTGCAGGGAGCAATACAGAACTGTTGGAGAGGCAGATCAGAGAATTTACTCCCAAATTTGCAGTGATGTGGTCTGAAAAGGCGGCGGCAGATTTAAGGGGGCGGCTTTCCGACCTGGAAGTTACGGTGGTTTCCGGAATGGAAGGGCTTTTGCAGATGGCAGCTTTGCAGGAGATGGATATTCTGGTGACGGCCATAGTCGGGATGATCGGGATTCAGCCGACCATAGAGGCGATCAAGGCCCATAAGGATATTGCGCTTGCCAATAAGGAAACGCTTGTTACGGCGGGGCATATTATCATGCCGCTTGCAAAGGAAAACGATGTGTCGATTTTGCCGGTGGACAGCGAACACAGTGCGATTTTCCAGTCCATGCAGGGAGAAAAAGCAAGTCAGATCAGTAAGATACTGCTGACTGCTTCCGGCGGACCGTTCAGGGGAAAGACGAGGAAGGACCTGGAGCGGATGAGGGCGGAAGATGCTTTAAAACACCCGAACTGGTCTATGGGCAAAAAAGTGACGATCGATTCTTCCACACTTGTAAATAAAGGGCTGGAAGTGATGGAAGCGAGATGGCTTTTTGGCGTGGGGCTTGAGAATATTCAGGTGGTAATCCATCCGGAGAGCATTCTGCATTCTGCTGTGGAATATCAGGACGGAGCGGTGATCGGTCAGCTCGGTGTGCCGGATATGAAGCTGCCGATCCAGTATGCGTTGTTTTACCCTGACAGATATGAAGTACCCGGCAATAAACGGCTTGATCTGTTTGATATCGGAAAACTTGTTTTTGAAAAGCCGGATATGGATACTTTTGCGGGATTGAAGCTGGCCTTTGAGGCGGCAAAAACAGGCGGGACAATGCCAACGGTTTTCAATGCGGCGAATGAGAAAGCGGTAAGTCTGTTTCTGGAAAACAGGATTCATTTTTTGCAGATTGCAGAAGTCATTGAGGCAGCCATGGAAGCGCACAGAACAGTGGAGAATCCAACCGTGGATCAGATTCTGGAAGCAGAGGCAGAGGCGCATGAATCTGTGGCGAAATGCATAGGATGATACTGGGACTTTTACAGTAAAATAAGACATAAGGACAGGAAATTTCAGTGACAATTATTTTATTTGTTATCATATTTGGTGTTATTGTATTATCTCATGAGTTTGGGCATTTTATCGTAGCAAAAAAGAATGGCATTCATGTGGTGGAATTTGCGATCGGTATGGGGCCGACAATATTCCACATAGACAAGGGCGGCACAAAGTATTCCATCAAACTTTTACCTTTTGGCGGTGCCTGTATGTTTGAGGGAGAGGATGGACTTTCCGCGAAAAGCGAGGAAGCAGAAAGCACAGGCGGTTCCTTTCTGGATGCGCCGGTCTGGGTCAGGATCGCCACGATTTTTGCGGGGCCTTTTGTCAATCTTCTGTTAGGGTTTTTGATCGCACTGATTCTGGTGGCCTACCGTGGGACGGATCTGCCTGTCATTCAGATGGTTTCTGAGGATTCGGCGGCGGAGGAAGCAGGGCTTATGGCAGGGGATGTGATTACCCGGATGAACGGGGAAAGGATTCATGTTTACAGAGAAGTCAGGCTGAATTCTATGTTAAACAGTGACGGAAAAGATTATTCTATTTCTTATCTGCGGGATGGGCAGGAATATTCTGTAGTGTTGACGCCAAGGTACAGCAAAGAAGATGAGCGTTACTATATCGGATTGATGGGAGTCGGAGAATATGCGGAATGCAAAGGGCTTTCCATTATCAAATATGGTTTCTATGAATCGGAATATGTTGTTAAAAATACTATAAAAAGTCTGCAGATGCTTGTGACAGGGAAACTGGGAAAGGATGATGTATCAGGTCCTGTGGGCATGGCAAGCTATGTGGGAGAGACATATCAGGAAGTGAAGCAGTACGGGTTTATCACAGTGTTGATGACAATGTTGGAGTTGGTTGTGATTCTCTCCATCAACATCGGCATTATGAATTTGCTGCCGCTGCCGGCGCTTGATGGAGGCAGGCTTGTCTTTCTTTTTCTGGAAGTGATCCGGGGGAAACCGGTGCCGCCGGAGAAAGAGGGATTTGTGCATATGGCGGGATTAATATTGTTTTTCCTGTTGATGGTATTTATTATGTACAATGATATTATGAGGCTTATCAGGTAGTGTAAGGCCTGACAAAATATATTTAGTGAAAAACAAAGGAAAAGGGCGTATGATCCAAAGGGCCTATAAGCCTTTGGAATAAGGAGAAGCATGGAAAAAATACTGATTATCGACGACAGTCGTCTGCATTCGGCACAATTAAAAGATATTCTGGAGGAGAGTTATGAGGTAACTATTGCGGAAACAGCCAAAGAAGGGCTGCGTTATGCAGGAACGGAAAATTTTTCTCTGATTTTGTTAGATGTGATCATGCCGGGGATGGATGGCTTTACCCTGCTTAAAAAGCTGCAGGAGGAGATCATTACGCAGAGTGTTCCTGTCATTTTGATCACCAGCCTTTCGGATGTGCAGAATGAGCAGTACGGGCTTACTCTGGGGGCGGTTGATTATATTACGAAGCCGTTTCATCCGCTCATTGTAAAGGCGAGAGTCAATACACATATCAAATTGTATAACTATCGAAGGCAGGTGGAGCATCAATCCAGGATCGATCAGTTGACCGGAGTGGCGAACAGGCGGCAGCATGATCGCTACAGTGTCATTAAATGGAATGAGGCTATGCGTCTGCAGGTTCCGTTTTCTGTCTGTATGTTTGATATTGACCATTTTAAGGCGTTTAACGATACATTTGGGCATCCGGCAGGAGATAAGGTCATTGCTGCCGTGGCAAAAACGGCCTCTGCCTATCTGCAGCGCAGCACAGACTTTTTTGCGCGCTATGGGGGAGAGGAATTTGTGGCATTTATGATAGGCGATAATGCGGAAACATCGTTTGAACATATGATAAATGTCCGACAGGCGATAGAAGATCTCCATATTCCCCATGCGGCATCTGCAAGTGTATCCGAGTGGGTCACGGTCAGTATCGGCGGCGCTACGATCCTTCCCCAGCAGGAAAACCACTATGACTTTTTCCTGAATATTGCAGACAACATGCTGTATGATGCAAAGAGATTTGGCAGGAACAGAGTTGTCTGGGCCGATGAAAAGAACGAACAGTTGTGTGAGAAACAGGGGGTTTAAGGAAGAGCAACAGCCACACCGTCTGTATCGCAGATATAGGTGATATCGCCGATAATATAGGGTGCATCTGCGACCATTCTTCCGTTTTCGTCGAAGCATCTGAGCACATTATCGATAACAGCAGCTTCACCGATAAGTTGGTGTCCGTCCTGTTGGGAAGTGCCATAGATACCGTCAAGTCCCTGGATCAGACCTGTTACCATAGTGCCGTCAGCGGGATTAAAGTAGAAGTTTGATTCCCCGATTGTCTGCCAGCCTGCCAACAGCTTACCATCCTGATCGAAATCATAAACCTGTCCATCGATGGTCTGGACACCTGTCAGCATCCGTCCGTCTGTTGTATTGAAGTAATAGCAGTTTGTGATATCGCCGATGAAGCCTGTCTGCTGCATGCCCGTGCCGGGATCAAAGTAGAAAATGCCGTCACCGATTTGGATCATACCTGTTTGCATTACACCATTTTCATCAAAGTAATAATTCGCATTGTCAATATTCTGACAGCCTGTAACCATATGGCCGTCTGCGGGGAGCAGATAGTGCCTGCCGGTCTCATCGTTATACCAACCTGTCACCATGCGGCAGCCGTTGCTTCCGTCATAGTAATACCAGCCGTCGTTGACAGTGATCCAGCCGCACCTCACACATCCCGTCTCATCAAAGTAATAGCGGTCTTCACCGATCTGATTTTGTCCCACAAGGGCATGGCCATCATCGGCAAGATAGTAAGTGCCGGATTCATCGGAAAACCAGCCTGTATCCATGTGTCCCCGGGCATCCATATGATAACGCATGTTATTATAATCAACCCAGCCGAACTGAATACGGTAGTTATTATAGAAACAGGTATATTCGCCGCGCTGTGCAAAGCCGACGGGAATGATCAGGTTGTGATAATCTTTATACATATAATTGATATCTACATTACCGGCGACGCCCGCTACAGAACCCTGGTAGGACGCCTGCCAGACAGCATGTCCCGGGATTTCACAGGCACTGCCGTATTGAGCGATCCATATGTCATAGCGCAGGTCGGATGTCATATGTCTGCGGTAGAAGTCGGCACCGGTATAAACAAGGGGATGATAGCCCGCGGAAGCAATCACATCGCAAAAAGCGTTGCACATGGCGGTGACGGTATTGGCATCCAGCCCTTTCTGTATGTCGTCTTCGATATCAAAGGCTATAGGGAAGTTGATGTTATAGCCCTCGATCCACTGCAGGACGAGATCAGCTTCGTACATAGCGGCCTCCACACTGGCAGCATAGGAGTAGATATATACGCCGGTTCTGATGCCTGCGGCCTGCGCCCCTGCCACATTGGAGGCAAAAGCGGGATCTATGCCGCTTTTGGTGCTGCCGACTTTAATAAAAGCATAGGAAACGCCGGAAGCAGGGACTGCTCCCCAATCGATGGAACCCTGATATTTTGATACGTCGATGCCGAGAGCAGCGGCATTGACTGAGATGGTCGACATAAGAGAAACTGTCACAGCTAAAAACAGTGCAAAAGTTGTTTTTATGAAAACGGGAAGTCTTTTGTATTTGGTCATGTAAATCTCCTTTATGTAGAAAAAAGTATGTTATTATATTGAACTTATTTTGTATCGTGTTTGTATCTTTTCAACCGGCAAAAATGAGTATAGCATATTCTTTTTTGGAGAACAAGATTACCGAAAAGATTTATGAGGGGACCGCATTATTTGAAAGCTTAAAGAAAAATTAATATTGTCTTATAGGAATGTTAGTAAGATACTAAGGTAGCGTTAAAGCATAAAAAGCTCTTGTCTGATAGAATAATTGTCAGACGGGAGCTTGTTGCTTTTGCGGTCCGCAAACGAACTCTTTATTCTGTGCAAAATGATATCCGGCAGGTGATAAGCGTTCCCGATTGATTTAAAAAGGAGATTTTGTATGAAAGAACAAATAAAAAAGATAGCGGTACTTTTCGGCGGCTGTTCACCGGAATATGGTGTTTCGTTACAGTCTGCCGCGGCAGTGATAAGTTGTATGGACAGAAAAAAGTATGAACCGGTGCCTATTGGCATTACTCATACCGGGGACTGGTTTTATTATACGGGGGATGTGGAGAAGATTAGGGATGACAGCTGGTGCGCGGATGGAAATTGTGTTCCGGTGACAATATCGCTTGATCGAAGCGACCACAGTCTCCTGTTACTCCGGGGAACCGGTACGGAACGTATCGGGATAGATGCCGCGTTTCCTGTTTTGCATGGAAAAAACGGTGAGGATGGGACGGTACAGGGCATGTTTGAGCTGGCGGGGATTCCGGTGGCGGGATGTGGCGTACTTTCCTCCGCTTTGTGTATGGACAAGGACAGGGCGCACAGGCTGGCAAAGGAAGCGGGGGTGCGCGTGCCGGTATCGTATGTGCATGGAAAGGACACAGATACGGGGATTGTTTTCAGGCAGGCGGAGCAGATCGGTTATCCGCTTTTTGTAAAACCTGTAAAAGCCGGCTCGTCTTATGGCATTACAAAGGTTGTCAATAAGGAGAAACTTCTTGCAGCAATGGAACTGGCTTTTGCTTATGATGAAAAGATTGTGATAGAGGAATGTATTTCCGGATTTGAAGTGGGATGTGCCGTTTTGGGGACGGAGAAGCTGACAATCGGGGAAGTGGATGAGATTGAGCTGTCTGAGGGGTTCTTTGATTTTACAGAGAAATATACATTGAAGACTTCCGCCATTCATGTGCCGGCGCGGATTTCAAAGGAGACGGCGGAGAAGGTAAAAAGGACGGCTAAAATAATTTATAAGGCATTGGATTGCCGGAATTTTGCGCGGGTGGATATGTTTTTATCCGAGGAGGGGGAGATTGTATTTAATGAAGTAAATACGATTCCCGGGTTTACGGCGCACAGTCGTTTTCCGAATATGATGAAAGCGGCGGGAATTTCATTTGAGCGGATCATCTCAATTATTTTGGAAGAAACACTGTGACAGGATTATGGAGTGGTAAAATGATACAGAAAAAACAGCTTGGCGGATTGGATTATTTTAGAATAATAGCAGCGTTTTTGGTGGTGGCAATTCATACATCGCCGCTTGCTTCTTTTGGCATGGAGGCAGACTTTATTTTTACCGGAGTCATTGCCAGAATAGCTGTGCCCTCTTTTTTTATGACAACAGGATATTTTTTATTGCCGCAATATCTGTTTGGACATTCTATGGACAGAAGACCGCTTGTGCATTCTGTTGAAAAACACATGTTATTATATGTGACAGCAATTTTTCTCTATCTGCCGGTCAATCTGTATGCAGAACAGTTTAAAGAAGTATCCATCGGCAGTTTTTTTCGGATGCTTTTTGTGGACGGGACATTTTATCATCTGTGGTATCTGCCCGCTGCGATATTAGGCATGGTAATTGTCTGGCTTCTGGGCAGTTATATGCCCTTTGGAATATTGACAGGAATGGTTTTTGTTTTATATATGATCGGGCTGTTCGGAGACAGCTACTATGGTCTGACAGTGCAGTTTCCTTTTCTTGAAAAGATGTATGACATGCTTTTTTCGGTTTCTTCTTATACAAGAAACAGTTTGTTCTATGCACCGGTTTTTTTGGTGATGGGTGCGGAAGCGTACAGTAGAACAAATACTCTGACAGGAAAAAAATGCAAAAGAATAAAGCATACAAAACATATTTGGAATGAATCAAACAATTTTCTAATCGTGTATGCGGCAGGATTTGTGGTTTCCCTTGCTTTGATGGTGGCGGAAGGGCTTGTGCTGCGCCGGTTTCATCTGCAAAGACATGACAGCATGTATGTCATGCTGCTGCCGGTGATGTTCTTTCTGTTTCAATTATTGTTATCTATAGAAAAAACGCCGGTGAAAAGCCTGCGTAGCATCTCCACGTGGATCTATATCATTCATCCGTTCTGCATTGTTTTGATAAGGGGAGCGGCAAAAGTGCTGCATTTGGAAAGTTTATTTGTGGAAAATTCATGGATACATTATCTGACTGTCTGTGCGGCGTCAGGCGTGGCCGGTGTGATTGGAAACAGGGTGTCTGTGCATTTTTCTGCTTTTGGAGGAGAAAAACAAAGTTTTGCAAAAGGAAGAGCATGGATAGAATTGAGCCGGGAAAATCTTGTAAAAAATGTGGAGATGCTGCAGAACTGTCTCTCACCCGGACAGCAGCTTATGCCCGCAGTTAAGGCAGATGCCTACGGACATGGTGCAAATCTGATCGCAGGGGAATTGAATCAAATGGGAATTCAAAATTTTTGTGTCGCCTGTGTGGAGGAGGGCGTAAATTTACGAAAAAATGGAATAACAGGTGATATTTTAATATTGGGATATACATACCCGAAAGATTTTCCGTTGCTGCGAAAGTATCGTCTGACGCAGACAGTGGTAGATTATGCATATGGAAGGATGCTGAACGGTTACGGCAAGAAAATGAAGGTTCATGTGAAGATTGATACCGGAATGCACAGGCTTGGGGAGCGGGCCGAAAGGGATAAGGAAATCTGTAGGATATTTCAATTGAAAAATCTGGAGATAGAGGGAATCTATACCCATTTATGTGCAGATGAGACAAGAAATCCGGAAGATATGGCATTTACGAAAGAACAGGCGAGACTTTTTCATAAAGTGACAGAGAAAGTCCAAAAGAGAGGATATTTTGGCCTGAAAACCCATCTGTTGGCGAGCTACGGGCTTATCAACTATCCGGAACTGGGCGGAGATTATGTCAGAGTGGGAATTGCCCTGTACGGACTGCTCAGCGACCGGAAAACGGATATGTCAGCATTTTTTCCTGTGCTTTCCCTGCGGGCAAGAATAACTGCCGTAAAAGAAGTATTTCAGGGAGAAAGTGTTGGATATGGCTTCACCTATGTTGCGGAAGAAGACCGGAAAATAGCGGTTCTTGCGATTGGATATGCGGACGGGCTGCCGCGAAGCCTTTCCGGGGGGAATGGAAGGGTACTTATTCATGGGAAGAGTGCGCCTGTTTTGGGGCGTATCTGCATGGATCAGACGATTGTGGATGTTACAGACATATCCGGCGTAAAAGCGGGCGGGATCGCCACGATAATAGGGAAAGACGGCAATCAGGAAATTACAGCGTATGAACTGGCGGAGAATACCGGAACGATTACGAATGAAATTCTCAGCAGGATGGGCGGGAGACTGTTTAGAGTTATGGTTTGATGCCTATGCCGGGATTTTTTTCTTGTAATTTTCTTAGCTTATGCTATAATTTATTTATCTAAAAATCTGTTTTATCTGAGATTTATTCTATTATTTAATATTTTTCATCTTGAATTCCAATGAACCGGAAAGGAAAATATGGTTTCATCATTTTATTTTGACAAGGGGGATTTTACGCCCGTGCAGCAGGATGCGCTTGTTCTGGAAGTCGTTGCGGCCGGAAAGAACGAGGATGCGCTTGTTGTTGTATGCGATGGGATAGGCGGTTTAAAAGCGGGGGAGTATGCAAGCAGTTATGTCACGATGCGGATACGAAACTGGTTTTATGGCGCTTATTTAAAGCACCGGAAAAAGAGATATGGCAGAAGGCGGATAGAAAAAGATTGCATTCGTATGCTCTATGACTGCAACAGATATCTGCAGTGCTATGGGAAAGAGTATGGCATCAAACTGGGAACAACGATGACGATGGTGCTGTTGCAGGACAGAAGGCTTTTTGTAAAATATCTGATCTTTCATGTGGGCGACAGCAGAGCTTACAGAATAGGGAAAAAGTGTAAAAGGCTGACAAGGGATGACAGTTATGGAGGTCGGGCATTGTATCGGTGTATCGGCAGTTTCCCATGGCAGAATGTGTTAAAAAGGCATGGCTGGCTCCGAAAAGGGGAAAATCTGCTGCTTTGCAGCGATGGGTTCTGGCGGACATTAAAGGAGGAAGAGCTGGCAGAGAGTTTCGGAAGAAAAGGGGTTTTGAGAGATAGAAATAAATTGAGCGGGATACAGTTAAAGAAAAGGCTGCGGAAGCTGGGACAGGAAGGAAGAGTGCGCGGGGAGAGGGACAATCAGGCCGCAGTGATCGTGAAAAGAGAGGATTGAAGTCAGGAGGGCATCCGGTTGGAAAGATATAAAATATTAAAGCTTTTGGGCGAGGGCGGAACAGGCAGAGTTTATTTGGCAAAAGATATGAGGCTGGGACGATTGGTGGCAGTTAAGGTTCTGGATCAGGTGACAGAGCAGTTTCAAGAAGAAATAGCGGTGCTGCAGCGGCAAAGTTTCATGATGCTGCCGACGGTATATGATGCATGGGAGGAAGATAACAGAATGGGTGTTATCGTAATGGAGTATGTGGAGGGACAGAATTTGAAAGAATATCTGCTGCTTCACGGACAGATTCCCGAAAAACAGATTTACGAATGGGGCGTGCGGCTTGGAAAATTTCTGGGAGAGCTTCATAACATGCATCCTAAAGTGTTGTACTGCGATCTGAAACCGGAAAATATTATGGTGCAGCCGGATAAAACGCTTCGTTTGGTGGATGTGGGGGCAGCGGTGCGTTTTCAGACAGAGGAAATATACCGGAATAAAAGAGTGGGCACTTACGGTTATGCCGCACCGGAACAATGGGAGGGGAAAGCTGTGGATGAACGCGCGGATATTTATGGGCTGGGTGCAGTGTTATACGCGATAACGGAGGGAGAGGAAAAGCTGAAAACCCGGGTGGATTCAGAGCATATCATGGAAAGAGGCAGCGTTCCTGTGGGGATGGTGCGTGTGATAAAGCGATGCTTAAGCAGAGAGAAAAGTGAACGATACGCTACGGCGGAAGCTTTTTTGGCAGATTGGAAGAGATATAAGAAGGCAGGAAAGGCAGGAATCTTAATGCAGCGGGTACAGGTGTGGACAAGTTATCTCTTTTTATATGCTGCAGTTTATATTATATGGTACAGAAAAGAATATTTATCGTCGGCATGGCGGTTTCTTGCAGGATATCTTCTGTTGAAAGCGGCAGAATGGATTTATCAAAAGCATAACGAAAAGTGGGAGCAGAAAAAATCTGTCTGGTGCAGAGGGCGTGAATGTGGTAAAATATCGTCAGATATTTTACCGGCTCGGAGCGAAGCGGAGCAGCCATAAAATAGAGGGCGGATAACGGGAGTGGGAAAGGCGGTCTAAGCTATGGGATACAGAGAACACACAAAGACAGTTAAAATCGGAAATAAGACAATCGGCGGCGGCAATCCGATCGCCATACAGTCCATGACAAACACGCCGACGGAGGACGTGAGAGCGAGTGTGGCGCAGATTAAGCGGCTCGAAAAAGCGGGCTGCGAGATTATCCGCTGTACTGTTCCGACATTGGAGGCGGCAGCGGCACTGAAAGAAATTAAAAAACAAATTGCGATACCGCTTGTGGCGGATATTCATTTCGACTATAAAATGGCGATCGCGGCTATGGAAAACGGGGCGGATAAGATTCGCATCAACCCGGGCAATATCGGTGACAGAGAGAAAGTAAAGGCGGTCGTAACTGCAGCGAAAGAGCGGGGTATCCCTATCCGGGTAGGCGTCAACAGCGGTTCTCTGGAAAAGGAACTGGTGGAAAAATATCATGGCGTGACAGCGGAAGGTATTGTGGAGAGCGCTCTTGATAAAGTACATATTATAGAGGAGATGGATTATGACAACCTTGTCATAAGTATTAAATCTTCGGATGTGATGATGTGTGTGCGAGCCCATGAGCTGCTGGCAGATAAAACACCGTATCCTCTGCATGTCGGTATTACGGAATCCGGCACAGTCGGCAGCGGCAATATCAAGTCGGCAATCGGGCTGGCACTCATATTGAATCAGGGCATCGGCGATACGATCAGGGTTTCCCTGACCGGCGATCCGGTGGAGGAAATTAAGTCTGCAAAGCTGATTTTACGGACGTTAGGGCTCAGAAAGGGCGGTATTGAAGTGGTGTCCTGTCCTACCTGCGGACGAACGAAGATCGACCTGATCAAGCTGGCCGGTGAGGTAGAGAAGATGGTGGCGGATATGCCGTTAGATTTAAAAGTGGCTGTGATGGGCTGTGTAGTGAACGGTCCGGGAGAGGCAAAAGAAGCGGATATCGGCATTGCCGGCGGCATAGGAGAGGGGCTTCTCATCAAAAAGGGGGAAGTTATCAGAAAAGTGCCGGAAGAAGAGTTGTTGGAAACGCTGCGGCAGGAGCTGCTTTCATGGAATGATTGAATTCGAAACAGGAAAATTTAGAGGGATATAAAAACATGAAGTTATTTGAGGAAGTCTTTCCAAGCCTACAGCTAAAGGGCGATATGAAAGCAATGTTTGAGAGGGTGCAGGTAGAACGCATTTCCGCGCCGAAAGACAGGAGCATTCTGCGCATTTATCTGGGCAGCGAACATCTGATAGAAAAAGAAAAAATATGGGCGTTGGAGCAGGAGATCAAAAAGCAGTTATTTCCGTATGCCGAAACGATCATTAAAATTTACGAGAGATTTCACCTCTCTTCCCTCTATACGCCGGAAAGTCTGCTGCAGGCATATGGAAAGAGCATATTGCAGGAACTTCGGGAATTATCCCCTATGGAATACAGCCTGTTTAAGAATGCGGAAATTTCTTATCCTAACCAGAAGACAGTGAAGATAGTGTTGGAGGAATCTGTGCTTGCCAGAGAAAAAGAGAAAGAGCTGGTGCGGATTTTAGAGAAGATATTTGTCGAACGCTGCGGCCTTACAGTAGAGATTGAGACCGCATATCGGGAGAAAAAGGAGAGAAAGCATAAGGCGGAACAGGAACAGAAGCTGGAGAACAGGATAACAGAGATCGTTTCCCTTGCAAGAGGAAATGATGCAGAAGAAAAAAATGATGAAGAGGGAAGTGATAGGCCGCAGAAACAGCCGCAGAGCAGTTTGACGAAAGAAGCCGTTCGTCCATTAAAGCGTTCCGAAAATGTGGATGTGATATTCGGCAGAGATTTTGAGGGGGAACATATTCCGATTGAAAATATTACCGGTGAGATCGGTGAGGTAATTATCCGCGGAAAAGTGCTTAATTTTGAAGAACGGGAAATTACAAAAATCGAGAAGACTATCCTGATTTTTACAATTACAGATATGACAGATACCATCGGTATAAAAATCTTTGTTAAGACAGATCAGGTGGACGAAATAAAAGGCTTTTTACAAAAAGGAAACTTCCTGAAAATAAAAGGCGTTGTCATGATGGATAAATTTGATCATGAACTGGGGATATCTTCTGTCGCCGGCATCAAAAAAATACCCGATTTTACGGAACGGAGGATGGATAACAGTGTTCGAAAACGGGTGGAGTTGCACTGCCACACAAAAATGAGCGATATGGATGGTGTGTCCGAAGTGAAAGACATCGTAAAGCGTGCTTACCAGTGGGGCATGCCCGCGATCGCCATTACCGACCATGGCGTGCTGCAGTCCTTTCCGGATGCCAATCATGTATGGGAAGACCTGTGGAAAGCGGAGAAAGAGAAGAGAAAGGCCGCGGGGGAGGCGGAACCGGACAAATTTGATTTCTTTAAAGTGATCTACGGGGTGGAAGGTTATCTGGTGGACGATTTAAATCCGCTTGTCAACAATGAGAAAGGGCAGCTTTTGACAGACGAGATCGTAGTATTTGATATAGAGACAACAGGATTTTCTCCGGTCAATGACCGGATTATTGAGATCGGCGCTGTAAAAGTAAAAGACGGAAAGATCACGGAGCGGTTTTCGGCGTTTGTAAATCCGGAACGACCTATTCCGTTCAGAATTGAACAGCTCACAAGCATCAATGACAATATGGTGAAAGATGCCCCCACTGCCAGAACAGTATTGCCGGAGTTTCTTTCTTTTTGCGGGGATGCGGTACTGGCGGCCCACAATGCCGGGTTTGATATGAGCTTTATCAAGGAAAATGCCAGAAGACTGGGAATCGTGAGGGAGTTTACCTATCTGGATACGATGGGGATAGCCAGACTCCTTTTGCCCGGGCAGGCGAAGCATACGTTGGATGCGGTGGCAAAGACATTAAATATTTCACTGGAAAATCATCACAGAGCGGTGGACGATGCGGAATGTACTGCGCAGATGTATAGAGCTTTTTTGAGAATG
This sequence comes from Lachnospiraceae bacterium, assembly GCA_014804795.1. GTDB lineage: Bacteria > Bacillota > Clostridia > Lachnospirales > Lachnospiraceae > 1XD8-76. The sequence goes on along the minus strand of JAAUZC010000015.1, from coordinate 85,711 downwards.
CTTTCGGAAAGAGGAATAACGAGTCTTTGGCAGCTTGAAGAGGCGGGGCGTTCCAATCCTGAGATCATCAAAAAGATGGCGACCTACCATGTGATCATTCTGGCAAAAAACAATGTGGGCAGAACCAATCTGTATACACTGGTGAGTAAATCCCACCTCGATTATTACAGCAGGCGGCCCAGAATTCCGAAGAGCGAACTGCAAAAATACAGGGAGGGGCTGATCATCGGAAGCGCCTGTGAAGCGGGGGAACTGTATAAAGCACTTTTAGACGGAAGAGAGGAGACGGAGCTTGCCAGAATTGCAAACTTTTATGATTATCTGGAGATACAGCCTCTTTCCAACAATGAGTTTATGATAGAGTCGGAAAGAATCGAAAATGTTCATTCCTTTGAGGATATCAAAAATTTAAACCGGAAAGTGGTGGAACTCGGCGAGACATTCCATAAACCGGTGGTAGCCACCTGTGACGTTCATTTTCTGGATCCGGAGGATGAGATCTACCGCCGTATCATTATGGCGGCAAGAAAATATGAGAATGCGGATAACCAGGCGCCGCTCTATCTGCGCACCACAGAGGAAATGCTGGAGGAATTTCAGTATCTGGGAAGCGATAAGGCGGAGGAGATTGTCATTACCAACACAAATCTGATCGCGGATATGGTGGATACAATGTCCCCGGTGCGTCCGGACAAATGTCCGCCGGTCATTCCCGATTCGGATAAGACGTTAACACGTATCTGCTATGAGAAAGCCTATGAGCTGTACGGGGAAAAGCTGCCGGAAATTGTGGAGGCGAGACTGAAAAAAGAATTGAATTCCATTATCAGCAACGGCTTTGCGGTGATGTATATTATCGCCCAGAAGCTGGTGTGGAAATCTGTGGAGGACGGGTATCTGGTCGGTTCCCGTGGTTCCGTAGGTTCTTCTTTTGTAGCGTTCCTCGCGGGGATTACGGAAGTAAATTCTTTAAGTCCCCACTACAGGTGCCCGCATTGTTTTTATTACGATTTTGACTCGGAGGAGGTAAAGGCCTTCGTGGGCGGTTCCGGCTGTGATATGCCGGATAAAAAGTGCCCGAAGTGCGGGGAAATGCTTGTGAAAGACGGCTTTGATATTCCGTTTGAGACTTTTCTTGGATTTATGGGAGATAAGGAACCGGATATCGATCTGAATTTCTCAGGGGAATATCAAAGTAAAGCACATAAATATACCGAAGTGATTTTTGGACACGGGCAGACTTACCGGGCCGGTACGATCGCGACAATGGCGGATAAGACCGCATTCGGCTATGTAAAAAAATATTATGAGGAACACGAGATTCATAAGAGAAACTGCGAGATTGACAGGATCGTACAGGGCTGTACCGGCATCAGAAGAAGTACGGGGCAGCATCCGGGCGGCATCGTTGTACTGCCGGTGGGAGAGGACATCAATTCCTTTACGCCTGTACAGCATCCGGCAAACGATATGACAACGGATATCGTCACGACTCATTTTGACTATCACTCTATCGACCACAACCTGTTAAAGTTAGATATTCTGGGACATGATGATCCGACCATGATCCGTATGCTGCAGGATCTGACGGGGATTGACCCGCGGGAGATTCCGTTAGATGACAAGGCGGTGATGAGCCTGTTTACATCTACGGAAGCGCTTGGCCTCACGCCCGATGATATCGGGGGATGCCCGGTAGGTTCCCTTGGAATTCCGGAGTTTGGGACAGAGTTTGTCATACAGATGCTGCTTGACACGAAACCAAAACATTTTTCGGATCTGATCAGGATATCCGGTCTGGGACATGGGACGGATGTGTGGCTTGGCAATGCGCAGACGCTGATCGAGGAGGGGAAAGCGACGATCTCCACCGCAATCTGCTGTCGAGACGATATTATGATCTATCTGATTCATATGGGCTTGGACCCGGCGCTCTCCTTTAAGATCATGGAGAGCGTGCGGAAAGGAAAAGGACTGCGGCCCGAGTGGGAGGAGGCCATGACGCAGAACAATGTGCCTGACTGGTATATCTGGTCCTGCAAAAAGATCAAGTATATGTTCCCGAAAGCCCATGCGGCGGCCTATGTCATGATGGCGTGGCGTATTGCGTACTGCAAGGTGTATCATCCGCTTGCCTATTATGCGGCATTTTTCAGTATCCGGGCCTCCGCTTTCTCCTATGAGATCATGTGTCAGGGAAGAGAACATTTGGAAAGTATACTGAATGAATATAAGAAGCGGGGAAAAGATCAGTTATCCAAAAAGGAACAGGATTCCATGCGCGACATGAAGATCGTGCAGGAAATGTATGCCAGAGGCTTTGAGTTTCTGCCGATCGATCTGTATAGGTCCGATGCAAGACTGTTTCAGATTGTGGACGGGAAGCTGCTGCCGTCGTTTAACAGTATCGACGGCTTGGGTGAAAAAGCGGCTTATTCGATTTGTGAGGCGGCAAAGCAGGGAACGTTTTTGTCAAAAGATGATTTCAGAGAGCGGGCCAAAGTCGGCAAGACATTGGCGGATCAGCTGGGGGATCTGGGGATTTTGGGAGATCTGCCCGAGAGCAATCAGATCAGTCTGTTCGATTTTGTGAAAGTGGGGTAGGCCTGTTATACCGGAAAATAAAATGAAAACTACTGGCCTGAATATATGGAACTGTGATACTATAAAATGAAAGAAACTGCCATGCGGTTTTTGTCGGGGAATAAAGAGCGACAAAAGCGCAATCAGGAAGATGGGCAGTGCCGGGGTTGGGAGAAGCAGAAATGAGTTCATTTGTAGAATTTAGGAATGTCGGCAAGATATATCATATGGGAGAAGTGGATATTGAAGCATTGAAAAATGTCAATTTTTCCATTGAAAAAGGAGAATTCTGCGTTGTAGTAGGGGCTTCCGGCGCAGGAAAAACGACGATTTTAAATATACTTGGCGGTATGGACAGCCTGACTTCAGGAAAGGTTCTGTTAGACGGGGAAGAGATTTCCGGCTACAATAAAAAGAGGCTGACATCCTACAGACGGTATGATATCGGCTTTGTCTTCCAGTTTTATAATCTGGTGCAGAATCTGACTGCATTGGAAAACGTGGAATTAGCGGCACAGATCTGTAAGGAGCCGCTTGATGCAATGACAGTGTTGGAATCGGTCGGCCTGAAAGAACGGGCGGGAAATTTTCCGGCTCAGTTGTCGGGCGGAGAACAGCAGCGTGTTGCGATCGCCAGGGCGCTTGCAAAAAATCCAAAGCTTTTGCTCTGCGACGAGCCCACGGGTGCTCTGGATTATAATACAGGCAAAGCAGTTCTAAAGCTTTTGCAGGATACCTGCCGGAAAGAAAAAATGACGGTGGTGGTCATTACCCATAATCAGGCCTTGACTGCAATGGCAGACAGGGTTATTACGGTGAAAAGCGGGACAGTAGCGAAAATGGAGATGAACAGGCATATCCAGCCGGTGGAAGATATCGAATGGTAGGAATCTGACAGGAAACGTGTAAATGAGTAGTGGAATGATCAAGACAACAATAAGGGAGATTAAGGCAAGCTTCGGGCGTTACATGGCGATCGTGGCCATTGTGATGTTGGGAGTGGGTCTGTTTACGGGGTTAAAAGCGACCACACCGGCGATGATCATCACGGAAAATGATTATCTGTTGGAGCAGGATTTCTTTGATTTCAGACTGCTCTCGACAGTAGGGTTTGATGAGGAAAGTGTGGCAGAGATTGAAGCGCTCCCTGAAATAGCCGATGCGGAAGGGGCGGTTTCGGTGGACGCGCTGTGCGCTTTTCACGGAGAAAATGAGGATGTCTTTAAGTTCCATACAGTGCCGGAAACCATAAACCGGGTAGTGCTGACTGCCGGAAGGATGCCGGAAAAAGCGGATGAATGCGTGCTGGATGCCGCTTTGTATGGGGAAGAATCCATCGGTATGCAGATCACAGTGACGGACAATAATGATGAGGATACACTGGAGATGTTTAAAAACCGCACATTTACGGCAGTAGGTGTTGTGCGGTCTCCTTATTATATTAACTTTGAGAGGGGAACTGCTTCCATCGGCGATGGAAAGATCAATGCTTTTCTTTATGTGCCGAAAGAGGCATTTGACTGCGATTATCTTACGGAATTATACGTGACAACAAAGTTAAAATATAAAGTTTACACGGATGAGTATAACGATTATATTGATGAACTGCAGGGGAAGATAGAAGATAAAAACCGTCAGCTTGTGGAAACGCGCTATAACAGACTGATTGCGGAGGCACAGGATAAGATAGATGATGCCCAGACCGAACTGGATGATAAGAAAGCGGAAGCGGAGGAAGAATTGGCGGATGCCTGGCAGCAGATTCTGGATGGTGAAGAAGAGCTTGCGGACGCCGAGAAAGAGATTGCCGATGCGAGAAAGAAAATAGAGGACGGAAAACAGGAGATCAAGGAGCATGAGCAGGAGATAGCGGACGGCGAACAGGAAATAGCGGACGGGGAACAGGAGATTGCCGACGGCGAGCGGGAAATTCAGGAAAAAGAGCAGGAGATCCGGGATGCGGAGGAAGAGATAAAGCTTGCCGAGTGGAAAATATTTGCCGGCGGTGAAGAACTTGCCGAAGCGAGAGCTCAGTTGGAGGAAGGTAAGAAAGAATTACAGGCGCAGGAGAACGGTCTGTTTGAAAAAGAAGCGGCTTTGCTTGGCGAGGAACAGAAGTTACTCGGGCAGGAAGCGGTTTTGCTCGGCGAGGAAGAAAATCTGCTGGAACAGGAGAATTATCTGCGTGCCCAGATAGCGCAGATGGAGTCCGTAAGCGGGAACAATATGCCGGATCAGGCGATATTGGCGGGACTTCGGGCCATGCTTGCCCAGATACAGGCGGGCAAAGAGGAGATTGCCGCCGGAAAGATGCAGATACAGGCGGGAAAAGAACAGATTGCCGCCGGAAAGATACAGATACAGGAAGGAAAAGAACAGATTGCGGCTGTAAAGAAAGAAATAGAGGTAAATGAGCAAAAGATTGCCGAAGGTGAGGCAGGGTTAAATTCCGGCAGGAAACAGATAGCGAAAGCGGACGAGGAAATTGCGGACGGAAAGAAAAAACTGGAAGAGGCGAAAGAGGAACTTGCGGATGCCAGAGCGGAGTTGGAAGACGGAAAGGCAGAATTAGAAGACGGAAAAACAGAACTGAAAAAGGCAAAAAAAGACCTTGCGGATGCAGAGAGGGAGCTTGCGGACGGGGATGCCGAGCTGGAAGACGGAAGGGCGGAGCTTGCGGATGCCAAAGCAGAGTACGCGGATGCCGAGGCAGAATTTGAGGAGGAAGTACAGGACGCCCAGAAGAAGATTGATGACGCCAGGGCGGAACTTGCGGATATAGAAGAGCCGGACGATTATGTACTGACCAGAGAGACAAATATCGGTTATGCCTGCTATGAGAGTGATTCCAATATTGTGGATGCCATTGCAAATGTGTTCCCGGTATTCTTTTTCCTGGTGGCGGCGCTCATCTGTATGACGACGATGAATCGTATGGTGGAAGAACAGAGGACCCAGATCGGTGTGTTGAAGGCATTGGGGTACAGCAATGCCGCCATTATGGGAAAATATCTGTTTTATGCCGGTTCCGCAGCGGTATTCGGGGCAGTGATCGGCTGTGTGGGCGGTACATGGCTGTTCCCGAAAGTTATATGGATGGGATACGGCATTATGTACAGCATGGGCGATATCATGTATTACTTTGATATACAGATGGCGCTTCTTTCGTTAGTGGCAGCGCTTTTGTGTTCTATGGGGGCAGCATATTTTTCCTGTCGCTATGAACTTCACAGCGTACCTGCAAATCTAATCCGGCCTAAAGCGCCTAAAAACGGAAAGCGGATTTTCCTGGAAAAAATCACGTTCATCTGGAGGCGGATGAAGTTTTTGCATAAAGTTTCCGTGAGAAATATCATCAGATATAAGAAACGGTTTTTCATGATGATACTTGGCATCAGCGGCTGCACAGCGCTGCTGCTCACCGGTTTCGGCATCAAGGATTCCGTTACGAATGTAGCGGATATGCAGTATGATGAGATACAGATTTACGATATCGAAATTACGATGTCGGATAAGATGCAGGCGGAGGATATGGAGAATCTGGCGGCACAGACAGAAGATATTCTGTCGCAGATTGCCTGGAGGCACGAAAAAAGCGTAGAGCTTGATTTTGGCGGAAAGACAAAATCTGTCTATTTAGAGGTGCCGGAAGATGTGGAGGCGATAAGTTCCTTTATAGATCTGCATACGTCGGCAGGAGAAAAAATTCCTTATCCGGGTGAGGGCGAAGCGGTTCTGACGGAAAAAATGGCGGAAACGCTGGGCATTCAGATCGGAGACCGGGTGACACTGCGGGATAACGATATGAACAGTTTTACTGTGACGATATCAGCGTTGTGTGAGAATTTTGTCAATAATTACATCTATATTGATAAGGGAACTTATGAAAAGCAGTTTGGGGAAGAGCCGGAATATAAGAGCGCATATGTAAAGGTGTCAGATGGTCTGGATGTCCATGAGGCTGCTGCTGCCGTCTCCGATATGGATCATGTACTTGCGGTATCTGTCACCGCGGATATGCGGGAGAGGATCGGGACCATGATGGAGAGCATGGACTATATTGTCCTGCTGATCATTGTCTGTGCGGGAAGCCTTGCGTTTATTGTGCTGTATAATCTGACAAATATTAATATTACGGAAAGAATCAGAGAAATTGCAACGATCAAAGTGTTGGGATTTTATGCCAGAGAAACGGCGGACTATGTTTTCAGGGAAAATATGGTACTGACCGGCCTGGGAGCTGTGGTCGGTCTGGGACTCGGAAAATGGCTGCACTGGTTTGTTATGTATCATATCCGGATTGATATGGTCTCTTTCAAAACGACCATTACACCGGTCAGTTATATATGGAGCCTGCTGTTTACTTTTGCTTTTGCCATGATGGTAAACGGTATCATGTATTTTAAACTGGAAAAGATCAATATGGCAGAATCTTTAAAATCTATTGAGTAGAAAGGACATGGTTGTCAGAATGAAAAAAATACTGAAGTGGATCGGAATCATTGTTGCTTTGCTGTTAATCGTGCTTGTTGTTTATGTCATTTATGTTTTTGCGGCCTATGACAGGCTTCCGGATAAAATGACGTTGGAAGTGCAGAAAAACGGTGAAGATTCGGAGTTTGAAACGGAAGAAGAATTTTCCGAAAAGGAGTCCTTTCGCATTATGACCTATAACATCGGATTTGGGGCGTATCAGCCCGACTACAGCTTTTTTATGGATGGGGGAAAGTATTCCTGGGCAAAAGATGCGGAGAGCGTAACGGAGGCAGTCGGCGGCGCAGGGGAACTGGTAAGCAGTGTGGATCCCGATTTTGTACTTTTACAGGAAGTGGACAGGGACGGAACGCGTTCTTATCATATTGATGAACTGGAACTGTTAGGTCAATATATGAAAGGATACTATTATGTATATGCCCAGAATTATGATTCTCCGTTTTTGTTTTACCCGCCATGGCAGCCTCATGGGGCGAATAAAGCCGGAATTGTAACCTATTCCAGAGGAGAGGTCGTGGATACTATGCGGAGAAGCCTTCCCATATCGGAGTCCTTTTCAAAGTTTGTGGATCTTGACAGATGTTATTCCATCTCACGGATTCCGGTGAAAGACGGGAAAATGTTGTGCATTTATAATATTCACATGTCGGCTTACGGGAGCAGTGATGCAATACGGACCGGACAGCTGTCCATGCTTTACGGGGATATGGAGATTGATTATGCGGCCGGGAATTATGTGATATGCGGCGGAGATTTTAACCATAATCTGAGGATAGAATACCAGGAAAATGAACCGGACTGGGCGCACCTTTTCCCGAGAGAAAGTCTGCCGGAGGGATTCAGAATGGCACTGGATGAGGTGGAAGATGAGACGGCCGTCTCACACAACACCTGCCGGGATACCGGAGCGCCATATGATGAGGATACCACATACACAGTGACGTTGGACGGTTTTATCATTTCCGACAATATCACCGTAGAGAGCTATAAACATATAGACAGCGGCTATCAGTTTTCAGATCATGATCCGGTGGTCATGGAGTTTGCGTTGGAGTAGAAAACAAAGAAAACGGGAAATTTTAAAAATTACAGGGGAATTTGAAAAATTACCCTTGTCATGAGATTCACCTTATGGTAAAATACTAACGTTGCGATAAAAGGATGGTCCTCTGTCACATAGAGAAAATGGCAAAAGATATTGTTTTCTCAGGCATAAGAGCGCTCGCGAGGCGTGCGGTTGTTGCTTGTATTAAGAACATCCAGTTTTATAAGGAGGCATAAATAAATGAATGATGTAATCAGAGAAATTGAGCAGGCTCAGTTAAAAGAGACTGTGGAAGAATTTAATGTGGGCGATACGGTGAGAGTACACGGTAAGATCAAAGAGGGAAACCGTGAGAGAGTTCAGGTTTTTGAAGGTACTGTTATTAAGAGACAGAACGGCGGAAACCGTGAAACATTTACAGTAAGAAAATCTTCCGGCGGTATCGGCGTAGAAAAGACATGGCCGCTTCATTCTCCCAACGTAGTAAAGATCGAGGTAGTGAGAAGAGGTAAAGTAAGAAGAGCAAAACTGTTCTACTTGAGAAAACTTTCCGGTAAGAAAGCAAAAGTAAAAGAAGCTATTCGATAAAATTTAAAAATGAAAAACACAGGAGAACTGTTACGGTTGTAGCGGTTCTCTTTTTAATAGCGTAAGTCCGCTTGTTTTTCTTACCGGGTTATTATATAATAACTGCAGAACAGAAACTTTCGGGTTTAACAGTTATTTTTCATACATGCGAGGAAATTATGTCCAGAAGAAGCAAAGGACTGCATTTTTATAAAAGACGAAAGACGATCAGTATAGGATTATTGCGGGAACTTGGAAGCTGGGGCTTCTTTTTTGTGCTGGCAGTTCTGATCGCGTTTGTGTTTGTCTATTCGGTAGGGTTAAAAACCAGTGTGATAGGTGCATCCATGGAGCCCTGTCTCTATAACGGACAGAATATTTTGATCAATAAGATCAGCTATAGTTTCGGATCGCCCAAGCGGGGGGATGTGATCGTGTTTTTGCCGAATGGAAATGAAAATACCCATTATTACATTAAGCGTGTCATAGGGCTTCCCGGTGAAACGATCACGATAAGCGACGGAAGAATTTATCTGGACGGCTATTTTTATGAGGAAGACGACAGTTATGACAGGATCGAGGACGGCGGCATTGCGGAGAAAGGCATTACTTTGGGAGATGAGGAATATTTTGTATTGGGAGATAACCGGAATAACAGTGAGGACAGCCGCTCCGCCAATGTGGGAGTTGTAAAGGAAGATACTATTGCAGGAAAAGCATGGTTTAAACTGGGAAGCAGTATTGATATGATGGGATTTATTGAGTGACAGCAATATCTGATAAAGCAGACAACGGCAGAGCATATGAATCTGCTGGTCAGGAAGATAACAGAGGATTGGAAAAATGAATTATCAGTGGTACCCCGGGCATATGACAAAGGCCCGGAGAATGATGGAGGAGAATATAAAGCTCATCGATCTTGTCATTGAGCTGGTTGATGCGCGGATTCCGCTTGCGAGCAGAAATCCCGATATAGATGCACTCGGAAAAAACAAGTTCCGGCTGGTGCTTTTAAATAAGTCGGATCTGGCTGATGAACGTGCGAATAAATTGTGGAAAGAATATTTTGAAGAGAAAGGCTCGTATGTTTTAGAGGTCGATTCCCGAAGCGGAAGCGGCATAAAAGCTATCCACGGGCTTGTGCAGAAGGCCTGTAAGGAGAAGATAGAAAGAGACAGAAAGAGAGGCATTCTAAACAGACCGGTTCGCGCGATGGTGGTAGGGATACCTAATGTGGGGAAGTCTACATTTATTAATTCCTTTGCGGGAAAAGCCTGCACAAAAACAGGAAACAAGCCCGGAGTGACGAAAGGAAAGCAGTGGATACGGTTGAATAAGTCGTTAGAGCTTTTAGATACGCCGGGAATTCTGTGGCCCAAGTTTGAAAATCAGGAAGTCGGACTGAAACTGGCATTGATCGGTTCCATGAATGACAATATTATTTCCGGTGCGGAGATGGCAGTCAGGCTTATCGATATGCTGAAAGAACGTTATGGCGGAGCACTCCAACAACGTTACGGTGTGGAGGAAGAAAAAGAAAATTTTGAAATTTTGGAAGATATCGCGAGAAAGCGGGGATGTCTTTTGAGGGGAGAAGAGCTGAATACGGAAAAGGCAGCGGCTCTTTTGCTGGATGATTTCAGGAGCGGCAGACTGGGCAGGATCACCTTGGAGATGCCGGATGAAGAAAGATAGAAAAGAGGAGTAACATGAAAAAAAGTGTTGTAAAAGAGATACTGAGTACCAGTGTATATCTGTTGTGTGTGCTGATCGCGACATATCTGATCATTCATTATATCGGGCAGAGAACGGAAGTGCAGGGCAGTTCTATGGAACCGACTCTGCAGGACGGCGACAATCTGATCGTGGATAAGATATCATATCGTCTTCATGATCCGCAGCGTTTTGATATTATTGTTTTTCCTTTCCAGTATGAGGAGGAGACTTATTATATTAAGAGAATCATCGGCATGCCGGGGGAAACTGTGAGAATCGATTGGGACGGCAATATCTATATAAACGGGGAGATACTGCAGGAAAGCTATGGGCGGGAGGTCATCCAGAACCCGGGCAGAGCGGAGGAAGAGATACTGCTTGGCGAGGATGAATACTTTGTGTTGGGAGATAACAGGAACAACAGCACTGACGGCCGGGCGGATTTGGTGGGAAATATCCATAGAGAGGATATTATCGGCAGAGCATGGGTGCGGATCTATCCTTTTGAGAAAGCCGGAAAATTAAGACATCAGTGAGCGGACAGATGAAGAAGCGCAAAGTGAGAAGCTACATAAAGTGCAGGAAAATACAATGGAGAAAATAGCGGAAATAAAACAAAATCTTTCAGCATGTGAGATGGAAAAGCTGCCGCAGCTTATTTCCCGTTATGAGAAAGATACACGAAATGGTACACAGGCAGCGGTATCTGCGGCTAAAAAGCGGATGGCGGCCTATGAAAAAGAACTGCAGCGAACCGAGACAATGAAGCGGTATGAAAAGGAATATCACGCATATTCTTATATCTGCGGTATTGATGAGGTGGGCAGGGGACCGCTTGCAGGACCTGTTGTGGCGGGGGCGGTCATATTGCCAAAAGATTGCAGCCTTTTATATCTAAACGATTCCAAGAAACTCTCCGAAAAAAAGAGAGAAGAGTTATATGATAAAATTATGGAGACGGCTCTGGCAGTGGGCATAGGCTATAATACGCCGGCACGGATCGATGAGATCAATATTTTGCAGGCGACTTATGAGGCCATGCGGGAGGCAGTGGGGAAACTGTCACAGAAACCGGATCTGCTGCTCAATGATGCAGTGACGATACCGGGCATTGAGATAAAGCAGGTGCCGATCATCAAGGGAGATGCAAAGAGTATTTCCATAGCGGCGGCCAGCATTGTGGCGAAAGTGACAAGAGACCGGCTGATGGTAAAATATGACGGGATTTATCCCGAATACGGATTTGCATCTAACAAGGGGTATGGATCGGCTATGCATATAGAAGCCATCAAAAAATACGGGCCGACGCCCATCCACAGGAAGAGCTTCATTAAGAATTTATGAATATCACACTTACAGACGTTTTATCAAAAGTAACTTCAGGACAGCCAAATCAGGCGGGCGCGGCAGGCAGTGCGGCGTCTGCTTCTGCTGTTGCAAAACAGCTTCATGCGAGTGCGGTGTTAAATTCTCTGACGGCAGGGCAGACGATCGGAGGGCGGATCAGTTCTATGCAGGGCAGTCAGATCATGCTGGATATCGGGAGCGGTGTGGAACTCAGCGCCAGATTAGACAGTGATATTAAAGCTTCCGTAGGGCGCCAGATGCTTTTTGAGGTGAAAGGCAATTCCGACGATAAGCTGACGTTAAGCCCGTTATATACAAATCTCTCCGCTGGAAAGAGCGCGGCCATCGGGGCGTTAAATGCTGCCGGCATGCCGGTTACCGGTGAAAATATAACCATGGTAAACAGCATGATGGAAGAGGGGCTGCCGATTGACAAAGACAGTTTGTGGCAGATGGGGAAGATGGTCTCGGATTTTCCGCAGGCTTCCGCCGATACGTTGGTCAGGCTGACGGCGATGGGAATGGAGATCAATGAAACGAACGTGATGCAGTATGAGGCAACAAAAAACATGCAGCATCAGCTTTTATATACGATGAACGATATAACGGACGGCTTGGAGCAGACGCTTTCGACCTTCGGGGAGGAGGGGAAGCCGCTTTCCGGACTGCAGTTTATGAAAGATATGCTGGAAGTACTGCAGGAGGGGAAAAATCCGGAAGAAGTTTCAGGAAAAGAGAATCCGGTTAAAGGGTTGATGCAGGAACTGGACAATCTGATGAAGGAGATCACCGAAGGGAAAGATGCCGTTTCAGCAGAAGGTCAGGCAGGTAAGCAGAATATAGCCGGAAACGGACAGGAAGCGGTAAAAATGGTGCAGCAGTTTTCGGACAGCGACGGTACAGTGTTATTAAAGAGCAGTGCAAAGGTATCCGAGCAGGGACGGCTGGAACTGCCGTCTGGGCTTCAGGAGCGTCTGGAAGATTTGCAGAAAGACTTTACGGGGCAGATAAAAAATCTGTTGTCGGAAGAATGGACGATGAAACCGGAAAGTTTTTCGGATAAGGAAGAGGTAAAAAATTTCTATCAGAAAATAAAAAATCAGGCAGGACAGATGCAGGAAGTGTTCGCTGCGGCGGGGAAGACGGAAACAACGGCAGGGCAGGCTCTGCAGCAGATGAACCAGAATATGCAGTTTATGGAGAATATCAATCAGATGTTCCCTTATCTGCAGATTCCGTTGAAAACGTCCATGGAAAATGCCCACGGAGAGCTGTATGTCTATCAGAAAAAGAAAGGAAAAGTTTCTGAGGACGGTTCTTCCAGCGCTTTACTCCATCTGGAGATGCAGCATCTTGGGAATATGGATATCTATGTGAAGATGAAAGATTATAACGTTTCCACCCAGTTTACGCTTGCCAATGAAAAGGTTCTGGATTTTTTGGCGGAACATATTCATGTGTTGAATGAGCGTCTTGAAAAGAAGGGGTATCACATGCAGTCGGAGATGAAATATAAAGAAGAACAGGAAGAGAATGTGATGTCCCGTATACGGGGGATAGAAGAAAATGATACGGTGATTTCCTACACCGCTTTTGATGTGAGGGCATAGCATGCGCGTAAGCACACGTATTGTGAGAATGCGGCGCATTCTCCATGAATGGTCCGGGCTGTGCAAAGAAATGGGGATTGATATATGGCGCAGGAAAAAGAAAAACTGAAAAAACCGAAAACAGCGGTGGCTCTTGAGTACGATCCGAATGACGAGGCGCCCCGGATCATTGCCACCGGTAAGGGTGCTCTGGCCGAGAAGATCATAGAGAAAGCGCAGGAGGCGAATGTGCCCCTGCATCAGGACAATGAGCTGGCGGATACGCTTTCAAGGTTGGATATCGGGGAAATGATCCCGCCGGAACTTTATGAGGTCGTGGCGGAGATTCTAGTCTTTGTGGATGCGATGGATAAGATCAGGGCAAAAATGAAAAAGTAAGAAGAATAGCGAAGCCTTGTCCGGAGAGGGAAAGGGCTTGTATGAATAAACGGAAAGTAGGTTCTGCCTATGAAGAAAAGGCAGTTCTGTTTTTGAAAAAACAGGGGCTTGTGATCTTATGCCGCAATTTCAGAAATCGGTACGGGGAGATCGATATTGTGGCAAGGGATAATAAGACTACTGTTTTTGTGGAGGTAAAGTACCGCAGGGATGCAAAAAAAGGACTGCCGGAAGAGGCGGTGGATTATCGGAAGAGACGCAGGATATGCAGGGTGGCGGACTATTATCGGATGATACACGGTATGGGGGAATTTTCACCGGTGCGGTTTGATGTGGTGGCGTTTTGCGGGGAAGAGATCCGCTGGTTTCGGAATGCATTTGACTATATAGGGTGACGGTGAAAATAAAAGGATGTTGTAAGGGAATGGAATAGGCAGAAGTATTCACGCAGTGTGAAGGATATGGAATGATTCAGTGATATCGCAGGAGAGATATGGCATGATAAAAATGCAAAGAAAAGAAGGGCAGGGAGTCTGTCGTCTGCGTAAGGCGGAAAACGGCGTTACTTATCTCACCTTTCCGGGATTGGAGAGGACAGGGGTGGTGCGCCATCTTTTTTCTACAAGAATGGGAGGCGTCAGCGAGGGGATTTATGCTTCTATGAATCTCAGTTATACCAGAGGAGATGAAAAGGAAGCAGTGGATGAGAATTACCATCGGATCGCGGCCTGTCTGGATAGCAAAGTAGAGGATATGGTATGTTCCGACCAGACCCATACGGATCATATCAGGCTGGTGACAGCGGAAGATAAGGGGAAAGGGGTAATAAGACCGAAAGATTATAGAGATGTGGACGGACTGATCACACAGGAAAAAGGTATCGTGCTCTGTACTTTTTATGCGGACTGTGTGCCCCTGTTTTTTGTGGATCCGGTGAAAAAGGCAATCGGTTTATCTCATTCCGGCTGGAGGGGCACGGTACAGAAAATCGGCAAAAAGACAGTGGAAGAGATGGGAAAAGCCTTTGGCACGGACCCGAAAGATGTGCGTGCGGCTATCGGCCCGTCCATCTGTCAGGACTGTTATGAAGTGAGCGAGGATGTAATTGAAGAGTTTCGGAAAGCGTTTCCGGAGGCTGCGGCCGGAGCGGAATCTTTGGAATTCCCGGGATTGCGAAGCGAATCTCGTGGGCGGGTCCGCCTGCTCTGGTACCCGACAAAACCGGGGAAATATCAGCTTGATTTATGGGAAGCCAACAGACAGATCATGCTGGAGGCAGGAATTCCGGAAACGCAGATAGAGGTGACGGATCTTTGTACCTGCTGTAATCCGGATCTGCTGTTTTCCCATCGGGCAAGCCATGGGAAGAGGGGAAATCTGGGGGCGTTTATGAAGCTGGTTTAGCGGGTTGGAATATTGCAGGGGACAATTCTGCTTTTGATAGAATGGCTTATTAATTTTTACAAAAAGAGTCGGACTTTGCGAAGCCCGGCTTTTAATATTGGGAAAAAGTGCTGTCGCACTAATTCAGTTAATGCGACAGTTCTTTATTTACCAATATTGCGATAGTCAGTTTTTTCTATTTTTTCAGCCAGTGAATTAATCATTTTTCTGACAAGTTCGCGATCGGTATCATTTAGCAGGCTATATTGTTTCGCAAGTTGTCTGACATCATCATCAATATCCAGTTCACTGGTTATATCTTCAAATACGGGTTCATTACCATTAATGAACCAATCAGGATTTACATTGTATTCACGACATATATCACGAATAGTACGTTCTGTAATATTTCGGGTTCCTTTTTCCATATTAGTGATGGCACCGCCTGACATATTGATGGCAGCACCAAAAGCACGGGTGGTTAAACTTAACTGTTCCCTTAGATATTTTAGCCTTTCATGGATATCCATGTCCTCACCTCCTTGAAAGCACTATAGCACAATTTGATTTCAAAGTAAACAAAAAGTTTGAAAATAATATTGACAATGGTTTCAAAGAATGCTATAATGATTTCAATGAAAGCGAAGAAGGGAGAAAAACAGATGAATGCACAAAAAAATGAGGATGTAAAAGATATAGCATTAAAATTGGAAGAAATAAGAGTGTGCCATCCGGAAGATTATTTCTACTTAAAAGGTTGGATTCACTGTTTATTACAGAAAGAGAATGAAAAAAGCAGACTGTCGCGAAAGTCCCCGATGTAGATGGATTAATGGAGATGCCTTGTAAAGGAAAAGGAGTTATTTCGCTTGGGAAGTTTTGGGGGATGGAAAGCGGGGGAGGACGGAAAAACAATTTATATTTGCGGTGGTGAATATAAGATGACAAAAGGAGGGGATAGTCATGAAAATAATGGATAATATGAATGATAAGAGAGGAATAAACAAGAAAGTTGTCATCGGCGGTTTAGGCGGATTGGTATGTATCATCGCCGTTGTAATTCTTGTCATATCATTAGATAACAAAAAGAATGATTCTGCCGAAGTGAATGACGTAAACGTAGCCGGTAACACAAGTGTTGATGACGGGCTGCTTGACGATAGAGAGATGGTAAAGGTGGAAAAAGAGGAAGAAGAAGCAGAAGACGTGAATGAAGAAGAGGAAACTGAAGACGGAAAAGACACCATAGGTTCAGCTTCCGTAGCATCAAATGCTGAAAAAGAAATCGCAGAGATAGTTTCATACACTTCCATCAAAACAGACGAAGCAAGTTTGATTCAGTTAGTCAAAAATACCGTGAAACTGTCACATGATCAGTTCGAAGAAGCACGTAAAGATGACCAAAGCAGGACTTCCGTTCTATTAGATTCCATTGAGGCTGCAAACAATTCAGGGAATCTTGAAAGAATTTTCGAACCGTTAGGTGATTCTTACAACCCTCTTTCCGAACAACATTCTCAGTGGACATTCATGGACGCAGCTGGTGGACTTGGCTATTTAATCTTTAACGAAAAAGAAATCAACAAGGAAAATTTGGTCGAAAATGAACTTTTAAAGCATTTCGTGGCCAACGGTGTGTATAACTTTGACGTCGACCAATTAAACAATTTTGAAATAGATTCCGTCATGGACTTAACTTTTGAAGATAGAATAACGGGTAGTTATGACATTAATTTCGTAGTGAAAATGACATATGAAGGAGCTCAATACGCTTCACTTATAGGTAACATAAATAACGACTATAAAATTCTTGACGTTGTAAAACAGGACGAAATAAACAAAATAGTAAATGGTAAGAATTTGGAAAATCTGCAGGTTTTACAAAATTCCAACACAAACGACGGAAAACAGCCTGTAAGTAATTCCCAGGCACCCACAAATGACACACCTAAAGAAAGTAATAATTCAAATGTAAATAGTAATGATCCTTACATAGGGATGCCTGGTTACGAAGGTCCTAAAGAAGGTTATGGATATTGTCCTGGTATAGGTTACATCAAAACAGACAACAGTCCTGGTGGAGCTCAGTTTTCTGAACCTACCCCTACCCAGGAAGAGTGTGAAAACGGTGAACATCGTGGCGATATGTAAATTATAAATATCTGTATACTATAAATTACATTATATTGGTTAGTATAAAATTTTTATGTGCACATGTAGATCACTCCATACGTCAAAAATTATAACATTCATGCAATGACATTAATTGGAACAGGAGGAAGGAATTAGTGAAAACAAGTTCAGATTTTCTTTACAGCACCAAGCTTCTTTATGCTAGCACACATGTCGTCATAGACGGCGATCTTGTCAAAAATCGTGACGGCAAAAATTACGACCAAGACGTAACAAAGGTCATTGAAGAAATGATAGGCACCGGTAAGTGTCATTCAGAAACAATGGTCGTCACCATACAGAACGGATGTGATCAACACGTACATTGCACCAAAACAATGGAAGACACACTGAAAGGTTCATTAGACGCGAGAATAAAGTCATTAATTGGAAAGAGAATATTTTTTCATACGTTACAGGTAGAAGGTGAGTGATTCTAACGCAATTTTGCTTTATGATAAGGAGATATTCTACACAGATGCATAAAACATGTCCGTATAGGAGGGGAAAGTATGGAAAACAAATATTTTTTGAATTCGAAATTACAGATGAGTATGAATGAAATCGATGCTATCACACAGAGGCAGCCGACAGAGTCATTGGATGACATGTGTAAGAGATTCGTGCACATCACGGATGTGTTCAATCTACCTTTAGCCTAAATGGACATTTTATGTATATTTATGAATGTCCATTTAGTGTTAATTTATGGACAAAATTAAACAAAAGAAAGGAAATAAAATTGCAATTTAAAATAGATGAAAGAGAAATGCAAATATGTAATTATATTTCGAGGGTGGTCTTATTGAGACTGCCCTTTATTTTTGGTATTTTATAATAATTTCAAATAAAAGTCAGGGTAAAGAAAGGAAAAGGTTAAGAATCAAGAAGAAATGCGTCAAGCTTATTATCGCTTTACTTATGGTAATGTGTCTGTTTGTACAGCAGGAAATGATCGTAAATGCTGTAGACGGCAACCTGAATATAAAGACAAGAGGAGGTGAAACAACAGGCAGCGGTCTTTCGGGTGGTGATCTTGACAGCGGTCAATACAAAATTCTTGTTGGGCCAATGATGTGCAACATTTTCAGGACAGAAATACATATTGTCGGCTGACAGAGCAGATGGTACCAATGAAGCGATAAAGGAAGTTATGATGCTTTCAAATAAAAGAAACACAATAAATAAAAAAGAAAGGATGATGTGACAATGAGCAGTCGTATAAAAAATGAGGAGATCTGTAACCTTTATGAGGAGAAAAACAGGGATGAGGTAACTCTGAAATATTTCCATGTCAGTTGGTACTCAAAAGAAAATAGAAAAAGGCGGGAAGATAGCAATGGATATCTGGAACTGTATGAGGATTTTAAAAATTATACAGAAGATTTAGAAAAATTAGAATATTGTGAGCATAAGGATAATGTGAGCCTGTACAGAGTACTGCGGGCCTGGAAAGACCTGCAGGTATGGGAAAAACTGCCGGCATGGGAAAGATTGTCAACATGGAAAGAATCGTCGGTATGGAAAGAGTGGAAAGAAGCGACCTTCCCGATTGAGATTTATAATAAGAAATATGAGAGAATCGGTAAGATTGAGGACGAAGCGTTTGTTTTAGAATTCGAGGAGCCTGATTTAGCAGCCAGGAAGATTGATCTGAAATTTTTAGAAGGTATAGACATTGATATTTTGAATCCTGCCAATAATCGTGGAAAAAAGGCAAATCAAAAATGGCATTTGTATGTGTCAGTATTTGCATATAGTCTTGTCTGCCAGAATCAGAGTTTTAAATGGGACAACCCTTTTCCATTAAACTATATGTGTCTTGTTTTGCGCTTGTGGATGATAGAAAATGCTGAGGGGCAGGAAGCTGTCCTTGAGGAGATAGAGGAAGCTGTTGATCAGGATGAGATAAAGGATGTCGAGAAAAAGATAAACGATGCTTTTAACAAAATCCTTAAGGGGTAGTGTGGCAAATGTATATCCAAGGAAATTCTGATTGACATATTTTTAGGCGCACTGTAATATAATATTAAAGACAGGCAACTTGAGTGTCGGTCAAAGCGTTGACATAAGGTGTTGTGCCAGAGGGCAGTGCCTTACGAGCTTTGGATGGGTTTAGCGTTTACCGCATTCTGGCTAGACTGCATATGCAGTTGAAAGAAAACGTCAGGAAAAGCTCTGCGTAAAGCAGGGCTTTTCCTGTTTCAAAAGAGAAGAGGTACATCTGATGCGTAATGTGTATGAATGCGTGGATGCTTCGGGAAACTGTTGGATAAAGAATACCATTTGGTGTTGGGAAGAAAAAACATATCTGTCCCGTTACAGATAAATTTTGATAAAAAAGAATGCTTTCATTTAATGGGACTTCAATATCTGACAGACAGACCGGAGTTAGTTCATGACAGGGGAAAAATATTTGATGCAATAAAAGAACGGCGGATAACGGCAGAACAGCTCCAGTCGTCTGACCTGTATTATAAGATTGCAGACAGAATAGACATGCTCCCTCTTTTGGAAAGCATGATCGACAGCAATGATACAATTTTTAAGTACAATCGGAAGCAGAATGCTTATTCAGTTATAAAAGCAGACTATATTATGAAAAACAATGCGGAAGGAAGAAATATATTTTTGTTTCTGGCAGGGAATGGAGAGGAAGGAAGATATTTCTGTCGTTCATTTTTCCCGCAGGATAAAATGGATTACACTCGGAATCAGGCATCATGGACTTTACTGTATAAGAAGAAAGTAACTCTTTCAACAGGAGAAGAAGAAATACTGTATGACAGGTTAAAAAGAGATTAAGGCGGATGTTGCCTGATTATCTTATACTCGCATCCAAAATGTTGACAAGTAAACATTTTGGGTGTAGAATACACTTCTGGAGGTGCGCGATGATGATGGAGCAAGAGCGTTTTGAAGAATTTTCGTCCCTGATATCATGTGTTCACGGCAATATACAAAAGCTGAAAGCCCGCTATACGGCACAGCTCGGCATAAAAGCAGTCCATGTATTCTGGCTCTATTTACTGCGGACACATCCGGAGGGAATGTCGGCTTCGGAACTGGCGGCAGCGGGGCAATCCAACCGCAGCCTTGTTTCCAGAGAGATTGACGATCTCTTTGACAAAGGGCTCATTTATACGCAGGACAGCAGCGATAAACATCGCTATGGCTGGAAGCTGCTGCTTACAAGTAAGGGCGAGGAGCTGGCAGATGTCATTTCAGCCGTGGCCGCGGATATTCAGAATACGGTGAGCCGGGATATCTCAAAGGAAGATCTTATCACGTTTTATCGCACACTCCGGATTTTGGCAAACGGTTTTGGCGAACTGAATGAAAACAACAGGATACAGGAGGTTATTGATAAATGGCTGTAAGATTGATCAGTGACTCGGCCTGCGATATTTCGCAGAGCGAGGCAAAGGAACTGAATATTACTGTTTTACCGTTAAAAACTTTGATTGATGGTGTGGAATATCTGGACGGTGTGACCATAACAACACAGGAATTTTATGACAAATTGGAGACCTGTAAGGAACTGCCGACCACAAGCCAGATATGCCCGGCGGAATTTGAGGAAGTGTTTCGGCCTGCTGTGGAAAACGGTGATGAAGTTGTGGTGATAAGCATTGCGGGGAAGCTGTCCGGTACATTGCAAAGCGCCGTTATCGCTGCAGCAGATTTTTCCGGAAAAGTCTGGATCGTGGACAGTGAAAGCGTTACTATAGGCCAGAGGATTTTAATCATGTACGCTGTCGGCTTGCGGGATAAAGGGCTGAGCGGCCGGGAAATAGCAGAAGAATTGAACCGCATCAAGTCAAGAGTCTGCCTTTTGGCGAGGGTGGATACTTTGGAGTATCTTGTCCGCGGAGGACGACTGTCTAAAACCGCCGGGTTCGCAGGAGCGGTTCTAAATATCAAACCGGTTTTGAGCGTGGAAGACGGGGAAGTCAAAGTGATCGGGAAAGCGCGGGGATCCAGACAGGGTGACAATATGCTGACAGAATTCATTAAGCAGAAGGGCGGCGTAGATTTCAATCTGCCCGTGATGCTTGCCTATTCCGGAACGGATGATGCGCTTTTGAAAGGGTATATTGACAACAGCCGCGCACTCTGGGAAGGACATTTGGATTCCTTACCGGTGACGATGATCGGCAGTACGATCAGCACGCACGCCGGCCCCGGTGCTATTGCGGCAGCATTTTTCGCCGACAAACAGGTGAAGTGATCATGAATATTTTTGAAAAAATATACCGGAAGGCCAAAAGCGCTTGCGCTCTATATTTTTTCGGCCAACCGGTCCCATATTGATCAAATAACATCACGCATCCCTTTCGGCGGCGGATGCGTGAACGATGTGGTGATCCATCTTGCGACAAGCGAAATGAGCTTCGGCGGTGTAGGGGAAAGCGGAATGGGGGCTTACCACGGCAGAGTAGGTTTTGAAACATTTTCTCATACAAAAAGTATTGTAGATAAGAAAACCTGGCTTGATCTGCCGATGAGGTATCAGCCCTATAAGCGCAGTCTCTACAGCAGACTGCTCCGATTGTTTTTAAGATGATTTTGTTTCCTTCAGCTTTCGGTTATGCTCGTCCATCAACGCCCGGATCTTGTCGGTAGGAGTCCGCACAAAATTCATGGATACGTTGTGGTTCATAAAATCGATAATGGACGCTAAAAACTTGTTCATATCGGCAGTGATATAGTACGGGCGGGTCAGAAGTTCCGGTGTCTGATAAGTCAGATTGGTAGTGATCAGTTTATCAAAATAGCCCTTTTCGTAGGCATCGTCAAAGTAAGCAAGACCGTTTGTAAACAGGCCGAAAGTTGTGCAGATAAATACACGGTTCACCTTGAATTCTTTTAGGATGCGGGCGGTGTCGATCATGCTCTCCCCGGAGGAGATCATATCATCCACAATGATGGCGTCTTTTCCGGCGATATTGTCACCAAGAAATTCATGCGCCACAATAGGGTTTTTGCCATTTACAATAGTAGAATAATCCCGTCGTTTATAGAACATGCCCACATCTACGCCCAACACATTGGCAAAGTAGATCGCGCGGTCAAGCGCACCTTCATCGGGGCTTAAGACGATGGTATGGTCTTTGTCGATGATGATATCCGGTTCTGCTGCCAGTAAAGCCTTTGTGAACTGGTAGGTAGGCATGAAGCTATCAAAGCCGCAGAGAGGTACGGAGTTTTGTACCCGGGGATCGTGAGCATCGAATGTAACGATATTGCTGACACCCATGTCAGAAAGTTCTCTTAAAGCATAGGCACAGTCAAGAGATTCCCTGCCGTTTCGCTTATGCTGTCTGCTCTCATATAAAAACGGCATAATAACAGTGATACGGTATGCCTTGCCGCCCGCCGCCGCGATAACACGTTTCAGATCCTGATAGTGGTCATCGGGGGATTTGTGGTTTGTGTAACCGTTCATCTGATATGTGATGCTGTGGTTGCAGACATCCAGTAAAATATAAAGATCCTTGCCGCGGATAGATTCCTTGAAAATACCTTTGCTCTCGCCGCTGCCGAAACGCGGGCAGTCAAAGCGGGCGAGATAATTATCTTCGTGATATCCCTGAAAGGCGGGATCGTTTGTCAGATCTTTATGGGTTTCCCTTCGAAAATTAACAAGATGTTCATTGATGACTCTGCCCATTTCCGCAGCAGAGTCGAGAGCTACAATTTTTAAAGGCGCAACGGGGAGCGCCTGTTCCAGTTTCGTAACGTCAGCCATGAAATTCTCCCGGTTTTGTGAATGTCGAATTTTGTTTTTACCTTTCAAATTTATAACATTCTCCGTACTACGTCAAGAGTTTTTAAGCGTCCAAAAGCGATAAAACGGAATCTATTATACGAAGAAGATGTTTTTGCTTTTCGGGAGGAAGTTCCACCAATTTATGATACATGTCCGCGGGAAAGAAAGTTTTCTTTCCCTTATTTTCGGGTATGGTCTCTATATCAGCAAAAAGCTGACTGAGCGGGATGTTCAGTCCTTTTGCAATATGATAAATGCTTTCCACGGTTGCATTCTTTTCACCACGCTCGACCTGTCCGATATAGGTCGGATGGAGAGAGGATAATTCTGCAAGCTTTTCCTGGCTGATCTTTTGCTGTCTGCGGTAATACCGGATGCGCAGTCCCAATTCTTCCTGTATTTTCATGCTATAGTCTCCTCCTTATTTATAAATAGTTTCTTTGGGAAAAGCCTATAGTATACAAAAAAATTAAAAACAGACTATTGACACTAAAAATTCAAAAGTATATACTATGAATAGTATTTTTGAAAAATAATACTAAAAGACTATTTTGAAAGGAAGGGACAACATGAAAAGAAGAACGAAGAAACTGGTAGTACTTGGTATGGTTGTGGCGATGATGGCATCCTCCACGCTGTGCGTATCAGCGGCTGGTCTGCGGGACATATTTGACGCAAAATATTATGCGGATTCCTATGCGGATTTAAAAGCAGCTTTTGGTGAAAATGAGGAGGCATTGTATGACCACTTCATCACTTATGGGTTGAAAGAAAACAGACAGATGAGCCCTATTATTGATGTGCAGGCGTACCGTGCGGCTTACCCGGATCTGGAAGCAGCATTCGGCGACAACTGGGATGCTTATGTAGAGCATTTCTTCAACTATGGTGCGAATGAGGGAAGAACGGGGGGTATTCTGTTTAATCCTTTGGAGTATGCGGCGGCATATCCTGATATTGCGGCAGCATTCGGCACTGATATCAGGGCCATCACAGAACACTATTTGACTTATGGTATTGCAGAAGGCAGAACAGCAGGAGTAACGGTGAAGGAGACAGCTTCCGGCAGTTCTTCATCCGGCGGTTCCGGATCTTCTTCCGGCAGCTCCTCAGCACCGGGTACACCGAGCACGCCGAGTACACCGAATACTCCGAGCACACCGGGTACACCGAATACACCGAGTACACCGGGTACGCCAAGCACACCGAGTACGCCTGTGGATCCCGGTGTTAGTGGAAATGATCCTGTGGATCCTGGCGTAAGTGGAAATGATCCTGTGTAGAACTGGCACTGAAGAGTAAATTATTCTGAACCGCCAGCTTGGAAGAGCTTATTTTATCTGACAAAAAACCTCTGGGGCTTCAAAGTTCCGGAGGTTTTTTATATGCGGGACATTTTACAGATGGCATTGAAAGATTACACTTATCAATTAAATAATAATCGGTTAATCTTCTTGTAAAACTATCTGCATTATGCTATACTTTTTTAAGAAGCATATATTCTTTTGAACTCTTGCAGCAATGCCGACGGGCATTGCCGTATCTTCAAGGATTTGTCCCGTCTGACTTCATCTGAAATCTGTGCTTTTTATCAACTAACTAAATTGCATAGAATTTAGGAAGAAGGAAACGAAATGGTAAAAACGAAACTGGAAGAACTGAACTTATTGGACAAGTTTTTGTTTGATGAGACGGCGGGAAATACCGGCAGCGGAAGAATTAAACAGATTCACGAAGCGGCATTTGTAATTGATTCCGGACCGAATCTGTATGACAGCAGGCAAATGCAAAGGCTATTCGTTGGCGTAAAAAGCAATTAACATAATATAGTCATGTTCCGTGTTATAACC
This sequence comes from Lachnospiraceae bacterium, assembly GCA_014804795.1. Classification (GTDB taxonomy): domain Bacteria; phylum Bacillota; class Clostridia; order Lachnospirales; family Lachnospiraceae; genus 1XD8-76. The sequence goes on along the minus strand of JAAUZC010000015.1, from coordinate 60,793 downwards.
GGTTCCCATAAACGCAACCGATTCCCCTTCATATTTTATTATGTAATTTTCTTCATATTCTTCCAAAGTAAATCCGTCAGACTGTATAAGAGCCCCATATTCATTATAAAGCTGCACCGCCAAATCCTTATTATCCGGGAAAGTGTAAATATAACGGTCATTTTCTTTTCCGAGAAATACAATGCCGGAGATGGAATCGGGAACGGCAAGCGTGCCATAGTCCTCAAAGTAACCGGAAATATCATCGCATTCTTCACGGGAAGAGGGCAAAGTATCTTCGGCATGATATGTAATGTCTTCGGCTTCAATATGAATTTGATGAATGCCGTCATCGTCTGGGGAACAGGATGTCAGAAACAATGCAAGAACTGCAGTGTATAAAAGTTTTTTTCTCATAAAATCTCCTACATGAATTTATAGTATTTAACATAATTAAATAATATACTATAAATATTGTTTTGGCAAGGGTATATGAAAAGAAAAGGGTCTGTTTTTGTTTTACGGCAAATGTGTTATTGAAGGCAGTATATGAATCTTGAAAAAAAGGGGAAATTCGGTATAATAGAGCTATCCAAAAATAACAAAGCACTCGTGAAAGCAGATAAAGCATGAACACAAAGAGACATATCATACAAAAAGTACTGCCGGGCAGCATTGCTCAGGAGATGGGGCTTGAGGCCGGCGATGCTGTTTTAAAAATAAACGGTCAGGAGATAGACGACATTTTTGACTATCAGTATCTGGTGCAGGATGACTATATTGAAGTCGCCGTATTGGCAAAGGGCGGGGAAGAGTGCATTCTGGAAATTGAGAAAGACTTCGGGGAAGATCTGGGGCTGGAGTTTGAGAACGGCCTGATGGACGAGTACAGAAGCTGCCATAATAAATGCATTTTCTGTTTTATAGATCAGATGCCGAAAGGGATGAGAGATACGTTATATTTTAAGGATGATGATTCCAGACTGTCTTTTTTACAGGGGAATTATGTGACGTTAACCAATATGTCGGATCATGATATCGACAGGATCATTCGTTACAGGCTGGAACCGATCAATATTTCCTTCCAGACGACGAATCCCGGGCTGCGCTGCATGATGTTAAACAACCGTTTTGCCGGGGAAGCGTTAAAAAAGGCGGACAGGCTTTTTGAGGCGGGTATTGAGATGAACGGGCAGATCGTACTCTGTAAGGGCATCAATGACGGGGCGGAGCTGAATAGAAGCATTTCGGATCTGATGAGATATCTGCCGTACCTGACAAGCGTGTCAGTTGTGCCGGTGGGATTATCGGCTTTCCGGGAAGGATTATATCCTCTGGAACCTTTTACGGCGGAAGATGCGAAACAGGTGATCGACTGTATTGAAAGTTTTCAGAACAAGGTATGGGAGGAGCATGGCATTCATTTTGTGCATGCTTCCGATGAATGGTATCTGTTGGCGGATAGAGAGCTGCCGGAAGCGGAGCGATATGACGGGTATCTGCAGCTGGAAAACGGTGTGGGGATGCTGCGTCTTTTGACGGATGAGTTTGAGGAGGCGCTGCAGCAGGAAATGCGGAATATGGCACAAAATATATCAGGGCAAAAGCATGCCTGTAATGTGCAGGGCGGCGAGAATCTTCAAAGCGCACCGGAGCGGGAAACACAGACAGAAGAAATCTCCATCGCTACCGGTAAACTGGCATATCCGTCAATAAAGCGGATGGCCGGGCAGGCTGAGGAACTTCGCCCCGGTCTGAGAATACATGTATATGAAATTACAAATTACTTTTTCGGTGAAATGATCACAGTGTCCGGTCTTTTAACAGGGCAGGATATCATGGGGCAGCTCAAGGGAAAAAATCTGGGGAAACGGCTTCTTTTGCCTGTCAATATGCTGCGGGACGGAACGGATGTTTTTCTGGATGATGTGACAGTCGGCGAAGTGGAAAAAACTTTACAAGTGCCGGTAGATATTGTAAAATCAAGCGGGTATGATCTGCTTTCCTGCATGTTGCGGGGAGGCGGAGAACGTTGACAGCCGGGTATCAGGAATCATTGCGGCATAGGAAAAGGATATCGGCTTATCATGCATGGTGTGTTTGCTGCAGATGCATGAAATGTTGTATTTAGAAGGCAGGTAGTTATGGCAAAGAAAAAAGGAAAACCGGTAGTGGCAGTGGTGGGACGCCCCAATGTGGGAAAGTCCACACTGTTTAATGTGCTTGCCGGAGAAAGAATATCGATCGTAAAGGATACACCGGGCATTACAAGAGACAGAATCTATGCAGATGCAGAATGGTTAAACTATAAGTTTACTCTGGTGGATACAGGCGGTATTGAACCGGAGAGTAAGGATATCCTGTTATCGCAGATGAGAGAGCAGGCACAGATTGCCATTGATACGGCGGATGTGATCCTGTTTATGGTTGACGTGAAGCAGGGGCTTGTGGACTCCGATTCCAAGGTGGCGGATATGCTGCGTAAAGCGGGAAAGCCGGTGGTGCTTGTTGTAAACAAAGTGGATTCCTGGGAAAGGGATATGCTCGCCGTGTATGAGTTTTACAATCTGGGCATCGGGGAACCCCATGCGATTTCGGCGGCGAACCGGACCGGTATCGGTGATATGCTGGATGAGGTGGCGAAACATTTTCCGGAAAGCACAGGAGAGGACGAGGAGGATGATAAGATCCGGGTTGCCATCGTGGGCAAACCCAACGTCGGAAAATCTTCCATTATCAACAGGCTTCTCGGAGAAAACCGTCTGATCGTCTCTGATATTGCGGGGACGACCAGAGATGCGGTGGATACGGAGTTGACTTATCACGGCAAGGAGTATGTATTTATTGATACGGCGGGGCTTCGCCGGAAAAACAAGATCAAAGAGGAATTGGAACGCTATATGATCATCCGTACCGTCAGCGCGGTAGAGCGGGCGGATATTGTGGTGCTTGTCATTGATGCGGTAGAAGGGGTGACGGAGCAGGATGCCAAGATTGCCGGAATCGCCCATGACAGGGGCAAGGGAATGATCATTGCAGTCAATAAATGGGATGCCATTGAAAAAGACAATAAAACGACCAGAGATTATGAGAAAAAAATAAGGCAGATACTGTCTTTTATGCCTTATGCGGAAATTTTGTATATTTCTGCGCTGACAGGGCAGAGATTGCCGAAGTTATATGATATAATAGAAGCGGTACATCAAAATCATGCGATGCGGGTGGCGACAGGCGTATTAAATGAGATCATGTCGGAGGCGGTGGCTATGCAGCAGCCGCCCGCAGATAAGGGAAAACGCCTGCGGCTTTACTACATTACGCAGGTGGCGGTGAAACCGCCGACTTTCGTGATTTTTGTCAATGATAAAGAACTGATGCATTTTTCCTATACAAGATATATTGAGAATCAGATTCGGGAGACTTTCGGGTTCCGTGGAACGCCGCTTAAGTTTTTTATCAGGGAACGTAAGGGCGAGAGATAAGCGGCGATGCGGGCACAGCCGTCCGCCGCGGCGTAAGAAAGAGGAGAACAAAAATGGGACGCATTATCTGTTTGGCAGTGGGATATCTTTGCGGATTGTTTCAGACAGCTTACATTTACGGAAAATCAAAAGGAATCGACATCAGGGAAAAGGGCAGCGGAAATGCGGGAACGACCAATACGCTGCGGACTTTCGGGCTGGGAGCAGGCATTCTGGTATTGTTTGGAGATATTCTGAAATGTGCTGCAGCCTGTCTGATCGCACGGTTTGTCATAGCACCGAGGATGGCGCCGGATCTGAATTATCTGCTTGTTTTATATGCGGCGGCGGGAGCTATTTTGGGACATAATTTTCCGTTTTATATGCACTTCAAAGGAGGCAAGGGCATTGCCGCAACGGCGGGATTGATCATCTGTTTCCACTGGCACTTTTTTATTATGGGTGTGATCGTGTTTTTCGGTACTTTCTTTACAACTCACTATGTATCGCTGGGATCGCTGCTTGTGTATGCGGGATTTGTGATTCAGATCATTGTGGAAGGACAGATGGGGGTATTCGGCATGTCCCAGGCGGCGCTGAACGAGATGTATGTCATTTCGGTCGCCTTAGCAGTGATGGCCTATTATAAACACAGGGAAAATATTAAGCGGTTAATAAAGGGAGAGGAAAGAAAGACCTATCTGAAAAAGAAAGAAGAAACGCAGTAAAGTGTACTGAAACAGCATATGCGGAACCGGAATAAAAACAGCATAAGCCCGGACAGTGCACAGGACAATTTGCAGACGCAAGGCGGCTGAAAATTAGTCCTCCGATAAAGTGTACTGGCAGGACTTATGCGGAACTGGAATGGAGGAAGTATGGCAAAAATCGGATTGATCGGAGCGGGAAGCTGGGGAACAGCGCTCTCCAGACTGGCGGCGGATAACGGGCATCAGGTGACAGTCTGGTCTATTGTAAAAGAAGAGATAGAGATGCTTAAGGAGAACAGGGAACATCTGGACAAACTGCCGGGGGTGAAACTGCCCGAGAGTATTTCTTATACAACCGACCTGAAAGAAGCGATAGAGGAGATGGATTTGTGCATTCTGGCGGTGCCTTCTCCCTTTACGAGAAGCACCTCTGCGATGATGGCTCCCTTTGTGAAAGAGGGACAGATCATTGTCAATGTGGCGAAGGGAATCGAAGAGAAAACACTGATGACGCTTTCTGAGATTATCGAGCAGGAGATACCACAGGCGGATGTGGCGGTGCTTTCGGGCCCTTCCCATGCAGAAGAAGTCGGAAAGGGGATGCCGACTACGATCGTAGCCGGGGCAAAATCGAAGGAGACGGCTGAATATATCCAAAATCTGCTGATGAATAAGGTGTTCCGGGTATATACAAGTCCGGATATACTGGGCATTGAACTGGGTGGTTCTCTGAAAAATGTGATCGCTCTGGCAGCAGGCATCGCAGACGGCCTTGGCTGCGGCGACAATACGAAAGCGGCGTTAATTACCCGCGGAATTGCCGAAATAGCAAGGCTTGGACTGGCGATGGGCGGAAAGCTTGAGACATTCTGCGGCCTTACCGGTATCGGTGATCTGATCGTGACCTGTGCTTCCATGCATTCCCGCAACAGGCGTGCCGGTATCCTGATCGGGCAGGGAAAGACCATGAAAGAGGCAATGGATGAAGTAAAACAGATTGTGGAGGGCGTTTATTCCGCCAAAGCGGCTATGGGGCTTGCGAAAAAATATGAGGTGGAGATGCCTATTATCGAACAGATTAATCTGGTATTGTTTGAGGGAAAGCCGGCGGCACAGGCATTGGATGAACTGATGTTACGGGATAAGAAGATTGAGATCAGTACCGGGTGGTAAAATGTGGGAGAAACGAGTATGAGATGCGGAAGATGCGGTAAGAACTTTGATGAGGAAATGTATAGCGGCGTTTGTCCGAAATGCGGGCATTTCAATAACAGGCAGACAGAATATGATGTGAATAAGTATATCAGTGCTAAATTTGAGGATGGCGCAAAAACTTCCACAAGTGCGCAGGCGGCGAAGCAGCATGTGGAACTGCATAAGATGTATGATAGTCAAAACATGCATAAGGCGGGAGCCGGTTCGCATGAACAGCTCCATAAGGCGTATGACAAAAACAATGGGCACGGACAGACGGCGCCTGCTTCCGGCTATCAGGCAGGGAGACCGCTTGGAAAGCCAAATCCCTATCAGTCTGCGGCCGTACAGGGAAATACGTACCAGGCGGGACAGACCGGTTCCTATCAACAGGGCAGTTATCCTAAACAGGCACAGTACGGACCAAACAGAACATATCAGGCAGGGAAAAACGGTTCATATGGACAGGCAAACGCATATGATGAGAAGAAAAAGAAAAATATTATTACACCCATATGTATTGTAATAGCGATACTGGCGGTTTCAGTCACGGTGGTCTGTTGTTATCTGAAAGAACAGAGTATGGAGGAAACCTACTCTACCCTGGACTTTGAGCAGGAGACAGCGCAGCCGGGAGAACTTTTTGAGGTATATGAACGCCTGTTTATCGTGGATAAAGCAAGGGTAGTGGATACTTCCGCATTAGAAGGTATGCCAAGGGGCGAGAAGTTAGTGGCGGTAGCGATAGAACTGTTGCCTGCAGATAAGAGCGGGGATGACGATGTATCCGGAGAGGTATATGTTTCGGACGGTTCGTCTTTTAAAATGTCTCTGGATAGTTATACAATGACGGAAATTTTGTATGATGGCGATTATTCCATGCGGGACGGCATTTTTTCCGGATACGATTTTCAGGGGTATATCTCAATGGCAGGGAGAACAGGAGATCTTTACTTTTTTGTAGATGAAAACGCAGAAGAGATCACGATTTCCTTTGATGAAGGAAACAAAAAGGACGGAATTTATGCTCTGCAAAGAAGGGTGAGCGTTTCATTGCAGCTTGAGGAGGATGGAATATGAGTAGCAAAGTCATAAAAATAGGCTCTGTCATTGCCTGCATCATAGTCATATTGGTATGTTCGGCCTACTATACAGGGCATATCAGTACTGCAGTTTACAACATAAGATCGCGTTATCCGGCGATGGAAGTGGAAGACTGCAGTGCGAGGATAACAGATACGACGCCGGAGGGATATTATGTCAATTATTATGGCGATGTTGAAGATTTTTCTGAAATGGAAGTGGTGGAAGTTACCTTGCTGCTTTCCAATCACACAAATAATACAGCAAGTATAAGAGATTTTTGGACTTATTATAACGATGCAGAGGGATACCATCTGTATGAAATGGAAGAGGATACCGAGAATCTGGCGGTATCCAATTATGAAAACAGAAAAATAATTCCGCCGGGAGAACAAGCGTCACTTAAAGAGTATGTGCTGGTACCGAGAGGGATGCATGAAATAATGGTGAAAACCGATAATATGGAGTCGTTTACGATAACTTTTTAATATGCAGGGAGGAAAATATGGATCAGGGATTTAACAGTACCAGTCAGTATGTAGCTTCGAGAGAATTGATGGACGGTGTGAATGTGGCGATCGCGCTGCAGAAGCCTCTTTTGATCAAAGGAGAACCGGGCACGGGAAAGACGATGCTTGCCCAGGCAGTGGCGCAGTCGCTTGGTAAAAAGTTGATCATCTGGAATATCAAGTCCACCACAAAAGCACAGGACGGACTTTATATGTACGATACGATTCAGCGTCTGTACGATGGACAGTTTGGCGAAGAGGGCGTAGACGATATCGCCCGCTACATTAAGCTCGGAAAACTGGGTGAGGCGTTTGAGTCGGAAGAACAGGTAGTTCTGTTGATCGATGAGATTGATAAGGCGGACCTGGAATTTCCCAATGACCTGCTCTGGGAACTGGATCAGATGGAATTTTATATCCATGAGACGAAGCGCACTGTGAAAGCGAAACACCGCCCGATCGTGATCATTACATCCAATGCGGAGAAAGAGCTGCCGGATGCGTTTCTGAGGAGATGTATTTTCCATTATATTGACTTCCCGGACAAGGAACTGATGGAGGAGATCATAAAGACCCATTATCCTGATGTGGAAGAGAATCTGATGAAACAGGCAATGGAGATTTTCTATGATATCCGCGGAATGCGCGACATCCGCAAAAAACCCAGCACTTCAGAGCTGATCGACTGGATCAACGCTCTGCAGATCGGCGGCATTCCGGCAAATGTATTGCGGGAAAGAATGCCTTTCCTCGGTGTGGTGGTAAAAAAGGATGAGGATCTGGAAACAGTGAGACAGCACGGAATCTAAACAGGAGATAACTATGTTTTATCCATTCTTTCAGGTTTGCAAGGCGAAAGGGCTTCATATTACGATGAGCGAGTGGCTGACCCTGCAGAACGCCCTGGAACAGGGCATGGCGGGCAGCAGTCTCACGCAGTTTTATTATCTTGCCAGAATGATCCTTGTAAAAAGCGAAACGGATTTTGATAAATTTGATATGGCTTTTGAGGAGTGCTTTAAGGGCGTTAAATCTGAGAATGAAGTGACTTCTCAGATGTTGCGGTGGCTTGACAAATCCGATATGATGGAGCTTGCCCACGAGGAAGCCAGGGCGCACTTGAATCAGATGGAAGACAATACGGTAATTGATAAAGAGGACGTGGAGCAGACATTTAAGGACAGGCTGCGGGATCAGAATGAGGAGCACAACGGCGGCTCTTTCTGGATCGGCACAATGGGAAAAACCTCATTTGGCAATATGGGCGGCAACGTAGGCGGCGTCAGGGTCGGCGGCAGAACCGGTTATCAGTCCGCATTTTCGGTGATCGGCGCACGGAAATACAAAGACTTCCGGGATGACAGGGTGCTTGACAACAGACAGTTCCAGCTTGCTTTCAGGAGACTGCGGCAGTTTTCCACAAAGCTTGATATTCCGAAGACGGAGCTTGATATTCCGGGGACGATTGATAAGACCTGTAACAACGGCGGCTGTCTGCAGATTGTGATGGAGAAGCCGCGGAAAAATGCGGTGAAACTGCTTTTGCTGTTTGATTCCGGCGGTACGATGATTCCCTACAGCAGTCTGATGAACGATCTGTTTCAGGCGGTGAATAAATCGAATCATTTTAAGGATGTAAAATGTTATTATTTTCATAACTGTATTTACAGCAAGCTATATAAAACGCCGGAATGTGAAAACGGCGAGTGGGTAGATACCGAGTGGATGTTCCGTAATCTGGACAGTGATTATAAAGTAATTATTGTCGGTGATGCGGCGATGGCGCCGGAGGAACTTTATTCCGACAGCGGTAACTACAGAGGGCCAAACGGAGGATTATCCGGTTATGAATGGCTGCAGCTTATGAAAAAGCACTATAAAAAAATTGTCTGGATGAACCCGAAGATGGCTCCGGGAAGAGCGCCCTGGCGGGAAGCGGAGACAGCGATCAAGGAGTTGTTCCCCATGTATAAGCTGACTGTCAAAGGGTTAAATGACGGGATGATCAAACTGATGGCCAACAAATAAGAGATACGGAGAGGAGAATATTATGAAAATATTTGAAGAACTGCAGGCGAGAGGCCTGCTTGCACAATTGACAGATGAAGAAGAGATCAGAGAACTCGTAAATAACGGAAAGGCTACATTCTACATCGGTTTTGACCCGACGGCGGACAGTCTGCATGTAGGGCACTTTATGGCGCTTTGCCTGATGAAGAGACTGCAGATGGCAGGAAATAAGCCGATTGCTTTGATAGGCGGCGGTACGGGTATGATCGGTGACCCCTCCGGCAGGACAGATATGCGGAATATGATGACCACGGAAATGATCGACCATAATTGTGAGTGTTTCAAAAAGCAGATGAGCCGTTTTATCGAATTCGGAGAAGATAAGGCGATGATGGTCAACAATGCCGAGTGGCTGCGGGATTTGAATTATATTGAGTTTATCAGGGATATCGGAGCCTGCTTCTCAGTAAATACGATGCTGCGTGCAGAGTGTTACAAACAGAGAATGGAAAAGGGGTTAAGTTTCTTAGAGTTTAATTATATGATCATGCAGTCCTACGATTTTCTGGAGCTTTACAAACGTTACGGCTGTAATATGCAGTTCGGCGGCGATGACCAGTGGAGCAATATGCTTGGCGGTACGGAGCTGATCCGGAAGAAACTGGGGAAAGATGCTTATGCGATGACGATCACGCTGCTGCTGAATTCCGAGGGCAAGAAGATGGGCAAGACGCAGAAAGGCGCGGTATGGCTTGACCCAAATAAGACAACGCCATACGAGTTTTACCAGTACTGGAGAAATATCGGGGATGCGGATGTGCTTAAATGCCTGCGGATGCTGACTTTCCTGCCGATCGAGCAGATTAATGAGATGGATAAATGGGAAGGCAGTCAGTTGAACGAGGCAAAGGATATTCTCGCTTATGAACTGACGAATCTTGTGCACGGTGAAGAGGAGGCAGGCAAGGCGAAAGAAGCTTCCAAAGGGCTGTTTGGCGGAAACGGCAGTATAGAGAATATGCCGAAAGCAGAACTCGCAGAAGAAAATTTCAGAGATGGCAAAATCGACCTGATCAGTATGCTGACAGTATCCGGGCTTGTGGCTTCCCGTTCGGAGGGCAGGCGTGCCATCGAGCAGGGCGGCGTCAGTGTGAACGATGAAAAAGTGACGGATATTAAGGCGTCCTATGATATAAATGCTTTTGACGGGGACGGCATTATCTTAAAGAGAGGAAAGAAGAGCTTTAAGAGGTTAGTGATAAAGTAAAGCTAATGAATCAACAGATGCCGAATGATTGATCATCAGCACAGTGAAAATGCAACGGATATATCTCTGGAGGACAGAATATGGACAGGATCGCACTTTTGATTCCATGTTATAACGAAGCGAAAACCATTGGAAAAGTAATCGCGGATGCAAAAAAATATATTCCGGAAGTTGTCATTTATGTGTATGACAATAATTCCACCGATGATACGGTAAAGATTGCAGAAGAAGCCGGCGCTGTTGTACGGCATGAGTATCAGCAGGGCAAGGGCAATGTGATCAGGCGGATGTTCCGGGAAATTGATGCCGAATGCTATATCATGACGGACGGGGATGATACTTATCCGCTTGAATACGCTGCTGAAATGGCAGATAGAGTGCTGCAAAAACAGATGGACATGGTGGTGGGGGACAGGCTTTCCTCCACCTACTTTACCGAGAATAAAAGACCCTTTCACAATATGGGAAATTCTCTTGTGCGTATGGCGATCAATTACATTTTTGACTGTGATATCAAAGATATTATGACCGGCTATCGTGCCTTCAGTTACAATTTTGCAAAGACCTTTCCGGTTCTGTCCAAAGGATTTGAGATTGAGACGGAAATGACCATTCATGCGGTCAATAACAATATGGCGATCGACAATGTAGTTGTGGAGTACAGGGACAGGCCGGAGGGAAGCTTTTCCAAGCTGAATACCTATTCTGACGGTATCAAAGTGCTTGCTACGATCGCGAGGCTTTTCAGAAACTATCGGCCCTTTAGATTTTTTACCATCATCAGTGCGGTTCTGGCGGCGGTTTCCATCGGCTTTTTTATTCCGGTGCTGGTGAATTATATTGAAACGGGATTGGTGGAGAGATTTCCCACATTGTTTGTCTGCTGCTTTGTGATGCTGGCGGCGCTGCAGTCCTTTTTTGCGGGACTGATCTTATCCAGTCATGCGATAAAGAGCAGGAGAGATTTTGAGTTCCAGCTTAATCTGGTGGAACTGATGAAAAAAAGAGATGAAAAAGTATAAAGATAAAGGTGCGACAGTGTATATGGAAAAAGGCATCTGTCTTTTTCTTTTTATACTTACCGCATTGGCTGTGATAAAAACGATATTTATCAGTCTGGATATTGATGAAAGTTATGCGTTAGCGGTGGGATACCGTCTGGCAACAGGGGAAAAGCTGTTTTTGGATTTGTGGGAGTCTCATCAGATGGGTGGTATTGTTTTAGCACCTTTTTTATGGTTGTATTTAAAAATTGCTGGGAATACAACTTATATCGTAATCTATGCGAGAGTAATCGGTTCACTGATTCATGCAGTAATCGGTTTGGCCTGCTATAAAACCGCCGTACAAAAAGGTGGATTTTCGAAGTTCTTTTCACTGTTTTTATTTTTCCTGCATATGAATTTTCTTCCCAAATGGGTGCAGTGCCCAGAATTTGAATTGCAGCAGTACTGGTTTGCGTTATTGTCCTTTTTGTGTTTTTACTGTTATTATCAGGGGGGATGCAAAAAGAGGGTATATCTGCTCGCGGCCGGTGTGATGCTGATTGGACAGATGTTTTCCTATCCGACACTGATTCTGGTTTATCCGGTATATATTTTGGGGATTTTTCAGTGCGGAAGAAAGAAGCTCTGGCCGGATAGCCGTGAAGAAACGGCAGTAGCCCTGAAGACGTGGATGGAAGTTCTGTGGTTTACGGCAGGCGCTGCAGTGACGGGCATCCTGTTTTTGATGTATCTGGGGAGTTATCTGAGGCCGGAAGAGCTTTTGCAGAATATCGGTTATATCTTTCAGGATGAATCTCATACGATGGTAAGTACTGCTGTAAAATGGAAGCTTTACGGGGAACAGTTTAGAGAGATTCTGTGGTCTGTGGTGTGTATGTTTGCCGCATCGATGGCTACAGGTATTATTCTTGTCCGCCTGAGAAAAGAAAAGTTTGACACAAGAAAGGAAAGATGGAACGAGAGTGTATTTTTGGCGGCTTCTTCTTTGATTCTTTTATCAGGGCTTTTTCAGGCGGTGGGAGGATTGTTCGGAAATGAAAACCAGTTTTATATGGTGTGGAGATTTTTTGCGATTTCTCTGATGGGAATATTACTGGCTTTGGCAGTGCCGGACAGAAAGAATGGTTGGTGTCTGTGGTTTGGCATTCTGCCAGGATTTATGACACTGTTGTCGGTTCTTGTCATAACAAATATGAACGTCAATGTCTCTATGGCAAAAATGTATACCGGAGTGATTGCAACAGCATGGATATTGGGAAGTAGATATGAAACGGGCACAGACTCTGTCCGGGGCAGAATACCGGTATCTGAAAGCGGGTATCCGGGTACTGTGACAAAGCGGGAGAGATATTTTTTGCGGGTCGGGGTATTGATTTTTCTGGTCGGTCTGTTTGTCTGTAAGTTAGTGCAGATACGGATTTCCGGCTGTACGGAAGCTACCATACTGGCGCCGTTGAAAAGAATAGAGGCGGGACCGGCAAAGGGCATCTATATGTTGGAAGATACGGCTGTTGTGCTTATGGATGATTACAGATTGCTGGCAGAACAGCTTTTGCCAGAGGATAAGCTGTTGTATATCGGAAGTGAAAATATTATTTATCTCTGGACGAAGGCGCAGGTAGCGACGCCGTCTACGCAGGGGACAAATGCTTATAATGAAATGTATCTCCGGTATTATGAGAAGTATCCGAAAAAGATACCGACAGTTATTGCTGTGGACAAAGAGCTGGGAGAAAATCCGGCCTACTATAATTCACCGCAAAATCACATTATTTATGAGTGGATGGAGAAGATGGGGTATCGGGAGATATTGGATGCATCTCACATGAAATTGTACAGAATATCTGCCCTGTAATACCCAATATACAATAGAATCCATGTTCTGCAAAAATTCTATTGTCATGAATAAAATGCGCCGGAGAAAATGTTGCTCCGGCGTTTTTTGCAGGATTTTTTATAATAGCGCAACAGACTCGTGAACAGAGTACACTTATAAGACGAAAACCTCTTCCATATACTTCTGGAGGCGGATGCAAAAGAGGTGGGACATGAATACAAAACTGCAGTTAGTAAGACGGGCAAAGAAAGGCGATGCGGAAGCCTTTGCTGAGCTGTATCAAAACATTTATCAGAATTTATATCGGTATGCACTGTATATGCTGGGAAATCCTGCGGATGCGGAGGATGCGGTCAGCGACACGGTGACGGACGCCTGGGTGACGATAGGAAAGCTTCGAAGTGAGGAGGCTTTTGAGGGCTGGGTGTTTCGAATCCTATCCAATAAGTGCAGGCGAAAACGGAAAGAATATGTGAACAAACCGCTTGAGTGGAATGAAGAAATAGGGGATATGGCCGGTGCGGATGATCTGGCGGATCATTATCATCTGCGCAGAGTTTTCGGGGAGCTGGAAGACGAAGAGAGAATGATCATCGGTATGCATGTATTCGGCGGCTATACGAGTAAGGAGATTTCCGAGATAACAGGTATTAACGCGAATACCGTTCGCTCGAGGGAGAGCCGCGCCCTGAAAAAGATGGCGAAAAAACTGGAAGGGCAGGAGGTGTCCAAATGACAGAAAAAGAGATGAGCCGTTGTATTTTAAACGGCGATACGGGCAACAAGCGAAGCGTTTGTGAGTCGGAGCAAATCGATGAACAGGCTATGCTTCACAAAATAAAACAGTCGGCGGAACAAGTAGAAGTGCCGGAGAGTCTTTTGCCGGAGAGTATATTAAAAAAATGCAGAGAACTGGAACAGGAGAAAACCGGGGAAAAAAAGTTGTGGTTCCGGAATCCTAAACTGGTCGGGGGATTGTCGGCCGCTGCTGTTTTTATTATCTGTTTCATTTCCCTGAGGGGGATGGGAACCGGTAATTCGGCAGCTATTGCGGACAAATCAAGTGCTCCGCAGATGGAGATTACGATGACGGAAGGAGCACCGGAAATGTCAGAAGAGTATGAGCCGATGGAGATGGAGGAGGCCGCAGAGGAACCGATGATGTTTGACGAAGCGGCGGATGCCGGAGCGGGCGCAGAAGAGGGATATGCGGAAAGAAAAGACGCCGGGGAACTTTATACGCTGGCAGGCAGCTATGATGCGGTTTATGAAAAGCTGGAAGAAGTAAAGACAAATTTGAATACTGCAAGAAACGGGGGACTTATCGTTAACGACATGGCCGAAATGGAGGATGCAGCCTTCTCTGCCGGCGTAGAGGAGCTGAGAAAAGAAAATGCGCAGGCCTCTGCGGAGGAAGCTGTGAAATATTCCGAAACGAATGTGCAGACTTTCGGCATAGACGAGAGCGATATTGTGAAGACGGACGGAGAATATCTTTATCTTTTGCGGGGCAGCTCGGTAAACATCGTTTCCGCCGGAGAGGAGATGAAGCAGGTCAGTGAGGTGAAACCGGAGACGGCAGACAGCACGGCAAATGTCTGCGCGATGTATGTGGACGGCGACAGGCTGATTTTGATGGTGCAGGAATATACTGCAGATTTAGAGAGAACAGAGAGCGAGGATGTAGCATATTATGATATGTTTTATATCGACACGGGCCGGAGTGTATCTGTTTACACATACAATATCAGCGATAAGGAAAAACCTGTGCTGGCAGGCAGGGTGACACAGGACGGCAGCTATGTGACATCCAGAAAAGACGGAAGTATTGTATATCTGTTTACCAGTCAGTATCTGCTTGAAGACTATGAAAAAGATCCGGCTGATGCAATACCGGAAGTAAATGCGAGAAAAGTATCTGCGGACTGCATTTATGTGGGAGAGCCGGGGGAGCGGGCGCTGTTGATATCCAGTCTCTCTATATACAGTCCCGAGACAGTGAGGGATACGGTTATGATACTGGATGAGGGGTCTGAAATATATATGGGCGGGGATTCCCTGTATCTGTACCGGACAAATTACAGAGAAACTATGGAAAGTACTCAGATCGCGAAGTTTTCCCTGACAGGAGGTTTTTTAAACGGAGAGGCGGCGGCATCTGTGCGGGGCGTGATAAGAGATACTTTTGCAATCCATGAAAAGGACAATAAACTCAGAGTGCTGACGACGGATATGTCCGGGGCGGATCGGGAGAACTGCCTGTTCCTGTTGGACGAAAATCTGAAAGTGACAGGAGAACTTACACATATTGCGGTGGGAGAAAGCATATATGCGGCAAGATATCTGGGGGATATGGCTTACTTTATTACCTATCGGAATACGGATCCGCTTTTTGCAGCAGATCTGTCGGATGAAAAAAATCCGAAACTGGTGGGAGAACTGGAGATTACAGGTTTTTCGGAATACCTGCACTTCTGGGGGAAGGATAAATTGTTGGGACTAGGATACGAGACCGATCCGAAAACGGGACAGCAGGAAGGCTTAAAGTTAGTGATGTTTGATATGTCTGATCCTGTCGGGCTAAAAGTACTTGGCAGTCTGGTTTTACAGGAATCAAGCTATAGTCCCGCCCTCTATGATTATAAGGAGATACTGGTATCTCCGGAAGAAAATCTGATCGGTTTTGTGGCGGAATCCTATAATAAGGGCCGCATACGGAACTATGTGCTGTATCAGTGGGAAGAAAACGGTTTTGAGAAGATCCTTTCCGAAAAACTGGACGGTGACGGCTATGACACAGCAAACTACAGAGGGCTTTATATCGGGGAGAATTTCTATATAGCCCATCCGGAGATAATTCGCTGCTATAACAGGAAAGATTACGATTTGAAGCAGACGCTGACATTCAGATAAAAGTTATCTCCTTTACGATGTACGCTGTCCTTGCCATTCTAAGGTTTGCTTGGTATAATATCGAGAGATATTATACCAAGCAAAACGAAGCGAGGAAAAGTATGTTGGAGAAAATAAATCAACTGATAAAAGGAAAAAGCGCAGACGGGCCGGTTTTACGTTTCCTGCTTTCCTGCCTGGCAGTTTTTGTGCTGCATTGCAGGTTCGAGATATTTGACGGTGGTTTTCCGGATTCCGCCCTTTTGAATGGGCTGAATAAACTCTACAATACCTTCAGCAGGCCGGATTTTTCAGATCTGTTTGTGCTGGCCGCCGTCTATCTGATGTTAAAATATGTATCAAAGAAGGATAAAAAAACAGATTTCGGTTCGCTTGTTCTTTCTTTTGTACTGGCGGTTACTCTTGTGACAGCAATCAGTTTTGCAAAGTTGAATTCTGCAGATTTTCTGTTTGCAAACAGTTATCAGATGTTGATATCCTGTGCATGTATAGCCGGATTCTGGGTCATGATCTATGGCGGGCTCCGGTGTGTGTATTATCTGTTTGAAAAAGGAACTCTGGAAACAAGGGGAGCAGGCGGAAACACTTTTTGGGAGGAGTATTTTTCCCTGATCGGATTCGCCGTCATCTTTATCGGATGGCTGCCCTGGATTCTGATGAATTATCCCGGTTCCGGTTGTCCCGACAGCCTGCTTCAGCTACAGCAATTTTTGGGAGATGCATCCTGGGGTGCATGGCATCCGCCACTGTCAACATGCATTATGGGGAGTCTGTTCACATTGGGACGCCTGCTTGCAGATGCGAATTTCGGCTTTTTTCTTTATTGTTTTATGCAGACCCTGGTAGGTGCAAAGGTGTTTTCTTTGAGTATGAAAAAGCTGTATAACCTGGGGATTCCCGTGAAATGGTGTATGGCCGGCATTGTATTTTTTGCATTTACGCCATTTTGGGGCACATATGCACAATGGGTGGAAAAGGATCTTTTTTATGCAGAGATTGCTGTATTGCAGACCGTTTGTATGATGGAAATTCTGGTGAAAAAGCAGTGCGATAAAAAGGATGCGGTCTTACTTTGCCTTACCAGTTTGGGGGCTGTTTTCTTACGCAATAACGGGATTCACGCTGTTTTGCCGGCACTATTGTGCATGGTGATCTGGCTGAAGAAGGAATCCCGCAGGCGGGTGGCGGCAGTCATGCTTCTCACCCTGGTTTTATACGAGGGGATGATGAGGATTGTGTATCCGGCTATGGGTATAGGAGGAATTTCTGCGGCGGAGTCTTTAAGTGTGCCGTTCCAGCAGACTGCCAGATATGTCTGTGAACATGCGGATGAGGTTACGGAATATGAAAGACAGGTTATTGATAATACGCTTAACTACGATGCCATGCTTATTTCCTATGATCCTGTGATATCGGATCCCGTCAAGTACCTTTACAGGGGAGCGGATCTGGGGGATTATTTTAAAATATGGTTCCGGATGTTTTTCAAGCACCCGGGAACCTATGTGGCGGCTTTCATCAACCAGGGATACGGTTATATTGCGCCCGTATCCCAGAATATAGAGGCATGGATTCAGGGAGAATATTATTCCTATATGGGCGAGATCGGTCTGCACCATGTGTTTGACAGTAATCTTGCATACATTTTGATACAGATATGGAATTTGAGCATGGTATTGCCTCTGGTCAAGTATTTATGTTCCCCCGGTTTGTATACCTGGATCGTGGTGGTGCTTGCAATGATGCTGATAAAACGGCGAAAATACAGCGGATTGATCCTGTTTGTTCCAAGTTTTATGAATATTTTAGTCTGTCTGGCATCTCCGCTTGCCACGGCGATCAGATATGAACTGCCGACGGTGGCATCCGTACCGCTGTTGATCGGATGGACGTATTTTGTGATAAACAGGACGAAAGACTAATCTTTATAAAACTTTTCCAGATATTCCATCCGGGCATTCATATTGAGCATCATAAGATCCAGTATCGTCAGCGCAGCCATAGACTGTACTACGACAACGGCTCTCGGCACGATCACCGGATCGTGCCGTCCTTCTATCCGGATCGTTACATTTTCACCCTCTCTGTTTACCGTATCCTGCGGTTGGAAAATGGAGGGCGTGGGTTTTATATAAGTTTTAAAAAACAGATCACTGCCGTCGGACATACCGCCAAGGGTGCCGCCGCTGTGGTTTGTTTTTTTGTGGATTCTGCCGTTTTCCGTAAAGAAGGCATCGTTATTTTCGCTGCCTTTTCGTTTTGCGGCGAGCGCGCCGTCCCCCATCTCGAAGGCCTTTACAGCGCCGATGGAGAGCATGGCTTTCGCGAGAGAGGCGTCCAGTTTTTCAAAGACCGGTTCCCCGATGCCCGCCGGAAGCCCCCTGACCAGACAGGCAATCACACCGCCGGAGGAATCTTTTGCCATCTGACACTCCTTCAGATAGCTTTCTGCTTCTGCGGAAGCTTCCACATCCGGCATACAGGTCGGCGTCGTCAGGATGGTCGCCTCATCAAAGCGGCCGTAATCAATGGAAACAGGACCGATGGCTTCGGTATAGGCACAGACTTTGATGCCCAGCCGGGATAGGATTTTCAATGCCACGGCGCCTGCTGCCACGCGGCCTGTGGTCTCTCTGCCGGAGGAGCGGCCGCCGCCCCGGTAGTCTCTGAAACCGTATTTTGCGTCAAAAGGATAGTCCGCATGTCCCGGTCTGTAGCAGGATGCGATCTGTGAGTAGTCGGAGGACTTCTGGGAAGTGTTGCGGATCATCAGGGAAAGGGGAGTTCCCGTCGTTTTTCCCTCAAAGATGCCGCTTAAAATCTCCACCTGATCGCTCTCCTTCCGGGGGGTGGAGATGGAAGTTTGTCCGGGTTTTCTTCTGTCCAGATAAATCTGGATATCTTCTTCCGAGAGCGGAAGCCCGGCGGGACAGCCGTCGATAACAACCCCGAGTGCCTTGCCGTGGGATTCCCCCCAGGTAGTGATCCGGAAAACAGTGCCGTATGTGGAACCTGCCATAGTAATGTCTCCTTTTCATATAAGATGGTGTAGATCACATGGATTTAGTATATGTAACATTTCATGGATGAACTGTTACCAGTATATAAAAAAAAATGAAAAAAAACAATGCAGTGTGCTGAAATATATGCTATAATATTAAACACACAAAAACATACATATAGGAAAATCAGAATGAACGAGTCCCGGAAAGAAAAAATAATACTGGGAGCAAGGCAGAAAATGCGGAAATATCCTTATTTGAAAGGGATTATTACGCTTGGGCTTACGGTCTGGCTCCTGGTATATTATATTTGTGATTGGTTTGTTTCGAATACGAAGAAACTGATCTCTCTGGCGGTGCTTTTGGTGTTTTTTATCATTAGCTGCAGTTTTTGTGCGCCTATGTTTCAGGGGGAAAGTGAAACGCAACAGCAGGTATTTACGGAACATCTGGAAACGGAGGATATTACGCTTGCTACGGAAACCGAGACGATAGAGGTGGAGACCGGCGTGATAACGGAGAAAGCACAGTCGATGGAGGCGGAGGAAGTTGTCAATCCGGAGGCGGAAGACAGTGATGATATTGACAATTATTCAGCGGATGAGATTCTGGCAAACTATGATTCGGAGAATCTGGAACTTTTTGAGGAGGAAAGCGGAGAGGTTTCAAAAGACGACTGGAGCCTGCTGCTTGTGAATAACAGACATCCGATTCCGGAGGATTATGAGTTTACGTTGGGAACGATCAAAGGAAGTTTACAGTGCGATGAGCGGATCATACCGTCATTTTTGGGTATGCTGCAGGCAGCAAAAGAAGACGGGATTACTCTGGAAGTATGTTCCCCGTACCGGACACTCGACAGACAGGAGTATCTGTTTGACCGAAAGATCGTGCGCTATATGAAGCGGGGCATGTCCTATATGGATGCCTATAAACTGGCCGCCAGGGTGGTGAATGTTCCGGGGACAAGTGAACACCAGATCGGTCTTGCGCTTGATATCTATACGGATTCCTATAAAACGTTGGATGAGGGATTCGGAGAGACTGCTGCCGGAAAGTGGCTTCGGGAGCATTGCGCGGAATACGGATTTATCCTGCGTTATCCGAAGGGAAAAGAGTATATAACGGGAATCGAATATGAACCATGGCATTTCCGGTATGTGGGGAAGACTGCTGCCGGGGAGATCATGGAGCAGGGACTGACACTGGAAGAATATGTTGAAAGATTGGAATAGTATGTATAAAATTTTGAAAAAAGAGGGCAGGGCGAAGCGGGCCGAACTGACGACAGTACATGGTGTGGTGCAGACTCCTGTTTTTATGAATGTGGGCACGGTGGCGGCCATCAAAGGAGCTGTTGCAACTTCTGATCTCGAGGAGATCGGCACACAGATTGAACTTTCCAACACCTATCATCTGCATGTGAGACCGGGGGATGAACTCATAAGATCGGTGGGCGGTCTTCATAAGTTTATGTCCTGGGAGAAACCGATTTTAACGGACTCCGGCGGATTTCAGGTGTTTTCGCTTGCAAAGCTGCGTAAGATCACAGAGGAGGGAGTGGCGTTTCATTCCCATGTGGACGGAAGGAAGATTTTTATGGGACCGGAAGAGAGTATGCAGATTCAGTCCAATCTTGGTTCCACGATCGCGATGGCGTTCGATGAGTGTCCTTCCAGCAAAGCGGACAGGCAGTATGTGCAGAATTCCGTGGACAGGACGACAAGGTGGCTTATGCGCTGTCAGAAAAAGATGCGGGAGTTAAACGCGGAAGAGGGAACCGTCAATCCGTCGCAGCTTCTTTTCGGCATCAATCAGGGAGCTGTTTTTGATGATATCCGTATAGAACACGCAAAAAGAATTTCAGAACTTGATCTGGACGGTTACGCGGTGGGCGGTCTTGCAGTCGGTGAAACTCATGAGGAAATGTACCATATTCTGGAAGAGACAGTGCCTTATCTGCCACAGGACAAGCCGACTTATCTGATGGGTGTGGGAACGCCGGCGAATATTCTGGAAGGTGTGGAGCGGGGTATAGATTTTTTTGACTGTGTATATCCGTCAAGGAATGGCAGACACGGCCATCTGTATACCAATTTCGGAAAGATCAATCTGTTTAACCAGAAATACGAAAAAGATATGCGTCCCATTGAGGAGGGATGTTCCTGCCCGACCTGCAGGCGTTATTCCAGAGCGTATATCAGGCATCTGCTGAAGGCGAAGGAAATGCTGGGCATGCGGTTGTGTGTGCTGCATAATCTGTATTTTTACAATACAATGATGACGGAAATCAGGGATGCGTTGGATCAGGGCAGATTTGCAGCATATAAGAAGGCAAAGCTGGAGAAGATGAAGCAGGGTAATATTTAAAACAAGCAGAAAAATATGTAAAGAGGAGCCGGTGAAAACCGGCTTTTTATGTTGTGTGAGAAATTCTGATTTTCATAAATCAGGACATGTTGAATATTATGGAAGACAATATTAAAGTAAAAAAAGTGCAAAATTTGGGCAAAAAAATTTATGGGAAAGAAGTTTAAAACCTATAAAATTATAAATATATACGGAAAGGAGAAGAGAGATGAAAGAAAGAAGAAAAAAACAATTTGTAGTAACAATGACTGTACTTAGCCTGTTTGCCGGATTACTGCAGGCTATGTTGGTTCCGAATTTTGCTAAAGCAGCAGAAGAGAAAACACGCACAGTGTACTTGTCTGATCTTGAGTGGGAATCTGCGACAGTAGGATGTGAAGACAATGAGATACGTCTGAATCTTTCCTATGCCGGAGGGGTACTTAAGCTGTTGAAGGACGGTACAGAGACAGAGTTTGATAAAGGGATTGGTACACATGCAGCATCGGATATCTCTTATAATGTTAAGGGAAAGGGATATACAAAATTTGAGGCTTGGGCGGGAGTAGATCGAGCTGTTCTTGAAGATTATCAGAACAATTCACAGGAAGGCATCATTCCTTTATTTAGTGTATTGATTGATGGCAGGGAAGTGGATGCTTCAAATGAGATGAATCCGACTACTAATGCATATCATTTTGAGGTGGATATTCCGGAAGATGCTGAGCACGTTGTGCTTCATTGCGAGTCAGGGGATAAGAACTGGTCCGATCATGCAGACTGGGCAGATGCGAAGTTTATGCAAAAATACCCGGATCCGGTTAATGTTGCGCTTGCATCTAAGGGGACAACCTCCAGAGCAGTAATTACTGAGAGCAATGAAGTGTATGATGCAGCCACATTCGGGGGAAATACCGACTCGACCGTACAGATTGATAAGATAAATGACGGGCAGAAAAACAACTGCAACGGCGGAGGGTATTTTGATTTTGGACGTGACAGCGAGAAGAATTCTATTTTTATTGAATGTGATCTGAAGCAGATATATGAAATTACAAGTATTAATATGTGGAGATATTGGCTGGATGGCAGGACATATGCTTCGACAGTAATAGTTGTGTCAGAAGATCCGGAATTTCCACAGGATAACAGAACAATTATTTACAATTCAGATGATGGGATGGCGCATGATGGAAGCACAAAGGAAAACGGGGTGCATGGTCTTGGAATCGGTGAAGATGCAGTGTATCCGGAGACATCGGCAGGAAAAATCTTTGAGGCACCGGAAAACACAACGGGGCGCTATGTCAGAATATACACATATGGAGTCAAAAATGGCGGGAATACAAATCATATTGTGGAACTGGAAGTAAACGCGATTGTGTGGCCGGATGATGTCGAGATTCAGGATCCGGAGATTGAAAATCCATTTAAAAATGCCAATCAGCCGCTGAATCTTGAAGGACCGGGAACGAATGATGAAGTTGTGCATCCGGATGTTGTTGTATTTGACGAGCCATGGAACGGTTATAAGTACTGGATGGGTTATACACCAAATAAGACGGGGACATCTTATTATGAGAATCCGTGTATTGAAGCATCTAATGATGCGATAAACTGGGAAGTACCGGAAGGAGTGACGAATCCGGTGCAACCGAGATTTGACAGTACTCAACAGAATGAAAACGAGCATAATTGTGATACGGATCTGTTATATGATAAGGTAAATGACAGATTGATTCTTTACTGGGAATGGGCGCAGGATGAAGCTGTGAATGGAAAGGCACACTGTTCTGAGATTCGCTACAGGGTATCCTATAATGGGGTAAAATGGGGAATCCCGATTGAGGGGAAACGAGATGTGCAGATCGGTGATGAAGCATATGGTGTTGCCCTTGCCACGAATGGTGAAAGATATTCAGACCTGTCTCCGACTTTTGTCTATGATGAGGAAGCAGATACATATAAAATGTGGGCAAATGATGCCGGAAACGGCGGATATAACAATGCAACCAAGGCAGTATGGTATCTGGAGTCCGAAGACCCGCTTAGCTTCAGCAAGGAGACAAGTAAATCAAAACAGGGAAGGACTTATGTAGAAAACTTTCTGGGTAAAGATGAAAATGGAGTACAGATGCTGCCGTGGCATCAGGATATCCAGTGGATTCCGGAACAGGGAGAATACTGGGCGGTAGTTCAGGCATTTCCCAATACGGGAAATCCGGATAATTCATCTGTAAGGCTCAGCAAATCTGAGGACGGTATTCATTGGACTCCGGTTGTAGATAAGAGTGGAAACAGCAAGGCAATTTTATCTCCGGCTCCTCAGGGAAAATGGGATGACGGACAGATATACCGTACCACATATTGGTATGAGCCTGCTGCCAATGGTGCAAAAAATGGAGGAACTTTCCATGTGTGGTATTCCGCTTTGAGTAAGAAGCCAGACCAGCACTGGAAGATTGGTTATACAAGTGCAAATTACAGAGATGCTATGGAATATCTTTCGGGGATAAGGCCGGAACTGGGCAGTCCCTCGGTTAAAAGGATGACAATAGATAATAAACATCCGCTTTTAATTATGCCCTTATATGGAAAATCATATAATGCAGATACTGATACGGTGGAACTCGATTGGGGAGATAGTCTTGTAGGGCGTTGGAATGCTGTTCCTGAAGACTTGAAAGACAATGCCATTATTGAGCTGCATATCGGAGGGAAAATCGGGCTGCGTGAAAGCGATGCGCACAGCGCAAAAGCATTTTACGAGAATCAACTTAAAGTTGCGGAGGAAAATAATATACCGATTCTGATGGTTGTCGCAACGGCCGGACAGCAGGAAGTATACACAGGCGTGGCTAATATGACTCCGGAATGGGTAGATTCAATGTTTAAAAAATACAGTTCTCTGAAAGGCGTCATGTCTACTGAAAATTACTGGACTTCTTGGCAGAGAGTGGCTGACGTTGGCGCGGATTATATGAAAGTGGCTCATGACAATGGAGGATTCTTTCTATGGAGTGAGCATCAGGAGCAGGTTATTGAAGGTGTTATTGCGACGGAGAAATTTAAAACAGCTCTGGAACAATATGGTGATAGTTTTATCTTTACATGGAAAAATACTCCGGCCAATACAAATTCTAATGCTGGAACTGCAAGCTATATGCAGGGTCTCTGGTTGACCGGAGCCATTGACCAGTGGGGCGGGCTTGCAGATACCTGGAAATGGTATGAAAAGGGATATGGAAAATTATTTGGTGGAAGGCAGTCTTATATCTCAGGAGGAGAAGAGGCAAGGCCAGTGGCAACAGAACCGGAAGCGCTTCTTGGCATTGAGATGATGAGTATTTATACGAATGGAGGCTGTGTATATAATTTTGAGCATCCGGCTTATGTTTATGGTTCTTACGATCAGAATTCACCAGCCTTTGAAAATGTGGTTGCGGAATTTATGCGTTATGCGATCGCGAATCCTGCTCCGTCAAAGGAAGAAGTGATGGCAGATACGGAGGTAGTGTTTTATGGAAGGCTCAGCGCGTTGAAGAGTGCAGGAAATTTGTTGCAGCAGGATATTAACTGGAAGGATGCGACATTGCCGACCCAACTTACAGGTCGTTATGGGCTGATTCCTGCAGTGCCGTATGCGGTGGGGGAGGGTATTGTAAATGATGTTTTTAGAGAAAAAACAATTGTGACAGAAAACTCAAGTGAAGTGCAGAAAAATAATAAAAAGGCATTTTTTGAAGAAAAATACCCTGAAACATATACAGGCACAGGATTTGCGCAGCGGGTGAAAGGTATATGGTATTTGTATAACAGCAGTGTGAATGAGGATAAGAACCAGAATGCAAATATTCCGCTTGAAAGTGGAATGCGCATGGATGTTACAATGACACCGCATACATATGCGATTTTAAGTGAGGCGGATGGCAATATCACAGTTAAGCTTAATAATTATCGTGTTGATAAAGATTCTATATGGGATAATTATGGAAGTGGACCAAATAACGAACGGTGGGATACGGATCACAATACAAAACTTCAGGATTGGATCCGTGATGAGTATATTCCGAATCCGGCAGATGATGAACTCCGTACAACCACGTTTAAGCTGGAAAATATCGCAGCAAAGCCGGACGTTCAAATAATAGCAGGACAGGACGGGCAGTATGAGATACCGGTTGTTGCTTACGATACAGAGAACAGGACAGCAACTATTACAGTGAAAAGTAATGGTTATGTTGATTTTGCAATTATCGGGGGAAGAAAAGTATGAAGCAGGTGACGGCTGTACTGATTGGGGCAGGACTCAGGGGAGGACATGTGTATTCTTCCTATGCGCTGGAACATCCGGATGAATTTAAGGTGGTTGCAGTTGCGGAGCCGGACGAAATGAGACGTCTGGAATTTGCGGTGAAACATGAAATTCCAGAAGAAATGCAGTTTAAAAGTTATGAAGAACTTCTTGAGAGGGAAAGAATGGCAGATTGTGCTTTGGTATGTACGCAGGACACTATGCATTACAGGCCGGTAATTGGTGCGTTGGAAAAAGAATATCATGTACTCTGTGAAAAGCCTATGTCACCGGATGGAAAAGAAATTGTAAAAATGGGTGAGATGGCGCAAAAATACGGACGGATATTATCTATTTGCCATGTGCTCAGATATTCGCCTTTCTTTGTAAAGATAAAGGAACTTCTTGAGGAACAAAAAATCGGACGTCTGATGAGCATTCAGCATAGAGAGGAGGTAGGATACTGGCACCATGCACACAGCTTTGTACGGGGGAACTGGAGGAATGCGGAAAAATCCAGCCCGATGATTTTACAAAAATGTTGTCATGATATGGATATTTTGTTATGGTTAGTGCAAAGCCATTGTAAAACGGTAAGTTCTTTTGGGGCATTAACATTCTTTAAAGAGGAGAATGCCCCGGAGGGGGCGCCGGCACGGTGTCTGGATGGTTGTTCGTATCGGGATGAGTGTCCGTATTATGCTCCCAGATTTTATCTGGAGCATCCGAAAGCAGAAGAGGACGGACTGATCTATGCAGTGACCTCAGACATCGAAAAAAAATCGGTGCTTCAGGCTCTGAAGTCCGGACCATACGGAAGATGTGTCTTTCATTGTGATAATACAGTGGTGGATCACCAGGTTGTGAATCTGGAATTTGAGAATGGAGTGACTGCTGCACTTACCATGAGTGCATTTACAAAAAATTGTGCCCGCGAGATCAATCTGATGGGAACGAAAGGGCAGATACGTGGCAACATGGAGTCTGGAATGATAGAAGTATATGATTTTGTAAATGGTATTACAGATACGATTCATCTCAACACTCCACCTAAAGGACACGGCGGAAGCGATATGAGTATGATGAAGAATTTTGTACAGCTGGTAATGGAGGGAAAAGGAAGCGGAAAAACAGGAGCCCGGGTATCTGTAGAGAGCCATCTGATGGCGCTTGCTGCAGAGCAGTCCCGTGTCAATAAGGCGACAGTGGATTTTGAAGCATTTAAAAAGGAGTTAGTTTGTTCATGTTAAAAAGAGGTAAGAGGTTTGTACCGGTATTGCTGGGGCTTGTGCTTTCGGTTCTGTCGACAGGTTGCGGAAAAGAGCCGGAGGAGAAGGTCGAGATTACTCTGATGCATGGTTGGGGAGGAAATTTGGATACCCATAAAACCATGCAGAGTATTTATGAGGATTTTGAGAAAAATAATCCGGATATTATTTTGAACTGTATTCCTTATTCGGACAGCAGTATTGCAGTGGAAAAAGCGAATGATATGCTGGCAGTAGAAAAGATGCCAGATATCATCAGCACAAACGGATTATCCTATTATGTGCAGAATGCGGTAAAGCGGGATATGGCACTTGATCTGATGCCATATATACAGGAGGATGAGGAGTTTAAGGCTATGATTCATCCTTCTGTGTATGAGAATTGGGAGACGGCGGGAGGGCATCTTTATACGATACCGGACGCTCTGGAAGTGGCAGGCTATTGGTATAATAAAAACTACATGAAGGCAGCAGGTCTGACAGACGCAAACGGGGAAGTACAGGAACCGGAGACGTGGGAAGAATTTCTCACAATGACAGAACAGCTGGCAAAATGGACTGATGAAAGCGGGGAGGATATTTGCGTGTGCGCGCTGGATCAACTTCAGAAGGTGGAGTTTTTATTTCCGGCCAGACTGGCGGGAGAAGGAACAGACGGATATGCATCCGTCAACAGAACATCTGTAAAAGTGGATGCGAATGTATTGGAACCGGTGATGAGAGATATAGGAACTATCTGTGCCCGTTCCAGGACGGTGGAGAATATTGAAAATGCACGTCAGGAATTTATGGACGGAAAGTCAGTGATTTATTTTAACGGTATATGGGAAAGCAAATCCCTGATGGAGAAAATGAAACAGGATGATATTGGTTACAGCGCCTATCCCTGCAGCAATTCACAAAAGCTTGCGTATATTTCCGTGTCCTCCGGCTATGTTCTTGCAAAACAGAAGAATGCAAAAAAGGAGGAGGCATGTATCCGTTTTTTGAAATATATGCTCAGCAGGGAGGTACAGCAGAAGCTGGTAGTCAGTACCGGACAGATGCCGTCAAACCCGGAGATCGATAGAAGTGAAATATGGAAGGAAAATCCGGTATTGGCCGATGCCATTGACAAGATGTATGGAGCTGATGTTCAGATTAAGATGATACGCTCGGTATGGTCTGAAAGCAGGGTAAATATTGTGGAAAAATACATAGAACAGGGAAAATACGGGGCAGAAGACGCAAGAAAGATGGCGGCCGAACTTGCTTATTGTGAATAATAAAAAATCAAATGATGTCGGAATTTTGGCTTTATAAAATTGAAAAGGTGTTGTTTTTTTACAAAATCCTGAAAAGAAGGATAAAAAGTAAAAAAAACACATCTTTTTTTAATAAAACGGGAAAAAGATAAAAAATTCACAGAGTTTCAGTGGTTTCGTTTATTCCAACGATGAGCCGGGAGAACTAAAATAAAAGACAGATACATAAAGACAGGAGGTTGGAATTTATGAAAATGAGAAAGAACAGATTAGCTGCCATGTCTCTGGCTGTTTGCATGGCAGCGGCAATGGCACTTGCAGGGTGTGGAAAGACAGACGGGGAAGTGAAAGAGGAGGAAGAGGATCAGAATCTTCCGACTATTACGTTCACGCACGGATATTACCATGATGAATCGGAGTGGCCGGCTGCCGCTGAGATGAGGGCTATTTATGAAGAGTTTGCGGAGGCTCATAAAGATGAGTTTAACTTTGTCATTAAGGCGGATGAAGGCGGAGCGGAAGGAATCTATAATACGGCTCTCAATGATCTGAGCAGTGGAGAATTTTACGATATCGCTGATTTTGGAGGATGGAATATTGTGCCGGTTGCGAGCGAATCGGACGCTATTTTAGATTTGAAACCGTATCTGGATGAGGATGCAGACTTTAAGGATGGCGTAGGAGTATGTTATGATCAGAATCTGGTAGACGGAAAAATATATTCTGTAAGAGAACAGATTGAGGGTGTAGGTTTCTGGTATAACAGTGCATTGTTTGAGCAGGCAGGAGCCCAGACACCGGATCAGTGGCAGACATGGGCAGATTTTGATACTGCGGTAGATAAGCTGGTGGAAGCAGGAATCATGCCCTTTGGTTTAAATGCCGGATGGCCGACTAATATTTTGCTTGCGGGTTATTCGCAGAGAAATGAGCAGTCCAGAGCATTTTATGAAAGCGGAGCCACAGTAGAGAGTTTTGATGATGCTTCTTTCAGAGAGTCCCTTGCATTTATGCAGGATAATGTATTACAGAAAATTGATTCTGCAAACTTTGGCCCCGGCGGTGATGATGATGAACAGTATCGAACAGACTTCTTTGACGGGAAAACAGCAATGTTATTCAACGGTGTTTGGGATGCAGGCGGAGCAGTAGACTGTGCTGCGGGCATAGAGAATATTAAACCGGCAACTTTCCCGACAGATGAGCCCGGCAAGAGGGCCGCGTTATTATCAGGCGGAACAGGTTTTGTCGTATCGAATAAGCTTGATGAACAACAGACGGAAGCGTGTATTGAATTTATCAAATACATGACAAGTCCTGAGATTGCTTCACGTATTATTGAAAAAGGCATCGGTATGGCACCGGGTACGGCAATAGATTATGATGAACTGTTAAATAAAGTAGAGACTGACGATGCAAAGCTGTTGGTAGAGGCGTGCCGGATGTGCCAGAAAGCGGATGTTCAGGCTCTTGGACTTGGTAATACTTTTGGAGATGCAGAAGGAGAGATTCAGGGGAAATATGCAGGGCTTATGGACGGTTCCAAGACACCGGAGGATGTTATAAAAGAATTGGATGATTTCCTGGCAGCATCAGAATAGGACGAGACAACGGGAGAGGGTAAGGTGTAATAAAATGGGCGGGGGCTATCAGGATAGTTCCCGTCCTTGTTTAAAATAGGAGGGTAATGTGAAAAAAAGACACAGACTTTTTACTAAAAGAAACGGATTTATCTGTGCGTTCCTTGCACCGGGAATTATTCTGTTCATGGTTATATATGCGTATCCGTTAGTAAACATTTTTGCAACCTCTTTTTGCAGGTGGAATTATAAAAATTTCCAGTCGCCGGAATTTTTGGGGTGGGAGAATTTATTTGACAATTATATAAAGATGTTTACACTTGACGCAAATTTTAAGATGGCTTTGATCAATACAGTTAAGTGGGTGGTGCTTACAATGGTAATCCAAATCCCGTTTACGCTTCTGGTGGCACTTGTATTGGCAAAAAAACCGAGAGGCTGGAAGTTTACGAGAAATATGTTTATTATTCCCAATATTATTTCCACTGCTGCGATCGGCCTGATTTTTCTTAATATTTACAATCCATCCAGAGGGATTATTACAGAAATATGTAATATGATCAGTCCTGGGTCTAATGTTAACGTGCTTGCGGACGAAAAGTATGCATTTTGGGGTGTGACTTTTGCTTTTATTTTGTTCGGTGGTTCATCCTGCCTGCTTCTTTTGACGCAGATTTTCTCCATTGACCCGGGAATTTACGAGGCGGCAAGGGTAGATGGAGCCAGTGCAGGACAGATTGACCGGAAGATTGTACTTCCGTTGATGAGACCGATGATCGGAACAGTCTCTATTATGGCGGCAAACTATGGGCTGTTGTTGTATAATGAGATTGCGTTGATTACAGGCGGCGGTCCGGATAATGCCACTTTCAGCCTCAGTTATTATATCTATCGGACAGCGTTAGGGAGTACGAAACTGAATTTTGCCAGGGGGAATACGGCAGGCGTTATTCAGTTTATTCTGGGAATTTTACTGGTAGGCTGCATAAATAAAGTGTTCCGTACTGATCAGGGAGATTAAGGAGGCAAGGTGATGAAGAAAAAAAATAGTGGAATCCCAAGTGGAATTTTCAAATATATTGTCATGCTGTTCGTACTGTTTATTTCACTTTATCCGATAGTATGGGTTTTTGTTTCGTCGTTTAAATTGAGACCGGGTGGGATAGGGTTTCCGGAGGAGTGGGTATTTGACGGGTATATTACTATTTTTACAAAGTTAAATATTGCGCAGTATTTTCTGAACAGCATTCTGATAGCAGCGACTTCCACCGCTATAAGTGTTGCAATTGTCGCAATGTCGGCATATGTATCTGCACGGATGGAATTTAGGGGAAAAGGCCTGATTACAGCCATGTTTGCGACTACGTTGTTCATTCCTTCCATTTCTATCAGTTTTCCTATTTATCGACTGCTTGGGGAATTGAATCTGAAAGACAGTAGGATTGGAGTGATTTTTATCTATTCCGGTTTGGGGATTGCGGTGACGTATTTTATTATCCGCAGTTATTTGCTTAGTATACCGAAGGAGATGGAGGAAGCGGCAAGGATGGACGGATGCGGCTACACAGCAACTTTTTTCCGCATTATAGTCCCCATTGCCAGGCCGGGGCTTGCCACGGCAGCAATCATGGTGTTCCTGAATAACTGGAATGAATTTTACTTTGCATCCCTGTTACTGAAGAGCAAGGAAAAAATGACGATTCCTGCGCTTCTGGGACAGTTTACGACTGCATATTCAAAGAACCTGAATGGAATGTTTTCGGCAATTATTGTTGCGGTGATTCCGACGATCATTATTTTCTGTCTTTTGTCGGAGACATTTGTAAAATCTCTGACCGCGGGGGCAGTGAAAGGGTAGGAAATTTTTATGAATTATATGAGATATATGGAGGAAAGAAAAGAACGTACGAAATGGTTTATGGAGGCTCGTTTTGGCATGTTTATCCACTGGGGGCTGTATGCAATTCCCGGAAGAGGCGAATGGGTTCAAAGTGATGAAAAAATCACGAAGAAAGAATATCAGAAATATTTTGAGGAATGGAATCCAACACGGTATGATCCGGGGAAATGGGCGCGCATAGCGAGACAGGCAGGAATGAAATATGCAATTCTTACAACGAAGCATCATGAAGGCTTCTGTCTGTTTGACAGTGCGTATACAGATTATAAAAGTACCAATACTGCCTGTGGACGTGACCTTGTAAAGGAATTTGTGGATGCTTTTCGGGCAGAGGGTATCCGGGTCGGTTTTTATTATTCGCTCCTTGACTGGCATCATGACGATTATCCGGCTTATGGGGATATGTATCATCCGGACAGGGAAAATGAAATATTTAGAGGGAAGGAGCATCATTTTGAACGATATCTTGATTATATGCATCGTCAGGTGAGGGAGCTTATGACGAATTACGGAAAAGTGGATATCTTGTGGCTTGATTTCTCATATGAGGGCCATTTTGGCGAAGACTGGAGGGGAAAAGAGCTGGTGGAAATGGTGAGGGAACTGCAGCCCGGTATTATTATCAACGGGAGACTGGAGGCCAACGGGGAGCACTATGGATCGGTTATGACAGATAAGCCGGATATTTATTCCGGAGATTTTGCCTGTCCTGAAATGATTATTCCTCCTTATGGACTTAAGACACCATCTGGGGTGGATATACCGTGGGAGGCCTGCTTTACCTTGAATAATAACTGGGGATATACACCGAATGACAGGCATTACAAAACCGCGTCCCAGATTATAAGGAAGCTGGTGGAATGTACGAGCAAGAACGGGAATATGCTGGTAAATGTTTCGCCGACTGCCATAGGAGAGATTCCGGGATGGCAGAAAGAAATCTTGGATGAAGTGGGAAGGTGGATGCATGAAAATGCTCAGAGTATTTACGGATGCGGTGCTTCAGGGCTTGAGAAGCCGGAATGGGGGCGTTATACCCGCAGAGGAAATAAGCTATATGCCCATATAACGGAGGAGGGAATAGGAGCTATTGCGCTTCCGGGGATAAAAGGGAAGCTGAAAAAAGCAAGAAGGCTCGCGGACGGCTATGAAATGCAGATGTTTACACCGTGGGTCGCCAGAGAGTTTCCGGATTATGAATTTATTAACTATGGAACACCCGAATGTTTCTCGTTTTCTGTGGAGGAAAAAACGGATACTGTCATTGAACTTACTCTGAAAGAAGAATAAAATGTGATATAATCAGAAAAAGATGCTGTGGGGTTACGGTATGAAGGCGAGGAAAAAGGAAAAGTATTCCCTTCGGATGAGAATGATGATTATGAATCTTGCTATCGCGTTTACATCGCTGATTGTATGCGGGATACTGTTTATGGTGTCAGTACGTCTGTTGGTGGGCCGATATGTCAACAATAATCTTGATTTTGTGCTTACCGAGGTCAGTGATAACCTGAATGAAAAAATCACCTTTATGGAAGAAATTATATACCGGATCAGAGGCACAGATGAAATTATGAGTCACCTCAGTTCTTCAGGCTCCGAAAGCCGTTTTTCGGAAGCGGAGATGGAGAAGATGATAAGAAGTGCGATTGACATAAGCAATGACAAAAACCTGAAAGGCTGGAATGAGCCGGTAGTAGAGAGTGTTTGTGTCGTTGATCGGGAGGGCAATTATTATCCGGATTTTTATTATGCGCTTATCTATTCGGATATTGAGAACAGGAATAATATTTTTGCCCGGATAAACCAGGAGTTTGAGAACAGGAAGAAAAAAAGCCAGGAGCATTCTTATTACAGTGTAGAAGAGGATACACTGTTTTTTGTGTATACTATATATGATGTCAATATGAAAGATAGTGGGACAGTGATTTTTGAGATTAATATGGATGCGCTGACACAGGCAATGGAAGCAGTAATGGAATATGAAGATGCATTCTGGGCGTTGACTGATGGGGATGAAATCATTCAAAACGAGGGAAATCCGGAAAGTGATTTCATAAAAAAGATGGGACCGGAACCATACAATAAGGCTTACAACAGGGATTATAAAGGACTTGAATACCGTATTTATCAGAGAGAACTGGGAATGGGGCTTAAAATGATGGTCGGCATCCCGGTAAACCAGATGAGCCTGATTCTTTATGATTGGCTGAAATGGTATATTCTTGGGATTGTCGGGGTAATCCTCATCAGTATTACAGGATTTGTTTTTTTTACGTATAAGATTACTTATCCCATGAAAGAGTTTTCTGCTAAGTTTGAGGAAGTACGGAAGGGAAATTATGAAGTAAAGCTTCCGGGGTACGACAGCAGGGAATTTGACGAAGTCAGCATTACATTCAATGAGATGACACAGAATATTAATTACTTGATCAATCAAGTATACGAAAAACAACTGTCGATCAAAGAAATGGAACTCAAATTTCTTCAGACCCAGATGAATCCGCATTTTATGTTTAATGTGTTGAATAGTATTTCATTTCAGGCAAAGATGGACGGCAATGAAGAAGTTTTTAAGATGCTTTCCTCTTTTACGCAACTGATTCGGGCCAAGATTTACAGGGATGAAAATGAAAAGGTAAAGATCAGCCAGGAACTGCAGTATGTAGATTACTATCTCTGTCTCCAAAAGTTCCGGTTCGGAGACAGGCTGGGCTATGAGATAGAGGTGGAAGATGAGAGATATCTGAATTATTATGTTCCGAAGCTGTGTATCCAGCTGCTTGTGGAAAATGCAGTGGTACATGGGATAGAACCAAAGATGGACAGGGGTATGCTACAAATCCATATATATAAAAAGAATGAATCCTTGTATATAGATATTAAAGATGATGGGGTAGGGTTTGAGAAGGAAGGTCGAATAGAACTTCCGCTGAAGATGAAGGGAGAGAGCAGCATGCATAATCATATTGGGATTAACAATGCCCACCATATCATCCAGTTGATGTATGGGGAGACATATGGCCTGACTGTTTTTTCCGGAAAGGGAAAAGGCACAGAGGTTACGATCCACATTCCGTTTGATGATGGAACAGAAAGAATTTAGCTGCCGGAGAAGGGGGAAAGATTATGCCTTATCGTGTGATGCTTGCCGATGATGAGCCGATTATGAGAAAAGCGCTGCTTACGTTGGCTGACTGGAAAAAGATGGATTGTGAGGTGGTGTATGTCGCTTCCAATGGTGAGGAAGTAATCAGGCATTTAGAAAGTGTGTCACCGGATATATTAATTACGGATATTAAAATGCCGGGTAAGGATGGCATTGAACTGGCAAAATATATATGGCAAAACGCCTTGCCCGTTAAAGTGATCATCTTGACCGGGTATGCTGATTTTTCATATGCACAGCAGGCTCTAAAATATAATGCGGTTGATTATGTCATTAAAGCAGGAGCATTTGACGGGCTTATGAGTGCTGTGGTAAAGGCGAAGGCGGATCTGGACAAGGCGAAAGATGCGATAGAGGAAAGCATGTGCAAGGTTCATACGGAGAACTTCCTCAAAGCAGTGTTTGATGGTTCTCTTTATGTGGAGTCTGAGATTTGTGCAACGAGTACGGATATTGGTTTTTTGCGGGAGAAACAGGGATATGTTGTCGCTGCATTGCGTTTTCGTATATGGAATGAAAACAAAATGCGCGGAGGCAAAACAATTTATGAGAGCCTGACGAATTTCTTTTCTATGGTGTTTGGAGAACAGCTTTTAGGAGCTGTATCTGTGGAGAGGGATACGTTTGTGTTGGTTCTTTCCTGTGAAGAAAATGATGAGAGGAAGGGACTTCTTCAACAATGTGGACAGATTATCGATATGATGGATAATTTTATGAAAATGTGTGCATATATCGGAATCGGGAAACGCCACACAGTAGTTTCTGAGATGAAAAAAGCCTATAATGAAGCAGATGAGGCGTTGGAATATAGTTTTATTGACGAGAAGAGTAAAATAAATTTTTACCGGGAGAGAAACAGGCAGGAAGAAGTGAATTCTGCCAATGTTACACGGAAGATCAGGGAATTGTATGTAGAAATTGAGCGGGGGAGGGCGGAAGATGCCGACGAGCGCTTCAGGGAACTTGTGGAGATGCAGAAAGATCAGAAATGTTCCATCCATCTGATTAAAAACTCGGGAATCAGTATTCAGAATCAGTGCAGATCGATTCTTTCAGCTTATGATAAGACGATCTATGAAGTTACGGGAATTGAGGAAAGTATTTCAAAGACAATATACCGATGCCGCTTCCTGAAGGAATATGTACAGACTATGGAGTTGATTGTAAATCGTACGGCTCAGGCGGTACATGTTGCAGTCAACAGGAAAAAATCGCTGATTCAGGATTGCCAGAAATTTATTGAAGATAATTATGCAAAGAATATTCTGGTTACAGATGTGGCAAAGCATGTCGGGGCCAGTCCGAGTTATTTAAGTCGTGTATTCAGGGATGTAACCGGACAGACCATTATAGCGACGCTGAATCAGAAGAAGCTGGAGAAAGCCAAGGAGTATCTGGAAAATACAGATATGAAAATATTTGAAATTGCAGATGCGCTTGGTTTTGAGAATACTACATATTTTTCTCATTTTTTTAAAAAGTACACGAATGTTTCACCGAAAGAGTATAAAGGGGGATGCCGCTGATGGAACTGCAGGAGTTTTGCAAAGGAATCGGCTTAATGCCGGAAGCGGCGGAAAAACTTAATATGATCAGACTTGCGCAGGAGGAATATGCAAATGGCAGAGAACTCTTCCGGTCGGACAAAAAAGCTTTTTATTCTACAATAGCAGGGAAGAAAAATTTCAGGATGCAGTTTCTGTATTATTATTGCAGAATGGCGTGTGAAGTGTATGAACAATATTGTGAAAAGGGGATTAATGAGAATATTTATTGGGATACTTTCCGGGATATAACGTTTTGGTGTGAAAACTGCCTGAAAGAGTTTGGAGAATATGGAATTGACCAGTATGACTGGTTTTTCCGGCATATTGAGATGAAAATTTTCCGGTTTGGGAGGCTTGAATTTGAGATGATGCCATCGGAGTGGGATCTGGAATATGAAGGAGGAAAGATACGGAAAGGAGATTCTGTCATCAATATACACATTCCGCAGGGAGAAAAACTGAACATAAGTGCCTGTATTAAATCCTGCAGAAGGGGAAGAGAATTCTGGGGGGAGGAGTATCCGTGCGTCTGTCATTCATGGTTATTGTATCCATGGCTTACGGATGTATTAAAGCCGGGAAGCAATATATTGGAGTTTCAGAAGTTGTTTCGGATTGTGAGGATTGATTATGTGGAAAGGGAGGCCGAGTGGAGGATATTTACCAGGGTTTTGGAAAATCCAAAAGAATATCAGGAGGAGACAAGTCTTCAGAGATCGGCAAAAAAATATTTGCTAGAAGGTAAAAAATTGGGAAATGGAATCGGCATTTGGGTTTGAACTGCTTCTGTCTGTAAAATGATGAGTGTAATGGCCGATAGAGGAGTCTCATGAAAAGGAAACAGATTGAAAATTAGGGCTTGTTTTAAAGTCAAAATTTGTGTATGATAATTAGACAGGCTTTATTATTGCAGTAACGGACTGTAGAGAACGTTTACAGTTTCTAAAGAACAGATAAGCGCAGAAAGTGCGCGGAAACGAGGAAGAAAGAATGTTAAGTTTATTAACGGCTGATGCCGCGCAGGGCGGCGGTATGATGGTGATGGTTTTTTATGTGGTAGTCATTGTTGCTTTTTTCTATTTCTTCATGATAAGACCCCAGAAAAAGGAACAGAAAAGAGTGGCCGGGATGTTGGCATCTATGGAAATCGGTGATGTGGTATGCACGACCGGCGGTTTCTACGGCGTGTTGATCGACATTACGGATGATACGGTTATCGTAGAGTTCGGAAATAATAAAAACTGCCGCATTCCGATGAAGAAAGAGGCGATCGCTGACGTGGAGAAAGCAGAAAATTAAAACAGCAGACAGCATGTTTTGAAAGCGGTTCAGATGTTAAAAATAAGGCGCGGCGGCGTCTTATTTTTTTGACGTTATCCATAATTTTTGATATAGTAAGAGAAAACGGATGGAGGATGAAAAAATGATCTGTAAAATTGCAAGTATATCCGGTGACGGAATCGGACCTGAAATTGTGGCGGAGGCAAAGAAGATTCTGCTTAAAGTGGCGGAAAAGTACGGCCATGAGATGATATTTGAAGATGTATTGATGGGCGGCGCTTCCATTGATGTGCACGGAATTCCGCTGACAGATGAAACGATAGAGAAATGCAAGGCGGCAGACGCCGTACTGATGGGGGCAATCGGCGGTAATACGTCTACCTCTCCGTGGTACAAATTACCCCCCGAAAAAAGACCGGAAGCGGGACTTTTAAAGCTGCGCAAATCCCTGAATTTATTTGCAAACCTGCGTCCTGCTTATCTGTACGAAGAACTGGCAGGGGCATGCCCTTTGAAGGAGGAGATCAGTGCGGCAGGATTCGATATGATGATCATGCGCGAACTCACCGGAGGACTCTACTTTGGAGAGAGAAAGACTATAGAAGAAAACGGCGTGAGAAAAGCCATAGATACATTGACTTATGATGAAAATGAGATCAGGCGGATTGCAATAAAAGGTTTTGATATTGCAAGAAAGAGAAGAAAAAAAGTGACTTCCGTGGATAAGGCGAATGTGCTTGACTCATCCAGACTGTGGAGAGCCGTTGTGAACGAAGTGGCAAAGGATTATCCGGATGTGGAATTGGAACATATGTTAGTGGATAACTGTGCGATGCAGTTAGTCAAAGATCCGGCGCAGTTTGATGTGATCTTAACAGAGAATATGTTTGGGGATATTTTGTCGGATGAGGCGAGTATGGTGACGGGTTCCATCGGTATGCTTTCTTCCGCAAGCTTAAATGATTCTAAATTCGGCCTGTATGAGCCGAGCCATGGCTCTGCGCCTGATATTGCCGGGACAGGGAAAGCGAATCCGATCGCAACTATTCTGTCGGCATCCATGATGCTGCGTTACAGTTTTGATCTGGATAAAGAGGCGGATGCTATTGATGAGGCAGTGCGGCAGGTGTTAAAAGACGGCTTCCGGACAGCAGATATTATGTCGGAAGGATGTACGCAGGTGAGCTGCAGCGAGATGGGAGATGTGATTGCCGGTAAAATAGAATAACATAAAAACAGTGTGGGATTTTTTGCTTGAAAATAATTTTTTCCTGTGTTATGATTCTAAAGGCAAATTGATACATTGCAAACGACACATGTAGTGCTTCGGGCACGTAAATCTGATTACGGAACAATAGTGTTTTCATCAGATTTACATCCTGAGCCTGCATGTTTTTTTGCGCCCAAAAAAAGAAAAGGAGAATTTTATTATGCCCGAAAATCGATTTCAGAGGATGATGTTTGCACTCCTCACAGTAGTAGTAACCGTACATGGTTATGTGTTTTACAGCCTTTATGTAGTCAATGGAAACATACTTATGACCATCAATGGCACTACAGGCGTTATTGATGCGATCAACAAGCAGGGAGGCGTCTATATGGTTGGAAGATATCTCCCGATATGGTGTATTGTCCTTGTGGAATTTGTTCTTGCCTATTGCCTGGAAATTGTTATGGGGAGTCCCTGCTCCTTCAGGCTGGCCTCAAAAGTATTTGATCCGAAAGAGACACACCCCGTTCTCTTTGAAACGGCTATTATATGCGCTACCGTAGGGTTGATGTGCCCGGCTATGAGCTTTATTGCCGCAATCCTTTATTATCCGTACTATAGCGGTTTTAACGTGATCACTTTGCTTGCGAACTGGCTGAAGCTGGTGTGTCTTAATTTCCCGTTTGCATTTTTTTCACAGTTGTTTTTTATTCAGCCGTTGATCAGAACTGTGTTCAAGTTTTTGTTTGTCAGAAAGAAAAATTAACCGGTTGCTAAGAGTATTAACCATATATCGTAGTAGAAGTTAAAAAATGCCAGACTGCAGACTAAAACCTGCGGCCTGGTATTTTTATGTGTGGAGCCTGAACTGTTGCTTTTGATATCAGGTTTCAATATTATTTAATGGAATTGTGTATACATTTGTGATAAAATAATAATATTAGATCATCAACAAAGCAGAGGTGAATGCATATGAAAAATTATTCGGAAGACGCAAGCAGGCAATATCATATCCAGGTAGCAGAAGGCGAAGTCGGACGGTATGTGATCATGCCGGGAGATCCGAAACGCTGTGTTAAGATTGCGCAGTATTTTGAAAATCCGGTTCTGGTCGCGGATAACAGAGAGTATGTGACTTACACCGGGACGCTGGACGGCGTGAAAGTCAGCGTGACATCCACCGGAATCGGCGGGGCGTCGGCATCGATTGCCATGGAGGAGCTGTATCGCTGCGGGGCGGATACCTTTATACGGGTAGGAACTTGCGGCGGTATGCAGACAGAGGTAAAAAGCGGGGATATTGTTGTTGCCACCGGGGCAATCCGCATGGAGGGAACCAGCAGAGAATATGCGCCCATTGAATTTCCCGCTGTGCCCGATCTTACTATAACAAATGCTTTGGTGGAGGCGGCGAAACAGAAAGGCTACCCGTTCCACACAGGCGTAGTACAGTGTAAGGATGCATTTTACGGACAGCACGAGCCGGAGACAAAACCGGTGAGCTATGAACTGATGAATAAATGGGAAGCATGGAAAAGAATGGGGTGTCTTGCTTCGGAGATGGAATCGGCGGCATTGTTTATCGTGGCAGGTTATCTGCGTGTGCGGACAGGATCTTGTTTCCTCGTGGTGGCGAATCAGGAGCGCGAGAAGCTGGGGTTAGATAATCCGGTGGTGCATGATACGGATATGGCGATTCAGGTGGCTGTGGAGGCAATCCGGAAACTGATAAAGCAGGATCAATAACAGCATGAGCGCGTGCAGGGCGAATGCGGAACTAAGATAAAGGAGAATACTAATGAATGTAAAAGAAATGGTAAAACACGTTGACCACACATTGTTATTGCAGCCTTCTACATGGGGGGAAATCAAACAGATCTGCGACGATGCGGTAAAATATGGAACTGCTTCCGTATGTATTCCGCCCTCTTATGTAAAGCAGGCGGCGGATTATTTGCAGGGAAAGGTCGCGGTCTGTACCGTGATCGGTTTTCCGAACGGTTATATGACAACGGCTGTCAAAGAATTTGAGACAAAGGATGCCATTGCAAACGGGGCATCGGAAATCGATATGGTCATCAATATCGGCTGGTTAAAAGATAAGAAGTATGATCTGCTGGAAGAGGAAATCCGTACTTTGAAAGCGGCGTGCGGTACAAAAATCCTGAAAGTCATCATTGAGACCTGTCTTTTGACCGATGAAGAAAAGATAAAGATGTGCGAGATCGTGACGAAAGCGGGGGCAGATTATATTAAGACATCTACAGGTTTTTCTACAGCAGGGGCAACCTTTGATGATGTGAAACTATTTGCGGAGCATGTGGGCAAGAATGTGAAAATTAAAGCGGCCGGCGGCATTTCTTCTCTGGAAGATGCGGAGAAATTTCTTGCACTTGGGGCAGACCGCCTTGGCACAAGCCGTATTATCAAACTGTTAAAGAGCGAGGAAGCGACAGGATATTAAAGATAAAGAAGATCAGAGCCGTCAGGAGGTGCAGAGAATGGATAAAAAACAGATAGAAGAAATGATCGATCTTGCGATCAGACAGATGGACTTTTCTTATGTGCCATATTCTCATTTCAGAGTGGGAGCGGCGCTTCTTGCAAAAAACGGAGAAATCTATACCGGCTGTAATATTGAAAATGCCGCTTATACACCGACAAACTGTGCGGAGCGGACTGCCTTTTTTAAAGCGGTGAGCGAAGGTGTGAAGAAGTTTGATGCGATCTGCGTGGTCGGAGGGAAAGAGGGAGTGCTGACAGAATATACGGCTCCCTGCGGCGTGTGCCGGCAGGTGATGATGGAATTCTGTGATCCCGACACATTTCAGATCATTATGGCGAAGAACAGACAGGAATATAGAATCTATCTTTTGAAAGAGTTGCTTCCGGCGGGCTTCGGACCGGCTGATCTGGTCTGACTGTTGATCAGTCTGTTTTAAGTTAATAAACAAATTGAGATTTAGTGGAGGCAAGTGGTGATTAGATGGTTAGGCTTGAAATAGTAGCTCCCGGAAATTGGAGATTAGGTCTAAAAGTTTCGGAATCGCAAAAACGTTTTGTGTCTGATGATATGCGGCTGTTGGCGAGAGCTTATGCGTACCGGGAAAGCAGAAGCAACGCATATATCATTTATGATGACGATGTTCCTGTGGGAATGGCGCTATATTATGATTGCGATGAACTAAATGCGTTTGATTTTAGCCAAATCTTTATAGATGAACGCTATCAAGGTAAAGGTTTTGGATCCGAAGCGGCACAGCAAATCCTCAAAATTATGGAATCTGATGGCAAGTATGACAAGGTTGTCTTATGCTATATTGACGGAAATGAAGCCGCAAAAAATATGTATGAAAAGTTAGGCTTTTATCTAACTGGAGAGTGCGATGAAGATGAGATTATTATGGAGAAAGTATTAAGATAACCTTCAGTTTATTGAGAAGCTTATCAAATGGTATGATGGAGGGGCTTTATGTTATGTAAAGAAATATCTCTATGTATTATGACCAGAGAGCTTTGCCATGAATTGTATAAGAGTTGGGAAAATGATCCCGCTATATACATGGAGATGGATTTATTTGCTCCCTATCAATATAACGAAACCGCAGTAAACAGATATTTTGACTCTAAGCAAGATCCGTCCCGCATTTTATTTGCCATTATGAGAGACGGCAGACCAATAGGTGAACTCCAGCTAAAGCAGATAGACCCGGAAAGCAAAGAGTGTACCCTGAGCATTCACATGCAAAATGATACGGTAAAAGGTCTGGGATATGGAACTTATGCGGAGAAGCTGGCTCTAAAATATGCCTTTGATGTCCTGGGAATGGCAGTAGTAAATGCTGATACAGTTATAAAAAATACGCGGAGTCAACATGTACTTGAAAAGATTGGTTTTC
Organism: Lachnospiraceae bacterium; assembly: GCA_014804795.1. Classification (GTDB taxonomy): domain Bacteria; phylum Bacillota; class Clostridia; order Lachnospirales; family Lachnospiraceae; genus 1XD8-76. The sequence continues at coordinate 18,080 of JAAUZC010000015.1, read as the reverse complement.
AGCTGATAGGAGAAAGGGACGGTTTTAAGTATTATCGGTGTGTGCGGTGAAAGTTTCTTTTGCAAAGGAAGAAATAGAGCAGAAACTATATCGAGAGCTATAATTTTGAAAGAAAGATAACAGGTATGTCTTGTAAAAGGGACATACAGTGTGCTAAAATAGAAAAAATTTGCGGAGTGAAAACAGCAGATTTCCGGAAATCCGCGGAACTGAAATAAAGAAAGGAAGTTGAGCATGAGGAGTGACAATGTGAAAGTCGGGATGCAGCAGGCACCCCACAGAAGTTTGTTTAACGCGTTAGGGTTTACGGAGGAGGAGATGAGAAAGCCGATGGTGGGTATCGTCAGCTCTTATAACGAGATCGTACCCGGCCATATGAATCTGGATAAAATTGTAAACGCCGTGAAACTGGGCGTGGCAGAAGCGGGCGGTGTGCCGGTGGTATTTCCGGCGATTGCAGTCTGTGACGGTATTGCCATGGGACATGTCGGAATGAAATATTCTCTTGTGACAAGGGATCTGATCGCGGATTCCACAGAGTGTATGGCACTTGCGCATCAGTTTGACGCACTGGTTATGGTGCCGAATTGTGATAAAAACGTGCCGGGACTTTTGATGGCAGCGGCAAGGATCAATGTGCCGACGGTCTTTGTGTCCGGCGGCCCGATGTTGGCAGGACATGTCAAAGGACAGAAGAGAAGCTTATCTTCGATGTTTGAGGCGGTAGGTTCCCATGCGGCAGGCACCATGAGTGAGGAAGAGGTGCGTGAGTTTGAGGAAAAGGTGTGCCCTACCTGCGGTTCCTGTTCCGGTATGTATACCGCAAATTCCATGAACTGCCTGACGGAAGCGCTTGGTATGGGACTGTGCGGAAACGGCACGATACCGGCAGTGTACTCCGAAAGGATTAAGCTGGCGAAACATGCCGGTATGGCGGTGATGGACCTGTTAAAACAGAATATCCGTCCCAGAGATATTATGACAAAAGAGTCGATTTTAAATGCGTTGACTGTAGATATGGCACTGGGATGTTCGACCAATTCCATGCTGCATCTGCCGGCTATCGCTCATGAGATCGGTTTTGATTTTGATATTGCGCTGGCAAATGAGATCAGTGAAAAGACGCCGAATCTTTGTCACCTTGCACCGGCGGGTCCTACTTATATGGAAGACTTAAACGAGGCGGGCGGCGTTTATGCAGTGATGAATGAATTGTCTGAGCTTGGGCTGTTACATGAAGAATGTATGACTGTGACAGGAAAGACCATCGGTGAAAATATCAAAGGTGCAGCAAATAAAGATCCTGAAGTGATCAGACCTCTTGATAATCCTTACAGTAAGACAGGCGGTCTGGCAGTGTTAAAGGGAAATCTGGCGCCGGACGGTTCCGTTGTGAAGCGTTCCGCCGTGGTGCCGGAGATGATGGTGCATGAAGGCCCGGCGAGAGTATTTGAGTGCGAGGAAGATGCCATCGAGGCAATCAAGTCCGGAAAAATTGTAGCGGGGGATGTTGTGGTGATCCGTTATGAAGGACCGAAAGGCGGCCCGGGTATGCGTGAGATGTTAAATCCCACATCCGCGATCGCCGGTATGGGGCTTGGCTCCAGTGTGGCGTTAATTACAGACGGACGTTTCTCCGGTGCAAGCAGAGGCGCTTCCATCGGACATGTATCGCCGGAAGCGGCGGTGGGCGGCCCGATCGCTCTGGTGGAAGAAGGCGATATTATCAGCATTGATATTCCGAATTACAGCCTGAATATAAAAGTTTCCGAGGAGGTGCTGGCGGAGAGAAGAGCAAAATGGCAGCCGAGGGAACCGAAAGTGACAAACGGATATCTGGCAAGGTACCGTGAGATGGTAACCAGCGGCAACAGAGGCGCTATTTTAGAGAAAAAATAAGGGGGAAATTTACATGCAGCTTACAGGCTCAGAAATTGTAATAGAATGTTTAAAAGAACAGGGGGTAGATACCGTTTTCGGCTATCCCGGCGGAACGATCTTAAATGTATATGATGCGTTGTATAAACACAGTGATGAGATTCATCATATTCTGACAAGCCACGAGCAGGGGGCGGCCCATGCGGCGGACGGTTATGCAAGAGCTACGGGAAAAGTAGGCGTCTGCATGGCGACAAGCGGCCCGGGCGCAACCAATCTTGTGACAGGAATCGCAACGGCCTATATGGATTCCATTCCTGTAGTGGCGATCACGGCAAATGTAAATCTGCCTGCGCTCGGAAAAGATTCTTTTCAGGAAGTGGATATCGCGGGCGTGGTGATGCCGATCACAAAGCACAGTTATATTGTAAAGGATGTGACAATGCTGGCAGATACACTGCGGAAGGCTTTTTACATCGCACAGTCCGGCCGTCCCGGCCCGGTGTTGGTGGACATTACAAAGGATGTGACCGCAAATACCTGTGAGTTTACGCCGAAAGAGCCGGAACCGATCGAGAAAAAGGCAAAATATTCGGAGGCGGATATTGAGGCGGCAATCGAGTTGATCAACAAAGCCGAAAGACCTTACCTCTATGTGGGCGGCGGCATTATCTTATCCGGTGCAGCTGAGGAACTGGCCGAATTTGTAAAGAAAGTGGACGCACCGGTCTGCGATACGCTGCTTGGCAAGGGCGCTTTTAACGGAAGAGATGCGGTATATACAGGGATGATCGGTATGCACGGTACAAAGGCTTCCAATCTGGGCGTCAGCGAGTGCGACCTTTTGATTGCGCTTGGCGCAAGATTTTCCGATCGTGTTGTAGGGAATCCGAAGCGGTTTGCCGAGAATGCAAAGGTGCTTCATATTGATATTGATGCCGCGGAAATCAACAAAAACATCAAAACAGATGTATCGGTAGTAGGAGATTTAAAAGAGGTTCTGCAGATTTTAAATCAGAGGCTGGAAGACAGAAAGCATCCCGAATGGCTTGCAAGAATCGCGGAACTGAAAGAGAAATATCCTCTGACCTATGATAAGAATGCGCTTACCTGCCCGTATATCATTGAAGAGATTGACAGGCTGACAGAGGGAAATGCGATCATCACGACTGATGTGGGACAGCATCAGATGTGGGCGGCGCAGTATTATAAATATACGGAACCGAGAACGTTCCTTTCCTCCGGCGGCCTTGGCACGATGGGCTACGGGCTGGGGGCCTGCATCGGCGCAAAGTCCGGCAGACCGGATAAAATCTGCATCAATATTGCAGGCGACGGGTGTTTCCGCATGAATCTGAATGAACTGGCAACTGCCAGCAGATATAATATTCCGATCATTCAGGTTGTGATCAATAATCATGTGCTCGGCATGGTACGTCAGTGGCAGACACTGTTCTACGGGCAGCGTTATTCCCAGACTATACTGCAGGATAAGGTGGATTTCTGCAAAGTGGCTGAGGGACTTGGCTGTGAAGCCATTCTTGTGACGAAAAAGGAAGAAGTTGCTCCGGCTATCGAAAAGGCATTATCCCTCGGGAAGCCGGTAGTGCTGAACTGTATCATAGATCAGGATGATAAGGTATTCCCGATGGTATCTCCGGGCGGCCCGATCAGCGAAGCTTTTGACGCGGAGGATCTGGCAAAGAGAGAGTAGAATAGCAAATCAAAAAATTTTGAGCATTATCATAGAGCGTCTGCATCGGTGCGGGCGCTCTTTTTGGGAGCAGAGAGCAATAGAAAATCTCTATGAACCGGTGGGATCGGCGTGCTGACGATAATGTATTATGAGGGAAAATAGTTATAAAAAGTGAATTTGTATGCAAAATATAATGTTGACATGCATAATTTTGTATTTTATGCAAGTTGACTTCTCTGTTATGAAAAGGTAGAATAAATATTTGGCGGGGTATGCGCGGGAGTAAGGAAAGCGCATGTCTGTCCAAACTTGTGAACCGAAAAGACGGGAGGAATGACAATGGCAAGAGTATATAATTTTTCGGCCGGTCCTGCGGTGCTTCCGGAGGAAGTATTAAAAGAAGCGGCTGCTGAAATGCTGGATTATGAAGGTTGCGGCATGTCTGTTATGGAAATGAGCCACCGCTCCAAAGTGTTTGATAAGATCATGAAAGAAGCGGAAGCGGATCTGCGGGAACTGATGGGCATTCCCGATAATTATAAAGTGCTGTTTTTACAGGGCGGTGCAAGCCTGATTTTTGCATCCATACCGATGAATCTGATGAAGAACAGAAAGGCAGGTTATATTCTGACGGGTCAGTGGGCAAAAAAGGCTTATCAGGAAGCAAAGATCTACGGGGAAGCGATTGAACTTGCGTCCTCCGCTGATGAGACTTTCTCCTACATACCGGACTGCTCCGATCTGGATATTCCGGATGATCTGGACTATGTCTATATCTGTGAAAACAATACGATCTATGGTACAAAATACCATACTCTGCCGAACACAAAGGGGAAGATCCTTGTGGCGGATGTTTCTTCCTGTTTCCTTTCCGAGCCGGTAGATGTGACAAAATACGGCTGTTTATATGCGGGCGTGCAGAAAAACGTAGGGCCTGCAGGTGTGCAGATCGTTATTATCAGAGAGGATCTGCTTTCCGACGAGGTACTGCCCGGTACACCGACCATGATGAAGTTTAAGACTCATGCGGATAATGATTCGCTTTACAACACACCTCCCTGTTATGGTATTTATATCTGCGGTAAGGTATTTAAATGGCTGAAGGCTATGGGCGGCCTTTCCGAGATGAAACGCCGTAATGAGGAAAAGGCGAAAGTGCTTTATGACTTTTTGGACAGCAGTGAGTTGTTTAAAGGAACCGTGAGAAAAGAGGACCGTTCTCTTATGAATGTGCCTTTTGTGACGGGAGATGCAGAGCTTGATGCCCTGTTTGTGGCGGAGGCAAAGAAAGCTGGATTTGAAAATCTGAAAGGACACCGGAGCGTGGGCGGTATGCGGGCTTCTATCTATAATGCGATGCCGAAGGAAGGCGTGGAAGCGTTAGTAGAGTTTATGAAGAAGTTTGAGGAGGAGCATAAATAAACAGCATCTGCCCGTACAGTATCCAGAGGATTTACAGACGTGAAAACGGCTGGAAATCTCTCTGCCGTTTAAGATACTGGGAGGGCAGATGCAGAACTGGAAACAAACAGCATCTGCCCGTACAGTATCCAGAGGATTTGCAGACGTGAAAACGGCTGGAAATCTCTCTGCCGTTCAAGATACTGGGAGGGCAGAAGCGGAACTGGAATAAGAAGTTTGAGGAGGAGCATAAATAACATGTATAAATATCATTGTTTAAATCCTATCGCCAAGGTGGGATTAGAGCGGTTTACGCCGGAGTACACCAAAACGAGCGAGGTTACCGAAGCGGACGGCATTTTAGTCCGGAGCGCTTCCATGCACGAGATGGAGCTGCCGGAAAATCTGTTGGCGGTGGCAAGAGCCGGTGCGGGGGTCAACAATATTCCTCTTGATAAATGTGCGGAAAAGGGGATTGTCGTATTCAATACGCCGGGAGCCAATGCCAACGGCGTAAAAGAACTGGTGATCGCCGGAATGTTACTTGCTTCCCGTGATGTGGTGGGCGGTATCGAGTGGGTAAAGTCCGAAAAGGAAAACGCTGATATTGCAAAAGCAGCCGAGAAGGAGAAAAAGAAATTTGCCGGCACTGAGTTAGAGGGAAAGAAACTCGGTATTATCGGACTTGGCGCGATCGGCGTGCGGGTTGCCAATGTGGCAAAACATATGGGTATGGAAGTTTACGGATATGACCCTTATGTATCGGTGGATGCGGCATGGAATTTGAGCCGTGACGTGCATCATGTGCTGAATGTGGATGATATTTATGAATACTGTGACATTATTACGATCCATGTGCCTCTTATGGATGCTACAAGGGGGATGGTCAATGAAGATGCTGTCGCAAAGATGAAACGGGGTGTGATCCTGCTCAATTTTGCAAGGGATGTGCTGATGGATGAAAAGGCAGTGCTTAAGGGCATCCGTTCCGGAAAGATCAGGAAATATGTGACCGATTTCCCGAATACGATCACGGCAGGGCAGGAAGGATGTATTGTAATCCCGCATCTGGGCGCCTCCACCGAGGAGTCCGAGGATAACTGCGCAAAAATGGCGGTAAAAGAACTGATGAATTATCTGGAAAACGGCAATATCGTCAATTCCGTCAATTATCCGAACTGTGATATGGGGTTCTGCACAAAAGCAGGACGTATTGCGGTATTCCATAAAAATATTGCCAATATGATCACAAAATTCACGTCTATTCTGGGTGATGCGGGCATCAATATTTCCGATATGACAAATAAGTCCCGCGGCGAAGTGGCATATACGATGTTGGATGTGGAAACAAGGCCTGATGATGAACTGATAGAGAAACTGCGCGGGGTGAAAGGGGTATTCCGCGTCAGAGTTGTGAAGTAAGCCGTAAAACTTTAAACGCCGTATCCGGCAGCATATTCGTATACAGTTTCGCGTGATGCGCTGCTGTATAAGGGTATATTGTCTGATGCGGCGTTTAAGGTTTCAAATTTTTAAGATACTGAGAAAAAGCAGAGAACAAAAGAGAGGGAGAGGGCGTATGGAAGAGACCGTTAAAAAACCGGTTATTGAGTTTGAGAATTTTTCATTCCAGTATTTCAGTCAGGCGGAGCCCACACTGCACGGCATTGATCTGAAAATTTATGAGGGAGAAAAGGTATTGATCGTAGGGCCCAGCGGCAGCGGGAAAAGCACGATAGGGCATTGTTTAAACGGATTGATTCCTTTTTCATATCATGGAAATGTGGAAGGATCTTTGAAAATCTGCGGGACAGAAACGAAAGAGATGAATATTTTTGAACTTTCCAAACGGGTAGGAACAGTGCTGCAGGATGCTGACGGGCAGTTCATCGGACTGACAGTGGGGGAGGATATCGCTTTTGCACTGGAGAATGACTTAAGAGAACAGAGTGAGATGAAAGAGACCGTTCAGAGAGTGGCAGATATGGTGGATATGGGAGAGCTGTTAAAATCTTCCCCGTTTGAGCTGTCCGGCGGTCAGAAACAGAGGGTTGCCTTTGCGGGCGTGCTGGTGGATGACGTGGATATTCTTCTCTTTGACGAACCTCTCGCCAATCTGGATCCGACTACAGGAAAGACTGCGATAGATCTGATCGACAGAGTATGGAGAGAGTACCATAAAACGGTAGTCATTATTGAACACCGCCTGGAGGATGTGCTTTATAGGGATGTGGACAGGATTGTTCTGGTAAATGAGGGACGCATTGTGGCGGATATGACGCCTGATCAGATGATGGCGGCGGATATTCTCGGAAAATATGGTATTCGTGAACCGCTTTATGTGACCGCATTAAAATATGCGGGCGTGAAAGTGGAGGAAGCGCATCATGCGGGCAGGCTTGTCACGCTGGATATTCCCGCGGTACAGGATGCCGTGTTAAAGTGGAACAGTGAGCTCACGGAGAAGCCGAAAGAGGAGGGAAAACCTGTTATTCTGGCGGCGGAGCATCTGAACTTTCAGTATACGAAGAAGCGGAAGATTTTACAGGATATCAACTTTGAGATAAAGGAAGGTGAGATGGTCAGCATCGTCGGCACCAACGGAGCCGGAAAGAGCACACTTGCAAAAGTGATCTGCGGGTTTGTGAATGAGGACAGCGGAAAGCTTCTGTATAGTGGTGAGGATCTGAAAGGACAGACGATCAAAGAGCGTTCCAAAATAATCAGCTATGTGATGCAGAATCCGAATCAGATGATCTGTAAGCCCATGATCTATGACGAGGTGTCACTGGGACTTAGGCTAAACGGTGTACCTGAGGATGAGATTGAGAAAAGAGTGGAGCAGGCTTTAAAGATCTGCGGGCTTGCGCCTTTCAGGAAATGGCCGATCTCGGCTCTCAGTTATGGGCAAAAGAAGCGGGTGACGATCGCTGCCATGCTTGTCATGAATCCGAAAGTATTGATTTTGGACGAGCCCACAGCGGGACAGGATTATCATCATTATACGGAGATCATGGAGTTTTTAAAGAACTTGAATGAGTCCGGTGTGACGATTTTGATGATCACCCATGATATGCATCTGATGTTAGAGTATACATCCCATGCCATCGTGATCTGTGACGGGAAAAAGATCGGAGATGCCAGTGCGGTGGAGATTCTGACCAATGAAGAGATCGCGTCGCAGGCGAATCTGAAAGTGACTTCCCTCTATGAGCTGGCGAAGTTAGTGGGAATTGAGGATGCTCAGGGNTTTGTGCAGAAGTTTATCGATTACGAGAGGAGGAACATGAGAGGATGAAAGCAAAGCTTTTTGACTATATAGACAGAGATAATTTTATATTTAATCTGTCAGGGCTGACCAAGTTGTTTTGTTTTATTTTTATGACTTTTTCGGTGATGTTCTCCTACGATATCCGATATATTCTGTTTGTGNTGNTCGTATCGGCAATTATTTTCAAGGCTTCAGGGCTGGAGTTTAAGCAGATTAAGATCATGTTGATCTATGTTGTCATTTTTTTGCTGATGAATTTTATTCTGACATTTGTCTTCAGTCCGACTTACGGCACGGAAATTTACGGGACAAGACACGAGCTTTTCCAGTTCACGAATCGTTATGTTGTGACGAAGGAACAGTTATTATANCAGATCACAAAGACAACAAAGTACGCTTCGGTGGTGCCGCTCGGGATGATNTTTCTGTTAACTACGAATCCNAGTGAGTTCGCGGCTTCCTTAAGCCGGATAGGGGTGAGCTACAAGGCGTCTTATGCATTATCTTTAACGCTCAGGTATTTCCCGGATATGATCCGGAATTATCAGGATATNGCNGTGGCGCAGCAGAGCAGAGGGCTTGATCTGTCNAAGAAAGAGAAGCTGGGAGTGCGGGTGAAGAATACAATGAATATNTGTATTCCGTTNATNTTTTCNACNCTTGACNGGATTGAGCTGATCAGTAANGCGATGGATCTGCGGGGCTTCGGAAAGCATAAAAAGAGAACCTGGTATGTGGCAAGGCCGATGAAGAAAGGGGACTGGGTTGCCCTGGCCTTTGGGGCGGCTATTCTGGCAGGGTCGCTTTGTCTGTCGTTTTTTGTGAACGGATCGCGGTTTTGGAATCCGTTTGTATAGATTGTTAAAAACAGCATGAATACGGAACCGGAAAGAGAGGAATTATTATGAAACCAATATTAGTTTTTCAGACAGATTTTACTTATAAGGAGGGTGCTGTAAGCTCCATGTACGGTGTGGTGAAGACNGTGGACAGGGAGCTTGAGATCATGGACGGAACCCATGAGCTGCCGCAGTATGATACATGGAGCGCCAGCTACAGACTTTATCAGAGCTTACAGTTNTGGCCGGAGGGGACNATNTATGTCTCTGTAGTGGATCCNGGGGTTGGCACGAAGCGCCGCGCCTGTGTGGCAAAGACTGTNGACGGGTANTATGTGGTGACGCCGGACAACGGNTCTTTGACGCATGTGAAGCGGTTTATCGGGATTGAAGCGGTCAGGGAGATCGATGAGAGTGTCAATCGTCTGCGNGGCAAGGGGACAGAGGGCGTTGCCATTTTCCATGGACGTGACCTGTTCGGGTATACAGCGGCAAGGCTTGCCAGCGGCATCATTGATTTTGAGGGCGTGGGTCCCGAATATCCGGTGGATGAGATCGTGGAGCATGAAATTCTGGAACCTGTGGTGAGCAAAGGAAATGTGAAAGGGATTTTTGAGATNAACGANCCGAATTTCGGCAATCTCTGGACGAATATTCCGTTAAAGGCTTTTGAGGAAGCCGGATTTTCCTACGGACAGGATGTGCAGGTGACTGTGCGCCATGACGGGGAGGTTGTCTTTGATAAAAAAGTGCTGTTCCATAAGAGCTTCGGATATGCGGAAAAAGGTGCGCCGATGGTTTATAATAATGAACTGATGAAGATTGCGTTAGCGGTCAGTCAGGGAAGTTTTTGCGAGGAGTACGGTATAGGCTACGGATCGGAGTGGACAGTGGAATTCAGCATATAAAACTATGAAATACCTTGACAAATACAGTGATATTTTGTACTCTTTTGTTGGTAAAGGCAATCTCACTGCTTACGATGAGATTGGCCGTGATGAGATCGCTGCGGGGCATTCCGCAGACTAAGGAGGAGATTTAAAATGCAAAAGAAGATGTTTGAGTTTAAGACTAAGACGATTGTNGCAACAGGTCTTGGCGCAGCATTATTTACACTGCTGTTTATGTATGTGAAGATTCCTACCGGTATTCCCGAGACGGATATTCAGACCGCATACGGCATCGGCGCTTTCTTTGGCGCACTGTTTGGACCTATAGCGGGGGGGTTGATCGCGTTTATCGGTCATGCTCTGTCTGACTCTGTGCAGTACGGTTCCGCCTGGTGGAGCTGGGTTGTTGCCAGTGGAGTATCATGTTTCGGTGCAGGATTAGTATATCCGAAGCTGAAAGTGGAGGAAGGCGTATTCGGTATCAAGGACATTTTACTGTTCAATGTATATCAGATCGTTGCCAACGCTGTAGCGTGGATCATTGTTGCACCCGTTCTGGATATTGTGATCTATGCGGAGCCTGCTAATCTGGTATTTGTGCAAGGGCTGACGGCAACATTATGGAATGCTATTTCCGCAGGCGTGATCGGCACTCTGTTACTGTTCGCTTACAGCAAAACAAGAGCGAAAAAAGGCAGTCTGACAAAGGAAAACTAAATGAAAATAACCTATTTGGGACACAGCGGCTTTCTGGTGGTGACAAAAGAACATTATCTGCTCTTTGACTATTACATCGGGAAGCTGCCCGTGTTTTTACCGGAAAAAAATCTGACTGTATTTGTCAGCCATAGTCATAAAGACCATTACAATAAAGAGATTTTTGCGCTGCAGAATGGACAGATTGCGGGTGATGAACAGTGGAAAACCAAGGGATTATTTACCACTTATGTACTGTCCAAAGATATCAACAGAAAGCAGGCGGAGGAACTTGTGAAGAAGGAAACCGGACTGCTTTTTGTAAGAGCTCATGAGACATATTCTCTCTGTGGAGATAAGGTGACAGTGAAAACGTTGCGGTCTACGGATGCAGGGGTTGCTTTTGTTGTGGAAGTGAAAGAAGATGGAAAAGTCTATCGTTTTTACCATGCGGGAGATCTGAATCTCTGGAAATGGGAAGGCGAGACAAAGGCATTTAATAATAATATGGAGGCAAATTACAGGCGGGAGATGGAGCTCATCAAAGGACAGCATTTTGATGCGGCGTTCGTACCGCTTGATCCGAGACTGGAGCATTTTGCCTTTGGCGGAATGGATCTCTTTCTGGAAATGGCAAAAGCGGAAATTGTGTTTCCGATGCATTTCTGGAAGCAGCCGGAAATCATTGAAGAATATTTAACCGCAAGACCGCAGGTGAAAAATCTGATGGTACTGAAAGAAGAAGGCAAAACTTACGAATTTTAAAGTCATACAGGCACTATCCCTTTCATAAACTGTTACAAGATAACGCAATGTTATAACAGTGGATGGAGGGGATTTTTTATGGAACATTTGAATACCGCAGACATAACAGGGGCAGCAGTAGGAGAAGAGAAAGAATTTAATCTATATCGTGATATTAAATTTCGGACGGACGGAGAAATTTATCTGGGGGTAGTAGGACCTGTCAGAACGGGCAAGTCCACATTCATCAAAAGGTTTATGGATCTTCTGGTGCTGCCTTATATGGAGAATGAACATGAGAAATTAAGGGCGCTTGACGAAATGCCCCAGAGCGGCATCGGACGGACGATCACTACGACAGAGCCGAAATTTATTCCGAAAGAAGCGGCGGATATCAGTTTACAGGATGGCATCAATATGAAAGTGCGTCTCGTAGACTGTGTCGGTTTTATGATTCCCGGGGCAGCGGGGGCGTTGGAGGAAGATGCGGAACGTATGGTGAAAACCCCATGGTTTGAAGAAGAAATCCCGTTTACGAAAGCGGCGGAAGTGGGCACCGAGAAAGTGATAAAAGATCATTCTACAATAGGGATCGCGATTTTCTCGGACGGCAGTTTCGGGGAGTTTAAAAGAAATGATTTTATAGAGGCTGAGGAGCGGACGGCGAAAGAGTTAAAGGAAATGGGCAAGCCTTTCCTGATCATTTTGAATTCTGCAAAGCCTTACAGCGAGGATACAAAGCAGACGGCAAAGGAGCTGGAGGAAAAGTATCATGTGGCGGTACTGCCGGTGAACTGTGAGCAGATGAAACAAAGTGATGTACAGCAGATTTTGCAGGAGGCGCTTTATGAATTTCCCGTATCCCAGGTGGAATTTTATATGCCGAAGTGGGTGGAAATGCTGTCCGGCGACCATGAGATGAAACAGGCGTTGATTGAAACAGTGCGGGAGCTGATGAAAACAGTCAGCACGATGCATCAGTTTATCAAACAGGACCTGGTAATGGATTGTCCCTATATTAACGCGGCAAAAATTGAGCAGATATCACTGGCGGACGGCACGATCCGCATTGTTCTGGAAGTGGACGAAAGTTATTATTATGAATTGCTCAGCGATATGATGGGGCAGAAAGTGGAAAATGAGTTCCAGCTTATGCAGATCCTGCGGGAATTTGCGATTATGAAGCAGGAATATGTGAAAGTGGAAGAGGCGCTTGAACAGGTGAGAAGAAAAGGCTACGGTGTAGTGGCACCGGAAAGAGGAGAAATTTCCCTGGAAGAGCCGGAGATCATACGGCATGGCAATAAGTACGGTGTAAAGATTAAAGCGGAAAGTCCCTCCATCCATATGATCAGAGCAAATATCGAAACGGAGATCGCGCCGATTGTCGGCACGGAGGAGCAGGCGAAAGATCTGATCGAATACATAAAGGAGGCGGAGCAGGGAGACGAAGGAATCTGGGAGACGAATATTTTCGGAAAGACCGTAGAACAGCTTGTGCAGGACGGGATACACGGAAAGATCGGTATGATGGGAGATGAATGCCAGCTGAAATTGCAGGAGACAATGCAGAAGATCGTAAATGAGAGTAATGGGAAAATGATATGTATTATCATCTGATTTTTGACAGAACTTTGTAAAATATGACGATTGTAGACATACTTTGCACATGATATACTGATGAGCGTAGTGTTTATTAAAATTTCATAAACTTAGGAAACGGCTTTTCGATATAATCCGGATAATAGGGATCCGGAGTTTCTACCAGATACCGTAAATATCTGACTATCGGAAGAAAAGATACAAAAGAGATATTGCTTTTCACCGATATACTTCGAAAAAGCTTTTTCCTCACACATGGCGAAACGCCAAAGGAGGAGAAGAAGAGAGTATGGAAAAATTCTTCAAAGTGAAAGAAAGTGGTTCCACCGTCAGAACCGAGGTGCTTGCGGGGCTGACAACATTTATGGCAATGGCATACATCCTCATGGTAAATGCCGGCATGTTTTCTGATCTGGGTACTGTGTCCTACAATGCGATTTATATCGCGACAGCTATTTCCGCTGTGATCGGTACGATCCTGATCGGTGTACTTGCCAATCTGCCGCTTGCGCAGGCTTCCGGTATGGGTCTGAATGCATTTTTTGTATATACCGTATGCTTTGGTTTCGGTTTAAGCTATGCCAATGCACTGGTGCTTGTGTTAGTGGACGGTATCGTGTTTATTATTTTGACTGTGACAGGCCTTCGGGAGAAGATCTTTGAGGCAATCCCGGATCACGTAAGAGTGGCTATTCCTGCCGGTATCGGTCTGTTTATTGCGTTTATCGGTCTGCAGAATGCAGGTATCGTTGTGAACGATGCATCAACCTGTGTCAATCTGGTTTCCCTGAATGTATTTTCCGGCACTGCTACATGGAGTTCCGTAATGCCTATTCTTGTAACGATCGGCAGTGTGATCGCGATTGCGGTTATGTCGAAAAAAGGTGTAAAAGGTTCCGTGTTACTTGGTATTGTGGGCGGTGCAGTAGCTTATTATATTCTGGGCTTTACAGTTCCGGGCTTTTATGACGGTTTTGTGCAGTCTCTGAGCTTTAATCCGTTTACTGCTTTTGCAGATTTCGGTTCTCAGGCATTTGGTAAAGTGTTTACGCAGGGATTTGATTTTTCCGAATATCTGGCAACACATTCTTCCACAGAGCTGGTAGTTCTGATCATTACGACAGCGCTTGCTTTCTGTCTGGTAGATATGTTTGATACACTGGGAACGTTATACGGTGCATGCGCAAGAGGCGATCTTCTGACAAAGGACGGCAAGGTGCCCAATATGGACAAGGCTATGTTGGCGGATGCTGTTGCAACGACCTGTGGCGCAGTATGCGGTACTTCCACTGTTACAACGTTTGTGGAATCTTCCGCAGGCGTTGCAGAGGGCGGCAGAACCGGTCTTTCTTCCATGGTGACAGGCGCACTGTTCTTTATTGCAATGTTCTTAAGCCCGATTGCAGCGTTGATTCCCGGCTGTGCAACAGCGGCAGCGCTTATTTATGTAGGCGTTCTGATGATGAACTGTGTCAGAAATATTGACTGGCTGAATGCGGACAAGGCTGTTCCGGCATTTTTAACGGTAGCAATGATGCCGATGACTTACAATATTTCCTATGGTATCGCATTTGGCGTGATTGCTCATATCTTTATCAGCCTGTTCTCCGGCAAAGCAAAAGAGATCAAAGTTGGTACATGGGTGATCGGTATTCTATTTGCGATCATGTTCTTTGTGACACACTAAGTGTGGCTGATGCGGCGGAAGCTGTGAAATAAGATTTATCGGAAACATAGAAAATAGAGATAAAAAGAGAGAATCTCATGAAATTCAGGATTTTTTAAAGCACTGAATCTTTGTGGGATTCTCTTTTTTCATTTCATTTTCACCCGGAAACAATGCACCTGTTTCGACATTTTATCATAAAATATTACAAAATAATGATGAAAGGAAACAGGAATGTATTTCTTTTCCGGTATTGTCCTTCTGATACTTCTTTTCTTTTTGTGTCTGAGTTTTTGGCGCAGAAAAAAAGTGATCGAAAAAATTTGCTGTATGTCCGCAAAGCAGAAGTGCCATCTTCTGGATGAACTGTTGGAGCCTTTCGGCTTTCGCTATATAGCCGCACAGGATATATTTACTTCACGCATTGATGCCATGCAGCGGAATTTTGGTTACTGTTCTTTCTATGATAGGAGCGCCCTGGCTGTCCATATGGTTTTAGACTGCCTGCCTGTTTATTTCAATTATAATGGGCGGACCTGGCTCATTGAATTCTGGAAAGGGCAGTATGGCATTAACACCGGCGGTGAAATCGGCATATACTATGCCGATCGTATTATCCCGGAACAGGAATGGAGCCATACACTCTTTCAGTGCGCAGAGGATGACGACATGGTCGGGCTTTCCTTCAATCTTTTCCGGAACGGTATGGAAATTGCGGATGTCCGTGAAAAACACTGGTGGCTGACCGCATTTTCCGTCGGGCGTTTTTCCAATCCGGCCGATCTGTATATGTATGCAGGCATTACCTTCCCGGACAATGCTATGGCCGAAGCTTTTGCAAAAGCCCTGGTAAATACCGGCTGCTGCCGGAATGACATATGTCTCTGCCATAACTCTGTTACTTTTTGCTTTACAAAAGCTTTTACCAAAGACAACTGTCTGCGTCGTCTGAGAATACGTCTGGTACAGGGAATCAACCATTTTCTGTGCAAAATGTATTTGTTTATTACCAGACCGTTTTGCCTTTCTTCCGATAAAATTTTATATTTGTATTATAGTCTGCCTTTTGTATTCAGGAGAATTCTTCGTATCAGAAGATACAAAAAGAAAGGGGGAAGAAAATGAGCTGTTCTTCCCGCCTTTCCCGATCTTTTGAGGGAGCCTTAAGGCTCCCCCTTAACGATCATTCCAAGTATATACTGATCAGCGACTGCCACAGAGGCACTGGAAATTCCAATGATAATTTCTTAAAAAATCAAAACCTGTACTTTGCCGCATTGCAGCATTATTACAGAGCGGGTTACACCTACATCGAGCTGGGGGATGGAGATGAACTGTGGGAAAACCGCAGTATGAAACAGATCATCGAAACCCATAGCAACGTATTTCTTCTCCTCTCCCGTTTTCATGAACAGAACCGCTTGTATATGCTTTACGGAAACCACGATATGATAAAGAAGGACAGCCGCTATACCAGAAAGCACTGCAGTCATTGCTGCCTGGCCCCGGAAGCCCATCCTGATCTGGAGCAGAAGTTTTCCCTCCCTCATATTCCTTTTTACTCCGGCATCATTCTGGAAACCGGTTTCTCCATGGATATCTACCTTACTCACGGGCATCAGAGCGATCTATTCAATTCCACTCTGTGGCGTTTATCCCGTTTCCTTGTCCGTTACCTGTGGAAACCTCTGGAGCATTTCGGTGTCCTCGATCCTACCAGCGCGGCTAAAAATTATACGCGGAAGCACAAAGCGGAAGAACGGCTTGAGCAATGGGCAAAAAGGCAGCAGCATATCCTCATTACAGGGCATACCCACCGACCTGCCCTTTCGGAAGAGGATCCGTACTATTATAACAGCGGAAGCTGTGTCCATCCGTATTGTATCACCTGCCTGGAAATTGAACATTCCTGTATCCGTCTCGTGAAATGGACGCTGTGCACGAGGGCGGATATGACTTTATACGTGTGCAGGGAGGTCATCGGGGGACCGGTGAAGCTGGATAAACAATAATTCCTGATTCCTTCTTTTTGTGGACAGGATGAGCTATAATTTAGTCATTTGTGTTATAATGACAATATATGGTACATAATGGTTTAATGAAAGACTTGTCAGTGTTACAGGAAGCGCCTTTTACGGATAGGGGAAGTGTGGCCGAGATATTTACAGATCTGAATGTCTGGATGGGCATCAGGAAGGTAATTGAGCAGATCAATGCGAATGCGGTGGCGTAAGGAAGAAAGGCGTGGAGGATAGTGATTGCCTGGGGGGATTTTATGATAGGAATAAATAAGAAAACTGAAAAATTTCCGGTTAATCTGTTTTGCAGTCTGATGTTGCTTGCTTTTATTCCGTTTATCTATACACTTGTGAGGACAAACCTGATTGTGAGCAGTCCTTCCACAGACGGATTAAATATCGCGGGCCATATTGAATGGTTTGATCTGATCAATGAGACGGTGCAGGCATTTCTGATCGTTCCATTGTATGCGCTGCTCAATAAATGTATGAATGACACAGGAAAATTTAAAGAACGGGTCTTTCAGTCATTTTTAGCCGTCAATGTGATCTACATATTATTTTCAGCTATCATTTATATATATTGCAGCTATATTGTATCAACAATGGTTTTTGACCATATTCGTGAGGTGACAGGATATCTCAGGCTGGAAACAATAGGATTTGTTATAGCGAATGCTGTCTGTTTTGCAAATGTGTTGTTTGTTGTTTTGGAAAAACCGTTATACATATATGCAATGGTTGTTTTGAAGACAATATTTACAGTGATTGGTGATCTGTTTTTGATTCCGAAGTTTGGAGTGAACGGCGTTGCGTATTCCAACATTGCAGTAAGTTCCGTATGTGTTGTGTTATGCATGATCGTCATACTCAGAGAAAAATGGATAGTGATTTCTTTTAAATTTGACAGATTGTTTTTAAAAGAGTATCTGTTTATCGGTTTATTCAGTGGGGCTCAGATATTGTTAGATAATATTATCTATTCTGCCATAGTATGTAAAATGGTTAATGCAGTAGCAGAACAGGGAAATTATTGGACGGCAAATAATATTATATGGGGATTGATGTTGATTCCAATCTCAGCACTGGCAGAAATTATTAAAAAAGATTGTAAAGATGAATTAAGCACAGTAAAAATGAAGTATTATAATCTTGTCATCGTAGTGACTTTTCTTATGTGGCTGTGCTTTATTCCATTGTTAAATCCGTTCCTAAAGAACGTCATGGGAATTGAAAATTTTGAGACGATTAAGCGCATATTAGTGAATTGACATATTGATATTTAAATAAATAATTATGGAAATTACAACCGTTTTGTTATATAATAAAAGAAACGGCGGTGATTTCCTATGGCAAGACCAAGAAAGTACAAGATCAAC